>NZ_CP172941.1:1095000-1635000 GCF_050543535.1 Enterococcus sp. DIV0802b | reverse complement strand
TTCACCGCGGCGTGCTGATCCGCGATTACTAGCGATTCCGGCTTCATGTAGGCGAGTTGCAGCCTACAATCCGAACTGAGAGAAGCTTTAAGAGATTAGCTTAGCCTCGCGACTTCGCAACTCGTTGTACTTCCCATTGTAGCACGTGTGTAGCCCAGGTCATAAGGGGCATGATGATTTGACGTCATCCCCACCTTCCTCCGGTTTGTCACCGGCAGTCTCGCTAGAGTGCCCAACTAAATGATGGCAACTAACAATAAGGGTTGCGCTCGTTGCGGGACTTAACCCAACATCTCACGACACGAGCTGACGACAACCATGCACCACCTGTCACTTTGCCCCCGAAGGGGAAGCTCTATCTCTAGAGTGGTCAAAGGATGTCAAGACCTGGTAAGGTTCTTCGCGTTGCTTCGAATTAAACCACATGCTCCACCGCTTGTGCGGGCCCCCGTCAATTCCTTTGAGTTTCAACCTTGCGGTCGTACTCCCCAGGCGGAGTGCTTAATGCGTTTGCTGCAGCACTGAAGGGCGGAAACCCTCCAACACTTAGCACTCATCGTTTACGGCGTGGACTACCAGGGTATCTAATCCTGTTCGCTCCCCACGCTTTCGAGCCTCAGCGTCAGTTACAGACCAGAGAGCCGCCTTCGCCACTGGTGTTCCTCCATATATCTACGCATTTCACCGCTACACATGGAATTCCACTCTCCTCTTCTGCACTCAAGTCTCCCAGTTTCCAATGACCCTCCCCGGTTGAGCCGGGGGCTTTCACATCAGACTTAAGAAACCGCCTGCGCTCGCTTTACGCCCAATAAATCCGGACAACGCTTGCCACCTACGTATTACCGCGGCTGCTGGCACGTAGTTAGCCGTGGCTTTCTGGTTAGATACCGTCAAGGGATGAACATTTTACTCTCATCCTTGTTCTTCTCTAACAACAGAGTTTTACGATCCGAAAACCTTCTTCACTCACGCGGCGTTGCTCGGTCAGACTTTCGTCCATTGCCGAAGATTCCCTACTGCTGCCTCCCGTAGGAGTCTGGGCCGTGTCTCAGTCCCAGTGTGGCCGATCACCCTCTCAGGTCGGCTATGCATCGTTGCCTTGGTGAGCCGTTACCTCACCAACTAGCTAATGCACCGCGGGTCCATCCATCAGTGACGCAAAAGCGCCTTTCAACTTTCTTCCATGCGGAAAATAGTGTTATACGGTATTAGCACCTGTTTCCAAGTGTTATCCCCTTCTGATGGGCAGGTTACCCACGTGTTACTCACCCGTTCGCCACTCTTTTTCTTTCGGTGGAGCAAGCTCCGGTGAAAGAAAAAGCGTTCGACTTGCATGTATTAGGCACGCCGCCAGCGTTCGTCCTGAGCCAGGATCAAACTCTCATAATGATTTGTTTGAATGACCATACGGTCATTAAGCTCATAAAAATTAACTTTGCTAGCTATTGCTTGCATGTATTTGTTTCAATAAATTGAAACGTCCTACACATTGGTTCGTTTGCTTGCTTTGTTCAGTTTTCAAAGGTCTACAGTGCTGTGTTAGCAACTTTTATATCATATCAGAGCGACAATTGATTGTCAACTCTTTTTTAAAAGTTTTTTTCGCTCGTTGTTTTTCAACTTCGCAGCGGCTGTCTCAGCGACTTCATTAGAATAACAAATGATTTGTTATTTGTCAACAACTTTTTTTAATTAATTTTGTTGATGTATCAACATCGATTAACTATTTTATTGTTGCGACTTCGTTATAATATCATCTGTTTCATTTTTGGTCAAGTCTTTTTTGAAGTTTTTTCAAAAGCTTTTTTGACCTGCTGGCTCAATTGCCAACGTTGAATACTTTATCATTCTAAGAATGAAAGAGCAAGCTTTTTTCTGAAATATTTTCAACTAAGTCGAGATAAACAAAAAAACTACCCAAAATAGGTAGTTTAATCAATATCGATCGTACGAAAACGGATCTGGTTTTGATCGTCTCGTTTTAAGGTTGTTTCTTCTTTCAGATAAGAAAACTTCTTCTCATTGATCGCTGGATTCTCAAGCATTTCTTCATAACCCGCAAAAATATCATGGATATATTTTTTATACGCTTTTTTCTTTTTGACTCTTTTCTTCATTTGGCACCGTCCTTTACGTGCTTATCTTAGCAAGCCGAAAGGATTCTGACAACCATTATCCGCATTTTCATACCAAAAATTCACTTTGACACAACTATTCCATTAATTCAGCCAAGTGACACTCATGGAATAGAATGTTTAGCTTGCGGTCAAACGTTTTTGAAAAGCCAATCGCTCTCCGTTCGGAAAAGGGAATGTTACCTCTCCTTTGTATTGATAGCCAGCTGCTTGGATATTCTTTTGCATACCAATATTGGCTTTATACGTATCGATACGTAAATCAACGATTCCTTGCTCTAATGCAACCACTTCAAGAGCTTGCAGCAATTTGGCGCTTAACTTTTGCCCTTTAAAATGAGAACTGACAACGACGCGATGAATGGATAGATATGGACCGTTTCCATCCCACCCTGCGCCGGTAATTGCGTTGTAGACAGGATCTTCACCGGATACTAACGCTGCCGATGCCGCAATTTTTCCATCTATCACCAACACATAGCTCTCATCGTTTGCAATATCTGCTTTGATTTGATTTTCTTTAGGACCGTATCCATCTTGCCATTGCGGAGATCCTTGTGCTTTTAAGAAAGCAATGCCTTCTTCAAAAAGCGCCATCAACTCAACCAGATCATCCTCCGTTGTTTTACGAAACTTCTCCATTAAAAACCACCTTTCTTCTATAAAAAGAAGCGGATAGTAAAGCATTCAAAGTCGTTCTTAATCAATCGTTTTTAATTTCCCCTGGAACTCACTGATTGATTGATACCCTTTTTCTTTCATGATCGCTGCTAATTCTTTCGTCAATCGTTCAAAGATCACCGGTCCTTCTTTTTGCAGCTCTGTGCCGATCTGCAACATAGAAGCGCCACATAACAAATGTTCGTACGCATCTTGACCATTACGAATCCCACCAGTACCGATAATTTTGATTTCTGGCTTGAGACGTGTATAGAAAGCCCGCACATTGGCTAATGCCGTTGGTTTCACATATTCGCCTCCCAAACCGCCAAAACCATCTTTTGGTTTGATAACTACTGAGTCAGTAGCAGGATCAATGAATAAAGCATTCCCAATACTATTGATTGAATTGATATAAGTTAACGGATACTTGTTCAATATCTTAGCCATCTCATCAAAGTGCGCCAAATCAAAGTATGGCGGCAATTTGACACCTAAAGGTTTTGTGAAAAAACCAAAGACTGTTTCCAGAATTTGATCGGTCAAAGGAAAATCATAGGCAACTTGGGGTTTTCCTGGCACGTTTGGACAAGAAAGATTTAACTCTGTGATTCCTTCAAAATCACTTTCTTGGATTTTCTTCAATAACTCAATGTTTTCAGCCACGCTCATACCAGCGACAGAGAAAAAGAAGGGCGCTTGCTGGGTCATTTCCTGCTGTTTTTTGATAGCATAGTCTAAGTAGTAGTCCACCCCTAGATTTGGTAATCCCATCGAATTGATGCTTCCTAACGGTAAATCGGTATAACGTGGTTCTGGATTTCCCGCACGTGCTTCTAGCGTTGCACTCTTCGTGACAAATGCCCCAGCTGCTGATGCCGCTAATTCATCTAATTCCTCGATCGTCATACAATGGACTCCTGAGGCGTTCATAAACGGATTTTTGTATGTATATTTCCCAAAATTCGTAGCTAACATTGATTCATTCCTCCAATCTTTTCAACTAGTTTACCGTTTCATTTCTGAAAATGCAATGCAATCTTCGCAAACTTTCTGCAAGCACTGACTAAAAGCAAGATAGTCAAAGACACGCATCCAACTTAAATCCAAAAAGACTCTTCTATCAACTTTATTCAGCTGATAAAAGAGTCTAAGACATTTATTTTCTACGATAAAATCCTTAACGAATCCCCAAAGCAATCCGTGCATAACGACTCATTTTATCAGTCGTCCAAGCGGGATACCAAACTAGTTTTACTTCTGGATTTTTGACTTCTGGAATATCGCTTAATGCTTCGTGTATCGATTCAGTCAATACGTCGGCTAAGGGACAGCCCATTGTTGTTAAGGTCATTTTGATTACGGTATTGCCTGTTTCTGCATCAAATTCGACTTCATAAACTAAGCCTAGATTCACTATATCAATCCCCAACTCAGGGTCAATCACGGTTTCCAAGGCAGCCAAGACACGCTCTTTGATTGCTTCTGCTTCTACTTCAGTATATGCCACGGTTGAAGACCTCCTTTAATTCTTGTTTCAAATAATACCTTCTTTTGCAAGATTTGTAAATGGACGATCCTTGATTATGGACGGCTTTTCTTGTGTATTTTCAGTTCTGGGAAGACCCCCGTCGTTTTAAAGGTCCGTTGTTCATCATCTGTCGCAAAACGACCTGTGATCGATTGGGTCGGCACAAAGTTAATAAACGCATTGCCGTCTGCTTCTAAAACGGCTTGTTCTAAATCGTAGATCTCGTAGCGGGTCACGACCATCATGATCATATTGCCCGGTACGCCTGAATAGCCTCCGACTGAGGGGAACAAAGTCATGCCGCGAAACACATGCTTAGAAATATTTTTCCCAACAGCTTCCGCATTGGTCGTAATAATCATCGCCGTTACCTTTTGATGACTTGTGTGCAGCATGTCCACCACGTAGCTCATTGCGAAAATCGAAATGATCGTGTACAAGGCACTTTCCCAAGAAAAGACGAAACCTGAGACCATGACAATGATGCCGTTTAAAATAAACATATATTTACCGACCGTTTTTCCAGTCGTTTTTGATAATATCAACGAAAGGATATCCATTCCGCCGGTGGTAAAACCCATTTTCAGTGAAAACGCAACGCCGACGCCTAACAGTACGCCACCGAGCAAAGCGTTAACCAAAATATTGTCAGTGATTGCTCCTTGTGGAAGGATTATCGTTAAGACAGAAACGACAACGACATTGATAAAGCTCAATAGTGTCGATGATTTCCCGAGTTTGATGAACCCGAGAACAAAGATAGGCAAGTTTAATAGGAAAATAAACAGCCCTGTACTAAGGTGAACGCCAAAATGTTCCAAGGCAAGTGCCACGATCAATTGGGCGACCCCGTTCATCCCAGCAGAAAGAACGTTTGCGGGAATCAAAAAGAAATTTAAAGCAATGGCTGCGGTGATACCTGACAGCAAAATAACCCCTATTTTTTTCAATCGTTCTGATTGTTCGTGCTTCGTTAATAACTTACTCACAATGATCTAGCTCCTTCACTAAAAATCTCCTTCCAAAGAATAGCAGTTTGTGTGAAAAAATGAAACAATTATTTGCAAAAATTTACTTTTGATTCCCGCATCGTTCGCCTCCATGTTAAAATCATAGGTAAGAGATGAGAGGAGTGATTGATTTTGGCAAAAGAAGCAAGTTTTGATGTCGTATCTGAGATCAACACAGAAGAAGTGAAAAACGCCATTCAACAGGCGGAAAAAGAATTGAAAAACCGATTTGATTTTAAAGGCTCCACGGTAGAAATCAAGATGACTGAGGGCAAACTGACGATCGTTGGAGATGACGAATTTAAGTTGGAGCAAATCAAAGATGTGCTCTTTGCGAAGCTGATCAAACGAAATGTACCAACAAAAAATATACAATTTGGCGAAACGGAGCATGCCTTGGGGGCAAAAGCTCGTCAAACAGCAGAATTGATCAATGGCATCGATAAAGAAAACGCCAAAAAAATAACGACTGCGATCAAAAACGCCAAGCTAAAAGTTAAAACTCAAATTCAAGATAATCAAATTCGGGTAACAGGCAAAAGTCGTGACGATCTGCAAGAGGTGATCCAATTGTTGCGTAAACTGCCCCTGACGATCGATTTACAGTTTACAAATTATCGCTAATCAAAAAAACTAGAACAGAGTCTAACGTGTTGGTTAGGCAAAATCAGCTTTATCTGCTGATTTTGCACAACCTCTCCTGAAAGCTCTGCTTCTAGTTTTTTTCTTGCCAAAAATGAGTCAATGCCTTTGATAACTCTTGCGGCCGACGAATGTTTAAGGCATGCTGCCAGTGCAGTGGGAAAAGTTCTTGGTAACGCGGTGTCCGAAAACGTTGATCCAGCAATAACACCACGCCGCGATCGCTGACATCCCGGATCACTCGACCGGCTGCTTGCAGGACTTTATTCATCCCGGGCAGCTGATAGGCATACGCAAAGCCAGCTGCTTTTTTCTCATCGTAATATTCCCGAATCAATTCTTGCTCGTGATTGATTTGCGGCAGTCCGACTCCTACCACTGCTGCACCGATCAAGCGATCGCCTTTTAGGTCGATCCCTTCAGAAAAAATTCCACCAAGGACACAAAATGCCACTAATGTTTTTGGCTGGCTCTCTTGTCCGTCTTGACTTGTTTCTAGCAAGGATGATCGTTGCCGCTCAAGAGATTGAAATTGTGCAAGAAACGCCTCGCGCTCTGCTTCGTTCATGGCTGTCCCCTGAATCAAGACCTCCACCTCTGGCGCCTGTTGGGAAAATGCTGCCGCCACATCATCCAAGTAACGATAAGAAGGGAAAAAGACCATATAGTTTCCCGCTTTCGCTGCGGTCATTTGCTGGATTGCATCAACGATTGCAGGAATGCTGGCTTCACGTTGGCGATACGTTGTTTGGATATAGTCTGCAATAAAAATCCCCTGATTTTTCGGATCAAAAGGACTTGGCAGGCGATAGCGCAAAGCTTCATTGCCGCCTCCTAATACCTCTTGATAATAGGTCAAAGGAGTAAAGCTCGCAGAAAACAACAGGCTGGCCTTGCCCTTATCTAACACAGATTCCAAAAACGGCGCTGGTTCAATGCAAAATTGCCGTAGTTTGATATCATAGCGGTCGATCTCCACCGTCGTTTCGTAGTGATCATCATAAAATTCACTGATCTTCAAATAATGGTTAGCTTCAAAATACACTTGCAGCACTTCTTCTTGCAATTCATGCTCAGGATTTGCCGGCAACCATTCCTTCATCAATTCAGCTACTTTGTAGAGCTGATTGACCATCGTTTCATGGGGAGCTGCTTGATGGTGGTATTCCCACTCTTCCTCTTTTGCTATTTGAGCAATAGCCGCAAATTCTTTGTCAACTTTGTTTAGGGCGCGTTTTAATTTTTGCTGGTCATTGGATACTTTCTTCTTTAATTCCTTAAATGGCTGCCGGGTAATGGTTGCCGAATACATTTCTTTGGAACGGTTGACTAAGTTATGGGCCTCATCCACTAAAAAGAAATATTCTTCATCCGGCTCCTCAAAAAATCTTCGCAAATAAACGGTGGGATCAAACAAATAATTATAATCACCAATAATGACATCGCAAAAGACACTGACATCCAGTGAAAGCTCGAAGGGACAGACCGTATGTTTCTTTCCGTAGGTCTCGATCACTTCTCGGGTTATTTGGTTCTCGTGATGCAACAGATCCCATAATGCTTCGTTGATTCGATTGTAATAGCCTTGCGCATACGCACAGTGTTCTGGCGTACAGTTTCGTTCATCTAAAAAACAGATTTTGTCTTTGGCGGTAATCGTGACACTTTTGGTTTCACTACCGTTGTCTGCTAACTTGCTCAGTGCATCTTCGGCCACTTGTCTGGTGATCGTCTTCGCCGTCAGATAAAAGACCCGATCAGCCCCTTCTTCCCCTAGCACTTTTAATGCGGGAAACAGCGTTGACATGGTTTTTCCAGTTCCAGTTGGCGCTTCCGCAAAAAGTCGCTTGCCATTTTTTAGTGTTTTATACGCCGCTGCTGCTAACTCTCGCTGCCCTTTGCGAAAGGTTTCAAAGGGAAAAGACAGCAGCTGCAAAGACGTATTGCGGACACGGCGCCAATTTTCTTGAAAAACTAACCATTTATGATATTCCTGAAGTAATTCTTCATAAAAAACAGCTAATTCTGAAAACTGAAATGTTCTTCTCGTACGGGTGGTCAGCTTTTCAGTGGTTTGATAATAAGTCAATTGTACGTCGATTCGATCGATGGATCTCTTCGGATCATTACCTTCAGCAGTAGGTTCCGCTTCTGGTTTCTCTTGATTTTCACTGTCACTAAGCGCTGCTTGTTCATTTTCTTGTAGTAAAAACAAATAAGCATAAACCATTCCCTGGGCAAAAAACAAATCGATTTGATCTTCAGGGATATCTTCGAACGCTGGTTCTGAAGTTTTGATCTCATCGATCACCCAAGAATTAAGAGTTGCATCAAAAAAGAGACCATCGGCACGTCCTTCGACAGTGATCGAATCTTTCTCAATTTGGCTTTCTCGTTTGAAAAAGACTTCTTTTTGATACGCATCCCCAGCCTCTTTTTGTAGTTGGCGATGGATACGGGCGCCTTCTTGCGCGGTATGATTACTGACTTTGCGGCTATCAATATCCCCTCGGCGCAAAATAAATTCTACGATTTTTCTAACCGCAACTTTTCCTTTATACACGTGTTCACCTTCTCGTTTGCCATTATAGCGGATAGATTACTTTTGGAAAAGCGAACAGAAACAGCTTTTCATCCTCTGCGGAGAGTATCCTATCCAAACAGGTTTTATCACCATGAAAAAACCACTTGCAACAAAACACCTACTCATCAGATAATTGACTTCATTTTTTCTTCCAGAAAATGGGTTTGGCGAAGGATTTACAAAAAAGCCTACTCTACTCACCTAAGCAAGTAAAGCAGGGCTATTTTTTGAAAGATATTTATTGATCGACTTGAATATCATAACTGACACCATTTTGGTCAAAAGCTTGTTGATTGTCTAGATCTAAGGTGAACTCAAAGGTCCGTCCATCTGCTTTGATCGTCAAATGCTTCCCTTCAACCGTGTATGATGCATCTTGATAGGTGATCTCATAAATTTGATAAGGGTCGTTGGACAACTGTACCTCTGAATGGGAAAAATGACGCTGAAAATCACTTTCGATTTGTCCTTCATACAAGGCAACATCACTAAAGCTGGCTGAACTATCTTCTAAATCTGCCATCGGCAAATACTGCTTAACGATCGTCAACTCATTCTCATGAAAATCATAAACCCCTTGGCTTTGCGGAAAGATGACACTCTCATCTTGGATCAGCATCAAATCAAGGTCGCCATTTTCAACCGTTTTTGAGGCGGAAGTAACAGTTTCAGAAACTTCTTTCGAATCGTTGATGGTTAGCTCCTCTTGGCCACAGCTCACTAAAGCGAGCGCGGCGAAGCATAGAGTGAAAAAAAATTGCAGGGATTTTTTCATAAAAACACCTTCTTACAAAGAGTTGAGGTATACCAATCAAAACTAACGCAAGATACAGATCACACACTTTCCTCGAAGTTGGTCACGAAGAATGTTCATGCTTTCGTCAAAAACTAGACCCGTTTCAAACGAATCAACGCTTTCTTATTTTAATTAGTATAACAGCAGTTTTTTGCTAATGCGGTTTCTTAGAAAAATTTTCGAATTCCCACAATAATTCTAAGCTTTTCTCTCATCAAACTATTGGTTAGCCTTATCACCTGCCTGCAAAAGGTTGATCACAGCATCTTCACGAAGTAAAGCCTATCCGTGCCAAGCACAGGTGTATCCGTAAGCACAGCAAACGGTTCGAAGCCGACTGCTTGGTAGAATTGCGGCGCTTGGTAGTCTTGGGTGGTAACCGTCACGGAACGACACCCCGCTTTTTTACCGTGATCAAAAAGTGCTTTTATCAATTGTTTCCCGATCCCCTGATTCTGATGGCTTGGATCAACTGCTAACAATTGAATATGGATCGTATTGCCTGTCCGTTTTCCAATCACCCCACCAAGTTGATCCTGATTGTCAAAAAAAGCAAATGAAAGCTGCTCTTGATCGGAAAAGGCACTCACTGCCTCTGTTTTTTTCGTTGAATGATTTAGCCATTGACAGACTGCCTGACGATTGTCTTCTGCGTTTATCGTTTTTATCATTAATTTTTCACTCCTAAAAACCTTTCTTTGTTTCCTCTTATACTTTAAGCTATACTTATAGTCAGACACAAGTATTTGTGATCCTAGGAGGTTTTAGCATGAAAATCATTGGTTTAGTGACAGGACCCGTTCAAGAAAATTGTTACCTAATTTGGAAAGAAGATGTTTTGTTGATTATTGATCCTGGAGCAGAAGCAGCGAGATTGATCGCTGAGATCGAAAAAACAGGCGCAAAACCAGCAGCGATTTTATTGACCCACACTCATTATGACCATATCGGCGCAGTTGACCATTTGCGGGATTATTATCAGATCCCCGTTTACGTGAGTCCGCTTGAGCAAGGATGGCTAAGTGATCCTATGAAAAACCTTTCTGGCCGTCATCCTGAATTAGGAACCATCACCGCACGTCCAGCTGAATTCGAGCTAGAGTTGAAAGAGTACGAGATAGCTGGCATGTCCTTTAAGGTTGTTGCAACCCCGGGTCATTCCATTGGCAGCGTCAGTTTTATTTTTGACAATTTTGTCGTTTCCGGAGACGCCTTATTTAAAGGTAGCATTGGTCGGACAGACCTGCCAACCGGAAATTTGGAACAATTGCTGACCAGCATCCAAACGCAACTCTTTGTTTTACCGAATCAAATGGCGGTCTATCCTGGCCACGGAGAACCAACAACGATCGAAATTGAGAAACGGACCAATCCGTTTTTTAACGCATAAACGTATGACGAATCAAAAGGAGGAATAACTAGTTATGGCAAAGACGGAATTGTATGTCGTGCGTCACGGAAAAACAATGTTTAACACATTGCAGCGGGTGCAAGGCTGGTGTGACACACCATTGACTCGAACCGGTGAACAAGGCATCCACTATTTAGGCCTTGGGTTACGCGATGTGGATTTTGTAGAAGCAGTATCCAGTGACAGCGGTCGAGCGATTGAAACCATGCGTCTGATACTGGGTGAACATGTCAGAGGACCGGAGATCCCTTATCACATCGACAAACGGATTCGTGAATGGTGCTTTGGCTCACTTGAAGGGGCCTATGATGCAGAAATGTGGGGCGTTCTGCCGCGGATTCTTGATTTTCCTGATTATGATGAGATGATTGCTAATCATGTCACGTTTGAGGCGATCGCCAATGCGATCTACCACGCCGATACAGCCAATTGGGCGGAAACCTTTGATGTTTTGACCGAACGTGTCAAAACAGGGTTTGAAGATATCGCCTATCGCGTTGAGAAAAAAGGCGGCGGCAATGCGTTAGTTGTGTCTCACGGCTTAACGATCGCTTTTCTTTTGCATCTGATCAATGATGAGAACAATGTTCGTATGGATATTGAAAATGGTTCGGTCACTCGACTGATCTACGAAGACGGCAGCTTTACCATCGCCGAAGTTGGTAACACAGAATACATCAAAAAAGGCTTAGCGCTCTCTCAAGAGCTTTTGTCCTAAGAGAAACCTCTGACGGCTAATCAATTTCTTCAAGAAAGGAGCAGTTTTTGTTTTAAAAACTGCCCTCTTTTTTTAGGAAAAAGATTGGTATTCGAATCAGGAAACGGTATACTAAGAGTTGTATTTTGTCATAGAAAGGACTGGACCAATGTTTTTTACAAATTTTATAAAAGCGATTTTATTTGGGATCATTGAAGGGATCACGGAATGGCTGCCAATTAGCAGCACTGGTCACTTGATTCTTGCCGACGAATTTATCGGTTTGAATGTTACCCCCGAATTTATGACGATGTTCAATGTTGTCATTCAATTGGGCGCGATACTAGCAGTCGTCTACTTATATTTCCATAAACTGAACCCTTTTTCCCCACAAAAAAATGAAATAGAGAAAAAAGATACGTGGACGTTATGGTTTAAAGTTATTGTTGCGGTCTTGCCATCGGTTATTATCGGATTGCCGTTAGATGATTGGTTAGATGCGCACTTCTACAACTTTTTCTCCGTTTCGATCGTCTTGATCGTTTATGGGATCGGCTTTATCGTAGTTGAAAAACGAAACAAGAATAAAGCACCGAAATGTACCGATTTGAACAAATTCACCTACAAAGCGGCCTTGATTGTCGGCATGTTCCAGGTATTGGCATTGATCCCAGGAACTTCTCGTTCTGGTGCTACTATCTTAGGTGCTATCATGATCGGCGCTTCTCGTTATGTTGCTGCTGAATTTTCATTTTTCTTAGGTATTCCCACCATGTTTGGTGCCAGTGCCTTGAAAATCTTCAAGTTTTTGAAAGATGGCAATGCCTTTGATTTCCAAGGAACCGTCATCTTATTAACAGGAACCATCGTCTCATTCATCGTTTCGATCATCGCGATCCGTTTCTTGATGAACTACATCAAGCGTAACGATTTTACCGTATTTGGATGGTATCGTATCGTTTTAGGAATCATTTTGATCGGCTATTGGCTGATCCAATTATAAGCAAAAAGAGCAACTCTTGTGGCACTTACCTGCCCAAGAGTTGCTCTTTTTTTGTTTGAAAGGTCTCTAGTTCCTCACGTGTTTTTGATTACCATACCGTCAATAATATCCACCGCACTTTCGGTGTCGTTGATAATTGATTCAAAACGATCATAAACATCTTTCCATTTAATGATTTCAAGAACGTCCGTTTCGTCTGTGAATAACGCTTTTTTCATTTTTGAATACAAACGGTCTGCTTCTGATTCAATCGTATTCACATCATTAATCATTTGACGCAATGTTTTTGAATTTTTGAACTTAGGAAATTCTTTTAAGGCCGTTTCAACGCCTTGTGTCGCTTGAACGATCATTCCAGCAAATAAGTTGGTTTCAGGGCGGATCTTCGTAATGACCAAATTCTCAAATAAATAAGTCAGTCCCATAATGCCATCCAAAATATCATCTAGACGCTCTGAAATGACTAGGATGTCCTCGCGATCGATAGGGGTGATAAATGAATCATATAACTCATTGGTTAGCTCAGCGATCACTTTATCCCCTTCTTTTTCCAAAGCATGAATCTCAGCTGCTGCTTCGGTCAATGCTCGTTCAGAATAATCGTTGATCAAAAGCGAAAAACGTTTGGCAGCTAAATGGCCGTTCGTCGCCAACTGCTCCATTGCTGCAAAATAATCGAATCCTTTTTTTCGTGCCATTACTTTCTCTCCTCACAAAATTAGCAATAAAAATTTGACCATTAGAAACGCAATCAATCCACAGCCAGGAAAGGTTAAAATCCAAGCATAGATCATTTCTTTTACAATGCGCCAATCAACGCTAGAAAAACGCCGAGACGCTCCAACGCCCATGATAGCGGTCGTTTTCGTGTGCGTTGTTGAAACTGGGATACCAAATACGGAAGACAAGAACAAACAGATTGCTGCAGTAACATCTGCAGAAAAGCCTTGGTATTTTTCCAGTTTTACCATATCCATCCCCACTGATTTAATGATCTTCATCCCACCGACCGATGTACCGATCCCCATGGTCAAGGAACAAAGAACCATCACCCACAGTGGGATGGCAAAGCCATTGCCGGTCTTTTCAGCAAGATTGTTGTAAAAAAGGCCTAACATGAACACACCCATGAATTTTTGTCCATCTTGGGCACCATGCAAGAAGGCATTGGCACCAGCCGCGATGGCTTGACCAACCGTAAAAATTTTGTTGGCTTTTCGCCGTTGGGTATCGCGAAAGAGCCATACGATCAGTTTCGTGATCAAAAATCCACCAATAAACCCCATTAACGTAGACACAACGAGACCGATTAAGACTTTCATCCATTCTTCACCGTTGACTGCATGTAAACCACCCAGAGCCATGGCAGCCCCTGTCAATCCCGCAATCAATGCGTGAGATTCACTGGTTGGGATCCCAAAATACCAAGCTGCGACCGTCCAAACAACAATTGAAAACAAGGCAGCGGCTAATGCGATCTGTGAGACCCGAAAACTCCCGCCTGAGTCAAAAGTCACAATATTACTGATGGTTTCTGCAACTTGCGCATTAAAATACGTCATCACCAGCACACCTAAGAAATTCATGACGACTGCCATGCCAATGGCGATATTCGGGCGTAAGACTCTCGTGGAGACAGCGGTTGCAATAGCATTCGGCGCATCCGTCCACCCGTTGACGAAAATCACCCCTAATGACAAGACAATCGTTAGAAACAAAGCGATATTCACATAGATTCCCCCATTTAAAAATTCCGAAGTAATCATAGCATAGAAAGCTCTTTCTGTGTAAACTTTTTATAACTATTCAGTAAAAAATGTGTAAAGAAGCATTTTTCAAAACCATAAAGCAAAAAATAGCACGGCCAAAAAACAAATTTTTGTGTTAAGTAAAATTTCTTTACAACTTTTATTGCAATCACTCTTGGCATTAGGTATAATGACTAGTGTTGATTTATACGTTTTCTAAACGTAATTGAACTTTTTTTTCGGAGGTGAAATACATGCCAAACATTGAATCTGCAATCAAACGTGTTCGCACAAGCGAAGCGGCTAATGCTAAGAATTCATCTCAAGTAAGCACAATGCGTACAGCAATCAAAAAATTTGATCAAGCTGTTGAAGCTGGTGCTGATAACGTAGATGCGTTATATAAAGATGCTGTTAAAGCAATCGATATGGCTGAGACTAAAGGATTGATCCACAAGAACAAAGCTAGTCGCGACAAATCTCGTTTAAGTAAAAAAATTGCAAAATAAGCAAATTAAGAAAGGCGCAGCAATCATCGATTGCTGCGCCTTTCTTTTTGACTTACTGTTTGCCATGTTTTAAAACAAATAGCTGGAACAAATACTCTTTGTCCATCTGACCACTTTTCACTAAGTAATCATTTTCGATCAATTCACTATATAGTGCCGCTAATTGCTTTTCTCCAAACCCCCGAGCTTGCTGCATCGCTAACTTCACTCGGTACGGATGAATCCCCAACGTTTCTGCGATATTGGCTTGCTGGTAGCCAATTTTCATCAAAATCGCCGCCTGTAACAGCAGACGGACTTGGCTGATCAAGATAGCATTGATCTTGATCGTCTCTTCCCCTTGCAATAATAGATCGTCATACAAGCGCAACGCATTTGATACGTTCCCCTTTAAGACATCGCTGGTTAATTCAAAGACATTGTGTTCCAACGTCTTAGGGATCAACTGCAAGACGATCTCTTTCGTAATTTTATTGCCATTTCCTGCATACAGCCGTAGTTTCTGTAACTCCTGCATCGCTTTTGATAGTTGCAGATCCGTTAACCGTAAAAACAAATCAAACGCCTCTCGGCTCATTTCGATGCCATCATTTGCCAACGACTGTTGGAGATACTGACGCACGTCGGCTTCTTTCATAGGTGCGACATCAATCACAACTGCGGCTTTCTTCAATTGCTTAGTAATTTTTTTCCGTTCATCTAATTTATCGACATCTGCAAAAATCACAATTACCGATGATTCCAATGGGTCTTTGATGTAATTCAAAAAATCATCTAGGTCATGCTCAGGTGCATTGCTCTTTTTTTCAGCCGTTAAGAAAAATGGCCGCTCAACAAACAGTAATCGCTGATCGCCAAAAAAAGGCAACGATTGAGCTTCTTGGATCACCATATCAAGGGGATCTTTCTCCATGTCAAAGGAAGCAAAATTCAGATCATCTTTCCCAACGGAAAAACGCTCCAAAAAGGCCGTGCGAACTTGCTCTTGTAAAAACATTTCACTGCCGATGACTAGATAAATCGATTGCAACTCCTTGGTTCGAATTGCTTGCAACGCTTTTTGTAATTCCATCGTTCCCCCCGCTTTCATTCTTATCCTACCATTAGTCAATCGGATAGTCTAGCAGCGTTTTTATCAAAAATGATTGTTGTTTTTCAGACCAAATAAATTGGATCATGCCTTGCTGATCGGTTCGCAAAACGGTCTGATTTACCAACGTTTCAAGCACCTCTTCATGAGGATGCCCGTACCGATTGTTCCGTCCACTTGAAACGATCCCGAATTGGGGATCGATTGCCGCAACAAACTCAGGTGCCGTCGAGGTTCGACTGCCATGATGCCCTAGTTTCAATACATCAACTTTAAGATTCGGATAATCATGAATCAACTTTTTTTCCCCTGCTTGTTCGAGATCGCCAGTAAATAAAAATGTTTTATCCCCTACCTTGGTTTTAATCACCAGCGAATCTTCGTTTTGTCCTGCACCTGATTCTGGTGCCAATACTTGCAACTGAAGGAAATCACCCACTACTTGGCCAACCGTCGTCCAAACAACGCTTGTCTGCTTAGGCAGTTCGTTTAAAAGCTTGGCGATGCGGTGATCTTGTTCACTTCCTGGTACGAGATATAACGTTTCAACGGGGATCGCCTTCATCAATGCTAGCGCATCTCCCATATGGTCCGTGTCGCCATGAGTTAGAAACAAACCGGTGATCTTCCTGACTCCCTCCCCTTTCAAAAAAGGAATCAATGTAGATTCCCCAGCAGCTTGTCGTTTGCGCTCTTGCCAGTTTTCTTTCGGAAAAGACAGAGAACCTCCAGTATCGATCACATAAACTTCGCGATTTTTTTCTGCCTGCAAAACGATACTATCGCCTTGACCAACATCGACATAACTAATGGTGGATAAAACGCGATTCTGCTGAAAGACGATTGGTACAACAAGCGAAAAACAGATCACCAGCAGCCACCTTTTCTTTTGGTAAAAGAGCATGCTGAACAAACAACAACTGCCAGCCAATCCTGCAGGAACGGCACCCACCGTTATCGATACGCCTCCTACAGCGCCCACGACAACTTCCATAAGCAGCAAAAGCCCTTCAAAAAGTGCAATCAGCCCACTGATGGTTGGAAAAAGAGTCCCAGTAACGAACATTAAGAAACAGGCTGGCAGCAAAACCATTTGAAAAAATGGTAAAAAGACAAACGTCAAAAAGCCCCCAAATAATGGGAATTCATAAAAGAGCGAGGCAATGACAGGCGCAGCCAGCACCGTGAGGAACTGACTACGCCAAAACCACGTCAATTTGATCGGTTGCTGCATTACTATCAGGAAGGTCATCAAAAGACTTAGTTGCCCCGATGTTTGAAGCAATACTTTGGGATCAACGAATAAAAGAGTCGTTAAGACGATCCCATAATGATCACTTGCCGATAGCCGTTGTTGATAAAGAGTTGTTACTTGAGTAACCGATAATGCCAAGACAGCACGCCAGACACTAGTGCCGCCGCCACAAAGACCAATTATGGCTAAGAAAAAGACCCCCATTGGCAACAGCATCTCTTTTTGCGTAAACCCCAATCGGCAGAAGCATCCGCGAAACCATTTGAAAAATAAGACGACATGCATTCCTGAGATCGTAAAGAAATGCAATAAGCCACTAGCATGATACATTTGACGTACTTCTTGAAAGCTATGGTCTTTAAAACCAAAGAGCAATGCATTGATATAGGCAGCTGAGCGTTCAGGAAAGATTCGTTGAACAGAAGAAATAACATCTGCTCGAACTTTTGCAAGTGAAAAGCCTGCATCTGCTTCTTCCATACCTACCATTTGCTCGATATGGACTGTGCCAATAATTGATCGACTAGCCAGATAGGCAGAATAGTCAAATCCATGGCGGTTTCGTGGTTTTTCAGGAAGAGAAAAAAATCCTTTCACCAGCAGCTTTCTCCCCCAATCGGATCGATCCTGCCATTGCTGTTTTTCAGTCTCTGAAGAAATTGTGTAACGGCCAATCACTTTACCTGCAGAGGATTTTGCTTCAAATGTAAGTAGATCGCCATTGACTTTGATCGTGTCTGGCAGCACATTGACTACCCCTTGATACTCACCTTCTTGTATGTTCCCAGTCCGAGAAAGAGAAACGCGGACACTTAACAGCAACAGTCCGACAAAACAAATCATGCACAAAAATGCTTGTCGTTTTAAGACAAGCATCCCGAAATAATAAAGTGCAATGAGTCCCAGTAAGATGGACTGCCGATAGTAAGCAGTCACCGAACAAGCAAAAATAATACTAAGAAATAAAAATGAATCAGTTCTTTTTTGTTGGTTGTGCATCATTCAGCACACCAAACGAAAGTTTTTCAAAATACACCGGATCGAGTTCAACTTGGTGGACGGAAGCACCTACTTGTTGAATCAGTTCCATTGCATACTGATTGTTGCGATAGTCATTCAAATAATGGATCTTTTTGACCCCTGCTTGCAAAATTGCTTTCGTACAGGGAAGACAGGGAAAATGCGTCACATAGATTTCCGCATTGTCTGTTGACACCCCTAATTTTGCACATTGCAATAAGGCATTCATTTCTGCATGAATCGTCCGAATACAATGGTCATCGACAACATAACAGCCATCGTCAATGCAGTGTACATCGCCACTGACGGACCCGTTGTAGCCTCCAGCGATGATTCGGCGATCTTTGACTAATGTAGCGCCGACTTCAAGTCGGGAACACGTACTGCGTAAAGACAGTAATACAGCTTGTGCCATAAAATACTGGTCCCATGGGATTCTCGTATTGCTCATTCGTTTGCTCCTTTGTCATTGATTAGTTCTATTCTAATCGAATTTCTTGAATTTTCAACCGTCATTTCTTAGTATTTCTTACATTTATTTGGTTCAGTCCGCCACTGTAATCATCTCTTTCAAGGACTCAAAGGTCTTCTCTCCGATGCCTGTGATCTTTTTTAGGTCATCAATCTGTTTAAAAAAGCCATATTCTTCTCGGTAAGCGATGATTGCTTCTGCTTTTTTGGCACCCACACCTGGCAGTTCTTGCAGTTGCTGTGCATTGGCTTGATTCAGATTGATTTGTGTCACTGCTGTTTGGCTGCCACCTACTCCTGAAGCATTCATCTCCATAAACGCTTGATCCTCTTTATGAGGGACGATCACCATCTGTTGATCTTGTAGCACTTGTGCTAAGTTTATGGCTGTTTCTAACGCCTCTTCTGTCAGACCACCTGCTTGTTCGATCAATTCATACATCCGCGCACCTGATTTCAAGCGATAAATTCCCGGTTGGTGCACTTCCCCTTTGACATCTATAACGATCTCATACTCTTCATCGTGAAGACTATCTTCTTGAAGGGCTCCACCTTCCCCCATTTCAGACGATTGACCTGCTGCATCTGCCATTGAATGCCAGTTTGTTTCTTTTTTTTGCGAGAACGGTACAAACCAGATGATCAGCAACACCATCAAAACAGCACCACCAACTGCAAATCGCCAATAGTCTTTGAACAGCTTCCATCGATCCATTTTCACCACCTCATAGATGAAATACGCAAAAGATAGTAAACGACAGAAAAAAAGTCAACACTTTCCACGTGTCGACTTTTTCACTAGCTAAGTAGTAATCGTATATAGGCAGGAAACTTTTTTTCGCCCCCCCTCATCTTCTATTTTCTCACTGACTATTCTAAAACCTTTCATCTGACTGATTTTATAGCCACATGTTCGTGGCAACTCCACCGTTAAGCGAACGGTACGATCAGTCTTTTCCCAGCTTAAAGCTACTAATCCAAACGTACTTTGTAAGGAGCCTTTGACATGGGCTATAGGTACATCGAAGGCTGGTTGTATCAGTATCCCAGCGCTTGTCATCTGAATGCCTAATAAATGACGGACAAACCAATACCCATAAGAAGCAAACATGGCATGATTCAACGAACCCTCGTAAGTGGCTGAATGTTGCGGCGTTGGAAAATGTTCCATCAAAGTGCCGTTTCCGCTTGCCAGCATTGCTGCATAACTAGGCGCAGATTTCCTCGTTAACCAATCAAAAATAATATCATTATAGCCAGCTTCAGCCAGCAACTGATAACTCCATGCCATCCCGAAGATGCCGAAAGAGAAAATACCCTCTTGCTGCTTGATCCGTTGTACTAGTTTTGGCAATATTCGTTTTTTCTCACTGAGTCCTGTCTTCATTGCAAAGACCATACTAGACAAGGTGCCCGCACCGTATTGCTCATTTCCTTTAGAAAACTTCTGTTTGATTTGCAGTGTCGCGTACTGGATCGCTGCTGTCACTCGCTGACAATAGTCCTCGTTACCAATGATCCTCAAGTCGATCAATTCTTGGTAACGCTGTAGTAGAAGCAGATACATGCAGGCAGAGCAAAAGGACTGATCTGGCGAAGTAATAACCCCGTTTTGCTGAGTTTCATCAATTGCTCCCCAATCGCCGAGACAGCACTGGGCGATATAATCAAAATCAAAAGCGAGTAAATAGTTGAGATGCCTTTCCAACTGTGGACGCAGCTTGGCAACCGCTGCTTGTTTCCCATAGGTCTTCACCAAGGCCAAAGCAAGCTCTGGAACTACCAATTGCCACCCTAACGCACCACCACCATTTGATGGACCATTTGTCATGATTCCTACAAATGGCGCAGTTGCAGTCATTGCACCATCCGATCGTTGGTCGTTGGCAAAATCCCACAACACTTTTTCCAACAACGGCTCAATCGCCAGATCTGCCATCTGCGTTGGTAGTAACGCAACGATGTCCCCACCATAACCAAAGCGCTCACGAGTGCAGTCCTCAAAATACGAGTGGATGTTGTTCAACCGCGTGGCTTGTCCAACCGCCCATAACTGATCCAAGAAAGGATCGGAGGTTTCAAGTGTCACCAACGATTTCACATCCGTATGCAAGCGATAGGCTTTGATTGCTCCTACAATCGCTTGAAGGTTGTCAGCAGGTTTCCTCTCGATCAACGCATAGCGAAAGGAATGATACGTGTAGCGGTTTTCAAAAACGAACGTCTTCGCTGCCGTTTTCTCAATGATGTCTCGTTGAACGATAGGATCATCTGGCTGCTTCCCTTCATAGGGATCGTAGACGCCATAAGTTCCACTGATCGTAGACGTATAATCAGGGTTGCCTTGCTCGTCTAATGTTTCTGCATAGCTGATTCTGATCTGACCAATGAAATCTTCCTCAAGAGTACAAGCAAATTGACCGCTGATGATTTGACCGAAGTCAATGAGCAGTCCCGCTGCAGTTTCGGTCATTTTTTGGGGAACGATCGATTGTGTGCGCTTGATTTTTGGAATAAAGCTTGGCTTAAAACGTCCCGCGGGTCCAGCAATTTGTACCGTTTTTCCTTCTGGACGAGGATCAGGTACATCGGTAACGATTTCTCCTATATAAAGATTGTTTTGCAAATAAGGCCCAAAACTACTTTGCCACTGATTGTCTGAGTAAATGTAACGATTCTCTCCTCCATCATTTAACTGAAGCTCCCCCCAGAAACAGGGTTTGCCGATCGCTAGTTGTTTGCGGATGTTATACCGACCTAAAATCTCAATCGGAGCAGGGTTGTACCAGCCATTCGCAAGTTCAACTTCGATCCGATTGTCTCCCTCCTGTAAAAAATCAGTTAACTCATAAGTATCATAGTAGACGACTCGATCATAGTTCGTTACATCACTGTTTAAATAAACATCTGATACCGTTTTTCCATTAACTGACAAGCGATAAAAACCAAGCCCGCAGCAATCAATCACTGCATAGGAAGGACACTTTTCCAGTGTGAAAGAGCGAGACAAGCAGCTATTTTTCTCTTCTGAAAAGTAAAATCGTTCTTTTTTAATGGGATCATCTAAGCGAGTGATCCACTTGCCCATGGTTTCTTTAGGTTTCTCACGCTTTGCTATCGTGAAAAACACACTACTGTAACTGGTGACATCGTTTCCTGCTCCGGCGGTCAATTTGACTTGATATTTTTTTCGCTGCGGATGCTGTGGCAAGTGGACCGCCATTTTATTCTCAGAAGCGGCTATGTTGGAAACGTCATACACTGCTTGCTGCTGTTCATTGAAAATTTGCAATCGGTAGCCTTGGTGATTGGTCATCGGCCATTCAATAAGGATCGGATCATTTAAATCCACTGTTAATGGCTTTGTCATTCCGTTGATGGTTATCGTTTCTTTCATAAGCTGCTCCTTTCGTGGGTTATTGTGCTTCTTCAACACAGATCTGCTTATCAGCAACTTTGATAAATGG
This sequence comes from Enterococcus sp. DIV0802b, assembly GCF_050543535.1. NCBI lineage: Bacteria > Bacillati > Bacillota > Bacilli > Lactobacillales > Enterococcaceae > Enterococcus > Enterococcus sp. DIV0802b. Next base: position 1,612,968 of record NZ_CP172941.1, on the reverse strand, counting down.
CAACCAAATCAACGTTGCGATCACGATCAAGACGATTTGTAACAATGCGCCCATGATACTACCAGTGACAAAATAGCCGCTAATGATCGGCGGAGTCGTCCACGGAATTTGCGCAAGCCCAGTTGGGATCGGGACTAGCCCGAAATAAAAAGCAAAGTAAGCGACGATCGTTGTGACGGCATTTGCAAAAACAAAAGGAATGATAAAACTGAAATTCAACATCAACGGTATCCCGAACAACGCTGGTTCACCGATATTGAAAATATAAGGAACACTAGCAATTTTTCCAACCTCTTTGTACTGTTTACTTTTTGCTACGATCAAAATAGCAATGATCGCACCAACGACGCCAATCGAAGCAAAATGATTCCGAAAACTCATACTGATAATATTCGTTGGAATCTCTCCCGCCACTGATGCCACACGATTTTGGTCTTCAAGGACTTGATGGATTGGGTCCATCACTGCTTGAATGATCGAGGTTCCATGAAGGCCAAAAAACCATAGGAATTGCTCGAAAATTTTCACAACGACCATTCCAACTAGGGAGCCACCTAACATAGTTAATGGAATCCCAAGGGTCCCATTGATCAACGTCATGGCATCACTGTTAAATAAGGCTTCGATGATGAGTCGGATGACCCAAATCGTCGTGATGACAAGAAAAGATGGAATCACCGATTCGAATGGACCAGAAACAGCTGGTGGTACCGCTGCTGGCATTTTGATTTTGATTCCTTTACCCTCAATTTTTTTATAAAGAACTGTACTAAAAATACCGACAATAATCGCTAAAAACATCGATTGCGCGCTAACGCGGGTGATATCTAAAAAATTCCCTGCTTCCCTTGCATCCAACGGTGTTAATAGTAAAAAGGAAACAAAAGCAGTTAAGACACATTGCAAAACGTTTGTTTCAAGTTTTTCTGCGAGTGATTTTGCGAGGGAAATGACAACTAGCAAACCACCGATTGCGAGTGTGGCATTGTTGACATAGAGCAATTTCTCTTGCCAGACACTAGCATCTTCTGTTCGCAACACCATAGTAATAAAATCGGTCACTTGTTGGATCGGAAAAAAAGCAATAATTAAAAAGATCGACGCAATAAAGGTGAATGGCATGTAAGCTAACATTGCATCCCTAACTGAAGTAATATAAATATTCCCATTAACTTTACTTGCAAATGGACCAAGGGTACTTTGGATCTTATCCCCTAATGATGGTTTGTCGTGGTTCATGGTGATTCCCCATTTCTTTCGAATTTGCTGGTACTATTGACTATTATTATCATCCGGATTATGATAATTGATAACGCTATCATACAAGTATTATATACTATCTCTACCTGTCTTCAATGACGATACTCTACTATTTCATTGACTATTTTTTACCTAAGGAGAAAGCGATGGATAAACAGAACATTCTGCAGCAGTTACAACAATTGACGACTACCGAAGAAATAGCCCTTAAAAAGACGCAATCCCTTCCATACAATTATGAGGATTTCAAGAAAGTCTACACTGAGAAAAATGAGCCAATTTACCAATATACATTCGAAAAACACCTTTCTCGTCTCATACGAAAACGGCCGCAAGATAGCGGATTTCTTAAGACAAGCCAGCTTTTGATTTTAAAACATGCACGCTTTTCTCCTACGCCGCTACATCAGCATGATTTTATCGAAATGAATTATGTTTTTTCTGGAACAGTCACGATCATGATCAATGAGAAAAAAGTGATCCTAAAGGCAGGTGACTTTTGCTTACTAGATACAGGGGTGATCCACCAAATTATCGAAACAAATCAAGACGACATTGTTATTAACTTTTTGATCAGCAAAGAGTACTTTTCCACCCAGATGCTCAGTCGGTTGGCATCCAATAGCATGATCGCCGATTTTGCCATCAATGCGTTATCTGAAAGCCAAAAGCACAATCAATACCTAGTGTTTGAAACGAGTAACAACGACTATTTGATTGATGCGATTTTTGGGGTCTTGGCCCAGTTCTTTAATCCCTCCTTCGGTTCTCATGAGGTCATCCATTCCTATATGATCATTATTTTTTCCGAACTCGTTCGTAACTTCCAGGAAAAACAACGGATCGAGTCGCAAAAAAGTGACCAACTGTACCTCGGAGAAGTGTTGGACTATCTGGAGAAACATTTCGCTACTTGCACACTAGCCTCGGTTGCGGAGGCATTTGGATACAACCCGAGCTATTTGAGTCGCCGTATCAGTCAGCAGCTTGGTCGATCCTTTGTGACGATCCTTCAAGAATTAAAACTCAATCAAGCCAGTTTATTGTTGAGAAGCTCTTCTCTGCCTGTGGAACAAATCGCACACCAAGTCGGCTATAAAAATGTCTCATTCTTCTATAAGCTGTTTCAAAAGAAGTATCAGTGCTCTCCTCATGCCTACCGTCAAAACTAAACAATACTGCTGCACACCATTTTATCGACAAAAAAACACTGCTCACTTGATGCTGCTAACGCAGCAATCTCAAATGAGCAGTGTTTTTTAACTAATCAGTTTCAAGCAATTCAGGAATTCACGACGCCGATCCTCGGTGATACAACGTTGTATAATATGGCTGTTCGCTGGTATCGATCGCAATACCGATCCCGAGAAATTGATACTCATCGTTTAGAATCGTTGCCCGATGTCCTTCTGAATTCATTAAACCTTGATGGGCGTAAATACTGCTGGCTTGGCCAAATGCCAAATTCTCCCCTGCAGCAGTGAAGCTGATCCCGTCTTCTTGCATCCGATCAAATGGAGTCGATCCATCTAACCCAATATGGTCAAAGTATCGATGTTCTGCCATATCTTGGCTATGCTTGACGGCAGTCTCACTGGTTGCTTCACTGAATCCAAGGGGCGACAAACCAAATTTCACTCGGGTGGCATTCGTTAATTCAAATAACTGTGTTCGTAAGCCGCTTAAAATGGCAGCTTGATTTTGGCGAAAATCATTCGCATGGCGTGTTTCTAGCGAGCGATTGATGATTTGAATCGCAGTCACTGTATCTTCGGCATGAACATCATAGAAAAAAGTAATCAATTGGTCGTCTTGTAAGAACAGATCATAGTCGGCATCAGAATCGATGCGATACCGTCTTGATCCTCGTTGTAGACTTTCTTGGCGCGTACCCATCTGATTACGAACGCTTGCTTTTGAAGACCCGATACCTAGCGTGTCATCGATAAGAATCGTGTCTTGATTCGTATAGATCCCTTGCGCAATATCATGTTCATCGTACATCACCATCATGAAGTTACGAAAATCATCGTGATAGGAAGTCCAGTTCAGCCCATACCTATTCGCTGATTCATTGATCGCTTCTCCAAAGGTTTCTTCGATCACTTGTCGTGATTCATTATATAAATATGTCTGGGCAGGTGTTTCTGCCGATGGCCTGGCTGAAGTGTCTTGTGAAGGAGAAAATTGGGACGAGAGAGATTGAGTGATCTCGTTGAGTCGAGCATCCCGAAATGCCAAGCGCCCGTCTTGCCATGTAATCATCTGGCTCACAAAATAAAGAAGTCCGATGAGAAAAATGCTTTTGATTAAGAATTTTATTTTTTTCATATGACACCTCCGTCAATGAATCATTATGTGTTAGCTGTAGCGCGATCGTTTATCCACTCATTCATCCCTAGATTGGATCGCTGATAAACCGTCCTGCCTTTTCTAAAGACTATCATTCCTGTGGAAAATTGACCAGCTGCAGCATGAAACTTCTTAGATGGTCTATGTCTTTTTAAGCTCCTGTTAAGAAACTTTTTTACTCACGAAAACTTTGCAGCGCCATCGAACGCTCCATCAATGGATTGGCAATTTTAGCTAAGGTATGACGATCGTATTCTTCTGGTCGCTTGATAGTGAGGTAAAGAATAAACTGTGGATCATCCGTTGGATAGATCGAGACCGCCGAATAAATATAATCAAACTCTCCTGTCATGTAACCTTGACCATTCTCATTGGCGATCTGAGCAGTCCCAGTTTTGACAGAAATCTCATGGTTCGTCAGTTGGTATACATCATAAGCGGTGCCATAGCGTTCATCCGTCACTACATCGGTCATGTATTCCAATACAGCATCAGCCGCTGTTTGTGAAATAGGCTGAGAAACGACTTCTGGAAAAACTTGGGTCTCTTCTCCCACTTGCCGAATCAATTGCGGACGAATCATCTCGCCACCATTGGCAAATGCGCTAAATAACTGCATCATCTGCATCTGATTGACCCCAATCGCATGGCCATAAGAACTCATGGCATAATCCACCCGATTTCTTGAAGGTAAGATACCAGGCACCTCACCGGGAAGCTCACTTCCTGTAACTTTACCTAGTCCAAAATCAGTTAAATACTGCGCCCATGCATCAAAACCGATCCGTTGCTGAAGTCGAACCATCCCAGTGTTGCTTGACCAAGCTAACGCTTGCCGCATCGTCAACTCACCATTTGCTCCTGAGTCGTGGTCGTTGATGACTCGATCTTCAATCTGCATACTCACAGGATTGTAGCGTTCCGTCGGATCAAAAACACCTTCATCAATCGCTGCCGCAACGGTTGCCAGCTTCAAGGTCGAACCTGGTTCATACATCTCTTCCGTAAAAAGATTACGCCAAATAAAGTGCTCATCCGCAATTCCTTCTTGGGTCTCTGGATGAAAACTAGGTCTTTGAGCCATCGTTAAAATCTCTCCAGTTTTCGCATCCATTAATAAAGCCGTCAGATTCTCTGGTCGTGTTTGTTCCATAACCTCATCCATCACTGATTCAGTGAATAACTGCAGATGAGCATCTAATGTCGTCCAAACATCGTTCCCATCTACGCCTTCTTCTACCATTTGATTGGTTGCAGGAACAGGATTCCCTGAAGCATTGACTTGAAAAGACTCTCGCCCATTTTGATTCTTCAAAAAGTCGTTCAGTACATATTCTAATCCAGAAACTCCGACTCGAATTTCATCATCATCTGACGTTGTCCCTATCAAATGTGAAGAAAAGATACCATTCGGATAACTGCGACTTGAACGAGCATCGAAATAGATACCGTTGATTCCAGCTGCATCAAACGCCGTTTCGATTTGATTTCGAGTAGTCACACTTAGACCACTGCCAACATTGCCAAATTCCACTTGAAAGACAGGCGGATCTGTTTGATTCGCACCGTCTGTCAAGATAGACAAAACTTGCTCGTTAGAAATAGGTAAATACTCCGAAAGAATCGTTGCGGTCTCCTCAAAGCGCGCTCTGTCTAAATACATGGGTCGTCCATTGTCAATGTAATCTTCAGAAAGAACCGCTCGAACAGTATAGGAAAGAATATCCTGTGCGATCAATGTCCCCTGCCGATCAAAAATCGCCCCTCGACTTGTTTCGATCGATCTTGAACTATAATATAAATTTTCTATTCTTTCAGACAAAGAGACGCCAGCAATCACGCCGACTTGAACAATGTAAATCAAACGTGCAGAAAACCCCATAAAAAGCGCAAGACTGATTATGTATAACCAATGACCGACAAGCTTACGATTTTTCTTCGCTTTTTTCTTTTTGACTATATGATAGTCATACATCGCCAAAGCGCCCCTTTCGATCGAATATACCTCTATAGTATTGGGTATTTGTGATGATCTTGTGAGGGAAAGAACAATTATTTTTCAAAGAGTCATTTTCCTATTAATTCAGCGATTATGCTGTGATATACTTTAAATAATATAAATTATTTTTAAGGATGTGAATAAAATTGCAAAAAATATTGATTGTCGATGATGACACTCATATGCGTGCCCTAGTGAAAACTTATGCGGAGATCGAAGGGTATCTATGTTTTGAAGCATCAGATGGAAAAGAAACTTTGGAAAAATTAACCAATCATTCATTCGATTTGATTCTCCTAGATGTCATGATGCCGGGAAAAGATGGCTTTCAGACGCTTTCGGAAATCAGAGGTAGCTGTAACACGCCAGTCATCATGATTACCGCTCGAAAGGAAGAGTATGACAAACTCTTTGGCTTCAATCTTGGTGCCGATGATTACATCGCCAAGCCATTTAGCCCTAAAGAGCTGATGGCTCGCATCAAAGCTGTGTTGAAACGAAGTAGTCAATTTCAGTTCGAAAAGATCGTTTATGGCGATCTCGAAGTCAATGTTTTTTCTCATACTGTAACGATCAAAGGGAATCCTCTGCCGCTTACGCCAAAAGAATTCGATCTGCTGGTCTATTTGACAAAAAATAATCATATTGCTTTGAGCCGAGAATCAATTTTAGAAGGTGTCTGGGGCTTCGATTATTTCGGTGATACCAGAACAGTGGATACACACATCAAGTCCTTGCGAGAGCGTCTAGGGGATTACCGAGAGTTGATCCAAACGGTTTGGGGCGTTGGGTATAAATTTGATTATGAAGACTAGTCGGTTAGGTTTTACTTACATCAAAAGTAAATTACTCGTGCGGCTTTGGTCCGCCAATATGCTGCTGGTCATCATTGGCATTGCTTTTTTATGGACTGTTCAAATTTTGCTCTTTGAACCAAATTATATCAATGTAACGAAAGAATCACTTTTAGAAACAGTTCAGGAAACAGCTGCCGCTGTTGAATAAATGGCAGTAGATCCAGATGATTTACCAGAAGATCCATTGCTTTTCCTCAGTAAAACGATCGTTGGGACTCTTTTTTTAGTCGACGAGTATGGCGAAATTCTGGCGGCATTTAACAATGGACAACAATTAAACATAGATGGGTTGAGCAACGAATACAGCTGGTTGTTATCTCATGCACCCACTGTCCTTAACGGTGAGAGCCTTAGTGCTGTAGAAGACTTTGAAAAGTCTTCTGCCATTCTTATTGGCGTTCCTACGACTCTTTTCCAACGCCCAGCTGCCCTTTTGCTCTCCAATACGATCACTCAAATCGAAGCGCTTCAAAGCATGAATCGACAGCAACTCTTTCTATTCACCATCATATTAACAATTTTTGCATCAACGATCTCCTTTTTTTTAGCACAGCATTTTATTCGCCCGATCAAAACCATCAAAGAAGCCATCATCCGCTTAACCAACGGAGAGCTTTATTCCGTACCCAAACTAAACCGTGGCGATGAATTAGGTACACTTTCTGAATCTGTTGCGGACTTAAGCACAGAACTTCAGCGAGTAGACGTGTTACGAAAAGAAGTGATTGCCAATGTTTCTCATGAACTACGATCCCCCCTCGCGTTGATCACGGGTTATGGGGAGATGGTACGTGATGTTTCTGGAAGTGACGAACGCCTTCGAAAAGAACATATGGAACTAATTATCAGCGAAGCCCACCGTATGAGTGCCATGGTTGATGACATCATGGATTTCTCTATCATGCAAGCAGGCTATACACAACTTAAAAATGAAATCTGGAATACATACGAGGTGGTTTCCTCCGTCGTTGCCTACGCAAGAGGGATCGCCAATCAATATGACATCACTGTCGATTTTGAAGCAGATCGTAAGAATGGGATTGCTCTTTTTGATCGCATCAAAATGGAACAGGTTTTGCGTAATTTAATAAACAATGGCATCAACCATACACCTAAAAACGAGCGTCTTTTGATCAAATTAACGAATACATCTACAAGAACAAAAGTTGCTGTCATCAATCCCGGAAAAGATATCCCTCCAGAACAACTCGAACTCATTTGGGAAAGATACCAACGCGTCCAACATCAAGCAGGACATAAAGAAGGAACCGGCATCGGCTTAGCGATCGTGAAAACCATTTTGACTTCTCACGCCTTCGATTATGGCGCTGAGTCGAAAAATGGCGTGACTTCTTTTTGGTTTGTTGTGCCGAGACTAGAAGACCAATGAGAACCACGTTTATACCGTTCATCATAAGTAATGAATGTCTTACTTTCTTTGCACAAAAAAAGCCTTGATTTCTCAAGACTTAATGATTTCTTGTATTTCAGCCATGGATTGGACGGTATGGTCGGCGGATACATCTTTTAAGATACCTTCTATATCATAAAATATCGTCTTGACACCTGCTCCTTGTCCTGCAAAAACATCCATCGTACGATCGCCGATCATGACGGTCTGATCTTTGTCTAAATGATATTTTTCGACAAGATAAATCAACGAAGTTGGATCAGGTTTACGGGGAAAGTTGTTTTCCGGTCCTACGATCTCAACGATCAGGTCTGCCATCTGTTCTTTTTCTAACAGCTCTTTTGTTGAAACGACATCGCGGTGGGTCAAAATGTAGTTCTTGCCACCAGCAGCAACCACGGCTTCTAATGTTTCTTTGGTTCCTACAAAGGAAAGCGGCAAACGATCATCCAGCGCTTCATTTGCTTTGAATGCTTTAGTGAACTCTTGAAAATCTAAGTTGTATTTTTCAGCAACTTTTTTGGAAGATGAATCTTTCAATATATAATAAATCTCCGCTGGATCTGGATCGAAGCCATACTCCTTCAATGTCTTAATAAAAGCTTTTAACATGATTGGGTAGCTGTCGTAAAGTGTTCCGTCAAAATCCCATATGTAAGATTGGTACATGATATCCCTCGTTTTCTCCCTTTTTCAAATGAATGAAAGTTCCATTCATTTTCTGTAACTCTAAAAAGTTTACCACACTTTGTTTGGTTTGTCTTATTTATCAAGGGATTTCCTCCACAAGAAAAAAGCCATTAACCTTGTAACAATTCCATTTGCACAAACCAAAATACAAAGGAATATGTTACAGGTTAATGAACGTTCATCTTTACTAAAAAAGCATTTGAAATAATTACCAGCTACCAGAAACACCGCCACCGCTGCTACTTCCTCCGCTAAAACCGCCAAAATCATTCGAAGAACTTTGTGTATCGGCAATGACTTGTTCTTGATGGGACACGTGATTATTCATCATCACAAAGAACAACGCCATATTCATCCCATGCGGGTCATACTCTTGGCGAGCATTATTTAAAACTGCTGCTCGATCAGAAGCATCAAATGAGGATAATTTGTTTGCTAAATCTGGGTGATTTTGATAAACCTGTTTCAAGTCAACTTGGAACAAGGCATCTGTTTTCACTTCCGCTAGAACATTAGAAACTTCTTTCGGAATGGCTTGTACCATCTCAGGATAGGTCGCTTTTTCCGTCACAAGTTGAGCTAAGTATCGCCCTTGCTCATTGCGTCTTCTGATCTCTTCTTTAGCTTGCTTGGCTATTTCTGCTCGATAAGCATCTGCTAAAGGCAGATTTTCGGGTAACACCGCATCAGTCAAATCGTAGTCTGCCATCCGTTCAGTCACTTCCCTGCCTAATTGGGCTTCATAGGTTTTTAAGGTGTCATGTTGTGTAAGGATCACCTGAACGAAATGTTTGACCGTGGTTTTTTTCTTCATCAGCAAGTTTGAAAAATAAGAGCCAATTGCTGGATTCGTCAAGGCATGTTGGATAACTCGTTTATCCGCAGTCGACAATCCGGTGATCGAGCTCAATTTCGCTGGCACGTAAGTACTCGTCACATACTGCGTAAATGCTTGTTGACAATCTTTTGCTGTCTGATACTGATGGTAACGCTGATAGTTCTTTCTATTGCTAGCCCATTTCAAGAAATCTTTCTGTTGGAAGTGACTATCTTCTAACAGATGTTTCGGCAACGGCAGGTGCTCTTCAAATCGCCGTTTGGTTTTAAGATGGCGAAAACTGATGAACCCGACAAGGCTTGCAGCTGCTGCCGCTAAAACACCACTGACGATTTTTCCAATAGTGAACCACATTTGCTTAGTGGCTTCTGCTTCTTGTGCCTGTTTTTCTGCTAACATTTGATTGCCATCTTGATAAATCGTCCCTAATCCAATCGTTTCATCCGCTTCTTTCATTCGCTGATAGACTTCATTAGAAGCTGCCAATATCGCTGTATCATAATCTTCATCTCGTAATGCGTCTTTGGCATCTTCATCCACTAAATCATCTTCCGATAGCTCACTGAAGACATAGGATAGTCCATCGCCATAACCCAGACGAAATTCACGATCATCAATGGCAAAGAGAAACAATAGTCCATTATTGTCCTCTGGATTTCCTAAACCATATTCATTGAACAGTTCCAAATTACGCTCTTCAATCGATTGCCCATCTAAGGAAGGGATCGTGATCACAGCATATTCTGGCGCGCCAGTCAATGATTGGAACCCCTCTTTATTCAAGGCATCGATCTGTTCGATCGTCTCTTGTGAAAGGACCCCGGCATCATCGCGAACAAATGTCTGTCCGAATGCAATTGATGGTTGAAGGACAAAAAATCCCATCAAACCAACAAAAACCAACATCCCAAGTTGGAAGATTTTCTTCATTTTACCACCCCTTTTTATCGTGTTATCTTTCATTGTATTCGATTCCAAACAAAAAAACATCCGCCTTAGGAATGAAAAAAATAGTAACAGGACCAAAAAACCTTTAAAAGACAGCATTCTGATTAGTCTTTTAAAGGTCACTTTATCATATTTTCTTACAAAATGAACACGAGCTAGTTTTTAAATGAATGGATCGGTGCGGGAATACGGCCGCCACGCAAAATGAAATCAGTAGACTTCGCAGGATTGGTTTTCATCACTGGCGCTGTCCCTAATAACCCACCAAACTCGATGCGATCGCCGATTTCTTTGCCTTTCGCTGGAATGATTCGGACAGCTGTCGTCTTGTGGTTGATGACACCGATCGCTGCTTCATCCGCGATCATTGCGGCGATCGTCTCAGCCGAAGTATCTCCCGGAATCGCAATCATATCTAAGCCGACAGAGCAGATCGCCGTCATGGCTTCAAGTTTTTCTAAATTCAATAAACCAGCTTCTACTGCTTTGATCATTCCTGCATCTTCAGAAACGGGGATAAAAGCACCCGACAGACCACCAACATGGTTGCAGGCCATTACGCCGCCTTTTTTGACTGCATCATTTAACAATGCCAAAGCAGCTGTCGTTCCGTGGGTACCGACAGATTCTAAGCCCATTTCTTCTAAAATCAATGCCACACTATCACCAACAGCAGGAGTTGGCGCCAGCGAAAGATCGACGATCCCGAATGGAACGCCCAAGCGCTCTGAAGCCACGCGCCCGACCAATTGCCCCATCCGCGTGATCTTGAAAGCTGTTTTTTTGACTGTTTCCGCCACGACATCAAAGGACTCGCCTTTGACTTTTTCCAAGGCACGTTTGACGACACCAGGTCCGCTGACACCGACGTTGATTTCCACATCAGCTTCACCGACCCCATGAAAAGCCCCCGCCATAAAGGGATTGTCTTCCACTGCATTCGCAAAGACGACGAGCTTCGCACAGCCCATATCTGATGCCTCAGCCGTCTTCTTGACTGTTTCTCCCATCAGACGTACTGCATCCATGTTGATCCCAGCTTTCGTTGATCCAATATTGACCGACGAACAGACAAAATTGGTTTGAGCCAAGGCTTCTGGAATCGATTCGATCAATGCAAGGTCGCCGCCTTGATAGCCTTTTTCTACTAGTGCGCTATAGCCGCCGATGAAATTTACTCCGACTTCTTGCGCCGCTCGATCCAAGGTCTTCGCAACTTTGATACAGTCTGCGGGTGTCGGCTGGCAAGCTGCCACTACGATCGCTACAGGGGTAACCGAAATCCGCTTGTTAATAATCGGAATGCCATATTCACTTTCGATCTCTTCGCCGACTTTGACAAGATCTTTCGCTTTTGTTGTAATTTTTTGAAAAATTTTCTCACAGGTACGATCAATATCGGCGTCGATACAATCCAATAATGAAATCCCCATCGTGATCGTACGAATATCTAAGTTTTCTTCTTCCACCATGCGAATGGTTTCAAGTATTTGATTTGTCTCCATAGTGCCTCCTATAATTTATGCATGGTATCAAAAATCTCTTGATTTTGAATGCTGATTTTCACACCTAATGCCTGACCTATTTGGTGAAGCTCCTCACGAACACCGTCAAAATCCTGATTGGCATCCATGTTTAAAAGCATCATCATCGTGAAGTAATCTTCCATGATCGTTTGGGACACATCTAAAATATTGATTTCTAATTCTGCTAATTTCTGGCTGACACCGGCGATGATCCCAACCTTGTCTTTTCCAATAACGGTTAATACGGCTTTCATATTCTCCCGCCTTTCATTAAATTTTTCTTATTATAGCACAACAAAACCACATTTTCGATGTAACATCAAACGAAAATGTGGTTTATTCTTTAAATGTTCGTTATTACGCCCGTTCAATCAAGTTTGCTTGGCTATCAAACTCATAAATGATCGGCTGTGCGTTAGGAATATCGATCGTATCCATGTCATCTTTGGGCACGTCCTCCAAGTATTTGACTAACGCCCGCAAACTGTTCCCATGACCAGTAATGAGAATATTCTTATGATCTTTAAGTAACGGAACCACCTGATCTTGCCAAAATGGAACCACTCGGGCCACGACCATTCCCAGATTTTCTCCCTTAGGAATCAAGCGAGGATCCAAAGAATCGTAGCGTCGATCGAAATCATTTTCCTCCACATATAAAGGCGGTTCATCATATCCTCGACGCCATTTTTGCACCTGTTCTTTTCCATATTGTGCCACCATCACATCTTTATTGACCCCAACCAGTTGCCCATAATGACGCTCGTTTAAGCGCCATGTTTTGTGTACAGGGACCCAAAGCTGATTGCTAGCTTCCAAAACGGCATCACACGTGATGATCGTTCGTTGAAGCACAGATGCAAAGGCAAAATCAAAAGTAATCCCCATTGCTTTGATCTGTTCCCCTGCTACCCATGCTTGTTGCCGGCCTTTCTCGGTCAGCGAAACATCCAGCCATCCTGTCCAATAATTTTCGAAATTTGCTTCACTTTCTCCGTGTCGAATCAATACGACCTTCATCCTACCGCCTCCTCTTCACTTTTATTATCGCAAGAAATCAAAAAAATGTCTTATGTTTCGTTTTTTTTGGCTTCTTCTGAGACCATTTTCCATTTGTTCATTCAGTGTGGTCACATTTCTTTATTATCGGTTTTTTTCAAAGTGAAAGATCGAATATATATGTTTAGAAAAAAGACGCTGTGCCTTCTTCACATTGCTCTTGGTTGGATTGCAAAAAAATTGAATAAATGGTTTTACGCTCTACAACATTTTTTGACTTTTTTTCTCTGACTTATTGACTTCAACTGATGTTATGCTATGATAGTTTCTATCACTTATATGTATTTTTATACATTTATTAGTTATTATTTGCATTTTTAATAGATGCGCAGAAAAAGTTAAAGGGGCGTTTACATGAAAAGGTTTAGTAAGGGTACTGTTTTATTAGGGATCATCACAGCATTGCTGCCGTTTTTCTTTGTCGGACAAGCACATGCAGAAGAAACTGATCCAATCTATGAAAAAGTCAAAGAAAATGGTGTATTAGTCGTGGGTTTATCTGCCGATTATGCACCTTATGAATTCCGTGCCAATGTTGACGGAAAAAATGAAATCGTGGGAATCGATATTTCCATTGCCCAAAAGATTGCAGATGACTTAGGGGTCGATCTGAAAATCGAGGAACTTGGATTTGATGCGTTGTTAGGGGCGTTAAAAACAGGCAAAATTGATGTCGTCATCTCTGGGATGGCTGCTACGGATGAGCGCCGCAAAGAAGTCAATTTCACTGACACCTATATGGAAGTCCAACAAACTGTTCTGGTTCGAGCGGAAGACGCGGATCGTTTCCAATCGACGGCTGATTTTGATGGTGTGGCTGTCGGTGCACAACGACAAACCACCCAAGAAGAGCTGGCAAATACAGAATTGACTGGCGCGACTGTCACCTCTTTGCAAAGGGTGCCTGATTTGATCACCAATCTAAAATCACGCAAGATCGATGCGATCGTGATGGAAGGTCCCGTTGCCGAAGCATATGTGACGGCGAATGATACATTGGCATTAGCCGAAAATGTCACGTTTGAAAACGGTGTGAAGGAGACCGCCATCGCCATCTCGAAAGAAGCGCCGGTTTTACTGGAAAAACTCAATTCCTCCATTGAAACCATTATTAGTAATGATCTTTTAAGCCAATACAAAGAAGATGCCTATCGATTGATGTTTACCGAAGATGGCACGATCGATGAAGAGCAAAGCTTTTGGGAAAAATATCTGCCTTTTTATATCACCGGAACTGGCTATACCATCTTCCTAGCCTTGGTTGGGGTATTATTCGGCTCTATCGGTGGCAGTTTGTTAGCCTTTATGAAGCTTTCTAAATCAAAAGCACTGAAAGTCATTGCCGCTGTCTATATTGAATATGTTCGAGGAACACCTTTGTTAGTACAAATATTTATTGTATACTTTGGAACAGGCGTGTTAGGCTTAGAGCTTTCGAAATTAGCTGCCGGCTGTATTGCCTTAGCACTAAACAGTGCCGCCTATGTGGCAGAAATCATTCGTGCCGGGATCAATGCTGTCAACAAAGGACAGCTGGAAGCCGCTCGTTCATTAGGAATGAATCAGATCCAAGCGATGCGCTTCATCATTTTCCCGCAAGCCATCAAAAACATCTTGCCTGCTCTAGGAAATGAATTTGTCACGGTCATTAAAGAGTCTTCGGTCGTATCGGTGATCGGTGTGTCTGAACTGATTTTCCAAACAGGCGTCGTTCAAGGGGCCAGCTTCAAACCGTTTTTACCATACGTTATCGTATCATTGATCTACTTTGTATTGACCTTCGCCCTCTCACGTCTCTTGGGTGTTGCTGAAAGGAGAATGAAAACTAGTGATTAAAGTTGAAAAATTAGTGAAAACATTTGGCGAGAATACCGTCTTAAAAGAAATCGATCTTGAAGTGACACCTGGTGAAGTCGTTGTGATCATCGGACCATCAGGAAGTGGAAAAAGTACTTTCTTACGCTGCTTGAACCTTCTTGAACAGCCGACCGGCGGGAAAATCACCTTCGAAGGCAATGATTTATTGGCAAAAGGTGTGAAAATCGATCAGATTCGTCAAAAAATGGGAATGGTTTTTCAAAGCTTCAATCTATTCCCTCATAAAACGGTGTTAGAAAATCTGACTATCAGCCCGATCAAAGTCAAACAGCAAGAGCAAGCCGCTGCCGAAGAGACAGCGAAAGGATTGCTGGAGCAAGTTGGCTTAGCTGAAAAAGCGGATAGTTACCCCTCTAGCCTTTCTGGCGGGCAGCAGCAACGGGTCGCTATTGCTAGAGCGTTGGCAATGGATCCTGATGTAATGCTCTTTGACGAACCAACATCGGCTTTGGACCCAGAAATGGTCGGAGAAGTGTTGACGGTCATGCAAGCTTTAGCAGAAAAAGGCATGACGATGGTGGTCGTTACCCACGAAATGGGCTTCGCTAAAGAAGTTGCCGATCGTGTCATCTTTATGGCTGACGGTATCATTCAAGAACAAGGAACACCCGAACAAATCTTTGAGCATCCGCAAAATGCGCGGACACAGGATTTTTTAAGCAAAGTTTTATAGAAATTGGAGATGACAAAATGAACCGTCCGTTGATTGCAGAACGTTTTTTACAACCAGAAGAAAATCTTTTAATGGAGATCGCCACTCTTGCGAAGAAAACCCCAAATTTGATTGATTTGTCGATTGGTGATCCTGATTTGATTACAGATGCGACGATCATTGAAGCAGCTTTTGCTGACGTCAAAGCGGGTCATACAAAATACACCGCTTCAGACGGTAGTGCTGATTTTATCCAAACTGTCGTTGATTTTTATCAAAAGCAATACCAGCTTACTTTTTCTCCTAGCCAAGTACGAGGAACTGTCGGTGCATTGCATGGCATGTACTTAGCTTTGGCTGCCATCATTGATCCTGGTGATGAAGTGATTATTCATGAACCATACTTTTCACCTTATAAACAACAAGTCGAACTAGTCGGTGGTGTGCCGGTCTTTATCCCGACCTTTGAAAAAGATGGCTTTCAAATCGATGTCGAGGTCTTAAAATCCGCCATCACTGAGAAAACTCGGGCGATCATCATCAATTCACCAAACAATCCTACCGGTGCTGTTTTTTCTCCAGAAACTTTTGAAAAAATCGCAGCAGTTGCCATTGACCATGACTTGCTGGTCCTCTCGGATGAAGTCTATGAAGCCTTTTGCTTTGATGATACCTTTGTACCGATGGCAGCCTTCGCACCTGAGAACACCATCACATTCAGCAGTTTCTCAAAAGCCTTTGCCATGACTGGCTGGCGGATCGGCTACATGATCGCACCTGAATCGATCAATCTTACGGCAAAACTGATCAATGAGGCGATCGCCTATTCGGCACCAACCCCTTCACAACGGGCAGGTATTTACGCATTGAATCACTATGATACCCTCGTGCCGCAAGTGGTTGCTGTCTTTAAGGAACGACTGACTTACATTGAACAACGGGTTGCTGAGATCCCATTCCTTTCCTTATCCCCTGTCAAAGGAAGCATGTATGCCTTCATCAACATTGAACAAACTGGGTTGGACTCTGTCAGCTTTGTAGAGAAATTATTAAAAGAAACCAGTGTGCTGATGATCCCTGGGAAAGCCTTTGGAGAAACGACCGGCGATGGCTATGTTCGCTTAGCTGCCACCCAATCGTTGGACTTGTTAAAAGAAGCTTTCGACCGGATTGCCGCGTGCTCATTTGAATAAAGAAAATCCCACTCACTACTAGTGTGTGGGATTTTTATTGTTGATGGACACGACCAACATTTAGCAGCTGTTTCGCTAAATCACAAGTTTCATGTAGAAAAAGGGACAGAAGAATCCGATTTGATTCTTCCATCCCATGACTATCTACTCGTTTTTACTTTTTTGCTTCTTCAAGCAGTTTTGCCATCGCTTCTTTTTGATAAGCTTCTGTCAATTCAGCGATTTTTGCTTTTTGGGCTGCCTCGTCCATAGTTGGATCAGCCATTAATGCAGCTTGCATTTTTTCTTGGACATACGCTTGTCCTTGTGTTTTCATGGTGTCCGCTTGTTCTTTCGCTAAAGAAGCCAGTTTTTTTGCTTGATCCACACTCAAGACTTCCCATGAATCTGGTAATGAGAACGTATTGGTACGGCTGACATATTGGCCATCGTTATCAGCGATTCCGAACAAGAAGCGTGATAGGTCACTTTTATAAACCCAGCGCGTCGTTTTTGTTTCTAATTGAGCTGAATCAGCCCCTGTTTCCACGACATTGGTCACTTTATCAGTACCGGTTTGTTTTGGTTCCTCTTGATCAGTATCCGTTTTATACAGGTAGATTTTTTCCGTACCATCTCCTAATGGCTGATACAATAGTAAATCAAAATTCTCGTTATCGGCACTAGAAACCAGTGCTGTTGTTTTAGCAGTCGTTTCTTTTTCCATTCCAAAATGGTAAGTCAAATTGGCCATCAATGCGACGACACTTGCTACGAAGACTAGACCTAAGACCAATGATAAACCTGTTTGCAGCTTGTTTTTGGCAAAAACATTCAGTACCGCAAACCCTAACACGCTAAGAACGATCAAAAGCAAGATCATTTGTCCGCACCTCCTTCAAGAACCGTCAATCGTGGTTCTTTTTTCTTTAAGGAGAAGGCGATCAAGAATCCTAAGAAGCTAAAGACCGCTGCCACATAAAAAGCGGCATGGTAGCCAGATAAAGTCGCTTCGATTGCTTGTTCTTTGTATGCCAAAGGCGTTGCATCCAGCAAAGAATCACTTGGCAAGTTGCCTTTGGTGACGTTTGTCAAGACACTGATCAAGATAGCCGTACCAATTGAGCTGGCTACTTGACGGAACGTATTGTTTACTGCGGTACCATGACTGATCAGATTACCAGGCAATGCATTCATTCCTGAAGTCGTTACTGGCATCATCACCATTGAGATCCCGAACATCCGAATCCCATAAAGAATGATGATATGCAAAATCGGTGTATCTTTTGTTAAGAAAGCAAATGGTAAGGTTGCGGCGGTCAAGATAAACATCCCGGTGATAGCTAAACGTTTTGCACCATACTTATCAAAGATCGCACCAGTGATCGGCATCATGATCCCCATAATCAACGCACCTGGTAATAACATCAATCCTGAATGGAACGCTGATTCACCACGAATGTTTTGGATATACAATGGGAGAACCATTTCAGCACCGATCATCGCCATATTCGTGACCCCGGAAAGGATCGATGCCAAGGTAAAGGTTGTTGATTTGAACACGCGCAACTCTAAGAAAGGATGCTCGATGTGCAATTGACGCCATGCAAAGAAAGCAATGAAAAAGACACCGGCTGCTAGAAAACCGATTACTTCAATACTGCCCCACCCTTTGTCACCGACACTTGAAAAGCCATAGAGCAATGTACCAAAACCAAGCGTTGATAAAATCGCTGAGAAAAGATCGATTTTCGGATGCGACAATTCAATCACACTCTTCATTAGAAAGAGCGCTAAGACTAAGACTAAAACGACGATAGGAATGACCATTCCGAACAAATAACGCCAGTCATAATGATCAATGATCCAACCAGATAACGTTGGGCCTAAGGCTGGTGCCAACCCAATAACGATTCCAGACATGCCCATAGCTGAACCGCGTTTTTCTGGTGGGAAGATCGACAACATGATATTTTGCAAAAGCGGCATGGAGATCCCTACACCAGCAGCTTGCACTAAGCGGCCAATCAATAATGTAGAAAAGTTCGGTGCTGCAAAACAAGCGATCGTTCCAGCCAGGAAGATGCTCATTGCCGTTAAGTAAAGATTTCTTGAGCTGAACTTGTTGATCAGCCATGCGGTGATCGGGATCATGATCCCATTGACCAGCAAGAAACCGGTGGTTAGCCATTGGACATCAGATGCAGAGATGTCAAAGGCATCCATCAAGGTTGGAAAAGCCGTTGTTAACAATGTTTGGTTCAAAACAGTACAAAACGTACCGATCAGCAAAACCATAACCAGTAAGGAACGATTGTAAGGTTTGCCGTAGATATCTAAAGGACGACTCGTTGACATATTTCACACTCTTTTCAGTATATTTTTCATAAAACCTTCTTTACTTTAAATCTTTCCCTAACATTTGTCAACCTACTTGACATAAAAGTAAAACAAGTTACAATGTTAACAAATACCTTTACAAGAATGGAGTCCGTATGTCTCATCTTTTTCGAAAACTCGTTGATAATGAAAACTTGTTGGTCGGCATCAGCGAACTTAGCCAAATGTGTGATATCTCCCCTCGCCAATTGCGTTATTGGGAACAAAAAGGATTTATTCAATCGGTCCCACAAGAAGAAAATGCCCCACGAAAATACCGACTGCCCACGGTCGTCAAAGTGGAAATGATCAAAACGTTTTTAGATGAAGGCTTTACGTTAGCCAAGGCTGTTGAAAAAGCAGACAAAAAAATCAAGACCGCCCATCATATTCGCAAAGTGTTTTCTGGGGTTTTACAGAATTTAGAAGTCATCAATGAACGGTTTACGATCATCAGTCTGGGACCAGTAGACGAAGACGGAAAAATCCTCCATATCATTCACGATGAAGAAACAGAACGATTGCAATACGAAGTGCTGTCTGCTAATCAAACGATCGATTTTGAGAAGTTCAAGCAATGCACGTCAAAACAAGCGGAATAAAGGATTCCCTATCCTCACCTCCTAATGAAGCAAGCACCTTTGATGACGGTGCTTGCTTCTTTTTTGGTGTTCGCTTTCCTTTTAAAGAAGGTGTCGTTTCATTTACAAGGAAAAAGCCTCATGATATAGTCGAAGGGAGAAACGAACCTTTACAAGAATGGGAAGTGTCATATACATGGAAAAAGAAGTTTTTATCCAACAAATCAAGGACGGAGTGATCGTTTCTTGTCAAGCATTGCCTGGAGAACCCCTATATACCGAAAACGGCGGTGTCATGCCCCTATTGGCAAAAGCAGCTCAAGAAGCTGGTGCTGTTGGCATCCGTGCCAATTCCGTTCGCGATATTCGCGAGATCCAAGCAGCTGTTGATTTGCCGATCATCGGAATCATCAAAAAAGACTATCCACCGGAAGAACCATTTATCACAGCAACCATCAAAGAGGTACACGAATTAGCAGCTTTACATATTGCGGTGATCGCCTTGGACTGCACCTTGCGCAAACGTCATGATGGCTTGACGGTCAATGCCTTTATCAAGCAAATCAAAACTCTTTATCCCCATCAACTACTCATGGCAGATATCGCCACCTATGAGGAAGGCATCAATGCCTTTGAAGCGGGCGTCGATTTTGTTGGTACAACTTTGTCAGGCTACACGGCGAACAGTCCTACCAATGACGAACCGGACTATCAGTTGATCCAGCAATTGGTTGCGGCGAAGGTTCCGGTAATAGCCGAAGGCAAGATCCACACACCGGAACAAGCAAAAAAAATTCAGGATATGGGTGTGACCGGTATCGTGGTTGGTGGTGCCATCACCCGACCAAAAGAGATCGCCAGTCGATTCGTGCAAGAGCTTCGCAACTGAGTCGTTCATTTCCTAAAATAAGTCTTTCTATGCGCCTTGTGACAGAAGGCGCATTCTTTGTTGTCTTTTTGAGAAACGTTTATACTTAAAAGAGAACGAATGACAACAGAGAAAGCGAGTGAAGAAAATGACAAAAATCAATGCTGGTACAGCAATGATCAAGATTTTTGAAGCGTGGGGCATCGACCATATCTATGGAATCCCCGGTGGATCTTTCAACTCAACGATGGATGCTTTGTACCATGTACGGCAATCGGTCAAATATGTTCAAGTACGTCATGAAGAAGCGGGTGCGCTGGCAGCGGCGGCTGATGCCAAGCTAACGGGAAAAGTCGGTGCGGTTTTTGGTTCTGCTGGTCCGGGTGCCACCCATTTGATCAATGGCTTATACGATGCTCAAATGGATAATGTGCCCGTCGTTGCCTTGTTAGGACAAGTAGCTTCGAGCTCGATGAACTACAATGATTTTCAAGAAATGAATGAAAATCCGATGTTCGCTGATGTCAGTATCTACAATCGCACGGTCATGTCCCCTGAAAGTTTGCCCCACGTGGTGGACGAAGCCATTAAAGCAGCCTACAAATTTAAAGGAGTCGCTGTGGTAACGATCCCGGTCGATTACGGGTTTGCAGAAATCGACGAACAGGAGATTGCAACCGCAAAAAATCATAAGACAGGTGTTCTCCAGCCTGATGAAGAGGGTTTACAGGCTGCCCTTCCTTATTTTGAACAAGCAAAAAAACCCGTCCTTTATATCGGACAAGGTCTCTTTGGTCATTTTGATGCCATCGATGCTTTTTCTAAGCATTTCTCGATGCCTATCGCAGCTTCTGTCTTAGCCAAAGGCATCGTGCCTGATCTTTATGAAAACTTTCTTGGATTTGCTGGACGGGTTGCGACAAAACCTGCCAATGAAGCTTTGGCAGAAGCCGATCTCATCGTTTTTGTCGGCAGTGACTTCCCTTTTGGCCGCCGCTTTTTCAATCCTGGTGCCAACTTTGTCCAAGTTGATATCGACGCCTCGAAATTTGGTCGTCGTCATCAGACGGATGTCTCCGTTTTAGGAGATGGTGCGACCGCTCTTAGAAAATGGACAGAGATGGCAGCCCCTCGTCCTGCAGATGCTTGGTTAAAAGCCAATCAAGAAAACTGTCGCAATTGGCATGCATGGCGCCATCATTTTTACCATGATTCGCAAGTTCCTTTGCGTCCTGAACCTGTCTATCGAGAAATCAACCGGATTGCAGCTCCTGATGCCCTGTTTGTCACGGATGTCGGTAATGTGACGATCCACAGTATCCGTCATTTAGAAATGACGGGTGAACAGCGTTTTATAACGTCTGGCTGGTTTGCGACAATGGGTAATGGTGTACCTGGTGGGATCGCAGCTCAATTGAGCTATCCGAATCGCCAAGTATTTACCTTTAGTGGGGATGGCGGTTTTGCGATGCAAATGCAAGACATCATCACCCAAGTGAAATATGATTTACCAATCATCAACGTGGTCTTTTCCAATGACTCATTCGGCTTCATCGAAGCGGAGCAAGAAGATACCGAGCAAACCAAGTTCGGTGTCCAACTAGCCGGTGCTGATTTTGGTAAAGTTGGGGAAGCATTAGGTGCGAAAGGCTTCACGGTAACGAAGGAAGATGAATTAGCATCCGTCTTTACACAAGCTAAAGAAATCAACGGACCTGTGGTGATCGATGTCAAGATCGCTAACGAACGACCTCTTCCTGTCGAAGAACTGAAACTTGATCCGAACCGCTTCAGCGCTGAAGAAATCGCAGCGTTTAAAGCAAAATACCAAGTCCATGATCTGCCAGCTTTGAGTGAGTTGTACGTGAATTCTGAGGAATAAAAAAAAAGAGAGAAAGACAGCAACCCTGTCCTTCTCTCTTTTTTTAATCGCTCATTTCGTATTAATAATCCATCGCCTTACTTATTATAAATTTTCGGGCCTTTACGCATGTTTTTCCGATCATTTTTTGGGGATTCCATCTTTTTTGAACGGCCGCCGCCTTGTTTTTTCTTGATTAGTTCTAACATTTTTTCTTTTTGATCCATCGATTCCACCTCTATTTCTTAGCAATACGATCTGTCGGTTGAAAAGAAGTGTTCCTGACTTCTTTTATGTTTGCGAACAACTACTTTATTTCGATTGGGTTAAAAAACAAACGCTGCCTATTGACGTGTCTAGAGTCAGCAGTTCCTTTTGACATTTTTACTACCCTGATTTAATCTACTTTGATTTTGATTGTTTGTCAATGGCTCTTGAAAAAATCATGTGCTTTTGTTGCCTTCTCCCAAATAACAAACCACCATTTATTATATTATTTTATCATTTTATCTAATTAAATCGAATATTTTTATTATTTATTGGTATAATTATAACAGAATCTCTGTTCCTTTCTTTTGCTTCCTTCGTTCTTCTTCCGATTGTCTCCTAACTTTCGTCGTTCTCACAAATCACGCTATTTGAAAGGAGGTGGATATGTGCTGCACACTTATGCACCTGAGCAAATTTATTTGTATGTTTTGATTGGCTGTGCTGTTTTAGCCTTTTTGCTGCTTCTGTTTGGGGATATCTTCGATTTCGACGGACCAGTCGATCCGATGTTAATTATTCCATGGTTTGCCTTTACAAGTCTCTTCGGTTACTTAGGAGAAACTTTTCTGTCTGGCTATTCGCTCCTACTTTTCGTCATTAGCGGCTGCCTTGCTACAGGGCTCGTTTTTCTCTTGAATTTTTACGTGCTGATTCCCATGCGAAATGCGGAAGCGACACTGTCAAGTTCTGAGAAAGATTTTGAAGGTCGCATCGCAACGGTGCTGACGCCGATTCCTTGTGAAGGAATGGGCGAAATTCAACTCACAAGTGTCACTGGTTCAAGCAATCGACCAGCTACGGCTTTCCAACCAATCGATGAACCATTAGCAGCTGGATCGAAGGTTTTGATTATTGAAGTCAAAGAACGAGTTTGCTACGTCGTTCCTTACACAAAAAAATTTTTGGATAACTAAACTAAATCACTAAAGAGGTGTATCTATGGATATTCTATTATCACCAATCGTTTTCCCGATCGCCATCGTGGCATTCATTTTATTAATGCTTTTGATCGTCTTTGTCACGAAATATCAAACAGCCAAGCCCGATGAAGCATTGATCATCAGCGGAAGCTATCTAGGTAGCAAAAATGTACACGCCGATGAAAGCAACAACAAAATCAAAATCGTGCGTGGTGGCGGAGCCTTTGTTTTGCCAGTGTTTCAACGATCGAATCGAATCAGTTTGCTCTCCAGCAAGCTGGATGTCTCAACGCCGGAAGTCTACACTGAACAAGGGGTTCCCGTGATGTGTGACGGAACTTCCATTATTAAGATCGGCTCATCCGTGGAAGAAATTGCAACGGCAGCGGAACAATTTCTAGGAAAAACCCGTGAAGAATTAGAAAATGAAGCGCGGGAAGTGCTAGAAGGCCATTTGCGTTCGATCCTTGGTTCGATGACTGTGGAAGAAATTTATCAAAATCGCGACAAATTCAGCCAAAGTGTGCAAGAAGTAGCCTCTGTCGATCTAGCGAAAATGGGCTTGATCATTGTCTCCTTTACGATCAAAGAAGTACGAGACAAAAACGGCTATTTGGATTCTCTTGGAAAGCCTAGAATCGCCCAAGTCAAACGGGATGCTGAAATTGCGGAAGCTGAAGCACTGAAAGAAACCCGCATCAAAAAAGCCCAATCGGAACAAGAATCGCAAACAGCGGAATCAAAACGCATGACCGAAATCGCTGAAGCATTGAAGGAAAAAGAATTGAAGCTGGCGCTTTATAAGAAAGAACAAGACATCGCCAAAGCCGATGCCGATCAAGCCTATCATCTACAAAGTGCCATCATGAAACAAAAAGTCCGAGAACAAGAGATTGAAGTCGAAGTCGTTGAACGACAAAAACAAATCGAATTGGAAGAAAAAGAAATCTTGCGTCGTGAGAAGCAATTTGATTCAGAGATCAAGAAAAAAGCCGATGCGGATCGTTATGCGCTTGAACAAGAAGCGCTAGCCAAAAAAGCATCTGCCTTAGCTACCACTGAAGCCGAGCAATTTCGAACAGAGTCCTTGGCAAAAGCCGAAGCCGATAAGATTCGTTTGATCGGTTTGGCAGAAGCCGAAACCACTTTGGCGAAAGGAACGGCAGAAGCCGAAACGAAAGAAAAAGTCGCTGAAGCCTTCAAGAAATACGATGAAGCAGCCATTCTGAGCATGATCGTCGAGATCCTGCCACAATTAGTCAAAGAAGCAGCCGCACCATTAGGCAATATCGATAAAATTTCAGTCGTTGATACAGGATCAGGTGAAGGTGGCGGTGCCAATCGTGTCACCAATTACGCCACCAATCTCTTATCGACCACACAAGAAACGTTGAAAGAAACCCTCGGTCTTGATGTGAAATCGTTGATTGAAAACTTCGCCGGTTCCACTACGAGCGAGCCGCCTCAAGAATAAGAAAACTGCTGTTAGTCTTCATCGCTTTACAAGCGACAAGGCGAACAGCAGTTTTTTTCTTACTCATTGCTATTATGCTTACTCAGTAACCTCTTTGACATATTTTGCAGGTACACCAGCCACGATCGTGCGCTCAGCGACATCTTTGGTCACCACCGACCCAGCAGCAATGATCGCATGGTCACCGATGGTCACACCGGCAACGATCGTTGCATTTGAGCCAATCCAGACATTCTTCCCAATCGTAATGGGGGCTGGATAAAGCGTGCTACGATCTTCAGGGTGAAGGCCATGATTCAAGGTAGCTAGAACAACGTTATGCCCAATTAGGGTATCATCACCGATCGTGATCCCTCCTTGGTCTTGAAAATGACAACCCGCATTGATAAAGACATCTTTGCCAATGCTGATATTCTTGCCATAATCTGTATAAAAGGGTGGAAACAGCGAAAAAGTCGGCTCAACTGGTTTTCCTGTTAATTGGGCAAAAAGTTCTTGTAACTCATCAGACTCATGGTAGACTGTATTGATTTTCATCGTGATTTTTCTCGCCTTAGCACTCAGAGCTACCATTTGTTTGGAAGCTTGCGAACCGGCAAGTAAGGGTTCGCCACTTGCCATGAGTTTGTTTAATTGATCGATCGTCATGTGTTTTTCTCCTATTCATTTGTTATTCACGAGGATTTCTTAACGAAAAAATAACCTCTACGTCTTCCGCCCCAAGTACTTCTTTTAACCCCGTCGGATCTTCAATGACACCGATACGATTATAACCACCATAAGAATTGGTAAAGGTCTGATAAAACAGCACCAACGTATGACTATTCCAGCTCATGATTTCTCCTTCGTGAATGATCTCCGGCCGTTCTGTAGTCATTTCTGGCAAATTCTCAGAAAAACGATAATATTTCTCGTTGTTGTTCAAATCACTCATTGTCACCGTAAAGGGCATTTGATTCATTAGGTGCTCAGACACCTCATTTTCATAAAACTTCGCTAGAAAATCCTGTTGACCAACCGTAATGACGACAGCTGTTGCTGCTGAAAACTGCTGGACATTCTCTTGGCTAGCTTCCGATGAAGTTTCGTTAGCGGATTGCATATTGGTTCTCTCTGTTTCGCTTGTCCCACAGGCACTTAATAAGAACAGCAAAATAGCGGATATCAATTTTATAAGCATCTCTTCGCTCCTTTCTGGTGATGATTCTATGTAGAAGCGGGCAACTGAATGCGTATTTTCAAAAAAACACGACTGCTCAGCAGAGGCAGAGTGACCGAACAGTCGTGAAGATCGTTGTGGCTATTTAGTTCAAATGTTCTTGGAAGAATTGGGTCATTTGATCAAAAGGAATTACGTCTGTTTGATCATATAGATCAACGTGCGAAGCATTAGGAATGACCGTCAACTCTTTGTTATCGCCTTGTAATTGTTCAAAGGCGTCTTGACTGAAGTAAAGAGAGTGGGCTTCTTCCCCATGTAGTAATAAAACGGCGCTTTGGATCTCATCGATATACGACAAGAGCGGCATATTTAAGAACGACAGCGATGATGTCACGTTCCAACCGTCATTAGAATTTAACGAACGTTCATGATAGCCGCGTTCCGTTTTGTAGTAATCAAAATAATCTTGCATAAAGACCGGTGCATCCTCCGGTAGTGTATCTGGCACTCCACCTGCTCTATCGTAGCTACCGTTAGCAAAATCGACTGTCCGCTGGGCGTTCAGCTGTTGGCGCAATTCATGACGTCCTTCAGCCCCCATCTCATCAAAATAACCTTGAGCATTGACTCTCGACATGTCATACATAGTGGCGGAAACCGTCGCTTTCACACGGGTATCAATGGCTGCGGCATTCAATGCCATCCCGCCCCAACCGCAAATTCCGATCAAGCCGATTCTTTCTTCATCTACATTTTCTTGGACTGACAGAAAATCGACTGCTGCCTGAAAGTCTTCTGTATTGATATCTGGTGATGCCACATAGCGTGGTTCCCCACCGCTTTCGCCTGTGTATGAAGGATCAAAAGCGATCGTAACAAAACCTCGTTCAGCCATCGTTTGGGCATATAGACCAGATGTCTGTTCTTTGACTGCCCCAAAGGGTCCGCTAACCGCGATTGCTGGAAGTGGTCCTTGCGCATCAATTGGTTCATAAAGATCAGCAACTAAAGTGATGCCGTAGCGATTTTCAAAAGTTACTTTTCGGTGATTCACCGTGTCACTTTCTGGGAAAACTTTGTCCCATTCATCTGTAAATGAAACATTTTCTGTCATCGTTTCTCCTCCTGAACTGGCTTGTGTTGCTTCATTTGACTCCTCGTTATTGCTGCTGCAAGCACCTAAAATAAGTGGTGCTAGCATCAATAGTGATACAAGTGTCTTTTTTTTCCAATTTTTCATTTCATTCGCCTTCTTTCATGGTCAATCATCCTGTACCTTAGGGCGACATATACAACTCCTTTTCTCTTTTGATCTTTTGTTGATTACCGGTAACTCATAGATCAAAAGAGTGATTCTCGGATTAAATCTATTGTACTTCGCGGTCTTTTCCATGTAAAATATCAATATCAAATACCTAACTATTCATTATACGAATAGCAAGAGGAGCATTTTAAATGGAATTAAAAAATCTGACCACCTTTTTAGCAGTTGCAGACAAAGAGACAATTTCGGCTGCAGCAAAACATCTGCATCTTTCTCAACCTTCCTTGTCCCGACAATTGATGGAGCTAGAAAAAGAATTAGGCGTGACGTTATTCACCCGAGGCAATCGCAAAATCACATTAACAGAAGACGGACTGTTGTTTCGTAAACGGGCGGAAGAAATCGTAGAATTATTAGAAAAGACCCGCTCAGAATTTTTGTCGCCTCGAGATACGATCGCCGGCAATGTATCGATCGGAGCTGGAGAAACTTATGTGATTCAGTTGCTAGGAGCAATCATCAAAGAAATCCAAGTTGAATACCCCAACATCAAATTTCACTTTTATAGCGGCAACGCCGATGAGGTCAAAGAACGATTGGATAAAGGATTGTTGGATTTTGGTGTCGTAATCAGTCCAGCAGACGTCAAAAAGTACCATTCCTTACGCTTACCTGCCAAAGATACATGGGGCGTGTTGATGCGAAAAGACAGTCCTCTAGCTGTCAAAGAAGTCATTACCCCAAAAGATCTCTGGGACGTTCCCTTGATTACTTCGCGACAAAGTTTGGTCAGCAGTGAACTTTCTAAATGGTTGAAAAAAGACCTGAAAAAATTGACGGTCGTCGCCACATATAACCTTGTTTACAATGCATCAAAACTGGTAGAAGAAGGTGTCGGCTACGGCTTGACTCTAGATAAATTAGTCAACTTCGCCCCCGATAGCCAATTGTGTTTTAGAGAATTGAGTCCTGCACTGGAATCAAACCTTGACGTTATCTGGAAAAACACCCAAGTTTTTTCAAAAGCTTCTGGACTTTTCTTGGAGCGGATGAAGGAACAGTTTTCGGAGGATAGGTATTGAAAAACAAAAAACGAGGTGTTTCATCTTTCACATGAAACACCTCGTTTTTCTTTATTAAATGAGATGATTTATTGGCTAAAATCAGTTAAGGCATTCCCGTTCTTTAACTTGGACGTCTTTTTCCATCCACTGAAATAGATGAAAAAATAGCCTATCTCCTTTAAATCACGACTCTTTATTACGAGACTTCCTAAAAAGCCATTGCGCATTCCGATAGCTATGGGTAAAAATATACAAATTTCCTTAGCTTTTAAGAACGACAAATATAAGAATTTTATTTTTTCGAAAGAAAATTGCTTAAATAGAATGCTTTCGAAACTCAGCGATTTGGTAAATATCACTCAAAGGAACGTCACTCGCTACATCAAAAATCACAGAAAAAAACTTCATTTTCGTGCCATTGGTCGGCGCCTTATGAATCCTTTCTTTTGTGTCATCATTGATTGATAGAGACAATAACTGTGTTCGGACTTTCTCGCTAAAGTGAAAGGAGACTTTGAAGAAGCCCTCCCACATCGAAAGCCAAAAAATTGGTTTCACTTTATTCGTCCCACGAGTCGTTGTCCATTTGTATTCGCCTTTGGATAACCACGCTTTCCCATCTTGGTAATAGCGCCAATCCATAAGAGAGATTCCCTCGTTTTTAAGCGTTTCGACAAAACGTTGATAAATGGCATATCCCTCACCCAGTGATTCCGCAATCAGTTGCTCTGTTGGTTTCACGTTTTTGTCTCGAAACAATTGCTCTTTGCCTTCCATCCTTTCGCTCAACTCCTTGCGCTTTTTTTAGGTTTTTGCTACGTTACAATTTAATTTTGTTGATATCATCAGTGATGACCCAATCGTCCATATTTTTTTCACGATTGTACTGAAATGGCGTTATTTCTTCTAATTCAGCGATTTCATAGACCGCTAGATACTTTTTCCCTGCCCAACGATCGACTTGCTTTTTCGATAGATTCAACTCTTTTTCATAGCGTTCTACAAAATCTATGGATTCTTCTTTCGTCATCTTTTAAGATTCAGTCACATTGGCAATGATGCCCCGATGAGTGATGGTCAAATCGCCTCCGGTCTCCACAAAATAAACAAGATCGTTGATTTTGGCTCTTCCTCCTAAGGGTGATTTTCTGCCAGCTGACCCCCGAATGATCATTGTTTTGTCGCCATGAATCAGTTTCTCAAGCTCTTTGGCTTCCTTATTTAAATAGACCAAATGTTCTGCCCGCCCAGCTTTTCCTTGATACCATTCTGCTGTTTTTGTCATAAGAAGTTCCTCTTTTCATATGAATTGTTTTTTAGCGTTGTCCATTCCATGCTGAATGGTTATTGGAACATTTTTTCAATCGTGTATAGGTGAGAGCTGCAACTGTTTCGATTGATGAATGAATAAAAACATTTGTGCAAAGGCATCTGGGATACCGCATTGGTCAAATGTTTCCGCATCTTCTTTCGTTTCGAACTTGGTGATGTCAGCCCAAGTTTCTCAATCTACTAATCATTCAAAAGAAAGGTATCCTCTTTGTTTGAAAATGTATTCACGGTTGAATTGTTCAACGACTGGAACAAATTCTGCTGTTGAAGCACCTTTTATTAATTTGTATAAGTTATGAAATGCAACCTGTCCCATCGTGTGTTTCTCCTTTCCGATTCCCTCAAGAAACAGAGCATTTAAACAACTAATAGTCGTCGATTCAACATTCGAATGACTTTTTAACATCCCGTTGTATTTTTCCCTATAATTTCTAAACAGTTGCAACAAAAAGTCCGTTCATCTGAAGAGCATCCGATACTAAAACGATCACTCAATCACTTCCCCTAAAAGCTTGTCGTGGGGAACGATCAAACATTTCTCGATTGCTTTCCAATAGCTTTCATACAGCCTTTTTTGGGCTTTGCCATAGTTTTCTTCGGTATCAAACTCCCAATAGTGGGCATATTTCACACATTTTATGACTCTTGTCAATGGATCAGGCAGGCGTCCTTCCTTGATGGTGCTCATTTCTTTAATGTAATGGGTTCGTTTCATTAATCGAAAGAACAAAGCCCCCTCCATGGCCTTCATTGCCTCTGTTGCTTCCTGCATGATTGCTTCAAAGGTATCGACTTCACTTGGTTTTACTTGATAAATACTGATTTCTGAAAACACTCCGACCGCTCCTTTCACTTGTGATTTTCTTCTCAATTATAGTATACCAAGTTTACGCCGTTGATAGTTTGGTCATTTTATTCATTTCTCATTTATCTTCCGTTTATTATTGATTTGGCCTCCTATATGCGGGATCAAATTGCTAGATTTTAAATTCTTAAAAGACTAGCAGCCAAGCTTTATCCGTAGTCACCTGCTTGCCATAGTCATTAAAAGGATCATAAAGCTTTCGCCTACAAAAAAAGCAATCAACTTTTGACAGTAGACTGCTTTTTCTTAACGCTCATTATTGCAAAAGGAATGGTTTTAGCTCTGTCTCGATAAAGTCGATTCGATCAAAGACAGTTGGCTTAAAATAAGCCGTAATAGCAATGACGCAATCTGATTCGGGATCAATATAAAGGACATTTCCGCTATTACCGATGGCGGCATAGGTGCTTTTCTCAGTATCCAAAATCCACCACAAATATCCATAACTCATGTTTTGAAATTTCTCTATGTTTGTCTCTAGCGGATTGACCATTTCAGTGAGCCATTGTGAGGAAATCACTTGTTTCCCTTGATGGATGCCTTGGTTCAAGCATAGCTCACCGATTTTGGCTAAATCTTTTGCTGAAAGGCATAGCCCGTAACCTGCCGCCCCAATATTTAAAGGATCGCAAAACCAAACTGGTTTTTTTGGTGCCTTGCTCATTGTAAAGTGCTTATGTTCTTGTGCCGTTTTCGCATAATAATTGGTTATTTCGGCTACACCAAGAGGGCGAAATAAATAATGGTTCGCATAATCAACGGTCGTCATTCCAGAAGCTTTCGCTAACAAACCAGTGAGGATCTGCAGACAAACGGTTTGATAATTGAATTCATTTGTCACTCCTTTTCTTCCTCCCAATAAATCAAGGGAGGCGCTGGTCCAGTCGTGACTCGAACAAACTTTTGTCCATGGATCACCTTTGCATTTATACGGGGCTCGCATCGTTAATAGGTGTTTGATGGTAATATCGTGAATCGTTTTTTCGCCCCGTTTTACGGAATAGTCTGGAAAATAATCGAGTACTTTGTCATTGACACTCCTGATGAGGCCTTGATCTATCGCTATTCCGACTAGTAGAGAAACGATACTTTTCGTAGCGGACATAAGGTGGCAAGTATCGTCTGGCTTATACTCATGCCATTCATCCGAGTAAACTTCCTTTCCATTTTGGTAGGCAGAAATTTGGCAAATATTGGGCTGGTTTTTACTGATACATGCATGCAGTTCTTGTCTGTTCATTTGTGAAGCCTCCCTTCAAAGATAAGCATTGTACCATTAAAAATTGTTTTCAATGTTATTTTTAAAATTGTTTTTGAAAGGACTTTTAAAAGACTACTTCAGAGGAACAAACAAAAAAGGCCCTCAATGATAGAGGTACCTTACATAAAACTTTCGAATATCGATTTTTGATTTCTATCCAGTTTTTTTGCGAGTATCGTTATCAGCAATTCTTCTAATGCTGAAATAGTGCCGATGACTCCCAAAATCAAGACAACAATTCTTTCATGGAATATTATGAGCAGCAATGGAAAAATACATAAAAGAAATCCGACTGCTTTGTTGAGCCATGTATGCAGACTGCTAAAAGACTGAAATTTTACATAGCCAATCAGATAACTGACGAAGCGGATGATAGCGATCACCAAGATCCAAACCATGATCGTTTGGGTTTCCAAAAGCTGCGGTAGAAAAGAAAGAAAGACAGCGAGAAAAAAGCTTACATCTGCGAAACTATCTAGTAAGGCACCGACCTCACTCGTGAGGTTCATCCTTCTTGCTAGTAGCCCATCGACAAGGTCACTTAAAAAACAATAGGAATAAAGCAGCCAAAACCAGCCAGACATTGGCTGAAGGAATAGTAAAAGTGGTGCTAGAATCAGTCGAGAAGTAGTAATGATATTGGGTAATTGCTTCATTTGTTCCCCCTGAAATACATTTTCTGAATACCTAAGATTGCTGCAAGTTTTTTAAAGAAGCTCAGAAACGTTAAAATGTTCTTTCTTCTAAGCATTTCGGCGATGCCCCCTATCAAAGTCTCACAGCTAGTCCCTAATGCTCCTATAAAAATCGTATCCGTTCTGTACTATCTGGTATCTGATTCCGAACCTTTATCCATCGTCCTGCTCGGTAAACCTCGTATTCTTCAAAGCGGCAAGGCAGCCCTTTTGCATGGGCGATATCGTTACTGTCCATCACTTGAAAATGCAGATGAGGCGAAGTCGAATTGCCGGAATGACCGACATTGCCAATCACCATCCCTTTGGTGATTTTTTGTCCTACGGAAACTTTGATGGATCCTTTTTGCAAATGGACGAATGCCATATATACGCCCTCAGAAGCTTTTATCACAATGTAGTTGCCAGCTATTTGTTGATACTCATCTTTTTGTTCATTAAAAAACAAGCCATTTTTTAAAGCAATCGAAAAATCGACAACCCAATGAACGACTTTGCGTTCCCGATAGCCCTCTCCTACAACAATCACTTCACCATCACAGGGCGCATAGATTTCTTTGCCCCAACAATAACAGTTCTCAAGGGGAACTCCTAAGAAGAAATAGCGCAGAAAGCTTCGGTCGTGAAAAGCTTTTGTTTTCCCCTCAAAATCGACTTGTAAAAAATCAAACGCATAACGTAACCCCATTCGATCGGTGCCATGACTAGGAATCTTCTTGGCTGGTGTAGTCGGCGCAAGCCACTCACCTCTTAAGGGAAATTCAATGGTTATCGGCTGCTCTTTCATAGGACTTTCTCCTTTTTGGATCACATGATCTCTTTTATTTGGAAATGACTATCAGCCTCGCGGCAATCTATACCTGTGCTTTACTCCTTTTCACTATAGGTCACCTAAGCCTTTTTTTCAACTCTAAAAAAGTGGGCTAATAGGAGTAGCTAAAAAAAAACACCTCAATCATATAGTGATTCCAAAAAGTTAGATCAAAAATTCTAACTTCTAGAAGTCGCTTCATGGATGAGGTGTTCTCACATTCTATTTTACTGTAGGTCCTGTCGGTGACGACTGTTCGACTAACTTTTTTTAACGGCTATTGTTTTCGCTCCACAAGTCGGTAGTAGACTCTTGCAGTGATGAAATACACCAGTAAATAGATCATTGTAAACAGCAGAACAGAGATCATCGATACCGTGATCAATAAGTTGCGATCTGTCAGACCAAAAAGAAGCAATAACTTCCGAATCATCGGCAAAGCAAATGCGAGATGGATGATCGCTACCGCCAATGGAAATGAGAAAATCATCAAGACTTGCTGCTGGATCACTTGTTTGACTTCCTTATGGCTTAACCCAACTTTTTGCAAGATCTCAAAGCGTTCTTTGTCCTCCATCCCTTCGGAAACTTGTTTATAATAAATGATCAATGCGGCAGCTAAAATAAAGACCACACCAAAAATCAAGCCTAAGAAGAAGAAGCCGCCGGTAAAGGTTTTGGTCTCACCTTCAAAAAGATCTTTTGACTGAACGCTCGCATGAGCATCTGCTGCCAGAAGTTCGCTGCGAATCTCTTTTGCGATCGCTTCGCGATCGCTTGCTTGAAAATTAAAGACTGTTGTTGTCATTGGTTGCTGGTAAAGTTGAAAATCTTCTTTTTGATACCAAGAGCTTAGCTTTTCAGTAAGCCACTGATCATCCGCCACAAGAACAAGATGCTGAACCGGGTTTTCTGTTTTCGTGAATGTTGGCAGTTCCTTCAATTCCCGCAAACGAAATTGACGATCATCGATCGTGGTCTTTTCTGGTAATGCTTGTTGGGTCCAAGTTGCGGGAAAAACAAATAATTCACCTTCAGCAGGTCCTGTTTTCCCACTGATTTCATGGTATTCAGAACTGGTAAGAAAAATAAGATACACGGCTTTATCTAAACTACCGCTATTTTCTTCAAAAGTGGTTGAGGGAACAAAATTTGGTTCCTCAAAGGTAAAAAGCAATGGTCTTGTTGTAGTGACTTGCTGGCGCTCTTTGATCGTTAGCTTCTCTTCAAGTCCATCAATCACTGTGTTGATTTGCTGGGAATCAGCCGCTGACTCAATTTGAACATCGTATGGAAAACGAGTTTCGATCACATTCTTTTGTCCAAAGTAAAGACTGGCGGTCGTAGCAACTGTCACTAACACCATCGTTGATAAAATACAAATACTTGCTAAACCAGCCGCATTTTGTTTCATCCGATACAGCATGGTAGAGACATTGATAAAATGGGTCGTTTGATAATAATAGGTCGTTCGTTTTCTTAAAAACTGCAACGCTTTGATACTGCCAGAAATAAACAACAGATAGGTGGCTAAAATCACGAGGATCACTGCGACAAAGAACAGGCCTAAGGCACTGATGGGAGACTTGATCGTCACAGAGATCGTATAGCCGGCTACTAAACAAAGGACACCTAATAGTGCTAAAATGCCTTTCGCACGAGGCTCTTTTTCATTACGCTTGCTTCCCTGTAGCAGTTGAAGTGGGTTGGTTTTGCGTACTTGCAACAGGTCAATTAAAAATAGACAACCAAACACGCACATAAAATAGAGGATCACAAATCCAATGCTCTCAAATGAAAGTTTAAAAACAAAGAATTCGCCTACGGCTAAGATTTTCTTCAGAATCAAAAATCCTAATCGTGCAAACAATAAGCCGCTGATCAACCCGGCCGCAAGACTAATAAGAAAACTGTAAAAGAGTTCCCAAAAGACCACGAAGGCTATCTCGCGTTTTCCTAGTCCCAAAACATTGTAGAGACCAAATTCTTTTTTTCGCTGCTTGATCAAAAAGTTATTGGTGTAAAAGGAAAAGATCGCCGCAAAGATCATCAGGATGATATTTCCTAAATGAAACATGAAAATGGCGCTTTGACTACTAGGAAGTTCCTTCATCCCCGGATTGTTCACGATGATTTGCGTCATCATCAAAACAGCTACCAAGAAACTCATGGATACTAAAAAGGGTGTGTAGGCTTTGGCATTTTTACGTAAATTGGAGAAGGCGATTTTTTGAAAGAACATTCGTTACTCCTCCTTCGCAAAAACAGCAGTCATTGTTTCGGCGATTGCTTCTAGAAAAGCGGTATCACTCCGTTCTCCTCGATACAACTGGTGAAATACATACCCGTCTTTGATAAACAAGACGCGTTGTGCGCGACTGGCTGCGATCGAACTGTGGGTGACCATCACGATCGTCTGTCCGTTTTGATTGATCTGCTGAAATAATGTCAGTAGTTGATCAGAGGTTTTCGAATCCAGCGCTCCGGTTGGCTCATCTGCTAATAGCAGTTCTGGTTTTGTGATGATCGCTCGTGCGACGGCAACACGTTGCTTTTGTCCGCCAGACAATTCATACGGGTAATGCTGCAATAAATCGGCGATCCCTAAAGTTTGTACAATAGGCTGAAGCTGCAATTCCATTTGTTTGACGCAAACTTTCGATAAAACTAATGGCAATAAAATATTGTCCTTTACCGTAAAAGTGTCCAATAAATTAAAGTCTTGAAAGACAAAGCCTAAGTGATCCCGTCGAAAACTTGCTGCATCTTTTTCTTTGATGGTGGTCAAATCGATGCCATTCAGCTGCATCTCACCCGCTGTCGGTTGGTCTAACGTCGCCATCAAGTTCAGTAGCGTACTCTTCCCCGAACCTGATTCCCCCATGATGGCTACATATTCCCCTTCTTCTACCTTAAAGGTGATATTCTTCAACGCTTCGACGGGTTGCCCATTCAGCTGGCTTTGATAGATTTTTTTTACTTGTTGAATGTTTAAAAGTGTCATCTTGTTCCCTCCTTCCTTTTTAGAATAAGCTGACTGGCAGAAAAAAGCGACTTACAATAAAAACCGCAAACTTACAGTGTTGAAAGTTTGCGGCTATCGGTTATTTGTGGTGGGAAAATGAAGTGTGACGATGGTTCCCTGTCCCACTTCAGAATCAATCGCTAAACGGCAGCCGATTTTTTCAGCCGCTTGTTGACTCATATATAAGCCTAGCCCGCTCGCTCGTTGCTGAAAGCGACCATTTTGTCCCGTATATCCTTTCTCAAACACCCTTGGCAAGTCTTCCTTACGAATACCAATGCCGCTATCTTGAATCACTAAGGCATTGTCTTTAGTGAAAACATTAATGCCACCGGTTTCAGTATACTTCAAGCTGTTGAAAAGAACCTGTTCAAAAATAAAAATGAGCCACTTTCGATCAGATGTCACCGTCAAATCCACTGCCATATCCAGTTGCAGATTCTTTTTCGAGAAAAACAAGGCATACTTTTTGATTGTTTGACGAACAAGGGGCTCTAAAGCAATCGACTCAAAGACAAAATCATCATTCGCTAAATTTTGTCGCAAATAATTCAACATCATTTGCAAGTAATCGTTCACCTTAAATAATTCCGCTTTGACCTCCGTCGGTGACAGGGTATCGCTTTGAACCAAAAGATCCAACGCCGCTAGAGGCGTTTTGATTTGATGAAGCCACAAGCCGAAATCTTCATAAATTTCTTCATTTTTCACGGTCGCTTTGTATTCAGACAGAGTTTTTTCTTTTGCCATCTGCCTAAGAAGCGTTTGATACTCGTCTTCTAGCCGATTTCGAGTGGTCGGCAAGAACGCCAACGCCGCTTCCGTCATACGTTCTTTTCTTAATAAATGCTGTAGCTGCTTTCTTTTTTGTGCGTAACGAAAATAATGAAAAAGGGAAAGACCTCCTAAAATCACCCCTGAAAAAACCGCATAGTCAATGAAGGGTTCTAATGGAAGGCTGTGAAGAAAGAATAACCCTAGTAGACCCGCACTAAATAGCAGGTAAACGAGATAAAACTTTCCATACAACACGAAATATTCTTTCACATTAGTCATAGGCGTGTTCCTTTTCTATCAAATAGCCTTTATTCTTTACCGTTTGGATCAAATCGGATAGTTCGATCTGGCTCAATTTTTTTCGCAAACGAGTCATATTGACGGCTAATGTATTGTTATCGATGAACTCTTCACTATTCCAGAGCATTTCAATGATGGTCTCTTTGGCTACGATCTTCCCTCGATGCTGCAAAAGCAAGGAAAGAATCCGAGCTTCATTTGGAGAAAGCGGCAACTGTTCCCCC
This sequence comes from Enterococcus sp. DIV0802b, assembly GCF_050543535.1. Lineage (NCBI taxonomy): Bacteria > Bacillati > Bacillota > Bacilli > Lactobacillales > Enterococcaceae > Enterococcus > Enterococcus sp. DIV0802b. Next base: position 1,575,193 of record NZ_CP172941.1, on the reverse strand, counting down.
TGATTTTTTAATACATTTTCTGTTGGATAAAAGGTTACTTGCCCTATGTCAAAGGTCAGCGATTGTTGGTGGCTATACTGATAGCTGCGCCGCAGCAACGCTTGGATTTTTGCCAAAACGAAGGCTAAATCAAAGGGTTTTGTTAAATAATCATCCGCCCCCATGTTCATCGCCATGATTTGATTCATCTGCTGATCCATCGACGAAAGAAAAATGATCGGTACTTCTGACGCCTTGCGAATTTCTTGGCACCAATGATACCCATTGTAATAAGGCAAGGAGATATCTAAAAGAACGAGATCAGGTTTGATGTCGTGAAACTCTTGCAAGAGTTCAGCAAAATTCTTGGCCGAATGGCATTCGTATCCCCACTGCTGCAAATAATCGGCTAAAACAGAGACGATCGTCGCATCATCTTCAACCAGATAGATTCTTTGCATGTCTTTCTCCCCTCTGTTGATTATTCGGTCGGTTCTTTAGAGACAGTGTACCAGAAAAGAAAAAGAATCGTCTAGATGGAGGAACATTCCAAAGGACTGTTTTTTCCTTAATCTTTTGCCAAGTGAGCAAGGATTTCTTGGTACCGTCGGGTGGCGAAGGAACTAATTTGTCCTTTTTTACAAAAATTCAGTTTCCCCAGTTTTGGTACAACCCGTTCTACAATAACATTGCCATTTTTAACTTTCGATTCAAACTGCTGCAAAGCCTCCAGAAACCGTGCGTCTTTTCTGGCAGAAGGATAAAAAGACAAGACATACAGATAATAAAAAAGATTGTACCCTCTAAAGGGGTATTCTGTCTGCATAAACAATGTGCCCATTCCGTAATGACAGGGACTGATTGGCTGACGAATCTCCCAATGAGCAAGCAAGCATTCGATTGCTTGATTAAGTGTTTCCATCTGTTCACGATCATGAGTATATCGAAAGGCATCAAGGACCGTTAACGTCGTCATCGGGGTTGAATAGCGGGTCTCCGGGCCGCGACCAAAACTGTATTTATTGCACTTCCAGCCGCCATCTGTTTCCTGAGTAGCAAGAAAATAGTGAAAGGTCTGTTGTAGCCGCGGGTCCCTTGCGTAACCAAGAGCACACAGCGTTCGCAAAGCCAGCGCTGTATGACAGGGATAAATCCCCCCTGATGGCGAAATTTTAAATCTGCCATCTTCTCTCCATCCTTGAAAGATCAATGCAGCGGTCTCTTTTAATAAGTTCTCCTCAGGCGACATACCAAGTTCAAGCAAATAATGAGGACACTCTAAGGTTGTAAAGGGTGCTCCTTTCAGTAATTTATGGTCTGGCGTCGACCATAAATCGGCGCCATGATCATATTGACGGGAAATGATCGCTTCGATATCTTGCTGAACCGTCTGATCCATATTGTTCCTCCTCCATTTCTTAAGTGCCCTGCAATCAACGCAACAATCCTTATTGACCCACAATGCAACAGCTTCTAGAATGATAAAATCGACGTTTTTCAACACATGAGTTAGATTTTTGTATTCGAATTGTCCAAATAAATTTTAGGAACCAACGAGTTTTTCAGGATGGACGTACTTAAAACAAGAGTGTTCAGATTTTCCTGATGACAGGTTCTAAAAAAGTTTCTCTCTAAACTCGCCTGATTATGCTAGCCCCTTAATGAAAGATCACCTTAATAAGAACGCGCTCACGCAATAATTTAATGCCACACTCTTCTAGTTAAAGGAATCAGGCATAATGAAATAGTTCAAAACGAATGCCTTCTGGGCTTTCAAAGAATAAGGCATAGTAGTTAGGAGCGATGCGCTCATTGTACTCCATTGGTCGATCGTGAAGGATCTTTACCCCTAAGGCTTTTATTTTGGGAAAGATCGCATCTACTACTTCGCGGCTTTCCGCCTTAAACGCCATGTGCTGAACCGAGCCAGGTTTTCTTGAATCGATTTTCTCCTTCTTCCATTCTTTTCGTGGGGAACAAATACCGAAATCAAATGAATCCCCTATATATTCTACTACTTCCATCTCGGCATGTTCTAAATACCCAGAATATTTCTTCTGAAGGTCGAAACCTAATAGTGCAAATAATTGATCATAAAAACCTTCTGCTTTTTTTACATCATTGACTGTGATTTGGATATGGTGAAACTGAATGTTCATAATCGCTCCTTTCTGGCTAACAAAATAAGTGTTTCAGGAAGAAAAGCCGCTTGCGGAAGTTTGATTCAATGGGATTAGCCAGGAAGCTCATTTAATGTAGAAATCACATTTCCCATTGCCTTTGCTACCTCTTTAGGCAACTTATTATAGCCATCATTTTCTGTTTCTTGAGCCAAAATAAAGTCCAGCCGTCCTTGCATCCGCTCTCTTAAATGAGCAACATAGGAGGCATCTTGAAAATCGACTTCGAACCCTGTTACTGGCAGGTAACTCATTTCTGTGATTTCACCAAACCTCTTAAAATTGGCCTCGCCTTCCACAATTTTTTCAATCGATGTCAGCGTGACTTCAGGTGTGACCTTCTTGTCTTTGTAAAAGCCTGTATTTAGAATATAACAAGCCGTTTGGTTTTCTTTGAATAAGTTCATGAAATGGGCAAAATCTTCTTTTAAAGGATAGACTCTAAATGGATTGGCATAAGGCTCGATGACCAGTTTATCTATATCCGTGGTCTCGACAACATGTTCAGCTGTCGTGCGCTTCGTAGCTAAGGTCAAACCAAAAACAGCGGCTAAAATCGGATCGTCAATTTTTACTACAGGAGGTAGCGTGTCATCTTTCATGATCCAAAATACTGCATCGATCGGCGACTCTAAATGATCCACCCGGTTAGGTGTGACATACCGTGATTTGACGGTTCGACCATTCCCGTTACGAATATCTTGGGTCACAAGCACCTTCTTTCCTTCCTCGTCTAAAGTAACCCCAACATTTTGACAGGTGATAAAGTAGCGGACATTTGGATTGGTTAATGGATAATCCTGCGTTTTATCAAAATAAGAAGGCTCCAGAGCAGTGGACGCACCGTTTGTTTGATTGATCACAAACGCATCGTCATGCAGAACCTTGATATCATATTTGCCATCATGTTCTGCCAATGTAATGGTCGATTTTCCTGATCCTGAAAGACCAAAAGCAGCCATCGTAAATGTTCGATTCGGTAGCTGATATTGCTTCATTCCTCCATGACACGCCACAAAGCCATTGCGATGCGCGGTAGCCCAAGCCAAAGTTAATGTCGCTTTTTTCAATTCACCAAAATAGTTTAAGCCTAAGACTGCCGCAACATTGTGTTCAGGATCAAAGAGAGATAGCCCATAGGGAAAATCAGGATGTGTCCAGTCCGGATCAGCGTACAAGAATATATCTGTCTCTGGATAGTTCTTGGAGTGTTGATACCTTTCCTGCCATGATTTCGTCAGCATTTGAAAATTCAACAAATAAGAATAAAAATTGGTTTCATAGTACTCTGGTAGCAACAGGTGTGCTTTGACCATAAACGCTTCGTCTAACCCTACAACAACTTCACCGCCATAGAATTTTTTACGTGTCCCTTGAAATAAAGCATCTCTTAAAATCCCTTCATACAATTTTCGATCAATCCCGGGATGTCCGATGATGCGTCGAGCTGCCGCTGTCCGTCCAACAACTTTTCCGTCATTAAACACGATGACTTTAGCATCCTCTGGTAGTCCTAACTCCTTGGTGTGTGTGACCGGCATATCCGTAAGAATAGCACCAGAAGATTCTTTTGCTAAGCAATAGGCCGTGGCTAGATCATGAATCCAAGTGACATTGTTCCCATAAAAAGCTGACTCTATCAACACTTTAAAACTCGACAAATGCGTATTCTGCGGTGTAATCTCTTTGTGTGAAAATGCACGAATCGTTGCCATGTGTAATCCCTCCTAACAAAAATTTTCTATTCACTACGTTTATTATAATACTTTCTAATCACCACACGCCATATTTTTATACACATTAACTATAAATTGCCGACAAACCATTTTGTTAAAGGATTTGGATCTCTGCATATTTGAAGCTTCACTGCTTTTTACATTGATTTTTTCCCCGCTCATCATTAGTGAGAAAGAACAAAAAAACTGGAACAAAAAAGAATGTCTTTCTGTTCCAGTTTCTGGTTTTATATTTCATCCATTCTAAACGTCACAATCGACGTAACTAGATAGACAGATGGGTTTTAGTTGCTTATTTCTCAATTGACTTGCTTTCTCTAGTAACTTTGCTATCGTAAGATTTTATGACATTTACCATAAAAAGAATTCAAAATCAAAATTGCTGAAAAAAACTTGTTGTTTCTTAACCACGTTCTAACAACACGACACACTCCACATGGGTCGTTTGTGGGAACAAATCTACAGGTTGAACTTCTTTTGTCACATACCCTTCTTCCGCAAACAACGCGAGGTCACGAGCCAAGGTTGCTGGATTGCAGGAAATGTAAACGATGCGCTCTGGTTTAACCGCAGCAGTCGTTTCGATAAAGCTAGCATCTAAACCTTTGCGAGGTGGATCAACGAAGACGACTGTCGGTTGAATGCCTTCGCGTAGCCATTGCGGCATGATTTTTTCGGCTTTACCGATAAAGTAATGCACGTTTTCGACACCATTTCTTTTGGCATTGGCTTTGGCATCGTTCACTGCTTCAGGAATGACTTCCATCCCTAACACTTCTTTCACGCGATCAGCCAAACTAATCCCGATCGTTCCGATTCCTGCATAAGCATCCACAACGACATCATTTTCAGACAGTTGCGCCATCTCGAAGGCGGTTTGATACAAGACTTCTGTTTGCGCTGTGTTGACTTGGTAGAAAGATTTCGCTGAGATTTGGAAGGTTTTACCTAATAATTGATCATCGATCGATGACTTGCCATACAACACACGCTCGAATTCCCCCATGATCACATTGGTTTTTTCTTCATTGATGTTTTGAATGACAGAAACAACTTCTGGAATCTCTTCGTGGATCACTTCCGCGATTTCTTCTCCTTTGAAGAATTTCGGTTTACGTGTCACTAATACGACCATCATTTCACCTGAGTGATGCCCACGACGAACGACAATGTGGCGTAAGAACCCTTCATGGGCTTCTTCATTGTAGGCTTTGACATTGAACCGCTGCAAAATATCTCTGACTTTGATGATTGCTTGATCGATGTTTGGATCTTGAATATAAAAGTCTTCGATCGGTACCAGAGTATGGCTGTTTTTGCGGTAAAATCCAGTCGTTAATTCCCCATGGATTTTTTGCACAGGGATTTGCGCTTTGTTGCGGTAACCAAATGGTTTTTCCATTCCGATTGGCGCATTGACTGTGATTTCAGGCAATTTGGCGATTTTAGCCAAAACATTCTCTACTTGCTGCTGTTTGAAGGCTAATTGTTTGTCATAGCTCAAATGACTCAATGGAGCGATACCGGTGCGCAACAATGCTTCATTCGGCAATTCTTGCCGATCAGGACTTGCTTGCAACAGTTTCATCACTTTGGCAAAACCAAATTTGTTGCCGACTTTCAACACTTTGACTAAGGCACGTTCATTTGGCAGGGTGTTTTCAATAAATAATAAGTACCCATCGACTTTGGCGATCCCATTTCCTTCATGGGAAAGATCCAAAATATCAACTTCAAGTTCCTGATTCTTTTTAACAGGATAATTTTTCATAGATTTCTCCTTTGTGCTTGCTTTCTTCATTTTAAAAAGGAATGGCCGAAATTGCAAGCGGTGCTTATTCTAACGGTCCAACTTGACTTCGAGCAAAAAAGAACCGAAGGAGGGAAATCGGCTGATTGCTTTTTCTGGGTCCTGCGGCGAAGAGCCGCTGCAACACAGGAGCAATCCCTTTTCCATCCTTCGGAAAATCGAACAGATCAGAAGTGTTTAAAACTTTTGATCACTGTTTTAGTTATCAGTTATTTTTCTTTTTCTGTGATTTTTCCCGTTCGCTCTTGTTCAAGATTTGTTTTCTTAAACGAATGCTTTCTGGTGTTACTTCACAGTATTCATCATCATTCAAGAATTCCAGTGATTCTTCCAAAGAAAGAATACGAGGTTTCTTGATAACTGAGGTTTGGTCTTTGTTTGCAGAACGGACGTTGGTCATTTGTTTTGCTTTCGTGATATTGACCGTTAAGTCTTTGTCACGAGAGTTTTCACCAATGATCATTCCTTCGTACACTTCGGTACCTGGTTCAACGAAGACCGTTCCACGTTCTTCAATACTCATGATCGAGTAAGTCGTTGCTTTTCCTGTATCGATCGATACAAGTGCGCCTTGATGACGGCCACCAATTTGTCCTTGGATCATTGGCAAATATTGATCGAAGGTGTGGTGCATGATGCCGTAGCCGCGAGTCATTGATAGGAATTCTGTCGTGTAACCGATCAAGCCACGAGCTGGTGCCAAGAAAATGATCCGTACTTGTCCATTCCCTGTATTGATCATATCTTGCATTTCTGCTTTACGCATTCCCAATGATTCGATTACTGATCCCATGTATTCTTCTGGGGTATCGATTTGCACCCGTTCAAATGGTTCGCATTTCACGCCATCGATTTCGCGTTCGATAACTTCTGGACGAGAAACTTGCAATTCAAAGCCTTCACGACGCATATTTTCGATCAAAATTGACAAATGAAGTTCGCCACGTCCAGAAACGATCCATGAATCAGGTCCGATTGGATCCACACGCAATGAAACGTCTGTTTGCAATTGCGCCATTAAGCGTTCTTCAATTTTACGAGCGGTTACGAATTTTCCTTCGCGACCCGCAAATGGTGAATTGTTCACGATAAAGGTCATTTGCAAAGTTGGTTCATCAATGTGTAAAACAGGTAATGAATCTTGATGATCGATTGGTGTAACAGTTTCACCAACGAAGATATCTTCCATCCCAGAAACGGCAATCAAATCACCGGCTTTGGCTTCTTGGATTTCTAAACGTTTCAAACCGAAGAAACCGAAAAGTTTCGTCACACGGAATTTTTTAACTTCTCCGTTTAATTTCATCAATGCAACTTGGTCGCCGACTTTGATTGATCCGCGGAAGACACGGCCAATACCGATACGTCCAACGTAGTCATTGTAATCAAGCAATGATACTTGGAATTGCAATGGTTCGTCGCTGTTGTCGATTGGCGCTGGAATATGTTCGATGATCGTATCAAACAATGGTGCCATCGTTTTTTGTTGATCAGCAGGATCATCTGATTCACTTGAAGTTCCGTTAATCGCAGAAGCGTAGATCACTGGGAAGTCCAATTGGTCATCGTCGGCACCTAATTCGATAAATAGTTCTAAGACTTCATCGACAACATGCTCAGGACGAGCAGATGGTTTGTCGATTTTGTTGACAACTACGATTGGCACTAAGTGTTGTTCCAACGCTTTTTTCAATACGAAACGTGTTTGAGGCATCGTTCCTTCATAAGCATCAACAACCAAAACAACACCATCGACCATTTTCATGATCCGCTCTACTTCACCACCGAAGTCCGCGTGTCCTGGGGTATCCATGATATTGATTTTTGTACCGTTGTATTCAACCGCTGTATTTTTCGCTAAGATCGTGATGCCTCGTTCTTTTTCGATCGCATTTGAATCCATCGCCCGTTCTTGTAATTGGGTATGGCTATCTAACGTTTGGGATTGTTTCAATAATTCATCAACTAATGTAGTTTTTCCGTGGTCAACGTGGGCAATAATTGCGACGTTGCGGATATCATTTCTAATATTCAATTTATAAACTCCTTTTTTGGTGACATTGCACTCGACAAGCCATTATACCAGAATTTCTTTCTGAAATATAGTGCAAAGTTTTCATTTTTACAGAAAAAACCAGATATTAATAAAATATCTGGTTTTTTTCTTATTGATTAACGATCGCCAATAATTCTTCAAAAGCTTTCGGTGTACCGCCGACAAACAATTCCCGTCCATTCAGGGATAGTGGCTCTCCTTTGATGTTTGCCATTTTTAATCCAAGGGTTTCTAACAAAACACCCCCTGGCGCATAATCCCATGGCGCAAGATGAGAAAGATAGCCTGCTCTTTGTCCTTTAGCGAGGGCGATCAACTCTACCCCAGCACATCCAGTCATACGAATGCCTAATGCTTTGTCACTGACTTCAGTTTCGTGGTGGCGGTTATGGATCAACATGGGTGAATTCAAGCCAACGAGACCCTCGGATAAGGCAATATCTTTCGGCGGTTCGATCTTCTTGCCATTGTTATAAACACCAATCTCTGGACCCCCCCATAAGAATTCATCTTTCATGACATTATAGACAAAGCCAAAGCGCCCTTTGCCCTCTTCGTAGATCGCGATCATGATACAAAAGTTTTCTTTTTCCAACACGAAATTCATGGTTCCATCGATCGGATCAATGATGAAGACCCGTCCACTCATGTCGGCAAGTGTGTCCAGTCCGTTTTCTTCACCTAAAATTTTGGCATCCGGATCATAGGATTGGATCTTACCAATCAGAAAATCTTGCGTGGCTTTATCCAATTCTGTCACTAAGTCTTTCCGTCCTGATTTTGTCTCGACCACCAAGTCTTCTTTATTTAAATTGCCTTTGATCCTTTCGCCTGCAGCGATTATCCACTGGCGAACTTCATTAACGATTTCATGCATTCGTTGATCTACCCTTTCATTTTTAGTTTTCCCTCAGTCTTTTTCGCTGCCTGCACGGCATGGTATAACGAATAGCCTGATAGTTCTTCAAATTCTCTACCTAAACGGCGTTCCTCGCCAATGCTGGGAACGACTTTCTTAAAGGCTTGATACGCCTCAAGAAACGTGCTGCTAGGAAGGCCTTTTTCATAGGCTTGTTCTAACCGTTCCCACATCTTCATGACGACGACCATTTCATCCGTCGACCAATCTAAGTCCAGAGGATATTGATAATCCCGCATATTACCACTCCTATTCATCTTATTCAGTGTACCACAAAATTGAAAATAGGTCAGAGCCTCCGCTGCAAAAAAGGTACATTCTGGCAATGAATGTACCTCTGGTTTACAAACTATTTGGATTTCTAGAAGCTGAACTCCATGAATCTCAAATAAGAAGGAAATTCCTTTGTTCTTTCAACGAGATCGCTGATTAAAAGATGACCGATTTCAAAAAGGTTCGTCTAGAAAAGCCCGCAAAAACAAAAAATTTTTAATGATAGCAATTGATTTCCACCACTGTTTACTAATGAAAAACTCTGGGTAATCTGTTCCCCATTGCCATGGAATGACAAATGATCCGTCTGCTTGTTGGTGTTCTAAAATTTCTTCGGCTTCTTTTTTACATATTTCTTCACTAAAAATCCCAAGCAGCTGCTCTCTTGTAAAGAAAAAATTTGAAGGTTTGCTGACATAAGACGTGAACCACTCTTCTGGCTCGTTTGAGACAGTATGGCGAATTTGCTGGAATAAGATCTCGCGAAAGCGGTCATTTGCTAAAACAGGCTGATACTGGATTTCTTCACAGTCTTGTAATAATTCTAGATAGACGACTAATGTGTGCATTTCACTGGTTGGCTCCTTAAGGAAACTTGCAACTGCTGTTTCGGCGATTTCTTGTGCTTTTTGATAGAGGGTCGTTTCGCCTGTTCTTAAGATCGTACCAGCTAGACTGACCGTTGGGTTGTCTGCTGGCACGCCCACAGGACTCTCCCACCAAATCGCATGCGGATAGGATACCGTTGACGGCACTTGGTTGAGCCATTTCCCTTCAGAAAATTCTTTTCCACTAGCTAAATACCTTAGAATCCCTTGGACTTGTGGATTTGACGAATGAAGGCATTCAAGCTCTCGTAAAATTCGACATGCCTCCCACACTGCAATCGGTGTACTATTGGGATTCCAATAATCAGGTTCCAAACCATGCCCATAACCACCATCTTCATTTTGGTAGACTTGTAACGCCTGTAATACAGCCTCGCGAGATCCATTTTCAAAATGGTACTGCCAACGAGCAAGGTCTAAAGGGCGCGCGTTTTTGTAAATAAATTTTCGTGCTTTTTCGAATGCTTCCATATCTTCGCCTCCTTTGGCTTTCTTTTATTATCGCTTACTCCCCTAATGATTACAACGCTTACATCAATATCATTTCTCTGAACGACCATTCTCAGAATAGCTTCTTGGCATTTTTCAGGAAGCATACTTTTGGTGTTTCCCTTGGCATGATGTTACAGTAAGAATAACAAGAAAAAGGAGGAATTCTCTTGCGTTTAGAAAACAAAAAAATCATTGCCTTAGTCGACAATGATTTCGAAGATTTAGAACTTTGGTATCCGGTCCATCGGTTACGGGAAGAAGGCGCACAAGTCGATTTAGTCGGTGAAGAAGCGCATAAAACGTATATTGGCAAATATGGTGTACCCGCAGAATCAGCCTATGCTTTTTCTGATATTCACGCCGATGACTACGATGCCATCTTAGTTCCGGGTGGTTGGGCACCTGATAAATTACGGCGTTTCCCAGAGGTCATCTCTTTCGTGCGAACGATGGACAAAGACCAAAAAATCATTGGACAAATCTGTCATGCAGGCTGGGTCTTGATTTCTGCGAATATCCTGCAAGGCAAGACGGTTACCAGTACACCAGGCATCAAAGATGATATGACAAATGCTGGAGCCACATGGGTCGATACACCTGTGGTTACGGATGGACATATCGTTTCCAGCCGCCGTCCCCCAGATCTACCAGACTATATGCGGGAATTTATTGCTGTTTTAGAAAAGAAATAGTACCCATTGATCAGATTCAAAAGAGTTGCGACCGAAGGAAATACGGCCGCAACTCTTTTTTCTACCTATCGATCATTCGCTTATGATCGCTAATTTTTTGTTGCTTTTAGGGATTTTTTTCACACCGATAAAGGTCAATGTAGCACCCAAAACGGCAAACCCAGTCCCAATCAAAAGCATTTCCCAGACACCAAAGCTTTGGATCAGCATCCCCCCTAAAAGGTTGCCGATCACGCCACCGATCGTGGTAGCGATAATGATAATCGTTTGTCCAAAAACCCGGTCTTCATCTGCCAAACTATGGTTGAACAAATAAGCAGAAGCAGGAATAAACAAGGCAAAACTAACCCCTTGCATCAAATGGCTCATTTCCATCAGGATGATGGAGCTGATCAACAGCATCAGCACTCCACGAATGGCAAAGGCAACACTGGACAGCAACAGCCAAAAACGGCTAGACCGTATCCTCACTAACTGTTCAAAGAAAATCATGCCCGGCAATTCGCATAACGCCGCAATCATCAGGGCGATGCCAACTTCCTTACTGCCACCGCCAATATCGGCAAAAATTTGTGCCAAAAAACTGTTGATCATCGTGTGGAAGCTGAAGAGAAAGCTAAATCCGACAAAGAGAAAGAGTAAAAAAGGATATTTTTTCAAAAAGGCACCTGAATGACTTTGTTCTGTATGCATCACGGGCATTTCTGGCTTCTTGATCGCTGGCAGCAAAAGCAAAATAATGAGAAACAAAACGGCTTGCCCGATAGCGATCATTGGCAAAAGGGCTGCCGAAAACTCCTCTAAGAGCTGCCCCAGTAAAAAGGAGGTACCCGCAAATCCTAGTGACCCACCGGCACGGGAAAAGCCAAAATTGATTTTGTTGCCGCTATTTGTGTATTCAAACGCCAAGGCGTTGAGAAAGGACTGCATGGAAACGAGCAAAATCCCTCCTAAAACATAGGTCAGTATTGATAATCCAGGGACCATCACACCTGCTAAGAGCACCGCGACCACGCCGATTGTCATCGTTTTCAAGACAACGATCAGTGGTACTTTGCTTTTTTTGATAATGACTTGACTGATGAAGGGCTGCAAAATCGTAGACGCAATATTGACTAGGGCTAAAATACCGCCAATTTTTGCTGGATCGACCTTGAAATAAATCAAAAAGAGTGTCGCAAAGCCATAGATTGAGCAAAACATCATCCAATAAAGAAATTGCAAACTTGTGTAGTAAAACCGAATCCTCTTGTCACTTGCATGATTACGCATACATCCCCCACCTTATCCATATTCCTTAGCAACTAAATATAGCATAGAACCGATGGATTTACTATCCTTCTATCAACAGAAACCGCAGTTTTATTTGAAACACTAACCCACAACAAAAAAGCGCAGCATAGTATCCTGCGCTTTTCCTACTGCTTCAACTATTTAGAGCTGTTGGAAGGCTTGCGTGAGATCTTCCAATAGATCGTCGATGTTTTCCAATCCAATGGATAAGCGAATCGTCTCTGGACGAATTTTGGCTGCTGCAAGTTCTTCTACGCTAAGCTGAGAATGGGTCGTCGAAGCTGGATGGATGATCAAGGACTTTGCATCGCCAACGTTCGCCAGTAGCGAGAAGAGCTTAGTTGCGCCACAAAAGGTTTTGCTTGCTTCTGCCCCACCCTTTAATCCGAAGGAAAAGACCGAACTGGTCCCTTTGGGGAAATACTCCTGCGCCCGCTTAAAATAAGGACTGTCCGGCAGAGTTGGGAAATGAACCCAAGAAACTTCCGGGTGCTTGGCTAAAAATTCAGCAACTTGTTGCGCATTTTCTACATGACGTTCCATCCGCAACGAGAGGGTCTCGATGCCTAAAAGCAACACCCATGAATTGAAGGGAGAAATCGCAGCACCTGTATCCCGTAAAAGAATCGTTCGGGCCCGAGTGATATAGGCAGCGTTACCAGCGGCTTCTATCCATGAGATTCCATGGTAACTATGATCGGGATCGACCAGCTTGGGAAATTTGCCGTTTGTCCAATCAAAGTTGCCACTATCAATAATAGCCCCTCCTAAAGCAGCCCCGTGACCACCGAGGTATTTTGTCGTGGAATAAACGATGATGTCCGCCCCGTGCTCAAACCCTCGAAACAGATAGGGAGTCGCAAAGGTGTTGTCAATGATGAGGGGAATCCCGGCTTCATGAGCAATCGCTGCAATCTTTTTAAAGTCGGCAATATCAATATCTGGATTGCCTAAAGACTCTAGAAAAACTGCTTTGGTATTTTCTTGGATGGCTGCTTTTAGTGCTGGTAGATCTTCACTATCGACAAAGCTTGTGGTGATGCCAAAATCTGGCAATGTATGGGCGAACAAATTATAGGTACCGCCATAAATTGAAGCAGCAGAAACGATATGATCTCCTGCTTGCGCGAGATTTAAAATTGCATAGGTGATCGCCGCTGAGCCAGAAGCCGTAGCTAACGCACCGATACCACCTTCTAATAGGGCTAATCGCTCTTCTAGAACCGCGGTCGTCGGATTGGTAATACGGGTATAGATATTGCCGCTCTCACTAAGACTAAATCTCGCTGCCGCTTGGTCAGCATCATCAAACACATAGGATGTGGTTTGATAAATGGGTACGGCGCGACTTCCTGTGGTAGGATCTGGTATTTGTCCTCCGTGTAATTGAATCGTCTCAAATCTTTCTGTCATACTATTCCTCCTTAATAATGCAAATAAAAAAGCCCTCTGATATCGAGATATCAAAGGACGTGTTTACGTGTTACCACCTTTATTCAAGCAGACTTTCCAGCATGCTTCTCAGCAAGTACGCGACAAATAAACGTCGTTATACTCTGACGCGATAGCGGGCGCACCCGGATCTCCTTATCTTTCGTACAAGTTCAGAAGATCACCTTAGAGGCCATTTTCGATTGATCCTACAAGTTCTTCTTGCACCTTACGAAGACTCTCTAGGCTTGCCAAATCAATTTACTTTCCTCATCAACGGTTGAAATATTAAGAGCATCGTATCATTTCCAGAAGATTCTGTCAATAGCATAGGATCGCTTTATTTCTGGTGATAAAAAAACTCGTTCACCAAATGATGAACGAGTTTCACAAAGCTTAAATGTGGATTGGTAATCCTAGAGCTAACTCAGCAGCATCCATTGTGATCTCACCTAGAGATGGATGTGGATGGATCGTTAACGCGATATCTTCTGCGTTCATGCCAGATTCAATAGCAAGAGCAAGTTCTGAAACCATATCGCTTGCTCCTAGACCAGCAATTTGCGCACCGATGATCACATTGTCTTCAACCGTTGTTACTAAGCGGATGAATCCTTCAGTTTTTCCTAGAGATAACGCACGACCGTTACCTGAGAATGGGAATTTGAATGCTTTTGCTTCAATTCCAGCATCTTTGGCATCTTTGATCGTCATACCGACAGAAGCCAATTCTGGATCAGTAAAGGCAACTGCTGGCATTGCTTTGTAATCAACGGCAACTTTTTTACCAGAGATTGCTTCAGCAGCGATTTTTGCTTCGTAGCTGGCTTTATGTGCTAATGCAGCACCAGGTACAATATCACCAATTGCGTAGATGTTTGATACGTTGGTACGGCCTTGTTTGTCAACCGTGATCAATCCGCGTTCGCCTACTTCAACACCTGCTTGTTCTAAGCCCATGTCATCAGTATTTGGACGACGACCAACAGTAACCATCACGTAATCAGCAGTAACTGATTCTTCTTTACCATCTACGGCATATTTGACAGTTACGCTATCGCCATTGTCAATTGCTTCTTTCGCCATTGCGTTCGTAACGACTGTTACACCTTTTTTCGCAAAGTCTTCTTCAACCAATTTGACCATGTCTTTTTCATAGGTTGGCAAGATTTGAGGAGAGCCTTCAAGGATCGTTACTTCTGCCCCTAGGTTTGCATAAGCTGCACCTAGTTCAGAACCGATGACACCGCCACCGATAACAACGAATTTTTTAGGAACTTCTTTTAATGCCAATCCGCCAGTTGAATCAAGAACACGTCCGCCGAATTTGAAACCAGGGATTTCAATTGGGCGAGAACCTGTTGCGATGATTGCATTGTTGAAAGAGTATGTTTGTGCTGAATCTGGGTGGATGACACGCAATGTGTGATCATCAACGAAGAAAGCTTCTCCTTCAATCGTTTCTACTTTGTGTTTTTTCAATAGGAAACCAACACCTGAAGTTAACGTTTTAACGACTTTGTTGTCTTTCCATTCTTGTGTTTTGGTAAAATCGAGGGAAACATTTTCACTTGTTACACCAAACATTGTTGAATCCAAAGATTCTTGATAATGATGACCTGCAGCGATCAAGGCTTTTGAAGGGATACAACCAACGTTCAAACAAACGCCGCCGATGTATTCTCTTTCAATGATTGCTACTTTTTGTCCCATTTCAGCAGCGCGGATGGCAGCTACATAGCCGCCAGGTCCCGCACCGATTACAACTGTATCTAATTCAACAGCAAAATCTCCAACTACCATTTGTTAATCATCCTTCCATCATTAATAGCTCTGGATCAGCTAATAGACGTTTGATATTATTCATTGCTTGTTGCGCTGTTGCGCCATCAACGATACGGTGGTCGAAGCTTAATGAAAGTTTCATCACACGTCCGACAACGATTTCGCCTTCAGCGTTTACGATTGGTTGTTGCGCGATTGTACCTACACCCAAAATAGCTACTTCAGGGTAGTTGATTACTGGAGTGAACCAGCCGCCACCAACTGAACCGATGTTACTGATTGTGATGGTACCATTACGCATATCATCTGCAGCCAATTTGCCGTCATGAGCAAGTTTTGCTTTTTCGTTGATTTCATCAGCGATAGCAAACATGCCTTTACGATCTGCATCTTTTACGTTTGGTACATACAACCCATGGTCAGTATCTGTTGCGATACCGATGTTGTAATAGTTTTTGTATACGATCTCTTGTTTTGCATCATCGATCGACGCATTCAAGATAGGGAATTTTTTCACTGTTGCAGTCAATGCTTTCACAACATATGGTAAGAAAGTAAGTTTTGTGCCGTTTGCAGCAGCAACTTCTTTGAATTTCTTACGATTATCCCATAGGTTTGTTACTTCAACTTCATCATGCAAGGTTACATGAGGTGCTGTTTGTTTGCTGTTTACCATCGCTTTAGCGATTGCTTTACGTGTAGGTGTTAAGGCAACACGTTCTTCTAAATCACCTAAGTTTGATTTGAAGGCTTTTGCTGGAGCTGCTGGTTTGCTTTCAGTTGCTGCAGCTTTTGTTTCTTCTTTCGCAGGAGCTTGAGTTTCAGCTTTTGCAGCTTGTCCGCCACCTGATAGGAAGTTTTCGATGTCTTCTTTTGTTACACGTCCGCCTTTACCTGTTGCTGATACTTGGGAAATATCCACATCTTTTTCGCGAGCGAATTGACGGACAGAAGGCATAGCCAAGACACGTTTGTTAGGATCTGCTGCTTCAACAACACTTGCTGAACCAGAAGTTTCCACTTTTTCTTTTGGTGCTTCTGCAGGTGCGCTTGATGAAGCAGGCGCACTGTTGTGACCAGGTGCGTCGATTTCAACTAAAACATCACCAACATTTGCAACTGTTCCTTCAGCAACAACGATGTTTTTCACTGTTCCTGTTACTGGAGATGGGATTTCTTCGACTGATTTGTCGTTTTGAACTTCAAGCAACGTATCGTCTTCATTGATGGTATCTCCTGCTTTAACGAACCATTTTACGATTTCGCCTTCTGCAATTCCTTCACCGATATCCGGTAATTTGAATTGGAAAACGCCTGCGCCTTCAGAAGAACCAGCTGATGCTTCAGCCGTTTCCGTTGTAGGTTCTGCTGCTGGTTTTGCTGGTGTTTGAGACTCTGCTGCTACACCTGCATCGCCTTCGTTGTCTTCATGTCCTGGTGCATCGATCTCAACAAGGACATCTCCAACGTTTGCGACTGTACCTTCAGGGACAACGATGTTTTTCACTGTTCCTGTTACTGGAGATGGAATTTCTTCCACTGATTTATCATTTTGAACTTCTAGTAAGGTATCATCTTCATTGATGGTATCCCCTGCTTTGACGAACCATTTTACGATTTCGCCTTCTGCAATTCCTTCACCGATATCCGGTAATTTAAATTGAAATGCCATTTTCTATTCTTCCCTTCTTCAACTATTAAAAGTTCACGATTTCTTTCACTTTGTCTTCGATGTCTTTTGCATTTGGCAACCAAATGTTTTCAGCTTGACCGAATGGGAAGATCGTATCTGGTGCAGACACGCGTCCGATTGGAGCTTCTAGTGATAGAACCGCACGTTCAGAAATTTCAGAAACGACTTGAGCGCCAACACCTGCTTGTTTTTGTGCTTCTTGAACGACAACCACACGACCAGTTTTTTCAACTGATTTGATGATCGTTTCAACATCAAGAGGAGCAACTGTACGCAAGTCGATAATTTCAGCGTTGATGTTTTCTTTCGCTAAGTTGTCAGCAGCTTTGATTGCTTCACGAACCATTGCACCATAAGTGATGATTGAAACATCAGAACCTTCACGAGTTACTGCTGCTTTGTCTAAAGGAACTTCGTATGCTTCTTCTGGCACTTCTTCACGGAATGAACGGTAAAGTTTCATGTGCTCTAAGAAAACAACTGGGTCATTGCTGCGGATAGAAGCAATCAATAATCCTTTTGCATCATATGGGTTTGATGGAATAACGACACGGATACCAGGTGATTGAGCGATCAATCCTTCCAAGTTATCTGAGTGCAATTCTGGTGTGTGCACACCGCCACCAAATGGTGAACGAATAGTGATTGGTAAATTACGTGTACCACCCATACGGTAACGAGTACGCGCCATTTGACCAACGATTTCGTCAAATGTTTCAAATACGAAACCAAAGAATTGGATTTCTGGAACTGGACGGAAACCTTCTAATGCTAAACCGAAAGCCAAGCCGCCGATACCAGATTCAGCAAGAGGGGTATCGAAGACACGATCTTCGCCGAATTTTTCTTGTAAACCTTCTGTTGCACGGAAAACCCCGCCGTTTTTACCGACATCTTCACCAAAGACTAAAATCTCTTTGTCATTTTCCATTTCAACAGCTAAGGCATCTGTAATTGCTTGAATCATTGTTTTTTGTGCCATGACTATTTCGACTCCTTCGCTTCGTAAGTTGCAATTTGTTCTTTAATGTTTTGTGGTTGTACTTCAAACATGTTTTTCAAGAAATCTGAAACTTTTTGTTTTGGCACGCGGTCCGCTTCAGCGATCGCTGCTTTGATTTCTTCTTTTGTTTGTTCAATGACTTGTTCTTCTTTTTCTTCAGACCAAAGTCCTTTTTCAGTTAGGTAAGTACGGAAACGTACCAATGGATCTTTTTGTTGCCATTCGCTGTCCATGTCTTTTGAACGGTAACGGGTTGGATCATCACCAGACAATGTATGTGGACCGTAACGGTAAGTCAAGGTTTCAATTAATACAGGACCGTTGCCGTTTGCTGCCCATTCACGAGCTGCTTTAGAAACATAGTACACTGCCAATGGATCCATACCGTCAACTTGGATACCAGGGATCCCAGCTGCTGCAGCTTTTTGTGCCAATGTTGGTGCCGCGCTTTGTACTTCACGAGGTGTAGAGATCGCAAAACCATTGTTTTGGATATAGAATACAGCGTTTGCATGGTAAGCCCCTGCAAAGTTGATTGCTTCATAGAAGTCCCCTTGTGAAGAACCGCCATCACCTGTATAAGTGAATACAACATTTTTCTTGTTGCGTTTTTTCAATCCTAAAGCAACGCCGGCTGCTTGGACGTATTGTGCACCAATAATGATTTGTGGTGGCAATGCTTTTAAATCTTCTGGATAAAGGTTCCCAGCAACGTGGCCACGTGACCATAAGAAAGCTTCTTTCAATGGCAGACCGTGTTGGATCAATTGTGGTACATCACGGTAACCAGGTAATAAAACGTCTTCTTTTTCAAAAGCAAATTGACTTGCTAATTGGCTTGCTTCTTGTCCAGCAGTTGGCGCGAAGAAACCTAAACGACCTTGACGGTTTAACGCAGTTGAGCGTTGGTCTAATACACGAGACCATACCATACGAGTCATCAATTCAACTAATTCGTCGTCACTTAAATCTGGTACTAACTCTTGATTTACAATTTTCCCGTCTTTGTCCAAAGCTTGGTAAGTTGGAAAATCCGCATTGACTTGCTCCAAAATCGCTTGGAAATCAAGTGCTTTTTGTTTTTTTGCCATCTTGACACACTTTCCTCTCTGATATAAAAATTCACTTTCGTATGTAACAGGGTTTAAATCTGTACTATCGAAATTTCATTTACTCTTATAAATTATCATTTAACTTCGAAAATGACAAGTGAAAAGGGTATTTTTTTTAATAAAAGAATTCCCACTGTAGCAACTCTTAAGAAAACATTAGTGAAATTAATCACATTAAAGCAATCGCTTTCTTCAATTTTTTCTTTTCAGATTCTTTTTTTTATTTAAGAATAGTACAGCATCCACCATTCCGCTAAACAGATTTATCATTAACCTCCTTTTATCACTTGTGAAGGATTCGACTTGAATCAAAGAGAAATTTCTTAATATGAGAAAAAAATAATACAGAGAACGGATAAAAAGAAACAGATCGGCGATTCTCCCCCTGTTAGGAAGAACGCCGACCTGTTTTTTTAAATCCATTCTCTCGTGACATGAATGTAAATGCGTTTCGCAAACTCAACTGTTACTAAATAAGCTAGATTGATACCGACATACCATGGCCAGTAACTTGATGGCAGTGCTGCAAAATCAAAGACGGTATGCAATGGCGTCAAGATGACCAAGAAGCCAACTGCAATCGCTAGAACACTTGAAATCAAAACTGCAGGTGATGCGATACTTTTGATAAATGGTAATTTTCTCGTTCTGATCATGTGAACGACTAAGGTTTGTGTCGTCAAGCCAATCATAAACCATCCTGCTTGGAACAAGGCTTGCTCTTGGATGGTATTTGCACTAAAGACATGCCACATCATAAAGAAAGTCAAAATATCGAAGATGCTGCTGACAGGTCCAATGCCGACGGTAAACTTCAATAGTCCACCCACTTGCCATTTAACTGGTTTTTCTAACTCTTCTTTATCTACGTTGTCCCATGGGATCGTCAATTGGGCCATATCGTACACCAAGTTTTGAACCAACAGTTGAATGGACAACATTGGTAAGAAAGGTAAAAAGGCACTAGCAACTAAGATCGAGAACACATTCCCGAAATTCGAACTCAACGTCATTTTGATGTACTTCATCATATTGGTAAATACTTTGCGGCCTTCGATGACCCCTTTATCAAGGACATTCAAACTTTTTTCTAATAAAATGATCGAGCTGGCATCTTTGGTGATATCTGCTGCGGTATCAACCGAGATACCAACATCTGCTGTACGTAAAGCAGGCGCGTCGTTGATGCCATCTCCCATAAAGCCGACCGTATGGCCTGCCGCTTGAATGGTTTCAATGATTCGGGATTTTTGCATTGGATTTAATTTTGCAAACAGATTAGTTTTTGCAGCTTTCTCTGCTAACTCTTCATCTGACAGATGATCTATATCGGTTCCTAACAAGTATTCATCTGCATCAATACCAACATCTCGACAAACTTTTTGCGCAACGATCGCATTATCTCCCGTTAACACTTTGACATTGATGCCATGACCGTGTAAAGAAGCAATCGCTGTTTTTGCTGTTTCTTTTGCTGGATCTAAGAAGCCCATAAAGCCAATCATGATCATATCTTGTTCATCTTCTACAGAATAAACGGCATCTGCGTGGGCATCTCGTTTTACAGCAACAGTCAACACGCGCATTCCTTGTTTATTCAAGCGCAAATTCACTTGACGCAATTGTTTTCTCAATTGAGGAGTCAATTCCATCACTTTGCCATCAACTTCTACGTACTTGCAGACTTGTTCCATTTCCTCGGCGGCACCTTTAGTGACCATCAGTTGATGACCATCTGCATTGACAACAACCGTCAAGCGGCGACGTGAGAAGTCAAACGGAATCTCATCGATTTTTGTCACATCGTTAAATGGCGCTGCCAAGCCTTCTTCTTCATAGTAGTTTAAGACAGCAATATCCATCAGGTTTTTCCACCCTGTTTGATAGTAAGAATTTAAATACGTCATATCAAGGACTTGTTTATCTTCTACGCCAAATGGGTTTAAATGCTGTACCAGTACAACACGATCTTCGGTGATCGTACCCGTTTTATCGGTACATAGTACATCCATTGCACCTAAGTTTTGAATCGAAGGCAATTCTTTGACGATCACTTTTTCTTTTGATAAAGAGATCGCCCCTTTGGCTAAGTTACTGGTGACGATCATTGGTAGCATTTCTGGCGTCAAACCAACTGCTACTGCAATCGCGAAGAACAACGCTTCGCCCCAATCACCCTTGGTCAAACCATTGATCAATAAAACGATTGGGAAAAGAACCATGACCATTCGCAACAATAGCTTGCTAACTTTTGTTAAGCCATCTTCAAAGGTTGTTTTGCCCCGTTTCGTGGTCGCATTTTTGGCAATATCACCGAAGAAAGTACTTTGACCGGTTTTCAAAATAATGGCTTTTCCTTGACCACTTAAGACATCGGTACCCATGAAAACAAGATCTTGCATATCTAGTGCAGAAATTTGTTCATCGCTTTCTTTGATCCCAGCATCGACAAATTTTTCAACTGGCATTGATTCGCCTGTTAATGAAGATTGATTGATAAATAAATCTTTGGTCCAAATCAAGATCGCATCCGCAGGAATCATGTCGCCGGTTGCTAAGGTGACGATGTCTCCTGGAACGACTTCATCCATCGGAATTTCTCTCGTGATTCCATCTCGGGTTACGGAACAAGTATTTTCAATAAGTTCTTTTAACGCTAAGCTTGCTTTTTGGGAACGGTATTCTTGGACGAAAGTAATCATGACACTGGCTAAAATCATGATTCCCATCACGATCACTGCTTCAATATCGCCTGTTACAAAAGAAATAACCATTAATAATGCCAAAACTAACACAAAAGGATCTTTGAAAGCACCTAGGATCATCAACCAAGCAGGTGTTGGTTTTTGCGCATCCACTTTGTTTGGACCGTACTCTGCCAAACGTTCTGCAGCATCTTCTTCCGATAGCCCTTGGAAGGATGTCCGCATTTCCATCAGCAGTTCTCTTTCGGTCAATTTTGCCAGTAATTTTAGTTCTTGATCTTTCGATAGTTTTTTTAACATCTTTTTTTCCTCCTAGCACTTAGGAGTTGCTTACGCCACCCCTAGCGATTCGATAATTACTCCGCTGTTTCATCTGGGGACTGGGGTATTCCATGTGAATCTTCCTTTCTTTTTATTAGGTAAGTCACTGTGGAACATGCGTAAAAGACACAAAAAAACGCACGCTCCCAATAAGCATGCGTAAAAAACTCATGATCATTGTAGAGCTTTAGCACTATAGGGCGTAGATAGCAAATCTGCTATCAGCTACTTTGGGTTTAACCTTCACGATTAGACCTGTCCTACCAACTAAGTATCTCTCGATACTTTTGCGGCAGCAGCTTGTGTCCATATAGGAGCCTCACCTAACAATTATTTGTATAAAATGTCAGTTCGCCGGAAGTCTATCTTCCAACTACCCACATAATAACTGCTATCCTAGCCAATGTCAACCGCAACAATGGAAAATAGCACCCTTTTTTCATAGATTTTCGTTGGTTTTCAAATGAAAGGTCTTACAATAAAATAACAACGTTAAAGAACTGCTGTGATTTTATATGTGACAAAACTTCTTTTACACGAATAGATAGAGAGAAATCCTCTCAGGGCAAAACCCAGAATCCATCAAGTCACTTCGGCTATCTCATTGAAGGAGAGAATGTAATAAATTTCCAAACTCGAATAAAAAATAGACAGCCATTTAAATAAACAGCTGCCTATTTCTCTTTCATATCCGATTCTGAAAAATGATTTTTTCTATATTCTTTCGATCCAGCTCTCACGAAAAATGATCTGCTAAAATTTTCAAGATTCGCCGACTAGCTTTCCCATCGCCATAGGGATTTTCTGCATGTGCCATGGCATTGTAAGCTTCTGGATCCTCTAGTAGTCGCTTCGTTTCTTGATAAACCGCAGCTTCAGACGTACCGATCAGTTTTAACGTACCTGCAGCAATTCCTTCTGGGCGCTCTGTTGTATCTCGCAAGACCAAAACAGGAACGCCTAACGACGGTGCTTCTTCTTGGACACCACCAGAATCCGTCAAAATCAATGTGCTTTGATTGGCAACATTGTGAAAATCAATGACATCTAAAGGCTCAATCAGCGTGACATTTTCTAGTTCCCCAAGTATCTCCAAAGCAATCCCTCGGACTTGAGGATTTTTATGCATAGGAAAAACCACTTTGATGGTTGGTTTCTCCTTAGCGATCTTCGCTAAAGCGCGGAAGACTTGCTGCATCGGAACACCTAAGTTCTCGCGACGGTGCATTGTCAGAAGAATCATGGTTTGATCTGCTGCAGAAAGTTCTGGATGCTGATAGTCCTCCGAGATCGTATAACGCATCGCATCAATGGCGGTATTTCCCGTTACAAAAATTGCAGCTTTATTGCGATTTTCCGCTAATAAATTTTCTTTACTTTGGACAGTTGGCGCAAAATAAAAATCCGCTAATACATCGATCAGCTGACGATTGGCTTCCTCCGGATAAGGAGATTTTTTGTTCCATGTACGCAAACCGGCTTCCACATGCCCCACAGGAATCTGCTGATAGAAAGCTGCCGTTGCGGCTGCATAAGCTGTGGTCGTATCCCCGTGAACGAGTACGATATCAGGGGTTTCTTTTTGCAAGATAGGTTCCAGATCCAGCAAAACTTTGGTGGTAATTCCTGTCAAAGTTTGCCCTAAAGTCATAATATCCAGATCATAATCTGGTATGATTTCAAAAACCGTTAAAACTTGATCCAACATTTCTCGATGCTGCGCCGTCACCACAACGATCGATTCAAAACGCGGGTCGTTTTCCAATTCCTTTACTAGTGGCGCCATTTTGATGGCTTCCGGTCTGGTACCGAACACAGACATCACTTTGATTGTCATTTGGTCACCCGCTCCTCTACTTCTCATTGCTTCTATTATAACGAAGAAAACAGAAAAACAAAATGGTTGTTCCAACAAAAAAAAGAAACGACCGCTAAAAGGCCGTTTCTTCAGTATCCAGCTTAAATAGTATCTCCATTGAAAATCGAATTTTTCACGATTACGTAATCCACTTTACGAATCGATTCTAAATCTTTTCCACCTGCATAAGAGATCGATGACTGCAAGTCTTGCTGCATTTCAACTAACGTATCTTTTAAAGAACCTTTGTATTGAATCCAAATTTTCTTTCCTTCTACGTTTTTCTTTTCACCTTTTTGAAATTCTGATGCAGAACCAAAGTATTCTTTCATTACAACGCCATTTTCTACCTTGGTTTCCCCTGGTGATTCTTCATGCCCAGCAAACAATGAACCGATCATGACCATGGTTGCACCAAAGCGGACAGATTTAGCGATATCGCCGTGTGTCCGAATGCCACCATCTGCAATGATTGGTTTGCGAGCAGCTTTGGCACACCAGCGTAATGCTGCCAATTGCCATCCGCCAGTCCCGAAACCAGTTTTGATTTTTGTGATACAAACTTTCCCTGGTCCAATACCGACTTTTGTTGCATCTGCGCCAGCGTTTTCCAATTCACGAACTGCTTCTGGCGTTCCAACATTTCCAGCGATCACAAACGTTGCTGGTAAATGCTTCTTGATGTGTTGAATCATATTGATCACGGCGTTTGAGTGACCATGGGCAATATCGATCGTGATAAAATCAGGAACAAGCTCTTTCTCAGCTAGTTCTTCTACAAAGGCATATTCATTTTCTTTGACACCCACGCTGATTGAACTAATCAAGCCGCGGCTTTTCATTTTTTTGATGAATGGAATCCGTGCTTCTTCATCAAAGCGGTGCATAATATAAAAATAGCCATTTTCAGCTAAAAATTCTGCGATTGAATCATCAATAATTGTTTGCATATTTGCAGGAACAACAGGCATTTTAAACGAGTGTCCGCCTAATGTCACCGTGGTATCACATTCTGAACGGCTGTTCACGATACACTTGTTAGGAATCAGTTGTATATCTTCGTAATCAAAAACTTTCATGTCAAACATAAAAATATCCTCCAAATCTTACTAAGAGTGAAGCAAGCATCAAATGGCATCAGCCTATTTTTAACGCCCACAACAATTTAAACCACCTGGAAATGAAATACAAGCTTTTTAGAAATACTTTTTGAAAAAAAAGGATGAATGTTCGTCTTTCGCGAACATTCATCCTTATAACAACTGAATAAAACGGAATTTACGTATAAATTAAGGCAAGATGTTCCCTGCTGCTTTATACACTTCATACCATTCATGGCGGGTCAATACGATCGAAGAAGCTTGCGCAATTTCTTCAATTCGATGCGGGGTCATCGTTCCGGCAATCACTTGCATATTTGCTGGATGACGTAAGATCCACGCAGATGCGATGCCAGTCGGCGTTGTTTGATACTTGTTCGCTAGTTCGGTTAATTTTTCGTTTAACTCTGGGAATTTCTCGTTGCCGATAAAGACCCCTTCAAAGAAACCATACTGATACGGAGACCAAGCTTGGATCGTCATCTCATGCAAACGAGAATATTCTAGAATTTCTCCATCATGATCGACACTACCAGCATCCGTCATGTTGACATGAATTCCTTGATCGATCATTCCCGTATGCATGATCCCGAATTGCAGCTGATTCGCTACTAAAGGTTGGGAAACATATTTTTTCAATAGCTCGATTTGACCAGGTTTTTGATTGCTGACACCGAAGTATTTCACTTTACCGTCTTTTTCTAATTGGTCAAAGGCTGCTGCCACTTCTTCTGGTTCAAACAAAGTGTCAGGGCGATGCAATAATAACGCATCTAAATGATCAGTTTTCAATCGTTGCAAACTACCTTCCACAGAAGAGATAATATGCTCTTTCGAAAAATCAAACATCTCACCTGGAACGATGCCGCATTTTGATTGAACAAACAAATCTTCTCTTTTAGCTGCCGTTTTTGCTAACGCTTCTGCAAAAATCGTTTCACATTCACCGCGACCATAAATATCCGCATGGTCAAAGAAGGTAATGTCATTTTCAATCGCAGTCGTCAAGACCTTCACAGGATCTTTGGCATTGTTGATTCGCATCAATCCTAAAATCACGCTGGATACTTCTAAATCAGTGGGACCGAATTTAATTTTTTTCACGTAAAGTTCCTCCTTATTTAAACTACATTCCTATTTTATCACAACAAGATGAAAACGCTATACCAACGTCAAAAAAACCTCCCATAAAACGAAAACCACCAGCACAACCGATTGGTTCTACTGGCAGCCCTCCTTTTTTCAGTTTGTGTTATGCACAGAAATATTCTTTACTTCATCGCCTTTGATGAGTTGCTATATTGCAAGGCTTTATCGCCGATATCGTTTCGGTAATATAAGCCAGATAAAGACAACCTGCTGATTGCTTCATAGACGTTCTTTTGTGCAGCAGCTAAATTCTCAGCTGATGCTTCCACAAGAAAAACGCGCCCACCAGCTGCCGTCAAACCACCTTGGTCGGCAGCTTCATCCACTCCTGCATAAAAGAATTGCGTTCCTTCTCCTTCAGGGCTTGGGACAGGCATTCCTTGCTGATACTTGCATGGATATCCTTGAGAGGCAATCACGACACCGATCGAAGCCGATTGATTCCATTGGATCGTAGGTACTTGGTCCTGCAAGAGATCATCAATGATCTGGGCTAGACTGCTTTCTAAACGACTTAACACGACTTGTGTTTCTGGATCGCCGAAACGCGCATTGAATTCGATGACTTTCGGTCCATCATTGGTAGCAATCAGACCTGCATAAAGAATCCCCGTAAACGGTGTATTGTTGCGAATCATCCCTTTTGCTGCAGGAAGTAAAACTTCTGCTACCGCTTGATCGACCATTTCTTGCGGAATCTGCGGTACCGGCGTATAAGCCCCCATACCTCCTGTATTCGGACCTAAATCGCCATCGAAGGCACGTTTATGGTCTTGGGCAATGACCATTGGATAGACGGCTTCGCCCTTCACAAATGCCAATAGCGAAAACTCTTCTCCAGCCAAAAACTCTTCGATCACCACTTTTGCACCACTTTCACCGAAAGCATTTTGCTCCAGCATCGCTTCGACTGCTGCGTTTGCTTCTTCAATGGTTTCCGCGACAACCACACCTTTGCCCGCCGCTAAACCATCTGCTTTGATGACGATTGGCGCACCTTTACGTTGGATATAGGCTTTTGCCTGGGCACTATCTGTAAAGCTTTGATAGTCTGCTGTTGGAATGTGATTGGTTCGCATCAATTCTTTGGCAAACTCTTTTGATCCTTCAATCATCGCTGCTTGGCGATTGGGGCCAAAAATTTCCAAGCCCGCCCCCTGAAAATCATCTACGATGCCATTTAGCAACGGAACTTCCGGACCAACGAAGGTCCAATCAACCTCCTGCTCTTGAGCAAAAGCAATTAGACTTTCATGATCGGACTCTTCAATTGCGACTGTCTTAATCCCGTCTTTTCGCATACCGGGATTGCCCTTCGCACAAAAGACTGTTTCCACTTGAGGATCCTGCAGAAACTTTTTTGCGACGGCATGCTCTCTACCGCCACTACCAATAACAAGTATTTTCATCGTCTTCTCCTATTTCTTAGTGTTTAAAATGACGAACACCAGTAAAGACCATCGCCACACCGTATTTATCTGCCATGTCGATCGACTCTTGATCTTTGATACTGCCACCAGGTTGAATAATCGCTTTGATTCCTTGTTGCGCTGCATATTCAACACTGTCATCCATTGGGAAAAAGGCGTCGCTTGCCAGCACTGAACCAGCCAGTTTATTGTTTTCACGGGCTTGTTCGACGGCGATTTTCACCGAACCCACGCGGTTCATTTGACCAGCGCCGATCCCGACGGTTTGCTGTTGATTGGCTAAAACGATGGCATTAGATTTCACGTGTTTCACCGCTTTCCAAGCAAAAGCCAAAGCTGCGCTTTCTTCTGTTGTTGGCTTTCTCTTTGTCACCACGGTCCAATCTTCTGGTGTTTCCATTTGATCATCTGGTTCTTGCACCAATAAGCCCCCAAGGACAGAGACAACTTCTGGCTGTTTGACTGCTTTTTCGAAATCAACAACCAGCAGGCGCAGATTTTTTTTCTTCGTTAAGATTTCTAGTGCTTCTTCTTCAAATGCAGGTGCAATGATGATCTCAAGAAAAATCCGCTGCAGTTGCTCCGCAGTTGCCACATCAACTGGACGATTCAAAACAATGATCCCGCCAAAAATCGACACTGGGTCTGCTTCGTAAGCTTCTTGGAAAGCTTCAGCAATCGTTTCTCCACTTCCGATTCCACATGGATTCATGTGCTTGAGGGCTACCGCAGTCGGCTCTGTAAATTCTTCTGCGATCCGCAAGGCAGCATCAGCATCTTTAATGTTGTTGTAAGACAATTCTTTGCCGTGGATTTGTTTTGCGCTGGCAATCGAATAGGGCACGGGTAATGCATCTTGATAGAAGGAAGCTTTCTGATGACTATTTTCACCATAACGCAATTTTTGTTTCAAAACATAGGTTTTCGTCAAGGTCTCTGTTTCTGTTTCAGCCACCGCTTTGGTCAAGTATTCACCAATCAAGGCATCGTAAGCGGCGGTATGGCGGAAGACTTTGGCAGCTAATTTCTTTCTTGATGCCAAAGTCGTATTGCCTTCCTTCAGCTCAGTTAAAACCCAGTCGTAATCCTCGGGATCAACGATAACAGTTACTGAGGCATGATTTTTCGCCGCAGAACGTAGCATGCTTGGTCCGCCGATGTCGATATTTTCGATTGCGTCGGCTTCTGTGACGTCAAGCTTACTGATGGTTTCTTTAAATGGATAAAGATTGACGACAACAAGGTCGATCGGTAAAATGCCATGCTCAGCCATTGCCTCCATATGAGAAGGCAGATCACGCCGTCCTAACAGACCACCATGCACCCGTGGATGTAGCGTCTTGACCCTACCATCCATCATTTCAGGAAATTCTGTGACCGCTTCGATGCCGATCGGTTGAAGCCCCGCTTGTTCCAAGGCCGTTTTTGTCCCGCCAGTTGAGATAATCTCAAATCCTAAATTGGTCAATTCTTGGACAAATGGTACGAGTCCTTCTTTGTCAGACACACTGATTAATGCACGTTTATTCACGATTCGATAGCCCCTTTTCCACGATTTCAGCTAAAACAGCTGGATAGATTTGATGTTCTACTTGATGAATTTTTTCTGTCACATTTGCTAATGTATCGTCGGTGTCGATCCGAACGATTTCTTGGGCAATGATTGGCCCTGTGTCAATGCCGGCATCGACATAATGAACCGTCACTCCCGTCACTTTCACGCCGTAAGCGAAGGCATCGGCGATCCCAGATTTACCTGGGAAACTCGGCAACAAGGAGGGATGGATATTGATGACTCTGCCTTCATAAGCGGATAATAGAGTGTTGCCGATGATTCGCATATACCCTGCTAAAACAATAAAATCGATGGCATGATCCTGCAATTCTTCGATCAATTTATTTTCAAAGGCTGCTTTTGATGCAAATGCCGCTGGCTCTATGACAAGCGTTTCATAGTCTCTCGCGCGGGCTTTTTCTATTACTGGCGCTGTAGGTTTATCGGAAAAGACCAACCCGATCTGCGCTCCTTTGATTTTATTTGCTTGGATCGCATCGGCGATTGCTGTAAAATTGCTGCCCGTTCCAGAAGCAAAGACGGCGATCCTCATCGGACTGCCTCTTTGAAGCAAACGGCTTCGTTGTTACGTTTGGTCACTTTACCGATCCGGTATGCTTGTTCTTCATTGGCGGATAGAAGTGCCATCACAGCCGCAACATTTTCTGGCGCAACGGCTATGACCATACCGATACCCATATTGAAAATCTCGAACATTTCTTGATGAGGAATCGCGCCATGAGTAGCGATCATATCAAATATTGGCAACTGCGGCCAAGTGTCTAAGGCGATTTCTGCCGCAAGTCCTTCAGGCAGCATCCGTGGGATATTTTCAACAAAGCCGCCACCAGTGATATGAGAAATTCCAGCTAACAATCCTTCTGTCAATAAAGGTTTCAGTGCATCAACGTAAATTCTCGTTGGCGTCAATAAACTTTCTGCAAGCGTTTGGTTGCCAAGTTCCGCAAACGTTTCTGCTCCTGTATAGCCATGCTGTTCAAAAAAGATTTTTCTGACTAAAGAGTACCCATTGGAGTGAATGCCTGAAGAAGGCAAACCAATCAGCTCATCGCCCTCTTTGATGGTTTCTCCAGTGATCAACCGACTTTTTTCGACGATCCCTACGGCGAAACCAGCAAGATCATATTCTTCCGGCTGATACATCCCCGGCATTTCAGCGGTTTCTCCACCAATCAGGGCAGCACCCGCTTGCACACAGCCCTCTGCGACACCAGCAATGATTTGTTCGATCTTTGCCGGATCGTTTTTACCAACTGCAACATAGTCAAGGAAGTAGATAGGTTCTGCCCCTTGAGCGACGATATCATTCACACACATCGCGACGCAATCAATGCCGATCGTTGTGTGCTGTTCTTGTTGGATCGCCAACAAAAGCTTGGTTCCTACACCATCAGTCCCAGAAACGAGTACCGGTTCTTTCAATTGGTACGATGATAAGTCAAAACAGCCACCAAAGCCCCCGATTGCCCCCATCACGCCTAGCCGTTCTGTTCGTTTCACATGCTTTTTGATCCGTTCGACTACTTCATAACCGGCTTCGACATCGACACCGGCTTTTGCATATGCATTTGCCACGTTCGTTCCTCCTCAATCATTCATCCGCTTTTCTTCATTCAGCTCATTCGTCATTCGTCGTTAACGCAAGTAAACCAGCGGTCCTTCACTGCTTCGTTTGAAAAACCATTTTTGCCTACTATTTATTCAGCTTATTCAGCTAAAGACGCGAGATAGTTTTCTTCATAATCATACAAAGGGGTTGGATAATCGCCATTGAAATAGGCCATACACAATCCTGAGTAAGGTGCGTCGAAATCTAAACCGATCGCTTCGATCAACCCGTCTTCACTTAAAAAGGCCAAAGAATCTGCTTCGATTTTTTCACAAATCTCAGCTTCCGTATATTTGGCTGCGATCAATTCTTTTCTCGTTTGAATGTCGATCCCGTAAAAACATGGATAGCGCAAAGGCGGCGAACCGATACGCACATGAACTTCTTTGGCACCTGCCTCTTTTAGCAGTTGCACGATACGGCGGCTGGTGGTTCCTCGGACGATCGAATCGTCGACTAGAATCACTCGTTTGCCTTCGACTACGCCACGAACAGCTGAGAGCTTCATTCGCACGCCTTGCTCTCTTAACTCCTGTGTCGGTTGAATAAACGTTCGTGCAATGTATTGATTTTTTACTAAGCCCAATTCATAAGGAATACCTGAAGCTTCAGCGTACCCGCTGGCAGCAGATAAGGATGAATTCGGTACACCAATGACCATATCCGCTTCGATCGGTGCCTCTTGTGCCAAGCGACGGCCCATATTTTTACGGGCACGATGGACGTTGACGCCAGCGATGTTGGAATCAGGACGGGCAAAATAAATAAACTCCATCGAACAAATCGCCGGCTGTACTTCTTGGGTATACTGCTCGATTTGAATGCCTGCATCATCAATGATCACGACTTCGCCCGGTCGTACATCACGAATAAATTCCGCACCGATGACTTCCAACGCACAGGTTTCTGAAGCCACCACATAGGCACCATTGACCATTTTCCCGATTGACAATGGCCGAAAGCCATTGGGATCTAGTGCTGCGATCATGGCATTTTCCGTCAGTAAAAGGTACGCAAATCCACCTTTAACTTGATTTAACGCCTCCTTGACCCGATCCATAAAAAGCGGTTCTTCGCTGCGACGGATCAAGTGCATGAGAATCTCTGTATCGGAATTCGAGTGGAAAATCGCACCAGCCTCTTCTAAGGATTTCCGTAGACTTTTCGCATTCGTCAAGTTGCCATTATGAGCTAAGCCAATCTGCTGATCAAAAAATTTGAATAAAAATGGTTGAATATTATCAACGCTACCATTACCAGCAGTTGCGTAACGAACGTGACCAATGGCAGCATCTCCTGTCAGACGCTGGAGGACACGTTCATCCGAAAACACTTCCGCTAGCAACCCTAAATCACGGTGACCATTGAGTTTTCCCGCATCATTCGTGACGATCCCAGCACCTTCTTGGCCGCGATGTTGCAAACTGTGTAGTCCGAAGTAGGTGACACGAGCGGCATCTGGATGACCCCAAACACCAAAAACCCCACATTCCTCGTTGAGGCTCTTTACTTCATTAAACATGGAATGGTTTCCTCCCATTTCAATTTCGCCTCAGTAAGGGGCATCTCGATCGTATCATCTTGTGCTTGCATGCGAATCTGGCCATCAGCAGTCACTTCCCCGATCGCTATTGCAGCAGCACCTACCAGTGCTTCAAAAGCTGTTTGCTTATCAGGTGCGACTGAAAGCACAAAACGGGATTGGGTTTCTGAAAACAATTGTGCTGCTGGCAATGACACGGTCACATTTAGACCAAAGCCCTTGTCAAAAGCGGATTCGGCTAAAGCGATCGCTAAACCACCTTCGGCACAGTCGTGGGCACTTTGAACAAGACCTGCTTGGATCGCTGCGGTAACCAAATGTTGGTTCGTTTTTTCTGTTTCAAGATCAAAGGACATTAAACGCCCAGCGATCTTTCCTGTCTGCAGTTTTTGCAATTCAGACCCATTGAAATCAGCATGGGTTTCCCCTAGGACATAGATCACATCCCCTGCTGCTTGGAAATGCTGCGTCGTGATATGCGCCAGCTCTTCGATCAATCCGACCATCCCAATTACAGGCGTTGGATAGACCGATTGTCCGTCCGTTTCGTTGTATAAGGAGACGTTCCCAGAGATTACTGGTGTCTCTAGTACACGACAAGCTTCTGAGATCCCGTCAGCAGCCGTAGATAACTCCCAGAATCCTTCTGGTTTATCTGGCGAGCCGAAGTTAAGGCAGTCAGTGATCGCCAATGGACGCCCACCGGAAGCGACGATATTTCGAGCAGCTTCTGCAACTGCGATCTGTCCGCCGACTTCAGGATCTAAGTAAAGGTAACGAGCATTACAGTCAGTCGTCATCGCCAAGGCTTTATTGGTTCCCTTGATTCGTAAAACGGCCGCATCACTGCCGGGTCCTACCACGGTATTGGTACGAACTTGCGAATCGTAGGTTTCAAAAATCGAGCGTTTCGAAGCGATCGTCGGCTGCTGCAGCAGATCCGCAAATACAGACGTTGCTGAATGAATCACTGGAACAAAGTCCGGTGTTTCCTTAAACACTTTGATCCGTGCTGGTTCTGCCATCTCTTTGTAGTAAGTCGGTGCATCTTCAGCTAAAGCATCCACTGGTAAATTAGCGACTTCCTGTCCATGATGGAACAAACGATAGTTGCCATCATCCGTCACTTCACCGATCACGACTGCTTCTAGATCGTATTTATTAAAGAGGGCTTCCACTTCAGCTTCATGCCCTTTTTTGACACAGATCAGCATCCGCTCTTGGGATTCTGACAACATCATTTCATAAGGCGTCATATTGGTTTCTCGTTGTGGAACATCATCTAATGTTAAGCGCAAACCTGATCCGGCTTTTGATGCCATCTCGGCACTAGAAGAAACCAATCCAGCAGCGCCCATATCTTGAATCCCGACTAAAATGTCCGAATGATCCACGATCAATTCCAAACAAGCTTCCAACAAGAGTTTTTCCATAAAAGGATCACCGACTTGTACGGCGGAACGTTGTTGTTCTTCTCCTTCGACAAATTCTTCCGATGCAAAAGTCGCCCCGTGTATCCCGTCGCGTCCTGTTTTTGCGCCGACATACATGATGGTGTTTCCAACACCTTTGGCTTGCCCTTTTTGAATATCCTTGTGAGCAATGATCCCTACACACATGGCATTGACTAATGGATTGCCTTCATAACAAGGATCAAATGCCACTTCACCACCGACGGTCGGAATCCCAATACAGTTGCCATAGCCACTGATCCCAGCAACGACTTCTTCCAAAAGATATTTCGTTCTTGGATTATCTAACTCACCAAATCGTAAGGAGTCTAAAACAGCAATCGGTCTTGCTCCCATACTGAAGATGTCGCGGATGATTCCACCAACACCAGTTGCTGCTCCTTCATAAGGTTCCACCGCAGAAGGATGATTATGGCTTTCCGCTTTAAATACGACAGCTAGATCATCGCCGATATCCACGATACCCGCACCTTCTCCCGGACCTTGCAGTACTTGCGGCCCATCTGTCGGGAATTTCCGCAAAACAGGTTTGGAATTTTTGTAAGAACAATGTTCACTCCACATCACTGAAAAGAGTCCAGTTTCGGTATAGTTTGGTAAACGTCCCAAAATATCTTCTGAGATCATCCGATATTCTTCTTGGGTCAATCCCCATTGCTCGTATAATTTCGTGTCTTTGATTTCTTGTGGTGTAGGTTCTTTTACGATCATTTTATCCATTTACCGGCACCTTCCCAAAATTTTTCAATAATGAAGCAAAAAACTTCTTGCCATCTTCTGAGCCTAATAAACTTTCCATCGCTCGTTCTGGATGAGGCATCATGCCTAGGACATTGCCTGCTTTGTTGCAGATACCAGCGATATTGTGTAGACTGCCGTTGACGTTATCTTCATAACGGAAAACGATTTGATTGTTGGCAACCAATTCCTGATAAGTCGTTTCATCACAATAATAATTGCCCTCACCATGAGCGACAGGAAGCGTAATGACTTGATCCGTTTCATATTCAGAAGTAAAAGCTGTTCGATTATTCACTTGCAGACGGACCGGCTTGCAAATAAAATGCAATGATTCATTTCTTTGTAAAACCCCTGGTAACAAGCCCGCTTCCGTTAAAATTTGAAACCCATTGCAGGTACCAAAGACAGGTTTGCCTTCATTTGCCAAACGAATGACCTCTGACATGATCGTAGAAAAACGGGCAATCGCTCCGCATCTTAAGTAATCACCATAAGAAAATCCTCCTGGAAGCAAAACACCGTCAAAACCGGCTAAGCTTTCTGCATCATGGCGCACATATTCTGCTTCTGCCCCCATGATATCTTTGATTGCCCACATCAAATCAACATCACAATTTGATCCAGGAAAGACGATCACTGCAAATTTCATAGGGCTGCTTCCTCCATTTGAACTATTTCATAACGGTAGGTTTCCATATTGACGTTTGCTAAAAGTTTGTCACAGATCGCTTCAATCTCCTCTGCTACTGCTGCTTGTGTTTGATTGTTGGAAGGTGTCACTTTGATTTCAAAGTATTTCCCGATGCGAATATCACTGACATCTTGATATCCTAAGCGATGAACAGCTCCTTTGACGGCTTCTCCTTGAGGGTCCAAAACAGATTCCTTATAAGTGACGTAAACTTTGACTAAATACATGTTGAATTCTCCTTTTCTAAACGATTTAAAACTTCTTCATAAACAGGAACGATGTCCCCTAAATCACGACGATAGACATCTTTATCAAGATGTTCATTTGTACCCATATCCCATAAGCGGCAAGTATCTGGTGAGATCTCATCAGCCAGGAGCAACTCGCCCTTCTTGGTTTTGCCGATCTCGATTTTAAAATCGATCAGTTGAATCTGGATACTTGCAAAGATTTCCAGTAACGCAGCGTTGACTTGTAGCGCCAGTTTTTTGATCTGGTCCAGTTCCTCTTTTGTAGCAAGACCCAGATAGAACACATGATCGTCATTGATAAACGGATCATCTAAGCGATCCTCTTTGTAGTAAAACTCCACGATCGGCTTTGGCAGTCTGGTTCCTTCTTCGATGCCCAAGCGTTTTGAAAAACTACCAGCAGCCGTATTGCGAACAACGACTTCTAAAGGAATCATGGTGACAGCTCGAATTAATTGTTCGTGTTTAGACACTAATTGAAGAAAGTGACTTGGGACATTTTTATCAGCTAAACGCTGAAAAAGATGCGCAGTGATCTGATTGTTTAGGGCACCCTTCCCTGCGACTGCATCTTTCTTTAAACCGTTCAGCGCAGTTGCTTGGTCCAGATAAAGGACTCTCAACACATCTTCTTCGTTGGTTTTAAACAATTTCTTGGCTTTTCCTTCATAAAGAAGCACTTCTGATTCCATATTCCACCTCAGTTAAGTATTATTTTTCACATAGCGATGACACACATCTTTATTTGTTTATTATTCTAACAACGCTGAAAAAGCGGGTCAACGATTATCTGTACATTTACACATTAATAAACACGAATGTTCGCCTTTTATCCCGTCAAACAAGTTTACCTCTCCCGTTTGACTGGCGAAGGGTTTTATAAAGCGTTTACAACATTCTATTTTCATGCTATATTTAGGTCGTATTGTAGCTACATTCAAGGAGGAGTACTATATGTGGTCGCTAAAGAATCGTGCTGAACTTTTTTTAGCTCATTTAACAGACAAAGAAAAACAACAGCTCCATAACGAATTATTGGCCGTGCAGCAAATCCTTTCCATTAATCAACAAACGAGTTTCTATGTATTCAGTCCCTTCAAAAAAGGGGCACGTCCTCACTATGCAGAAGAACAAAAAAGAGTTCTACAATTTCAAAATGGCCGCAATGACGAATTGATCATTCACCAGATACATCGTCAAAGCTTATTTAAACATACGTATTCTTTCCGTATTTATTTTAATTTAGAAGAAATGGACTTTTCTTTTTTAGACGATCTTTTGCATCTTTTGAAGGAACAAAGTCAAGCCCCTACCTTTAACTTAAGTCACGCTACGCACTGATGGGTGATCACTAAATAAAAATAAGATAAAAAAAACAAAAGCCCGAAATTTTACGGGCTTTTTTTGTTATACTGTTTTCAGACAAAAGAAAGGACACGATTATGCTATTTACAAAACAGTCATTTGATGCTTTTGCTTTAGAAACATTAGAAGAAAGAATGGAAAAAATCCGTTCAGAGATCCAGCCGGTTTTCCAAATCATCGGCGAGGCAGCGATCCCATTATTTGAAGAAAGCTGTCAAGAACCTTTTTATTTGCATATCGCACAGCATCGGCGTAGAACCGTCTACCCTCCTGCCGAAACGTGGGCGGGGATCGGCCCTAACAAGCGTGGTTATAAAATGGATGCCCACTTTCAAATTGGGATCAATCAAGCGTATGTCTTTGTTTGGCTCAGTGTGATCGATCAACCGAAAAATCAAGCAACGATCGCGGAATCTTGGCTGGCTCAAAAAGAATTATTTGATCAATTGCCAGCAGACTTTACGCTATCTCCTGATCATACCAAGTATGACCACTCTCCAATCGCTAAATGGCCAACCTACTTAGAACGATTACAGAAAGTCAAAAAAAGTGAACTTCAAATTGGCAAGATCTTTCCAAAAGAAATGATCGAAGACGTTGAAATGGCGGATATTTTAGCAGTTTATCAAACGCTGTTGCCGCTTTATCACGCCCGTTTGTCGGCACTAAAGGAGGAACAATAATATGTCAGAAAACCGGCGCTCTCGCAAAGAAAAACCAGCGAAAAAACCTAAGCGTTTCGTCTGGCTGGCACTCCCTGCCGCCTTATTAGTACTTGGTGGCGGTTATTATGGCTATACAGTCTATCAAAATCGACAAGAAGAAGCAGCAGCAAAAAAAGTCCTCAATTCCTTTATCGGTGCTATATCTGATCAGAAGTACAGCGATCTATCTGCTTTACTGACCGAAGAAAGTTTGGAATCAAACGGCTTTACCGCAGACGAAGTCTCAGCAAAATACGAAGCGATTTTCACTGGTATCGGTGCCGAATCATTTAAAGCTTCAGGAATTGAGCTAACGCCCGATGATAAGGATTCCGATCAATTCAATTTCCAATACAACGGTTCCTTAACCACCTCGTTAGGTGAATTAACCGAGCTGTCTTATAGTGGCACGATTACTCTGGCTGATGACCAAGCCAAGATCGATTGGTCGCCTCAATTGATTTTTCCGGGAATGGAAGGACAAGACAAAGTTAGTATCTCTGTAGATAATGCCACACGTGGAGAAATCTTAGACCGAAACAACGAACCGCTAGCAGAAAATGGCACGCTCTATCAACTAGGCGTCATTCCAGGACAGCTGGGTACGGGAGACGAAAAAACCGCCAATATCAAAGCAATCGCGGAGCGTTTTGACCTAACAGAAGATGCGATCGATCAAGCATTGGCTCAATCGTGGGTCCAAGATGAGTTGTTCGTTCCCTTGAAGATTATCGAACCAACCGATGAAATGCCAACTGGAACAAGTTTAAAAGAAACGACGGGACGGACTTATCCTCTTGGAGAAGCCGCTGCCCAGTTGATTGGTTATCTAGGGAACGTGACTGCAGAAGATATAGAAAAAGATGAAACACTAGCAAGTAACGGACAAATTGGTCGTAGTGGTCTGGAAGCTGCCTTTGACAAAGAGTTGCGGGGCGAAAATGGCGGAAAAATCGCCATCACTGATGAAGACGGTGCTGAAAAATCGGTTCTTTTAGAAAAAGAACGGGCAGATGGTAAAGATATCCAACTGACCATTGACGCACAAGCCCAAAAGACAGCTTTTGACGCCTTACAAAATCAGGCGGGCTCCACGGTCGTCACAGAACCAAAAACCGGTGATCTGCTAGTATTAGCCAGCTCACCAAGTTATGATCCCAATAAAATGACCCAAGGAATCTCACAAGAAGACTATGATGCATATGAACAAAATGAAGACTTGCCTTTCATCAGCCGATTTGCTACGGCCTATGCACCAGGTTCGACCTTTAAGACCATCACGGCAGCGATTGGCTTAGAAAATGGTACGATCGACCCTACCCAAAGTATTGCGATCGATGGATTGAAGTGGCAAAAAGACAGCTCGTGGGGGGACTACTTTGTCACCAGAGTCAGCGACGTAGCTTCTGTCAATCTAAAAGATGCACTGGTTTACTCTGATAACATCTATATGGCACAACAAACCTTAGCTATGGGTGAAGATGCTTTTCGTAACGGTTTGTCGAAATTGATTTTTGGTGAAACGTTGGATTTACCGATTGCGATGAATCCTGCTCAAATTTCCAATGAAGACTCCTTCAACTCAGAGATTTTACTGGCAGATACCGGCTATGGACAAGGAGAACTGTTACTGAATCCCATTCAGCAAGCTGCTGCTTATTCGGTCTTTGCCAATCAAGGAAAACTGGTTTATCCTCGTTTATTGAAAGAGACAGAACAAAAGGACA
This sequence comes from Enterococcus sp. DIV0802b, assembly GCF_050543535.1. Lineage (NCBI taxonomy): Bacteria > Bacillati > Bacillota > Bacilli > Lactobacillales > Enterococcaceae > Enterococcus > Enterococcus sp. DIV0802b. The sequence continues at coordinate 1,535,889 of NZ_CP172941.1, read as the reverse complement.
AAGAAGTCTTTAAAGCAGAGACGATTGAGCAAATCAATCAAGATTTAACGGCGGTTGTCTCAGATGCCAACGGAACGGCACACTCTTTGGCAGCGCTGAACATTCCACTAGCTGCCAAAACAGGAACTGCTGAAATCAAAGAAAAGCAAGATGAAAAAGGCCAAGAAAACAGCTTCTTATTCGCCTTCGATTCGCAAGATCAAGGATTTCTGATGGTTTCCATGTTAGAAGATCGCCAGGATAACCAATCAGCAACTGGTTTAGCACCTGATCTATTGTCCTACTTAGCTGAAAATTATTAAAAAAGCCGCAACCTTAAGACGGAGGTCTCAAGGTTGCAGCTTTTTTTATTCGGCTAAACCGACACGTTCAAAGATCGTGTCAACTTGTTTTAAATGATGGTTGTAATCAAACGCATCATCCAAATCAGCTTTGGTCAAAACATCCGTGATTGCTGGATCAGCTTCTAACAATGGGCGGAAATCCGTTTGTTCATCCCAAGCTTGCGCTGTTTTCGGCTGAACCAAGTCATAGGCTTGCTCTCTGGTCATCCCGTGATCGATCAATTTCAACATCACCCGTTGGCTGTAGATCAATCCAAAGGTCGCATTCATATTGCGCTTCATATTCTCTGGGAAAACGGTCAGATTTTTGACGATATTGCCAAAGCGATTCAGCATGTAATCGATCAAAATCGTCGTATCCGGAATAATGATCCGTTCTGCCGATGAATGTGAGATATCCCGTTCATGCCAAAGGGAGACATTTTCATAAGCCGTCACCATATGACCGCGAACGACTCTTGCAAGTCCGGCCATATTTTCAGAACCGATTGGGTTACGCTTATGGGGCATGGCAGAAGAACCTTTTTGTCCTTTGGCGAAGAATTCTTCAACTTCCCGCGTTTCTGATTTTTGTAGTCCACGGATCTCGGTGGCGAATTTCTCAATGCTGGTTGCGATCAATGCCATTGCTGAAAAATATTCTGCATGTAGGTCACGAGGCAATACTTGCGTGGAAATATCTTGCGCACGAATCCCTAGTTTTTCACAGACATACTCTTCGACAAATGGAGGGATATTTGCAAAGGTTCCAACAGCACCACTGATCTTTCCAGCTTCGACCCCTTTTGCTGCCCGCTCAAAACGTTCAACATTGCGTTTCATTTCTGAATACCACAAGGCTAATTTCAAGCCAAAGGTCGTTGGTTCCGCATGAACACCATGGGTACGTCCCATCATCACGGTATGCTTGTATTCTTTGGCTTTTTCGCCAATGATCGTCACGAAACGGTTCAAATCTTCCCGAATCAAATCGTTGGCCTGTTTCATCAAGTAACCATACGCCGTATCAACAACATCCGTCGACGTCAAGCCGTAGTGGACCCATTTACTTTCATCACCCAAAGATTCAGAGACTGCTCGGGTAAAAGCAACCACATCATGTCGCGTTTGCGCTTCGATCTCTAAGATACGGTCGATATCAAAGGATGCTTTTTCACGAATCAATGCAACATCCTCTTTCGGTATCTCTCCTAATTCCGCCCAAGCTTCGTCAGCTAAAATCTCGACTTCTAGCCACGCTTGGTAGCGATTTTGATCGGTCCAAATAGCACCCATTTCTGGTCTTGTATAACGCTCTAACATGTTTTTATCTCCTTTAATCCCAAATATTGGTTTGATAGATTTCTTCAGTGGTTTCTGCAATGTCTTCCGTCAAAATAGTGATATGTCCCATTTTGCGACCGGTTTTTGCTTCTTCTTTGCCATAGTAATGAAATTGCCAAGCAGGTTTTGTGGCAATCAGATCATAGGTTTCTGTCAATTCATCTCCTAAGACATTGACCATGACTGCTGGTGAAAGCAAAGAAACTTCCGGCAACGGCCAGCCACAGATGCCGCGGATATGAGCGTCAAACTGACTCATGGAGCAAGCTTCGATCGAATAGTGACCCGAATTATGCGGACGTGGCGCCAATTCATTGACATACAAGCCGCCGCTTTTGGTCAGGAACATTTCGATGGCTAAAACGCCTTGCAGATCCAAAGCTTTTGCAATAATGTGAGCGATCCGTTTGGCTTCTTCGGCAACTTCTGGATCAATGTGCGCAGGAGCGATCGTTTGATGCAAAATATTGTTACGGTGGATATTTTCTACCACTGGGAAAGTGGTAAAGGTTTCTCCATTACCGGCAACTAAAATCGATAATTCTTTTTCAAAAGGAATCCATGCTTCTAATTCGCAAGTTCCTTCGCGAAGTAAATTCATGGAAGGCGCCAAATCAGCCGTACTGTAAAGCACGTGCTGTCCTTTTCCGTCATAGCCGCCTCTGGTGGTTTTTAATACACAAGGGTAACCAATGCTATCGATGGCATCTTGGATGTCTGTCGGGCTGATGATCGTGGCATAAGGTGCAATCACGATATTGTTTGCCTCTAAAAATGACTTCTCTAACAAACGATCTTGAGTGATTGCTAACAGATCGGTGCCTTGAGGGATATGTGAGTAAGGCAAAATAGAGTTCAATGCTTCAACACTGACATTTTCAAATTCATAGGTGATTACATCGGCACGTCGAGCCATTTCTTCTAAAGCAAACACATCATCATAGGCAGCAACAATATGCCAATCAGCGACTTGGGCTGTTGGACAATTGGCAGTAGGGTCTAAAACGCCAACCCGAAAGCCCATTTCTTTGGCACTCATTGCCATCATACGACCTAGCTGTCCTCCGCCAACGATTCCGATCGTTGCGTTGGGCATTAAAGGTTTAATCAAGTTGATCACTACTTTCCAATACGATTTCTTTTAATGTATTTCTTCGTGCGTCTAATTTCTCCGCTATCTCTAAATCATACATGGAAAGCATCTGGGCTGCAAGTAGTCCTGCGTTAGTTGCGCCAGCTTTTCCGATCGCCGTTGTTGCTACTGGTACACCACCCGGCATTTGCACGATCGATAAAAGGGAATCCAAACCGTTTAATGCGCGGGATTGGACGGGAACACCAATGACCGGCAATGTTGTTTTAGCTGCCACCATTCCAGGCAAATGAGCAGCGCCACCCGCTCCTGCAACAATGACTTTAATCCCTTTTTCTCGGGCTGTTTCTGCAAATTCGAACATCAAATCTGGTGTACGATGTGCCGAAACGACTTTTTTCTGATAAGGTATCGCTAACTCATCTAAAATCAAGCAGCACTCCTTCATTGTTTCCCAATCTGACTTGCTCCCCATAATCACTGCAACTGCTGGTTTCATTTGATTTTCCCTCCAACGATTTTTTACGATTCTCTTCTGAATAAACCTCAGAAGTATTTTTCTTACGAAAATCATTTTGTTAGCAACCTTTTATCGCTACGCCTGAGATATCCCGAAGTCACATGGCTCTGCTAACAATCACTTTCACCTCTAAATAGTAACGAGTAGCCCGAGCAATGTCAAAATATTTTCGAACTATTAACAAATTTTACTTTTCATTGTTCGCTTTTATCTCAAAGATATGTATTCAACACGTCAGATAACCGATAATAAGACAAATAAAGGAACAATACAAAAAATCCAGACGAATCCTCGTCTGGATCAAATAAACTTACTGTTGCAAGCGCAATTCCGTCACTTCGTCTGTTTCTTTCGGCAGCCCATTAAAGAACAGATTCAAAACAATGGCAGTCAAACTACTCATGACGATCCCATTGCCTGTAAACATTTGAACGGTTTCAGGCATTTGACTGAATAAAGTGGGCATCATATTGAACCCTAAACCAAAACCGATTGATACTGCAATCACTAACAAGTTCTTGTCATTCATAAAATCAACTTTGCTCAGCATTCTCATCCCTTGAACAGCCACCATGCCAAACATCACTAACATGCCGCCGCCAAGCACTGCCTCTGGAATGATCTGTGCGATGGCACCGACTTTTGGAAACAACCCTAATACGATCAAAAAGATTGCTGAAAAGAAAATCGGACGGCGCGTCTTAATGCCTGAAAGTTGAACCAAACCTACGTTTTGTGAAAATCCAGTATAAGGAAACGTATTGAAGATCCCACCAAGGATCACCGCCAAGCCCTCCGCACGATAGCCGCGCTTTAAGTCATTGCCTGTAATCGGTTTTTCAGTAATGTCTCCCAGTGCAAAATAAACGCCTGTGGATTCTACCAAACTAACGATGGAAATAATGATCATCAAGACGATCGACCACAGATCAAAGGTTGGTAAACCGAAATAAAAAGGCTGTGGCAAATGAAACACAGGTGCATGAGTGATGGCAGAAAGATCAACCAAGCCTAATAATGCTGCTAAAATAGTCCCACCGATCAAACCGATCAGTACGGCAATCGAGCGAATAAAGCCTTTGCCAAACACTTGCACGCCAATGATCAGCGCAATCGTCACAAAGCCTAACAATAAATTCGTTGGATCACCAAAGTTAGCAGCTGCGGCATCCCCTCCACCGATTTTGGTGATGGCGACTGGAATCAAGGTCAAGCCGATGACGGTAATCACCGTTCCTGTCACCAATGGAGGGAACAAAACTTTGATTTTCGAAAAAATGCCGGCGATCAAGACAATGAAAATCCCAGCAGCAATGATCGCTCCGTAAATCGCACTGATTCCTGATTTGGTGCCAATCAAAATCAATGGGGAGACAGCTTGGATGGCACAACCTAAAACGACTGGTAGGCCGATCCCAAAAAAGCGGGTGACGACTAATTGCAAAAGCGTAGCGATTCCGCACATGAAAATATCGATCGAGATCAAATACGTCATCTGCGCTTCATTAAAGCCGAGGCCTGTTCCAATCAACAAAGGGACGGCAACAGCTCCTGCATACATCGCTAGCAAATGCTGCAAGCCTAAAACTGCTGAACGGCTATTCGTCTCTTTCATTAGGCATCTCCTTCTAAAAAGCTAACTTGGCCTTCCGACAATGAGGCGATTCGTGCTAAGGAAACAACGGGGATTCCCATTTCTTCAAGCAATTGTCGACCAGTTTGGAATGATTTTTCAATGACGATCCCAATGCCAACGACTTTTGCTCCTGCTTGCTGACACAATTCGATCAATCCTTTTGCAGCTTGTCCGTTTGCTAAGAAATCATCAATTATTAATACCGTATCATCTGAAGATAAGAATTTCTTAGAAATCGATACTTGGCTGGTCACTTGCTTAGTAAAGGAATAGACCGATGCGGTCAACAACTCTTCATCCATCGTCAGACTCTTTGCTTTTCGAGCAAAGATCATTGGTACCTGCAACTTTTCTGCAGTATAAAGTGCTGGTGCGATCCCTGAAGCTTCGATGGTCACTACTTTGGTGATCCCACTTTCTTGAAATCGTTCTGCAAAAACTGTACCGATTTCTCTCATCAACTCATAATCCACTTGGTGGGTCAAAAACTGGTCCACTTTGAGAACCCCTTCACCCAAGACGTTCCCGTGTGTTTTGATACGCTCAACTAATTTATCCATCCTAGCTCTCCTCGTTCCTTTCTATTCCATCCTGAAAAAAAAGACACTCTTTTTGCCAAAGCAAAAAAAGTGTCTAACAGGCACGATTTTTACTTATAGTCCGATATTTACGGTATCGGGTAGAGACTGTCGACCATATTTCGACGATATACAAGTAATTTTTAAATGATAGATTCGATTATGCCTGTCTTTGATTAAAAACACAAGCATGGAATGCCCTTTATAAATAAAAATATTCTCATTTGTGGATCATTTGCTACTCTGGTTTCTCCATATCACGATAGTGCTCCATCTTTTTACTGAAAAGCTCCCCGTTGGAAGGCGGCGTGTAAGTGATCGCATTCGCACCTGCTTCAATCGTTTCTAAGATGCTCTCCTCAGTTGGACCACCCGTTGCAATGATCGGCAGCTTCGGATATTTTTTACGGAAGAAAGCCACGGTATCCGCTGTGTCCTTGCCGGCACTGATATTGATGACCTTCACACCAGCTTCAAGTTTGGCATCAATTTCAGTATACTTACTCGTTACGGTACTGATAACGGGAATATCCACGACTTTACAGACTTGCTCCACAGTTTTCAATGGCGTGGGTCCGTTTAAGACGACCCCGATCGATCCCTGAGCTTCAGCAAACATGCTCATATAAGAAGAGCGGAATCCTTGGGTCAAGCCGCCGCCGACACCAGAAAACACTGGAATATCCGCTGCTTCGATAATTGCTTTCGTAATTGCTGGGTGCGGTGTAAAAGGATAGACCGCTATCACAGCGTCCGCATTTGTATTACGGATGATCGCAATATCCGTAGTAAAAATAATGGAGCGGATTTGTTTCCCAAATATTTGAATGCCGCTAGCCTCTCGAATAACTTTAGGCACTTTGACGATATCTTTGCGTAAATCAGTGGTGATTTTTGGCATATATTTTTCTTCCATAAGCAGCCAACTCTCTTTTCTTATTGATCAAATCGATTCAATTGGTAGGTTTCAATGACTTGAATGATTTTGCTGGCATAATCTGGATCCGTTGCATATCCTGCATCTTGTAAGGCTTGTGCGGCACTGCGGTAGTCGTTTGCTGTCAAGACATCTACATAAAGCGCAGGATTCCAATCAACACCATTTACAAACAACATCGTATGATCATCCATTGATTCTTCCCAAGTATCATAGACACGAAAATCTCCTTGAATCGTGACCCATTCTCCATTATAAAACTCTTGGGTATCTAATGTCACCTTTTTTGAATGACCAAATGACTTGATGCCAAATAAATTATTGTATTTGCTGGCTAGAGAACTCTGGCCCCAATCTGATTCAAGAATCGCCTGACCTATAATGATACTTGGTAAAATCCCATAGCCTTTTTGCAGTTCTTGCGCGTAAGGAGCAATGCGATCGATAAATTCTTCATGAGAGATCGCTTCAGTATTTGTTTCTTCCTCTTTCGGAAGAGGATCCGCCAAACTATTTAAGGAAAAAATAAAAGCAATCCCAATTAAGAATAACCCTAGAAAGACTAATGGGAAACGAGTCTTCTGTTTTTTTCGTCTTGCGCTCATTTTTTCACTTCCTTTGTCTGACTAAACACGTTCTTAGCGAACAAATCGCCTCCACTCATCAACAACTCTTCTTGTGCTCGTTGACTATTTTCTTGATTTCTAGTAAGAGAATTAGTAAAGATCCAGTCCTCCTGCAAAGGATCTGCCACTTCGTGATACGACAGTTCTGCTTCTTTACGAGTGATGTGTTCTTTTGCCTCATCAAGAAACTCTTCGAATGTTACCTCATGTTCTTCAATATATGTCGCCACTTCGACGCCTACATAGCGTAAATGCCATGGTTCATAATCGATTTGGGTAATGTCATGTTTCCCTTTCGGATAACGGATGATGAACCCATACTCTCTCGCATGGGCTTGTAGCCATTTTCCACCGTCTGTAACGCCGAATCCCTCATTGAGAAGTTCGCCTGTATGATTTTGATACCAGTCTTCATCGATTACGTCAATCGCAAGACCGGTATGGTGCTCACTATATCCCGGTTCAGTAAAGGTCAGTTTCGTGATACGAATTGCTTCTTCTTTTGTATTCCCTTGGCGGATCAAGCTATTGACATTGGCATCGAATATTTCCTGTTGATACTCTACCGAACGGTAAGCAGAGACCATGACTAAAGGATATCCAGCCACCTTTGCTGCGTCAGCTAGTTCTTCGTATGCCGAAACGATTCGCTTGTCCACAAGGTAGCCATTTGATAATTTCCCCAAATCTTCTTGCGCGATTTCGCTGACGATTTTATTTTTTGGTCCTACCAGAGCCAATGACCAATCATCCAATGAGACAGTTGGGAAATCATCTTCGTTCACTTCATCACTAACAGCTGCTTGTTCTTGCGCATCCTCTGAGTATTCCGTCGAAGTTTGACTGCTGGATTCAGTTGTTGCGCTCGTCACTGTTTGAGTAGTAGAACGAGCGATACTTAGATTCTTTATTGGGGTGACTGCGGTCACTCGGTTCACTTGAATGGTTAAAAGAACCAGAAACAAGAATCCTGCTGCCGCAGCCATTCCATAATACTTTTTCAAAAAATACCCTACCTTTAATTATAAGTTTCTTCCAGATTTTCTTTAACCCACTCTAACAACTCGATTTTTTCATTGCGGATCTGCTGCTGAACAACAGCGGGCAATCGGAAGTTTAATATATCATCATAACCCCACTCATCATACGTAATACTGACTCTCAAATCAAGGTATTGGGCTGTTTCTTCAGATTCTGTTAACAATTCGACTTTTGCTAAATCGCTACCTAGCCACGTTCTGGCGATTTGGGTTTTCATTTTTTTGAACTCGACGACCGCTTGATTGCGTTTTTCTGGATAAATGACGGTCTGGCGAATGATTTTTTGGATCAGCATCCATTCATAATCCGAAAACAGCAGTTTCACTTTCTGATTTTCAGCAGGCGATAAACTCATTGTGCCGCTTTTCCAAGCTTCCCATTGCTCCTCAGTGATTCCTAAATGTGTCTCATAAAACTGTTTTTCTGATGTATATTGCTCGATAATCGTATTTAAAATAATGGCTATTGATACATTATGCATATGTTATCCCTCCTCTTCTATATTTTACTGAAAGTCAGCCGTAATGGAAACTTTTTGCGATTGTTTTTGATTATTTTAAAGAATTCATTTCTTTTGTTATACTAAATATGAAGGAGATGATCAATGATGAAAAAATACCGTTGGGGAATGATTGGACTTGGAGACATCGCGACACAATTTGCCGCTGGTTTTTCCAATGAAGCAAGTGAACTGTATGGAGTCAGCGCCCGCAGTTTGCCAAAAGTCCAGGCCTTTGCCGAAAAATACGCTATCCCCCATGCTTATGAAAGCACAGATGCTATGCTGGAAGATCCGCAAATTGATATTGTGTACATTGCAGTACCTAATGATCTTCATCACGAATTTATTATGAAAGCTCTAATGGCCGGAAAACATGTCCTCTGTGAAAAAGCCATTACGACCAGTGCCGATGAATTAGCTGAAGAATTGACCTTAGCCAAAGAAAAAAATCTGATCTTAGAAGAAGCTATGACGATCTTCAATATGCCGGTTTATGCACGTTTGAAAGAAGAGATCGATGCTGGACGCTTAGGAAAATTAAAAATGATCCAAGCACCATTTGGCAGCTATAAAGATCCTGATCCCACCAATCGTTTCTTCAACCCAGATTTAGGTGGCGGTGCGTTACTGGATATTGGCACATATGCCGTTTCATTTGCTCGCTTTTTCATGACGGATACGCCAGAAGTGGCGTTTAGCAGCATGAAGCCCTTCTCTACTGGTGTAGACGAACAATCTGTAACGATCCTCCAAAATCCAGCTGATGAAATGGCTAGTGTCACGCTGACTTTTCAAGCGAAAATGCCTAAAACCGGTATCGTCGCTTTCGAAGAAGGATACATTACCGTAGATGAATACCCTCGTGCGGACAAAGCCGTGATCCATTTCCGAGATGGAACAAATGAAGTGATTGAAGCTGGCGACAGCAGTCAAGCCCTTAATTATGAAATTGCCAATATGATCAAAGCCATCGATGGCGAGATCGAAGGATCGATCCATTTGACCACCGATGTCATTGACGTTCTTGATCAAATGCAAGCTTTTTGGGAACAACAGTAAAAGTGAAAAGACTCCTTTGCAGGAGTCTTTTTTTTAGCGCTCCATCGTCTGAATCTGTTCAGAAAAGTCGGCTTTGATTTCAATAAAACTTTTAAAGGTTTGCAGAAACTGAAACAGCTGGGCCCGATTTTCAAATTCTGCTCTTGTTTGCGGCAATGGTTTTTGTCGATAATCTTCGTATAAAGCTGCAATTTTTGCCAAGATCTCTTTTCCATCGTTATTTTCATGAAAGGACTGGGCGGTAAAGGATAGCAGCTCTTGAAACGCATTTGTATAGGCTTCTTCTACCCAAAACAATTGTAATAGATCAACCATTTCCAAGAGTAAGCGCGCTTGACTTTGCCGCATGGTGAAATACTCTTCATAATAAGAGGCTTCTCCTCGCCACTGGTTTTCACTATGAACCATCGCTTGCTGTTTGCCTTGCTTGATTTCTCCTAACAATGCTTGGCAAACATGAGGGAGCGTCGCCTTTTCTTTTTCTGTTAACGCGATCGACATGTCTTTTAAAAGACTTTTAAACGTTTCTTCCACCAACTGCTGTTTTTCTTTCAATGCCCGTTCGCCGTCTGGCATATACAAGTTAAATAAAAGTGCAAAGCCGATGCCAATACTCATCAACAAAAAAGCATTTCCAATCAATGGCCAAGCAAAAGAACGTTCCATCATATAATGGGTCACCAAGACCGAATTGACCACGATCCCATCGGTTAATTTGAAATAGACTGCCGTCGGAATAAATAGGAAGAGAAAAAGAACAAAGCCCAGCGGACCAAAGCCTAAAAGATGAAAGCTGACAAAAGCTAGGAGCGTCGCGATCGCCAAGGAAACCAAGCGACCGATTCCTGTAAAGAGCGAGGTTTTCTTTGTATTCCCAACACTCAAAATTGCGATGATCCCTGCGGCTGGTGCATACAATAGACCGATCTGCTGAGCAAGAAACATGGACAAACCGGCAGCAACTGCTGTCTTCACTGTTCTCAATCCAATTTTCATTTTTGTCACCTCCTTTGAAAAGTATACTAAATTGTGAGGAATAAGACTAGAATTTCTCAACAGCATTGGGTATGATTAAGTAAAGGGGGCATTCTACCATGAAACTGGGGCGTTTTCGCTTAGGTATGCGAACGATAAAAACAGCCATCGCTGTCATGCTTTGTATTCTGCTCTTTCATTTCCTTGATCGCGGCCAGCCTTTGATTGCTGCCTTGTCTGCTGTCTTTTCATTGCGACAAGACCTGACAACAACAATCTCTTTTGGGAAATCACGGGTACTAGGAAATACGATCGGCGGCGGTACAGCCATTTTTTATTTTTTGACGAAGCAATATTTTCAAAATGATTTTCTGATCGAATTGTTTGTCCTGCCCGCACTGGTCATCTTTGTCATCGTTTTTTCAGATGGCATCAATAACAATTCTGGCATCATCTCTGCCATTGCGACGATGCTGTTGATCACTTCCAGTGTCCCACAAGGGGAATCGATCATCTTTGCATTGGACCGTGTGCTTGATACCTTTATCGGTACCTTAGTTGCCCTGTCAATCAATTTTGTTATTCGACCACCTGAGGAAGAGAAAAAAGATGAGATTCAAGAAGATTTGGTCGTGCTAAGGCAAAAAGAGCTTGAACTAAAAGCCATGCTAGAAGAAGTCCAAGGGGAAATCTCTGAGCAAGAAAAACAAGAAAAATAAAAACAGCCTTTTTCCAGAATGCTTCTGAAAAAAGGCTGTTTTTGTTACTCATTGGCTTTCAAGGCATCGATCATATTGACATGTTTCAACTTGAAATACATCGCGATCCCTACCACGCCTGAAAACAAGCAGGTCAATCCCGCTGCATACACATAGCTCATTGGTTCGACTGTCGGTGAAAACATGGCGATATCAACTTCGATGGTCTGTAAGACAAATTGATGCTGAAGCACCCCTAATAACAAGCCAAAACCAATACCGAAAATCGTTAAAAAGATATTCTCACGAAAGACGTACATCGTCACTTCTCGATCATAAAAGCCTAATACTTTGATAGTCGACAACTCGCGGATCCGTTCCGCTATATTGATATTGTTCAAGTTGTACAACACGATAAAGGCTAATGCCCCTGCTGACGTGATCAAGATCCAAATGACGATGTTCAAGGTTGCTGTCGTGTCATCTAAGGCATCCGCTGAAGCTGAGAGGAAGGAAACATTGATGACATTATCTTGTGCCATCAGGTCAGCTGCGATCGCTTCTTCATCTGTTTTGCTTAAGCGCTGATTGAATTTCAATAACTCACTATTGTAAGCAGGCGTTTCCTGAAAGATCTTTTCGTACGTTTCAGGTGTCAAATAAGCAAAATGGCCCGTGTAGTTTTCTGCGATGGCAGCTACCTTCAGTTGAAATTCCTCGCCGCTTTCATTCGTCAACGTTATCGTATCACCCACCGATAATCCAAACAACTTAGCAAGCTTTTCATTGATGATGGCACCCTCTCCTTCTAGCTCGTAAGCTTCTCCTGAAACCCGATCATTCAAGTGGACAAATCTCGATAAAGCCGCAGGATCTTCTGGCACGGTGACGGTTACTTCTTGCTGCGTGACCCCCGATTGAGCCAACGTCAGACTTTCCGTATGCAAGAATAACCCTGCTTCAAAGCCTTCAATATCTTCTGCGGCGGCTTTTGTTTCACTCATTGCTTCCGAATCCTCGTCATCAAAGGTAATCACCGCCTGATATTGCCAGATTTTCTCAAACTGCAAAGGAATGATATTGCTGATGGAATCTCTCAGGCCAAACCCAGTTAAAATCATCGACGTGCAACCAGCGATTCCTAAGATGGTCATGAGCATTCTTGACTTGTAGCGAAACAGGTTTCGCATTGTAACTTTTTGAATAAAACTTAAGTGCCGCCAAAAAAAAGTGATTCTTTCTAAGAGAATTCGTTTCCCTGTTTTTGGGGCCTTTGGTCTCAACAAGGAAGCCGATGACTGTCTTAAATCAAATCGTAAAACCAGCAGCGCAATTCCGATGGTGCAAAGCAAGCTAACACCCACAGCAATCAATGAAAGCCGTAAATACCATGGGGTGTCATACTCCGTGAGATTGTAAAGCGGTCCATAAGCTTGAATGATGATTGCTGGAAAAAAGGAAAAGCCTACTGCTAGGCCCAATACAGCACCTGTGATGCCTGCTGCAGAGGAATAAAGCAAAAATTTCTGTCCAATCTCCCAGTTGCGATAGCCTAGTGCTTTCAACGTTCCGATCTCACTGCGTTTTTCATCGATCATCCGCGTCATAGTGGTTAGACTCACTAAGGCTGCGATCAAAAAGAAAATGACTGGAAAAATCGTCGCTAACGAAGAAACGCGTTCCGCATTGTCTTGGTATTCTGAATAACCAGGATTCGCATCGCGGTTCGCGACACGATAAACTGCCGGTTTTAGCTCCAACAATTCCTGCTCTTTTTCCGCAACTTCTTTTTTGACATCTTCAAGCTTTTCGCGTTCTTTTGGTGCTCTTTCTTTAAATTCGGCTAGCTTTTCTTGAAGGGTTGCTTCGTTTTCTCGGTATTCCAGCCAGCCCTTGTCTAGCAAAGACTGACCATTAGCTTCCTCAGAAGCTAAAGTCTCACGAGCAACACTCAGCTGCGATTCTCCTTGAGTGATCTGGGTCTGAGCCTGTGCCAATTCTTGGCGTCCGGCACTGACCTGGCTCCAGCCAGCGTTGACTTGCTGTTGCGCCCGTTGAAGTTGCACTTCTTGTTCATTGATTGCAGCCAGTTGTCCGCTTAATTGGGCACGTTGTTGCTCACCTTCAGCAATGAGTGGATTCAATGTATCTTCAGCTGCCGTCAGCATAGTAGCAATCATCGTTTCATCGATTTCCTCCAGATCAGGAATCGGACCAAGGACATCTGTCGGTAGGTTCAACTGTGCCAGAGCGGCTGTTACTTGTGCATAGACGGTAGGCAGCTGGGCCATTTGCTCCTCTGCAGAAAGTTGACCCACACTTCTGATTTGATCCATGCCTTGGTATGCCAGCGCAAGTTGCTCCTCCACTTGTTGGGTGCCACTTTGTAGTTCTGACTTTTGTGCCGAAATGGGCGCTAACTGGGCTTGGGCTGATTTTACTTGGGCTTCTTGCTGAAGCAACGCTTGTTCGCTTTGATCCAGCAGTCGTTGGTTTTCCGCCAACGCTTGCTTACCCTCAGCTATTTTTTGTGCTTCACTATTCAACTGCTCTTGGGCAGCTTGAATTTCTGTTTGGAAAGCTGCTTCTTGTTCCGTCAGTTCCCGGTGCGCCTGCGCTAATTTTTCTTGTGCGTCGTCGAGTTCCCTTTGTGCTTCTTGCAGAGCCGTTTCTCCGTTGCGGATCTGTTCTTTGGCTTCGTCAATGGCTGGTTGTGCTTCATCGATCAGCTCTTGTCTGCGTCCTTGCGCCCGAGGAGCCAACTTTTTCTCAACTTCAGCACTTATTTGATCTCTTTTCGTCTGATACGCCACTGAATAGCTTTCCATTTGAGATAAGTCATCAAAGCGAACTAAAAATCGGGCGTACGCACTTTCTTTAAAATCCTCCTCAGGAATCACCGCAAAGTAATCCACTGTCCCATTACCAACGGTACTGTTCCCCCGATGAAAGTTCTCAATATATTCAGGACTATTGACAAAGCCCACGATCGTGAAGGTATGGGTTTTTAATTGATTTTCGCCACTTTCTGGCAACTCAAAGGATTCATCTAATTCGAAACCACCACTATTTTGTGCCGCTTGATCTAAGGCGATTTCCCCTGATTTTTGCGGCAATCGACCAGAAGTCACCTCATATTGATTGACAGGTCGATCAGTTGAAAGAGAGAAGACACGAATCACAGCACGATGATTTTCGGCATTGATATCAGCGATCTGCTCCGTCTCAACCGCTGTGACGCCAGGCATTTCCTCAATGATTTGCCGATCGGTATCCGACAACCCCAAAGTTGAAGCAATTGTAAGGTCGGCTAATTGTTGGCGAGAAAAGTAATCTTCAGCAGCTTGTTTCATATTAGGGCCGGTGGCGCTGATCCCGACAAAAAAAGCGACTCCTAAAAAGATAATGCCTAAAATGGACAAAAATCGCCCGGGTGCTTGCCTAATTTCACGTAAACTGGAACGTAATAATGTTTTTTTCATAGGCATTTACCAAGAAATAGAGGCAATTGGAATCGGATGAGTATTTTTTTCCATCTTGCGAACCTTTGCGTCATTGATATGGATCACGCGATCCGCCATGGGAGCCAATGCACTGTTGTGTGTAATGATCAAAACGGTCGTCCCAGTCTCGCGAGCTGTTTTTTCTAAAATAGCCAAAATCTGTTTTCCCGTTTCATAGTCAAGTGCCCCAGTTGGTTCATCACAAAGCAGCAGTTTGGGCTTCTTGGCTATGGCACGAGCAATCGTGACCCTTTGCTGTTCACCGCCAGACAATTGTGCAGGAAAGTGATCCAAACGATCACCTAATCCAACTTGGGTCAAAATCTCAGCTGCATCAAGTGCTTCGGGTACGATTTGTGCCGACAGTTCCACATTTTCTCTAGCCGTCAAGTTCGGCACCAAATTGTAAAATTGAAAGACAAATCCGACGTCTTTGCGACGATAGGTCGTTAGTTGTTTAGCATCAAAACCAGCAATATCCGTTCCATCGACAATCACTTGGCCGCTGTCACATTGATCCATCCCGCCTAGTATGTTCAAAACGGTGGACTTACCGGCGCCACTAGGACCAAGGATCAGCGCGATCTCGCCTTTCTCTACGGAAAAAGAGACGCCATCATTGGCAGCAATCATCGTATCGCCCATTGTGTATTTCTTCACTTCTTTCACTACTTCAATATAACTCATTTTATTCCTCCAAGAATTCCAGCGCCGCATGCGCTTTCTCGCTTAACAGTGTATCACACTTTTTCCCTTGAAAGAAACCGCAAAAAAGCAGCACAAGGTCGTGCTGCTAAAAAACAAGTCATTTATTCAAAGTGATCCAGATTGGCAAAAGCAAAACAAATCATTTTGTGTGGTCCGCAATTCTTTGTTGCGTTTCTTGCCATAGTTTCTGTGCTTGTTGCTGCTCCTTCGGGATCTCGGTTAGGACTGCTTGACGATCAACAAAGTAGCGGCCACTGATATCCGCAACGTCTGGACTTAGCGCTAAGTAAATCGCTGTATCTGCCCCTTCTTCGGCTGTTTTAAAAAAAGGCGTCAACATTTTATAAATAGATTGACCAAATCCTGTTTGTCGACTGACCCCTAAGCTGGTCGCCACAGCTCCCGGATGCAAGGAATTAGCAGTAACGGTCGTATTGCGTAGCTGGAACGCAAGCGCATCCGTAAATAAAATCAGGGCTTTTTTTGAGCGGCCATATTCCCGCCAAGGGAAAAAATCCGGTACATCGAAAAAGCGCTGATCCTTTTTCTTTACAAATTTGTAGGCGCCGGATGACACATTGACGATCCTGCCGGCATCGGCACGTTTTATTAGCGGCAATAACTGACGGGTCAGTTCAAAATGCCCCACGTAGTTTACGCCCAGCATTTGTTCAAATCCATCGGCTGTTCGCTCTTTTTTTAAATTGACGATGCCCGCATTATTGATCAGTACATCCAATTTCTCAAAGCGGGCGTTGATTTCAGCGGCTGACTTGCGTACGCTAGCCAACGACCCCAAATCACCGATCACTAGATCGATGCTTGGATTGCCTGTCTCTTCCTTCAAACGTTGCTGTGCTGCCTGCCCTCGTTCAGCAGAACGGCAATACAAAATCACATGCATCCCCAATTCTGCCAATTGTTTGGCTGTTGCAAAGCCCATACCGGCATTGGCGCCGGTAACTAAAATCGTCTTCAAATCCCCATCATCTCCTTCATAGGATGTCGTTTTCTTTCATCATAACTGAAAACAAAAAAATCTGCTCAAAAAACAGATCAAGAGAAGCTCTCTTCTTGTTTCTTTAAGCAGATTGTTTTATTTTACGCCTGGTAGCGGCAGACGCCATCTAAATAGGTGGCTGTTACATTCATTTCTTGATCCAAAACAATAAAGTCAGCTGGGCGACCTTGTTTGATCATGCCGCAAGCATGGTCAATTTTACAGCTGATTGCTGGAATCAAGCTGGCCATCATGACCGCTTCTTGAGGGGTAGCGATTCCCCAGTCTACTACATTTTTCACAGCTTCTTTTAGTTTCAAAATACTACCAGCAAGATTGCCAGTTTCCATTCGAGCCGTTCCGTCTTTCACCACTACTGGAAATTCACCTAAAATATAATCACCATCTGGCATGCCGCCAGCCATCATACAGTCAGTGATCAAGGCAACATGGTCGTGACCAGCTTTTTCCATCAAAATCTCAGCTGCTTGAGGATGCACATGGTGGCCATCACAAATCAACTCTGAAAAAACTTCTTTTAATGAAAGTAGGGCACCAACCATTCCAGGCTCGCGATGGTTTAATCCGCGCATACCGTTGAATGCATGAACAAAAACGCTAGCACCAGCTTCAACTGCTGTTTGCGCTTCTTGTAATGTACCGTTACTATGGCCTAGAGCAACCACTACGCCTTCTTCCGTCACTTGCGAAACAAACTCACTCACACCTTCTCGTTCAGGAGCCAAGGCGATTTTTTTGATAATTCCACCAGAAGCTTCTTGCCATTCATGGAAGGTATCGATATCAGGATCACCAAAATAAATTGGATTTTGTGCACCTTTATGTTCTTCAGTAAAGAATGGGCCTTCAAAATAGATCCCTTGGATTTTTGCTCCTGTAACTTCGTCTTTGACTTTCCCAACGGTTTCAGCAACATCCCGCAACCGTTCTTTGCTGGATGTTAAGGTTGTTGGCAAGAAGGAAGTCACACCACATGATAAAAGGCCTTCCGACATGGCTTTAATGCCTTCTGCATCGTTGTCCATCACATCATGGTTCATAAATCCGTGGATATGAGTATCCACAAGACCCGGTGCTACCCATTTGCCTGAATAATCTTCTACGTCTGCACCAGAAGGGACTTCATCGACGATCGCTCCGAATTTCCCCTCTGTGACCTCCAGGTAACCAGGGCCATGAACCGCTGATTTTAGAAAGAATTTGTCTGCGTAAATATATTTATTCATCTTGATCGCTCCTCTATTTCTTTTCTTCCTTAAAAGTACTCTTATTTAGGGAAGAAGTCAAGAAAGGTCTACACCACTTTGTCAGATTGGCGAATATCCATGACAGCACGATACAGCTGAAAACTTTTTTCGGCTGCATTTTCTTCTTTCAGTCTATAAAGTAAGTGTCCCTTCAGTTCAAACAATTCTTCTAGAAAATACAAACTGTTCTTTTCTCTGGCTAAGGAAATGCCTTCGTTCGTTACCTTTAGCGCGAGGCAATCTTCTTGTTGCTCCTTTAAAAAGACCGCATAATTGTAGTAAATTTTGGTCAATGATGTGGAGAGACGTTCCGGTGGCAATGCGTGCATGGCATCGTATGCTTTTTCTAAGTAAAAACGAGCTTCACCCAGTTGCAGCAAATCACTATAGACGCGACCCATGCAGCTCAGGATACGAATTTCCATCACCGACACATTGGTCTTATCCTGTTGATAGGAGTAGGCCAATCCTTTTTTCAGCGCCTCAAGGGCGGCATCATAGTTTTGATCGAGGAAATAATCACAGCTGCCTAGATAGTAGTAATACATTTGCATATCTGAATCCAGATACAAATAATCCTTGATCGCCTTATCTTCCATTTTTTCCCGCATTTCTTGAAACTGCTTATGGACAAAATGTGATTCGATTTCGGCAAAGATTTGATTGGTTTTGTTGATCTCTTCCGAATGAAGCATCATTACTTGATCTAAGGTGACTCCTAAGCGTTGGCAGATTTGATACATCACCCAGACATTCGGCAACTCTTCGTTGTTTTCAATACGGCTTAAAACACTTTGCGAACAAATATCTTCCGCTAACATCTTCTGTGTCATCTTTCGTTTCAACCGAATCGAACGGATATTTTGACCAAAAGATTCTTCTTTTTCCTTCATAATCGTCCTCCAGGGGGAATTCTTATAAAAACCGAACGTTTCTTGTCAAAAATGCGAATTCGCATTTTTAATTTTCTTTATTTTAGCACATAATGACAAAAAGGAAAGCAATTTCAAGAATGTCTTGTTATTTTTCCACAATTTCAAATGAGGTGTTAAGATGACGATCGACAGTACGATCTTTTTTACATGGGATGGCAAGAAGTATCAAGGGATCATCGAACGAGAATATGAGAACTCTGTTCTGGTTCAAGTCACCGATCCTAGTGCTGAAATGCTGGATAAATTTACCAATCGAATGATTGTGAGCAAAAAAATTTGTCAACCAGTTGCCGAATAAAAACATAAGCACCACTCCCTCACGGTTGTTGAAGGAGCGGTGCTTTTTTATATTCTTATTTCTGACGATAGGACGCCAAAAATTCTGTCATTTTTTCAGCAGTCGTTTTTAAGTCTTCCATATTAGGAAGATAAACGATTCGGAAATGATCTGGCTGTTGCCAGTTGAACCCACCGCCGTGAACCAGCAAAATGTGGTGCTCGTGTAAAAAGTCTAAAACAAATTGTTCATCATTGGTGATATTAAAGCGTTGAATATCAATTTTAGGGAAAATATAAAAGGCGGCTTTCGGTTTCACCGCTGACAATCCCGGAATGTCATTGATTGCCTTGTGGATAAACGCTCTTTGTTCATAAATACGACCACCTGGTAATAGTAACTCATCAGAACTTTGATAGCCTCCTAATGCGGTCTGAACGATTTGTTGCGATAAGACATTCGAACACAGTCGCATCGAAGATAGCATATTCAAGCCTTCGATATAGTCTTTCACATGGGACTTGTCGCCACTGAGGACCATCCAGCCCACACGGAAACCTGCCACTCGATGAGACTTAGACAAGCCACCTAGCGTCACAACGAATCGATCTGGCGCTAATGTAGCAATCGGCACATGGACATAATCATCCATGACTAACCGGTCATAGATCTCATCAGAGAAAATGATCAAGTCATGCTCACGAGCAACGTCGACGATTTGCTCCAAAATTTCTTTTGGATAAACGGCTCCTGTTGGATTGTTCGGATTAATAATGACGATCGCTTTGGTTTTGCTGGTGACCTTGGCTTTGATGTCCTCGATATCAGGATTCCAATCTGCTTGTTCATCACAAATATAATGGACGGGCTTTCCGCCAGCTAATGAGATCGAAGCAGTCCACAAAGGATAGTCAGGCATCGGCACGAGCACTTCGTCCCCATTGTTACATAGGCCCTGCATACACATCGTGATCAGCTCGGAAACACCATTACCTGTGTAAATATCATTGATGGTCACATCAGGAAATTTCTGTAATTGATAATATTGTTCGATCGCTTTACGGGCAGAAAAAATCCCTTTCGAATCAGAATATCCTTCCGATTCTCGCACGTTCATAATCAGGTCTCTAACGATCTCATTTGGGGCTTCGAACCCAAAAGGCGCGGGATTCCCCGTATTTAATTTCAAGATACTGATGCCTTCTTCTTGCATCCGATCGGCTTCTTCTAAAACTGGGCCGCGCACATCATAACTGACCCCTTCAAGTTTTGACGACTTCGAAAATTTCTTCATATTCCATTTCTCCTTTAACCATAGGTCAACGTCAGGTTATTGGTTCTCGTCGTTGATCTCTTTTCAGATTGAACCTATTATAGCAAAAAACTTTTACCTATGGCGAAATTTTTTTGCTTCTCCTTCATCTGTGCTTGTCCCGCTCTCATCTCGTAAATAGTGCGACAGTCAGTAATTTTCAGGAAAATACGTCAAATACAATTCATTTAGTGCCAAGTGCCCCACAGAAAAATCAGTGATCCCTGCAGCGATAAACCGTTGCGGTAGCTGAGGATCGCTGATTTCTATCAGATAGATCCGTCCTTGCAGATCGATGGTCACCGTCGTTAATTCTGGAAAAGCCACCAAAAAATCTGCCGAGTCCGTTTTTAAGTACAACGGTTGATTGACTAACGACTTGCGACCAAAGTATTCGTGAATGATCTTGCCGTCTTTTAAAAACAAGACCCGATCCGCGTAGGAATCCAAATTCGTCAAAATATGCGAAGCAATCACGATCGCTTTCTTTTGCGCTCGCAAGGCTTTTAATACGTTAGAGATCAATTCCACATTGGTCGGATCCAAGCCATTCATGACTTCATCCATCAGCATATAAGGCGTATCCGTCACGATCTGCATCGCAAAACAAAGACGTTGCCGCATGCCCAGCGAATAGGTACCCACAGGACGTTTGATATAGTCACTCATTCGCAAGCGCTCAATCGTTTCTTCCACTAAGTGTTCCTCTGAACGCCACATTCGCTGATACAGCTTGAGATGCTCGAAACCACTCAAATCATTGTACAAATCATTTTGGTCAGGAAAAAACGAAATTTGTTGATGCGCTGCCACTTCTGATTTTTTGGTCACATATACTTGACTGCCATTCAAAAATACTGCGCCTTCATTCGGCTGGATGAAATTCATCGCCACATTCAATAGCGTGGATTTCCCGGTGCCGTTAGGGGCGACTAACCCGACGATTTCCCCGGGAGAAAAGGCAATGGAAAGCTGATCCAATACTTTTCTCGTATACGTGACCGTCACATTTTTCAGTTCTAACATATCGTTCCTCCTATGCCAAATGAAATTTTTTGCGTTGGATCGTCACGAAGAAACACATTTCGATCAGAAGCCAAACGCCTCCTAATAAAAGCAACCCTTTTTCCATCGTAAACCCTGCAGAACCAAAATAAAAACGTGTCCAGCCTGAAAGGACTTGTCCCACATTTTGATACAGATAGACATACAGCGTTTTATCAAGGTAAGCACTGAACCAACGTCTTTGGAAAATATAGGGTGAAAGCAAGCAAAAACCAGCCAAAAGCAAATTAACCAGTTCTGAGCGAAACAGGGCACTGAACAACAAGATGCCGCGACAATAAATAAACTGCAAAAAAAGCGTCGCAAGAAAACATTGGCCTATAAAAAGACCGATGGCTTGTGTTTCAAAAGCGTTGAAATCTGTGATCGGGTAGCGGGCATCAAAGGTCGGTGATAAAATCGTGACCGGTAGTTCCAGGGAACCAAAGCCGAATTGAATACCAGAACCCAACCAGAGAAAGAACATGGTCCCAAGCGTTGCAATTGCAGAACCGACCATCAATACTGCCGTTTTGCTCCAAAGGATCTCTTCTGCCGATAATGGCAGTGAAAGAAATAGGGATTTATGTCTTCGTTCTTTTGGTAAGCAATCGATCGCCAAAAATAAAGAAACAGCAAGCAATAGAATCGGTAAATATCCAGTAAAACTTCGCTGCAATGCCTGTATCCCCGTTTTTTGCTCCATGACTGCTTGCGAGAGTTTCTTATTCGGCAACTGGCTGAAGGCTTCCATAAGCTTAGCGGTTGAAGCATAACCAAAGCGACCGTCATAGGCAGCGTAGTAATTTTGAAACGTATAATAATCCGGTGTATAAAAAACATTTCGTTCATCGGTAAACTGCAACGCCAACTGGTACCACGTAGTTGTTCCTCGTGCATAAGCTTGCCAGTTTTCATCAGCTAGTGCATCTAATCGTTGTTTTTCCGCTTCGTTCCATGGGGTAAACATTTCAACTGCTAAGCTTGCCGACCAATGGTCAGAAGGATTGGCTGCTTGTTGATCAAGAAAATCTTGTCGCACAGTATAGCGTTGTTGCATTTCTGTTTTATCTACTCGTTCAATCGGGCGAAAATCTTTTTGCCAAAAACTGTAAACGCCGCTATAGATAAGAAGCAAGCAAAAAAGACCAATAGTTTTCTTGCTCTTTAAGAGTTGTCGTAATTCAAATAAAAAATAGTCTTTCATCCTTTGCCTCCTCTCAACAAGCGATTCTGTTTATCCGCAACGAGCATCAAAGCTATACAAAGGAAGATCCACACCACCGTCAGCAGCCAACTAGCATAGACTCCCCAAGAAGTACCAGAACCCGATGCAAAGGCGCCCGAATAAAATTTATCCATAGCAGCTATATGAACTGGTAACAGTGGGATCTTTTGCAGCATCGGAATCAAGCCGAGCCCATAAAAAAGCACCAGCAAAAAGAAAGAGACGTATCGATTGGCTGCGATCATGTTCATGACAAAACCTAAGCATTCGATCAAACCAATCAGCAAGCCAAAAGAAACCAGGCTATATAAAACGCTCTGCCAAAAAGGTAAGGCTACCCAATCCCCATTGAGATAGACGGCTACTGGATACTGCCAATCCCCGAACTCCCCCAGAAGGCTCATTGAAAGAAAGACGCCTAAGAAGAACACAATCAAAACGCCTAAATTTGTAATCCCTTTAACCACAATTTTACTTAACATCCGAATCGGAAAAATCTGCGGGTACGAGCGAATCAAAGAGAAGTGTTCTCTTTCTTCTATCAAATTGTCACTGGCAAAAAAAGCCCAAAAGAAGAAGCCAAAATTCAGCAAAAACGTTATTGCCAAAGCGACAGCGGTCTGGGCATTGGCAGCAGTGAGGACCGGCTCTTTTTCTTGCTCGACTAAAGCTTGATAGACCTTCTGATCTTGTTCGATTGCCCATAAAGGTGGCAAAAATCCTTTGTCATCAACTTCTGACGCCCAAATCTGCTTTTTTAGTTCTGCAATTTGAATACTCGTTTGATTAAATCGTTCGTATTCTTCCATAATCAAGTTGGATAACTGTCGCGAAGTCAGTGTATTGTTTTCAAGCAAAAGTTGATACACCTCTTGTTCAGCAGGTGAACCCGACTGATTGGCTTGGTAGCGATCAACAAGCCGTGAGGCTTCCGCTTTTTCTGCAGTGATCGTGGCGGGTAAGTTGATGGGTTCCATCAGCTTCAAATAAATGGAAAAACAGCAACCTAAACTAAAGGCACCAATGAGCAGGAAGAGGAACGTTTTCTGTTTGACAGATTTAGCTAACTGGTTTTTAAAGTAGTTCATTTGCTCTCCTCTCAAAAAAATAATTATTCATTCTTTTAGCATACCTTTTATGGGAGAAAATGCAATCTAAAGTCTGAAAATTCTTTCAAATAGCATTAGGAAAAGTTATTGACAAACCTGTTGAAAATCAGGTAAGATATTTTCTAGACGCGGCGTGACAGAACTACCTCAGCCTGCGTTTCCTTCTATAGTATTTGCGGAAATGACGGAATGGCAGACGTGCAAGATTGAGGGTCTTGTGAGCAATCGCTCGTGTGGGTTCAAATCCCATTTTCCGCATCCTTACAGCTTCCCTATTATGGGAAGCTGTTTTTTTGTTTGCTCAAAAGATTCCCCATGGCGATCCTTCGATGAATTCTTTCGATCGCTTTGATCTTGAGCGTCTACTCCTAGAAAGTTGATACGAAGCTTCCTTTCCCAAATGTAAAAATCGATAAAAACTCTTTTATCATTGCATTTCAAACCATTTTTCATATAAAATGAATAATATAACAATTATTCTCGAAAGCTGGTTCGATGCTCCGCTTTTTCTTATTGGCGGATCAGAAACAGTTGCCTGAATTTACTGGTGATGAAAAATCTTTTCAGCATTTTTCCCATTCACCTTCTCTCCTCCTTCCCCCAGATAAACAAACCTCTTCCGACCGTTTTCTCAGTTACTTTCGATAGAAAGAAGGAGCCTAATGAAAAAAAGAGTACTGATCACCCTATTGTCATTCGTTATTTTGCTTATCGGTTGCGCAAAGGCAGATGAAGAACTGTCAGAGACCGTTGCACTTGGCATCGACGCACGACTGGAATATACAAACCAATCCGGAACGGGCTGGGCCTATTATCACCCAGCAACCTTAGAGTTGTTGATTGCCGGCAGTCAAGCCGAATTGGCTATTTTGGAAGAGCTTGATTCTTCCGACGAAGATCTTTATCAGTTAATCAGCCACACAATTGATTTGATGGCAACCGCTGAACGAGCGTTAGTGGAGCGTCGGATCGATGTCCCTGCTTGGTTTGCTGCCCGCATTGGTTATAGCGAGGCTCTGGCTGCGATTCATGAACGGAGCCCTATCATTCTCAGTAATCAAGACAACCTCAACCGTCTACTGGAGGTAGCAAACGAAACGATTCCTGAAGCCGACCCGCGTCAAAAGCTGGGGCTTTTGGCAGACGATATTGCGCAGCTTCAGCAGCTCACCGAAGATGAGCTAACTCTTTATCGCAGGATCAAACTTGACGACGAACTCACCGCCACTGTTTACCACACAAGTGAAATGAATGTTGACGTCTTCGTTTTTTCGAAGCCCGAAGAGGAGTACGCATCTGGATTTACTGTTCTTAATCGGGAAACTGCCGACGAGCAAAAAGCTGCATTCTATGAAACGATTTTACGAGGGCTGGTCGTAAATATTCCTCGTGAATCGTTGATGTTTATGAATCGATTCGATCAATCTTCAGATGAACATCAGCTGGCTGTGATGACCTATGGCTTTGATCATGACATTGATCAAGACATGGTCACTACCGTGTATCAACAGCTTCAAGAAGCAAACGCAAAACAAGAAGCAGCTACGGCTTTGCAGCAAGAGCAAAGCCAGCAAAACCAGGACGAACAAACTCAGACCGAGAATGAAGGAGCTTCAGAACAAAGACGAGCGATCGCACGTGCCGAATCCTATACGAACCTCATGGCTTTCTCACGTGCACGATTGATCCAACAATTAGAATTTGAAGGGTTTACCCATAATGATGCGCAATGGGCAGTTGATCAGCTCACGATTGATTGGAACGAGCAGGCGTTGAAGAAAGCAAATAGTTACCATTCCTTGATGAGTCTTCCTCCAGACAACATTCGCCGGTTATTGGCTTCCGAAGACTTTTCAGAAGAACAAATCGACTACGCGATGACAAACATGGGTAACTAAAAACTAGCGAACAAAAGGACATCGCGATGCCTTTATGATAGCCCTTATATTGTTGCTATTTTTTATACCCAAGAAAGTGCTCGATCTGATGCGTTCATTCGAACAAAATGGCGAAGTTTACCAGAGTCCCCGAGGAGGAGAAAAAATGAAAAAACAAGTTTTGTTGCCATTATTACTGATACTATCCCTGATTTCAGGATGTGGGACGATAAATTTAGCAAGTCCTGAGGAACTTTCTGAGCGCATCGGCGCCGCTTTGGATGCAGGTTGGGAACATACCTATCATGCAGAAAAGCTTACTTATGAGTTAAGTATTGAAAATTTAGAACTGATGATTCGTGGCAAAGAAGCAGAATTGGCCTTTCTAGAACAGGTCAATAGCAACTCAAAACACAAGGCGGCATTCATTGAAAACACGGAAAAGATGATTCAACTCGCCCAAGAAGCGATCGAAGCTCGCTATCTGGATATGCCCAGTTGGGTTGCCGCTCGGAATGGTCGTATCGCAGCCTTACTTGCCATCCATGAGGAAAGCCCGATCATCGTCAGTAGACGAGCAAAATTGCAAGAATTATTCAAAGAATACGAAGAGGATTTGGCACTAGTGACAGC
The DNA here is from genome assembly GCF_050543535.1 of Enterococcus sp. DIV0802b. Classification (NCBI taxonomy): domain Bacteria; kingdom Bacillati; phylum Bacillota; class Bacilli; order Lactobacillales; family Enterococcaceae; genus Enterococcus; species Enterococcus sp. DIV0802b. The sequence goes on along the minus strand of NZ_CP172941.1, from coordinate 1,509,663 downwards.
TAGGGCAAACACTCCATTTGCCGATGAAGAAGCGTTCAATGAAGATACACGAGAAAAGCTTGGTTTGACGCCTGATACACTTGAACGTTTACACCAACAAAGCGACGACCAAGATATCGAGTGGCAGACCACTATTGATTTGGTGAACGGCGTGACCATGAATGTCTTTTCAACAAAACATGAGCCAGTGGAGATTCTCACATTTACGAATGCTGGCGAAAAATACCCTGCCGCAATCACTTTGTTTAATGGGCAAACGACGGAAATCGTTCCCGAGATAATGACTCCTTACGAAGCCGTTTCCGCTTATTTTTACGAAATTGCCGATGCAGTTTATGAAACGATTCCAGTCGGTTATCGATTTCTGGTTGAATCACTATGGCTTGAACTGGAAAACGACAATCGTTTTCAATTTAGAACCTACGTGTTTGATAACGAAGTGACCGAGGAAACGATTTTAGCAGGGTTTCATTTCGCCCCGACTGTAGCAGCACGCTATGAGCGCGAAAACAATGCGACAGAACGAGAACGTGAAGCCTTTTTCCTCGTTAGAGCGCAAGGAAATCGTCGCTTTTATTCAAAACAAGAGATGGCAGAACTGTTAGAAACAGAAGGTTTCACTGCGGAGGAAACACAATGGGCACTAGAGACCCTTGACGTAGATTGGTATCGCCATGCTTTAGGGCGCGCCAATCAATCCCGCCGGGTGTTAGGGATCCGTCAAAGAAATATGGCCGCTCATCTTGAAGGGAACGGCTTCTTACCTGATGAGATCGAATTTGCGATTGAAAACATGGAAAATTAGTATGTAGTGGACGAGACAGATCCCATTCCCCATTTTTTCTTAGCGTAAACAAAAAACCGACCAATCTTCCTGTTTAAGATTGGCCGGTTTCTTTATTTTTTGGTTTTGATTGGTACCATGGCTTTGCGCCGATGCTGTTTCATTATTGCTTGAAGACCATAGACACCAACTCCGATAATTCCTGCAAAAGCCGAAAAAGCAATAAAAATCACAGGAGACGCCCCACTTTCTATTAATTGTTTCCCTTGGACAAAGAAAAATAAGCCCATGCTGATCAATAATGCTAGAAATAGTGATTGTCCCGCCCCGTTTTTTTTCATGCTTGCTCTCCTTTTATTTGATTATAGGTTATTCTCTCATTTCATGAATGAAAAAACCTCCATCTTAAGGCTGATTCTTTCTTTCGATGATCAGATTGATCCCATTCGGATCAGTCAAATGCAAGCGGCTGTCTGTTTCTAACTCATAAGAAACGCCACTTGCCTTTAGATGACTTCGTAACGTAGAAAAAGCCAAAGCTGGCAAAACGATCGTAAAGTACGCTAAGCCTAGATCCTTTTCCTCCATAGCTGGAACATTTCTTCCCATCCAAATATTCGATCCGATATGGTGATGATACGAACCAGCAGCAAAAAACTTTGCTTGGCTACCAAAATCTGAAGTCAAATGCATGCCTAAAACTTCGGTGTAGAATTCTTCTGTTTTTGCCAGATCCGCCACTTTCAAATGGACATGCCCCACCGTGGTGCCAACTGGAAAAGTCGTTTGTGATCGGTCAGCGGCTCCCAGCACGCCTTGCGCGTCCATTTCGATAGTAACGCCTACGATCTCACCGTCTGCTCGAATATCCCATTCACTCTTCGGTTTGTCACGATACACTTCGATCCCGTTTCCTTCTGGATCGGTCAGGTATAACGCTTCACTATACCCATGATCGCTAGCACCATCCAGAGGGGCTTTGGCCTCCAAATAATGAACCAGCATATTTCCTAGGTCTTTACGGCTAGGCAAAAGAAACGCCGTATGGAAAAGGCCTGTTTTCCGTGTCAAAGGCAACGGATCACTTACCTTCTCTAGGACTAAGAGCTCTTGTGTCCCCACGCCCAATCGCGCGTGATCTACACTTTGCTCCAATAAAGTTAGGCCAATCACGTCCGAATAAAACCGGCTCATTTTTTCCATATTCGCTACTTTTAAAACGACTTTGCCAATTGCGGCTGTTGCATCGATTTGATAGGTTGATTGAATCATTGTCATCGCCATTTCCTCTTTTCTAAACAGTTAAATTCACTTGTACCTTTAAGTATAACACTAACTTTTAGTAAGTAAATAAATCTGCTTGTTGAGGAAAGGATTCCTTGATCTCCCGTGACTCCTTGTAACAAAGCTTTTCCTCATCAGTCACAATCAAAGACAGCTCGCTCACTTTTGCAATGCTTCAATCAGTGAAATGGCCGGCTGCATCGCTTCTTCGGTCGTCCCTTCTAACACAACATAACAAAATGGCTTGTATTCAGCGGTGATGGCCAATAGTTGTTGATAATCAATCCTTCCTTCTCCCAATGGCACTACCTTGATTTTACCATCGATTACTTGATAGTCCTTCAAGTGCAAGCAAACGATGGCATCACCAAAGCGGGAAAAAGCTTCCCTTGTCAAAGCGACTTGCTCTTGATAGTTCTTCGCCGTAATCAGATTGGTTGGATCAAAGATGATCCCTAAATAGTCAGACGGTACTCGTTCCAGCAATTCTTCGATTCGATCGATCGATGATAGTGGATGATTCAAGCCCGCTTCAATCCCTAGCATCACTTGATGTCTCTTAGCCACTTGGACCAAACGCTTGATCACCTGAACCAAATCATCGAAAACGACGTCACTAAAATTTTCCTCGGTATACCCCATATTTGGCAAAACCGAACCAGTTTCACTTGCAACCATAGCTGCATCAAAGTATTTGGCATGTGCGAGATAGGTCTCGAATCTGGATAAAATCGCTTCCCGTTTTTCCAGATCAGGATGGATCAGATTACTATAACAACTCAATAAAGCGACCTGAACATGAGATTGCCCAAAAACACGTTTGAAAAAGCGGCCTAAACCAGGGCTTAATTGCTCTGGCTCTGCCCATTGCGGGAAGGATTTATTTAATGCAAATTGAATGTTATGAATGTTTTTGGCGGCAATTTTTTGCGCTAATTCTTCTGGGGACCCATAATTCTTTAAATCATGCCCCCGAACAGTTAGTTGAAACATAGCTTCTCCTTTCTTCATTGCTTTTGAAGCAAAAAGAAGACCAAGCAGCGAATCACTTCAACTGGTCTTGGTCTTCCAATCATTCAGCAGTAGCGGCTCCTCACTTCATCCATTCCTTCTCAACAGATGATCAGAACCTTTTGTGACCTTTATTGTTGTGAACGATAATCTTCCGTGAACTCATCAATGATTTGCTGTCCACCATTTCTTAAGAAGGTTTCGATCGCTGTATCAAACCCATCGATCTCGATTTCCCCAGTCATATATTGGTAGTAAGCGTCTGAGATTCCTTCAATCAAGCTTGACCATGAACGATCATAGGTTTCAGAGGTCAGCGATTGTGCAGGATTGATCACCGCAAACTCTTCATTTTCCCGAATCTTTTCATTGGCTAAGTTGACATAGGGGTTGCTTGAAGGGAAAACTGTTACTAATTCTGATGGACGAGACGAAGAAAATGGTTGTACTTCTTGTTGCCACTTCGTATCATCTAAACGGACATAGACACCCTCATCATCAATTTCATAATGGACCCCTTCGATCCCTTGCGTCATCAAGGTAAACGGCTCTTCGTCCATCAAATCGTTGATAAATTTCAAAACAACACGTAAGTCTTCTTCGGTTTCAACATTGTTTTTCGGAATGGCTAACCAACCGCCCATTCCACCATTGGTATCAGAAAGGATACGACGTTCCACATTTTCATGGACGATATCATTGATCAAGACCCATTCCATATGCTCTTCATCAGTACCAGCTGCATCATCAATGTAGTTACGTACTTCTTGCAAACCACTCAATACAATCCCACCACGACCTTGAACGATATAGTTCTTCTGATCATTTTTCGCCATTACCGCAAAATCAGAATTCATCCAGCCGTTATCATAGATATTACGGAACCATTCCATTGCTTCTTTGTATTCTGGTTGCATAAAGGATGGCATCACTTCATCATCATCCGTGATCGTAAACCAATTGTCTGCACCAAAGTAACCTGAAAGTGAACGGAACCCAACATTAAAGGACTCATCACGTTCAACGAATCCGACCGTGTCATCTACCCCATTGCCATCTGGGTCTCCTTCTGTAAAGGCTTGTGCCACAGCTGATAATTCTTCTAAAGTCGATGGCACGTCCAACCCTAAATTGTCTAACCAATCTTTTCTTACGAGGACACCATAACGAGCGATCGGTTTTAGAAACGGTACACCATAGATATGACCATCGATACGAGAAGATTCTAAGCGATCCTCAGAAATTTCTGCCAGATTCGGAAACTCTTCTAAATAGGGTTCCACATCCCAGAACATTCCAGATGCTAGCGAACTACGGACGGTTGTGTTATTGATTTCTGTCAAACTTACGATATCTGCTAAAGAATTTGACGCTAATGCTGCATTCAAGCGTTCTGTTTTTGATGCGTCCGGCACCCATGTAAAGTCGATCTCTACCCCTGTATATTCTTCTAACTTTTGTGTTACATCCCCAGACGGAGGTGAAGCGGTATGCAGCATCGCCATCCAAGAAATACTTGTTTTTTCATCACTTTCTGGTCCATCAGATGAACCTCCGCCATCGCCGCAGCCTGCTAAAAACAGTCCTGCACATAATAATAAACTTGCTACTTTCAACTTTTTCATTCGTTACCCTTCTTTCTCTATTTTTAGGGAATCATCATCGAGCGGATCTTTCCCTTGATACTTAAAGTACGTAAAATCGGCATAGCTTCCAGCAAAGTGATCTAGATCATGGGCACTGATTCCAATGAAATTCCCTGTAAAACCACCAGACAAGAACTGGATGTTTTGCTTTTTAAAGGGATGCCACGTTTGTGATTGCCGATAGAACCATTCTGCTTCTAGATAAGAACCGACTACTTTCAATCCGATCGGCTCACTTGAAGCAGCGAGGGCCAATTTATCTGGGAACAAGTGAAATTCTCCTTCACAACACCGAATCAGACGAAGGATCTTGCCGTCTTTTTCATCATAAGTCACATAGAAAAACAAATAGTTTTCTTCGTTTAAGAACAACGACAATCCAGCCATCTGATTAAACGATTGGGGGTGGTATTCCATCACTGTTTCAGCTTCAAAACAAAAGTCTTGTTGACGAATCGCCAATAAGTGCTTATGAAAGTTCGATTGCATCGATTCTCCGCCGATCAATCGCAAATACCCTGGTCGCTTACTCAGATTGCACCACTCTTCATTGGGCAGCAATCGCCTACCGTTCCATGCTTTTTGCAACGATCCTTTAAAATCATCCATAAAAACAGCAGGTGATGCCCTTTGCTTCTGAGCGTCGCTAGCGAGTCTGATGGTTTGATCTGGGATCGTATCATCATTGCTAAGACGCAGCCATCCTTCGTGATCCCAATAGACGGTTTGGAGTGCCGTCTCTCGTCCAAGGATCGCTGCCTCTTCTACTGGCCGAGTCATCAAATAGCTCATGACCCATTCTCCTGATGGTGCAATCGTCAAACTGCCATGACCTGTACATTGAAAAGGGGAATCTTCGCGCTGATAGGCACGCATCATGGGAAAATGCGGATCTACTTCATAAGGCCCAGTGATGGTTTTACTACGACAAACCGTTACCGCATGACCTGCACCCGTTCCTCCTTCTGCCGTCAGTAAGTAATAACACTCATTGTGGTAATAAAGATGCGGTGCTTCAGTCTTCGCCAGCTGGGTTCCAGAAAAAATTGGCACTCTGTCACCGATCAATCGGCCTTGTACTTCAGAGTATTCTTGGAGCACGATCCCCACCGATTTATTTGGTGTATCCTTACGATAATCCCAAAGCGCATTCAATAACCAGATACGCCCCTCTTGATCATGAAACAAGGACGGATCAAAGCCACTACCATTTAAGTAAATGGGCTCACTCCATGGCCCATGAATCGTAGGAGCCGTGATGAGATAGTTTCGACAGTCTTTGAAGGGACGTGTCGTGTTGCGAACATTTGTATAGACACAATAGTATTGTCCGTTTGCGTAACTGATTTGCGGTGCCCAAATGCTGCAATTTGCTGTGTTACCTAATAAAACCACCTGATTGGTCAGAATATCTGTTTCATGGGACCAATTGACTAGATCTCGAGAACAGTAGACCCGAATTCCTGGCAACCACTCAAAGGAAGAAACCGCTAAATAATAAGTATCCTCGACTTTTAAAATACTCGGATCAGGATGAAACCCTCTTAAAATCGGATTATTGATCATTGCCTTCATGCAACCCCTCCTTGTTTGCTGACTGCGTCCGTTGTTTTTTTCTTGTGTCCGTCATCGCGATGGAGAAAACAAAAACCCGCCGCTAAAAAGAAACAAAAGGCAATCGGAAAAGCGATCATTTGACTACCAATCAATGTCACGACACCAGTCAAAAAATAAATAGCACAAGATTGCTTTCGATAATTACGATAGCGAACAAGCATCGTCGCCACTGAAACCAATATCAGGAGTGCCAACAGCGTGAAGCCAAACCAAGCACCGAGTGTTTGAAATTGCGCCAATGCTGCTTCTGCCGTCATTTGCTTCAGTACAGAGGGAAACGCACGTTGAAAGATCTCTTCGAACTGCTGGACAGTCATTTGATTGATCGCCAAGGAAAAGCCGCCCATCAACACCAGAGCGAGAACCATCCCGATCCAGCCAGACCATTTTGCCTTGCTCATTTTTCTATCACTCCTTCGATAGTCACCCATTCAGGACGTTTGGGGCTTGTTTGGTAACAACACATTCGCTCCGTGAACGCGACCGTTTGGTGGTTTGCTGTTTTTCCCCAATCAGACCATCCGCAAGGGACGAGCTGTTGATCAAAGCAGCAGGATAAAAAGGTGACTTTGGCTTCATTGCGCCAAGGGCGGCCTAGATAATAGGCTTTGTCCCCTGTCACCCGACACCGATCGAAGGTTAACCCGCTTGCTTGTTTGCTAGTTGAGGCAGCAGTAACGTAGTTCGTTTGTGGTGTATTTTTACAATGCAAGCGACACTCTTCAAAGGTGGCGGAACCACCGCCAAAAATAAAATCGACTGTTCCACTGATCCTGCAATGCAAAAACAAACTCTGTTGTTGGTCAAAGATTGTCTTTCGCCAAGGACTGATCATTGGTTCACCTTCTTTGGTATATTTTGGCAATGGACCCAGACACAAGGTATCTTGAAAAGCATCGAGATGACAGCGTTCGAAGCGAATGTCATCCCCTTCGATATAGACGGCAACTGCTTGCCCGACTGCTTGCCCATACCCTGCGTCATTGATGATGGTCAGGTTTTTTACAAAGACTTCTCGGCTATTGATAAAGAGCGTCGCTGTTTGGAAGGTTCCTCTTTTTTGCCCATTTTCATCGGTTTGCTCGGCAGCCAAGTGGTAGCATAAGAACGTGTTAGTTTCCCCGATCAACGTAAGCTGGTTTTTATAGATTTTCACCTGTTCTTGATACACGTCAGAGGCGATCGTGATCTCACAAGGTGCGTTTAAGGCTTCAGCAGCCAACACGGCTGCTTGGATACTCGTAAAATCACCCTTTTGCGGCTCTTTACTAACCTTTAGCTTGATAGGAGGTGTTGTTTTAGAAATTCGATCCACTGCGCTCTCATCTCCTTGGTTTCTTCATGACCACCTGGCAAGCAACACGCCTGCCAATGCTCCTTGTAGCCTATTGCTTCATAATGCTGCCCGACCTGCTGATCCAAACGAGCGACGCCGCTTGAGGGGCAGCCACGATCCTCTTTGCCAACCAAACTCAAACGCGGGCGTGGTGCGATCTGTTTTTGGATCGCCGCAGTCGTAAAGTCTTTCAACACATTAGGAACATAATAGTAAAACCCATGTTTGCTTAGACGGTCCTCTTCGATCAATGCTTGATAGTCCACTTGTGCTGCCATGTCCACCACCACTGATATCCGTTCATCTAGCGCTGCCAACCACCAGCTCATCAAGCCCCCCATAGAAAGTCCCAATGTGGCGATAGCGGACTGTTTCACTTCTTTACGGGAAGCAAGATAGGTTAAAAACTGTTGATTGTCATAGATTCGTTGTCCCCATAATGTTTTGCCTTGCAACAGAAACCGCTTGTAGCTATCATTCTCACCGTTTTTTCGTTTGCCAAAGCCCCACATGTCGATCACTCCAACGGCGACGCCCAGCTTCATAAATGCAGCGAATAGGCTTTCTTTTTGCATATACGGCGGACTTTGTCGCAGTTCTTCTTTCCCCATCGTGAAGTCGCCGCCATGAGAATGATTGAACAAAACGAGTGGAACCGGTTGCTGAGAGCTAGGATAAGCAAAGTATGCAGGGACATCCTCTTCTTGATTTAATCGTAGAAGTAAATGTTCCAAGGTATAATTTTGCACCTGCTCTTTTGTTTGCTGAACCACTTGTGGTGCAACTTTCATATCAGGACCTAGCAGCTGAAGTAACTGAGGATCCCTCACAAAAAATCTCCTTGAAATCCCAGAGGCTGACGATTCTCAAATGACTGTGTGACGGTGATTTCCCGGCTATTCTCGATATGGAACGCTTCAGTTACACCTTCCAAATTGATACGATCAAACTGAATATTCCGTCCACAGCCAATATAAAAACCTTGTTTTGTCATCTCTTCGATACCTGTCATCATCGCAGGCTTTCCTGGAATTGGGTGCTCAGCCATAGAGACGGCAATATCTTGGAAAGTGATATCTGAAATAAATTGTTCAGCCAAGCCATAAACAAACCCAGCGGCCGCATGGACATTCCGAGCCGAGATATTTGCAAAATGAATTCTCCGGAAATGAGGGGTTTCCTCGGTGATCGGGTACGGATTTTTATCCCAAACATACTTTTCTTTGCCTTTCGGTCCACAGAAATAGTAAAGATTTAAAGTGAATGGACAGATGACATTATCCATCACAATGTTATTCACTCGAATATCTTCGATCGTTCCGCCACGTCCACGACGTGATTTCAAACGAATCCCACGATCGGTATCTTGAAAAATACAATTACTAATAGTGACATTACGAATATCGCCGCTCATCTCACTCCCTAGAACGACGGCCCCATGCCCATGAAGCATATGGCAATTTACGATCGTGATATTCTCACAAGCGACCCGTTCTTTAGTGTCCTCCGTTCCTGATTTGATGGCGATGCAATCATCGCCAACATCGATATGACAGTTACTGATGCGGACATTTTTACAAGATTCAGGATCGATCCCATCCGTATTTGGCGAATCCGCTGGATTTTTGATGCGAAGATTATCGATCGTTAGATTTTGACAAAGAATCGGATTGACGGTCCAACTGGGTGAATCGACAAGACGGATATCTTTCAATGTAATTTGCTGGCAAGAGTCAAAACTGATTAATTTTGGTCGTGGATAAGCAAGCTGTTCACGATTTTCCCGAAAGGTCTTCCACCATCTTTGCCCTTGCCCATCAAGCATTCCTAGTCCTGTGACAGCGATATTTTCCGCATTCTCGGCATATAAACAAGAGGCATAAACTTCCCGTTTGACCCCTTCCCAGCGAGACAAAACGACGGGATAGTCTTTGGGATCATCAGAAAATACTAAGGTCGCCCCCAATAGTAGGTGCAGTTCAATGTTACTTTTTAAAAAGAGCGCACCCGTCGGATAGCGTCCTGCTGAAAAAGTGATTCTGCCTCCTCCTTGTTGATGCAATTCATCAATTTTTTCTTGAATCGCTTCTGTCAACAGACCTTCTTTTCCTTGTAAATCAGCTGTAGTCAATTGGATATTCATTTCTTGCTTCCTTCCTCCGTTAATGGTTGCAGCAGTAAACTCGCTTGTAAAAAGGCACCGTATCCTTTGAAATCATTCGTGATAACGGGTTCACTGATATAGTAAACATACGTACCATCCCGATTATCTGGTCCACCAAGACCAGCAACTTCACAGTTTCTGATCAGATTCAACCAGCCTTCTTTTGTTAAAAAGACAAACTCATCCAACAATCCTTGATAGGTCTCTTGGGCAAACACTTGCCATTTTTGATCGATGATCCCTGCTTTGACCGCTTTTGCTGTTGCGTAACAAATCATTGAAGAAGCGGATGCTTCTAAATAATTCCCACGCTCCCTGCCTTTATCTAAGACTTGATACCACACTTTTTTCTGGGGATCTCTTACTTTAGCAAGAGCTTCTAGACAGGAGACAAACATGTTTTCTAATGGATTCTTCTGCTCTGATTCCCCTAATAGCACCATCGTATCGGCGAGAGCCATCATGAACCATCCCATTGACCGTCCCCAGAAATTTTTTGAACAACCGGTCTTGGGATCTGCCCACGGCTGGACTTTTTGTTCATCCCACGCGTGATACAAAAGACCCGTTTTTGGATCTAGGGTATGCGTAAAGCATAAGGTGAATTGCTTGATTACATCTGCCAATGCTTCTTCTTTATCAAATGTCAGTGCGTATTCTGTCAAAAATGGGGCCCCCATATATAAGCCATCTAACCACATTTGATACGGATAGATTTTTTTATGCCAGAACCCGCCTTCGCTCGTTCTTGGCATCTGCTGTAATTGTTGATACAGCGTGTCCAAGGCGATCTTGTATTTTGACGCTCCTGTTTCTTTGTATAGCAAGAATAAACATTTGCCATTATTGATGTAATCGATATTCATCGCATCCATCTGATAGTTTTTGATACGACCGTCTTCGTCAATATAAACATCCATCGTGTTTTGGATATAGTCCAAATAGCGTTTGTCACCAGTCTGTTCATAGGCTTCTTTCACGCCTTGCAAAACGACCCCGATGTCATAGGACCATTTTCCGTGATAAATTTTTTCTTTGCATAAGTAGTCATAGCGCTCAAATAATGTGTTCAAAGCAATTTCCGAATAGTTCTTCATGTACGATACTTCCTTTTATTGTAGTCTCCTCAATTCATAGAGCTGTTTCAATGAATCCGTTTTACTGGCTGTATTTCATGAGGGTTCAGCTTGTTCTGCTATTTTTCAGGTGTTTTCTAGTGACCGTTTTGTTCACGGACTAGTAAAAGTCTTTGAGCCGTTTTCTTTAGATAATGACCTCATCTCCTTTACTGGCAACGGTTTGCTCCGTAGTCGATGCCGTTTTTGAAACCACCTGATCTGTTTCAATTGGGTGGATATCTTGAAGAATTTTTTTACCAGCAAGGGCAAAAACACCACCAACTAAGCTGCTCCCCATCAAAATGAGGCCGATCAAGAAATAGCTGCCAAGAACTAAATAGCCAACGATCAAAATCGACCAACTAATGATCGAATAATGCAGATAGCCTAAACCTAACAACGCACTCCCTCGCAGGATCTCAAACACGGTCACAAAGTTAGTGGCTGCCATGACGGTATACACGTGCATGAATAGAAAGAGAAACGCAATCAAAAAGAGGACATTCGCTACTTGGATAAACCATGGAAATGGCGCAAATATATTGGTGATCACGATTGCTGCGATGATCAGAAACAACCAACTGATCAGCACCGATTGTCGGAACCGTTCTTTACTATAGTAGAAAAAACTTTTGATCAAAGGCGGTCGTTCGTGAAGACGAAGCCAGCGATTATAATATTTCATCATGGCATACGAGGCTGGTCCGATTCCCAAAAAGATTCCCCCCAGAAGTGTCACACTTAGCCAAAGAAAATGAAGGGCGATCAGGGTCAAAAACGCGGTTAGCCCATCGTTGATTTTCGTGATTTTCTCAATCGTCATATGATCCCCTCTTTCTTAATAGATACCATCTTCCCCAATTTTTTTCGCCAAACGATTCGCAAAAACAACGAGGATCAAACCTACAAGACCTTTAAACAGCCCAACAGCTGTCGAGTAACTCAATTGACCATTTTGAATCCCGGCGGTATAGACAAAGGTATCAAAGATTTGGGCAACCTCACGGTTCATTGAGTTCATTAATAGGAACATATGCTCAAAGCCCATATCTAAGATCGAACCGATTTTTAAAATCATTAAGGTCACAATCGTCGGACGAATACACGGCAACGTGATGTGCCACATTTTACGTAGTTTGCCAGCCCCATCCATATCCGCAGCTTCATAAAGCTGTTCATCAACATTGGTAATAGCGGCTAGATAGACGATCGTCCCCCAACCGGCACCTTTCCAAAGATCTTGGAAAATGTACATTGGACGTAGCCAAGTACGGCTAGTTAAGAATGGGATACGTTCCCCACCAAGACTTTCGATCATGTTATTGATCACACCACCTTCAGTCGTCAACAGGACGTAGAAGATTGAAACTACGATCACCCACGACATAAAATGAGGCAAATAAATAATCGTCTGGATACTTTTTTTCAAGCGACGGTTATTTACTTCATTTAACATAAGCGCCAATAAAATAGGAAAAGGGAAGGAAATCGTGATATTTAAGAAAAACATGATCAGCGTGTTGCGCATCAACATCACAAAAGTATCTTCAGTAAAGAGCCGAATAAAATGAGTAAACCCAACAAAGGGACTGCCTAAGATCCCTAAGAATGGCTGGTAGTCTTGAAAAGCGATGACCAAACCGCCCATTGGAATGTAACGAAAGATAATAAAATATAAAATACCTGGCAATACCATAATATAGAGCGCACGATTTTTTCTGATTTGCGCCCATTTTTTCTTTTTCGACCGCAGTCGCTGTTCTTCTTCAGTAAGTGGTGAGAAGTAATTATCAACTTTTGTTTCCATACTTGTTCCTCCGAGTTTTTTTGATTTGATAGTCCCATGGTAGCGTGTAAGAAAGATAACGTATATAATCATTTTCTCAGCATTGGAAAGGCATACATTTTTTAGGATTATTTCTCGGTCGAATTGGAAAACCATTGATTTATCAACGTTTGTCACGATTGTGATTTTTTTAACATGTAAAAGTGATTATATACGTTGTCCCCGCCTCATGATACGTTGGAAATACCTATTTAAGTAAAAAAAGATGGAGGTTTTTCCTATGCAACAAACCCTAAAAAAAACGAACCGCCCGAAGAGTGAACGGGTTGTTCAAGGATTTATTATCGGTTTTCTACTACTCTTTACCTTAATGTGTCTCTTGCCTTTTCTGAACATTCTCGGAAGCTCCTTTGCTTCTTCTTCTGAGATTGCGACACGAACATTTATCATTATCCCACGTGAATTTAGCTTAAATGCTTACCGGTATATTCTCTCGACTCCCACGATTTTTACGAGTATTGGTGTTTCCCTTTTTGTGACCATCGTCGGAACGGTTCTTTCAATGATCTTGACCTCTTTTATGGCCTATGCTCTTTCAAGAAAATATTTGCATGGACGTGGCATCTTCAATTTTATTGTCGTATTTACGATGTTGTTTAGCGGAGGGATGATCCCAAGTTTTATTTTGGTACAAAGCCTCGGCTTGATCGATTCTCTCTGGGCACTGATCTTACCGAGCGCCATCAGTGCATATAATATGATCATTATGAGAAACTTTTTCCAAGGGATTCCTGATAGTTTAGAGGAATCCGCAAAAATGGATGGTTGCTCTGATTGGGGCGTCTTTTTCCGTATCATCTTACCTCTTTCCTTACCATCGATTGCGACGATCTCTTTGTTCTACGCTGTTAGTTATTGGAATACTTATCAATCAGCGATTTTGTACATCAATGATTCAGCGAAATGGCCGATCCAAGTGCTCCTTCGACAAATCGTGATTGTCTCCAGCGGGATGAACGCCGATGCCGCTAGTGTCGATGTTGTCCCCCCAGCACAATCCGTGAAAATGGCCGTGATCGTCGTTGCGACTTTGCCAATGTTGATCGCCTATCCATTTGTCCAGAAGTATTTCGTGAAAGGTGCCATGGTTGGTTCCGTCAAAGGGTAGCCAACAGGCAGCAAAGAAAAAAAGCGTTTTTTGATCAACGATCAAAAAACGCTTTTTTTCTTTTAATCTTTGGATCGTTTGCGATACTCTCCGGGTGTCATCTGTTCTTTCTTTTTGAAAAAGCGGATGAGGTTTTGAGAGTTGGTATATTGTAGGTTGGCGGCGATTTCTTTGATGGTCAAATCGGTTTCTCTTAACCACTTTTTCGCGACTTGCAATCGATAGTTTTGTAAGTAATCGGCAAAATTGATGGATAATTCCTTTTTAAACACATTACTTAAGTAATTGGCATTATAATGCAACTGTTCAGCAATGCTATCTAAGGAGAGATCTTGGTCGTATTGTTGGTGTACGATCAAGACCATCTTTTCAGACAAGGAGCGAATTTCTCGATCTGTTTTGGCTTGTGTCGTTTCAACGATAGGTAAAACTAACTCTTGATAGATGATTTGCTCAACTTTGAACAAACTGGTTTGGTTGAGCACGGATTGATAGACTTTACGACTATTCTGCAAGCTAGTATGATCTGCTCCTAGGAGTTGTCCTAGCTGAACGATACTGTTGATCAACTTAAACAAGGCACTTTCAATCGTCAACGGATTTTTGTTTTCATGAATGATTTCGCGTACGACTTCTGTGTAACTCGTTTTGATGGTCGCTAGATCCCCACTACGCATTGCATCCAAAAAGGTGCTTTCTGCTTCTCTAGGGTACTGAACGATCGCGTTATTGTCTAATTGTGCCGCAATGTCGTCAAAAAAGATAATGACTTCTTCCCCTAAATTCATTCGATAGTGCAAGGCTTCTTTAGCGTTATCAACCGCTAATTTGGTTTCTACGAGGCGGTCGTAGGATTGTGAGACCCCACAACTTATTTTGATTTTCAAGTAATCTTTTGCCGCTTGATGGATCTTTTGACAATAGGTCAATACTTGTTTTTGGTCAACTGATTCAGGAAGCTTTAAAATTGTTCCTTGGGTTTCTTGACTGGAGATGATTGGCTGAAAACGCAAATTGGCCGGAATGATTTCAGAAACGAGATTCTCGATGGCAAGCAAGAAAATATCAATAGTCGCTGTTTCTCGTCCACACAAATCATCGATTTGAATCAGTAATACGGCAAAGTGTTCCGTTTCGGATACTTCATACCCAAATTGTGACAGTTTTAAGTGACTATCTGCTTCTGAGATACAGCCGCGAAACAAGTTTAATAGAAACAAGGATTCTAACTCGGGCTTTTGATGTTCAACTTTAACAGCAAGATCGTGGTTTTGATGTAAGACCTGGTCGATATCGGAAATCAACTGATTAACTTCTAATTTCTGACCTTGTTTTTTTGGCTTTAAAAGCTCACCGATCCGATTGATGGGTGAGGTAGCCACGATCGCAATGCGATAGGATACTAATAAAAAGAGGATGATCAAAAGACTGCCAATCACGATCAAACCGCTTCTTAATTCACGGATTGCTTGCGAAACGCTAGCAGGTGCCAGACGGATCACATGATACCACTGATTGTAATCCGATTGTGTGACCACATACTTATTGTTTTCTTTGTCAGTGAAGATGCCATCGCCGTGGGCAGCTGCAATCATTGTTTCTTGTAAGGCAGAATCGATCACTTCACCATTATCGAAAAGCAGTTGTCCGTCCGCATGAAAAATATTCAAAAAGGAATCGTCATGATCTGCCACCAACTGCGCAATGGTATGGTCTTGGATTTCAGCGATCCCCAAAGCAGTGGTTTCCTGTCGAAAAACAGGCAGCGTCATCACCATTTTTAAATAGCCATCTTCTGGCAACCAATACAAGTAGCGTTGGTTGTCAATCAACGCTTGAAAAGCAGCGAATTCAGTATCATCGATCTGTTTTAAGGAGCCTTCTTCGATTTTCCAATGCTGATTCAAATTCACCAATTGGTAGCTGGCGTTTTCGATTCCCATCACACCAATGTAAGCCAGTTGCGAATTGATCTCTCGCACTTGTCGATAATTCGTCACGGAAAATGGCTGTTCCATCGTATCGGAAAAGCTTTGAGTACTGCTATATGTAGAAAAGGCATACTCTACCATCTGAATTTTTTGATCCAGATTTTCTTTGACTTGGTTGACCAAATTATGTTGACTTTGCAGAAACGTTTCTTGAATGTTTTGATACGTTCGATGATAAATGACCCCACTAAACCCAATGATTAAAGCGCTACCAATTAGAAAAATCAAAATAAATATTTTATAAAACAAGTTGGATGTTTGATGATAGCTTAAAAAGAATTTCATAGACTCCCTCCCATTACCTAACTATCTTCTTTTATACTAGCACATCCCAGAAAAAGTTCCTATGTTATTTCGAAAAATGTTTCACGTGTGCATCCTTGGTGTATTGACATTCTCGTGGGAACAAGCTATGCTTGAATCAAGCAAAAAGGAAGAAGGTTTTCTATGGTCACGATCAAAGATATCGCCAAAGTCGCTGGTGTTTCACATACAACTGTTTCTCGTGCGTTAAACGATAGCCCATTAATCAAGCCAGAAACAAAAAAGAAGATCGCAGCCATCGCTGAATCTTTACACTATGTGCCCAATGTCAATGCCAAAAGTCTGGTGAATCAGAAATCTTATATCATTGGTCTTTATTTTTCTCATCTATCCATTGGTACTTCCGATAGCTTTTTAGTCGAAGTGATCAAAGGAATCAGTGATACCCTACCATCCGAATATACTTTGGCGGTTCATGAATTATTGCAATCCGATACATTTGATGAAGAGCCGAATCGCCTCGATGGAGCGATCGTGATGAGTCAAAGTGATCGTGATGACGGCTTTATCGCTGCTCTTTCAAAGAAAAACATTCCCATCGTCGTTTTGAATCGTCAATTGCAGGATGCAACCTTGATGAATGTCACTAGTAATGATGCCCGAGGGGTCTATCAAATGATCACCTATGTGCTTGAACAAGGCTTTCGAAAGATCGCCATGATCGAAGGGATCGCTTCCTTTGGTTCCGCTAGAGAGCGTCGCAAAGGATTTATGAAAGCGATTCAAGAAAAGCAGCTTGTCTGCCCGAAAGAATACTTCGTTGCTGGCGACTTCTCTTTGGAAAGTGGTCAGCTGGGTGCCCAGCAACTACTCGCTTTACCTGAACCACCTGAAGTAATTTTTTGCGCCAATGATGATATGGCGATCGGTGCGATCAACGCCTGTCATCAAGCAGGACGAAAGATCCCAGAGGAGATCGGTATCATCGGTTTTGATGATAGTTCTTTTTCTCCCTATACGTATCCCCCATTAACAACGATCCGCAAACCAGTCTATGAAATGAGTCAATTGGCAGCAACTCTGCTGTTGCAAGCATTTGCCAATCAAGTAGTTGAGAAACAACATTTCTTTGATACCTCGTTAATCATTCGTCAATCGCTGTAAGCCTCTTGTTTTCAAGAGCGCTTACGCAAAAATGTTAACGTGTGCATAACTATTTTTTAAGGAGGATTCTATGAAAAAAATTACCGAACACCCCCATCAAACCTATCCAGCCCGAGTGATTCAATTCGGGGAAGGCAATTTTATGCGGGGCTTTTTTAACTGGCAGCTGCAGCAAATGAACAAACAAGGGCTTTTTAACGGCAGTGCCGTTGTGGTACAGCCGATTGATCACGGCTTGAAAGAGCTGTTGGCACAACAAGAAAATCTTTACACCGTTATCTTAGAAGGACTTGTCGATGGCGCTTTATCTCAAACATTTGAAGTCGTCTCCACCATTTATCAAGTGTTGAATCCATATCAGCAATGGGAAGACTATCTTGCTTTAGCAGAAGACGAGCAACTTGAGATCATCGTTTCTAATACGACGGAAGCAGGTATTGCGTTTCACCCAGAGGATACCTTACACGATACCCCTCCCCACAGTTTTCCCGCAAAACTGACCGCTCTTTTGTATCGTCGTTTTCAACTACGAAAAAAGGGATTTTTGATCATTCCTTGTGAATTGATCGATCGGAATGGGGAAAAACTAAAAGAGATCGTCTTACAATATGCCGCATTATGGTCTTTGGAATCAGACTTCGTCAACTGGTTAGAAAAAGAAAACACCTTCTGCTGCAGCTTAGTCGATCGGATCGTTCCAGGATATCCTCGCGACAAAGTGGCACAATACCAAGAGGTTCTTGGCTATGAAGATGCCGTAATGGTCACTGCGGAACCCTTTATGCTATGGGTGATCGAAGGAAACGGCGTAGCCGAAAAGCTCCCTTTGCAAGAAGCTGGGTTGAATGTGATCGTGACAGAAGATATGACTCCTTACCGTGAACAAAAAGTACATTTATTAAATGGTCCTCATACGGCGATGGTTCCCCTCGGTCTTTTAGCGGGTTTAGAAACCGTTGAAGAAGTAATGAACGACCGTGAATTTGCAGCCTTTTTAGATGGTCTTTTTCAGGAAGAGTTGATTCCAATGCTTGATTTGCCTAAAGCGCAGCTTGCAGCTTATGCGGAACAAATCAAAGAGCGCTTCAGAAATCCTTATGTGAAGCATCATCTGCAATCGATCGCTTTAAACAGCGTCTCAAAATTCCGTGCGCGTCTTCAACCAGTCTTAACTCGTTATGTCCAACAAAACCAGCAGTTACCAAAACGAATCACTGCCGCACTGGCAGGGTTGCTGACTTTCTATCTCACACGACCCTTTCAAGATGATGAGCTAGTGACAACCATATTTCAGCAAGTGAAACAATTACCAGCAGAAGAACAGATCGCCGCTCTATTAAAAAATGAGCAACTTTGGCATGCAGACCTGAGCTTTATGACAGCGACAATCAATGAAATGTGCACATGCCTTAAACAAGACGGACCTCGCCAGTTACTTGCGTCGATTGACACCCCTGAGCCAAGTTTGAAATAAAGGAGAATCTTTATGTCCAGCACATTAACAGAAACACCCGCTCAACTATTGAAATTGCACCCTAAAGACAATGTCGCAGTCGCATTAAAACCACTAGCTGCTAAAACGACCCTTGCATTTGAAGGCCAAACGATCACCCTTTTTGAGGATATTCCACAAGGACACAAAATCGCCCTCAAAAATCTAGCACAATCACAAGACGTGATCAAATATGGCTACCCCATTGGACATCTCTTAGCTGACGTGAAAACTGGCCAATGGTTGCATACCCACAATGTCAAAACCAACCTTTCTGGTACTTTAGCATACACCTATGCCCCCGATTTGCATCCCGTCCGATATCCAAAAAGCGCTGCGACGTTCCAAGGGTACCGTCGAGCAAACGGCAAAGTTGGAATTCGTAATGATTTACTGATCGTGCCAACAGTTGGTTGTATCAATGGCATCGCAGAGATCATTGTTGAAAACTTCAAGAAGAATCATCCAGATCTTGGCACTTTTGATCATATTACGATCCTTAAACATCCCTACGGCTGCTCTCAGTTAGGCCAAGATCATCAAAACACTCGTCAAATTTTAATTGATGCGGTGCATCATCCAAATGCCGGTGGCGTCTTGGTCTTTGGCTTAGGTTGTGAGAACAACACCGTTCCCGAGTTTAAGAAAAACCTGGGTGACTACGATCCAAAGCGCGTCAAATTTATGGTGGCACAGGAAAGCGACGATGAAATTGCGGTCGGCGAAAGCTTATTAGAAGAATTACTGGAAGCAGCAAAAGAGGATCAACGAGAAGCCGTTCCCTTGAGTGAGCTAAAGATCGGGTTAAAATGTGGGGGTTCTGACGGGTTTTCTGGGATCACCGCCAACCCTTTGTTAGGGGCATTTTCTGACTTTTTAGTTTCTCAAGGTGGCAGCACGGTCTTGACGGAAGTACCCGAAATGTTTGGCGCTGAACAAGTCTTGATGGCGCGTGCACAAGATGAAGCAACCTTTGAAAAAATCCTCCATCTAATCAACGACTTTAAAGATTATTTTCTTGCTTACGGTGAACCAGTCTATGAAAATCCTTCTCCTGGCAATAAGGCAGGCGGTATCACTACGCTAGAAGATAAGTCATTAGGCTGTACCCAAAAATCTGGGACTTCCGCTGTCGTCGATGTCTTAAAATATGGGGAAAAACTCCGTAAGCCAGGCTTGAGCCTGCTGGAAGGTCCAGGAAACGACCTTGTTGCCGCTTCTGCACTGGCTTCTGCCGATTGCCAACTCGTCTTATTTACCACTGGTCGCGGCACGCCATTTGGTGCCTATGTGCCGACCATGAAAGTTGCCACGAATCAAGAGATTTATCATAAGAAACCCCACTGGATTGATTTCAACGCTGGCCGCTTGTTGGAAGAGCCGATGGAGGTCGTGCTGGAAGACTTTATTCAAGCGATCATCGATACTGCCAGTGGAAAACCGACTCGTAATGAAGCCAACAACGTTCGTGAGATCGCCATCTTTAAAAATGGTGTGACACTATAACCAAAGAAAAGAGGTTCGACATGTTTTTAAATGAAAACTATTTACTGCCAAATGAAATTGCTCAAACCCTTTACCATGACTATGCCAAAGATCTGCCGATCATTGATTACCACTGCCACTTAGACCCGAAAGAAATCTATGAGGATCGGCCCTTTAAAACTATCACCGAGGCATGGCTAAGTGGCGATCATTACAAGTGGCGGTTGATGCGCGCTTGTGGCGTACCAGAAGAAGCGATTACGGGCAATGCCAGTGATTATGAAAAATTTTTGGCATGGTGTCAAACAGTGCCAAAATTGGTGGGAAATCCCCTTTACAGTTGGACCCATTTAGAGTTAAAGCGATTTTTTGCGATCGATCTTCCCGTTACTGAAGAAAATGCCGAAACTTTGTGGAGGCTATGCAACGAAAAATTGCAGCAAAAAGACTTTACCCGAAGAGCTTTGATTGCTCGCAGTAACGTCGAGATCGTTTGCACCACAGATGATCCAGTCGATGATCTTCACTATCATCACCAATTAAGCCAAACAGAACAACGTTTTCGGGTCTTGCCGACCTTTCGACCTGACAAAGCGTTACAAATCGACCATCCGAATTTTCTTACCTATGTTACCAAACTCGAAAAGAGTGTCGAAAACGCGATCACTACCTACGATGCTTTCTTGACAGCCTTGCGGGACCGTGTAACCTACTTTCACCAGCATCACTGCCGCTTGTCTGACCATGCGCTGGATACTTTAGTGTATGCTGCAGACGAACAGTTATCCCTTGAAACAATTTTTGCTAAAGCATTAGCTGGGGAATCTTTGGAGGAAAACGAAGTCTCGTTCTTTAAAACCAATGTTCTAGTTGAACTGATGAAGCTGTATCACGAACATGGTTGGACGATGCAACTGCATTTCCATGCGTACCGCAACTGCAATCAACGAATGTTTGAGCGCTTGGGACCAGATACGGGCTACGATGGCATCAATGATCAACCACTGACTCAAAGCTTGCAGAAATTATTGAACGCTGCTGATGCGCAGGACCATTTGCCTCAAACGATTCTCTACTCCTTAAATCCCAATGACTATGATGCACTCGTCGCTTTGATGGGGTGCTTCCAGCAAGAAGGCAATAATAAATTGCAGTTAGGATCTGGCTGGTGGTATAACGACACCCGCGCAGGCATGCGTCACCAATTGACGAAATTCGCAGATGGCAGTGTGATCTTTAACTTTGTCGGCATGCTGACGGATTCAAGAAGCTTTCTGTCTTACACCCGTCATGAATATTTCCGACGCGTCTTTTGTGAATGGCTTGCTGAGATCGTTGTACGTGGTGAAGCACCTGCTGATCTTCGTCAGCTAAAACCATTAGTAGAAAATGTCTGTTATCAAAACGCCAACAACTACTTCAAATTTTAGGAGAAAGACAATGGAAAAAATCGTCATCGTCGGTGATTCCACCGCATCGATCAAAGAGCCTAGCGCTCGTCCAGAAACGGGCTGGGGTGAAAAGATCTCACGCTATCTCCCCCAGCATCAAATCGTCAACTTGGCAAAAAATGGGCGTTCCTCCAAAAGCTTCATTGAAGATGGACGCTTGTTGCAGGCAAAAAAAGAACTATATGCTGGTGATTATCTCTTGATTCAATTTGGACACAACGATCAAAAAACAGATAGTCGTGGTACGACACCTGTAGAATATCAGCATAATTTAGCAACCTTCGTGCAAACGGCACGCCAGCAGCAAGCGACACCGATCCTATTGACCTCGATCACTCGTTTGCATTACGTGGACCAACAGCAACTTGATCCTTTGGCAGTCGGTCCTTACCCAGAAGCAATGCGTGCTTTGGCTACCTCCTTGGATGTGGTCTGTCTGGATCTTTTTGCCGCAACACAACGGTTCTTTTCAGCACTGGAACCACAACAGGCGAAACCCTATTTTCTTCATTTAGAAAAAAACCAGCACCCCAATTATCCAGCCGGCATTACGGATAACACGCATTTGAATGACCAGGGTGCTACAGCCGTTGCCAAATTAGTTGCCAAATGTTTGACAAATGCTCCATTACCGCTTGCACAACAAGTTCTTTTAGATTGAAACTCATTGTTCGTGTTGAATCTTCCCCTAACATAAATACGCTACCTGATTTTAAAAAGAGCAACTCAAGCAAAACGCTGCGAAGAACAGTTTCCTTCACAGCGTTTTGCTTTTGATTCTTTTTAAAAGGTTTGATTGCCATTCCTTTGCTTCACCCATTTATCACCAAGCTACCTTTTAAAGCCCTGCATTTCTTAGGTGTTGCACCATAAAAATGGGAACGATTGCAATCGTCCCCATCCTTACTACTGATTGTTTTATTCAGGTTGTTTCCCGATATACGCCAAGATACCGCCGTCTACATATAAGACATGGCCATTGACAAAGTTGGATGCCTCAGAAGCTAAGAAAACCGTTGGTCCTGCTAAATCTTCTGGCTCACCCCAACGGGCAGCAGGTGTTTTCGCTACGATAAATTGATCAAATGGGTGACGAGAACCGTCTGGTTGGATCTCTCGTAATGGTGCAGTTTGCGGTGTTGCAATATAACCAGGTCCGATCCCATTACATTGAATGTTAGCTGAACCAAATTCAGCACAAATGTTTTTCGTCAACATTTTCAAGCCGCCTTTAGCCGCTGCGTAACCAGCCACCGTTTCTCTTCCCAATTCACTCATCATTGAGCAAATGTTAATGATTTTTCCATGTCCTTTTTTGATCATTGACGGTAAGACTGCTTTTGAAACGATAAATGGAGCGTTCAAGTCCACGTCAACGACTTGGCGGAAGTCTTCAGCAGACATCTCCAACATCGGGATTCGTTTGATGATCCCAGCATTATTGACTAAGATATCAATCACGCCAACTTCTTCTTCGATCTGCTTGACCATTTCGTTGACTGCTTTTTCATCCGTTACATCACAGACATAGCCGTGGGCTTCGATCCCTGCTTCACGATAGTTTGCTAATCCTTTATCCACTGATTCTTGATCCAAGTTGTTAAAAACGATCGTTGCTCCTGCTGCTGCTAATGAACGAGCGATCGTAAAACCGATCCCATAGACAGCGCCTGTCACTAATGCGATCTTACCATCTAAACGAAATTGATCCATTGAAAAATCCATAATTGATAAACCCTCTTTCTTTTTATTTTAAGTCGTCCATTGCCACCATATCCATGTCGGTATAGGTGATATTTTCGCCACACATTGCCCAGATAAAGGAGTAGTTACTGGTTCCAACACCCGAATGGATCGACCAGCTTGGAGAAATAACTGCTTGTTCTTCACTAACGACTAAATGCTTCGTTTCATCTGGTTTGCCCATCATATGGAACACTTTTGTGTCTTCGTTGGCAAAATCAAAATACACATATGCTTCCATCCGACGTTCATGGGTATGACTTGGCATCGTATTCCAAGCACTGCCTGGTTCTAAGATCGTGTACCCCATTTGTAATTGACAGCTTTCACAAACATTTGGGTGAATGTATTGATAAATTTTCCGTTCATTTAATGTCAAGCCCTCGCCTGTCTCCATTGGTGTGACTTGATCGATACTGATTTTTACATTTGGGTATTTCTTATGTGCTGGCACGCAAGATAGATAGAATTTCGCTGGATTTGCTGGATCATCAGAGTGGAACAAGACTTGTTTGGTTTCCTTGCCGATATAGTAGCCGTCTTGTTTTTTCATTGGTTCTTTTTGGCCATCGATCGTGATCGCACCAGGTCCTCCAATATTGATGACGCCTAATTCGCGACGTTCTAAGAAGTATTCCACCCCTAATTCGCTGCTTAATTGCACTTCTAACGCTTCTTCCGTCGGTGTCACTCCGCCAAAGATCATCCGATCATTGTGGGTATAAGTCAGCATGATTTGTCCTGGTGTGAAAATTTTCTCTACCAAAAATTCTCTGCGTAATTCCTCGGTACTATAGTGACGAATATCAAGTGGACTATGGGTATAGCGTGTTTCCATGTGTTGCATGTTTTATTCCTCCTATCGGATAATTTTTCCTGAACCTGTTGCAATAAATTCTTGTATCTCATTGGCGCTAAACTGATTACAGTCGCCATGGATCGTATGTTTCAAAGCAGAAGCTGCAGTTGCAAAATCAATGATTTCTTGGTCTTGTTTCTTCGTGACAAGACCATGTAGGATACCAGCTGAAAAGGCATCTCCGCCTCCGACGCGATCAACGATTGGATTGATCTCATGGGTAGCAGAAACGACATAATTGCCGTTGTGCCATAGGCTTCCTGTCAATTGATTGTGACTTGCTGAGAGCACCTGACGACTAGTTGAATAAAAGAGCTGGATATTTGGGTATTTCCGATGCATTTCTTGATAATAGTAGTCATCTTCGACTTCCTCTGTTGGAGCTGATACATCCATAAAGACTTGGGCATCTAACTGTCCTGCCGAGCAATAATCGACATAGGGGAGCACTTCTTGCAAAAAGACGCGTGCTTCAGCGGTCGTCCACAGCTTTCCACGATAATTGATATCGAAACTGATTTTACAACCAGCTGCTTTCGCTTCTTTGATCAACGTCAGCAAAAGTGTCTTCCAAGTCGTTGAAAGAGCGGGCGTGATCCCTGAAAGGTGAACAATATCAACCCCATCAAAAAGGTCAGACTGCCACTCATTTTCCTTCATTTGAGCAAAGCTAGAGCCTGCGCGATCATAAACCACTCGCGCTGCTCGTTCCCCGATACCGGTTTCAATATAGTAAGTACCTAGTCGGGAACCGCCACGAAGCAAGTGACGACAATCGACGCCATAGCTTCGTAAATGATGAAAAACGGCATCTCCTAAAGCATTTTCCGGCACTTTACTAGCAAAAGAAACGTGATGACCAAAATTTGCCAAGGAAATCGCAACATTGGCTTCCCCGCCACCATAATGGGCAGCAAACGTCGAACTATGGGCGATTCGGTCGCCTAACGTTGTCGATAGACGCAACATGATTTCTCCTAGTGTCAGAATGTTTGCCATCTTACTTTCCTCGAATCTCTTTTAATTTTGCCGCATATTGTTTCGCTACTTCTGTTACTTTGTCAAAATCCCCACTTGCTGCTGGCGCTAACAAATTCCCCCCTACACCAACGGCTACAACACCCGCTGCAAACCATTCTTGCATGTTGTCTAAGCTGACACCACCGGTCGGCATAATGTTTAATTGTGGCAATGGCGCTTTGAAGGCCGAGATGATACTTGGTCCATACGCACTACCCGGGAATAGTTTAATGATATCTGCGCCTGCTTTTAAGGCGTCCTTCATTTCTGAAATGGTCATGCAACCAGGCAGATACGGGATTTGATATAAATTACATAATTCAGCCGTTTCTTGATCAAAGGTTGGGCTTACCACATATTCTGCGCCTGCCATGATCGCTAAACGAGCGGTCACTGCATCAAGAACGGTCCCCGCACCAACAACTACCTCTGGATTCTCTTTGAAGGTTGCTACTAATTCAGCGATTACATCCGCCGCTTGAGGCACTGTAAAAGTCAACTCAATGCCGGTGATCCCCCCTGCAACGATCGCTTTACTTGCTTGTAGTGCTTCTTCTTTTGAAGCGCCACGTACAACAGCGATCACACCGCTTTCCTTTAGTTTCATTAAATTCGCTACTTTTTTCATTAAGACCCTCCACTTATTTCCTATTTGGAAAATGGTATTTATTATAAAGAAACTTACACGTTCATTATACCGTTCTCGTTTTTATTTGCAAGGGCTTTCCATTAAAAAGTTTACAACGCTTGCTCAATTTGTTGTTTTGTCGCAATAATCGCATCGATCAATGTCGTTTTGTATTTTGGGGTCAAGCGGTATTTCGGTAGGCTGATAGAAAACGCCCCAACGATCTCCTGATCTTTTGTCAGTGAGGCGCCGATGCAATAGATTTCTTGTTCCATTTCTTCATCATCAAAGGCTACTTGGTTCGCTTTTGCCTGTTCCAATTCTTTCTTCAACTTCAACTGATTTGTAATGGTATTTTCGGTATAAGCGGTTAAAGGCGTTGCTGCCAAGTACTCCTCTACTTGAGGGGCATCAAACTCCGCTAAAACGGCTTTCCCCATGGCAGAGCTATACAACGGTCTTGTGATTCCTACTTTTGAAGACATGCGGATCGTTTGATTCTGAGGCTCCAATTTATTGACATAAAGAATCTCATTGGCGGTCAAGACGCCTAAGTGGATCGTTTCATCCGCCGTTTTCTGCAATGCTTCCAAGTAAGGCAAGCTGATTTCCACTAAATCAAGCTCTTGAATGTTTTGATTGGCATACTTGATCAGCTTAGACCCTAAGCGATAATTCTTCTCTTTGTCGCGTTTGACATAGCCGATCATTTGTAGCGTTTCCAATATTTTCAAAGCTGTGGATGGGGTCAGTTTCGTTGCTTCTGAAATTTCTTGCAATGGTTTACTTGGCGCTTCTGCTAGATAATCTAAAATGGTTGCTGCTTTTAGTAGTACGGTTCCATATGGTTTTTGTGTCATCATTTCTCCACCTTTATTTTCTATATAAGAAATTATAATATCTTTTTAGGAAATGCACAATCTTTTTTCCTATATATCAGCATGACGCGATTCCTATTTTACTTTCTGTCGTTATTCATTGTATGATGAAGACAAGACAAAGGAGTGCCGAACAATGGACTTAAATGTATTGATCAAAGGAAAAAAATTGACTGACAATGAGCTGCAAATTCTTGATTATTTGCTTGCAAATACCGCTGCGATCGATGGACTGCCCTTAAGAGAAATCGCTAAAACGATCTACACTTCCCCAGCAACCATCGTGCGGCTTGCGCAAAAACTAGGTTTTTCTGGCTATCTAGAGCTGCTTTACTTCTTAAAGAATCGCTTGAAAAATCAGACGATCACTGAAGCCGCCATCGATTACCAAATTGACGCTGCCAGTATTGCAGATACGATCGAAGCGATCAAAGAAATCTATGGACAAAACAAGAACAAGTTTATTACGATTTATGCCACAGGTTTTTCGGGGATCGTGGCAGAATACCTCCACAAAAAAATGCTTGTCAACGGCATCAAAACCTTATTAGTCAGTGCTTCTGACTCAGGTGGGATCATTAGTAACAACATTGAGAACATCAGTATGTTGATCACCATTTCTAAATCTGGCGAAACACAAAAAGTGCTGGAAAAGATGGCATTAGCCAATGAACATCACATACCAACTGTTTTGTTTTGTGGTAACGGTGAGCATCGCGCCAATCAACTAGCGACCTTTTCCTTTGAAGTGACAGATGAACGTCCCTACGACACCCAAAACATCCAGTACACCAGTTTCTTTGGCAAACTGCTCTTATTGATGGAATATATCGTTGACGCTTTCACGTGTGTTGAAAAAGAAAACCAGCAACCCTAGTGGATTGCTGGTTTTTGCTTATGCATGAAAATACGTTTTTGCCAGTTCTTGATAAAGCGCGTGGTTCTGCAGATCAGGAACAAATTTTTCATCTGGCTGATCTTGCCGCACAACAGAGCTTTTGTACAAATCATACAAGCCGAATATCGGTTCATTTTCATCGGAAAGATAACAGGTTAGCCCCAACACATCCGCGGTCATTTGACCTAATAGTTTTGTTTGAAAGAAACCACCACTTACAGTGACTGCCCCTTCCAACTGCGCCATTTGCTTTAATAAATCGATGTTCATCAGCATGCCTTCGAGGACTGCCCGTAACATATCTGAGCGATTGTGTTTCAGGGTCAAGCCAGAAAAGCCACCTGTGATTTCATTCGTCCAAAAGGGTGCCCGCTCGCCATTTAAATAGGGGAAAAAACGTAAACCGTTGCTGCCGATCGGTGATTCCTCCATGACTTGCGGCAGATAATGATAAAACCCATCAGGATCTTCTGATAAGGTCTCTTTTGCCCAAGCAAGCACACAACCGCCATTATTCGAAGGTGCCCCTACGACATAGAGGTCTTCTTGCAGATAGTAGCAAAAATTTTGTTTTTGGCGATCAAAGACCGTGGTCTCACTTACTTTACGAACCGCCGCACTGGTTCCGATCGTCAAGCTGTTGCGGATCCCTGTAGAAATATAGCCAGCATATGCTGCCAAACACCCATCGCTAGCCCCACACATCACTTCTACCTCAGGCTTCAAGCCACACCGCTGCGCCATCTCCTTGGTAATCAAAAAACGATCAGTCGGTGCACATAAAGGCGCTAATTGGGTTTTTGAAAGGGATAAATAGTTGAGAATCTTTTGACTCCATTGCTTTTCTTTCAAAGAAAAAAGACCGGTCGCTGATGCGGTACTATAATCGATCCGTGCTTGTCCGGTAAACAACGCCATTGCTAGTTCTTTTAAGCCTAACCATTTCGTCTCTTTGGAATATGAACCACTTGTTTGAAAATAAGCCAGTTTCGCAAAGGGAGACATCGCATGGATTGGTGTCCCTGTCTCTTCATAAAACGTTGCCGCCAGATCCGTTTGACGAAAGGCCGTCATCGTTTGATTCGCTTGATTGTCTGACCAAATGTAAATCTCTTCTGCTGTCTCACCAGCCACTGGCATCAAACTGTGCATGGCGGTACTGAACCCGATCACTGTGATTGCCGCTTTTAATTGAGTGGGAATCGTTGTGACACCACTGATTAATTGGCTACTGATCTGGGTCGCTGATTGGGTCTGTTTTAACCCGTGGCTATGGGTTTTGATTGGTAATGACTGTGAGTAAATGATTTTCCGATCTTCAATGACCCCAAATTTTATGGCTGTTGTGCCGATATCAATCCCTAAAAACATCGCATTGCTCCCTCTCATCTGATTCAATTAGCTTTATTCTACCATAGTTAGTGGCATATTCTAGCATACCTGTCTGATCGTTTTGTTGAGAAGACGTTTAGTGATGATTTTCTTCAGAGAAGTATTCTTCCACAGCAAAAATCAAAAAAAGAAAGATTCTTGGAGAATCTTCCTCTTTCCAGTTATCCCATCAGAAAATGTTTCGCAAATGTGAAACAAATCAAGACAATCCTGGCCAGTAATCACCATTTTCCGAGACCAAATCATCGAGTAACTCTTTGGCTACTTTTGCGCTAGGAATCGTTTTGGAAAGGCTTAACGCTTGCCACATTTTTTGATAGCTCTTTTCCACATATGCTTCGACCACTAATTTTTCCACAGTCACCTGTTGGAACATGAGCGCTTGTTGGAAGGCAGGAATTTTTCCTTGAGCGAGGGCTTCTGGTCCATCAGAACCGACGATACATGGCACTTCCACCATGGCATCATCCGGGAAGTTCGCAATCGCGCCGTTGTTTTCCACAATCATGACCATTCGCTCATGAGTATTAAAAGCGATGGCGCGTGCCAAATCAACGATAAAAGTTGCATGGGCATCAATCTCAAAAGCGATCCCTTCAGCAGATCCTTGTGCAGTGATCTTTTTGGCATGATCGAACACTCGTCTTTCCCGTCCTTCCATCACTTCATTGGAACGCGTATACTCTGGGTGTTCTTTCATGTGTTCGTAGACGTAATCTGGGTATAAATAATACTTCAAGTACGTATTTGGCAGATATTCTGGTGTGAGAGCCAAGAGGTCTTTGGCTTTTTTGTGGGTGTCTTGCCAACTTGGGTCTGTATGTTGGGTATCCACTTCGATCTGCGTCAAATAGCCATGTTCTGCAACATAGTCACGTATGGTTTGAATGTACTCCGTGCCTTCTTTGTCTTTGACACTAGTCCACCAGCCAAAATGATTCAAGCCAAAGTAGCGAACTTCTAACTCTTCTGGCTGCTTGCCAATGATTTGCGACATGCGCCGCAACGTGCCCACGGGCATGTCACAGATATTCAGAACCTTTGACTCAGGACGCAAGACCCGACATGCTTCAGCTACGATTGCAGCTGGATTGGAATAATTCAGCATCCAACAATCGGGGGAATACTGTTCCATGTAATCAATGATCTCCAGCATACCAGTGATGCTGCGCATCCCATAAGCGATCCCTCCTGGACCACAGGTTTCTTGACCAAAGACGCCATGACGCAAGGGGACTTTTTCATCTTTTTCCCGCATATCATACTTTCCTACTCGGATATGCGCCATACAGAAATCGACATCGCTGAAGGCTTCTTCAGGATCCGTCGTAAATGAAAATTCGATTTGAGGTGCTTGTTCTTTTAATAAAATCGCCAGGGCTTCGCCGAGGATCGCTTGGCGTGCTTCATCATTGTCGTATAGTTTCAGCTTTCTTAAAGGAAAGCGTTCTTGATTGTCAAGTAGCATCATAACGATTCCCGGGGTAAAGGTACTGCCGCCCCCTGCGATCACTACTGAAAAATTTTTCATCATTCAATCTCTCCTTCTCTTCCAAGATAATTTTCTAATTCTTCCCGCACTTTCGGCACAGTCAACCCGTAAACGACATGGACATTTTCACCATTTTTGATCACGCCTTTGGCTTGTGTTTCGTCTTTTAGTAGCGCTTCATCCACGAGTTCAGGATCCTTTAGTTTTAAACGTAAGCGGGTATAGCAGTTGTCGATAGTTTTGATATTGTCATCGCCACCTAGCGCTTTGGTGATGATTGCTGAGATACTTGTTTCACCAGTCGGACTAGTGGCGGCTTGGTCACTCGCCATGACCCCGACACCTGCTCCAGCAAGTTGTTTTTCTTTGTACTCTTTCTTCGAATACAGTTTGGTCTCTGTCCCATCTTCTTCACGCCCGACCGTTTTCAAATTCAGTTTCGTGATCAAAAAGCGGAACAAGAAGTAATAAAGAAAGAAGAAGACGACTCCGACGATCAAGTACACTGGCCAGCGAGTTTTCTCGATCCCTAAGGGCAAGTTGTACAAAAGAAAGTCGATGAAGCCATTCGGTCCGATGGCGCGAGAACCAAAGAGATTTAACGCCACCATGCTCAAGCCGCTAAGTGCAGAATGAATGACGAACAAAACAGGTGCCACGAACATAAAAGAAAATTCGATTGGTTCAGTCACACCTGCAATAAAGGAAGTGACGACAGCTGGAATCAAAATGGCTTTGACTTTGACTTTATTTTCTGGTTTTGCCGTTTGATACATCGCCAAACAGGCACCGATCAGTCCAAACATTTTTGAGATCCCACGAGCGTCCCAAATGACACTTTGCGATAATACGCGGACTGCTGGGTCAGCAATTTCCGCAAAATAAATGTTTCGTGCCCCTTCAAAGACTTGACCGCCAACTTCTGCGACACCGCCTAATGAAGTATACAAAAACGGCGTGTAGATCAAGTGATGCAAGCCAGTTGGAATCAATAAGCGTTCCAACATACCGTACAAGAAGATGCCAAAGTTGCCCGTTTGTTGAATGATGCCGCCTAAACCGTCGATGCCAGTTTGTATTACTGGCCATATAAACGT
The DNA here is from genome assembly GCF_050543535.1 of Enterococcus sp. DIV0802b. NCBI lineage: Bacteria > Bacillati > Bacillota > Bacilli > Lactobacillales > Enterococcaceae > Enterococcus > Enterococcus sp. DIV0802b. The sequence continues at coordinate 1,477,895 of NZ_CP172941.1, read as the reverse complement.
GAAAACGATGGCTAATAACACGACGACCGGAATCAAGACAATAAAGACGAAGCGCGCGCCGCCATAAACTTGAAAGGCGTTGTTAAAGGTCGTATCGATAAAACGATTATGGATCAATGCTACGACGATCCCTAAAATGATCCCCAGAAAGACCCCCATATCCAACACTTGGATTCCTAAAACGATCGCTTGTCCTGAACCTTGAAGGGCATCGGCTGGAACCAACATCCCCCGAAGTTCCATGAATTTATTCATGGCATTCAAGAAGACGAAATAACCTAACAACGCGGTAAATCCCGCTTCAGCTTTTTTCTTATTAGCTAACCCTAGAGCAATCCCGACACAAAAAATAATGCCCAAATTGGTTAAAATCGGTAATAAGGAAGCGGACAAGATACTACCAAAACCGGTGGTTATCGGATTATCCAAAAAGGGAAACTGCTCAAGCAAGCGGACATTTGTAAACACATTCCCAACGGCAATCAATATCCCTGCGATCGGCAAAATCAAAACGGGCACAAACATTGCCTTGGAGAATTTCTGCATCGCATCCATCACTTTTTCTTTCATTGAGGAAACTCCTTTGTAGTTGATTTGTAGGTTCATTATAGGAAACATTTGTTACTAATAGAATAGCAAACGTTTTCAATTCAATGCGTTTCAAAGATTGGAATGTGTTTCATCCTGTCTACTTCCTAGCTAGTGGCGATTACAAGCAACAAAAAAAGAGTGAATCAAGATTGATCCACTCTGTTTAGATGCAACACTTTTTGATAGAAATACAAGGGCCCAGACAGACAAAATAGATAGAAGATACCTGGTGCTGATTGCCATGTGAAGAAATAGCCGATCGCTGCTAGGACTAAGATTCCGATCCCTTTATGGTAGTGCATCATCGTAAAGAAAAAACTACTACGAAAAAGGTCAAACAAGTTTTGCCGATCTTGCATTTTTGATTGCATCACATACAGGTTAATGTTGTAGGACAACAAAAAAGTAAGAAAAATGATGGTCAAAAAAGAGAAAAACAATGAATTCGTCAAAGTAGCAGAACGCCACAAGCTGAGTCCGCATAAAAATGAGAAGAGATTGAAGACCCCTAGTGGCAGAGTCTTCAATAACGCGCTTTTGCTATTTTTCAAAAAGGGTTTTAGCAGTTTTGCTTCAGGATGTTCGTAAGCATCGACCACTGCTCGCAAAGCGGCTGGAAACGTGATGATCGGAAACGATACCACTAAAAACAAGAGATTCAATACCAGCATACGAAAAACGATTTCGCAAAGACGATAAAAACGACTCTCTAAAGCAAACATCACACTCACACACCTTTAGTTTAATTTTTCAATATTTTCAGCGATTTTCTCATTTCGGTAATCAACGATTGCTGACCATCCATTGTTTTCTCGTTCTTTTAGGTAGTCTTCCCAAATCTGACGGCCCGCTTCTTCCGAGTCTGCTTGAATAAAGTTGACCAACGCTTGCACTCTTGCTGTGTTGATGGAAGTGAGGTTTCTTGCTTCAGAACCGGTGCGAGGATCAATGTCTTCGATCTCAAAACGCGGCGCCAATTTGTCTTGCGACCATTCCACCATCTGCCGAATCGATGTTGCTGGTTTTTGTCCCATTTGAATGGCGTAATTGTCATTGCCAACAAACCAATAAGAACCTAAACCAATTTCCTTATCAAAGCGAGCAATATCAGAATTTCGTAACGCTTCTGTTTCTTCTGAGTACTCAACCACGCCATCCACAAGATTGTATGTTTCCCCTTCGATACCAAAGGTAGTGACCATCGTGCCATACTCACTTGCTAAATACGTCAAAAGTTCCATGGCTTTTTGGGGTTCTTTTGTCGACGTCGTGATGAAGGTTTGTGTCCATCCACCAATATTTCCGCCAGTAAAAGTGGAATCATCGCCATTCGAATTTTTCGGACCATCGACGGCAATATAGGTTTGCTCAGGATTACGGGCATTATTATCGGACATAAACTCATTGAGTCCCTTCGTATTCGTATGCAGGTAAGCAAAATAACGCCCTTGTCCTAGTTTTTCCTTCATCGTGTTGTCATTGTCTGAAAACTGGTCATTGTTGATGTATCCCTCATTGTACGCTTTTCTAAATGTCTCGATCCAAGTGATGTACTCCTCATCAGCGTCACGATCATTGAATTGACCGTCTACACTTGGTGCGATACTGAGAAAGTCTTGCAAAGTACCACCATAGGCGCCATCCCCACCATTGGAAATATCTAGTGCAGTCGAAGCAAATGGGACTAGAGCTGCACCATCATCTGCTGTCGGAAATGCTTCTTTTGCCCGTTTTAACGCATCTAAAAATCCTTCTGGCGTCGACATATCGGGTTCACCTAACGCTTCGTAAATATCTTTGCGGACAATGAAAACTTGGTCTCCCACTACATTGCCGTCCTCATAATCTTGTGCAGTCGTGGAAAAGCTCGGGTATCCATAAATGTTGCCATCTTCTAAAGTAAACCATTGAACAGATTCCGGTTTCGCTGCATGTTCTAAGAAGTAAGGGTCATATTTTTCTGCCAAAAGATTCAATGGCAAGGCAAATTTTGTCGCTTCATTTGCAGCAGACAGGTTTTTATCGAAGGTCATGATATCTGGAAGATCGCCACCAGCTAGCATCGTATTAAGGTTCTCGTCATTTCCTGAAATAAATTCGACATTGATATTCATGTCTTCTTTGATTTTTCGCGTCACAGTGTCTTTGCCCCACCCCGGCTGAGCATACCAATCAAAATTGACATACCATTTTAAGGTCGCTTCATGGTCGGTGTCTTTTTGCCAGCTTGGTGTATCTTTGTCTGCTTCAAAGCGAGCTTCTGGCAGATCTTCTACCTCAGCAGCTCCTTTTGACTCGCTGCTGGAATTACCACAGGCACCTAATACCATGACTGATGTACATACGAGACCGATCCCTAAAAATAATTTGCTTGCTTTCATTTTTTTCTCTCCTTTTGTCTATTCTTTTACTGATCCAAGAGTCATCCCTTGAATAAAGTACTTTTGTAAAAATGGGTAGATCACGACGACAGGAACCGTCGTTACCACCATGGTTGCTAATTGCAATGACTGTGAAGTTGTATTTCTGACAACATTGGTTCCGGTCGCCACTGCGGGCGATAGATTTTCCGAAACGATCCGAAATAGTAGCATTTGTAAAGGATATAAACTACGATCATCCACATAGATATTGGCGGTCATGTAGTCGTTCCACTGAAAGACGCCGTGGAATAATGCAATGGTTGCCAAAACTGGAAGGGACAATGGCAAAATGATTTTCACGAAAATAATAAAAGGATTGGCGCCATCCATCATGGCAGATTCTTCCAGCGAAAATGGAATGCTCCGGAAAAAATTCATCAAAATCACCATATCGTAAAAAGAAAATAAGACAGGAATGATGTAAACCCAAAAATTATTTAACAACCCTAATTCTTTGAATAAGAGAAAGGTTGGGATCATTCCTCCGGAAACGAACATCGTTAAAATCCCCATGTTCATGTAGATTTTCCGTCCCATTAAGTTTCTGCGACTCATCCCATAGGCGACCATCGCCGTTAATGCCGTATGCAAAACAACGCCAATCACTGTTTTTGCAACTGAGATAACAAAAGCTTTATAGATCGCAGAATCTTCAAAAACGGTGTAGTAACTTTCTAGTGAAAATTCCCGTGGCCAGAAATAGATCCCCCCTCTTGCGGCATCGGTTGCATCATTGAACGACAAAGCGACGATATTCCATAATGGCAACGCAATGATGGCTAAAAAGAATACCATGAAAATCACATTGGCGGTATTGAAGATCTTCTCATCTTTTGAAAATGTTTGTTTCATACTTTTCCTCCTCTAAAAGACTGATTCATCACTGATTTTTTTGGTCAAAAGATGACTTCCTACTACGAGGATCAAAGAAACAACCGACACAAACAGGCCAACGGCGGTCGCATAGGAGAAGTCTCCTTGTTGGATCCCCATTTTATAGACAAATGAATTAATGACTTCACTGGACTGATAATTGACAGGGTTTTGTAAGACGAGTGTCTGATCGAGGTTTGAACCCAATAACCCCCCCACTGACAAAACAAATGTCAAGGCGATAATATGACGGATCGAAGGAATCGTGATCCGCGTGATCTGCTGGAACTTCGTGGCGCCATCCATTCTAGCTGCTTCATAAAGAGCTGGATTGATCCCCGTCATAGCAGCGATGTATAAAATCGTATTCCAGCCAACTTCTTTCCAAATATCGGAAATGACTGCAATCGCCCAATATTTTTCGGGATCGGTCAAGAAGCGGATCGGTTCATCGATCAACCCAAAACCTAACAGTAGATTATTGACCAGACCGGTATCAGACAACCACGTAATAAACATGCCACCTAAGATGACCCAAGAAAGAAAGTGCGGCAAATAAGACACCGTTTGAACGACCTTCTTCAAGCGCACATGAACGATTTCATTGATCAATACCGCTAAACCAATCGCCGCTGGAAAGCCAATCAGTAGTTTAAAAAAGCTGATGCCCAATGTATTACTCATCACCGTCCAAAACATTGAATCACTAAAAAATTCTTGAAAATATTGAGTACCGACCCACTCCGCATTTGCGATCGAATCAAGAACTGAGTAATCTTTAAACGCGATAACGATCCCATACAATGGGATAAAATTAAAAATAATCATCAAGATAATACCTGGCCAAACCATCGCTTGATAAAAGCTTTGGCTTTTTAGTTTTCGCAAAAATGACCTTTTCTGTGGGGTTGCTTTTAGCATGACACCTTTTGATTCCATTTTTCCACCCTTTCTAAAACGCTTACTTTTTCACCCAAAGGAAATACATGCTTTCCTTTATTGGTTCATCAATTGATAGACCGCACCAATCATACCAGCATCATTTTTTAATTTTGCTCGTTGAATCGGTGCAATCGTGCGACCTTCTAAATAACCAATACTTTCATGGCGAGCTTTTAGCTGGCTCATGGTCTCTTCAAGCCTTGTCATGAAACCATCATTTTCACTGACCCCACCACCAACCAAAATCAGCTCGGGATCAAATGTACTGATCAAATTCAGTAAGCCCACTGATAAATCTTGGAAAAATTGAGCAATCACTTGGTTCGCTACTACTTCTCCTTGTTCTCCTCTCTGGAAGATCTCGACTGCATCTTGAGGCAGATCACTTCGCCCTTGTTGCTGAAGTGCCAGTTGATACTGATGGCAAAGACCACCCACGATGGCTGCTCGTTGATTCAAGGAAACTGACTCTAGATTTCCCTGTTCAGGCAATGTGTCGATCAGCATCCACCCAAATTCACCTGCCATGCCATGACTGCCTCGATAGAGCTGATTGTTGACGATGATCCCGCCACCAATACCAGTTCCCACAACAAGACAAAGATAGTTCTCACAAGCCTGTGCATGCCCAAGCCATTTTTCAGCAATCGCTGCAGCATTGGCATCATTTTCAATAAGGACTGGCAGCTTGACACGTTTCTCTAATTCCAACTTTAGGTTGATTCCATAAAGCGGTTTGATTGATCCTGCCGTGATCATCGTGCCATCTTTTTGGATGATGCCCGGTGCGCTAATACCGACACCTTCGATCATTGCGTCTTGCTGCAGCGATTCGATCAATGCTGTGATGGATTGCAAAAATTTTTCTTTTTCATGAATGGTTGGCATCTGTCCTTTCTTCACAATTTCACCCGTTCTCAAAATCACACCATATTTGATAGCCGTTCCTCCAACATCAATTCCAATAAACATTGCTTCACCCTCATTATTCATTTACTTGTTTTGTCGATTGATTAATACTCAATTCTCCTGGTAAAACGTAGGAGACACCACATGCATTTTCCTCAATCATTTCGATCAAGTGGTTTACTGCCGTGACCCCTTGCAATTGGATTGGATTTTTCACAGTCGTCAACCGAGGCATGAAATAGTCCAAGAGATCGATGCCATCAAAGCCAATTACGCTGAAATCATCCGGCACCCGCCACTTGGTCTCATGGATCGCCTTGACCGTTCCGATCGCACTAAGATCATTTCCCGCCAGAAACGCTGTGGGTAAATCTTTCTGCTCTAGCAAAAACTGTTGCACGCGGACTCTCGTTCGTTCTTCTTCAAAGAACCCCTGCAATTGATAGTCCGACCGTTTAGAAACCCCTGCCTCGTTTAATGCTTCTAAATACCCTCTTAAACGCTCATCACTATCATAAACACCAGTAATACCACTGATAAAGGCAATTTTTTTGTGGCCAAGTGACAAAAGATACTCGGTGGCTGCTTTCCCTTTTTCGAAAGAATCAAAGACTACACTGCCGAAGTTCTTCTCTTGAATGTTTCGATCGATAAAGACGGCTTTGATTTGTTCTCGTTCCATCGCAGCCAAATCCTGCTTCGTTAAAAAATCTTCAAATCCAATAATGCCATCAACAACACCACCTAAAATACTATTGAGGACAACGCGCTTATCTGCAGATAAAAACACGTTGACTGCATACCCATGTTTTTCTGCCTCTCTGGCAATGGCTTCAACTAGTACGCTAAAGTAGGGGCCCTTAATGCTGGTGGTGTAAAAACCAAGCATCTTGGTTTTCGTGTTTTTTAATTGTTTGCCCATCAAATTTGGGACATAATGCAACCGCTGCGCGGCAGCCATCACACGTTCTTTCGTTGCGGGCCGAACAACATCGACACCGTTTAATGCTTTAGACACGGTCGCAATCGACACGTTTGCCTCCTTTGCCACTTCCCGAATCGTGATTCGATTTGTCAAATGATTCTCCCCTCCTGAAGGATTCTTCCCAAAAATAAAAACGTTTTTATTTTGCTGAAAAAATCAACGACCACTCTAAGGTTGGCCATCCGATAAACCAACTATATATAAAAACGTTTTCACCCACAATGGTTCTAGGACTAGTTGGCGCATGTACCAGCACCTTGAAACCTGTGCCACTTTGGTACAAGTTGTACCCGAAAAAAAAAGCCTCGAAAGGCTTTTAAATCGTGAGCGTACCAATCAACTTCGCTGAGGCAGCAGCAAAGCCAAGGTATAAGGAAATCGTACCAGGATCACTTTCTGTCGAGAAATCGGAATGAACATAAGCAAAATCCTCTGGTGTAACATAGAATGAATGCTGCCTTTCTTCGGCTGCAGCAAGATGGATTTTTTGCCATTGTTTCAATTCCCTCATCGGTCGTGCTACTTCCGTAACATCGTCTCTGCTATAGAGTTGCAATATCGTTGTATGCGGCACATCGCCCTCATTTTTCAGTGTGCAACTGATCTCAAATGGCGCACCATTTTCCTGAGGAATAATGATTTGGGTGTGGGTAATCGTGCATTTACTATAGCCTATGCCCGAGCCAAAAGAAAACAACGGCTCATTTTTTTCATCCATATAGCGCGAAATATATTTTTGATCACTATTCTCTTCTGTCAGTGGCCGACCTGTAGAGAGTTGAGCATAAGTCAACGGCAACTGTCCTTCTGCCCTTGGAAAACTCATAGCTAAACGTCCTTGCGGTTCAGATTCGCCCATCAACAAATCTGCCAATGCATTACCGCCTTCTGATCCAGGGAACCAGGCAATCATGATTGCTTGACAAAGAGGCTCGATGGCGGTCAAAACCAGTGGTCTGCCACAGAAAAGAATCGTTGCGATCCTAGGATTGACCTGACTTACTGCTTCAATCAATGCTTCTTGCTTTCTTGATAAAGAAAGTTTGGTCAGACTTGCCGCTTCTCCCGCTTCCTCGCTGGTTTCCCCCAGAGCCAATAAAACGACCTCAGCTCCTTTAGCGACTTTACACGCCTCATCAAGAAAGGCGCTCGTCAACATTTCCCCATCAGGGTACGGTAAGACAGTTAAGTCAATTTCTTTTTGAGAAAGACCTTCCGCTAAGGAGACCGCAGCCTCTGGTTTGCCGATCCACGACCAAGCCCCCAAAAGATCCTTTGAATCTGCTTTGGGACCGATCAGCGCGACCTTTTGTTTTTTCTGCAAAGGCAACAGTGCCTGGTTTTTCAGAAGAACCGTTGTTTGCTTTGCTGCTTCTCGTGAAAGAAGACGGGTTTCCTTTAGGAGTCTAGGCGTTAAGTTTTCCGGTGCTAACCCTCTATAAGGGTCTTCAAAAAGGCCTAGCTTGTTCTTTAAATGTAGCACATGAAAAACCGCCTTATTCAACTGCTCTTTCATAGCAGGATCTGCCTGAATGATTTGCTCTAGTGCGTTCAAATAGCAATCACTCATCATATCCATTTCGACACCTGCAGTAAAAGCTTTCTGTGCGGCTTCCTTTCGATCAGCAGCTACACGATGCGCCATCAATTCCGCCACCGCTGCCCAATCTGAGATGATCAAGCCATCAAACCCAAGCTTTTCTCGCAATACTTCCTGCAACAATGGTTGATTGGCTGTGGCCGGCACACCATGGATCGTATTAAAAGAAGTCATGACCAATTCTGCACCAGCTTCATTCGCCGCCTGAAACGCGGGCAGATAATTTTGGTAGAGCTCCAGATCAGACAAATCGACAGTATGGTAATCCCGGCCGCCTTCTGCAGCGCCATAGCCGATAAAGTGTTTGACACAAGCAGCAATTCGCTGTTTATTTTCTGCAAGGGAAGCAGTTCCTTGATACCCTCGTACATAAGCAGCCGTCAACACCGCAGATAAGGTCGGATCTTCCCCATTACTTTCCAAGACCCTTCCCCAGCGCGCGTCTTTAACATGATCCGCCATCGGTGAAAACGTGACATGGACACCAGCTTCTGCCGCTTCTTTTGCTGAAGCTTTAGCAACCTCTTCCACTAACTGCGCATCAAAGGAAGATGCTAAGGCCAGTGGAATTGGGAAAATCGTTTCATACCCATGGATAACATCTGCCATAAAAACAAGAGGAATCTTTAAGCGACTTTTCTCAAGATAAGACGTTTGGATGGCATACACTTGTTCAGCGGTATGAGTGCCCAACACAGAACCAATCGAAAATAATTGGTCTTCACTCATGTGCCATTGTTGCATCGGACCGGTGATTTCTCCTCCTTGCGCAAAAAAATCTGGCGTCAATTGGACCAACTGGCCCACTTTTTCAGCTACAGTCATTTGGTCAATCAGTTCTTTTAGTTTTACGGTTTCCACTATTATTCTCTCCAATCATTAGGCTCTCTTCTTTTGCTTATCGAACTTGCGGCATTTGCTCCTTCTTAGCAGAAGCAACATGTTGCCGATTCCTTTCATTCAGTATAATTAAAAACGTTTTCAAAAAAAGACGATCTTCATACTTTGGTGCAACTCATGGCAAAAAGGAAAAATCTTCATCATGGTACAAGGTGTACCATGAATAATGGATAACACCAAATCCCCTGATACATCCGACATTATGTCTTCTCCGATGCTAACAAAAAGAAGCTGCAATTCGCTGCAGCTTCTTTTTGTTTATTGTTAAGGAACAAATGAAAGTTCCCAAAGAATGGTTGCTGAATATCTCGTGGCCTGAGGAGTCGCACTAATTGGCACCTCAAGTTTGACACTTTGATCCATTGTTTCTCGATCGCCAAAGCGCTGGACCCAAGTGCCTCTGCCTTGGTTGGCACCTGCTTGTGCGATTATCTCCGCATTTCCAACAGTCAGTGCTGCTTGCTGTTTATGAGTAGGTGGCTCAGACACGTTTTCTCGAGTCGTTACTACATCGATATTGTCTAATAAAATTCTAGCACCAGTCAGTTGATGCCCTTCATCACTTTCAAAAGGCTCTCGTAAGGTTGCACGGAGGGTCCATCCAGAATTTTCCCGCCTCCGATCTGAAACCTGCACATAATTAGGCCGTAGATTATCATTTGGATCAGCCGGCTGAAGCAGTTTCTGCGGCAGGGCATCGTAGGTCGTCGTTTCTGACCGAATGCCAACTGTCCCAAACTGGAATTGGGAAACAAAATCCAAGCTGACAAACCCTTGTTCTTCATCAATCTCAGGCGGATTCTCAGGATTTACTTGCGTATCCGGATCAAGAGGGTCTACTGGTTGCGGAGTACTTTCCAAACCATAAACCAGCCAGTATTCTTGTTCAGCTCGGGTGACTCTTGTTTCCAGCGGCTGACCGTCCCGCTCGTAAAGATATTGATAATAAGGAATTGTCAAAGGCAAGATATCAACCGATTCATTTACGAATTCTCCTTGATAGGTTGGTTCCCTCAATGCTACCCCTTCTTCATCTATGTGATTGATCTTGATGTTCGATGGCACGCGATCAAATAAAAAAGTAACATTCTGATGGAAAGGCTGCGGCATAATAGCAAATGTACCTGGGTCAAAGTGTTCTGTGACATACTCAACCCCGTAATAGTCATACCCTAACTGATAGGGTTCATCGCTCTCTCGGTTCTTGGGGTCAAGGGTATGAAGGAAACGTAATGGTAGTTCTAATGTTTCAGTTGGTAGAATATCCTCCCCTGTCTCTCGATCTCGATAATCCACATGGACGGTTCCGGTACCAATGTAATAATTCATCTCTTCAAAATAAAAGGTATGGCGATCACTTCTCGCACCAGTACTACCAGATATAATAAATGCCATTGCAGAAATATCTGATGGCTGCCAATCACTGATGTCACGTTCCCATATCATATCTCTATAAGTAACTTTAAACCAGCGACCTTCATTATTTGGCTGATATTCAATCAGGATCGGGTCATCTGCTCCATTTCTAGCACCCGTAGTTGCTGCTGGAGCATCACCTTCCATATATGTTTCCAGTAATAATGGTGTACTATGATAAATAAAGCCAGCAAAGGGCGCTCCATTGACAGCTATAGGATCCCTCTCAACGATAAAACCATCCTCGCCAAAAGAACCACGGCTATCATTATAGTTATTGTCTAGCTTAAAAGCGAACGCATCCCTCAAACCTCCGATTCCAAACGCATTGCCATCATAACCTATTCTATTGGTCTCAGAATTGTGAAAGCCAAATACCATCCCATCAGCACCAAGAGGTTTAGACCCAATATTGGCTTTACCTTTAAGCGTAAATGGCTGATCCAGACTAATTCTGTCTTTTAACGTAACATAACCGACTGACCTAGATATATCTTCTGTTAGTACTAATAGCCCAGTTTCATCATTGTAAGTAGCAGTGCCTTGGACATCAAAGTGTTCTCTAAAATTGTTTTTGTTAATTGTCACTTCGACCATCTGTCCACTTCTATCATCAGCTTCTGGCCCTCTCGCTTCCGCATCCGCAGCTTGATCTGCTTCCGCAGAGTCATTCTCTTCTTCCGTCGAATCAGTGTCTTCGGCCTCCGTATGATCTAAGATCAGCAGGCGCTGCGTAGCAGTCTCGGCAACGATGATCTCATATTCTCCGATCGTATCCACAAGAATCGGTAAGACAAAAGTCGTTTGTGGGGTCTCGCTGTTCAGCTGCCACACACCTTCGTGGTCTGTTGCTACCACCGTCATTTCATCGTTCAAAGCTTCCTGATCAATGATTATTTCCTGAGGCAACGCGATGTCCACCGTTTCGAGGGCAACTTCTGAGTAGAAAATAAAATCTATTACGTGCTCGACCTCGCCTTGGATCAGTTCCTCCGCAAAGGAGATTTCTCCACTCACTTCATCGTCGGCCCTCTCCTCGTGTTCTTCCTCTGGTGTCCACGAAAAAATCGTCTCGGCATTCATGATTGTTAATGTTGTAATCAGTGGGAGTAAGGCAAGTAGAACCAGCAACCACTTATTTTTTTTGCGAAAAAATGAGTTCATCGCATTCACTCCTAAATGTCATTTCTCTTATTTTCCCCATGGGATCTAGCCCCACTTAGGGAATGTTGATTTCCCTTTTTTGATAAGTTGTTTTACTACGTATATGTTAAGTGCGGTGATCAGCAAGAGACTTCCAAGAATCACCCAATCCAACCGTTGAATGAAGTTTGTCTGGGGCAGCTGCCCGCCGGGTTTACCCGTGTCTTGCGGTGGACGCGGAACAGGACCGGTTGGTGGAGATGGTTCTGGTTGATCCAAAGGCTCATAAATCCCGGTAAACCCCACTGTCCCCTCCGTTTCCGTTGAACGTCTCTCCTCGCCAAAACTCGTTCTTGTAAACCCGAAAGCGAACAATAAGACCAAACATACTTTCAAAGCCCTTCCTCTAATAGATGCACCGTTGATATCCATTCTCCCTCCTCCTTGTGAGTTGTTCATTTCGAAAACGATCGTTTTTGAGACGTGTTATTTTATTAAAGCCAATCTCTTTACAAAAGCCTAAATAGTACTGTTTATATGGAATTCATTCTATCTTGATCGTAGTCGTACTTGATATCTCAAAAACCATGGTTTTCAAACATGTCATACTAATTATATCGATGTTCTACTTAGAATAAAATTCACGATATTCCTCGATCGATGAATATCCTGCATGAAGTTAAAAAAAACATACGTTTCATTCATATGTTATTGTTGCAACTATTTTAGAAACTTGCCATCTCCCTTTTATACAACAAAAAGCTCAATGATCTTAAATTACGTTATTCCTTTAATCCTCGACACCTTGAATCGACGCTTCATGTCAGGCGTCCCTCTCATTTTCTATCAACAAGACTGAACCGTAATTAGCTTGCTAAAATGTAAAAAACAAACAGGTCCAAAAGTCATCAAAAGAAAAGTCTCTTGATCCATTAAACCTGTTTGTTTTTTTCATTTATTAAAGGAAAAATGTAGCTTATTCCCCTGCGGATAAAGAAAACTGACGAACCGTCTCCGACAACGCTTCGACTAAGAAAAGGCAAGGAATTTGCGTCGTCAAATCTTCATACTTGTTGATGCGTTTCACATCAACTGAATAGTCTAAGACATAATCGGACATTCGCCCCAGTGTGCTGTTGGCGTCACTGGTGATTGCTACAGTGGTGAAGTCAGGATTATTACGAAAGCCATTGACCACTTCAATGATCTCGGTGGTCGTTCCGGTGATTGAAAGGACCACGATCATATTGTCTGACGTATGCTTCAGCTTCGCAAAGATTGGATAGGTATTATCCACCAAAGCATAACTGTTAAATCCGATCGTGGCAAAACGGCGGGCAGCATATTCACACATTGAACCTGACGCACCGATGCCATAAAAAATAATATTCTCACATTCCAGCATTCGTTCAGCGATTCGCCGGATTTTTCCTTCGATGTCTCGCGGGAAGCGTTCCGGATCCAAAACGGTCATACTACTAAAAAAACTGACAGCATCTAACTCAGGTGCTTTGAACTGGGTACGAAATTCTGTAAAGCTCTCATACCCTAATTTACGGATAAAGCGCATAACAGAAGAAGCTGAGGTGTGGGATTCAAGCGCGATCTCACGGACCCGCATATAGGGAATCTTATCACTTTGGCTCGACATATAATGATAAATCGCACGATCGGTCTCTGATAACTCATTGAAATCGATTTTTCCAAAAAAAGACATAGTAAACGCTCCTATTTTCTCATTCTCCTATCAATGTACCACAAGCTAGCAAAAACATCACAACTGTTTGATAAGAAATAATTCCATCGGCTGTTCAAATCCAGGACTTGTCAAAAGTAACCCACCGGCATCTTGGTAACCAAGGTTGCGATAGAAATGCTGTGCCTGCTCGTCGACTTGCGTGGAAGTCAAACAAAGAGCATGGCCGGCTGCTTTTTGCTGTTGTTCCCAATAAGTAACCAACCGTTTCCCAAGTCCCTTGCCTTGATGCGCTTCTGCGATCACTAACATGGTACAAAAAGGAATCGTGTCCCAGAAAAAATTGTAGCGCAGTAACCCTACTGGCTGTTCATCTGCAACTATTACATAAGCAGTTTTTTCCATTATCTTTTTGGCGAAGACTTCCTTTGGTAAGTGAGTATCCAAAGAAAACCAAAACGCTTGATCTGCAGCTATTGCCGGTCGAATCGTAATCACTGATTTTTCGTCCCTTCCTGCTGTTTTTTTGTCTTATCGTAGAGAAAATGGTCTATTTTAATCACTTTCCGTCTTTTCGTATTCAGAAAGCAATGCTAAAAAGGCATCGCCATACTTATCCAATTTGTTTTGGCCAACCCCTTTGATCTGTAAAAAATCGATCGGCGTTTTTGGCTGAACTTCCGCCAATTCTCGCAGTGTTTTATCAGAAAAAACGACATACGGCGGCAAATTTTGTTCTTGTGCGAGATTCAATCGTAAGGTGCGCAGTTGATCGAACAGTTCATCATCAACCACTAACTGTTTGACTTTGGTTTGTTTTCTATAAACTTTTGCTTTTCCAAGCAACACATCAATCCCCGCATTGGTCACACTTAACAAAGGGTATTGCCCTTCTGACGGCAAAAGATACCCTGATGCTGTTAAATAATCGATCAGCTGATTGACTTCCTTTTGAGACCAATCTTTCATTAATCCATAAGTTGGTAACTTTTCAAAGCCCCACTGTTTGACTTTTTGGTCGCCAGAGCCCGTTAGCACTTTCCCCACCAAGGCTTTCCCGAAGCGTTCGCCCATTCGTTTCACACATGACAACACTTTTTGTGTATCCACTGTGATATCCACTTGTTCTCTTTCATCAAGGCAATTGCTGCAACGACCGCAATCGGGGCCATCTTCTCCAAAATAACGCAAAATATAGCGCTGTAAGCACAGTTGGGTATGTCCGTATTGGCTCATCTCCCGCAATTTCAAGTATTCGTTTTGGCGATAAAGAATATCTGATTCGGATTGATCGATAAAGAATTGCTGAATCTGCATGTCTTGTGGAGCATAAAGTAAGATCGCATCACTGGGTTCGCCGTCTCGTCCGGCACGCCCGGCTTCCTGATAATAAGACTCCAAATTTCCAGGTATCTGGGCATGGATCACGAAACGGACATTGCTTTTGTTGATTCCCATCCCGAATGCATTGGTCGCTACCATCACTTGCAGGCGGTCATAAAGAAATTCTTCTTGGAAAAATGAGCGCTCTTCTTCTGAAAGTCCGCCATGGTAATACCCGACGGACACGCGTTCATGTTTCAACAGGTGATAGATCCGTTCCACTTCCTTGCGGGTACTGGCGTAAATGATACCTGATTGTCCTTGGTTCATTTTCAAATACGTTGTGATGTAGGTATCTTTTTGATCCTTGACGACTTGAAAAGCCAAATTTTCCCGAGCAAACCCGGTTTTGACTTGATTTTCTGCCGGAATTGAAAGTAAGTTTTCGATGTCTTCGGCAACTTTGGGTGTAGCTGTCGCGGTAAGGGCAACGATCGTTGGCTTCTGCTCCCAGTTTTCGATCGTTTCGGCGAGTCGCAGATAGCTCGGGCGAAAATCATGTCCCCATTGGGAAATACAGTGGGCTTCATCAACGGCCAATAAAGCGATCGGCATCTGCCGCAATGAGTAGCGGAAAGATTCTGAGTCTAAGCGTTCTGGCGAAACATAAAGCAGTTTGATTCGCCCTTGGCGTGCTTCTTGCAAGCGTTGATTGATCTGTGCTCCTGTCAAGGAAGAATTGATATACGCTGCTGGGATCCCCATATCAACGAGGCTATCTACTTGGTCTTTCATTAATGAAATCAAAGGGGAGATGACCAAGGTCACTCCATCCAGCAAGAGCGCTGGCAATTGATAACAAATGGATTTCCCTCCACCTGTGGGCATGATTCCCAAAACATTTTGTTGTGTTAAAATAGATTGAATAATCGTCTCTTGACCTTCACGAAACTGTGAATAGCCAAAATGTTCTTTTAAGACTGTTTGAATAGTTTGCATAATACCCTCTTTTCCATTTCCTTATTATACGCAATTAAGTACGCAAAGAAAACGGCATTAAGAGAACTTTCGCTTTTTATTCGCTTTTCAATGAAATCAACCAAAGGAGTCTTCTACTATGAAAAAAGTTATGATTATCGGCGGTGGGATCATCGGTTTGACCCTCGCCAATTATCTTGATAAAACCAAATTTGACGTGACTGTCATTGATTCCCTCATCGGTCAAGCAACATCTGCCAGCGCTGGCATCATTTCCCCTTGGTTATCCAAACGCCGCAATAAAAAATGGTACCAGTTAGCACAAGACGGAGCCGCTTTCTTCCCGAAATTGGTACGGGATTTTGCTTTAGATGAATCCATCTATGCCCCATGTGGCACTTTAGTAGTGCGACCAGAAAAGGCGCTTCAAGAACTGGCAGAATTAGCTGAAAATCGACGTAAGGCGGCACCAGGAATCGGCGAAATCGACTTACTGACGGGCTCACAAACCAAAGAGGTATTGCCATTACTAAAAGAAATGCCCTCTTTACGAATCACAGGCGGTGGCCGCTTAGATGGTCAGGCTTATCTTGCCCACTTAAAAGCAAACGCTCAGCAGCAGCAAGTGACTTTTATTGAAGAAAAAGCTGAGATCGTCAGAACCGACAACCATTGGCAAATCAAAACCAAGGATCACTTTCTTGAGACCGAGATTCTTTGCCTGACAGCTGGACCGAGATTACTAGACTTGTTATCACCTTTAGGGTATCAGGTTGATATCCGTCCGCAAAAAGGCCAGTTGCTCTCTTTTGCCACCAACCTGCCGACAAACAGTTGGCCGGTCGCCATGCTAGAAGGCGAAGGCGACTTGATTCCCTTCTCTAATGGTCAAATTTTATTAGGCGCTACTCATGAAAATGATGCTGGTTGGGATTTGACACCTACTGAAGCAGCCCAACAGCAATTGATGACAGGAATCGGTGCTTTTCTTGAAGACCCCGAAGCACTCTTTGCTGCCCCAATGACTATGCGAGTCGGCACACGCGCTTACACCTCTGATTTTGCGCCTTTCTTTGGGGAAGTGCCTGATGAAACGAATTTGTTCGCCGCCAGCGGGCTAGGTTCTTCCGGTTTAACGACGGGACCTTACATCGGTTATCTTCTAGCAAATCGGATCAATGAGGTACATGCGCAACCAACAGACTTCTCGTGCTACACCAAACCGATGACAGAGTATATCAAGAAGCGCCTTTGATAGGAAACCACTAAAAAACCACCAGAACCGTTACGGTCTGGTGGTTTTGCTGTTTGATTCTTGTAAAATTACGGACAATTTCCTAACTACTAGTTAAACATATTCTCCTGTTTCCCAATAATCGAGTAAAACTTCATTGATGATCTCACGATCCAGTGGTTCACGGATATCATCATCAAAGGCATCTTCGATCGGGACATCGCCCACAGCTTTGATACAAACCGGGACGACCGGATTCGGATGATCCTCTGCTGTCAACACTTTTTCAATCTTGATCTTATGTGTCCAATCTGCCCCCATATCATAAATATAGGTCATGGACTTACAATACTGAAAATCTTGGTCAATAGCGGACGCATCCGTTGGAACGGAATTGCCTAAGCCGATCGATTTCGAGCCGGCAATAAACAAATACAAATGTTGATTCATCCACTCAAAGGCAATCTGGATCAAAATATGTAGCTGTTCATAGGTCAGCCCTGCAGGAATAATCAAACGACGCCAAATTGGCGGACGGTATCCTTCTAAATCAATACGGACCTGATAGGCGACCGGCGTATCTGCTGCGTCATCAAAGGCCGTATGTTTTGTTGGAAATGGGACGATTTTTGGCGAGATTGCAGCAATCCGTGGGTCATCAACGGGCAATAGATCATGTTCTTCGGGATCGGTGTCTTTAATCATTGCTAACATCGCTTCTTTCTTTTCAGCTGACCAAAACTGTGGTTTGGACATCCGAGCGAAAAAGATAGGTTGTTTTTCAGCCAATACAAAGGCAATTTCTAGGTATTGCGATTTGGTAATATGCTTTTCTTTATACATGCAGTAATAAAAGTCTTCAATGGCTGTTTTGGCAAACGGAAGAAAATTTAGACTGTACGGTACTTCTTGAGGCAGCATTTCAGTATATACCCATTCAACAAAGACTTTGTCTTTTAGTTTGGTCATGCCGCCATCTGTTTCCGCGCAAAAGATCAAGTAAAAAACAGGATCTAAGTAATGCTCAAGATCGTCGTCACTAACCACACTGGGTCCGCCATACAAATCAACGTGATCCATCATCCGGTCAATCACTTTCGCTAATTTCTTCAATGTTTTTTCCAAAAAAATCTCGCTCCTTCCTATCAAGTTTACTTTGACGAAAAGAGCGAGGATTGTCAATCTTTTTTTTAATGGGAGAGCATTTCCTGTGCAATTTCTAATCCGCTCATCCCCGTTGGGTAATAGGTCGGCCAATGCTCCATTTCCTCTAGTAACGCTTCATGACTCTCGTTGCCAAAGTAGATATGGAAATGATGTGAAGCACCTGGTGCGATCATATGGTCGCTAAATTGGATATATTTGAACGCCGCATCTTCATCGGTGCTTTCAAATAAGAAGCGTACGCCACGATTACCAGCTGAGTAGTTCAAAACCTCTTTGCCAGTATACACATACTTGGCTTCTTTCTCTGTACCATCATCAAAAATAAATGTCATTGTATTGTCTGTGATCTTGATCTGAGCAACATCCGTTTGATACCCTGTCGTATAATACTCTTTGTATTCGTCAGCTGTCATTTTCTTGTCCATTTTTGCTTTATAATCAAACACTTGATCCAATGTTCCGTCTTGTAAAAATGGGTAAACGGATTGCCAGTCTCCTGCCCAGTCAGATAAAGGACGGTCTTGTACATCGGCATCCTCAAAGTAGCCGTTATAAACTGTTTTTTCTTTTTCGGCTTCAGCCATTTCTTTGTCATTTGCTACATCGGTGGTTTTTCTCAAGGCATCGCGGTTTTGCTCCATAATTGAAATGTAGTCTTCCCCGTTATCCATCTGCTCTTGGGTCAAGCCTTCTAATGGGTTCAAAACAGCTAATTCGACTCCTGCTTCTGACGCTAACGTCCGGGCAATGCTGTCTTTGGCATTTTCTTCAAAATAGATCGTCTGAATGCCTGTTTCTTGAACGAACTCTTTTAGTTCTGCGATCCGTGAAGCGGAAGGCTCTTCACTTGGTGAAAGACCGGAGATCGGAACTTGGGTCAATCCGTATTCTAAAGCTAAATAACCAAAAGCGGCGTGCTGCGTTACAAAATGATTTTGCGCCGGATTGCTAAATGCTTCTTCATACGATTCATGAAGATCTTGTAATTGTGCTAAATAATTTGCCGCATTTTCAGCAAAGGCTGTCGCTTTCGCTGGATAAGCCTCACTCAGCTGGTCACGGATCGCCTCTACTTGTTTCATGGCTAAGCTTGGGGCTAACCAGACATGGGGATCTAATTCATGAGAATGACCATCATCGCCGTGGTCATGATCGTGATCGTGGTCGTGGTCATCGTCACCGGGTAACAGGACCATTCCTTCTGTGGCTTTAACCACTGTCACATCCCCGTCATTTAACGTGGCTTCAATCGAAGGAACCCACATTTCCATGTTCTCGTTGTTGTAAACGAAAACATCCGCATCTTGGATCTTTGCCATATCCTTTGCAGAAGGTTCATAATCGTGGGAATCAGTGCCTGCGGGCATCAATAATTCAACCTCCCCTTCATCCCCTACAACTTGACGAGCAAAATCATACATCGGATAAAACGTAGCCATGACCTGGATTTGTTCATTATCAGAAGCAGCGTTGCCTGATTGTTCAGTTGCATCAGAGCCTCCTTGTCCACAGGCCGCCAAAGCTAGGGCTACTGTTGATAACATCGTTATTTTAAAAAACTTCTTCATTTTCAAAATACACTCCTTTTTATTTTTCCATATTTCCTTTTCCTCGGCAAAACACTGATAAATCAATTACGATTTACAAAAACAAAACGTAACGTTTACGTTTTACCATCGGTTTTCTACTTTACACAACTATTTACTCCTTGTCAACAGCTTTTCAAGATGTTTTTTTATATGTAAAAACTTTCATATGTACCACTGCTGATATCATTATTAACTTACTGAATGGATCGGTTGATTCGGCAACAATCGGCAAATGACGAAAATCGCTATCTATTGTCCTTTGTCGCCTCCTGTGCTACACTCGAGGGGTAATTGAATACAAGATTATCCACTAGGGGCGCTTTATGCTGAGATAGACGTATGTCTGGTCCCTTAGAACCTGATTTGGTTAGTACCAACGTAGGGAAGTGGCAGCGCATGATTTTTCGCGTTCCCATTTTTTCTGTCTACGTGTGGATAGAAAAAGGAGGAACGCTTTTTTTGTAGACAGAAAAACCATCGAGAGGAGAAGAGAAAAATGACAAATGAACCAATCGCCTGTGCGGCAGATGGGATCGATATCACGGGGTGCCGAGTTAGCTTGTACCCAATGAAAGACCATTTCGCGCAACAAATTTTAACAAGTATCGAAAAAACGAATACGAGCGCTGTTTGGCAGCAGACCGATCTGTTCAGTACCCTTTTTCGAGGGGAAGCGCCTAGTGTCATAGACGCAGCAGAGGCGCTATTTATCAACGCCTACGAATCAAAGACACACCTCGTGGGTGAGTTTACTTTTTCCAAAGGCTGTCCCGGAGACACTGCGGGTGACACATTCTTGAATGGCGAACAGGCGCAACCCAATAAAGGAAAGAACCTTGCGAATGGTGACTTTTTGGTTGATTGCAAATATTCGTTTTACGTATTTGGCGAAAATCATTATATGGAAGAAATCGCCACGATCGTCCAACTGGCAGAGACTCATGGCTTGAGCCCTCGTTCCGCTCACTATGTGACGATGCTGACCGGATCAGCAAGCCAACTCTTTGCTTATTTTGAAGCCGCATTAGCTTATGCCCATGACCATCTCCCCCACTATGTTCTGGAAGCGACTGTTTCGGTCAATAGCCCTTCAAAAAAGGAGGCGATGCCACATGACTAAGTGGGCTTTGAAAGATGTCATCATGGTAGGAATTGCTTCGTTGATTTTTGGCGTGATCTATCTTGGGGCTGTCCATTTCGGATTGTTGTTAGGTACGCTTCTAACGCCCTTTGGATTATCTGTCTTAGCCAATGAGTTTATCTTTGGTGTTTGGTTCATGGCGGCAGCTTTTGCCGGATATGTGCTACGTAAGCCGGGAGCAGCTACGATCACTGAAATGATTGCGGCTCTTTTAGAAGTGTTTATGGGAAATTTTTATGGACCTATCATTTTTATTAGCGGTTTTGTACAGGGGATCGGAACAGAAGCCGGCTTTGCATTAGGCCGCTACCGACGCTACGGGTGGTTCCCTTTAGTTACTGGAGCCGTGGGCGCCACGATCACGAGTTTTCTTTGGGGAATCATTCGGTCAAATTTCATTAACCTACAATGGCAGTTGCTGTTGGCGATCTTTCTTATTCGCTTGCTTTCTTCGTTATTCTTTTCAGCCTTTTTAGTGAAGATCGTCTGTGACCACTTGACACGGATGGGGGTCCTCAACAGTTACCCCATTGCTGAAGATCAAACGGTCATCGTCAAACGGAAAACCGCATGAGCCTGTCGGTAAAAAACGGCAGTTTTTTGGTGGATCAAAAGCGACTTGAATTGACTCTGTCTTTGGCCCCTGGTGAAACAAAAGGGATTTATGGTGCTTCAGGAACAGGAAAAAGCACCCTTTTCCATCTCTTAGCGGGACTAAATGAGAAGGGGTTTGATGGAGGGACGTATACGATTGACGGCCAAACGATGAACCAGCTTTCCATCCGGGAAAGAAGCACGTCCGTCAGCTTATTGTTTCAAAATCCTGATATGCAATTTTGCATGGCAACACCTCGAGAAGAGTTGCTTTTCTGTTTAGAGAATCAATGTATTCCCCAAAAAGACATGCCAAACAAAGTGGCTGAAGCTTTGGCATTTTGCGAGATTACCCACCTTGCTGATCAACCTTTCACGACCTTGTCTGGTGGTGAAAAACAGCTAGCCGCATTGGCTTGTTGTCTGATATTAAAAAGTCGTTACTTGCTTTTGGACGAACCCTTTGCCAATTTGGATTCGGACACAAGTCAAAAAGTCATACGAAAACTGCAGCAAATCCAACACAAAAATGCTCTTGGTATTTTATTGATCGATCATCAAATCAAAGAGACCGCTAACTGGGTCGATGAGTGGCTGCTGATTGAAGAGGAATTCAGAACGATCAATCAAGCAGCGCTCCGCCAACTTGATCAGCACCTACGCAAGTCGCTGCCGCTTGTGAACATTAAATCGACTTCTAACGAAAAACGGCTTTCATTTCAAAATTTCCGATTACCCATCCGAAACCATGAAATTGTTTTCCCAGATCTTGCCTTTGATAAGGGCTCACTGATTGGAATCACTGGACGTAGCGGCAGCGGCAAGTCTTCGTTTTTAAAAGCTATTTTACAGCAGCAGGCCTATAAAGGGGATATTCTTTTGGCAGGTAAACCAATCAAGAAGTATCCGTCACCTTTTCGCTCCATCAGTTGGATCATGCAAAATCCGCAAGACCAATTTTTGGCAGCTACCGTTGCGCAAGAGCTTAGCCAAGGAAGCGCCCCGACCGAGAGCGACAAACTACTCGAAAAATTGCGTCTGCAAAACAAGAGTGCCCAGTCGCCTTTTCTACTGAGTCAAGGACAGCAACGGCGCTTGGCTGTTGCCTCCTTACTGCAGCGCCCGGTCGACCTACTGCTAGTAGACGAGCCGACATATGGTCAAGATGTCACACAAGCTTGGCAGATCATGGAGCTATTAGCTGCTAAAGCAACCACTGGCACGTTAGTTTT
Source organism: Enterococcus sp. DIV0802b (assembly GCF_050543535.1). Taxonomy (NCBI): domain Bacteria; kingdom Bacillati; phylum Bacillota; class Bacilli; order Lactobacillales; family Enterococcaceae; genus Enterococcus; species Enterococcus sp. DIV0802b. The sequence goes on along the minus strand of NZ_CP172941.1, from coordinate 1,455,159 downwards.
GATCGTTAGTCACGATGTCTTATTGTTGCAACAGTTTTGCTCGCAAATCATTGATTTCAATTGCTATCAAAAGGAGGTCGCAGATGCGTACACTCAATCCCACAGTCAAGTTATTCGCCATTTTAGGACTCGCCTTAGTGGTTTCTTTTCAAAATAATTTCAGATTGAATTTATTGCTCTCTGTCCTATTCTTCGTTATTACTGTAAAAGAGCGCTCCTTGAAAAAAAGTCTTTTGCTCTTTTCTGCATTAACACTGGCAGCTGTAGGGGTCTTTTTCACTGGTCTCCTTTACTATCAAGACCATCAAGGCGCTCCCTCCTCAACGGCAGCTATTCACTATGGGCTTGACATGGCGAGCCGAATCTACTGCTTCGGTATTCTGGGCAGTTCTTTCAGTGTGACGACCACGATCAATGAATTGATTTATTCGCTGCAGCAACAGCTGCACCTGCCTGCCGTTTTTGCGTACGGTCTGCTCGCTGCGTTTCAAATTGCTCCGATCATTCCAGCAGAGTATCAAAACATCCGCAATAGCATGCGTTCCAGAGGAATCTCAGTCAATTCGTTTTCTTTCAAAATGTTGATTCCTTTACTCGTCAAATCCATTCGCTGGTCCGAACTTTTGGCGACGGCAATGCTTTCAAGAGGTTTCGACGGTGAAGGAACGCGAACTTATGCCAAGACATTTCGAATCACTTTTATGGATACGCTGTTTTTATCCTTATGTTTGATGGTGGGACTTGGCGGAACACTCATCCTATAAAGGGGAAAGAGACAAAAAGACAAAGAAACGTAAGGGTTTCTTTGTCTTTTTTCATTGATTTATTAAGAAGTGATCGTCTTTTTTACTGAGCCAGATTTGATTTGGTAAAACGTAACAAACATCGTTGTTGCTAATATATACAAGGCGAAAAGAAGATACATGTTTTTAAACAGCTGGATCGTCGTTTGGTTCAACCAGGCCCCTACTTTGGGAATATAAAATATCGGCTGGCCAATCAATTGACTTTTTTGAATTTCGTTTGGTTCCATCTGATTTTGATTGTCGCCAATGGTGTAGAGCACCGATTGATTTTCCCCAACCGCAACGATTCGCCGCGTCCGCATCTGTCTACCTTGATCAACATAATACGTTACTTCGTTGCCAACCACTAAATTATCTTCAGAAGCTTTTTTTACAAAAAGGAGTGTCCCTTCAGAATATGTCGGTTCCATTGCATCACTAGCAACAATAGCCATTGTGAAACCAAACGCATGTGGGATCACCACAATTAGTACAGACAGCAGCATGAACATCAGTACAAAAAGTGAGAGCATGATACTTTGTTTTGGAAAAAGCTTCATTTTCTATTCTCCTTCTAAATCTCAGTTTCTTTTATGATTCTATAACATAACTCTATTTTTTTCAAATATTTAAAAACGTTTCATTGAATTTTTATACGAAGATTACTCGATTATTATTTGACTTTATTTAATTATTTATATTATGCTAAAGGCGATTAAAAAACAGAGGAGAAAAAGTATGCCTTTTTTAAATAACAAGTTTTTTTTAAAGCGTTGGATTCCCTTCATCCTTCTGGTCCTATTTTTACTGGGAAGTATTGTCTTTTTTCTCGTTCTTTTTTTATTCCCAACTTCTGATATCCATGCAGTGGAGAAAAAGGAAGACTGGATTTTCTATGCTGAGGACAATCCCGAATCTACTTTTATTAGCCGTTATGTGAAACATTTACCTAGTGTAAAAGCCAATGATCGTTTTGTGATGAAGCGAAAAATGACCAACGATTATAAATACCCTACAATGTTACTAATTGGCGATCATCAACACATGACTGTCTATCTCGATGATCAAGAAATTTACACCAACGATGAGCCCAATGATCCACTGACTCTCAATCATCCAGGCAAAACATTGTCTTTTATCACCTTGCCTGAGGATTATGTTGGTAAAACCTTGAAAATATACGTGACTAGTCCTTTTGACACCTATTCTGGCTTCCCAGCAGAAGTCTTTTTTGGCCCTGCAAATGCACTGATCGGCTATGTCTTCAGTCTGTCAATTTTAAATATTTACATTCTTTTATTTACTGGTTTTATTTGTATCATCAATTTATTTTATGTCTTAGTTTCTTTTATCAATCAACGAAGGCTGAAAATATCTTCTCTCTTATTCAGCGGCTTTGCCTTAACAGCAGGCTTGGAAGCGGGCTTCAGCGATATGCTTGGTGGACTACTGTTTCCCCCGATCGTCAACTCCGTAATGTTAAATATTCTTTCTATTATTACACCAATGTTCTTGATCGGCTTTTACTGCACGAATATGCATTTTATTCGCAAGTACTACCAGAAATGGTTATACTTCCACTATTCATTCGGTCTGTTAGCGATACTTTTCGCACTTTTCCAAGCACAAAGTTTGCCCGTCATCATGAATTATATGTTCTTGTTGAATATTACCAGTACCTTCATTACTTCTTTTGCAGCAATCTATGAAGCATTGAAAAAAAATCCTTTTTATGTCATTTGTGCGCCTTGGATCGTGATTGCGGCTATTGGTCATTGTTTCTTGTATATTCAGGATATTTTAGTTTTGCCACAATCTGATATTAATTGGCGTTCGATCATCTTTTTCTTATTAATTATCATTTTTACTTGTTATGGATTCCTCGAACTTTTTTTTGCCAGCGAGGGCAAAAACAAACAGATCGATACAGCAGACATCAAAGTGCGTTTATATGAGAACCAACAAGCAATCAGCCCTGAACAAACGTTAAAATGGCAGCAAGTTTTACGGACCATCAAACAAAGAACCCATACGGTCAAGGATATGTTAGAAGATCAGCAGTTGGCAGCGGCCTATGAAGGCCTTAGTGAGATTGAAGAACAGATCAAGCAGCAGTTAACGAGTCCTTCCGTTGAAAAAGAATCACTCACGACGATGCTGCTTGCTAATTATAAACACACAGCTGCTCAAAAAAGGATCACCTTTGCCTGTGATGGCATCATAGAACCACTGGAACAATTGGCGGAAAATGATCGTCTATCCTTGATCGCTCATTGCCTAGAGTACGCCATCCGATACACTTGTGCGGTCACTGATCCTCAAAAGCGAAGACTCGCGTTGAGGGTGAATGACACGAACGGCCAGTTGCATATCGACTGCCAAATGCCGCTTCTCTCAAATGAAGAAGCAGAAAAACTACAGAACAATGAAACCAAACGACAGGCGATGCAGGCTGACATGCAAATGCTAGAACAACTTTGTTTAGCCTACCAAGGAAGTATCCGGATTGAAGAAACTGACGGGCTTCACCTCTTGCATTTGACACTTAGGGCGAAAATAGATCCGCTGTCTTTCGACTGACCGTCTTGCTACATTAGTTTTAAAGGAGCGATTTTAAGAAAAAGCGAAAAAACTCTTGCTTTTTTCGCTTTTTCGCTTTAGCATGATAAAGAACAGCAACAAGCATTGGAATAGTAGTTTTATGATGGTCTTAGAGAGTCGATGGCAGCTGAAAAATCGACACCCACTGATAAAATGAACCTACCCAATGGCAATGACCGCAAAACGGTCGGTGGAAAGGCCTTATCCTTTACGAGTTGGATTATCCCGATAGATAATCAACAAAGGTGGTACCGCGAAATCCAAGCATTTCGTCCTTTTTTAGGACGAGATGCTTTTTTATTTTTTTAAGGAGGAAAAAGAATGACACAAAAAAATGATTTTACAGAATGGTATATCCAAACGATCCAAAAAGCCGAATTGATGGCTTACTCCCCAGTGAAAGGTTCCATTATTTTCCGTCCTGACGGCTTCGAACTTTGGGAGCATATCCAAGAAGAGTTCAATCGATTCTTGAAAAAAGAGGGCATTCGTAATGCGTACTTCCCAATGCTGATTCCGCAAAATTTCTTTATGAAAGAAGCCGATCATATTGAAGGTTTTGCGCCTGAATTGCCATGGGTCACAGAAGTCGGCAATGAAAAATTGGAAGAACCTTTGGCCTTGCGTCCAACCTCAGAAACCATGATTGGCTCTGCCTTTTCTGATTGGATCAACTCCTACCGTGACCTGCCTTATGAAATTAATCAATGGGCAAACGTCTTTCGTTGGGAAAAGAAAACATTGCCTTTCTTGCGTACCTCAGAGTTTTTATGGCAAGAAGGCCATACCGCTCATGAAAACGAAGAAGATGCACGTCAACGCACCATGAAAATCTTGGATGAATATGCCCGCCTTTGCGAAGAATTCCTAGCGATCCCTGTTTATCGCGGACAAAAAACCCCTTCTGAGCGTTTTGCTGGAGCAGTTGATACTTATTCGATCGAAGCGATGATGAAAGACGGCAAAGCAGTCCAAGCAGGAACCAGCCACTACATGGGGACAAAATTTGCTGAAGCATTTGATATTACGTATTTAACGAAAGAAAACAAGCATGTCCATGCCCACACAACCTCTTGGGGTGTCTCTACCCGCTTGTTGGGGGCCTTGATCATGACCCATGGCGATGAAAATGGGTTAGTTTTCCCACCAACCATTGCACCAACCCAAGTTGTGTTGTTACCAGTCGGTCCATGGAAAAAGAATCCAGCCATCTTAGAAAAATTAGAAGAACTGTATGCCAACTTTAAAGCCAAGGGCATTCGTGTTCGATTGGATGATTCTGATAACTCACCTGGCTATAAGTTCAATGAATGGGAACTAAAAGGCGCTTGCTTGCGAATCGAATGTGGCCCAAGAGATTTAGAAGCTGGCAAAGTGATGGTCAAAGTCCGCGACTTGGCTGACAAGCAAACAGTCGCCCTTGAGCACTTGGAAGCCTTCGTTGATCAAGAACTGCAAGCAATGACCCCACGCTTATTGGCAGCTGCGAAGGAACGTAACAAAGATAATGAGTACACCAACATCGATACATTGGATGAACTAAAAGCCCATATCGAAACGTGCAAACAAGAAGACAAAGTGACTGGCTTTGTTTTGATCGGTTGGGACGGCTCGGAAGAAACGGAAGCGAAAATCAAAGAAGAAACCGGCTTTACTACCCGAAACATTCCGTTTGAAGCACCAATAGAAAAAACAGTCGATATCGTCAGTGGCAAACCTGCCAAGCATACCGTTTGGATCGCCCGCGCATACTAATAGAAAAAACGAAGCAGCCAGATTGAAAAGGCTGCTTCGTTTTTTGATTAATAAATCAATGAAAGAAAATCTTCAGGCGTGATGTTGCCAAAATATTTTTTAACATCAATGTTGGTGATGACTTGTGCCAAATCTTCCTTGGCATAACGAGTTCCGATCAGGGCTTGTTCGACATCTGCAATGTCCCCTAGTCCGAAAAAGTCGCCAAAGATTTTTGCATCCGTGATTTTTCCTTCTGCCACATTCAAACGAACTTCGATGGAGCCGATTGGGAAGCGATGACGGCGTTCAATATCAAAAGCTGGAGATTTACCGTAATTCCAATCCCAGTTGCGATAATACTTATCGGAAATCTCATTGATCTTGACCCAATCCTCTTCAGTCAGTTCATAGGTTTTGACTTCTTCCACGGAATCGACACCAAAAATCTTCAATAAGATTTCTTGACGGAACTCTTCAGTCGTCATGTCTTGCTTCTCTTTTGGCAAGAATGGTTTGATGTTGGTCACTCTTGAGCGGATCGATTTGATGCCTTTTGATTCGATTTTGTCTTTGCGGACTTTCAAGGCGTTGACCACTTCATTGATGTCACTGTCAAACATGATCGTCCCATGAGCAAACATCCGGCCATTCGTTGCGTACATCGCATTCCCAGAAAACTTCATGTCATTGATCACAAGGTCGTTGCGCCCTTTTAGTTGCGCCCCTTCAACCCCCATCTCATGCAAGGCTTGGACGATTGGTTTGGTCAGTTTTTCAAAATCTCTGAAAGAATTGCCATCGTCAGGCATAATAAAGCTGAAATTCAAGTTTCCGAAATCATGATAGACTGCACCGCCGCCGCTGAAACGACGAACGACATGAATCCCATGTTCATCCACATATTCCTTATTGATCTCTTCGATCGTATTTTGATTGCGTCCAATGATAATCGATGGTTCATTAATGTAAAAAAGTAAGATTGGTTCATCCACTTTCATTTCTTGAAGAAGAAAAATCTCGATGGCTAAATTGATGCGTGGGTCGTTCAGTTCATTCGGTACAAAAAGCATACTATTCGTTCCTCCTAATTAGATGATTTCTACTATTTTTTGAACAGCCGCCAACTCAACAGGGATTCCATTGGCAGCTAGTGCAGCCTCTTCTCGTAACTGTTCTAAGTCACCGTGTTGCGGCAAATGCGTCAACATTAATTTTTTCACCTGCGCTGCATGGGCGATCTCCCCTGCTTCTTTTGAAGTAAAATGAGCCTTGTGCCGCTCATTTCCTGCAAAAAGATAGGTATCTGCCAAGAATAAGTCAGCCCCTTCAGCAAACGGAACGAAAGATTCTAAATAGCCAGAGTCTCCAGTAAAAACAAAGACCTTGCCCGTACTTTTCTCAACAAATCGCATGGCATAGCAAGTGACTGGATGGATCGTTTTCATAAAGGTAATCGTGAACGGGCCCAATTCCAACGACTCAGACTGAAGGTAATCAAATCCTTGGGTCACTCCCGGCATCGTCAGACTTTCAAAATGAACCCTGTCCTCCCCATGACCGTAGATCGGCAAAACCTGCCGTTCTTCGTTTTCGGGATATAATTGCCAATAGTATTGTAATACCCCCAGATCCGCAATATGATCGTGATGGTAATGTGTCAAAATCACTGCATCTAAGTCTAAGGGATCAAGGATCTTTTCTAATTGGACCAAGGTGGTACTTCCCGCATCAAGCAGCAAATGAAAGCCATCTGACTCTACTAAATAGCCAGTAGTCCCTTCACCATTATACGGATAGGCACCTAAACAACCTAAGACAGTTATTTTCACATGTGTTTCCTCCTCTTTGGCTCCAGCTGATTTTCTACTTCTTTTATGCTATCACATCTCAGCTGATTTGACTAAAATCCGACCATTTTTTTTGCTAAAAAGGATCAAGAAAATGAGAAAAAAACGACGTCTATTGATGAATCCCTTGAATGAGTGTTCTACTCTATCCTTAAGGAACCATTCCAATGGTACGTCGTCTTTTTTTGCTTATCTGATCAGCGCTCGTTGTTCATTGATCAATTCTTCATAGAATGCTGCGTTGACCGCATACGCATAGGCGTTTGCCCACAACATCCCGATCAAAAGCGCCAAGAAACCCAGAATAAACCAACCAATCAGTGATAACTGCAGCCAAATGTATTGCCCCAGATGCGGCCGTAAGAGAGCAAAGGCTACTTTGATAGACTGAAGAACCCCTAATTCCGGTTGATCATAGCGCAGATAGATTGCTAATTGGATCACACCAGTAACGACTTGTGACAAAAAGAAGAACAAAATGATGGAGAGAAAGGTCCCAATCACAAAAGCGACCGAACCATTAAACATAGCCACATCAACAGAGATTCCCCGATTAAAATTTAATACCAAGTCCAAATACTGATTGAGTCCTGATAAGACAAACTGCGGCAAGAAAATCGCAAAACTCAAAAGATAATTTAAAAGCGCGCTCACTAGGTTTAATAGCAAAAACGGTACATACAGACGCTTATCAAAGACTAGAAAAATATCCGCCACCTGGATTCCTCTGCCACGAACCAGATAGAGTGCCATGATACTCAATGCTACCGAAAACGCAAAGAAGACAAAATTATCCAAGATCAGATCGATCCAGCTCCCTGCATTGTTTGCACCAAAAGAAGTCCCAATACTGCTAAAAAGCGAGCTGACCACCGCTTGAACGGCAACCGTCGCTAAAATACTTAAGACGAACGTTCCCCAGAATCCTCGCAAGGAGTTTTTAGCCGTCTCACGAATCATTTTGTTTGATCTCATAGGCTCACCTTAATAACTGCGCAATGCTTTAACGGTTTTATCATCTAAGCGGCGGACCACTTCCGTTACAAGCTTGACTGTATTAAAGTAATCATCCTCATGAATGACGGAAGTATGCGAGTGCAAGTAACGAACGGGCACTGTAATAGCGATCGAAGGAACCCCATCACGAGTCAAATGCATTTGTCCGGCATCAGTTCCTCCACCAGTGATTACGGTATATTGGAAGGGAATCTCCATCTCTTCGGCGACATCGATCACAAAATTCAATAATTTCTTGTGAGGAATCATGGAAGCATCGAAAATCAAGACTTGTGGGCCTTTGCCTAACACAGAATCCGCTTCTTTTGGTGTCATTCCAGGTGTGTCCCCAGCGGTACCAGTATCTAGTGCGATAGCGATATCAGGATTCACTAAGTGAGTGCTTGTTCGCGCACCTCGTAGTCCAACTTCTTCCATCACGTCACTGCCGGCAAACAAGCAGTTTGGATGTCCTTCTGCTGCCAAGGTTTCTAATACCCGCAGTGATACCGCCGTACCGATTCGATTGTCCCAGGCTTTTGCTAGCAAAAATTTGCTGTCGTTCATCCGTTTGTATTGGATATAGGGGGTGATCATGTCTCCAGGACGGATGCCCCAGCCTTTGGCTTCTTCTTCGCTTGACGCGCCAATATCGATGAACATATCTTTGATATCGTAAGGTTTGTTTCGAGTTTCTGGACTCAACACATGGGGTGGTTTTGAGCCGACTACGCCGTGGATCACTTTGCCTTCATTGGTTTTGATCTCCACTTGCTGTGCCAGCATCACTTGCCCCCACCAGCCCCCAAGGGTTTGAAATTCAATAAAGCCTTTTTCTGTGATTTTTGTTACCATAAAGCCGACTTCATCCATATGTCCCGAAATAAAAATTTTCGGACCGCCGCCATCACCAACATGTTTGGCAATGACACTTCCTAAACCATCAAAAAAGATATCTTCAGCAAAGTCTTTGGCATATTCTTTAAAGACTTCACGCACTTCCTCCTCATTCCCAGGAACCCCACGTGCAGTCGTTAGGTCTATTAAAAGCTGTTCTTCTTTTTTCTCCATTTCGCTTCCTCCTTTGTCTCGTTGATTATGATTATACCATTCTCTTAATCTGGTACCAGAGGGAAATACAAAAAGATTGGTTAAATAAAAAAAACGATCCTCGTTTTGTAGTGATCCTCAAGGTTAGATTTTTTGGTCTAACCTTTAAGGTTCGCTTCAATTCTAGGGATCGTTTTAGAAAGAATTCAATCAAGTTTCAATAATCCGCAGACACAGCTTGACGGTAATCAAATAGGCAAACAGATAGACGACTGCTGCCACTGCTGCAAACAAATGAGCAACCCAATACCCGGGACTATCGATGATCTGTGTGAAAGTATTGATGGCAAATACCGCATGCAAAATCGCCAATAAGGTGCCAGGCATAAAAATCCAAATGTTTTGCCAGTACACCAACTTGCGCACTTCATTACGGGTGTAGCCTAATTTTGTCAATAGTCGATAATTGTACTTTTCCCGCTCCGTGTTAGAAAATTGCCGAACGATCAAACTACTAGACGTGGTGATCAAAACGATCACCCCAACAAATAGCGATACGAACAAAATGATTCCTGCTTGTCGTCGCACCCCGCGCATTGTTGTAAAGCGATTGGCTAACGTTAGCCGATATGCGGTCGTCTGACCACTATCACTACTTGAATCCCGAGCGGTCTCTGGATAAAAGCGTACGTTTTTTTGGTCGTCGCTAAATTCATAGGTCAATGGATGCGCCCACTCGATTGGCAGCTCTTCATCCAACAACTGTGTCAGCGCGTCTGTTTGCACCTTTTCGGTCTGTAAATAAGCAATGGTATAGGTGAATCCTTTGATTTGTTGGTACGCCTCATCTTGAATGACAAGGACATTGGGTAAAGAATAGCGTAAAGCACTATCACCAAAATAATCTTGTTCGGCTTGAATGAGTTTAAAATTATGCTGACTGCCGACTTTGACTTCATCGCGATATGTGATAAATGAGCGAGTTACGTCGTATTGACTGTCAAAAAGTACAGCTTGCTTATCAGTACTCAGTCGAATCTCAGGAGCACCCGGAACCAGTTTTCGCAGACGCTGATAATCCGAAAGTGCCACCAGATTCACCATCATATTTTCGACACTTTCATCTTGCAACTCTCCTAGGTAGCGTGTCTGCACCGTCATATTGGTCATTTTGTAGGGAATTGCTTGTTCCGCTGTAATTGGCACATCCGACTTTTCTAAAAGGGTACGCAAGGCCCCTGCCTGCTCTCCTGACACCTGAAAGGAAGTTGGATAGATACGGTTCGTTGCTTGGTAATTCAAAGAGATGACCCCCATTGTTCCCCCTATCAATGAAATCGCGATTGCAGTGATAATCGTCAAAAGGGCGTAGCTTTTCCACGTCCTTTGCAAGTAAGCACGCACGTTATTGTAAGCAATCAACTTCGCCCCTTTGATAAGGCGTTTTTTTGGTTTACTCAAAAAATACAACAGTGCTGGCAAGGAACAATCAAAAAAGAGATAGGTTGCCGTTATACAGCAAAATAGAATCAGTAAAGGGATCCATAGAATCGCTGAAAAATCTTGCGTATACGTGATATAGTTGGTCCATGTTTCCCTTAGGGTCAATGACAGATAATACCCTACCCCAAGTAAAATCAGACCTAGGACCCCCATCAATGTACGAAACGGAGTCATTTTCATTTTTTTGATCGGTAAGCGGTATTCGGTCTTGATCAATTCACTCATTGGGGTACGCCAAACAAAAAGGATCACTTGAATACTCAATATAATCATTGCGGCGATAAAGACAAAGACCGTCGAAAAAATCGATTGCGGTGAATTAAAGAAATGACTGGTCAAATTTAGGCCCATCGCCCGAATCAAAATCATTGAGAAGAATTTTGAAAAAATAATTCCCATAAAGATACCGGTCACTAGAGAGAAAAAATTTAGTAAAAACGTTTCCCGTAGCAACAGCCAAGCAAGACGACCTTGCCGCAACCCCAAAAGCTGGTAAACACTGATTTCTTTTTGTCGCTGACTAAGAAAAAAATGATTGGCACTCAGCATAAAAAACAAGACGACAAAGGCAACCACACTGCTGCCGAATCCTAAAACCCCTTCAATGCGGATGTCTTGCTGGACCCGTTGATTCAGCAGACGATCATTCATCAAGGCGTTAAAGGAATAAAAAATCATCACGGCGGTCATCATACAAATAAAATACACCATATAATTGCGAAACTGCCGCAAAAAACTCCGCCAGCCGATTTTAAACAACATGGCGCGGACCGCCTCCAATCGTAGCCTGCATATCGATGATTTTTTCGAAAAATTCCTGACGGCTGCCTTTTTTGACAACTTCCGCAAAGAAGACACCATCGCGAATGAACAGAATCCGATTGCAGTAGCTGGCGGTAAAAGGATCGTGGGTGACCATCAAGATCGTCGTTTTTTCTTGTTGATTGATCTGCGCTAAATACCGTAACAATTCTGTTGCCGCTTTTGAATCAAGGGCTCCCGTGGGTTCATCAGCAAAAAGGACCGCCGGACGACTGATGATCGCCCGAGCAGCAGCGACCCTTTGTTTTTGCCCTACAGACAATTCTTCTGGGTAGCGATCCAACAAGTGTTCGATCCCTAACAAATTGGCCGTCTCCTCGATACGTACTTGGGTTTCCTTCACGGGCAAACGATCAATCGCTAAAGGCAGCAAAATATTGTCTCTGGCTGTCAATGTCTCTAAAAGATTAAAATCTTGAAAGATGAAGCCAATCTGCTGACGGCGAAAATCGCTGAGGGCTTTTTCCGACATTCGGGTAATGTCTTTGCCATCGATATAGATCGAGCCTAAGCTAGGTCGCATGATTGAAGACAAAAGATTCATCAAGGTCGTTTTCCCAGCACCGCTTGGCCCCATGACCCCAACAAATTCTCCTTGATCCACTGCAAAAGAAAGGTTATCTAATACTTTGGTTTGATTGAAACGGGTGCCGTAACTTTTTGTCAGATGCTTCACATCGATCATATTTTTCACACAGAACCCTCCTTTAAAAAAATTCTCTCCTTATGGTAGCATACTTTATCATTGAATACTTCTGCTTCAAAACAGAGAAAAAATAAATTTAAAAAAGTTTTTATTCATTATGTGAAACATGGAACAACCAAATCCTTAATCTTATCAAGTTTTCTCGGAAACACCTAAATGAATATACACCATATATTGTGTATATCCAAAACACAAACCCTTTACGACTACTATATATAGTTGCTCATTTCTACAATTTGTTTTATTATATTGTGGAAGATAAGGAGTGGTAGAAATGATGAACATTAAGAGAAATCCTGAGCAAGGGTTGGAAAGACAGTCCGCTTTGCGTCAGTTAAAAATCGTAAAACGTGATGGACGGCTTGTCGATTTTGATGATCAAAAAATTTATGATGCGTTAGTGAAAGCCCTGAGAAAAATCAACGGTGAGCTTTCTCCCATCGACCACGAAAAAATCACCGAGATCGTTGACAGTGTCGATCACGAGATCGCGGAACGTTTTCGTACAAATGTAAAAATCTATGAGATCCAAAATATCGTCGAGCATATCTTGTTAGCAAAGAACGAGTATGCCTTGGCTGAAGAATATATCAACTACCGGACCCATCGTGATTTCGAACGCAGCAAAGCAACAGACATCAACTTTACGATCAATAAATTGATGAATAAAGATCAATCGGTCGTCAATGAAAATGCCAATAAGGATAGTAACGTGTTCAACACACAACGTGATTTGACCGCTGGGATCGTAGGAAAATCGATTGGTTTGAAAATGCTGCCTCCTCACGTGGCAAATGCCCACCAAAAAGGCGACATTCATTACCATGACTTGGATTATCATCCATATACCCCAATGACTAACTGCTGCCTAATCGATTTTAAAGGCATGCTAAATAATGGATTTAAAATTGGGAACGCCGAAGTGGAATCGCCAAAATCGATCCAAACGGCCACCGCTCAAATCTCACAAATCATTGCAAATGTAGCATCGAGTCAATATGGTGGCTGTTCTGCTGATCGAACAGATGAATTATTGGCTCCTTTTGCTGAGTTGAATTACCAAAAACATTTAAAAGATGCCGAAGAATGGATTGAGACACCCGAACGTCGGGAAGCTTACGCGAAGAGCAAAACCCGCAAAGATATCTACGATGCAATGCAAAGTCTAGAATACGAAATCAATACGTTATTCACCTCTAACGGACAAACGCCGTTTACTTCCCTTGGCTTTGGTTTAGGAACCAACTGGTTCGAACGGGAAATTCAACGAGCGATTCTCCAAATTCGCATCAACGGGTTAGGCAGTGAAAAGCGTACCGCTATTTTCCCGAAATTGATTTTTAGTATTCGCCGTGGGGTCAACTTGGCACCTAACGATCCGAACTATGATATTAAAGAACTGGCTTTAGAATGTGCCACTAAACGGATGTATCCGGATATTTTGAATTATGATAAATTGGTTGAATTGACTGGCAGCTTTAAAGTGCCGATGGGCTGTCGTTCTTTCTTGCAAGGCTGGAAAAACGAACGTGGTGAAGAAATCAATGTCGGTCGGATGAATCTAGGTGTCGTGACATTGAATATTCCACGGATCGCCTTAGAAGCAAATGGCGATCAAGAAAAATTCTGGTCACTGCTGGAGGACCGTCTGCAAATCGTTAAAGATGCCCTTGTCTATCGAGTGGAACGCTGTAAAGAAGCGAGTCCCGCCAATGCGCCGATCCTTTATATGTATGGGGCTTTCGGTGAGCGTTTGGATCGCAAAGACAATGTCAACGAATTATTCAAAAACAAACGTGCCACTGTTTCGCTTGGTTACATTGGTTTATACGAAGCTGCTTCGGCTTTTTACGGTGGAACTTGGGAACAAGACCCAGAAGCAAAGGCCTTTACGATGGCGATCGTGAAAGAATTGAAAGCTCATGCCGATGCCTGGGGCGATGAATACGGCTATCATTTCAGTGTGTACTCGACCCCTAGTGAAAGCTTGACCGATCGTTTCTGTCGCTTAGATACCGAAAAATTCGGTGAAGTTGAAAATATTACCGACAAAGAATATTATACCAATAGCTTCCACTATGATGTGCGGAAAAATCCGACACCATTTGAGAAACTTGATTTTGAAAAGGACTATCCAAAATACTGTTCTGGTGGCTTTATTCATTACTGTGAATATCCAGTCTTGCAGCAAAATCCAAAAGCGTTAGAAGCAGTTTGGGATTACGCATATGATCGGGTCGCTTATCTTGGAACAAATACCCCTATCGATCACTGTTACGAGTGCGGATATGAAGGAGACTTTAATCCAACCGAACGAGGCTTTGAATGTCCACAGTGTGGCAATCACGATCCAAAAAGTTGTGATGTTGTCAAAAGAACCTGCGGGTATCTTGGAAATCCTCAAGCTCGCCCGATGGTCAACGGTCGTCACAAAGAAATCTCTGCTCGGGTCAAACATTTGCAAGAATAATCATAAAAGGAGTGTTAGATTTCTTCTACACTCCTTTTATCGAACAACCCCTGTAATTCACAATAGAAAGAAGTTTTCGTATGAGAAATCCTAAGCCCCAAGAATGGAAAGCAAACGAGTACAGTCAAAATTATATTGCTGATTACAAAGCCTTCAACTTTGTGGACGGTGAAGGCATCCGAAATAGTTTATATGTGAGCGGCTGCCTGTTTGCTTGTGAAGGCTGTTTCAACAAAGCCGTCCAAAACTTTCGCTACGGCACACCTTTTACCCAAGAGCTAGAGGATCGAATCATTGAGGATCTGCGACATGACTATGTTCAAGGACTGACCCTCCTAGGCGGCGAACCTTTCTTGAACACGACGGTCTGTCTGAAAGTTGTTGATCGCGTTCGCGCCGAATTTGGTCATAGCAAGGACATTTGGAGCTGGTCAGGCTACACTTACGAAGAACTGCTCTTGGAGACCCCTGACAAACTAGAACTTTTATCCAAAATTGATATTTTGGTGGACGGCCGTTTTGAACTCAGCAAGCGAAACCTAAACTTGCAGTTTCGTGGTAGCAGCAATCAACGAATCATTGATCTTGCTGCATCTCGAGAACAAGGAAAAGCGGTTATCTGGGCAAAGTGCAAAGATGCTGAAGCAAGCTACGAACAAATCAAAAAACAAATTTAACGACTCAAAACACCGTGCATCTTGAGATGACCCCAAAAGTTAGACCAAAAAATCGAACTTTTGGGGTCACCACATCTTCCTTCAAAGATGATGCACGGTGTTTTTTTTGTTATATAAAAATCAGTGACCAAGCTTTTTAAAGGTACTTACTTGCTTCACGAACCGTCAAAGGCGCCAGACTTTTTTGATGGCGTAGAAGAAAATCTTGGACCCACTGAGGATTCGTCTTGGCATAGTCTCGCAAGCTCCAGCCAATGGCTTTGTTGATAAAGAATTCAGAACTCCCCAAATTGTTGACAAGGATCTCTTCAAGTAATGGTCGATCCATCTGTTCTTTTTGCAACAATTGGTGAAGAATCGCCACTCGCCGTAGCCAAAGATTATCCTCAAGACTCCAACGAAGCATCTCAACCTTTAACGCTGGCAGTCGGCGAACAAGCTTTCTGACGACCTCACTTAGTGCGTCCACGCTATCCCACCAAGATTTCGTTATGACTAACTGTTCAATTTTTGCTAGATCAACGGCTGATAAAAAGGGCTCCAGCGCCACTAAATAATCAATCGCAAGGTACTGGTGTTCCCGATAGCTGCTTTGCCAACATTGATCGATAAATTCCCAATCGATTCGTTTCATTTGTTTTGCTACTTTAAAGGCTGCTTTTTCCTGCTGACGGCGCAACGGTGTAGGGATGCCTAAAAACTCAAACTGATGCCGCATATAGGCGGCCATTTTTTCCCTTCGTTCTTCATCAGCCAAAGCAATCATCGTTTCATATACTTGATAGATCGTCATATTGGTCCTCCTTTTTAGGTCTACTGATCGTCAGATGTTTGCCATAAAGGCAGTACGATATTTTCATAGGTCAGAGGATCGAGATTTGTGACGGTGATTCCCAAAAGACGAATGCCTTTTTCAAGACCTAAAATCTCTTCCCAAATGAGACTGGCTTCCGAAAATAGCTGTTCTTTTTTATGAACGTAAATCGGCAAAGTCACTCGTTTAGTGATCGTAGAGTAATCACTGTAACGGACTTTCAACACGACTGTTTTGCCATGTTTCTGTGTGCGCTTTAGTGATCTCTCAACTTCTTCTGCGATGGCGCGTAATTGACTTAAGACTTGTTCTTCACTCGTTAATGGATTGCCATATGTATGCTCCTTACCGACTGATTTTCGTTCTCTGGTCACACTGACTGGTGAATCATGGATTCCTCTAACTTTACGATACAAAGAATACCCCATTTTGCCAAATTCGCGGATCAACGCCATCTCACTCCAAACGTATAGATCTGCTCCTGTAAAAATGCCTAACTCATGCATCCTGGGGACAGTTTTCTTCCCGATCCCATGAAATTTATCGATGGGTAGTTGTTGTAAAAAGGCCACTGCCTCATCCGGCATCACCACTGTTAACCCTCGTGGTTTATGATAATCCGAGGACAATTTTGCCAAAAACTTGTTGTAACTGACGCCTGCCGAACAAGTCAAATGGGTCTCATGCCAGATGTCTCGCTGAATCAGACGAGCGATCTTAATTGCTGAAGGACAGTTGATTTTGTTCACTGTGACGTCCAGATACGCTTCATCAATTGAAACTGGTTCGATGATGTCGGTGTATCGGTGAAAAATTTCTCTGACTTGCTGGGACACTTCACGATACTTTTGATGATTCCCCGGTTTAAAAATCGCTTGCGGACAAAGCTCGTAGGCTTTTTGTGCGCTCATTGCCGAATGGATGCCATATTGTCGCGCCAGATAATTCGCTGTCGTGACCACTCCTCGGCCGCCGGTATCACTTGGGTGACGGGCAATGACAAGGGGATGCTTGGCCAGCTCAGGATCATCCCGTTCTTCCACCGAAGCAAAAAAAGCATCCATATCAATATGAATAATTTTGCGGCTCGTATCATTTTTTAAGGGAAATTGCAGTTCCGACATCGTTGCTCACCTCGCTTCTTATTATAAACGAACAGAAGTTCCCTATCAAGCAAGGAATCAAGACAAAGACGCAAAAAGGACCAATTTTCATTGGCCCTTCCCTATACGTTCGCTACTTTTGCTGCACGGTTCATGACCCAAGAAGTTCTGCTATAAGGCAGCTTCTCCTCGTTCATTGGTGCGAATCCGAATCGCTTCTTCCAAAGGGTAGACGAATATTTTGCCATCACCGACTTCATCTGTCCGACAGATCGATACAATCAGCTCAATCACGGCATCGACTTTTTCATCTGCCAAAACAAAGCGGACATTTACTTTCGGTAAAAGAGTCGTGATCACTTCTTGGCCACGAATAAACTCTTTTAACCCTTTTTGATTGCCACACCCGAGAACTTGACTGACCGTCATCCCACTGATCAGATCCGATTGATCCAAAGCGGCTTTTAGCTCCTCTAATTTTTCTTGGCGAATAGTCGCTTCAACTTTTTTCATGACTGCTCCTCCACTCTTAAGAATCTAACCCCATAAAGGTAGGATAGGCCGTTTCATCATGTTCGATCCGATCCATCCCCACCGCTTCTTCTTGCTGAGATACGCGAATCGGCATCACCCATTTGATCAAGGTAATTATGACAAAGGATAGGATACCAGCGAACAAAATCGTAAATACGATACTTTCGGCTTGTGCGATAAAAAGATCAACACCGCCATAAAGCAATCCTGAATGTCCGCCAACAGCGGGATCGGCAAAGATCCCGGTCATCAAACCACCGAAGATTCCGCCTACCCCGTGACAACCAAAGGCATCCAATGCATCATCTAACCCTAATCGATGTTTGATGACGGAAATAAAGAAGTAACAAAACGGACTGACTAAAGCGCCAATGATAAAGGAAGACCAAAGGGAGACAAACCCCGCCCCTGGTGTGATGGCAACTAAGCCCACCACTGCACCTGTACAAGCACCGACGATTGTCGGTTTTCCCACGACGATTTTTTCGATCAGCATCCAAGAAAGCATCGCACTGGCTGCTGCTGTATTCGTGGTCATTAGGGCGTGGATCGCTAGACCATCAGCTGCTAACGCAGAGCCAGCATTAAAGCCAAACCAGCCAAACCATAAAAGACCGGCACCTAGTACAACAAAGGGAATATTATGAGGACGATATTCGGTTTGATGAAATTCTCGTCGCTTACCGACAACGATCGCTAAGACTAGCCCACTGATTCCCGAACTGATGTGAACGACATTGCCTCCTGCAAAGTCGATCGAGCCGATCGCATCTAAGAAGCCACCGCCCCACACCATATGCGCCATTGGAAAATACACAAAAACCAGCCAGAAGCCAATAAATAGAAAAATAGCAGAGAACCGCATTCTTCCAACGACTGATCCAGTGATAATCGCCGTTGTGATCAAAGCAAACATCATTTGAAAGGCAGCAAACAACCCTTCTGGAATTCCCTCTCCTTCTGACATCGAAACATGATTGAAAAAGACTTTGTCTAAATTGCCAATAAATGATCCTGTCCCGCTAAAGGATAATGTATACCCTAGAGCGACCCAGAGGACGGACGCCAAGCCCATCGTACAAATCACCATCATCATGGTATTGAGGATGTTTTTGCGTCGTTCCAATCCTCCATAAAAAAATGCCAATGCTGGAGTCATTAGAAAAACCATACCGCTACAAATTAAAATAAATGCAATATTCCCTGTATCCATTTTACACGCCTCCCTTTCTATATGTTAGCTATCCTAACATCATATTTTCGAATAATCTAGATTTTTCTGAGAAAAACATGAATTTTCTGAAAATAGCTGACTTTATATGTTAGGTAATATCACATAAGTAAGCGTGTGAACAAAAAAAATACCGAGAGAAGTCTCGGTATGATTACTCTTCTATTTGGTGATACGCTTGATAGACAAGCTGTTTCTTTACTTGATTACGTTTAGCCACTTCTTTGATTGCTTCTTTTGAGGACATTTCGGCCTCTTCCATCAAGGCAGCTACTTGTTCTGCGTAACTTCCTTCATAAACAATTTCATGTATTTCAGAAGAGCCTTCCACCAACAGACAGCATTCTCCTTTGATTGGCTGCTGCTCTAAATAGTCGATCAATTCAGAAAAGGTCCCTCGCAAGTATTCTTCATGGATTTTTGTCAATTCTCGGCAAATGACTGCCTGACGTTCACCAAATACCTCTAGCATTGTTTCAATCGTCGCTGCGATTCGATAGGGTGACTCATAAAAAATCATCGTTGCTTTCTGGGTCGCTAATTCACTCAAGGCTTGTTTTTGTTCTTTTTTCTTACGAGGTAAAAAGCCATAAAAAAGATTTGGTTGCGGCGATAAGCCTGAAGCAATCAACGCTGTCAAACCTGCCGTAGGTCCCGGAAGCGCAATCACCGCGATTCCTTCAGCTAGACAGGCCTTGACTAATTCATGCCCCGGATCACTGATGGAGGGCATACCAGCATCGCTGCATTGGGCAATGGTCTTGCCCATCTGCAGCTGTTCTACCAAATGCGGAACTCGCTCTTTATAATTGTGTTCATGTAAGCTTTTTTGCGGTGTCGAGATCTCAAAATGATTCAACAATTTCTGGGTATTGCGAGTATCTTCACTTGCGATCAGGTCCGCTTCTTTTAAAATTTTGACACAACGGACCGTCATATCTTCCAAGTTCCCGATCGGTGTCGGAACAAGATACAGTTTTCCAGTGTCTTGTTTATAACTTTGTTGCTTTTGCATGTACTGCTCCTTTCGAAAAAAAGACCAGTGGAAACTGATCTTTTTTCTAACGAACCTATTAGACTGTCAGTCAGTTATTTGCCGCTTTCACGATAGATCACTTCTAGACAAAATGCACAAGGTTCATCATGTTCTCTGCGAGAACCGTATAAGTCATAACAAACATGAAATCCTTCTTCGTAAATCTTTTCTAAATTCATTCGTGATTTAGAAAGTTCTTGTTTGACCGATTCAGCGGGTGCATCTGCCACTTGGTTCAACTCACGAATGTGTTCACGTAAGCGTTGATTTTCCAATTCTAATGTCGTATTTTTTTCGACGATTTCTTGCAAAGACTGCTTCATTTCCGCTAGATTATTTAAGGAATTTTGCAACTCCGATTCTAACTGATTCAATCCGTCATATATTGATCGTTTGTCCATGCTCATTATGGTCACCTACTTATTTTGTCACTAGTTCTTCATAATCATATTCGATTGGTGTTTGCCGATCATGCAAACGGACTTTGATCACTCGGCTCAACAGATCCAGCCCAACCACACGTCCTTTGCCATCTGGCGTTTCAACTTCCTTGCCGCGATCCGGCAATTCTTTTTTCGCCCGCTCATATTCTTCACTTTCATACTTAAGACAGCACATCAAACGACCGCATAATCCTGAGATTTTCGCAGGATTCAAGGAAAGTCCTTGATCTTTAGCCATCTTGATGGATACAGGGATAAAATCCCCTAAAAACGTCGCACAGCATAGTTTGCGACCACAGGGCCCAACTCCGCCTAGCGCCTTCGCTTCATCCCTGACACCGATTTGGCGCAGTTCAATCCGGGTATGAAATTCACTTGCCAAGTCTTTGACTAATTCGCGAAAGTCAACACGGCTTTCTGCAGTAAACGAAAAAATCAGTTTTGTCCGCTCAAAGGTATAGGCTACTCGAATCAATTTCATTGGCAACTGATGTGCGCGGATTTTTTCTTTTCCAATTTTTAACGCTTCATCTGCCGCCTTTTGATTGGCTGCTGCCTGTTCCAAATCTTTCTTCGTCGCCCGACGTAAGATAGGTTTGACTACCTGAGGCAAATCGCTCTCATTCATTTCTCTGCTTTTGGTGACGACTGTGGCAAGACATTTAGCATCTTGTGATTCCACGATGACTTGGTCATTTATAGTATAGGTCTGTTTTTTCGGTGTGTAAAAATAAATCTGGCCTACGTCATGATAACGCACTCCGACAACTTCGATCATCTCTGGTCTCCTTTTCCGGCTGCTGCGTTTTATCCATAGATGATTTTCACGGAAAATTGTTCTGCCACACCTTGGAAAGACACATTGGCTTGCAACTTTTTTTGTGCTTGCAATGCGGCTTCAATGGCACGATTGATCTCTTTTCCCCATAAACCTTGCCCCAACAATCGATCCCGCTCCTCTTGAAAGTAAAATAACAAGAGCAAAAAGATTTCTGATTGCTGATTTTTTTCTTTTGCTAGACCCAATAATTTTTTCTGAACAAAAATAAATGCTTGCGGGTCTTTCTTCAAAAGGTAATTCACCCAACGCTTAACAGCATCCTTAGTTTCATTAAACCATTCATCTTGCGAGATTTCAACTGCTTTATGATAACTATTGGTCAAGTGGCTTAGAAGTCGGCTTGTCTCTTTAGAAAGTCCCTCTTCTTGTAACTTTTCTTGCAGTTTTTCTTTTGACAAAGGAGAGAAATGAATGATCTGACAGCGAGACTGGATGGTTGGCAAAATACGACCAAGGCTCTCCGTTTCTAAGATCGCCAGAAAGTTTCCCACTGGTTCTTCTAAAAACTTTAGTAAACTGTTGGCAGCGCTGTTGTTCATTTTGTCAGCTTGAGACAAAATAAAGATTTTCAAACGGCTTTCAAAGCCGCTTTTTGAGAACTCCTCTTGCAGCTGTCGAATCTGGTCGACTTTGATCATCTGCCCATCAGGTTCAATTTGGATAACGTCAGGATGCTCTCCTTGGGCGATCCGTAGACAATTGCTGCATGCACCACATGGCGCTTCTTCTTGTACATTGGCACAAAAAAGGCGTTTTGCGAGCCATAGACTTAGTTCATGCTTGCCAGTCCCCTTGTCCCCTTCAAAAAGATAAGCATGAGCAATGCGCCCATGCTTGATACTTTTTTTTAGTTGGGCAAAAACAAGAGGCTGGTATTCTTGTAGAAATAACTCCTCCATGAAATGCTCCTTTTTTAATATTGATGGAATCCGTCAACTGGCAGCACGAATACGGTGGCGCCACCGACTTCGACTTCGACCGGATAAGGAACTTGACCATCTAAGGATATATCTAGTGACATCGGTGTCGAGACATATTGCTTTCTTGATTGACAGGTTTTTTTAATCAATTCTAACGCATCTTGCACACGGTCATCTTCAATACCAATGATAAACGTACTATTACCAGCCTTTAAAAAACCACCCGTTGATGACAATTTTGTAGCACGGATATTGGCATCAATAAACTCATTTGCCAAACGATTACTGTCTTTGTCTTGTACGATTGCCATAATTAATTTCATGGGACCATCTCCTTTGTGTTATCCAACCTACCCTAGATTGATTTGAAGTAAGCAGGATACGATTCAACGATTGCTGAATAGCTGGATTCAACAACTTCTTGTAACCCCATTCTAGCATCAATCTTATGAATGCGTACAGGATTTTCTTCCGCTAGCTTTAGATACGCATGACGAACCCGTTGATGAAACTCCAATCCTTCCGAATCTAGTCGGTCATATTGATGTGCACGATTTTCTTGGATGCGACGCAAGCCAGTATCAGAGTCAACATCTAGATACAAGGTAAAATCAGGGGTCGTTCCTTCCGTCGCAAACTCGTTGATCCGTGCGATCTCAGGAATCCCGATGCGACGTCCAGCTCCTTGATAGGCAAGCGAACTGTCAACAAAGCGGTCACAGATCACGATGTGTCCGGCGTTCAATGCCGGCAGGACAACCTCAATCAAGTGTTGGCGGCGTGCCGCTGCATAAAGTAAAGCTTCGGTCCGCTCATCCATTTCTTCATTTCGCGGATCTAAAATAATTTTACGAATTTTTTCAGCGATTTTAACTCCGCCAGGTTCTCTTGTTTTAACGATTTTTCTTGTTGCTTCAAGCTGTAACCGAGGATACAATTCTTCGATCACACTGGTTTTTCCAGCACCATCCGGTCCTTCGATGGTTATAAACAATCCATTCACCCTAATTGCCTCCAATATCTTTATAATTCTCGGCGACCTTCTACTGCTTTTAGCAAGGTCACTTCATCCGCGTATTCAATATCGCTGCCCACAGATAAGCCATGAGCCAAACGCGTGACTTTAATACCGGCAGGCTTGATCAAACGCGACATATACATCGCCGTCGCTTCGCCTTCCGTGGTCGCATTGGTCGCAATGATCACTTCTTTGACCTGATCATCATGCAGCCGCTGTATCAGGGATGCAATGTTGATATCTTCTGGACCTGTCCCTTCCATCGGGGATAACACGCCATGCAGCACATGATAAAGTCCATGATACTCGCGGACTTTTTCTAATGCCATGACATCTTTAGGCTCTTCAACTACTAAAATCGTTTCTTTGTCTCTTGTGGGATCACTGCAGATTTCACAAGGATCTTCTTCCGTTATATTTCCGCAAATACTGCAAAAGTGCAAATCTCGTTTAACACTAAGCAACGATTTAGCAAACTCATTGACGACTTCTTCTTTCATATCAATCGTATAAAATGCCAAACGTGTTGCGGTTTTTTGTCCAATTCCCGGCAGTTTCATGTAACTGTCGATCAATCGGGCGATCGGTTCAGGATATTGCACCGTCATTTCTCCTTTTATAGACCCGGAATGTTTCTTGTATATTTGCCCATTGTTTGTTCCGATTCTTTTTCAATTTTCTTTAATCCGTCATTGATGGCTAAAATGATCATATCTTGCAGCATTTCCACATCGTCAGCATCAACGATTGCTTCATTGATAGCAATGTCTTGTAACGTCTTATCGCCAGTAAAGGTCGCTTTGACATAGCCATTTGTCGATTCGCCGATAAATTCTTTGCTGTTTAGTGCTTCTTGTTCTTTCATCATTTCTTTTTGCATTTTTTGCATTTGTTTCATCATGCCTTGCATATTTCCCATGCCTCGCATCATTATTCATCACTCCATATTCATTAATTTTCTTCAATGCTGGTTAATTCACCAAATAACTCTTGCGCTTTTGTTACTAAGTCGTCATTTTCTGGTTCGACAGGAGCGGCTTCGGTCTCTTCTTGCTCTACTTCAATTTCTGACTCTTCCGTTGCTTGACCGCCAGCCAAAAACTCTTGTCGTAGCGTCGGCCAACTTTCTTTTGTAATAAAGACAGCCTGTGGGGCGTAGTCTTTGATCATACGGGACAATTGATTATGGATCATCAATTGAAACTCTTGGTCGTTACTTGCTCGCTGACATAAGATCTCATAGTCAAAAGCGATCACGACGCCCGATTCGCTGGCAGCTTTTGCTTCACTGGAGTGCAGCATAGCTCTTTGCGTCACGGAAAGAGACATCAAAAGATCGTCCCAAACATTACGAACATTTGCCAAGTCTTTCTTCGTTGCACTTTTCAGCACTTGGAACACGCGTTCCTTTGGTAAACGGAACGTAGTGGTCGCCTTGGTTTTCTTCACTGGCGCGGTGGTTTCAGCAACGGCACCCGTCGGTCGATTCTCTTGCAGTCGTTGCACCTCTGCCTGAAGTTTTTGCAGTGCTTGACGTAACTGCGCCACTTCTTGACTATTGTCAGCTGAATTGCTGGCAACAGCAGCACTTTCTGGATCATTGGCTAATTTGACCACAGCCACTTCCAAATAGATCGTAGGATTGTTCGTAAATCGTACTTCATTTTGCGTATCGTTTAAGACCGTGATCCAGTGATAGATTTTTGCTGGCGGGGTAATCTTTGCCAGTGTTTGAAACGCTTCAGTCAACTGCAGAGACTTTTCAGATAGCAGCTGCGGCGCTTGTTGATACATCAGCAAGTCTCGACAATAAACCAACAAGTTTTCCAATAAACGGCGGGCTTCTTTACCAGAGGCTAATAACTCCCGCAAGGTCGCTAACGCATCGGCAACTTCTTTTTCCCCACAAGCCTGCATCAGACGGTCCATCATTTCATAGGACAAGCTGCCCGTCACTTCTAAAGCATCTTGGGTCGTTACGGTTCCATCACTAAAAGCGATCGCCTGGTCGGTGATACTCAAGGCATCCCGCATACCGCCTTCTGCGGCTCGCGCAATGATCTGTAAAGCTTCTGCTTCGTAATTGATCTCGCTAGTAGTAAGGACCGTTTCCAAATGACCCACGATGTCTTGCGTATTGATCCGTTTGAAATCAAATCGTTGGGTTCGGGAAATAATCGTTGCTGGAATCTTATGGGGCTCTGTTGTTGCCAAAATAAAGACAACATTTTTCCGTGGTTCTTCCAATGTTTTTAGTAATGCATTAAATGCGCCTGTTGACAGCATGTGCACTTCATCAATGATATAAACTTTGTATTCTGCTTGGGTCGGTGCATAGTTCGCACGATCACGAATAAAGCGAATTTCTTCTACACCGTTGTTACTTGCCGCATCGATTTCGATCACGTCTTCTTGCGTTCCTGCTGTGATTGAGCGACACATGTCACACTCATTGCAAGGCTCGCCATTGACTTGGTTCGGACAATTGATGGCTTTGGCAAAAATTTTCGCTGCACTTGTTTTCCCGGTTCCTCGAGGGCCCGTAAACAAGTAAGCATGCGAGATTTGATTTTGATCGATTGCATTTTTTAAGGTTTGGGTAATTGCTTTTTGTCCGACAACATCATCAAAACGCTGAGAACGCCAAACACGATATAATGCTTGATAGGCCATAGTTTTCCACACTCATTTCAAAATTCGCTACCTTCTATTATACGTAATATCAGCTAAAAAAACCACCGTTTGCGTGGTGGAATCTTAAAAGAAAAGGAAATTTAATTCGAAGAGCCATTCCGCGCGCTTTCACTCACTATATCCTTTTATTCTTCCCTATTTTCAAGAAAAAAGACCATTCCTCTTCTCCAACTTTAGACTGATAACGTAAATCTCACCTCCTATGGTATAATGAATCTACGTTCATCTATTGTGATGAAAACAATTTAAAGGAGGACTGAAAATGGGTATTATCAAAGCGGCAACAAGCGCAATTGGCGGCGGATTAGCAGATCAATGGCTAGAGGTGATCGAGCCTGACAATATGAGCGATTCGACAGTAATGACAAAAGGTGTCAAAGTGCGGCGTAATGACAAACGCGGTTCTAACAGAAAAGGCACGGAAGATGTCATCACTGATGGGTCAGTGATCCATGTCTATCCGAATATGATGATGTTATTGGTTGATGGCGGGCGAATCATCGATTATACCGCTGAAGAAGGCTACTATACCGTCAAAAATGAATTAGCGCCTTCGATGTTGAACGGTTCATTGAAAGATGCGATTTCTGAAACCTTCGACCGCTTTAAGTTTGGCGGCGTTACACCACAAAAACAACAAGTTTTTTATATCAATCTTCAAGAAATCAAAGGAATTCGCTTCGGTACTTCATCGCCTTTGAACTATTTTGACAACTTTTATAACGCAGAACTATTCTTACGGGCGCACGGAAACTATTCCTTACGAATTACCGATCCAATTTTGTTCTATACGAATGCGATCCCAAAAAACAAAAGTCAAGTCGATATCAACGACATCAATGAGCAGTACTTAGCTGAATTTTTGACCGCCCTACAAACAGCGATCAACAAAATGTCCGCTGATGGCGAACGAATTTCTTACGTTCCATCTAAGAGCATGGAATTAAGCAAATATATGGGAACGGTTCTTGATGACAGCTGGCGAGAACTCCGCGGCATGGAAATCGTTTCTGTTGCCGTCGCAAGCATCTCTTATACGGATGATTCCGTAAAACTGATCAACATGCGGAACCAAGGGGCAATGTTAGGCGACCCTTCGATTCGTGAAGGCTATGTTCAAGGTTCGGTTGCTCGTGGTATGGAATCTGCCGGTAGCAATGCCGCTGGGGCTACGACTGGGTTTGTTGGCATGGGCATGGGGATGAACGCTGGCGGCGGTTATTTGAACCAAGCGTCTCAAAACAACCAGCAGCAGATGCAGCAGCAACAGGCTTCCGCACAAAACAGCGCAGATCATTGGGACTGTCCACAATGCGGCACCTCTAATACTGGTAAATTCTGCAGCAATTGCGGGACGCCAAAACCAACGAGCGATGGACCAAGCCTGAAAATGAAATGCAGCGATTGTGGTGAAGTGATCGATTTAGCCAACGGCATTCCAAAATTCTGTCCGAATTGCGGCAAACCTTTCAAAGGTGTCCCAGTAGACTAATTGAGGAGGATTGCTGATGGATGTTATCACACATAAGTGCCCCAATTGTGGTGGCGCTTTAACCTTTGATCCTGGCGATCAAAAATTTCATTGTCCATTTTGTCTGAGTATTTTTACTGAAGACGAAGTCACTGCCTTTGAAGAAAAGCAAAAAGAAGCGCAGATGGCCGATACTCCTGTCTCAGATCCTTCTGCAGCGACCGAGACCGAACCGTCCCTTCAAGAAGAAGTTAGAGAGCAAGCCGATGCACAAGCGGGGCAGATGGACCTTTTCACCTGCCCCAGCTGCGGTGCTGAAATCGTGACGGATGCGACTACAGCCGCAACCTATTGCTACTTTTGCCATAATCCGGTCGTTTTGTCGGGACGGCTTTCAGGAGAATTTTTACCTAACAAAGTCCTCCCTTTTGCCATCGAAAAGGAAGAAGCAACTGCGAAATTCTTAGAATGGGCGCAAAAGAAAAAATTTGTGCCACGGGATTTCTTCGATCAAGCACAAGTAGAGAAATTGACTGGTGTGTACTTCCCTTATTGGGTCGTCGATGCTGAGATGAATGGCTTGCTTTCAGGTATGGGTACCTCTTTGCGTATTTGGCGCGTTGGTGATATTGAATATACTGAGCACAAACAATACGATGTCTTGCGACGAGGAAAAATCAAGGTGAATGAATTGCTCAAGCATGCGCTGTCAAAAAACGTTCAGCAAAAAATGGTGACTGGCGTTCAGCCGTTTCCCCTTGAAAAAGCTGTTAATTTTCGCAGTCAGTATTTAGCCGGCTTCCAAGCAGAAAAAAGAGACATTGAATACATTGATCTTTCTGACGAAGTCAAAAACGAATTATCGGGTTATGCTGAAAATCTGCTAGCAGGTACCGTCAATGGCTATACTAGTTTTAAACGCAACAATCGTTCCATCAATCTAACAAAAGAAGAAAACAACTACGTTTTGCTTCCTGTATGGCTAGTGACCTATCGAGCCGATGATGAAAACAAGAGTGCCTTTTATTATGCGATGAATGGGCAAACCGGAAAAGTCAGCGGTGTTTTACCGATTAGTTACAAGCGCTTGGGAATCGTCAGTGGCGCAATTTTCGCGGCAACGACCATCCTCGCATTGATTGGAGCGTATTTCTTATGAAAAAACTATCTTATTTGTTGTTACTGCTGGTTGGCTTTTTCTTAACCGCCCTGCCCGCCTTCGCAGCCGAAGAGACAGTCGCAGACCACGCTGGACTCTTTACCGAACAAGAGATCCAGAAGTTGAACGAAGAAGCAGAAGCGCTGAATGCAAAGATCAAAGGCGAAGTTTTTATTCAAACAACAAACAGCAATACGGGAGATATCGAGTTGTACACTGATCGATATCTTTCAAGACGGATCGGCAACGACAACAACGGTTCGGCATTGGTGATCGATATGGCGCAACGGAAATTTCACGTTTCGACTTCCGGAAATATGATCGATTATCTTACCGATTCACGTCTAGATAAGCTACTTGATGCGGTATTTGACCAGATGGCAGAGGGAAATTATTATCAAGCTGCATTGGTCTATCTGCAAAAAGCAGAGGGTTTTGTGGAAGCAGGTGTTCCTGCCGATCATTATCGTATCGATCGTGATACCGGAAAAATTACTTATTACAAAGTGATAACGCCACTAGAAATTGCTATTTGCTTAGCGATCGCGGCAGTGATCAGTATCGCTTTTTTCATCATTGTTAAATCCCGTTACCAATTAAAAATGGGCGGCTACAAATTTAACTATCTAGAAAAATCAAGTATTGATCTGACCCAAAAAGAAGATCGCTTAGTCAATTCCTTTGTCACAACCAGACGCATCCCCCGTCCTTCGAATAATGGTGGAGGCGGTGGTGGCGGTTTTTCTGGCGGCGGCGGTGGCAGTACGACCCACTCTTCTGGTGGCGGAACATTCGGCGGCGGCGGACGCAGCTTTTAATTTTTCAAGAGTTCCTTTAATCAGGAACTCTTTTTTTGTTGACAATTTTCATAAAAACATCTACTATTTAGGAAAATATAGGAAATGAGTTGATTTTATGTTTGAAATTATTAGAAACAATAAACTTTTTATCAGTTTGAGTAGTTTGCTAGTTTTTTTGACTGTCCTGACAAACCTCGCTTTCCCTTTGCTTCTACAAGAAGATCACGCACTGCGCTTTGATCATCTCGTCGGCTTATTAGCGTTCATATTAAGTATCACTTATTGCGCGCAATTCTTATTGATTGTGATGAAAGAGCGCTATGCAGCTTCGATGAATGTTCGCCATCTCTTAGAATTGTTAAAAAAAATGAAAAGGAAGAGTTATGTAGAACTCTCTGAAAAGGAGCCCACTTATCTATTAAACCGCATCTTTGGCGTTGTTGATTCCTTATACTTGTTTATTTGCGGTAGTTTTAGCGAATCCATTCGCTGCTTTTTCTTATTGCTGATCCCACTTTTTTTGTGTTTCCAATTGCATTATTTACTGGGTTTCATTTTACTATCGCTATTTCCCATCAATGTTTTTGGGTTTCGATGGATCAATCAACAGTTGAGTATTAAGATGAAAAATATGCAAGAAGCATTTGCTCTTAGCAATAAGGAAATGTTAACAACATTGTCCCATATTGATACAATGAAGCAATGGAGTGACGCTGTTCCTGAGCAGCTGTTTTCCTCTCAATTGACATCGATGTATCAAACATTAGCAAACACCAATACTTTTGCCCAAACGACTAGTTTAGTCCTTAATGCGATCAATCAGATCGCCCAGATCGGCGTCTATTTGTTTATGATTCAAGGAATATTACAAGATGAACTGCCAACCTCTGCGTTGATTTTGATTGGCGTGCTATTACCCATTTACTTTTCTGCATTAAGTGGTTTAACGAAAATCAATCTTGATACAGCTACTCTGAGGACCAATCAACGTTTTGTTAACGAAGAATTGGCTGCTCCCGATGACCGCTGGAACCAAACGCGTGAAGCTACTCTGAGTCTTACTTTCGACCACCCTGTCGTATCCATTGGCAACCACAGCTTTTCCTTTCCCATTGAAGAAACCTTGAAACCTGGTGAACATATTTACTTGGCTGGCGCTTCAGGAAAAGGAAAATCAACGTTTTTAAAGGCAATTGCTGGCCTTTATCCATCAGAAGGAATTTCGCTTTCAACGAAGAGTAAACGCATCAAGCCAAGAAACCCTGAAACAGATAAAACCCTCTACCTTGCTCAAGACCCTACGATTCTCTCTCGGACAATTGAAGAAAATCTTGTATGGGGAAGAAAAATGACGAGAGAAGAAAAAATAATTATCGAAACCTCTGGTATTTTAGCGCCCATTTTTCAACAGCGCTCATGGACTAGCAGGCTTACGGAAAATGGTGCCGACTTGTCTGGAGGAGAAAAGCAAAGAATCGCTCTAGCTCGCATATTATTAAGTGATGCCGAAATCATTCTTTTAGACGAAGCTACCAGCAGCCTTGATGATGAAGCTGCCGAAAAGATTATGAAGTATTTAAAAAAACATGCAGAAAAACGCATGATCATCTATACTAGTCATAAGAAAGAGGAGCAACGCTTTTGTGATCGTACAATCGCTTTGTAGGAGGAACCGATGAAAGATTATTATACCGTTGAAGAAGTCGCTGAAAAACTGGGCGTAACGACTCGAACCATCCGAAATTATCAAAAGACCAACCAACTTAAAGGGACAAAAATTGGCGGGCAGTGGCGCTTTTCTTACAAAGATGTGGCTTCGTTGATGGGCGAACCATTTGAAGATCCCCTGCTTTCTTTTGCTTCAATACGTTCAGAAAAACAGATACCCGAAAGCTTACTTGCCATTGATTTCTTTATTGAATCAGAGGAATTGCTACAACAGCAAAAAAAAATCGTTATTGATGAGTTCAATGCACTTTACTCAGGGGAAAGTCGGCGTTTTTACTTTGAAAAAATCAACCCAACGATGGCACGATTTACATTGATCGGACCGTTGAAATATGTAACAACCTTTGGACAGTGGATCGAAACAATACTTTCTCTCCCAAAGTAATCATCTGAGCGCCTGCTTTGAATTTAAAAGAAGAGACCCAATTAGGAGAATGTCTAATCAGGTCTCTTCTTTCTTTTTTGGAAGGCTTGTTGCACTCAGATGATTTCCTTAAACACAGAGAAATCAATATTGCCGCCGGAGACCAATGCCACAGTTTTCTTTCCTCGAAGCAAATGATCGATCTGTCCGCTTAAAATCGCCGCCGTACTTAATGCACCAGCCCCTTCTGCGATGACTTTTTCCCTCAATGCTAAGTAATGGATCGCTTGTTCGATATCGGATTCTTCAACTAAGACCGTTTCATCGATACGGGTCTTTAAAACATCATAGGTCAGTTCCCCTGCCAAAGCAACATCACAGCCATCGGCGATCGTTCTACTGCGGCGATTGGCTACTAGCTTTTGCTGCCAAAGTGAGGCGATCATGCCATAAACGCCATAGGATTGAACGCCGATGATTTTGACTTCTGGACGAAGTTCTTTTAAGGCTAAAGCAATCCCAGCAATCAACCCACCACCGCCGATGGGAATAATGACATTATCAACATCTGGAAGATCCTCCAACAGTTCGA
Organism: Enterococcus sp. DIV0802b; assembly: GCF_050543535.1. Taxonomy (NCBI): domain Bacteria; kingdom Bacillati; phylum Bacillota; class Bacilli; order Lactobacillales; family Enterococcaceae; genus Enterococcus; species Enterococcus sp. DIV0802b. Next base: position 1,423,217 of record NZ_CP172941.1, on the reverse strand, counting down.
TCGCAATCGTTCCTTGCCCCTCCATTACTGCACGATCATCAAAGGGAGAGACAAATACTTCGCCACTATCTTTCATGGCGTCTAGTGTCAGTTGTTTGGTTTCATCAAACGTCTCTCCTGCTAAAACGACTTGTGCGCCATAACTTCTTGTCGCCTCTATTTTTGTTTTGGCAGCCGTTAATGGCATAAAGATTCGGACATTGATCCCCAGTAACGATCCGGCGAGAGCAACACCTTGGGCATGATTTCCTGCAGAACAGGCAATGACACCGCGAAGTTTTTCTGCATCAGTCAATGAAGCGAGTTTGTTATACGCCCCCCGCGCTTTAAAGGAGCCGGTGCGCTGTAGATTTTCTAATTTCAAAAATATCGTGCCCTCTTTTTCTTTGCCTAAAATATTACTTGGTGCAAGTGGTGTATGGATCATGATTGGTTTCAATCGTCGATACGCAGCAGCGATCCCCAGACTGTCCGTCAACACTTCCTCAATCACAAACGTTCCCCCTTTTTTGTTTTTTTATACTCTCATTGAAGCACAGAACTTGTAGAAAAACAATCTGGGGAACTCGTACAAGCAAAGATCGGTTCCCCTTTCTTTACACGTCACTGTCACCAAATATTCTTACAGAAGAATTTTCAGAAAATAATGACATTTCTTTTCTGAAGTGCTATACTTAGAAAAATTAAAAAAGGGTGTGAACGAATGACAATCGATTGGTCAAATTTAGGGTTTTCTTATATCAAAACGCCATGGCGTTTTTTGGCAACATGGAAAGACGGTTCTTGGAATGAAGGCGAACTTACCGAGGATAATTATCTGCATATCCACGAGGGATCAACCGCTCTTCATTATGGACAGCAATGTTTTGAAGGACTAAAAGCCTACCGAAGAAAAGATGGCGGCATCAATTTGTTCCGTCCAGACGAAAATAGCAAACGGATGAACCGCAGTGCCTATCGCCTGCGTATGCCAGAGGTTCCTGAGGCCTTTTTCTTAGATGCGGTAAAACAAGTAGTAAAAGCAAATCAGGAATATGTTCCGCCTTATGGCAGCGGCGCCACCTTGTATATTCGTCCTCTATTGATTGGCGTCGGAGAAAATATCGGTGTAAGCCCAGCACCAGAGTATATTTTTACGGTTTTTTGTATGCCGGTCGGACCTTACTTTAAGGGCGGATTGACACCAACCAATTTCATTGTTTCTGATTATGATCGCGCGGCACCAAATGGTACTGGCGCAGCCAAAGTTGGTGGAAATTATGCGGCGAGTTTGTTACCTGGATACGAAGCCCATCAACGGAAATTTTCCGATTGCATCTACCTTGATCCAGAAACGCATACCAAAATCGAAGAAGTCGGTTCTGCCAACTTTTTCGGGATCACGGCTGCTAATGAATTTGTGACACCAAAATCTCCTTCTATTTTACCAAGTATCACAAAATATTCATTGCTGCATCTAGCGCAACATTCATTAGGATTGACCCCTGTGGAAGGTGATGTTTATCTCAATGAGCTGGATCGTTTTGTCGAAGCGGGTGCCTGCGGAACAGCTGCTGTTATTTCCCCGATCGGCGGGATCCAAAACGGCGAGGATTTCCATGTGTTCTATAGCGAAACGGAAGTTGGTCCACAAACAAAAGCATTGTATGACCAATTGACCGGCATTCAATTCGGCGATATTTCGGCACCAACCGGTTGGATCTTTGATGTTCCATTGGATTAAGCGAACCGGGCTACATCCTCTTCAACCGAACGATCACTACGGACCGTTCGGTTTTTCTCTTACTATCGATCAATTTATCATCACTGCATCAGAATTGATTGCCACAACTCTTTTGACTTGTTACAATCATAGCAAAGGGAGGCGTAATGATGGGCAAACGATTCGGCTATTCTTTGCTAGCAACAGCCTTGTATTTGGTGGTTTCCAATATTGGTAATCTCGTTTTTGGTATTAACCGCAGCTTTAGTTGGACCACAACGTTGTGGGAAGCATTTTTCTTTTTTATTTTCGTGTTCTTATTCCAACAATTTCGAAAAAAATAAGCAGCGATCCTCGCTCATAAAAAAACGAGGATCGCTGCTTATTACTTTTTAGGAATCTCAGCCTCTAACAAAAAAAGCGCCAAACCCCTTCATACGAAACGATTTGACACTAAGAAAAATTATTTAACTGTGTCAATAATTTAGATGTCTAGTAGCCCCTGTTGCTTATTAGAATAAGATTTCTAGTATTTTTGAAACAGATAAAAACTCTGATATCCTCTTATAACATCTACAAAGTATGGTCAAAAAGATAGTCAAAAAAATCGCCAGTATATCGAAATTTTTCTGAACAAGGTTAAGTAATTAAAAGGAAGAAGAAGAACTTTTCGAGATTAATTGAACTATATTTTAGTTAATCACAATACTACTTGCTTATTATATTTTTTTTGATATTGTGGACAACGAAGTTTGGTCTCATTATTTGAATAGTAATGGCATGAACCACAGAAATTACATGGGCTCTCAATCGCTCTTCTTTGCTTGTTTCCATCATCAAATAAAAGTAAAAACTCTGGATCAGCAATTAATGCCCTTCCGATAGATAAACTTAAATTATCATGAGTTGATAGTTGTCTAATTTTATCAATATCATTTACGTTTCCAGAAAAATTCCACGCCATGTTTGGATACTTAATAAGGAAAAACTTTGCTAATTCATACATAGGTAAAAACCCATCTTTTTGAGAAGGATATATCAGTTGTTTATCATAATCATACAATCCATTTGAGAAACTAATCATGTCTAAATCCATTTCAACTAGCTTACTAATCAAACTCTTTCTCTCTAGAAATTCACGCTCTTTAGAATTTATCCCTTCTAGTAAAGATATCCTAATATCAATTTTTATTTCTTTAAAACAAGTTCTTATACCTTTGACAATTTTATCTATAACATGCAAATCATCATAATTATATTTATCTTCTCTCTTATTTATTTCAGGTGATAACAATAGCGATAGAAAATAACCATGCGCCGCATGTATTTGAATCCAGTCAAAATTTAGTTGGGCGGCAATTAGTGAACTAGCTACAAATTCATCGATAATTTTTTCAATTTCAGTAACATCAAGATTTTTTATAAAGGTTATCATTTTTTCTACATAAGTACCTTGTGCTTGAACTGTATTTTTTCTTAAAGCTGGATTTGTATAGTATCTGCAACCTAATTGCACACCTGCTTGACTACCATTATAGTGAATTTTTTCAACTAATTTTCCCCATTCTAATAAATTAGTATCTACAAAGAAAGGGGTATTGAAATTTGTAGAGTATTCTTCATTTATCGCAACATTTCCAACATAGGTTAAATCAATTTTTTTTCCAGATCTTTCACTGTAAAAATCGATAAAGTGTTTATCAATAATTCCGTGCTTCGCAATACCTATATTTATTGGTGCAAATACAAACTTTATGTTACTATTACTATTCAAATTTTTTGAATCTCCTTTCATTAAATTCAAGTTTTTTTAGATACTCTTTTTCTAAGTCAATATCTAAAGTTATCATGATTCTTAGCAAATAGATAAAAACATCAACTATTTCTTCATTCATATTTTCTATGTTGTTTTCAAAAAAAATGTCCATTTCATCAGATGGTTCTCTACTAATTTTCTTTACAATATTTGAGAATTCTCCCATTTCTCCAGTGAATCCTACTATATCATCTTTCAATTGATCAATCTTCTTAGCTATTGTCTTGGCTTCAGAATTAGACCATCCATGTTTTTTATCAAATTCATTTTGAATTTCCATAAAATCCTTTATATTCATTTTTTATACCTACCAATTATATTAATAACTACTTGTCCTAGCAACCACACACAATTCGTAATGACTCCTACCCAGATTCCATTAACCGTTTCAATTAAATTATTTTGAAGAAGTCCTAGTAAAATTAATGTTACTATCACATAAATTACCATCGAAAAAATAAATCCTTTTTCAAACCACAATATCCTTTTTAAAATCGCACCTAATTTTTCACCAAACATTTCAGAAATTTCAACAATTTGGCTAGAAGAAATTCGTTTATCCTTTCTTATTTCTCTTTTGGAAAGAATCATGTCAACAGGTATTGGCCATATCTCGCTCTCATAACCATGTTGACCAGAATATGGTTGTGAAACTTTTTCTATTAATTTTGAAAACTCTATTTTTGCAATAGCCTCATCAGGATATATCTTAATATAGTTATTGGAAATATTGGAAAACACAATCCCCATATTTCCACGAAAACCAGGATCAGCATAAGTATTTACTGGTAGCAAACCAATCGAAAATAATTTCCCCTTTGTTAATATTTTCCCAACAATATTGTTAGGGATGTTCAATTTTTCCTTACTTATTATAACAACAAGTTGGTTTGGCTTAATCAATATATAGTCATTTTCTCCAACAACAACTTTTCTAGAACTTTCATTTTCATAAGGTTTATAGTATATGTTACTAGCTCTTAACTCATAACAGCATTGCTTAACATAGTCCGAAGAAAATTCCTTCTCAATCAATATTTTATATCCTTCACTAAGTTCTTTGATCATAGAATCGTTTAGTGTACCCGTTTTTCCCTCCCCAGTAATTTTCTCAATTATTTCAGTATTTGGCATTTTTTATTCCTCCTTGTACATTTTAAACTGTAATTACATTTTTATACTATCCTCTGAACAATTCATCAATCTCATCCACCGGTTTCTCCGCATACAACCTCATCAACGCTGGTCGCATAGCCTGAAATATCTCGACTAACTCTTTTCCACCTAAAAAAGTAGAAAATGGCTTGTCTGTTAACATTTGCGACAAGTCAGAAATCATCTTTTCTGTTGCTTTATCGTCATCTAACACATTAATCAATTTTCCAATCATATATTCTTCTGAAAATTCAATACTTCCTTTTCTTTCAAGATTATCAATTGCATCCTCTACCATCTTGCCGATCTTTTCTTTTTCTCCGTACTTTATCTCACCGCTCATTTCAATATAAGCGTTGGTATCCGAAGTAATAATAGCTGCCGCCTCTTCTTTTTCTTTCTCAGTCAAATCACTTAGCTTGTCTGAATTTGCAACCTGTTCGTTCACTATATTAGACACATAGCGATTCATAATATCTGGTAAAATATCGGCAAAGCAATCATCAATAAATTCCTCAACTGGATATCCTACCCCATTCTCCCAGTCAGGGTTTTTAAAGTCTCCAGTAAAAAACTCTTCTTTAATTTGACTGATTACTTCTGGATACGTCTTAATTAGATCAGCTTGTCCTTTCAATTTAAGGTAGTCTGCAATATATTCCTCTATATTACCAAAATAAAACCAGCCAACCGACCTGTCACTTATTTTCGCAACTTTCTTTATCACTTCGATGGGTGCTAGATTATATCCTTGAACATACGAACTGATTGTTGACTTCTTTAAACCTAGGCGGTTACCAAATTCAGTAAATGAAATATTCAACTCGTCTTTGACCTGCTTTAACCTCCCACCAACTTTTACTTTATCGGGTTGTAGTAATCCAAACATTTTTGATTCCTCCTATATGCTTTCATATACAGCATAACACACGTATATTAATTCGTATATATTTTTTGTAAAAACTATTGACGCCGTATCTAAAAACGTATATGATACAAGTTGTAGAGGTACCCTACATTTTTTTAAACGAATCGTATATGAAATCGGATATTAGAAGGGATAAAGATTATGCCAGTAAAAATTAGTGATTTAACCTTACCAAAGGACAAACTAGAAAAAGAATATCAAGTCGTCAACGTTTCAAGATGGCAAAGAGATGGGGAAATTTTAGGATGGAGCTATGAATGTGTACTTCCAAAACTACGTTTCGAAAAAATTAGTGTCAAGGTTCGAAGTGAGTTGCCTGCCATCACGAAAGAGGAGTTGGATGAGCACGGAATCGCAACTATCACATTCGCTAACCTACTTGTTTCACCATGGGGGCGAGCCAATGGGCAACTTGTTAGCTATGGACTTTCAGCAACTGCCGATTCAGCTACACTAATGAACAAAAAACTAACAAATCCTCAATCCAACAACTCAAATAACTAAAATTCCTACTTGTTTGTTGGGTGGTTTCGAAATGGGCGGCTGGCCTCAGCCAAAGCCGCTCATTGAAAACTGAATAACATGGTCAACTATGTAAGGGGTGCTGATGATTGTTAAAAGCTTACAATAAAAAAATCATTGAAACTCCTACGTATATCGAAATTTGGGAATATGAAAAAACTATTTTTTATAAGACTAATGAAAAGAAAAATGATGAATTCACACATAAGACTCCTGAATGGATTAAAAACTTAAAAGAGCCCAACAAAAAATTTGATGAGTTATCTGCTGAAAAACAATACAACAGTCTAAAACGAAAATCAAAACATTATCGTAATATGCGATTTGAAATCGCACGATTAGTTGATGAAAATTTTAATCATAATACAAAATTCTTAACACTTACCTTTAAAGAGAATATGCAGAACATTGATGCTACGAATGATGAATTCAAGAAATTTATTAAACGACTAAACTACCAATTATTTAAAACGAAGAAATCCCGAATTAAGTATCTTGCAACGTGGGAAAAACAAAAACGTGGTGCGATCCATTATCATATTATCTTATTTTCATTCCCTTACGTTCCACATGAACGATTGATGGATATTTGGGGGCATGGCCTTATCTGGATTAACAAGATTGATGTGGACGCTGCCGAAAATCGAGGTAGATATGTCAGTAAGTATTTTGATAAAGATTTGGATATCAAGGAACACAAAAAGAAAGCCTTCTTCAAATCTCAAAACCTCAAACGTCCTAGAGAAACAAAAAAACTGACTGAGAATAAAGTGAATAAGGAAGGTATCGGTGTATTATTTTCTAGCAATTATATCCGCAAAACACCAAAATTTCTAAACGTGCTAAATGAACATGGGCATTATGAACAAATCATCGAATTTGAAGAATCTAATGTGACCTATACAAAAATAAAGAAAGACAAGAACACATCTGTTGATTGAATTCATCATTCGTGGCAACAATGTTCTTGTGTACGAGGTATTAGTATTATGAAAATAGAAATCCCAATTGAATTTGACGATGTTCTTATCGAGATCGTCACACAAAATGTTATCCAAGCATTACAAGAATCGAAGAAAGTTGATTATAAAATAGAAGAGCTACCACAGTATCCTAACCGCAAACAAGTTAAACGAATATTAAAAATCGGAGACGGAAGATTAAATCAATGGATTGCTAGTGGATTGAAAATAATCCCATTTGGCAAAGAAATGCGCTTTGATCGTGAAGATATCCAGAAATTCTTGAATCAACTAAAACTTTAAACCTTGATTAGTCTTAAAAAGCTGTCTATGATTATCGTAGGAAGGAGAAAAGTTATCCTTTGGTATACTGGCGAATTACAAAGGAGAAAAACATGATAAAAAAATATCAAAAGAAAAATGGCAATACCGCTTACATGTTTAAAGCGTATTTGGGAGTTGATCCCCTGACTGGTAAGAAAATGTACACTACACGTCGAGGATTCAAAACCCAAAAAGAGGCAAAAATTGCACTAGCTCGACTAAATGTTGACGTAAAAGACAACAAATATACACCAGAAAAAAATTATACATTCACCCAAATTAAAGATTTATGGATTAGGCAGTATAAAGATACTGTGAAAGAAAGTACGTATCAACGTGTAAAATTTCTCTTTGATAAAAACATTTCTAAAAAATTTGGTAACAAGCGAATTTCTAAATACACCGTTCCCTATTGTCAAAATGTCATCAATGAATGGAAAGAAAAATATGCAACTCATCGAGCTTTGAAATCTTATGTATCTAGAATATTTGATTTTGCTATCAGGATGAATGTTTTGGTAGATAATCCGATGTCCCATGTCTCTTTTTCAAAAGGAAAAAATCGAGCTCATGAAAAAAAGGAAGTTTACTTAGAGGCAGATGAACTGAAACAGTTTCTTATCTACTGTGAAAATGACTCTTTTCCGCTAACGTTTCCATTTTTCAGACTACTTGTATTTACTGGAATAAGAAAAGGTGAAGCATTAGCACTGACATGGAATGATGTGGATTTCAAAAACAAGCAGCTCACTATCAATAAAACTGCTTCGTTAAATGAAAGAAACAAAGTTGTTGCCACGACTCCCAAGACACCAAGTTCAAACCGCACGATTTCACTTGATACAAAAACAATTGAAATACTGGAACAATGGCGAAAAAATCAACGAGAGTATTTATTAGCATGTGGACAGAATGCCTTACAGCCAAATCAATTAGTTTTCGCTTCAAAGAATAATAACTATATCGTATTAACAAGATTCAATAATATCTTAGCGAGAATATGCGAACTTCATGATTTACCACATTTAACTATTCACGGGTTTAGACATACTCATTGTAGTCTACTTTTTGAAGCTGGCTTATCAGTCAAAGAAGTTCAAGAACGGTTAGGTCATTCGGATGTGCAAACCACATTGAATATCTACACTCACGTAACTAAAAAGCAAAAAGATATAGTAGCAGAAAAGTTTTCAAATTACGTTAATTTTTGAGGGATGGTCAAAGGGATGGTCAAAAAACAAAAAAAGAGCTAGAACCCTTATCTAACAAGGTTTCTAGCTCATAATAATCAAAAATAATTATTTAACAGTTACTGAAGCGCCAACTTCTTCTAAAGCTGCTTTCAATGCTTCAGCTTCGTCTTTAGAGATGCCTTCTTTAACTGCTGAAGGAGCTCCGTCAACGACTGCTTTCGCTTCTTTCAAGCCTAAGCCAGTTGCTTCACGAACTGCTTTGATAACTTTAACTTTTTGATCGCCAGCTGCAGTCAATTCTACAGTGAATTCAGTTTGTTCTTCAGCAGCACCAGCATCGCCAGCTCCACCAGCTACAGCTACAGGAGCTGCAGCAGATACGCCAAATTCTTCTTCGATAGCTTTAATTAAATCGTTTAATTCTAAGATTGTCGCGCCTTTTAGCTCTTCGACAATGTTTTCAATGTTCAATGCCATTTTGTTTTCCTCCATTTAAGTAAGTAGTTTAGTTTTTAATACTGAAAAATTATGCGGCAATTATGCTGCATCTTCTTCTTTTTCTGCCACTGCTTTGACAGCGTAAGCCACGTTGCGGATAGGTGCTTGTAGCACAGATAGCAACATAGAAAGAAGTCCTTCGCGGTTTGGCAATTTCGCCAATGCAGTAATTTCTTCCAATGAAGAAACTTTGCCTTCGATGATACCGCCTTTGATTTCTAAAGCTTTTGCGTCTTTTGCGAAATCGTTAATGATTTTTGCAGGTGCAACAACGTCTTCGTTACTGAATGCTACGGCAGTAGGGCCAGTGAATACTTCACCTAAACCTTCTAGACCAGCTTTTTCAGCAGCACGAGAAAGAATTGAGTTTTTGATAACTTTCATCTCAACGTTTGCATCACGCAATTGTTTACGTAAGCGAGTTACTTCATCAACAGTTAGTCCACGGTAGTCAACAACGACTACAGATGCGGCTGCAGAGAATTTTGCACTCACTTCATCAACGATCGCGGATTTTTTAGCGATAGCTGCTTCACTCATTTATATTTCACCTCCTGATTTTGATGGAAGAGTTTCTTCGAAACAAACTGTTCCTTTGTCCTATAAAGGACAATAAAAAAACTCTATGCCACCGTAGACATAGAGGGACTATTGAAGATTCTCAATAAACGTCCTCGGTAGGAAATTAAGGCAAATGCCACCTACTGTCTTCGGTACAGTTAAACTTTTAACCTTGACTACCTTACCACAGATAAGGTAGTCAAGTCAATAAAAGTTTTGAATTTTTGTATTAAATTAGAAAGAAGCTTGTTCTACATGGATCCCAGGACCAAATGTTGTTGTAACTGAGATATTTTTCATGTATTGCCCTTTTGCTGCTGAAGGCTTAGCTTTCAACAATGTTTCATGGATCGTTTTGAAGTTTTCAATCAATTTGTCATCTTCAAAAGAAACTTTTCCGATTGGTACGTGGATGTTCCCAGCTTTGTCAACACGGTAAGTAACTTTACCAGCTTTTACTTCGTTAACTGCTTTTGTTACGTCCATTGTTACTGTACCAGTTTTAGGGTTAGGCATCAAACCTTTAGGGCCTAATACACGACCTAATTTACCAACAGTAGCCATCATGTCAGGCGTTGCAACAACAACGTCAAAATCGAACCAGCCACCTTGGATTTTTTGAACCATATCGTCGTCACCAACGAAATCAGCACCAGCTGCTTCTGCTTCTTTGGCTTTATCGCCTTTAGCAAAAACTAAAACTGTTTGTGTTTTACCAGTACCGTTTGGTAATACAACCGCGCCACGGATTTGTTGATCCGCTTTTTTAGGGTCTACGTTTAATTTGTAAGCAACTTCAACCGTTGCGTCGAATTTTGCAATATTTGTTTCTTTTGCCAAAGCTACTGCTTCTTCAACTGAATAAGCTTTTGTAGCATCAACTTTTTTCAATGCTTCTTGCATTTTTTTGCTTTTTTTAGCCATTTTGTTTCCTCCTTGATGTGGTTATAACGGTAGAACCTCCCACGTGTCCCATATTTTTCAATATGAAGCCGACTGAGAAGCTACTTCCTTAGGGCTGTAATTATTCTACAGTGATCCCCATGCTTCGTGCAGTTCCTTCAACCATGCGCATTGCTGCTTCAACGTCAGCTGCGTTTAGGTCTTCCATTTTCAATTCAGCGATTTCTTTTACTTGATCGCGTGAAACTTTTGCAACTTTTGTTTTGTTTGGTTCGCCTGAACCTTTTTCAACGTTTGCTGCTTTTTTCAACAATACTGCTGCTGGTGGTGTTTTTGTAACGAAAGTAAATGAACGGTCTTCGTATACAGAGATCACTACTGGAATGATCAAACCTGCTTGATCAGCTGTACGAGCATTGAATTCTTTAGTGAATCCCATGATGTTGATACCCGCTTGACCTAGCGCAGGACCTACCGGCGGAGCTGGTGTTGCTTTACCTGCAGGAATTTGCAATTTAACGATTTTTTCTACTTTTTTTGCCACGAGACATACCTCCTTGAGTCCGTGATGTGGTTAATTGGAGATCCAAATTTCTCCTCCCACTTTGGTGATTCATGTGCACACACAAAAAACGTGTGACGAAAGCACACTGGAATATTATAGCATCTTTATGGAATAATTCAAGGTTTTTCAGCTGATTTTTTTGAAAAAATGCTCACCAGCGCTTTTCGTTAGTCCATCGCTAAAAAAAGAAATAAAAATCACTTGCTTTTGGTCTGCTTTTTTCATTCTCTCATTTTTTTATGCTACACTACTACTGGAATTCTTCCCTATTCGTTTACTACTATCGAGGTGAAAAAAATGGAACAATTAAAATACCGCAGTGTATTTGACATAATCGGACCCATCATGGTGGGTCCCAGCAGTTCTCATACCGCCGGTGCTGCCCGGATCGGAAAAATCGTTCGCAGTATTTTTGGCGAACAGCCAGACAGTGTAGATATCCTGTTGTATGAATCGTTTGCTAAAACCTATCGCGGTCATGGAACCGATATTGCGTTAGTTGGCGGTCTCTTAGGCATGGAGCCAGATGATGCTCGCCTAGCGGACTCTTTAAAAATCGCTTATGAGAAAGGGATCGAAGTCTTATTCGTCCCTAAAAAAGAAAAAGCGGAACATCCGAATATGGTCAAGATGATTTTGACAAAAGGTAGCCACAAACTATCTGTCACTGGCATCTCGATCGGTGGTGGCAACATTCAAATCTCAGAGCTTAACGGCTTCAAAATTTCTCTGACACTGGGTACCCCTACTTATGTGATCGTCCATCAAGATGTTCCGGGAATGATTGCGAAAGTAACCAATTTACTATCAGAGGCTCAAATCAATATCGGTACGATGACCGTTACGAGAGAAGCTGTCGGTGATAAAGCAATCATGATCATCGAAGTCGATCAGCGCAATGATCAGCTGGCGCAACAAATCAAAGTTTTGCCGCACGTTTACAGCGCTGCGTATTTTGATTAAAGGAGATAAGCACATGTTCTATACAATAGAAGAGTTAGTAATAGAAAGTAAAAATTATCCTTCCGTTGCAGAGATGATGATTGCGATCGAAGCAGAAAATACTGGTCGTAGTCGCGAACAGATCCTTGCAATCATGGAAAAGAATTTAGTTGTTATGGAACAATCAGTCGCTGAAGGTGTCGCTGGTGTAAAATCGGTGACGGGATTGACCGGCGGCGATGCGACTCGCATGAACGACTACCTTGCTGCCGGTGATTTTTTAAGCGGAGAAACCATTCTACAAGCGGTCCAAAATGCCATTGCAGTCAACGAAGTCAATGCGAAAATGGGCTTGATCTGTGCAACACCGACTGCCGGTAGTGCGGGTGTTGTTTCTGGTGTATTAATGGCCGTACGTGAGCGTTTGGCACTGACTCGAGCGCAACAAGTCGACTTTTTGTTTACAGCCGGCGCCTTTGGTCTGGTGATTGCCAACAATGCCTCGATTTCCGGTGCCGAAGGCGGTTGTCAAGCAGAGATCGGTTCTGCTAGCGCAATGGCAGCGGCGGCTTTGGTTTGTGCAAAAGGTGGCACCCCCCACCAAGCGGCTCAAGCGGTGGCGATCACCCTCAAGAATATGATGGGCTTGATTTGTGACCCTGTCGCGGGCTTAGTCGAGGTCCCCTGCGTGAAGCGCAATGCCCTGGGATCTTCCCAGGCCTTTATCTCTGCCGACATGGCATTAGCAGGAATCGAAAGTGTCATCCCACCTGATGAAGTGGTCTTAGCGATGTATCAAGTAGGACGACAAATGCCTAGCATTTTCAAGGAAACGGCTGAAGGTGGTCTAGCCATGACACCGACTGCCCAACGCCTACAGGCAGAAATCTTAGAAGCCAATCGTTGATGTTTTTTTAGAAATGAACACGAATAAAAACCAACCAAGAACAACCAATCTTTGCTTGTTCTTGGTTGGTTTTCATTTTCCCATTATTTCCAACGACGAAAAGGCAAGCACTCCCTACTTGTTAAACAAGTAACAAATGACATTGGCGGTTTTTCTACTCCCACTCGCCTACCCTATAGTGTTTCTTTTGGGCAACGGGTTTTAATACCTTCACAGGCTCGGAAAATTTAGGTTTTCCTTCTGTTTGATCCAATGGGACCAATGGCTGCTCGCTTTCTTGTGCTTTCAAGTCCATTTGTGGTTTTTCATCCTTGGTAGCTTGCGCCTGATCGGCTGATTTTTGCCAAAGCTGTTTGCTGAGATCCAATAAGGGAATGATCATCATGGCGACTAGCCCGCCAGAAAAACCATTGTTATACAGATTCAAACCTCCATGTAAGAAATCAATATTCAGTACCATTGAGGCGTGCACAAAACCGACCACCAAGCCGCCTTTCCAGCCATAGGCATTTGTTACTGCACAGAGCATCATCGCAAAAATCGCTGACGTGACTGTAACCGTCTCGTTGATGGTGTATACGCTCAATAGATTGGCAATCGTCACCCCTGCCAATAAAGGCAGCGAGTTAAAGACATGAGAGCCACAAGCAGAAAAGCCGATGACGCAAAAGATCGCACCGATAACTGGTCCATTTAAAACCGCACCAATACTGACGACATATGCCACAAGCAAAAACGTCATCAATCCCATGTTGATCATCGTATTATAAACGCCGGTATCACGTAAGATATCTCGTTCGATTTTGCCACTATGAGACCAAATCGCTCGCATATTCAATCGTTTTTTCTTGATTGCCATCAGCGACCCATAGCCTACGAACACACTTCCTAAAACCAGCATCATGAGAATCAAACGCGGCTGCTGTTCTTGCGACACCAATGTTCTTAGCTCAATCGTTAGGCCAAACATCCGACAGATAGCGGCGACTAATGTACACAACATTCCTGAAGTGAATCCAGCACTGTATAAACTGACGCTTTGAAAAAGTCCTTGAAAATATAAGGCCATGGGAACCATCAAAAAACCGGTAAAAATTCCAATACCGTACCCCATCACCAAGCTAAAATAAGGCGGTAGTGAGTCATTGAATGCAAAATAGCTGACGATTGGAGAAACCGACGATCCATACAAGGCAATCAACAGAAATTTTTTCAATGGTTCATTCATAAAATACGAATACAGACGGACGCCTAAAAATATCGGGATAAAATTTAGTAGATTTTTCCCAAAAAAACCATACCCAGTCACCATAAAGATAGCAGACACCGCGCCTCCTGTGATCGGCACCCGATAATGATAGCAAATCGAGATCGCTACAAACGTCATCAAACTGCTGTTTAATAAAGCCGACCCTACAGAAGTCATAGCAATATAATCTGTCACAAGATGACTTTCCGAAAATAAAATCAACTTGAGCTCTTCGACTGCCACCCTTGGATCGAAAAACAACATGGCAAAGAAAAACAGCAGCAAATTAAAAAGAAACAACAAGCTATACCCATTATGTACAGAGATCATCCCTTTAGTATGGGGATGAAAATCATTGTGAAACTTTACTCTAAAAAAAGCAAATAATTTTGACATAAGACCCCTTCCTCTTATAAAGCGCTTACTCATTTTGAGAAAAAAAGTGGGCCAACGAATTGGTCCACTTTATTCTCATTACTGTTATTTTACCGTAAATGAGCCGTTCATGCTAGTCTATCCAGCAGTTAAATTTTATCTACTTGCTCAAAATCAAGTTCTGTACTGGTTTCACGACCGAACATATCGATGTTCACTTTTAGTTTTTGTTTTTCTTCATCGATTTCTGCTACTTGTCCTTCTAGACCAGAAAACGCACCTTCGATGATTTTGACGGTTTCGCCAATTTCGACTTCCAGTTCAACTGTCCGAGTACTCATACCGATCGAACGTAAAATTGAATTGATTTCTTCTTGTAATAAAGGCGCTGGCTTGCTTCCTGCACCATGAGAGCCAACGAAACCTGTTACCCCAGGAGTATTACGTACAACGTACCAAGATTCATCCGTCATGACCATTTCAACTAATACATAGCCAGGAAATGTTTTATGAACGATTTCTTTGGTTTTGCCGTTTTTTTCTTCTGTTTCTACTTCTTCGGGAACGACGACACGGAAAATATAATCACCCATCCCCATGCTTTGTGCACGTGACTCTAGGTTCGCTTTTACTTTGTTTTCATAGCCAGAATACGTATGCAGTACATACCAATTTTTTTCAAAAGATTCCATTTTTTTCGGACTCCCCATCTTTTTTGTAAAATAAAAAAACCTCAGCTGCACCGAAGTTTTTCCTCAAAGCGATTATAGCACGATTTGTGATAAATGACTAGCGCTATCAGTAAGAAGTGTTACTTTAGGATCCAATTGAAGACCGTTTGAATCAGTGTGTCCATCACAAAGAACATCAATGCAAAAATAATGGTTGTTTGAATCACCACAAATGTATCTTTGCGTAATTGTTTTTTTGATGGCCAAGAAACGTTTTTCATTTCTTCAACAACATTTTTCAAAAATTTCATTCGATTCCCTCCTTACTTCGTTTCACGATGCAAAGTATATTGATTGCAATACTTGCAAAATTTGTTGATTTCAAGGCGTTCGCCTTTTTTACCTTCACTGACTGATTTTGAATAGTTGCGGGATCCGCAGACAGAACAAGCCAAAGCAGCTTTTTTCGTTGCCATCTTAGTGTCCTCCCCCTTTTTATAAAGTTTTCCAACACTAAAAATACCATTTATTTAAGATTGTGTCAATTTTTGATTTTCTGTCGTATAAATATAGTTTCTGCTGATTTTGTGGTATGATAATGGTGTTAAATGGGTATTTGGGAGGGAAAATTATGTTATTAAAAACAATGGTTTACAAAAAACGCGATTTAACAACGGTAAAGGAAACAGCTACCTTAGAAGAAGCGCTGGCAATTTTAGAAGAGTCTGGTTATCGTTGTGTGCCTATCCTAGATGAATCAGGAAAGATTTTTAGAGGAAATATTTATAAAATGCACATCTATCGCCATAAAGCAAATGGCGGTGACATGACTTTACCCGTCACCTATCTGCTAAAAAATGCGACGAAGTTCATTTATGTCAACTCTTCATTTTTTAAGGTTTTCTTTACAATCAAAGAATTGCCTTATATTGCGGTACTAGATGAAAACAATCAATTTTACGGCATCTTGACTCATAGTTCCTTATTGAATATGTTGTCACAATCATGGAGCGTCGAACAAGGAAGCTATGTGTTGACGATCGCATCAACAGGTCAACAAGGCGACTTAGCGGTTATCTCAAAAATAATCGCAAAATACAGCAGTATCGCTAGCTGTATCACTCTCGACATCGGTAAAGACGAATTTATTCGTCGTACGATGATCACTTTACCAGCAAACACATCAAAAGAATTATGCGACAAGATCGTTGCGCAACTAGAAGCGAAAAACTTCAAAGTTGTGGAGATCGAAGACTTAAAAGCAGAATAAAATAAAAGATCATTCCTTCATTTCTTAGGAATGATCTTTTTTCTTGTTTTTTGAGAACCATCAAAGCAAAAAACAAGCTTTTTTTACACGCGCTTATCGAAGCGAACGGCACGATTGATGATATACATCACCGGTGCCGTAATCGTCATTACAATAAATTCACTCAATGCCGTTGTTGCAAATGTTGGCCAGAAAGGCAATGCTAAGGTGATATTTAGCATAATCGCAATCAGGAACATACTTAATGAAAAAACAATGGTATTAAATGCCAGTCTTACGAAAACATTTGGAATCTTCTTATATACCAATGCAGTTGCTCCTAAAGCCAAGAAGCTTCCGAAACCGCCGAATACGACATCCAAGATCCCCATTCCAAAGAACATGTTATACACTACAACCCCGCCAACGACACCCCACATCAATTTTCTGTTGAAAACGACCAAGTGATTCAATCCTTCAGATATCCTAAATTGAATCGCTCCTGAGGCAACGGGTGAGACTAGAACCGTTACAGCAACATAAAGTGCCATAATGATCCCATTGGCTGCGACGACACGCAAACGTTGATTGGTTAGATTTGTTGATTTTTCCATTTGATCCCTACTTTCTCCGAGTTTTGATTACGCGGGATGGTTGATGAACCGCGGTGCGCTTCGCACAAGTACTTATTATACACATTAATAGCCATATATCAATGTTAAACCGGCCATTTAATCATCAAATCATCTAGAATTCACCTGACAAAACTTTATGCAGATGGAATTGCTTCCTCTATTCCTTCATCCGTTGATTCAAAGAAACACTTCGCAGCTTTCATTTTCTAGCCCTATTCGACTATCAATGAAGCATCCATCGTCAGATTTCCTAATGGCTTGTGATTCAATCTTTACCCTTGAAAGAGATGGGAAAAATATTATTTTTACGCCTACCGAAGAAATGAACGATGAAGATGGTGGCTTTGTGTTGAAACCTCGCTAAATCAAGGCGCATCTCGTGATGAAAGGTTAAGTGCTGAATTACTTTAAGATTCGTCGGATCTACGCACAGAAATCATCTTGAATACGTAAAACATCCCTTTTCGCTAACGGAAAGGGATGTTTAGAATGAATCAGACGATTCAGTTACTTTTTGATCAAAAATAGCTCTCTTCTCGTTGCCTCGTTACCTTTTTGGTAAAGCAATTTCTCATAGATGTTTACTCAGCGAATGCCTGCCACACCTCTATTTAGCTGGTCGAAAGCCCGCTTTGTAGGCTTCCACCTCTGTCTTGAACATCCGAATTGGACTGGTCGTTTTATTATAATATTGACTCCCCGGTATATGATAAATCTTTTGTTTGGAGCCTTTGATCAGCCCTTTGCCCCGTTTGTCTACATATTTTTTCAGTCCATCTCTAAATGCATCATTCGTCGTTCCAGGTGCTTTCCCACCTTTTTTCACCAGTTTGACCTGGATTGCTTCCAGTTGAAAACCAAAGCCAGACGTTCCTGAAGACTGTCCGTTTTTCGCCCACCCCATCCAGCCAAATTGTTGTGCATTGACTCGATAATAGACATCGTAATACTTAGCGATCTCACCGGTGAGTTTGATTTGGATCGCCTCCAACCGTTGTCCTTTTCCACTTGTACCAGACAGAGTCCCATTTTTTCTAAACGATTTTTCCCAGCCTTGTTTCTGAATGGAGGTTTTATATTCAATATTCCCTTTGTATTTTTCGTTAGTAATTTTTATCTTGATTGCTTCAAGTCGCTTGGCTTTCCCTGTGGTCCCTGACGTCTGACCGTTTGTTTTCCATGATTGCCACCCTTGAGACTGGATATTTGTTTGATAGCTCACACTTGGTGAAGATGCAGCAAAAACTGTCATCGGAAAAACAACAAAGCCAAGTAAAAGAACAAATAGTATTGACACTTTTTTCATTTTAAACCCTCCTTATTTTGATTATCTCAATATAATATCTAAAAAACAAACTTTTTATGAACAATAAATATTTTTTTATCAAAACACTTATTTAAACGTTGAACAGACTGAGAAATAAAAAAAGGAGTCTTAAGCGATGGCAACGAAAGTCAATTCATTTAGGGTTGGGGTCACTTATTGTATTCCTTTCAACACTCAAAGTTGAAAATTGCATGGTATCAAGCTAGCTTCTCGACGACTGATAAAATTTGCCTGTCAACGTACGATGAAAGAATCGTTGTTCATTTTTCTGAAAATCTAAGCAATTGACCGTCTGCAATGTGGTATAATCGACTTCGTTGAAATTTGTTTTGAGAGGATGGCATGATTGAACTTATTTGGATTGACCTTTGGCTTAAGAAATGTAAAAACTGGAATCAGTGTATTCCTCTGTATTTTGATTAGTGTTCTTTTGAATCGTGAAACCTACGTCGTATCAACGATCACAGCTGTTTTCACATTAAGAGAAGATCATGAGAATACCGTCAAATACGGGAAACATCGGATTGCCGGTAACAGCTTCGGCGCAATCGCTTCTGTATTTTGTATTGCGATATTTAACTTTTTCGGACATTCGTCCTTTATTCAAATGATTGCAATCCCTTTAGTGATCATGTTAATGATCGCTTTATTGGTCAAATTTGATTACTCCGAGGGAACAGTTGGTGCTTGTGCCACACTATTGACGATTTTATTTATGATTCCTCAAACTGAATCTTACTTGTATGCTTTTAATCGAATTGTTGATAGTTTTATCGGCATGACGATTGCAATATTGGTGAACCGCTTTTTTCCATTTCCGAATAAAAGTACCGCAGGGACGAAGACGACAACAAATGAGAGTGATTCATTTTAAAAATGAAAAAGAAAAAAACCATCTCAAAACAGCTTTGAGATGGTTTTTTAAGAATGGATCAGTTACTGAAAAGAACTTGTTGGTCTTCAATTAATGGATAAGAAATCGGTACATTACCTTCCAAATCTTCTTTATTCATATCAACTGCAACGATTTGACTATTTTCATACGTACGATAGTAATAGATTCCTTTATCTGTATTGCAGCAAGAAGAATAAATCGTGTACTCATAGCGCTCATTGCCTATGTCACAAAGTCCTTTTTGTTGCTCAACCGAACCTAAAATATGGAAGAACTGACTAATGCTTTCGGATTCAGATTCTCCAGAAACGGAATTCAATCGGGTAAAAGCTACTTTGACAAAGCGAGACATCGAAGAAAGATCTCCTGGCAGACCTAAGCCTCCCATTCCACGACTATATTCATCAAAATCCACCTTGTCAGAAAAATGAGTTTCCGGAGTTTTCGATGATAACACACGGTAATTATTCAAATTGAACAATTGATAGTCAAATGGTGGATTATTTGTCAAAACTCCCACCGGATTTTCATGAATATGAAGGCCATCACTCATACTTTCCACAACGATGGCACTTTTTTTATCAGCAATCATCCAATGCAAAGGCGATAGAGGCAAATCTTCACTAAAATTGATCCGAACGAGATTGACATTGGCTAATAGCCCTTTTACTTCTTCGACAGTAGCGCATTGTCCTAAGAGCCATGGGATGAACTCAAAAGGCGTAACATTCTCTTTTCCTTCTTGAAATTCATTGTAGACAGCATTTTCTGGAAAATTCAATCCAGCGATACCTAAACCTTTTTCATTGACCGCATCATAATACAGTGGATACTCAGCGACACCAGCAGCAATCCCAATCATTGCGTAATGGTGATCTATTTCACTTACTTTGCGAAATTTGAATGGATAATTTCTCGGAGTAATGGTCACTACTTCTTTATAAGAAACATCATAATCAAAATTTCTGCCAAAATAATGATCTTTCGTTACATAAGTTAACGCAGTACACATAATACTTCCTCCTAAAATAAGTTTTTTACACTTCTAATTTACTCCTATCGCTTTTTTTTAACAAGGAAAAAGCAATAAATAATAATAAAAAAATAATTAGATATATTATAGTTATTTTAATATCTTTTCTCCATAAAATGCAAACCTTTCGAATTTTTACACAAAATAAAAAAACGATTTTTTTATCACTATTTATAACAATACGCATAAACATAGTTAAATAATGATTAAAATAACCAGATATTTCTTTATTCGTGAGACTCTTCAAGGTAAAATAAATAAAGTATCTAAAAAAGAAAGGATATGTTCTTTTTTAGATACAAAAAAATATTTCTTCATAAATTATAATATAAGCAAAGTATTACAATTTATTTTGAAAAAAAGGGGTTTAAAAATGAAAAAGATTTTATTTGGTTTTGTATTAGTATCCACTTTATTCCTGACTGGTTGCTCTAGTGAAGATGTGGAAAGTGATACTATCGAATCGTCACAACAAACAACTGAAACAACAATGGAAAGCTCTGAAGAATCTGAGGATGTCGCTGCTTCTGAAGAAGAAGAGATTGAAACTAATGAGAGCTCAGAAGAAGAAATTAACAGTCAAGCGAATGAGCAAGCTTCTGATGAATTGGAAGCACAACTTGAAAAATTATCTGATACGTACGCTGATCTGATCGCAGAAGTTGAAGGGTATATTGCCAATCCTGAAACTTATGATTTGTCCGCTTACACTTCTGTTATGCGTAGCTACACTGATTTGATGAGAGAATTTCAAACAACCACTGAGACAATTGAAGCGGCTGATCTAGGTGACGGCTGGGCTTACTACGATATCTATATGGATATTTTAGAAGAATCTGTGAAACTAACTGAAGCCTTCGCCAATCTACCAGAAATGCAGCAATAACTAAAGGAGCTCTCCTATGAAAAAAGTACTAATTAAGCTAGTACGGATTTTATGTGTGATCACAATAATCCTTAACATACTAGGCACCTCTGCTTTATTTTATCTTGCCCATACTCAAAATTTACTGGGATTTATGTTTCAAACATGGCAAAATAATCCGTTTAATTTTAGTAATTACGATGTGCTGATAATCAATAATGCGATTATATTTTTAGTGGTTCCAATTTTGATTTTAATTTTTGTGAAAAATCCAAAAAAAGAATGACTGCTACTTTCTAAAAGACATAAAAGCAAAATCGAATGAAAACTCGGTTTTGCTTTTCCTTTATCTTTTATTTAAACTATTTAAATTTATCTAAAAGACAACTACCAAATCATGTAAGCGATTGCTAAAAGAGAAAAATGTGCTATACTATAAGTGTAAGGAGCAAGGATTCCCAGTAAAGCAGACGAAGCAGGTTCTGCAAGAAAAGAATTGTTGTCAACTTAGAATAAAAGACAAAGGATGTGGGAATTTGAGTTACTCCTTACTAATTGAATAGGATTCGGCGATGGGCATCATTACCTGAGGATCAAAGTGGACATAAGAACCTTTGAAAACCCAGAAAGCACAATCGTCGAATCTATTTTTTTGCTCTTTTTTCAGGCATCGTCTCCCCGCCTTCTGTCGAAACATGCTATAATTAACCGCATTGAACGAAAAAACGATATGGAGCTATTCATAAAATGAACTATTATTATCACTTCCTCGTAAACCCTGCTTCAGGTAGTGGACGAGGAAAAAAAGCGGCGGAACGTGTGCAAAGAATCGTAAAAAAACATCGTTTCCCCCATCAAATCTACCTAACCAAATCACCCGGCGACGAACGGTACATCACCAGAAAACTCTTAAAAGAACGCCTTTTGCCTTGGGATGATGTCTATTTAGAAAATGGCGAGATGCTTTATCCATTATTGGTGGTTATCGGCGGTGATGGAACGCTG
Organism: Enterococcus sp. DIV0802b; assembly: GCF_050543535.1. Classification (NCBI taxonomy): domain Bacteria; kingdom Bacillati; phylum Bacillota; class Bacilli; order Lactobacillales; family Enterococcaceae; genus Enterococcus; species Enterococcus sp. DIV0802b. The sequence goes on along the minus strand of NZ_CP172941.1, from coordinate 1,400,935 downwards.
CACCAAGTAGTATCAGAGTTACAACTTGAACAACAACAAATTCCCGTTGCTTACATCCCCGCTGGCTCGGGAAACGATTTTGCGCGAAGTATCGATCTGCCACGAGAGCCGGAAAAAGCGTTTTGGAAAATTGCCGGTACTACTAAGCCCCAAGAATTGGCCATTATCCGCTATGAAGAGCAGATCCAAGAGGAAAACGGCATCGCTCTTAATAATGTGGGTATTGGTCTTGATGCGGCAATCGTCTATACCACTAATCACTCTGTGGCAAAAAGCAGTCTTAATAAGTTCAACCTCGGCTCCTTTTCCTATATCGCTGCAATTATCCGCGTTTTGTTTCTTCAAAGAGGTTTTCCGATCTTAGTCGAGTGTAATGGGCAACAATTCAGTTATAAAAAAGCTTTTTTGTGCACCACGACCAATCATCCTTACTTTGGCGGCGGTGTTGCAATCGCCCCAACCGCTTCAGTCAGAGAGAAAAAGTTTGATTTCGTACTCGTTGAGCGTGTGTCGATTTTCAAGATTTTCTGGCTGATCGGTTTACTGATGCGTAAGAAACACATGAATTCACGCTACTTTCATCATCTCTCCACGTCGAAGCTGAGAATTATCTCTACCGTGCCCCAACATGGACAAGAAGATGGCGAAGAAATGGGCCAACGTCCCTTTGATATTACCTTTACTACTGCCAATCAATTATTTTGGTGCCCATAAAGAAAACGATACAAATCAGCAACGATTTGTATCGTTTTTTTCTGTGTACCTGTTAGTTTTTCGCTGAGTTGTACTGCCAACGAGGACAGCCTTCTTTTCCCAAAACAAAATGAATCATTGAAAATACTGCTGCAAATGCAACCAAGACAAAGCCATTGAACCAAAACGATCCAGTAAACCCTTGATTGTACGTGAGGGTCTCGCTAATCAAGGTATTGTTTTGAACAAACCAATACGTTGGTGTAAACGCCGCGATTTTATTGACGATATCTGGCAGGAAATTAGCTGATACAAAGACACCACCGATAAAACAGCTGCCGGTTATAAAGATATTGCTGATCCCGCCGATTGCTTCTGAATTTTTCACCAGGGAAGTGACACACGCCGAGAAGCTGATGACTGGTAATAAAAACAAGAACGTGTTCAAAATGTGGTACCAAGCTGCTGTATCCCAAGACGTGCGGATCACTAATAACACCATCAGTAATAAAAAGCCGAAAGTTAAGAGCAGCGAATAACTGATCAAGCTTAACAGGATTTTCCGCTGTAAGACACGTTTAGCAAGAGGGGCGCTCTGGTTTCGCTTGCTGATTGCTTTGCGATTAAAGGCCATATTGATCACGCCAAACCCGCTAAATATTGATAGAAAGAGACCATATGACAATAAGTTAAAGGTCATGCCTGTTAACATTTTTTTCATTCGTTGACTATATTCTGTACTGAGTTCAACTTGCCCAGTGACGGCTAGCGCTGTTTGTGCTTGTTCTATCGCCTCACTAACTGTTTTACCTTCTTCTTTAAAAAGCAAAAGCGTCTGTAAGTACGTGTTCACTTGCTGGGTGACAATGGTTTTAGAGAAAGCATCTGGCCGGCTTTGAATCTCGATTGCTGGCATCTGGCCGGCCTCCACCTGTTCCGTGAAATCTACTGGTAAATGCAAGACGATGTTTATGCGATTAAAATAAAGGGCATCATCAATTTCTTTTTGTGAGGTACCCTCCAAAGTGACCAAGGTCTGCTTCTCCTTCAAGTAGTCCCGAAGACCGTCAACGACTGGCGACTCCTCTTCACTGATCAAAGCAATGTTGGCTTCTTGTAAAGAGGTGTTTTCGACGTCGATGCTTTGTGCATAAAAGAATGTAACTCCCACAGTGATCAGTACTCCAATTAGTAAGTTCGACTTATTGGCCTTCAGTAAAGTCCAAATCGTTTTATAAAGCGTCATAGCGCACCCCTCTTTCGATCCAAGTATTTCCAATTGCGAAAAGGACGATAAAGCCAGTCAACCATAAAAGATTGGTATAAAAGCTAGCCAGATCTGTATAGTAGTATAATTGATAGAGACTTTCACTGATCAAATTGACGAGATTTATTTGCCCCAGTATCGGCACATGTAGATCAAGCCAATACTTGATTTGTTCCGAGCCCATCATCCCGGCAAAAAAGCTCATCGCCATCGTCACGGAAATCAAAATGCCATCCTTTTGCACCAGATTCATTTTTGGCGTCAGATTTCCAATCAATGTTCCTAGCAAAATCGCACACAATGATCCCAACGCGGCAACCAGTAGTAGCCACTGCCATCGTTCACCAAAGTCTACTTGATAGACAAAACGAAAAACCGCTAAAATAATGTAGACTTCTACTAACACAATCGTAAAACTCGCCGCTAAATTCGCACTTGAAACCAATGTGCGTTTTCTTGGTATCAAGGAAAGCCGAATCCCATTCGCGGATTGATTGGCTTGCTGATCCTGAACATTGCGAACACCCCACATCGTCCCATAGAGGATCGCCATCCCAATCAAAGTAAAGAAATAAAAACTTTTAACACTCATGTCACGATCAGCATTCACTTCTTGAAAAGTCGCTTCCTGTTCAAACGCGGCCATAATTGGTGCAAGATCAAGCGTTTCAAGTTCTGCTGCTTTACTAGAAATAATCGCTGTACGTTGTAAAAATTGATCCATTACATTTTTCATCAACGTCTGACTCATGCCCGCTTGCCCCACATGGAGTGAAATCGTTTCGTCAGCTATCAGATAAAACCCAGCTAAATCACCCGCATTCAGCTCTTCAACTGCCTCTGCTTCTGATAGTTCCTTAAGGTCAAATAATGGTTTTTCATTGATTTCCACTTGTTCAAGGACCGCGGAAAAATTTTCCGAAAGCGCTGATTGATCCCCGTTTTTTACGATTCCCGTCGTGATTGTCTCTAAATTTCCTGCTTGATCGATCTCCCCAAAGGCCGCCATAAACATTAGGCCTAAGAGAATGGGAAACGCCAACGTCCAAAACAGCATGGATTTATTTCGCAACAGCACTTTTGTGCGATATTTGTAAAAATGCCAAAACATGTTTTCCCCTCCTTTAGTCTCTCAATTCCTTGCCCGTGATCTCTAAAAAGACATCATTTAAGGTCGCTTCTTTGGTTGCAATTTTTCCGTAACTGATTTTCTCTGCTTGTAAGAGCGTCAAAATGGGGAGCAAGACCGTATTGAGTTCCGTCGTTGTTACTTGGAGCTGTCCCTCTTTATAAACGATCCCGTCAGCAGTAATGGTGGTTTGAATTGTAGCCAACACATGGTCTGGCAGTAAGGGGATGTCGATGGTCAAACGATCTGCCGTGCGTACCATGTCTTTCAGAGATTCCTTGGTCCCTTTGGCAATCACCTGTCCCTGATCCATAATCACGATCTGGTCACAAAGAATTTCCACTTCTTCCATGTAATGGGTCGTATAAACGATCGTTGCTCCTTGGCGATTCAGCTCTTTGATGCTTTCCAAAATTTTATTACGACTTTGGGGATCGACGGCGACTGTTGGTTCATCTAAAAAAATCAAGCGTGGCTTATGAGCGATCCCACAGGCAATATTCAACCGTCGTTTCAAGCCACCACTCAGCTCACCTGGATGGAAAGCCACGAAATTTTCCAATCCCACTAATTGTATGACTTCTTCGATCAATGCTTGCCGTTTCTCTTTGTCAGCAACATATAAACCACAAAAATAATCGATATTTTCTTGTACACTTAGTTCTTCAAAGACGGCAACATCTTGAGGAACGACGCCGATCATTGCTTTAACGGCATAGTTTTCAGGGGTCATGGTTGATCCAAACAGTTTAATGGTGCCTTTGTCATAATTTAGCAAAGAGAGCATACAATTGATAGCAGTCGATTTCCCACTACCGTTTGGTCCCAATAATCCTAAAACTTCCCCTTCTTGTACTTGCAGATCAAAATGATTCAATGCCACAAAATCACCATAGCGTTTAACTAATTTATCAATTTCAATAATCATGATGAAAAACTCCTTCCAAATTTCTTGTTAATCTGACTATAATAAAGTTTAAGAAAAGAAACTAGTGACGATTGACCAAATCAACTATGACATTTGTCACAATGAAGGAGTCTGCCATGTCCAAATCTCGACTACTCAGCGAAGCTGGCTTTCTACTCGCAATCTCGTTGCTTCTATTGGTAAATCAAGGATTTGTTGCCGTACAAGTCATTTTTTTGCTGATCGCTATTTTCTTCACTGGTGTCAGTTATTTATTGCCTAGGAAAGCAAGCTGGTTTTTTCAAGTTATTCTATTGCTTCTATGTACTTTTTGGCCAGAGCTTGCCCTCTTTCTGCCTGCAATGATGCGGGTGATCGCTCCTGAAGAAAGAAAAGATGACATTCTATCTTTATTAGGATTTTTATTGATCGCAACAGTTGGCAATCAATCCCCCTCCAAGATCGCCTTTGTCATCCTTTTGTTGCTTTTTGCTTTTTACTTACGTAAAAAAGAACAGCGAATGTCTGCTCTTGAGAAAAAGTACATCGCTTCAAAAGATACTCATTGGGAAAAACAGCAGCAATTATCGCAGCAAAACAAAGTACTAGCCTTATCACAAGAAACAAAATTGGCCTTACAAATTGCCGAAGAACGAAATCGAATCGCGCGAGATATCCATGACAATGTTGGCCATCTGCTGTCGAGTGCCATTTTGCAGATTGGCGCACTTGAAATGATCAATCAAGAACCAAAACTGAATGAGCCCTTAGCAAATTTGAGTGCTACGGTTCACACTGGGATGGATCGTATCCGCCAAAGCGTTCATGATCTCCATGAGACATCGATTACTTTCCAACAGTCCTTAGAGTTTCTGATTGCTGATTTTCCATCTTCAGTCACGATTGAAGGAACCTTATTTGAAGGATTGAACGAAGCCCAGCAAAATTGTTTCTTAATGGTGATCAAAGAAGCCTTGACCAACAGCATCAAACACAGTCATGCCAAAACCGTTGTCTTGAATTTTCGGACACTGCCTGCTTTTTTCCGCTTGCAAATCACCAATGATGGGGTCCGCGGATCTCAAATTGCTAAAACTGGAATCGGTCTGAAAACGATGCGTCAACGGGTCCAAGAACAACAAGGACAAGTTCATATCTTACAAGAAAACCAACGCTTTCAGTTGACGATCATTTTACCAAAGGAGGAACACCAATGATTACTGTAGTTATTATTGACGATGATCCGTTTGTGACGACCTCGTTGCAAACCATTTTAGAAAGCACACAAGAAATTCGTGTATTAGGCATCGGTCATTGTGCCAAAGACGCCATTGACCTCTATGAAACTCATCGTCCTGACGTTTTGCTGACGGACATCCGCATGCCGGAACAAACTGGGATCGATGCTGCCAAAGAAATACTGGCTAAATTTCCCCACGCGATCCTTTTGCTATTGACTACCTTCAAAGATGAAGAATACATTCGAGAAGCCTTTTCCATCGGTGTGAAAGGTTATTTGATCAAACAGAATTTACAGGCAATCATCCCTTCTGTCAAAGCCTCTTATAATGGCCAAGTTGTCTTTGGGAATGAAATCGTTGAGACCTTCACGCAGCTAATGAAGAACGAACCATCAATTGACAATCAAGCTTCCTTTAGCGAACGTGAATTTGCGATCATCAAAGAAGTAGCAGCGGGTAAAAACAATAAAGAAATCGCCGATGCCTTGTATTTGAGTGATGGAACCGTTCGTAATTACATCAGCCAATTACTAGAAAAGCTGGGGTTACGGGATCGCACGCAATTAGCAATCTATTTTTATCAGCATTTACAGTGAGTCTCGTTAGACACAAAAAACCTGAAGAAATGCGCCTTTGCATTCTTCAGGTTTCTTTCTATTCGATTATTCAACAGTTGGTTTCTTCTTGGTAGAAAATCATGGATTTCCAGGACTGCCAGGATTCGTTGGGTTATTTGGTGTGTTAGGCGGGAAAATCGGCGCCTTATCTAACGTTTTTTCTAATCCTGATTCTTCCCGTTCGCCTCGTTCTGCATCAGGGCTTTCATCTAATTTAAATTCTTTTTCCATCTCATCCAATTTCTTAAAGTCGTTGCCAGATTCTTTTGCGAGTTTTGCTAATTTGTCTTCGGTTTCTTTCGCCATAATGTAACGCCTCCTTTTGATTTCAGCTTAGCATAAGAAGCTGAAAAACCAAAAGAAAGCGCTCACTAACAACCCATTTTTAGCATTTTCTCATCGTTATAATCCCTCGTTTTTTACGGGCATAAAGTCGTACGGAGAACAGTCCTTCATCCCAATCATTGGATCTACTAAATGCTTTTTGACCATCGTTAAGGTCAGCACACCATCGTTTTGCGTTTCTTCGATGAGTGCTTCTTCCCCCGTAGTCCCTTCACTTAGGACCTTATCCCCTGACAGAGGCTTGGCCGTTTCTGTCTGATTTGGTGCCGACGGCTCAGGCTCGGCAAAAGCAAACAAGTCCAACCCACTATCTGGTGACTTTTCTGTCGCTTGCTGGTTAGCAGCAGCTTCAGTGCTGGGATTTTCCTTTGGCTTCGAAGCTACCATTTTTGCCTTCGTGTTCTCAGAGGAATCATTATAAAACGGATCATCGGCTTCCTCAAACTGAGCCAATTTCGCCCGTTGCAGCGGCGTCATTTCTTCCGTGCCATTGATACGTTCTTTTAATGTCGTTAAGCGAGTGGCAGATTCGTGACTGACACAGGTTTGGTAGGCTTGCGGTTCACCAAGTAAAATCAGCATCTCTTTGCTGCGAGTCACAGCGGTATATAGCAAATTGCGCTGCAGCATACGCTGGTATTGATGAACCATCGGCAAAATAACCATTTGAAATTCACTACCTTGGGATTTATGGATCGAACAACAGTAGGATAATGTGATCTTGTTCCATTCATTACGCTTATAGGTCACTTCGTTGGCATCAAATTGAATGACCAGTTCGTCAACCTTGTCTTCCGACTGTTTGGCTAGAGTGATCCCAACGATTTGGCCCATATCGCCATTAAACACGTTATCTTCAGGAGAGTTTACCAACTGCAAGACCTTATCGCCGATACGATACACCGTATCATTGAAGGTGACCTCTTTTTTGGTTCCATCGTTGGGGTTAAAAATCTCTTGCATCATTTTATTCAGAGCATCGATCCCAGCTGCCCCACGATACATCGGCGCCAACACTTGAATATCTTGCGGCGTATAACCTTTGTCTTTCGCCCGTTTCACGATCTGAGCGATCAACGGTTCGATCTTGTACGCATCACACGCAAAGAAAGAACGATCTTTTTGGTTTTGTGTAAAATCAGCAGGCAGCTGCCCGTTTTTGATGGCGTGGGCCAGTGGAATAATACTTGATCCATCTCCTTGACGATAGATTTCCGTCAATTCTTGTTTCGGGATCGCATCGATCGCTAGCAAATCATGAAGGACTTGTCCTGGTCCCACAGAAGGAAGCTGATCTTTATCCCCCACAAAAATCACTTGCATGTTTGTAGGGATCGACTTAAAGAGCGTATTCGCCAACCACGTATCGACCATTGACATCTCATCGACGATCAGTAAACCGCCTTCTAACTCTTTCGGACTAATCGATGGTGCTTTTTCACGGCCATTCAATCCTAACAAACGATGGATCGTACCACTTGGCAAACCAGTCGTTTCGTTCATCCGTTTGGCGGCTCGACCAGTCGGTGCTGCCAAGAGAATCGGAAAGGTTTCGTCGCTGTATTTTGATGGTTCTAAGTCCAAATCGTTCAACTCAGCAAATAATTGTACGATCCCATTGATCACTGTTGTTTTCCCGGTACCTGGGCCACCTGTCAAAATAAACAATGGCGATCGGATTGCTTCTTTGATCGCTTCTTCTTGCGAGGAACCATAGGTGATGCCTAAGTGCTTTTCTATTTTACGTAACGTTTTGCTGATTTTTTTCTCAGGATAGACGATTTCTTTTTTGCGGGAAAGCAAGCGTTCGATGGAACTGGCAATTCCCCATTCAGAAAAGTACAAACTATTTTCATATAAACGGGTTTCTTCTTGTTGGATCTTTCCTTCTTCCACTAGATGAATGATCGTTGATGCCAAATCGTCAGGCGCAATCTCAATGGGGCGGCTCGTTTCTAATAGGCGCAGTGTCTGCTCTAACAAATCTTGGGCGTGGATAAAGGTATTGCCCGTCTGCAAGGACTGGGCGAAGATTTGATGCAAGACCGCCGCTCGAAACCGTTGCGGTGACGAAGCCTCGATCCCCAGCTGTTCAGCGATGCCATCTGCACGTTTAAAGCCAATGCCTTCAATGTCTTCCACCAGCTGATATGGATTCTCCTCAATAATGGATAGCGCCTCATTTTTGTAGGCTTGATAGATAGCAAAAGAAAGCTGACTACCAAAACCATAACGGCTCAAGCCAACGATCACTTGATCCATCCCATGATTTTGCCGAACGGTATCTAAAATCATTTTTTGCTTACTTTCATTCAATCCTGGAATCTGCTCCAACAATGTTGGTTCTTCCAGCATCCGGTCGATCGCTTCTTCTCCTAAAAGATCAACGATTTTTTCAGCGGTCTTCTTGCCGATCCCAGGAAATTTTTCTCCAGAAAGGTAGGCGATCAACCCTTGTTCAGAGGTCGGTTGTTCTTGTTGGTAGCTTTCGGCCTTCAACTGGACGCCATACTTGGGATGATTGACCAGCTCACCAAAAAACCGATACTTTTCCTCTTCTTGGATTTCGCCGAAACTACCAGTAACGACGATCTCCGAGTCTTTGTAGTCGGCATTATTCTCAGTGACTTTAACTAATAGTACTTTATAAAAATTGCTGGGATTCTGGAAAAAGATGGCGGCAACATGGCCGACAAAAAACGTTCTTTCTGGAATCATGGTGCCGCTCCTTTCATGGTTTACAATAAAGCGTCTAATCCTGCCTGATTGCTTAAAAAGCTTGCTTCATTCCAAAGTTTCAGCTCAAAAGGCAGTACTTTTTGGTCATTGGTCTCTAAAAGGCTTAAGCTGTTGTTGACTAGTCCACCTTGCTCTCTTAATTCGGCTAATGGTTTGCCTGCAAGCCACTGGATAGCAGCCGTAAAGGATGCCCCATGACCGACGAACAATAATGGGCCTTCATGCTGCATCACCGCACCCATGACGACGGTCTCGATCCGGCTCAATGTTTCTTGGATCGGCTCTCCCTTAAAGGCACTGGGATCGTAGCGATCAAGATGATTACGCAGATCAGTCAATTGTTGAGGATACTTCTCATGCATTTCATCGATAGAACGTCCTTCTAATTCACCAAGTCCGATCTCACGCAGGTTCTCATTATAAATAATTTCAACAGGGTGATGGAGCCTTGTTTGGATCTCTTGGGCAGTTACTTTTGCTCGTAAAGACGTGCTTGAATAAATCTTCTCAAAAGGAATAGCAGCCAGATGATCACCGAGCAGTTTGATCTCTTCATGACTTTCCGGCAATAACGGTGAATCCCCTAGCATCCCTTGAAAGCGGCGCGCTTGGTTCCACTCTGTTTTTCCGTGACGGGTAAAGTATAATTGCATCGAACAAGCCTCGTTTCTTAATCTAGTTTGTCGTTCTCATAATGGTGTGTCAATTCCAGCTGTGGGAAGCCTTGCTGCCGCAAAACTTCATAAATGATCAAAGCAGCCGTATTTGATAGATTTAGGGAACGAACATGCTCATCATTCATCGGAATGCGTAGGCATTTTTCGGCATGCTCACGCATAAAGCTTTCCGGAAGCCCCGTCGTTTCTTTCCCAAAAATAAAGAACTGATCATCATCTGCGGTATAATCGACGTCAGAATACACGCGATTGGCAAATTTCGAGATCAGGTACAACGGACGCTCTCCTAAAAAGTCCATAAAAGTAGCCAAATCTTTGTGATAGGTGATATTGACATCATGCCAATAATCAAGTCCTGCCCGCTTCAATTGCTTGTCATCCGTTGAAAAGCCTAGTGGCTCTATTAAGTGTAAATGAGTATTTGTTGCTGCACAAGTACGTGCAATGTTCCCCGTATTGGCCGGGATCTGAGGTTCAAAAAGAACGATGTGATTCATAGATAAAAACTCCTTTCGATCGGATATTGCCGATCGGTTCTCGCATTGATTTGTGTTTTTACACCTTACATTTTCCATTTCATTCTCAATAGCTTCTTCAATAACTTCTATAGTACCATATTTTGGCACACTTGTTTTTCTAGAAACAACATTTTTTGTGTGCTTTTTTGGGCATAAAAAAAAACGTACCAACTCGGTGTCGATCACTGCGAGTCGTTACGTTAGTGAAGCTCTTTTCACTAACTTTTATCAGAACAGGAACCTGATAAAAACCAATGAAAAATGACTTGAGAACAATATATCACTCCCATGGCATGATTGCAAGAGTAAATAACAAAAAAGTTCAAAATATTTTCAGGAAATTTTCGCAATCAACACCTCAACATCAACAGTTATCTGTGCCAAAGGGGTTTGACGCAGCTTTTCTTTCCTTTCCTCCGAAGCCCCCCACTCTAACGGCGACATGGCAAGTAAATCTTGCCGATTTTCTTCAGGAATCGCAAAAACATGCGTTACTCTTTGACGGGATGCGGTGGGATAGTGTTCAAAAAATTTGCTAACGACCCGTTCATTCGAATACTGCTGTTTTGTTTCGTCATCAGGATAAAAAGCGGCTCGTAGTTCTTTTAAATAATCCGCTGCTGGGACGACTTTGATCAACTGGCCACCCTTTTTTAGAATGCGGTTGAACTCCCCGTAATTTGACGGTGAAAACAGATTAAAAATCGTATCAAAGCTCGCTTCAGCAAACGGCAAGTTGGTCAGATCCGCCACACACCAAAAAGCGGGTACGTTTTGATTGGTTGCTAGATAGACTCCGTCCTTGGCAATATCAAAGCCGACAGCCGCCTGAGTCTTTTCATTGACCAGCTGAGCCAGAAAACTGCCTTCCCCGCAGCCAACATCTAAAAGATTCTTAGCATCTCCCAAAGCTGCTTTGATGGTCTCAAGGACTGGTGCATACATGCCGCTAGCGATCATTCGTTGACGCGGCAAAAACAGTGCTTGATCATAATCTGCTTTGACTTGATGATCCAAAAAGAAAAGTGTGCCTTTCTTTGATAAGTCAATTCGATGACGATTTGGACAAACCAAGCCATTTTCGGTCGGGAAAAATGCTTGGCGGCACAACGGACATTCAAATAAGTGATAATGGGCGTTTAAAAAAAGGCGCCCGCGATCGATTTTTTTTAACATTCAACTTCCCTCATCTCTGCTCTACTTTAGCATATTCTTGTGGTAGAATGCTAGTGGATAGAATAACAAATCAATTGAACACCCATCTATTGGAGGTAAATCATGTTAAAAGAATTTTGTGCAGAAAATTATACCAATATTCCCTTAGCAATCGCCCGAGGTGCCCAACGCATCGAACTCTGTGATAATTTAGCAGTCGGCGGAACAACACCAAGTACCGGCGTGCAAGAAGAAGTCCTGCAATATGCTGGCGAAAAAGGAATACCCGTTATGACGATCATTCGACCTCGAGGCGGTGATTTTGTTTACAATGACACTGAGTTGAAAATCATGCACACCGACTTGATCGAAGCAAAAAAGCTAGGAACAGACGGCGTTGTTCTAGGTTGCTTAACACCTAGCGGCTGGTTAGACGAAGAAGCATTGGAGCTATTGTTAGAAACCGCAGAAGGCTTACAGGTTACTTTTCACATGGCCTTCGACGCGATTCCTGCAGCGCGCCAATTCAAGGCGATCGATTGGTTAGCTGAGCATGGCGTACAGCGGATTTTGACCCATGGTGGTGCTGCAGGGACTCCGATTGAAGACAACTTCGATCATCTGAAAGAATTGATCGCCTATGCTGGTGAGCGTTTAACGATTTTACCTGGCGGTGGCATTTCCTTTGAAAATGGCCAACATGTTGCTGATATACTAGGTGTAAAAGAAGTTCATGGAACCAGAATCGTCGACCTTAATGATTGAGCTTGAGGGACACAAAAGAATCACGGAAAGAAATCCCCACAAACGATGCGTTTCAATCATTTGTGGGGATTCTTTTTATATGGCTTGCAGTAAGTCGTATTGTGATTGATACAAATGGTGGTACAAGCCTTTTTGTGCCATTAGCTGATCATGGTTACCAGATTCAGCGATCGTTCCCCCCGCCACGTAAAAGATTCGATCAGAATTTTTGATCGTGGACAGCCGGTGAGCAATGATAAAGGAGGTTCTGCCTTCTAACAGCTTCAACAATCCTTCTTGCAGCAATTCTTCTGTCTTCGTATCGATACTTGAGGTCGCTTCATCTAAGATCAAAATTTTTGGATCAGCCAACAACGCTCGGGCAAAGGAAATCAGTTGCCGTTGCCCTGCAGATAAAGTGCTTCCTCGTTCTTCGACGACGGTTTGATAGCCGTCTTTCAACTCCGTGATAAAGTCGTGAGCACGGACGATTTTCGCTGCTTCGATGATCTCTTCTTCTGTTGCATCTAATTTTCCATAGCGAATATTCTCTATGATCGTTCCTGAGAAAATAAAAGTATCTTGCAGCATGACCCCCATTTGTGAACGCAGCGATTCCAGCGTCACGTCACGAACGTCCATCCCATCTACTTTAACACTGCCTTCATTGACATCATAAAAGCGGCTCAGCAAATTGATGATCGTGGTCTTCCCTGCACCAGTAGGGCCAACCAAGGCAATGCTTTCCCCGGGTTCGATGTGAAAATTGACATCAGAAAGAATGTTTTTGCCTTCTTCGTATCGGAAGGTCACGTGTTCAAAATCAACGGTCCCTTTCATCGTCGGCAATACTTTTGCATCTGGTTTGTCTTCGATATCTGGGACTTCATCCATCGTTTCAAAAATCCGTTCAAGATAGGCTGTTGCTGTAATCAAAGAATTATAAAAATTCCCGATGTTGATGACTGGATTCCAGAAATTATTGATATAACTGATAAAAGCGATCAGAGTACCTGTGCTGACAGCGACACCGATTTGGCGAATGCCGACAAAATAAATCAAACAAGTCGTAATGACTGAAATGTTTTGCACCCCAGGCCACATGAGAAACTGAATTTTGACAGCTTTCATCCAGGAAGTCCGATAATCATTGCTGACTTCTTGGAAAATCTCTGCATTTTCTTCTTCCCGTGCGAAGGATTGGGTAATCTTGATGCCGGCAATACTTTCATGAATGTAAGCATTTAAATTGGACTGTTTATTACTCAACTCCTGATAGGCTTTGCGCTGGTTATTTTTGATTACCATCACCATGATGAACAAAATTGGCAGCAACGCAAGGGAATATAGGGTCAATTTGAAGTCGATTGCAAACATAAAGATCAAGGTGATGATGACGTTGAAAACATCGGAAATCAAATTGATCAGGCCATTACTCAACAGGTCACTCAGTGTATTGATATAGTTTACGATGCGGATCAAGATCTTGCCATGGGGCCTTGTATCAAAATAAGAAAACGGCAGCCGCTGCAGATGTTCAAAAATATCAAAGCGCATATCCTTCAAAACATCTTGCCCAATATTCGTGATATGGTAAATACGATAACGCATGCAGACGCCAATAACGATCAAGGTCACTAGAAAGGCAGCTCCTAAAAGCAGCAATTGATTGACATTTTTCTCAGGAATCGATGAGTCGATGGCGATCTTCGTGAAAACGGGCGCCAGCATTCCTGCTAAGTTTGCTAGGATGATCGTAAATAGTACTTTCCCAATGCTTTTTTTATACGGTACGACGTATTGGGACAAACGCTTGAAATCCTTCCAGCTAAATTCCTGGTCTAATTCCTCATCCACATCAAATTTATTTCTCGCCATCGTCTTCACCTCCTGACAAACCTAATTGTTTTTGATACACTTCATAGTATTTACCTCGCAGTTTGACAAGTTCTTCGTGGGTGCCTTGTTCAACGACCCGCCCTTTTTCCATCATCAAGATCTGATCGGCTTCTCGAACGGAGGAGATGCGATGCGCAATGATAAACGTTGTCTTCTCTCCAGTTAATTTCGTTAGTTCTTGTTGGATCTTCGATTCTGTTTCCATATCGACGGCAGATGTCGTATCATCCAAAATCAAGATCGATGGATCTTTCGCTAGAGCCCGTGCGAGGGAGATCCGTTGTTTTTGACCACCAGAAAGTCCGACGCCTCTTTCACCGACAATCGTCTCATAGCCTTGAGGCATTCGAGAAATAAAGGTATCTGCATCGGCGACTACCGCCATTTGCCGAATAAAGCCTTCATCTGCTAAAGGATTTCCAAAAGCGATATTGTCAGAGATGGTATTAGAAAACAAGAAGACATCTTGCATCACCATTGAAATGTTTTCCCGCATTTGTCGCACAGGATACTCTTTGGCATTTTTCCCATCAATGAATACTTCCCCTTCAGTCGGGTCATAAAAACGACCGACTAAATTCACTAAGGTCGTTTTCCCAGACCCAGTTTCGCCTAAAATCCCTAACGTTTGTCCTGGCCCGATGGTGAAGTTGATGTTTTCCAACACATTTTGATCCGGGTCATCTGAAAAGTGGAACGAGACATCTTTGAATTCCACAAACCCTTTGATCGGTTCTAATTTTTCTTGTTGGTGAATCGGTATTTTCGATTCTTGTGCTAGCATTTGTCGAATTTTGATACAAGCTGCAGAAAATCGCTGAACATCGTTGATCAACCAACCGCTCATACGCATAGGGTTATTCAACATCCATAGATAGCCATTAAATGCAACGAGATCACCTAATGTCATCTCCCCATTGATTACGAAAATTCCGCCTAAGACTAAGGCAATGACTGACAAACTTCCTGCTAAGCCATCAAGCCATGGCAGATAAGTGCGGGAAACTTTGGCAGATGCCATGTTGCGGGTCTTAAAATCTTCGTTGTAGGAGCGAAATTTTTCGATCTCAAAATTTTCACGAGCAAAAGCTTTCACCACCCGATTGCCACCAATATTTTCTTCTACCATTGAGTTCAAGCGCGAAAAGCTCTCACGAATATCAAAAAACAGTGGGTGTGCTTTTTTAGACATGCGATTCGTCAACAGAAAAATGATCGGTGTGACAGCCACCAATGCCAACATCAATTTCCAATCAATAAAGCTCATGACCACCACCGCAGAAAAGAACCACAAGATACATTCAGCGATATTATAGGTCACCCAAGAAACAAAGTGGCGTATGGCATCAGTATCCCCGGTCATTCGTGCCATAATATCTCCAACCCGTGTGTGATTAAAAAAGTCGAAATCCAATTCCTGCAGTTTCTGATACAAGTCTTCCCGTAAATCGTATAGCGTATTTTGTCCGACCCGTTCAAATAAAATTTGATAACTATAGCGGACAATGGTGCGAATGACGGTCGTTGCGATCATGATCAACAGTAATGGAATCAATAAGTGCGTTTTTTGCTGATTGATGACATCATCGATCACCATTCCTCCCAAGTACGGATTAACAATGATCAGCGCTGCATTGATCACTAAAAACAGGATCGCCAATATGATTTTTCCGCGGTTCTTTTTGGCATAGCGCCAGATCCATTGTGTATTACTCATCTAATTCCCCCTCTCGTTGTTAAGCTTAGCGTTTTGAAAAGCGATTTGAATGGTTTTTCTTACTCATTTTGATGTAAAATATTAGTAAGAAGCACCATTCCCTTTTTTTATCGGAGATGGGCACCCAATTGGAGTGAATCAGCCATGAATTTAGTTAACCCTCGAACCTTCAATCCCGAAATCATCTATCTCTTTGACCCATGGACGCAAGCAGAAAGTCATGGAGAAATGCACCATCATGACTTTTTAGAAATCAGCGTCTTGTTAGAAGGAGAAAGTACGTATTATTTTGAAAAAGAACCAGCGAAGAAAATTCGTGCTGGCAGTGTCATGCTTTTTAATCCTGGTGTCGACCACTGCGAGTTACAGCCTAAAGGCACTCGCTCCCACCAGTTGCATATTGGACTGAAGAATATTTCCTTGGAAGGATTCAAGCGAAATTTTTTCCCCAACAAGCACCCATTGTTAGAATTAGGCAAATACCATCATCAAGTTTTGGAAAAAGCGTGGCAGTTGGTGCGAGAAAGCAGTGAAGAGCGGGATGAGTTTCAGTTGATGCAAAAAGCTGTCTTGATGGAGATGCTCGTCTATATTTTACGCGGACTAAATGAAGACCACATCAATGTCGTTCCTTACCTTTCCAAAAGCCAAAGAAGACAACAACAAATCGTCAACTATACCGTCTATTATTTGGAAAATCATTATAAAGAAGAAATCACCTTGGAAAAACTGGCACAAGATCAATTTCTCAGTCCGACGTACCTTTCCAAGATTTTTAAAGAAGCGACAGGGGTCAGCCCCATTAACTATTTGATAGAAATCCGCCTAAAACGTGCCAAAGACATGCTAAAAAATGACAACCTCACGATCAAGGAAGTCGCCTCTGCAGTTGGCTATCAAGATGCCTATCACTTTAGCAAGTCTTTTAAAAAACTTTATGGCGTCTCTCCTTCTGGGGTGTTGCCAAAACCAAAAAATTAAAAAGCAAGCCAATGATTCTTCTCTCGAAGAAAAATCATCGGCTTGCT
Organism: Enterococcus sp. DIV0802b; assembly: GCF_050543535.1. NCBI lineage: Bacteria > Bacillati > Bacillota > Bacilli > Lactobacillales > Enterococcaceae > Enterococcus > Enterococcus sp. DIV0802b. Next base: position 1,384,259 of record NZ_CP172941.1, on the reverse strand, counting down.
TTTATTTTTTATTCATTGAATAAAATAGTTCATAAAAAGACTGGCAATATTGAAATAGATCAAAACACTGGTCAAATCACTGAGGGTCGTAATAAACGGACCGCTCGCCACTGCCGGATCAAACCCAAGCTTATCCATTAGCATCGGAATCAAACTTCCCGCTAAGTTGGCTACTGTGATGGCACACATCATAGCCATCCCGATCACAAACCCTAGAATCGGATTTTGTTTCCAGACAGCCACAATAGCAAAAATCGTCAATCCGGTAATAGCTCCTGTGAAAAGTCCTGTAAGCACCTCACCGACCACTGTTTTCATAAAGCTATTTTCTTTATCATCATTGATCGCCAAGCGGCGTACGGCTACCGCTAAAGATTGAGTACCGGCATTGCCGGCAGTTCCGGTGATCAGTGAGATAAAGACGGCGAGAATACTTGCTTCACTAACTAACTCTTCATAATGGCTGATTAAACTGGCGGTTGCCATTCCGAGAAAGAGTAAGGTGATGAGCCAAGGTAACCTTCTCGAAGAAGCTTTGATCGGGTTTTCACTGACTTCTTCTACATTGACCCCTGCCAAACCCGAGTAATCACTGGCTGCTTCATCATCGATAACGTCGATGATATCATCGACGGTCACGATCCCTAATAGGTGATCGTCATAATCGGTGACTGGCAATGCGAGAAAGTCATAATCCCGGAAGGTCTGAGCGACATCCTCTTGGTCATCTCCAACATGAACCGACATCACCCGCTCGTTCAAAATATCAGCAATCATGGTATCTTCATCATTGATGATCAAGTCTCTTAAAGAAATAACGCCCACAAGTTTGTTGTCGGTATCCACGACGTAAATATAATAAATCGTCTCAGCAACATCTGCGGCATTTTTTAAGACATACATCGCTGAACGAACCGTTTGGTTGGCAACAATGGAAACAAACTCGGTTGTCATCAATGATCCAGCTGTTTCATCTTCATAATGCAATAGTTCTTTGATCTCGCTAGCGGCTTCAGCAGTCATCAGACTCAAATATTTGGCCGTTTGTTTCTTGTCCAATGTATTCAGTAGATCGACAGCATTATCGGTATACATCTCTGCTAACATCGTTGCAGCATATGCCGGCCGCATTTCTGAAAGATAGTCCACCATGTTTTCATCGTCTTCTTCAATGACGTCAAACATGTCTGCCAATTCTTTCGGCGATAGATACGTATAGACGATTTGTCGATCGTCTGCTTCTAGAGATTGGTAGAATTGACCCTGCTCGTAGATATGCAGATCCAAGAATGCCTCACGAAATCCCTGGATATCATTGTCTTTTAGTGCTTGATTCAGTTGATCAAATCGTTCGGTTAATTCTTGATTTTCATCCAATCTCTTCACCTCATTTGTTATTGCTTATCGATAGCTGAACAAACAGCGGCCATGTCTGCAGGTAAAGGCAGTTCAAAAGCCAACGATTCATTCGTAAAGGGATGCTGGAATTGCAGCTGACAGCAATGAAGTGCCTGTCGTCTGATCCCAAAAGCCATTGATCCCCCATACATCTCGTCTCCTAGTAAGGGACAACCGATCGCAGAAAAATGGACCCTTATTTGATGTGTCCGGCCTGTGTGTAGTTGAATGTCGACTAATGCGCAATCTGAATTGCGCTGTTTTAGCCAATACTCCGTACGTGCCTCTTTTCCTTCTTCACTGACCTTGCGTTTCAAAAGCGAGGTCAGGTCCCTAGCGATAGGCAAATCGATCTCGCTATGGGCGGATAATACGGAAAGATCTCCCGCAACGAGGGCTTGATATTTTTTAACAACTTGCTTCTTCCGTAACTGGCTATCCAGCTTCGCATGGGCAAAGCCGTGTTTTGCAAAAAGCATCAATCCTGATGTGTCACGGTCTAAGCGAGTCACTACATGGATCACTTGATCTTCATAGTGTTGCGCTTGATAGTAGGCCTTGACTCGATTGGCCATCGTACCAGTCGGATGATATTGCGCAGGAATCGATGAGATGCCAGCCGGCTTATTCACGATTAACAGATGGGCATCTTCATACACAATCTCAATCGGTGTCGGATCAGCCAGCATCGTTTCATGTTCCCCTTCAGGAGGAATTACAATAGTTACCCTATCATTTTGCGCCAAAGAAAACAAGACGTTTTGCTCGTGGTCGTTCACAAATATCTTTCCGCCTTGAAATTTTATTTTCGCTAGCAGACCTTTGGATACTCCTTGTTCCTTCAAAAAATATTTGACTTGCTGCCCTTGTCCGGTATATTGATACGTAAATTCCATGAGTTTATTCTTCTCCAATAAAGGAATCTTTGACACGATTCCAAAAATGCATATGCCGATAAGACGCAAAATGAATCCGTTCGTCGGCAATCCGGTAATAGATTGCATCGATTTCTTCTTGCTCGATGGTAAATTGATCAATCGTCACTAAATAGTCGGTACTTTGTTGCAGTTGCACTTTGACCCACTCGTGATGACCCACGACGATCGGTGATCCAAGTGTCCGAAAGACGCGATTGTTCAAAGAAGCAATCTCTGCTAATTGAAACGCATTGATACTTGGGTGCAATACTGCCCCACCAACACTTTTGTTATAGGCAGTTGAGCCGGTTGGCGTTGAGATCGAGAGGCCATCCCCGCGAAACTTTTCAAAGAGGTCTTCTTTAATAGAAATATCGGCAACCATGGTGCGATTGCCGCGTTTGATCGTTGATTCGTTCAATGCCAGGAAATGCTTGTCTGGTTTGCCATTTGCATAAGTGATTCGGACATCCAATAAAGGATAACTGACACTCTTTTGATGGTCATTGCATAAAGACTCTACCAATTCATCCAATTCATAGTCACGCCAATCTGTATAAAAGCCGAGGTGTCCCGTATGGACCCCTAAAAATTGTACTTGGTCTAACTTATGGTTGAACAAGTGAAAAGCAGAAAGAAGCGTACCATCTCCACCAACAGAGATCACTAATTCAGGGTTCTCTTGATCGATCTTGTTTTCAGACTGCTCCAGGAGGACAGTTAAACGCTTCGTCACTTCTACTGACTTGCTTTCTTGATTATGGACGATTGCCACGCGGATGCCATTCATTCTGATTCCTCCTTCGGCAACTTGGGCGTGTCATGTCCGCCGCGTTTGCCTTTCCCATGAGAAAACAACCGCTGTGCCTCTTGGATCTCTTCACGAATATTAGACATCTCTTCATCTAGCTGGTAGGCTGCTTCTGCCGAACGTCGTAGTCGCTCGCTAATTTCATCGGGAAATTCCCCTTGGTATTTGTAGTTCAATGAATGTTCAATCGTTGCCCAAAAGTTCATCGCCAGTGTACGAATTTGTACCTCTGCTAAGATAATTTTTTCTCCATCGATCAATTGAACTGGATACTCGATCACCAGATGATACGAGCGGTAACCACTGACTTTTTTATTGGTAATATAGTCACGTTCAATAATGACTTTCATGTCTTTACGTGTCCGCAACAGTTCAACGACTTGGTGAATGTCTTCCACAAACTGACACATGATTCGCAAACCGGCGATGTCAGACATTTCTTCTTCAAGACGATCCAGTGCGATTCCTCGTAATTTGCTTTTTGTTAAAATGCTATCTACTGGCTTGACACGCCCCGTGACAAATTCAATGGGAACATGTTTGTTTTGTTCCCGATATTGTTTTCTTATGCCTCTTAATTTTACTTTTAATTCTGAAACCGCCTGTTCATAAGGCGCTAAGAATTCTTCCCAATCTCGAATCATTCTTCTCCCTCGATTCTGTTCATAACATACCTCTTATTCTACCATACTCTTGGAATAAAACTGAATGGACAGAAGTGCAGAAGCAAAAGATATTTTTGTCTGCCCCAATCGTATCCGCTTTTCTTTGTTTAGTTTCTTTGACGGAATAGCTGAAACAGCGTACACTATGTTTGCAATAGAAAGAGAGTGAAAATCAATGGTCGAACAAGTAGAGATTGAATATAAAACAATGTTGACGGAAAAAGAATACCACCAGTTGCTTGCTTATTACAAATTGTCAGAAAAAGCCTTCAAGACGCAAACCAATTATTACTTTGATACGCAAGACTATAAACTGCGAGAAAAGCATTTTGGCTTGCGCATTCGCACGACTCCTACCAATGCAGAATTAACGCTAAAGACCCCCATTGAACACGGTCTGTTAGAAACGACTGATCCTTTGACAATCGAAACCGCAGCGTCATTGATCGCGTCAGAAAAAATTTTAAAAACAGGTGTGGTTGCTCAACGCTTAAAAGCAGCGAATATCGAACCTGATTCATTACACATGATCGCAGCATTAAAAACGAAACGGGCGGAATTTCCGATCAATGAAGGATTACTTGCTTTGGATGAAAGCTGGTATGGTCAACAGCATGATTATGAGTTAGAGCTAGAAGTCAGTGAGCCAATTCAAGGAAAATTTGCCTTTCAATCGTTATTGCATTCTTTTGGTGTTCCTTACCGACCAGCAAAAAACAAGATCATTCGAGCCGTTGAAGAAAAATCATTGTAGGATGCCCTTTTGCTTACTTTTTTCGCGTTTTTTTGCTATATTTAATAAAACATACTTATTTTGTTTTTCAAGTTACTCAAGAATCTTAATTGGGGAGAGATTCAAATGATCGAACTTTTTTTATTTATTAATCCGATTGGGCCTATTTGTTATGATATCGAAAAAGAGATTCTCAACAAATTAAACACGAGCCGCAAAAAAATCCATTTGCAGATCCTGCCTTTCGTTAACTTGTTTTCCGTAGGTGTTTCAATGGACTATTTGTCCATGAATAAGGCGGATTTGGTCTTGCGAAATGAACAGACCAACCAAATCTATGCTGCGTCATTGGATTATAAAGCAGCCCAGTTGCAAGGAAAAAAAATTGCTCGGGATTTCTTATTGAAATTGCAACAACGGATAGGGATCGAAAAACAGGAATATTGTGACACCTTAGTGAAAGATCTATTTTCAGAAACGAATGGTGATTTAGAGATGTTCCTAGAAGATCGTACATCTGAGTTAGTGAAAAAGAACTTTGCCACTGATCAGAGGGTAGCGAAAGACATGGGCATCACGATCACACCTTCTGCTGTGGTGTATGATTTTTCAAGTGAAGAAGAATATGGGGTCCTTTTAGAAGGATCAGAGGAACTGAGAAGTCTTCCTCTCGTCTGTGGTACAGCAACAGAACTCGATACATTTATGCAAAAAGCTCAGTCTTTGAAAGCACCAAAACTTTCCACTATTCATGAAATTGATCGAGGGTTGATTCTTTTATGAAACCCTATTCAATAGCGACGCTGCGCAGCGAGCCAAACGATGATCTTGTGTTTGGCTCGCTGCGCAGCGTTTTTCATTGCGGGAGGAACAAAAAAACAAACCAATCCTTTTCGGACTGGTTTGTACTCTTTTCAATTATGCTTCGACTTCTTTTACGAGTTCTTCCAATTCATTCAAGCGTTGCTCAAATACTTTCATTGCATCTTCAATATAATCTGCTTTCGTCATATCTACGCCTGCTTTTTTCATGACTTCGATTGGATAATCACTACGTCCGGCTTTCAAATAGTTCAAATAGTTAGTTAAGGCATCAGGTTCGCCAGCTAAGATTTTCTTCGCCAAAGCAGAAGCTGCCGAAAAACCAGTTGAATATTGGTAAACATAGTAATTGTAATAGAAATGCGGAATGCGTGACCACTCAAGACGAATCTCCGGATCTTTTTCAACTGATGGTCCGTAGTATTTTGCATTTAACTCGGCATAGTTCTCGCTTAAGAATTCACTGGTCAACGGCGTTCCTTTCGCATCTTCCACGTGCATGAAGTGTTCAAACTCGGCAAATTGCGTTTGACGGAAAATCGTTCCTTTGAAGCCATCAAGAAAATGATTCAAGACATAGGCTTTGACCCGCGGATCAGTCTCAGTCCGAAGCATGTATTCCGTTAAAATATTTTCATTCGTGGTTGAAGCGATTTCTGCTAAGAAGATCGAGTAATCCCCATAGGCATAAGGCTGGTTATTCCGTGTGAAGTAACTATGCACACTGTGTCCCATTTCATGAACGAGGGTAAAGAGTTGATCCAATCGATCATTCCAGTTCATTAAGATATAAGGCAGTGTGTCATAAGCACCTGAAGAATAGGCACCACTGCGTTTGCCTTTGTTTTCAACGACATCGATCCACCGATTGCTGAAAGCTTCTTCAACTACAGCTAGATACTCTTCCCCTAATGGTTTTAGCGCTTCTTTCGCTTTTTCGACTGCTTCTTCATAGGTATAGCGAATCGGTGCTTCCCCTAAAATCGGCGTGTACACATCATACATATGAAGCGTGTCGACAGCCAACAGGCGTTTTCTTAATGCCATATATCGGTGTAATAATGGCAAATGCTGATTAACGACGTCCACTAAGGTATCATAGACACTTTCAGGAATATGATTGGCACTCAAAGCGGCTTGGCGTGCCGAGTCGTATTTACGGGCTTTGGCTTTAAAGTTGTGGGCTTTGATATTCGTACTTAAGGTTTGGGCAAAGGTATTGCGGAATTGCTCATAAACGCCATAGAGACCTTTAAAGGCCGCTTCCCGAACAGACCGATCCGTGCTTTCCATCAACTCACCGTATACACCATGAGATAGCTGTACTTTTTCCCCGTTTTCGTCTTCAACTACTGGAAAATCCAAATCAGCATTGTTTAAAACAGAAAAAATGTTGCCGGATGCTCCAAAAATTTCGCCTGCTCCGGCCAATAGCGCTTCTTGATCGGCAGGCAAAACATGGGGCCGCTCGTTAATAGTTTTTTCGATCATATGACGATAAACAGCTAGTTTCGGTTCTTGATCGAAATAGCCCCAAATCGTTTCATCGGACATCGTCAATAATTCGGGATCAAACCAAGCAACGGCTTCACTTACTTGCGCAACTAAACTGCTGGCTTTCGCATATAAGCCTTGATAAGTCGTATTAGCGGTATCTTGATCATTTTTCAAATGACTGTAAACATACAGTTTCTCTAAACGGCGAGAAAGATCTAAGACAAATTCTAAAGCGGATAGGAAGGCTTGTGGCCCATCTGCTAAAGTGCCTTGGTAACTGCTAGCTTCTTTAAGCTGTGCTTGGATTTCTTGAAATTCTATGTCAAAAGCCGCATCATCGGCATAGATTTTCGTTAAGTCCCACGTTTTTTCGACTGGAATCGATTCACGTGCTGGTAATTGTTTTGTTTCTGACATTCCCTTCACTCCTTGTTCATTGGTTAAAAATATCTTATCACACTTTTCAACGAAACCAAATCATTGGCTTGAAAAAGAAACCGAATTTTCTAAATATTGGCATTCTTGAAAGATTTCTCTCAATATTTCTCTTTGATCAAGCAAAGGAAAGCACCATTGCCAATGCAGCTTCCTCAACTGAATCAACCACTGTTCAAAACTAATGGGACATTCACTTAAATAGAGAAAGCGAAAAATCAGTATGTGGTGTTCAAATAAAAAGCCAAACCGACTTTCACAATAGCACCAAAGAGGCAACTGTGAGACATTCCCATTCAACGGGTATACTATTTCTTGAATCTCTCTGATTTTAGGCAGTCTGTTTCGCAGTTTTCGAATCACCCACAAACGATAATCGACCGCTACCCATTCAATAGAATGGTGGGTATCTGATTCATCTGCTTCGTACAAAGGTCGAAGTGTCTCTTTCCTGTATGGCTCCCCTTTTTGTATAGCGCTTCGTCGACTGATTACCCCTTCTTGATAGTGCCATTTGATTTGGTGCAGCCGCACCAATGCCTGATTTCGCGTATCAATGAGCCACAAGCAAAAGCCAGTAGACTGATAAGTACAGCAGGCTTTTGCCAAAAGCGACCAATGGCGTTTCGGATACATTTTGGTCCCTAGGATCCACCAAGGCTGATAACCATTTGCTAAATAAGTGCTGGTTCGTTCCAGAAATCGTGAAAACTTGAGTGAAGAACACTGGACTTCAACGGCAATATTTTTGTAACAGAGATCAGGTCGCTGCTGAAGTTGCGGCAAGTAGGCTTCAAGTTCAATATCCATCTCTTGATACCATTCAAACAAAAGTTGTTTTGCTTCCAAGTGCTCCTTCGTCTCCCTTTCACTGTATGTCTGACAATCAGTGGTGGCTTGATGGGCAAAGTGGGACTGTCGCTTAAGTCCTTGCCTCAAAATCACTTCTTTCTGACAGCCGGGGCAATAAAAAGGGCCCGAGGATTTCTTTGCCCCTTTCGCTAGGATGACTTCTTTTCTTTGGTTCAACGCTTTCAACATCTGGCTCACCTCAATAAGAGGTACGCCAGATTCGTCAAACACAATTAAAAAAGCCAAAAACATTGTCAAAATGTCCTTGGCTGGAAATGATTTTCATTCATTAATCATTCTTGAAATAGAAACGAGTCAATTCAAGTGCATCGTTTTCCATGATCAACTCACCGTATTCTGATAAAACTTCGGGCGTCACTGAAGTCCTTTGGGCAAATTCCATCAAATAAGAAAGTGCATTTTCCACTTCAATATCAGTAATATCTACATCCATAAATCGAATTTCAATATAATAATGATTGCCCATTTGGTAAAGATTGGTTGCAACGGAATCCAAATATACTTCGGATGCCAATTGAATCATATCTTCGAATCGCAACAACTCGAATACAAAACGATTGCCGATTTCTTCTGCTTGCTCTGACTCTTGTAATTGAGCCGCTACATGTTTTTTCAACATATCGGTAATGTCTTCATTCGCTTCATCGTTCATCTCATCAAAATTTTCCATTCCTTCTGGTGGAAGATTTTTGCTAATAAACAATTCTAACCCATCGCCTTTAGGCAAGACTTGGAAAGTTACAGCTTCACTGCCTTTAAATTCTTCGTCAATATCAACTTCTTCAAGAATACTGTAAAAGAAGTTTTCAATTTCATTGTGATTTCCTAGAAGGTCAAGAAAAGTGATGCCTCTCGCAGCTAAGTCTTCACTTTTGATCAGTACACGAATGGTGTTCTCATTGATATGTTCCATTTCCATATTAGCTACACCTCACTTTTGCTACTCACTATAGGTTCATTGTATCGAAACCTGATAAAAAGTAAAGAGAAAACGAATATCCTCTTAAGAAAAACGTAAAAACTCAAAAAAAGACTCACTTTCTACGAGAAAGCGAGTCGATGAAGTCAAATTTATAAGCCTGCCATTAATTGCGCTTGTCTTAGTTCCAGTTGGCGAACATCCCTAGGTAAGAACCGACGAATTTCATCTTCGTTAAACCCAACTTGCAATCGTTTTTCATCGATCATAATTGGCCGACGCAATAATCCTGGATTTTCTTGAACAAGTGTCAATAAATCTTTTAGGGGCAGGTCATCTAGATCCATATTCAACTTTTGGAATACTTTGGATCTGGTGGAAATAATTTCTTCTGTGCCATCTTCTGTCATTTGTAGAATTGCCTTAAGCTCAGAAATATTTAACGGTTCTGAAAAAATATTTCTTTCAACAAAAGGGATTTCGTGCTCTTGTAACCACGCACGAGCTTTGCGACAAGATGTGCAACTTGGGGAAGTGTATAGTGTCAACAACGTGCATCTCTCCTTTTTAATTTTCAATCAAGCAAGTCCTGTTCCCTCGCTTGATTTCAATTATACAGGTTTAACTAAAAAAAATCTAGTCTAAATCTCATATTTTTTAATAAAACTCGAAAGTTATATTAAAAGCGAAACCTTTTAGGCAAAAGGTTTCACTCAAAAAGTTTATTTTTAAATGAGAAAAATCAAATTTTTTTTTAATATTACTTCTTTTATACAACAGTGTGTCAAAGGTGTATCAAAAAGATGTCAGAATATTAAAATACTCTTTTAGTTGAATCCCGCGTTTTTTAATTTCCCCTCTGTAATTACATGTGTAATCAAAAAAACGGAGGAAAAAACCAAGTCCATGGCTCAATCGTTTTCAAAGGAAAAATTTCACGATCCCTTGTTGCCTTGGAAACGAAAGGGCTACAATAAAAATATATGTTATTTTTTCCAGAGAAGATTCTCAACCAATGTCTTCATTCTTGATTCCATTGTATCACATTCCTTTTTAATCAGAAAACCATACAAGTATTTCTATCATAATCGACAATAAAACAGTAGGAGAAATGAATATCTGCTTATAAATGAAAAGGGTTTCTCACAAAAATTTAGTGAAAAACGATCAACCTAAGAAACCCGTCTTTTATGCTTTTTCCTGACAAAGTATAAAAAGACTAGTGTTTTCTTGGATTGATCGTTCATTTCTTTCTTCTAAGGGAGAGAAGGTTCTCCATCACGAGCGAATTGCGCATCATGCAATGCGCGATAATGTCCCTTTTTCGCCATCAAATCTTCATGGGTCCCCTCTTCTAAGATGCCTTTATCACTAACGACAATGATGCGTGTCGCATGTTTGATCGTTGCGAGGCGATGGGCAATGATCAAGGTTGTACGGCCATCTGCCAAAGAATTCAATGACTCTTGAATCACTTGCTCGGTTTCTGTATCCAACGCTGATGTTGCTTCATCCAATATCAAAATCGGCGGGTTTTTTAAGAACATCCGAGCAATCGCTACCCGCTGCTTTTGACCACCGGATAATTTGACTCCTCGTTCACCGATGACCGTATCTAACCCATCCGTCATTTGATCGATGACCTTTTCTAAGTGTGCTAATTTGACTGCCTTTAAAATCTCTTCTTCTGTTGCATCAAGTTTGCCATAAGCAATATTTTCTCGAATCGTTCCCGGGAAAAGAAAGACATCTTGCTGCACAGTCCCAATCTGCTGACGTAAAGAAGCCAGGGTCATCTCCTGAATATTGATGCCGTCAATCGTAATGGCGCCTTCAGTGACTTCATAAAAACGCGGCAACAAGTTGCATAACGTGGTTTTCCCTGAGCCACTTTGCCCGACGAAGGCGATCGTCTCGCCAGCTTTGATCGATAAATCGATGTGATTCAAGACTTTCGTCGCATCCGCATAGGAAAAAGAAACATCTTGGTAGACGATATCCCCTTTTAATGATTGAACAGCCCGTGCCCCTGGTTTGTCTTTGATCGTCGGTTCTTTATCCAATTCTTCGGTCAATCGTTTGAAGCCAGCGATGCCTTTCGGATAGCTTTCAATCATCGTATTGACCTTCTCAATTGGTCTAACAAAGACATTCGATAATAAAATAAACCCAACAAACTGGCCATTCGTCAGTTCACCACGAATCACGTAGTAAGCACCAAAAATCAGAGCAAACAAGTTGATCAAGCGAATCAGAAAGTAATTATACGCTGAACTGATCGCCATTACCTTATAAAAAAGGATCTTCGATTGCCGATAGATTTCGCTCAGTCCATCAAAGCGTTTATGTTCGAACGTTTCATTAGCAAACGATTGGGTCACTCGAATGCCGCTAACAGATGCTTCCACTCCGGCGTTGAACTCACCGAGGTTGTCATAGATCTGTGTATTGACTTTGGTCATTTTCTTATTGAAAAAAACCAAGGCAATCGTAATCAATGGAATCAACGCAAATGTCGCTACCGCTAATTGAACGTGCATATTCAACATCAATAGGAATGCCCCCACCAAAGTCATGATGGTAATAAAAACATCTTCTGGCCCATGGTGAGCGACTTCAGAGATTTCAAAGAGATCCGTGGTCAAGCGACTGATCAGCTTGCCGGTCTTTTGATTGTCATAATATTCAAAAGATTGGGTCTGCAGATGTCGAAACAGTTCTTGACGCATATCTGTCTCAATATTGACCCCAAGTTTATGACCATAAAAAACCACGATATATTGCAACACAGTATTGATCACATAAAACAAGAACAAGCCTAAGCAAGCCAATAGTATCAAGCGAAAGTTGTTCTGGGGCATGATCTTATCGATTACTTGGTTGACGGCAACGGGAAAGGCCAGTTCTAATAAACCAGCAAATACCGCACAAGTAAAATCTAGCATAAATAGTGACCGATACGGTCGATAATAACGAAAAAACCTTTTTAACACATTTCCCCCTCCTCAATAGCTTTCATTATAAGCAACTCTTTGAAGAAATGCAAAATGAGAAACATGTGAAAATGGGTAAAATTCACTATAATTTTGAAAACCTATCAAGACGCGGATTTCTAAAAACAGTAAATAAAACCTTTATTTCACAAGGCTTTCCCTCTTTTTTTTAGAGTCATAATGGCTTATGATTGATTCGAAAACAAACTGAAAATTTTCACTAACTCTGAAAGGCGTGTCTCTTTTGATCACTAGTATTCTTTTTGATGTCGATGATACCTTATATGACCAGCAACAACCATTTCGTAATGCCATAACCTCATGCTTTCCACAAATTGCCCGCAAGGACCTAACCGCTCTTTATTTGCGTTTTCGCGTACATAGCGATGAACAGTTTGGAAGGGTATTGGCGAATGAATGGACGCTGGAGCATTTTCGTTATTACCGGCTGACTCATTCTCTAACGGACTTAGGTTATTTCCCTATTACTATGGAAGAAAGCTGCCAGTTTCAGCTGTGCTATGAACAAGAACTAGATGCTATCACGCTACATCCAGAAGTTGAGTCAACCTTGAGTTATTTGTCCAAATTGCCAATCAAATTAGGAATTATTACTAACGGTCCCACCGACCACCAACAAAAGAAGTTGAATCAGTTGCAACTGACTCGATGGATCAAACCAGAGCATATGATCATTTCACAAGCAACCGGTTATCAGAAACCAGAGCTAGAAATTTTCCAATTGGCTGAAACCGCCTTTGCTCTTGATCCAGAAACAACACTGTACGTAGGTGACAACTTTGATAATGATGTAGTGGGCTGCAAAAAAGCCGGTTGGCAAGCCTTGTGGTTCAATCATCGTCTTCGTCAGGCGCCTAATGGATTGGAAGATTTGCCCGATGTGTCGATCACTGCTTTCTCGCAGCTCCAAGAAAGTATTGACGCCCTCTTGCAGCTTCCTGCATACGCCTATAACTAAAAAACATGGACCTTCGCTTCAAGCGGGTCCATGTTTTTTTGAATGCTTAATGTTCTTCGCCGATACTCAAAATTAAGCGAATATCTTCTTCGGTCATTTGTTGAAGCTGGGTTTCATTGCCTTGAATCACTTTTTGGAAAAGCTCACGTTTTTCTTGTTGCAATGCATCCATTCGTTCTTCAATGGTTCCTTCGGCGATCATTCGCCAGACTTCGACTACATTTTTTTGACCAATCCGATGGGCTCGTCCAGCGGCTTGTTCTTCCACTGCTGGGTTCCACCATAAATCGTATAAAATCACTGTATCTGCACCAGTCAGATTTAGTCCAGTTCCTCCTGCTTTTAATGAGATCAAGAAGACATCTTTTTCGCCACTATTAAAAGCATTGACCATCGTCAAACGATCTTGTGGCGGTGTGCTGCCACGCAAATAGAAGGATTCAAACCCTTCCTGGGCTAATTCTTCTTCAATGATCGAAAGCATACTGGTGAACTGAGAAAATAGCAGGACACGACGGCCATTTTCTTTGGCTGCTAAGAGTAAATCTTTGACCTGTTCAAGTTTCCCAGAAGACCCTTCGTAGTCCTCCACGAATAATCGAGGGTCACAGCAGATTTGCCGTAGACGAGTCAAGCCAGCTAAAATACTGATCCGATTTTTGCGGAAAGACGTAGAATCCATTTGCGCGATTTCTTCTCGCATTTGTCGCAAATACGCCAAATAAATTTTCTTTTGTTCCTCTGTTAGGACACTGTAATAATTTGTTTCCAGCTTTTGCGGCAAATCATGTAACACAGATTTTTTATCTCTTCGCAAAATGAAGGGTTTGATCATTTTTGCAATTTCCTGTGTAGATAGTTCCTTAAATTTCTGCTTGTTGGGGAAAAAGCCTGGCATAATCATTTGGAACAAGGACCACAATTCTTCTAAATTGTTCTCGATCGGTGTGCCACTGAGGGCGAACCGCTGCGGAACTTCCAAGGATCGCAATGCCTGTGCCGTTTTGGTCGCGCTGTTTTTGACCATCTGTGCTTCATCTAAAATCAAACACGATAGCTCTAGTGCTTGATAGGCATCAATGTCCTGACGCAAGCTTGCATACGAAGTAATTCGGACGTCCGCTGATTGCGCCATCTGCGCTTCTCGCTCTTCTTTCGTTCCACTGATGACAGTCGCTGAAATTGAAGGTGCGAACCGTTTGATTTCTTGCTGCCAGTTGAATGTTAGACTGGCTGGCGCCACGATTAACGCATTCAATTTTTGATGCTCTTGTTTCTCAGAAAGCAAATAGCTAATGGTTTGGACGGTCTTCCCTAACCCCATTTCATCAGCAAGAATGCCGCCAAATTGATAATGGCTCAACATTTTTAGCCAACGAAAGCCAACTTCTTGGTACTGCCGCAACTCAGCATGCAAGTTGTCTGGCAACTGTGCCTCAAAGTTTTCTGGATGGATCAAATCTTTCGTCATTTGCTGAAAGCCTGTGCTAAAACTCGCTTGATCGGCAAACTGTTCTTGCAGCAATAGCCCTTGATTCAATGGGACTTGGATTGCCCCGTTTTTCGTATCTAACGAGAGCCGCAATTTTTTGAGGGCAGCACTTGCTTCTTGAAACTCTTCCGACTCCAGCGAAAGAACTTGCCCATTTTCTGTGGTATAAAATTGCGCAGATTGCAACAGACTCCGCAAAACATCGTTGATCTCTGATTCTTGAATGCCGCTAACATCAAACTTGATATCCAACCAAGAACCATTCTCTTCAATCACGATTTCTGGTCGATGATGCTGGGCATCAAGGTAGAGTTCCCGCAGCTTCTTGCCGATCCGCACTTCCCCTAATTGTCTCAAGACCGGGATCTCTCTCGTAAAAAAGGTATAGAGTTGCTCACCTAGTGGTAGATTTTTTTGCCAATTTTTGCTGCTGGCTTGATAGCCAAAGGTTTCAATAATGGCTTCGATCCGTGCTTCTTGTTGGAAATCACGTAAAATCTCTGGATGATTTTCTGGCATGTATTGATGTTTTTCATCACTTGAAAAAACGACTTCTCCATAAGTAAAATCAACTTGTAGATCTACTTGACCTTTGATTTTCCGCAAGGAGAAAACTGCTTTCAATTCAGATTCTTCGATGTCATTTTGAACCTCAGGAGCCACTTGGACACGCCCAATTTTTCGCAAATAAGGCAAAACTTTCATAAAGAGATTCGCCAGCTCTTCTTTTGGATAATCAATGATTGGCTGTTCAAAACGTTTAAACAGCTGCTGCATCGTGACATAGATCTCCTTTTGCTCGACAGTCAATTCATAAAATGTTCCGTCCAACAGCCCCCAGTTATAATAACTAAGTAAGTGGTCGAAGTCTTTTACGAACAGCAGCGGAAAATGATCCGCTTCTTTTGTAACTGAAAACGTCAATGGTTCCCCCGATTGGAAGTCTACTTGGCTGACCTTGGTTTCACCAATGGTGATTTGCGTGTAGACATCATTGAATTGCAATAGCAGTTCCTTGCCGAATTCAACGGGCAGCAGCAAGTATTTTTTGTCAAGTTTGCCATTGATTTGAATGCCCGCTTGCCCCATTAATTGTTGGGTTTGCGCGATTCCTGTCAATCGATTCAATAAAGCTCGATTTTTCTCATCAAAAGCATCCGCAGAAAGCAAAAAGGTCTGTTGCTTATTGGCCGCATAGTGCTTGTTCTCTTGATACATCTGTAAAAATTTGTAAATGTTTTTGACGACATAGGTCCTGGCCGTGCCGCGATGCCCGACCTTCAAAGAGACCCCTAAAATATCCATCTCTTGGTGATAAGGATTTGTCGCAATCGTATCTACCCGAAATTCAATCTGTAATGGTTTACTCGCTTCTTTTTCGCTGTCTAAGCGAGCAAAACCATTGGAAAACATCTCTGAAGCAGAAAAGGCTTTTTTGATGGGGGTTTGTTCATTGATTTTTCGTGTTTTTCCTTGTTGGCGTAAATAGAGTTCGACGGCCACCGTATGTTTGCAATAATGATGTTCTTCCCAATAGGGACATTGGCAATAATCCACTTCTTTGGCAGTAGCATCCAAAGTAACTAAATACAATTCTGTTCCGAGTACTTCTGCATGCCACACATTTTTTTCTTTATCCGGGGTGACAGACAGTACACGGCCTTCATTAAGATACGTTCTCCCCCGCTCGATTACTTTTTCTGGAATACTCCACTTCATAAGAGCCCTCCTCTCCTTATTCTTTTATTCGGATCCGGCTTTGCCCGCTGCCGTTGGTTTCTACGAACACTTGCTGCAGGATCCTTGCCCGCAGTTCTCGAACATGACTGATGATCCCAATCATGCGCCCTTCATTTTCGATCATTTCTAATGCTTCCATCGCCATTTCCAATGATTCTTCATCAAGCGAGCCAAACCCTTCATCGATGAAAAGTGCTTCGATCTCAATCCCGCCAGCTCGTTGCTGGATTACATCTGCTAAAGAGATTGCTAACGCTAAGGCTGCAATAAAGCTTTCACCGCCTGACAGTGTATGTGCTCTTCTGACTTGACCGGCATTATCGTCATAGATGTCAATTTCTAAGCCTGTTGAGCTTCGATAGCTCCCAACTTTATCCGCTAATTCAAATTGATAGCGGCCACGGGTCAAACGGGACAAGCGTTCATTGGCGACTTCTAAGATCTCCGTCAAAAATTGTTGCAACACATACCGTTCCAAGCTGGTTTTCTTCGTGTTTTCGCCATTGATGGTTTCTGCCAACTGTTGGAGTTGGCCTAATTGGGCAAGTTCTTCGACATTTTTCTGATAAATGGCTTGCAACTCGTCAAATAACCGTTGATTGCTGTTGACCTTCTCCTGTTTGCGAACCGTTTCTTGCTGTAATTCCTCCATCACAGTCTGCAACTGAAGGTAGGTCGTTTCCAATTGGATTAAATCCATTGCCGCCTGCTCTTTTAATTGGGTATCTAGCAATATCAGACGCTGTTGAACAAACGCCGTTTCTTGCTCATAGGTTTTGATTTCTTCTGTCAGAAGGGTTGTTTGAGGAGCTTGGGCAATCAATTCCCGCATTGCTTCTTCAGTCATCGCTGCTTCTTGCAATCGTTGCATCAGCCGTTGTTCTGCTTTCGCCTTGGCGGCTTGCTTTTCTTCGAAAAATTGTTGTACATTCTTCAACTTCTCTGAAAGGATCGCTTGCTGCTCTTTGATCTGTGCTTCTTGCCGTGCATCCGCCTCGATTTGTTGCGTATATTCCCTTAGTAAAAGATGAATTGACGTTAAATCGGCTTGTAGTTGTTGGTAAGTAGCACCAGCAAGTTGTTCTTGCAAAGAGGCCAATTTTCCTGCCGCAAGTTGGCGCGCTTCCTCGGCCTTTTTTGCTTGCTCACTGACTTGCTGATAGGATTCATCTAACTTTGTCAATTGCCCCTTTACTGCCTGATATGTTTTTTGCGCTGCTTCGTAAGAGGAGGCTTTTTGCTGATTGAGAGATTGTCGTTTTTTTAATTCCTGTGCAATCGTTTCTTCAGTAAGCTTCTCTTGCGTTTCGAAAGGCTGTAACCTAGCGTATGCCTGCTGAACGTCGTTCCAAGCAGCAGCCGCTTGCTTTTCCGCCGAAACGCTTGTCGCTTGCCATTCATTGATCCGCAATAACGCTTGTTCTTGAAGCGTTTGATTTGCCGATACCTGCTGTTGGACTATCGTCAATTTTTCTTGCATTTGCTCAAGTCTTTGCTCACTCGCAAGAATGTCCTCAATGGGATAGGTCGTATGCTCCTGTGCATTCGGATGATCCAATGATCCACACACGGGACAAGGTTCATTTTCTTCCAATAAAAGACGAAGCCGCGCAATTTGCATCCGAGCATTTTGACTGGTTTCTTGTTTTAGCGTTTTTTGCAGCTCTAGCAAAGATGTTTCTAGTTGCTGTTTTTCAAGGACCAAATCCGAATGAATTTGTTGTTGTTCCCCTGTTTTTTGCTCTGCTTCACGAACCAGTGCCTTTGCTTGCTGCCATTTTTCAATTAGCAATTGTGTTTCAGCTAGTTTTAATGCTTCTGTTTGAAATGTTCTTAACGTTTCAATTTTTTCTACCAGTTGCTGCTCTTGTGTTTTGGTGTTAGCAAGCACTTGAGTAATTTTGGTCAATTTGCCCGTTTGCTGCTGTGCTGCTTTTTCCTGCTGTGCCACTTCTTCTCGCTGCTTTTCTGTGCGTTGCGCCAATGGAATCTGCTGCTGGATCTGTTGGCTTCTTTGATTGGCAGCTTCATGCTTTTTCTTAGTCTCTTCGATCAACGGTCTTTGTTCTTGCCAGCTTACTTGTTGCCGCTGAACATCTTGCAACAGCTGCTTCGTTTCGTCGATTTGCTGTGCTGCTTGCTGCGCTTCATTTACGCGTTCTTCTTTTTGCTGCATGATTTCTTGATGTTCAAGCGCCCACACAAGTTGGGTCAATCGTGCTTTTTTTTGATCGATCTCGTTTTTTTGGGCATTCAACAGTTGTGCTTTTTCTTGTAGTTCTTGCCATTCGATCCGAGCATTTTCGATTTCTTTTGCACGGTAAAAGGCATCTTGCGCAGCTTTCATTTCTTGCGTTGCCTGGTCTTTTCTCTGCAATAACTTTTGAAGTTGAATCTGTTGTTTCTCTAAATCTTGCGCCCATAAAGTCAGACATTCCGCAACCGTTAAAACTTCTTGCACTTCTTCCCATTCAAAACGCTCCATGATCTGCGAAGCGACTAGTTGCTGATGTTCAAGCTTTCTACTTTGTGCTTTGACTTGCTCTTTTAGCCATTCATTAAATTGCTGGTACATTTCTGTACCAAATAGATTTCGTAAAACCCGTTCTTTCTCGTTACTACTGGCAATCAGAAAATTACGAAATTCTCCTTGCGGCAACATCATGATTTGAAAAAACTGTTTTGCATCCAGCTGCAGCAGATCCTTGATAAACGCATCAACTTCTGTCCGTTTACTGATCTGCTTTTTCTCTTTGCCATCGGCGTCAAAAATCGTCAATTGAACTTTTGCCGTTTGGTTAGTGACACCGTCACCACGTTTTTTTGCTAACGTCTGTTCCGGTTTCCGTTGGATCTGGTAGGTAAAACGCTGATGTTCAAAAGTAAACGTGACGCTGGTCTCTTCGGTTGGTGAAGCAAACATCGATCGCATTTCTTTGCCTGAGCGCAGATTCCCTGATGTTTCACCGAACAAGGCAAACGTCATTCCATCGAAAATAGTCGTTTTTCCTGCACCAGTTTTGCCGCTGATCAAAAACAACCCGCCAGCTTGCAGCTGACTAAAATCCAATTTTTCATCAATGAATGGACCAAAATTTTTCATTTGTAAAGACTTCGGTTGCATGACTATTCCCTCTTTTCCACGACAAATGCTTCATTTAATCCTTGTTCGATCCATTTGGCTTGTGAATCGAGCAATGAATCACCCGTCATTTCTTGAAAAAAATGACTGATCAAGGTCTGCGGATCGGTTTCTCGTGTCGTTAATTGTCTTTTTTTCGTCTGTTCTCGTCCATTCAACCGTTCGACAGACAAAATAAATGGATAGATTTTTCGCAACTGATTCATCATATTTGGAATCACAGCACGATCCGTCAGCAGAAAATGCCAAAACGCCTCACGATCAAGATCACGATAAAAACCCGGATCGATCAACTCCTCAAAGGACGCCGTCAGCTGCTGGATATCCCTTTTTGGTGTCAGTGGAATAAATTCATTGGTATCTTTTACGGTATCAATAAGATAGATTCCTTTTTGGTTCGTCCGTTCAGAAAGGGAAAATTTCAGTGGTGAGCCGCTGTACCCGATCTTTGGGTGTTTGAGAGCCGTATTGGCATGTAAATGGCCTAAAACAACCCGATCAAAAGGCGCAAAAGCGGTGGTCGGTACGCTGTCCAATCCGCCAACTTGAATTTTTGTTTCTGAATCTGTTTGGCTAGAACCCGCCACAAAAAAATGGGTCACTAGCACTTGCTTTTTGGACGAGTCAAAGTTCTTGGTCATCTCCTCAATGACTCTTTGGACACTATCAGAAATCTTCATTAATGGTTCATCAAAAAACAAGCGGGCCTCGATGGGTTCGAAATACGGTAGTAAAAAGAATTGTGTATCGTCAAACTCAACCGGGTGCAAACTTTGTTCGATGCTAGTGGACAGGTAAAAGCGTGTTTGTTGAAACCACTGACTGCCGGTTTCTAAACGAGTTGGACTATCATGGTTTCCTGAGATAGCCAATAATGGCAGTTCATTCGTTAAATTGATTTCAGCGATTTTTTCATTTAGTAATTTGACTGCATCAACAGCAGGAACCGAACGATCATAAAGGTCCCCCGCAATGATGATGGCATCGACCTTTTCTGCTCTTGCTAGCGCTATGATTTGATCAATGATTGCTCGTTGGTCTTCCAGCAGATCATAGCCATGTAGTTTTTTTCCGATGTGCCAATCAGCTGTATGTATAAAGCGCATTTCTTCACCTTCTTAAAAAATATCCTTCCAATCATTATACCACTTTCCCTGATCGTTAGACATCTCTCTTCCAGCGAAATTTCATTTACCACCCATTTTTGATAAAAATAGCGAACACCTAACATCATTATGTTGAAATGTTTTTTCAATTATAAATTTATATCTTGAAATATAATTACACTTCATTTACAATGAGTGTGAAATCGAATTCAACAATCGCTTTCATCACTATTCTAAAAGAAAGGAGAAACGATATGCTTGCAATAGGACTCATGTCAGGAACCAGTTTGGATGGAATCGACGCTGCTTTAGTAAAAATCAACGGCTGCGGTACCGAAACTGACGTCCAGCTGATGGAAATGCTCACACTGCCCATTGGTGAAGAATTGAAGGAACGAATAAAAACTGCTTGTGATCCGGTGGAATCAAATGTTCCCCTCATCTGCCAATTAAATACTGAATTAGGGTATCAATTTTTGAAAGCGTGTCAAATCCTCTGCCAAAAAGCCGGTATTGAAGAAAAAAGCATTGATTTTGTTGCCAGCCACGGACAAACGATCTGGCACTCCCCCGATGCTGATCCAGCGAAAAACAGCACCTTGCAAATTGGCGAACCTTCGATTATTGCTTATGGCTTACAAACGAAAGTCGTCGCCGATTTCCGAGTGATGGATATGGCTGCTGGCGGGCAAGGAGCGCCCCTTGTACCTTATACGGACTATCTGCTTTATCAATCAGACGATAAAAATCGCTTATTGCAAAATATTGGCGGCATCGGCAACGTTACGGTTCTGCCTAAAAATGGTGGCTTAAGCGAATTATATGCTTTTGATACAGGTCCAGGAAACATGGTCATCGATGAACTAATGGTTCAGCTATTCGGTCAGCCTTATGATGCGTTTGGTGAAACAGCCCGAGCGGGAGCAATTATACCCACCTTGCAAAAGGAATTAAGAACTCATTTTTATTTGTCCCAGCAACCGCCGAAAAGCACTGGACGTGAACAATTTGGCAAACATTTTGTGCAGCAGCTAATGACCGAATATCCCCAAGTAGCATCGGAAGACTTGGTGAGGACTTTAACCGATTTCACCGCATTTTCCATTGCTGACAGTTACCAACGGTTCATTTTCCCTCAGTTGGGAACAAATGATATTGAAGTGATTCTTTCAGGTGGTGGCGCCCATAACCATCTGCTGATTGAGATGATCAAAGGCTATTTACCCGAAACAGTAGCCGTTGTAACACAAGATGACATTGGCGGTTCGAACGATGCCAAAGAAGCGGTGGCTTTCGCCATCTTAGGAAATGAAACTCTTCACAGCCGTGTCAACAATGCCCCTGCAGCAACCGGGGCAGCCCAAGGCGTGATTTTAGGAAAAATCATTCCGAATCCATGGGAAACAATAATGTAAAACATCTTAGGAGGATAAACCATGTTAGATAAATTCACTCAGTTCATCGAACGCCATCTGGCAGGACCGATGGAAAAACTTGGCAGCCAGCGTCATTTGCGAGCGGTTCGTGACGGGATCGTTTCAACATTGCCATTGATTATCGTCAGTTCGTTCTTTATGATTTTAGCCTTTCCACCGCTGCCTCAAAGTTGGGGCATCTATCAATTCTTGTCTAGCAATGCCACAACGATCTTATTGCCTTATCGAATGACGATGTACATTATGAGCTTGTATGCTGCATTCGGGATCGGATACAGTCTTTCTCGCTCTTATAAGCTTGATGGTCTTTCAGGTGGGATCTTAGCTACGACCGCCTTCTTACTGACCTTCACCCCGGTCAATATCCCAGCAGAAGCGTTGGATGCAGCTGGAACGGTCGGTTTTGTCTTGCCAATGGCCAATTTAGGGAGTGCTGGTATGTTCGTGGCGATCATCACCTCGATTCTTGCCGTTGAAATCTATCGGTTAACGGACAAATCGAAATTCAAAATCACGATGCCAGAACAAGTCCCACCTGCAGTCGCTCGCTCTTTTGAAGCCTTGACTCCCACTTTAGTGATCATTTTAGGAATGGGCGCAATCACTTACTATATCGGTTTTGACTGGCACACGATCGTGGCAAAAGTCGTCGATCCTTTAGTCAGTGCCGCAGATACCTTGCCAAGTGTGCTTTTGATCACCTTCTTGACGACCTTCTTCTGGTCATTCGGGATCCATGGTGCTTCTATCGTTGGTTCACTGGCTCGTCCATTATGGTTACAGTTGTTAGAAGGAAATACAACAGCGCTTGCATCGGGAGATATGATTCCCAATATTGCAGCCGAACCATTTTATCAATGGTTCATCTGGATTGGTGGGGCTGGTTCAACGATTGGTTTGGCTATTTTGTTAGCTTTTCGCACAAAATCGGAATTCGGTTCAAAACTAGGAAAAACAGCCTTAATTCCAGCTATTTTCAACATCAACGAACCACTGATTTTCGGTACACCGATCGTCTTGAATCCAATCTTGATCCCACCATTCATCATTGCGCCTTTAATCAATGGTATCATTGCATGGGTCGCCACC
This sequence comes from Enterococcus sp. DIV0802b, assembly GCF_050543535.1. Lineage (NCBI taxonomy): Bacteria > Bacillati > Bacillota > Bacilli > Lactobacillales > Enterococcaceae > Enterococcus > Enterococcus sp. DIV0802b. Next base: position 1,361,212 of record NZ_CP172941.1, on the reverse strand, counting down.
TCAGCAGGTTTAGTCAATGCCGTCACGGTCAATGCCCCTTGGACATTGCCTGGACCAATTGGTGCTTTCTTAGCGACTGGCGGCGATTGGCGTGCGATCGTGCTGAATGTTCTTTTGATTCTTTTATCGATTCTGATCTATTACCCATTCGTAAAAATCTATGACAAAAACGAATTGGAAAAGGAAAATCAACCAGTCACACAATAATTTGTTGATAAAGGTCGGACGAAGCACCCATCAAGACAATCGGAAGAAGCGCTCCACAGCAGCATTTTTCGATACTAAGAGGTGCTTCGTACGATTTTTTTAGAAAGAGGGAAAACCATTGAAACGAGAAATTGGCCTTTCGATTTACCCCGACCATAGCGATCCTTTACTGGATCAAGACTATTTAAAAAAAGCTGCTGCCCTTGGTTACTCTCGCTTATTTATGAGTATGCTAGAAGTCAGTGAAGGCAAAGAGACCGTCAGAAAAAAATTCTCTTCGATTATCGGGTTTGCCAAGAACCTTGGGTTTGAAACGATTTTAGATATTTCCCCAGCTGTTTTTAGTGATCTGGCGATCTCTTATGACGATCTAAGCTTCTTTGCAGAATTAGGTGCGGACGGTATCCGCTTGGATCAAGGGTTTGATGGCAGCAAAGAAGCCCAACTGACCTTCAATCCATTCGGCTTGGCGATTGAATTGAATATGAGTAATGATGTGAACTATTTAGAAAATATCCTTTCTTATCAAGCCAATGAACCTTTTTTATATGGCTGCCACAATTTTTACCCCCAACGAGGCACAGGCTTAACGGAGGCTTTTTTCCGCAACTGCAGTCAACGTTTTAAAAAATATGGGTTGAAAACAGCCGCCTTCATCACTAGCCAATCAGCCAAAATTGGCCCTTGGGAAGTCAATGATGGCCTGCCAACCTTAGAATCTTGTCGCGATTTACCATTGGCGCTACAAGGAAAGCTGCTTTTTGCTTCTGGGTTGATCGATACGGTGATTATTGGCAATGCCTATGCGTCGGATGCAGAACTGAAAGCTCTGGCAACGATCGATCGCTACAAACTGACCTTTGGCGTTTCCGTAGAAGCAGAAGCCAGCGAAATCGAACGGAGGATATTAGCTGAAACCAATCATTTTCGTCGCGGTGACAGTAATGCGTTAGTCGCTCGGTCCACACAATCACGGGTGAAATACCGTCCCATCGAAAACCTCCCTCATACAAACCATGAACCGTTTGCTTATGGGGACATCGTTATCGGCAATGATACCTTTGGTCAGTACAAAAACGAATTGCAGATCGTTTTGACCCCTCACCAAGACGCCCGAAAAAACAAAGTCGGCGCTATCCCCAAAGAGGAGTTGCCTTTGTTGGAATATTTGAAACCATGGACCAAATTTGCTTTCGAATTATTGGATTAAATCATTAGAAAAAAGCCGCTGATCACAAAAGGATCAACGGCTTTTCTTAGGTATTAATCTTCTCTTTTGGACTCATCGATTTGATAAACAAATGACGGATCGATCGCTTGATCCAGTGTGTCAAATGCACCTTGGATGCGCCGTTCCACTTCCGCCAAGCCCTCTTTGTCCATCTTTTTGATGTCACTGATATCGATTGGCTCCCCAAAACGGACAGTCACTCGCTTGCGTTTAAATAAATCCTTTAATGTCAGCGGTCCTTGATAAACAGAGGGAACGATCTTGACTTTGGCCATTTTCGCGATCAACGCCATGCCACCTTTTAAGGCCGTTGCATGTCTCGTACCACTTGGGAACATGATCAAGCTAAGATCGGTTTCCTTCAAGATTTTGACTGGCGTCTTTACCGCGCTCGGTCCTGGTTTGTCCCGTTTGACTGGAAAAGCATTGGCATGAATCAAAATGAACCGTAAAATCGGGTTTTTGAACAGCTCTTCTTTCGCCATAAAACTGAATTTCTTTGGCCGAGCAGCCACTGCTAGGTACAATGGATCCCACCAGGTTCGGTGAGGAGCCACTAAAATATAGTTTTCATTTTTAGGTAAAACCTCTTTGTTTTGATAACGAGCATTGCCGTTGATCAAAAATAATACTACGCGAACCACACCGCGCATAAAGCGAAAAAACATACTCATTTTCCTTTCTATTTCTCTCCTATTCAAGTATGCAAAAAAACGGTTTAAATGACAAGCCTTTTTTAGCGTTTCCCATTATTCTTAATCGTAGTATAATACATTGAAATGAATTTAGAACAGGAGTATGCTTCATGTTGCAACCGAACGAACGCATTGACCAATTGTATGCCGATGACATCAAGATCATTCAGAGTTCCGAAGTTTTTTCTTTTTCATTAGATGCTGTCTTATTAGCCAATTACGCTAGAGTACCAAAAAGAGGTGTGATCGTTGACCTTTGTGCAGGGAATGGCGCAGTCGGTTTATTTATCAGCAGAAAAACGACTGCTCATATTTATCAGGTCGAATTGCAGGAACGCTTAGCGGATATGGCGCAGCGCAGTATCGAATTAAATGACTTGCAAGAACAGCTGACGGTCTATCCTATGGATTTGAAGAATCTCTTTCAAAAAATCAAACCTGATTCCGTCGATCTTTTGGTCTGCAATCCGCCTTACTTTAAAAATATACCGACGGCGATCAAAAACCCGAATCCCTATTTAGCGATCGCCCGGCACGAGATCACCACAAATTTAGATGAAGTGATCCAAACCGCCAGTAAAGCGTTAAAAATGAATGGAAGGTTTGCGATGGTTCATCGACCGGATCGCTTTCTCGATATTTTGGACCATATGCGCACCCATCGAATCGCGCCAAAACGAGTCCGCTTCGTCTATCCGAAAGTAGGCAAAGAGGCCAATATTTTATTGATTGAAGGAATCAAGGATGGTAAGGCGGAAGGGTTTAAAATTGATTCTCCTCTCATTACCTATGATGAAACGGGCTCTTATAGTCCAGAAGTGAAGGCGATGCTCTATGGCTGCTGACAACCATTACTTTTATGTCTTACGTTGCAACGACCAATCCTTTTACGGCGGCTATACTACCGATTTGAGTCGCCGCTTATTAGAGCATAACAAAGGGATCGGGGCAAAATATACCCGTCCCGCTAGTCGCAGACCCTTGCAAATGATCCATGCGGAAAGCTTTTCCACTCGCAGTAAAGCCACTCAAGCAGAAGCCGCCTTCAAAAAATTGCCTCGCAAAAAGAAAGAGGACTACCTGATCAGTCATAGGAAAAGCAATGTTCTCTGACCAAGCATGCAAAAAACTACCTGCGCACGGAAGTTTCCTTCTTGAGGGAGCTTTCTTTCGTGACTTAGGTAGTTTTTTTATCGTTATTCATTCCTATTCGGTAACGCCCATTGGGTTTGACTTTTCCCAAATTCTTTCGGGATCACAGAATCAACGGATTGATATTCGAGGGTTTCTTGGGACTTTGGAATCGTAATTGCCGTTAAATAGTTGTTGGTTTCGGAATAGAAACCAATTGTTTTAAAGGAAGGATCAGTCAAATGGTATTGAACCCCCTGCAGTTTAGCAGTTGTTTCCTCATCCACAAAAGTCGGTTGATAGCGAGCATAGTAAACCTGGGCGCCCATTTTAAAATATACGGAGTTATGAGCAGAACCAAGAAATTCAATCTCCCGTTCCACCGGTATTGCTTGATAGATTCCTAAAGTTTCAATCGCTTCATTGCTTTGGATGCGCTGATAAATTGCTGTAGTATCAGATTCGTAATATTTATAGCCTAGAAACATCTTTTCGCGATCTCGGATATTCGGTGTGATCAGCGCATTATACGTTTTGAATTCACCATACACTTGATCCCCAATAAAAAAACCTAATAGACACGTAACGACTATGCCGCCAAGCAATAGCGTCACTTTTGGGTTGCGGTTTTCTCGATAAAGCAGAACCATCAGGAACCCTAATAACGCAATCAGACCAACTACCATGAGAATTGGTAGGATCACATAATAAAAACGCTCACTTTGCAGCCATTTTTCGCTCGTCATAAATGCAACCATTTTTTATTCCTCTTCGATTCCTCACTACTCACTGTCTTACCCTTGGTCAAACAGTAGAAGGATCGTCCTTTCATCCCTTTTCATGCCAATTATCCTCAAGGCGCTCAATTCCCATATAAGTTCTTATGAGATTAATTTTACCATAACTATGTAGAAAAGATAAGTGTTAGATGAATTGCTTTTCACAACAAACATCCATTGACAAAAGGAGGGTTTTATCAGATAATATTGATGCTAATCGGGAATGAATGTCTCCCTCAGTTCTTACTGAAACCGCAATTTTGCTAATGACTTCTACCACTTTTTTTAGTGTGTAGCAGTCATTTTTTTATTTTCACTAGGTCGTCGTATTTGCAGGAGCATTGTTCCTATATTCTTTTTAAAGGATCGTGATAGAAATGATGAAACAAAAAACAACTTATTGGGAACTGACTGCTTTAGGTGTGGTCAGTCTGGTTATTGGCGTATTCGCTGGAGCCGTCGACACCTTCTTTGGTAAGATCCTACTTTCCTTAAGCGCCTTTCGTGATAGTCATTTTTTGTCCTTGATTCTCTTTTTACCCATTATCGGCATTTGTTTTACTTACCTGTTCCAAAAGTACGGTGACCGAAGTCCTCAGGGAATGAATTTAGTGTTTTTAGTCGGACATGAAGAAGAAAAAGACATTCCGTTGCGCTTGATTCCTTTTGTAATGGTGGGAACCTGGCTGACGCATTTATTTGGAGGAAGCGCTGGCAGAGAAGGGGTTGCGGTTCAGTTAGGTGCCACCATCGCCAATCGCTTAGGAAAATGGCTGCGACTAGAAAAGTACGCCAGCACCCTGATCATGATTGGGATGGCTGCGGGATTTGCTGGTTTATTTGAAACCCCGATCGCTGCGACGTTCTTCGCACTGGAGGTACTTGTCATCGGTAAATTCAGTCATCATGCACTCTTACCAACTTTGCTGGCTGCTTTCACCGCTAGTACGACTTCTCAATTGTTAGGATTAGAAAAATTTAGTTTTGCTTTGTCACCGTCCCCCGATTTGACTTTGGCTGTTTTTCTGAAATTACTTTTGATTGGCTTACTATTTGGTATTGTTGGTGGCAGCTTTGCGGGATTATTAGAAACGATGAAACGGATCATGAAACGACGCTTTCCTCATCCTCTCTGGCGCATCGGCATCGGTTCACTCGTGCTAGTCTTACTTTTTGTCCTTTTGTATCATGGTCGTTATTCAGGTTTAGGCACGAATTTGATCAGCGCTAGTTTCACGAATCAACCAATCTATTCTTATGACTGGCTGCTTAAGATGGTGTTAACTGTACTGACTATCAGTATTGGTTTTTTGGGCGGAGAAGTCACCCCTTTGTTTGCGATCGGCGCCTCTTTGGGTGTCGTGCTGGCACCGCTCTTCGGACTGCCTATCGAACTGGTGGCAGCCCTAGGCTATGCCAGTGTCTTTGGCAGTGCTACTAGCACTTTATTTGCACCGATCTTTATCGGTGGGGAAGTCTTTGGCTTTGAAAATCTGCCCTTGTTTGTGATCGTCTGCTCCGTCGCCTACTTTATCAGTAAACCCTATAGTATTTATCCCTTACAAAAATCATTGGCAGACGGGAAATGATTCACTTTTGATCCCTCCTCCAGAGCAAAAGAAAAAACCGCGAACAAGTCGCGGTTTTTTTCTTATTTCGCACGTTTTAAGTAGGTACCTTCAGCTGTATTGATTTCTAGCATTTCGCCTTCTTCAACAAAGTCAGGAACATTGACAACTAAGCCAGTTTCCATCGTTGCTGGCTTGCCTGAACCAGTCACAGTCGCCCCTTTGATCGACGGCTGTGTTTCAACAACCTTTAAGATTACGCTTGATGGTAGTTGAACGCCGATTACTTCGCTTCCGAAGAATTGGATTTTTACTTCCATGTTTTCAAGAATAAATTTCATTTCTTCTTCTACCACTTCAACTGGAATTTCATATTGTTCATAGGTTTCCAGATCCATGAAGAATGCTGTATCATCCATTGTGTATAGATATTGTACAGCTTTCGTATCAATATGCGCTTTTTCAAATTTTTCTTCTGGACGGAAGGTTGTATCATAAGTCGAACCAGTCCGAACGTCCCGTAATTTCATACGCATAACCGTATTTCCCTTACCTGGTTTGTGATGGCTAGCATCTAATACTTTGATAAGTTTGCCGTCTTGAACGAATGTCATTCCAGCTCTTAAGTCACTTGCATTGATCATAATTTTGAAATCTCCTTCACTATGTGATAATCCTTGTCTATTGTATCAAAAAAAGCTGCTTTATTCTAGCTAAATCAGTGGGAAGGTCGCACAAGTTTACGGCGTTTCTCCATATAGTGAGGGTCATACTCATCTGTCTCAATATAAATATAGACTTTTTTATCTGCCATCTGGTGTCGAATCTCGGCTTCAATCTCATTAATGATCTCATAGCCGACCTCTTCTTGTTTCGAGGCAATATCAACTTTTGCCGCAATCAAAATTTCTGATGGTCCTAAATGCACCGTTTTAACATCAATCAAGCGATCAACATCTGGCCGTTCAAATGCTCTTTTGATCACTGCTAGATCCCGTTTTGTGACACTTTCGCCAATCAGTAGACTGTAAAATTCGCGGGCTAAGAAAATGGCTGCTACCATCAATAAAAGACCAATCAATAAACCACTGAAGGCATCAAAAAATGCGTTACCCGTAATCATGGTTAAAATCGTACCAAATAGTGCGATCATTAGGCCGATCATTGCACAAAAGTCTTCTGTGAAAATGATCAGAATCTCACTATGTCGACTTTCTTTCAAAAAACGATAGATTGGTTGACGTTCCACATTCAGTTCGCGGATCTCCTTGATCGCGATCCACAACGAACTTCCTTCAACGATCATCCCGAAAATCAAAATAGCGATCACCAACCAAGCGTTACCAACTTCATGGGCAGGATGCAGCAGCTTTTCTACCGCTTCCATCACACCGAGGGCGCCCCCACCAAAGAAGAGCATCATCGCAACGATCGTGCTAAAAAAATATTTCGCCCGACCTTCTCCAAACTGATGCAGTTCACTTTGGCCCTTTGTTGCCCGTTTATCCCCGATCAATAAAAAGATTTGATTGCTGCAATCCACGACACTATGAATGCTTTCATTCAACATGGCTGCACTGCCACTTAGTGCATAACCGACAAACTTACTAATAGCCACCAAAATATTTGAGATCAGGGCAGCGATGACCGCCATCATACCATTTGCTTTCTTTTCCACACCTTACGCTTCCTCTCATCAATAAATTCCCTGTCTTTTACTCTGCTATTCTTCTCAAATGAATCACGGCTGACTGAGTTTCTTCAATCAACAGGTGCTTGTTTTTTCAACTTTGCTTCTCGGCGACTGATTTTTTTGGTCCAAAATCCACCTGAGATATACTTGGGTTCATAGCTGATGATAAACGCTCGTTCTTCCACCGCTTTGATGGTTTGATAGAGCTTTTTCTCACTTTTTCTTTGGGAAAGAATCTCTAAAATCAGTCGTGGCCCTTCTAAGCCTTCTCCATAACTTTGTGTAACTCCGTAGCCTTCTTGTCGTAAGATCTTAGGCAAACTTTTTTCCTCATCCGTATTACTAGGTAGGATCACTGTGACCATTGTATAGCCCAGAGCCAGCTTATCTTCGATTTTGATACCAATACTGACTCCTGCAGCATAACCTAATGCATAGAATAAGAGATTCAGCGGGTTATCCAAACGATCCAATACCATAGATAAGCCTAAAATATAGATCGTGATTTCGATCATACTCACTAATGGGGCAATCACGCGATACCCTTTCATTGTCAATAAAAATCGCAGTGTGTTCAATGTAACATAGGCGAGATTGATAAAGAAAATCATCGCCAGCATTTGTAGATCAACTTCCATCTTTGATTCCCCCTTGTTCTTAGCATATCAAAAGGCAAGCGAAAATTAAAATATTTGAGCAGGATTTAATTACTAAAATAGCTAAATAAAATTTATACTGGGGAAGATATAGTGCTTAAGTGATTTCATTGATCACTACCATGTCATGATTTTGCTCATTGGTCCATTGCCTGTGGTTTCACTCTCTTCTATTGATCGAAAAGCATATCCACCAAAGTGGGAAAAGCAGTTTAAACCACCGCTCGTCTGTTTCAGACAAAAAAGAAGTCCAATGGCAACTGGACTTCTTTTTGTCTGAGCAACTTTTACAGTGTTCGATCATATTCACGATTGCAGAACATGCTTACTTGTTTTCCAAGGGGTTATTCGTCAGCACCAGGTACGAAACTCAGCTCCCAACGAAGGGTTCCTTGATAACTTGTTGCTTGCGGCCTCGCGCCAATAGGGATTTCCAGCTCGACACTTTTTTGCATGGTATGCTCGTTTCCATAGCGTTGAATCCAAGTACCCGTCCCTTGATTTTCATTGGCACGTGCAATCACTTGGTTCTGCGGTCCTAGCTCAATTGCTTCAACGTAGTCTGGTGCTTCAGAGCGATTTTCTTTAGAGGTGACCATTTCAATATTATTCAAATGCACACTCGCTCCTTTTAAATAGTGCTTAAACGCATCCGTGCTTACGAACCCTTCCTCAGATAATCGGGCACTCAAGGTCCAGCCATTTGGGAGAAATCGACGATCGGAAACCTGAATATAGTTTGGTCGTTCGGTTGATTCATGATCATCCACTGAAGAAATTCGTTGCGGACGCGCCGGATAGCGGCTTGTCGACGAGCGAATCGGTACTGTACCAAAATCGAATTGTGAAACAAAGTCTATACTGATAAACCCGCGATTTTCTGGTATCAAGGGTGGATTTTCAGGTAGAATCGGTTGATCAGGATCAAGGGGATCTTTTGGGTCTACGTCACCAATGGGTTCCACAGTGGTTGATGCTTCTGCCCATTTGCCATCAAGAAATGCCTGAGCGGTGACCACCTCACCTTGAGTAAAATACTGGAAAGGTTCTAAATCAGATAGATCAAGTAAATAATGCCCGTTTTCATCCGCTTGGGTGTGAAAATACGTGCTATTGCCAGCACTATCGACTGTCGTTTCAAGCGTCGGTTCTGGCATCAGTCCCTCTCTTTGGAATCGAAGGTAGCTACCAGGATTGGCGGTTCCCGAAATCGTATAGGCATTAGGTAAGGTTCTATCTTCTGTCAAAGGATCGATGGTCACCGTGATGTCTGGGATTCTCTCAAATAATAGACGTTGTGAACGAGAAGCAAACTGCGAGGCAAACCCTCGACTTGTTTCCTCATTCAGTGAAGATACATTGGTCACATTGGTGTTGGTTCCGGAAATCGCCGCAGTCATGGACAGAATCGGTTGCCACTGAAAATCAGATGGATCTCCTGTATTTCCATGCCTCCACTGGCGAATCGCCTGATTCTTTGCAGTGATTCCTCCCCCTTCAATTAGACCATTTGTTGTGGTCGTTATCGGGCGGGTTCTTTGCAAATTGACACGCTTGGCATCGTCGATCGTCAATCTTGCGGGATTGTTGGCACCGCTAAAGAAAAGTAGGCGTTGGACAGGTTGTGGGCTGTCCGTACGAATATCTAAGGTAGCATCTTTGCCTACGTTGAGATTGCCAGTCGTGCCAGAGAAGTGGAAGATATTTGCGGTTGTATTTTGATTTGTTGCTTCAACCTCTAAGGTGCTGCTGTCTTCTAAGGTTACATGAGTATTGGCACTCAACCAGAAAATATGACTATACAACGTTCGGTTTGTAGCAGTAACTGACAAGCGACTTTTTTCCATTAAGCGAATATCATGGGGCGTGCCTGATGTGATGACTGCCGGACTGTTGTTTTGTGTATTTAATGCCAATTCCGCACCTTTTCCTAACTCAATGCGTCCATTGCCAGCGACAAAGCGAATATTGGCGCCGCCTGCTTCGCCAGCTGAACCGTTGGCATTTAATGATAGTCGGGCATTATTCCCTAGTATGAGACGCGCGTTCGTATTATAAAAATCAAGATTTCCTGAGCTGATCGTCGACATTTCGACGTTTGCTCCCTCACGAAGCTCGATTTGGTTGATTTCAAAATTCGCTTGGGTGTTCGAGTGAATCATCCAAGAAGCATTGAAGTCTGATGTATATCTAGGCGTTTGGTGTGAAACCGAATGTCCAGAAAAGCTGGCTCGAGAGTGCAACCCGTAAAACAACTGATTGCCAGTATGGTTGAGATTGTGGTACCGAATGATTGAACGCTGCTGATTTGACATGTTCAAATCATGATATTCAATTGCCCCCCAAAAGTTTCCATGGTAAAGTTCCAAATTTTGCAAGGTAATGTCCCATGGGGATTCAGGATTGACACTCGAATCGCGGAAACAGATCGCTACGGCTCTAAGATCCATCTGAAAGGTGTCAAGACCATCGATGATTAACGTTCTTGAAACTCTCGAGGCATTGATATAAACATAGGCTAATCCGCCATTAGGATTGGCGCTGCTGCTCCAGCCGTCAATTCCCGTAATGCCTAAACGAGGATTATCGTTCGTTTGAAAACTGGCTGTCAAATAAATATAATTGACCGTCGGATCGACCATTGCAGCCATAAATTCGACCCAGTTAGCAACCCCTCTCTTTTTTACGTCGTCGCCTAACAGATATAGATTGCCAGGATCTGACTCTGATTCGTCAGGAATCTGGCTTTCTATTTCCTTCTCTTTTGGTAATTGATCCTCTTTGTCCTCTTGATCGAATTGGTCAGTGGAGTCACTCGAATCGGTTAGCGCATCCTCTTGTGTATCCGTAGGGTTTGTCTCCCGTGCTTCCTTTATTTCAAGTATTATCATTGATTCTGCTACTTCAAATGGAAACGCCCCTGCTGTATCAACTACCAATGGAACCAAAAAATCACTTCTAGGGATATCAGTCGTTAGTTTCCAACCATTCTCTTCAGTGGTTGACGTAATTTTGACTCCCTTTGGCAACTCCTCTTCAACAAAAACCGCAGATTGCGGCAACCGGATCGCTATTTCACTAATGGGACGGCCCGTATGAAACGCAACTAGTAACATGTCTCCTACAGTCCCGGCTTTCGTTGATTCATCAAAATAAATGGCAACTTTTCCCTCAGCCTCTTTCTCTCGTATCGGTTCGAATGGGTCACTCGCAACCGTTTCTTCCTCCAGCTGTGCAGCAAAGAAAATGTTTGAAGAAAACACACTCATGGTTGAAAAAAAGTAGAGTCCTCCAAGTAAGCCAATAATGATGGTGAAATATACCTTTCTCTTTTTCTTGTTCATTTGTTGATGCCCCACCTTTCAGCGTATCTTTCCCTTGAAATCGATCATGGATCAGTCCTTCCCAAAGAGCAGCTATAACCATCAGGACGCTTGCTTCCTTTTTTCAATTACGGCTGATCAGAAAACCACAATCCTGCCATCGATTTTAAATGACAAAAGAAATCGCCAATTAAAATAACAAACATTATAAATAACGATGGTTTTGATCGTTTCACTTTATTCTATAGCCCACACTATTGCTTAGTAAAATCAGAATATTCCTCAGTCGGTGAAAAATGTAATTCGACTAAGTATTTTGTGAAATCGGCAGTTTCAGCACACAAAAAAACAGCTAGATGTTCGCCATCTAGCTGAAATCATTCATCGTTATGCTCAAAGGACTACTTCTATTAAGAGTAACTGTCTCTGCTATTTAGAACGAAAATAGCCATTTGAAGATTCTTCTTGTTGATCGTCTTCAATCATTCCTTTTAATGATCGATCTAAAACGGACCGTTTTTTCTCACCATTTTTTTTATTGTTGGCGCGAAACTCGCTGCGTGTCATCCCAACAGAGGGGTGGCGATTGAATTTTTTGACGGTTGGATCGCTTTCTTCTTTGACTTGGTAAGCTGCTGGTTCAGTGTCAAATAACAAATAACTTTCTTGTTTTTTTGCCATTGCATCCATCAAATCGTTCGGCGTAATTTCAGGTTTTTGCTCATCAGGAATAATTGATGCAGGAATATATTTAGGCACGAAGTAAGAGCGTCCCGAATATTCTTTTTTTGAAGAAACAGGAACCTCAGCTTTTTCCTTCTTACTAGTCACTTGATAAGAAGAATGGTTCGCTTCTTTGCCAAAAAAATTGGTTTTTCCTGTCGGCATCTGCTCTTTCACCGGACGTTTTCCGTACTGAGGCAAGTTGGCACGGTGATTGGCAAGCTCTTCTTTTTGACGAACATTGTGCCCTCGATCGCGTTGGCTGGACTGCACTTTACGCTGCAAAGATTGATTTTCTTCCTTGTGAGAATGACTCACGGGATCTTTGATTTCGGTTAAAATCCAATCATCTGCTTTACTGAATGCGGGGCGATGCTCGGATTGAAGCTTCACACCGTCTGTATCATCATAAGCAGGAAAACGGAAGTGTTTTCGTTTCACATCTAAATAATTTGCCACTGTACTCATCCTCTTACATGCATTTTTTTCATCATACCACAAATAAAAGAGAATTTCACGAAAGACTGCGCCATTTCAACCGAAGTCGCTTCAATTGTCTCCCCTTGGAGGCACTGACTCCGTCAAGCTTGCCGCATTTGGTTCTTTGATATGGGCAAATAATGGATCGATCTGCCAAATATCTGCTGCATAATTTCGCACCGTTTCATCCGCCGAAAACTTCCCAGCATTCGCAATATTCATTAGACTGATTTTTTGCCAGCGATGAGTATCTTGATAAGCAATATCCACCCGATGCTGTGCATCACAATAGGCGTGGAAATCTCTTAATAAAAAGTACTCATCATTGTATTTCAAAAGTGAATCAAAAATCTCGCGTCCTTCTACTTGGATATTGGGGATTGTCCCGTCAATAAAGGCATTGACTACACGTTGTAGTAGTGGATCTGACTCATAATACGCATAGGCAGAATAATTACGCTGGGCGTAATACTGATACACTTCTTCTTCGGTTAGCCCAAAGATCGCGATGTTTTCATCACCGATTGCATCTCGAATCTCAATATTGGCACCATCTAAAGTGGCGATCGTTACTGCCCCATTTAGCATCAACTTCATATTACTTGTCCCTGAAGCTTCTTTGGAGGCCAATGATATTTGTTCACTGACATCCGCTGCTGGGATAATTTTTTCTGCTAAAGAAACGTTGTAATTTTCTAAAAAAACAACCTTGATTTTATCATTGATGGTTTCATCATGATTGATCAGATTCGCCACTTCATTGATGACTTTAATGATCGATTTTGCGTAGTGATAGCTTGGTGCGGCTTTGGCACCAAAGAGAAAGACTCTTGGATGAAACGCAGCAGTTGGTTCGTCTTTGACCTCAAAGTAGAGCTTTAGAATATGCATAAGATTTAGTAATTGTCGTTTGTATGCATGCAGACGCTTGATCTGCACATCAAATATTGCCGTCGGATCTACTGTGATGCCCGTTGCTTTTTGAATGTACTGTGCCAGTGCACGCTTGTTACTCATTTTTGCGTCGGCAATTTGTTGGAGAACAGTTTCGTCCTCATAATAGTTTTTGAGTAGTTGCAGGTCTAATGGATCATTGCGCCAGCTTGTACCGATGGACTGATCCAATACTTTGGCTAACGGTTGATTGGCTAGCTGAAGCCAACGCCGTTGCGCGATGCCGTTGGTCTTATTGTTGAAACGGGCAGGATAAATAAGGTAAAAGTCATGGAGTACCACTGATTTTAGTAAATCAGAATGGAGCTTGGCTACGCCATTGACACTGTGGCTGCCGATGATCGCGAGATGTGCCATATGGACTTGATCATCAATAATGATTCGCGTCCGTTCCAGTAAGGCTTGCGGATGGACCCCTTGCATCGTTTCCACAAAACGGCGATCAATTTCTTTGATGATCTGATCCATTCTCGGCAAAACTTCTTCAATCATGCGCACGGGCCATTTTTCTAAGGCTTCCGCCATGATCGTATGGTTCGTATAACTCATGACTTTTACGGTGATCGACCACGCTTGTTCCCAAGCAAGACCTTCTTCATCAACTAAAATGCGCATCAGTTCTGGGACGCAAAGGGCTGGGTGCGTATCATTGATGTGGATCGCTACTCGTTCACTCATCATGGCCAAAGGTAAATTCAATTTTTTATAATAACGGACGATACTTTGGATCCCTGCAGACACAAAAAAGTATTCTTGCATCAGCCGGGTCCGTTTGCCTGTCTCATTGGAATCATCGGGATACAAGACCGCTGTCAGATTTTCCAATGCTTGCCGCGATTCTAGTGTCGCGTAGTGCGCCTCATCTTCGGCAGGAACCTCAACACTCCATAAACGCAAGGTATTGAGATGGTGATTTTGGTAGCCAACCATTGCTGTATCATAAGGAACCGCCCGCCAGGTAAAGCCACCTTCATAAACTGGGGCTAATTTCCCGTCCTCTCCGGTAACGAGATAGACATGGCCCCCGAAACGAATAGGCACCGCCTTGCTTTCTTTGCGGACTTCCCAAACATTCCCCGAACGCAACCAGTCATCGGGCAACTCTACTTGATGACCGTCAATAAATTTTTGTTTAAATAATCCGTAGCGATAGCGGATCCCATTGCCATTTCCCGGCAAACCTAAAGAAGCCAATGAATCCATAAAACAAGACGCTAAGCGACCGAGTCCCCCGTTGCCTAAAGCCATGTCTTTTTCCGTCTCTGCAACATCGTCAAGTGAAACCCCTAACTCTTCAAAAACGGCTTCCGCTTGCTCCAACAGCTGCATATTTAACAGATTACTCTTTAACATTTTGCCGGGTAAAAATTCGATTGAAAAATAATACGCTTGTTTCTGATCCTCCAACAAGAGATTTTTTCTGGTCTGGCGCCAGTCTTCTGAATACATTTGCTTCACGACATTGGCTAGCGCCTGAAACAATTCCTGCGGTGATGCTTCATCGATCTCTATCGCAAACAGTTCGTGCACGTTGGTTTCTAACAGATCACGCAATCGTTCTTTTGTCATAGGGTTACACTCCTTTATGCTAACCGTTTATAAAAAAGAAGAATTCTTGCCGCCAGAATGGCTAGTCATACAACTAGCCGCTCTGTTGCAGACAAGGATTCTTCTGTCTTAAAACAATCAAACTTTGATAGTATTATACAACTCAACATAAAGATCTGAGCTTTGATTCCAGCTAAAATCTTTTTTCATTGCTTGCTTGACTAATGCCGTCCATGTTGTCGGATCCGATTCATACAATTCAATCCCCTGTTTTAAAGCATTCATCAAGTAAAAAGGTGAAAACTCTTGGAAGCCAAAGCCGGTTCCTTGTTTCGTGATCGGATTATAGGAATCCACCGTATCTTTCAAGCCACCGATTTCATGAACGATCGGTAATGTACCATAACGCATCGCGATCATCTGCGATAGTCCACATGGTTCAAAAGCCGAAGGCATCAAGAAGAGATCCGCTGCTGCGTATAACTTTTGCGCCAGTGCAATATCAAAAGAAATCGCGGCAGCACATTTGTCAGGATATTTCTGCGCAAAGTAGCGAAAGCCTTCTTCAAAATCATGCTCACCGGTTCCCAATAGGATAAACTGGACATCAAACTGCAAGAGGTTTTCCATTTCTTCAAGAACTAAATGGAACCCCTTTTGAGTGGTCAAACGACTGACAACGGAAATCAACGGAACCTCTTTACGAGTTGGCAAGCCAAACTGTTCTTGTAGCACTCGCTTGTTTTTAGCTTTTCCTGATAAATCCTCGACACTGAAAGGATAGTCTAAATGAGGATCGGTTTCTGGATCATTCATTTCATAATCAATTCCATTCAAGATACCGCTTAGCTTGCCACTTTCCATGCGTAAAATGACTTCAAGACCACAACCAAACTCAGCTGTTTTGATTTCTTCACTATAGGAAGGACTGACGGTCGTGATGCGGTCCGCATACAAGATTCCTGCTTTCATAAAGTTCAAGCAATCGTTTAAACGCAAGGTTCCATCATCATATCTTTCCGTACCCATCCCAAAAAGATCCGGTAAAATATCGCGACTATACCACCCTTGAAACCCAATGTTATGGATCGTCAAAACGGTGCGTATGTTTTGATACGCTTGGATCCAATGATATTTTTCTTTGATCAAGAACGGAATCATCGCCGTATGGTAATCATTGACATGTACGATGTCTGGAATAAATTCAATGCGTTCCATCATTTCGATCACGGCTAATTGGAAGAAAGCAAAGCGTTCCCCATCATCATAAAAATCATAGAGCCGTTCGCGACCAAAATAGTAGAGATTGTCTATGAAATAATAAGTCACAGCGCCTAGAACTAATTTTTTGATTCCACAATATTGCTTGCGCCAGCCGACCGCCACTTCAAAGGAAAAACAATCTTCCATTTGGTCTTGGTATTCGGCAGGCATTTTCGTGAAATAAGGTAAGACGACAACTGTCTCGACGCCTTTTTTGACCAACTCTTTTGGCAATGCACCTGCAACATCCCCTAACCCGCCTGTTTTAAAAAACGGAGCGCACTCTGCTGCTGTAAACAAAACCTTCATGCGCTTGCTCCTCCGATTACATCTTCTGTCACATGAGAATTCTTCTTAATGACAATCGGCGTTTCTTTGGTTCCCTGCACTTTTACACCTTCTGCGATGGTTACATTTTTATCTAAGATCGCATAAGAGACTTCGGCACCTGCTTTGATTTCGTTATTTCCGAAAATGATCGCGCCTTTGACTTTTGCCTCAGGATGGATTTTCGTACGGCGAGCAACCAGTGACTGCTCGACAGAGCCTTCAACGATGCAACCAGAAGCAAAGTGGCTATTTTTCACCTCAGACGTTTCCGAATAATAGGTTGGTACTTCATTCTTCAATTTGGTATAGATTTTTTGATTCGAATAAAGCAATGAGGTGAATTTATGCACATCTAGCATGTCCATATTTGTTTGATAATAAGAAGAGATATCATAAATGTTACTTAAGTAACCAGTGTACTCATATAGGCCAGTGTTCTCCACAGAGATCATCTCTCGTAAAAATTGACCGAGATCTGCCGTTGCGCCAACTTTTTGCCCTTCTTTAAGAGCCGCGATCAGACGATCCGTTTGAATGATAAAAATATCCGTACACAAGTTGACTAGGGAGCCAACTTCCCCTTTTTTCGCTTGGATCGCTTCTTCTAAGTGTCCTTCACTGTCAACATTAAACAACAAGTCACTTTCAGAAACATTGTCACTACCGATGCGTTTATACACCACAGTCATTTCATTGCCTTGTAGTTGATGAATTTTCAGCAAAGCACGCAAATCGATGTTGCATAAGATTTTGCTGCCCATAAATACAGTGTGATCTGATTTCGATTTTTCCAAATAGTCAATGACGTTATAGTAGTACTCTTGCCCTTCGGCTTGCTTTTTCAATGAGTCTTGAAATAAGTGGATAAAGAACCGGTTTTGAACACCGTCCAAGTTCCACTCTTTTCCACCACCGATATGATCAAAGACCGACTGAGTCTCTCCTTCATTGAAAATCATGTAGACTTGTTTGATGTTGGCATTTTCAATACTTGAAAGATTGAAATCCAGCAAGCGATATTTGCAGTCAAACAACAAGGTCGACAGCGGACGATTCTCCGTTAATGGCAACAAGTCTTGGTATCGCTGTAGGTTCCCTAAAATTGCACACATTTTATTAGTTCTCATCAATCGTCACCCCTAAAATTTCAGAATAGCCGACTACGGCAATTTCGTCTGTTCCATCGATCTCTGCGTCGTCACCAATCACTGCATTTTCCCCAACGATCACTCGATTTAATTTGACATTTCTGCCAATCACCGCTCCAGGCATGATTACGCTATCTTTGATAGTCGAGCCTTCTTTCACTTGCACGTTCTCTGATAAAATACTGTGCTCGATCTCCCCAGCAACATAGCAGCCGTCCATCACAAGCGAATTTTTAGCAGCACCGGTTTCAGTTACAAAGTGCGGCGGTGCGATTGGGTTTTTGGAGAACACTTGCCAGCTTTTATCCCGGATATTCAACTCCATGGCTGGATCAATAAATTCCATGTTGGCTTCCCACAATGAATCGATCGTTCCTACGTCTTTCCAATAGCCAGAGAAGCGATAGGCAAAAACGTTGTCGCCGCTTTCTAGATAAGAAGGAATGACATGTTTCCCAAAATCGACCATTTCGCCGTCTTTTGTGTAGTTACTCAAAAGCATACTGCGTAGACGACTCCAATCAAATATATAGATCCCCATCGAAGCAAGATTGCTTTTTGGTTCGGCTGGTTTTTCATCAAATTCGATGATGCGGTCATTTTTATCAGTATTCATGATCCCGAAACGAGAAGCATCTTTCATCGGAACTTCGAGAACTGCAACCGTCAATGAAGCATCATTTTCTTTGTGTTTTTCCAGCATTTCTTCGTAATCCATTTTGTAGATATGGTCGCCGGACAAAATCAAGACATATTGCGGGTCCATCTCATCGATATAGGCGATGTTTTGATAGATGGCATGGGCAGTTCCCTCAAACCATTTTTCGCCTTCTGAATTTGAATATGGCTGTAAAATCGTCACACCGGTACTGATTCCATCCAATCCCCAACTGGCACCATTGCCGATATGGTTGTTCAGTGCTAAAGGTTGGTACTGCGTGACTACACCCACATTTTTGATTCCAGAATTGACACAATTACTCAACGTGAAATCGATGATCCGATACCTGCCGCCAAACGGAACTGCTGGCTTGGCAATATTTTTTGTTAGTTTCCCTAAACGAGTCCCTTGTCCTCCTGCGAGGATCATTGCTAACATTTCTGTTTTCATTTTGTTTGGTGATCTACTCACCGTTCCCCCTCTACTCTTTTTTTATGCTTTCTTTACTGCTTTTTTACGAGTCATTTTGATTTTTTCTGGTTTGATAATCAAAGCCCCAAGTGCAGGCAAAATTGTTTTGATTTGATAGTCGTATTGTTTAAAAGGGGCATTACTGGTCTGGCAGTCTTGGTTATTAGCCACCCAAGTTCCACCAAATACATCCCGTTCAGTGTTTAAAATCTCTCGATACGTTCCTTCGTATGGCACGCCGATCGCAAAATCGTGACGCTCCACTGGTGTCAGATTGACAACAACAATCAAGAAATCTTTTTTCGTTTTTCCTTGTCGTAAGAAAGTCAATGTCGTTTCATCTAAGTTGTCTGCATCGATCACCATCAATGAATCTTCTTGATCATCCAATTCCCAAAGGGCTCGTTCTTCTTTGTATAGTTCATTCAAGGTCTGGGTGAAGAACTGCATTTTTGCATTTAATGTGTCGTTTAAATCGACCCATTCAAGCCCATGATCATATTTCCATTCTAAAAACTGTCCCCATTCACTACCCATGAATAACAGTTTTTTCCCTGGATGCATCATCATGTACGTATAGAGATTTCGTAGTTGTGAAAACTGTTTGTAGCGGTCCCCCCACATTTTATGCATCAAACTTTTTTTACCATGAACGACTTCATCATGAGAAAGTGGCAAGATATAATTTTCTTGCATCCGATACATGAAAGAGAAAGAAAGCAGATTTAAATGATCTTTACGGAAAATCGGGTCCATTTCATAAAAACGCAGGACATCGTTCATCCAGCCCATATTCCATTTATAATCAAATCCTAACGCGCCTTCTTCGACCATTCCTGTTATTTTGGTTTCAGACGTACTTTCTTCTGCAATCATGACCACTGCTGGATGGGCTAACTTGATAACAGAATTAAGCTTCTGTAAAAAGTAATAGCCTTCAAAGTTGCGATTGCCCCCTTCGTGATTTGGTTCCCATGGACCTTCATCATAATCGCGATAGATCATGTTGGAAACGGCATCTACCCGAATACCATCAATATGATAAAATTCGATCCAGAACAAGGCACTTGAGATCAGAAAGCTTTGGACTTGTGGTTTGCCGAGATCAAAGTTGATCGCACCCCAGCGAACATTTTTGGCACGGTTTTCATCCATGTATTCAAATGTCGGCGTGCCGTCATAATAAGCTAGGCTGTCATCATTGACACAAAAATGTCCTGGTACCCAATCAACAAAGACACCAATATTTTCTAAATGGCATGCCTCTACAAAGTCTTGAAATTCTTCTGGTGTCCCATAATAGGAACTGAGCGCAAAATAACCTGTCAGCTGATAGCCCCACGAGGTACCTAATGGATGTTCCATCAAAGGCATAAATTCAATATGGGTATAACCCATTTTTTTCACATAAGGAATAAGTTCATCTTTTAATTCAGAGAAGCGATAAGGGGTGCCGTCTTCGTGATGCTTCCACGAGCTGGCATGAACTTCATAAATATTTAGAGGTCGATTAAATGTTTTCTGTCTTTTTTTGCGGCCTTGCCATAGTCCATCCCGCCATTTTTTTTGTGGGATCGAATGCAACACGGCAGCAGTTCCTGGTCGAGCTTCGAAATGGACAGCAAAAGGATCAATCTTCAATACTTCTCGTCCATTTGCTTGTTTGACTTTGTATTTGTAAAGCTGTCCTTCTTTTACTTGGTTGGTCTCAATCTCCCAGACCCCAGATTCTGCCCTTTTATTCATTGGCAAAGTGTCTGTCCATTGGTTGAAATCACCAACCAGCCAAACTTGTTGAGCGTTTGGTGCCCAAACACGAAACACATAGCCATCATCCGCTTGATGGGCTCCTAAGAAATGTTGGACATAAAAATTTTCACCGCTCAGAAAGTCCTTTTCTGCAGTCAGTACCTGTTGTTTGGTAACCACTCTCTCATCAGTCCTCCTTCGACTCATCTTGATCGCTTATTCTTTAACGATCGATCATTGTCCCATTTTTTCATAGAGAAGCATTTGCAATCAAACGATCTCTACTGTTAGCATAGCATAAAATAAAATTCTAGTAACCTAATAACCCTATGATACGAACGAATTATTCAGGACAGAAAAAAACAGCTTGAACGTATCTGTTCAACCTGTTTCAGCTCTACTTTTTAGCTTTTGGAAAATGAAGTATGTGACTACACTTAACTGAAACAAGCTTGCCAAAACCAGGATGAAAACAACCATCACCGGAAATGTCTCAGTTAATTCAACATATGCCAGCAGTGTCCCAAATGCAGAAGAGGCGGAGCAAAAACACCAGAATCGAAACCCGTAAAAACTCGTCACTACGGTATAAAGACTAATAATCCCCAATAAGAAAAGCTGAGTAAATCGGTCAAATACCGTATCGGTATAATAAATTTCACCTAACATGACTTGGATCGTACCAAAACTAGTTGGTACTTTATAAAGCGTCAGCAATGCACCGATCAAACTGAATGCACCAATCAAAAGATGACTGCCAGCTAAGCTGATTCGAATGTTTAGTTTCACGCGTCCTTCACAACCTTCAATCTTCGATCCTTTTACGAAAACAACTGCTTCTACAGCCGTTTCCCTTCTTCGCTAGAGCCGAAATCACCTTCAATTATTTTGCTTGCCAAAGCTCTTTTACTTGCCCATCGGTGTAAACTTTATAGGCTTTATTTACTGCCAAGGACTTGTCTGCGTGACCAATTAAGTAATAATTGCCATCACAGTCAAACTCTCCCTCACTCAATAATTTATAACTCGTTAATGGACCATCTGCCATTTTTTTTGCCAAATAACGAAGGGCATTCGCGGGATTCACTAAATAGTTTTGATTCACTAGCCAATCAATAACCACTGAAACGATCGTATTTGCCCCAAATCGTTCCTTTTGCTTTAATGCGAGAATGAGATCTCCATCAGAAAAACGCGTTTCATCGATCCCCGCATTTGTAATTGCTTGCCGTGCCGCTTCTATCTCTGACATTGATACGAATGTAATCATTTCTGCTTTCGTTTTATTCCGTTCCAACTGTTCAAAATCAACCGTTTTATATCCTTCCATTTTTATATCCCCTTTCAACGTTCTAAAATCATCATATCATCAAGAAATCAAATCTCCAAGCAAAACGATCGTTATATTTTAATTTTTATTCATCAAATTATCATTTTAGCGAACAAGAAAAAAAGCTATTAGAATAACATCTAACAGCTTTGTAATATTCAGAAAATTTAAAACAAATAACATAATTATTAGAAATCTCAATTATTATTGAAAAAAAACGTGTTGTATGAACCTGCTTTTTTCGCTAAGTGAGCGAGCACTGATCGTTGCAAGAAAATATCCTTTTCAGCAGATGGATAACGGCCGTTTTTTAGATTATCACAATTTATTTCTTCCAGCAAGAAATCTAGCTCGGAACTAACGATTTTCAACTGTTGAAGCGATTCTAGAAAAATACTCGGACGCACTTTTTTGTTTTTACGGATACGTTCAAAGATGACACTTACTTGATCTAAGTAATAGACCGGATCGACATCGCCGATCAAATCCATTAGTTCGTCATAAACCGATAGATTTTGCAGTTGGCGATTTGCTTCAAAAAAAGCCGGCAGCGTTGGTGGCCATGGCGCTTCTGCGTATGAGATCATCTGAAAACTTTCATGGGCCAAGGAATAAACAATCCCCTGCTCCACCTCCTGCAAACAACCATAGAAGTATTTATTTTCATTACTTAATGTCGCAAAGTTTTTGAGAAAACCAGCGATTTCTTGTGTTGACCAATCAAGGGCATCTTGATAAAAACCGTCACTTTCTTGCAGCTGCTTTTGATCTTCTTCGGTATAAACAGGAAAACCTAAAAAATAGCGTCGATTTTGGCGGATGATCAAAGCTGATGCGATCAGACGGTCAAGGGTTTTATCAAATGACACCTCTGGAAACTTCGCTTTTAGCTCTCGTAGTGTCGGCGGTTCCTGACAGCTTAAAAGCACATGAACCAAATCATGGAATTCAGAAGATGCCAGGATCGGTTGCAACGAACGATAATGGGGACTATAAAAAAATTTCACTGTGTGTACTCCTTATTAAAAAAATCATGAAAAATGCTGGCTTGATCTACCAAAACAGATCTCACCAGCACTCTGACATTCATCCTAATTATCCTTCGAAAACCGCTGTTAATTGAGGAACGATTTGTTTTTTACGAGAAACAACGCCAGGTAAAAAGGCACGATGGTTCGTTAATGTCGTTTCAAACGCTGCTTCTACTGGGGCAATTGGTTCACCAACAACTAATAGCTCAGAATTACTGTCTAAGATATCAGTAGCAACAAGCAAGAACAAATCATAGCCATTTGCTGACATTGATTCTTTCATGGCAGCTTCCAATTCTGCTTGACGGTCAAAGACCTCTTTTAGGTCGACTGTATTGACTTGTCCGATACGGATGTTTTTCCCGCCCATTGGGAAGCTTTTTGCATCAAGATCCAGCAATTCTGCTGCTGATTTCGTTCCAAGATTTGTGCCGGCTTTCAACATATCCAATCCGTATGCTTCCAGTTCAACACCTGCTAAAACCGCTAATTCTTTTGCTGCCGCTACATCTTCATCGGTACATGTTGGCGATTTGAACAACAATGTATCGGAGATGATCGCTGAAAGCATGATTCCTGCGATCGCTTTTGGAATTTCCACTTGATTTTCTTTGTATAACTTCAATACGATCGTACTGGTACAACCAACAGGTTCTGCACGATAATACAACGGATTGGCTGTCTCAAAGTTAGCAATACGGTGATGATCAACCACTGCCAACACTGTAACATCAGCGATATCTGCCGCACTTTGCTGAAACTCATTGTGATCCACCAGCATTACTTCTTGTGTTTCCTTAGTTACTGAATCGATTACACGAGGAGCAGCCAGGCTAAAGGTGTCTAGTGCAAATTGTGTTTCTTCATTCGGTGTACCTAGCGCCACCGCTTCACAGTCTTTCCCAAGTTGATTTTGTAAGTTTGCAAAGGCAATCGCTGCACCAATAGCGTCGGTATCAGGATTTTGGTGACCGAATACTAATATTTTCGACATTTCTTCATCGCTCCTATTTCAATTGATATTCACTTTCTAATCATAGTAAAAAAACAGGAAAGAAGCAATAGCAATCTCTTCTTTCCTGTTTTGATCAACGGGTTAAGTAGCCTTTATAGTCATCTACATGGAGCAAACGTTTGGCATTTTTCACCCGATCTTCGGTTGGTGGTTCGATTCCTTCAAGGGGATATTTCAAGCCTAGCTCATCCCACTTGTATTTCCCCATCGTGTGATAAGGTAAGATCTCAACTTTATCGACATTCTTCAACGTCTTGATAAATTCATCCAAACGGATCAAGAAGTCATCATAATCGCTTCTAAAAGGAACCAGCACATGACGAATCCAGACGGGCTGATTGATCTCTGAAAGATAATTTGCCATATCCAAAATATTATCATTGGATTGGGTGGTCAGCTCTTTATGGGCTTTGTTATCGATATGTTTGATATCAAACAACAGCAAATCAGTCACAGTCATCAACTCTTGAAACTTACTGAAAAAAGGCTCTTCTCGTGTAAATGGTTTTCCGCAAGTGTCCAGTGTTGTGCTGACCCCTTCTGCTTTGGCTTTGCGAAACAGATCGATCAGAAAGTCCATTTGAAGTAACGGTTCCCCACCACTAACGGTGATCCCACCTTTTTGTCCCCAGAATTCGCGATATTTCAACGCCTCTTCTAAGACGTCATCAGTCGTTCGTTCGATACCCGTGCCAATCTTCCAAGTATCTGGATTATGACAAAACTGGCAACGCATGCGGCATCCTTGCATGAATACAATAAAACGGATACCTGGTCCATCTACTGATCCAAAACTTTCTGTTGAATGTACTTGTCCTGTTACTGCCATAATGCTCTTCCTTTCTTCGAAACGACGGATAACCACGCTCCGTCTGATACTCTCAAAACAAGAGGCGGCGGATTTTCCCGTCCGCCGCCTGAAGTTGTTGCTTATTACATTGCTTCGTGCATTGTACGAGCAATGACATCATCTTGTTGTTCTTTGGTTAATTTAATGAAGTTAACCGCATAACCAGAAACCCGAATCGTTAATTGTGGGTATTTTTCTGGGTGAGCTTGCGCATCAAGTAATGTATCACGGTTAAATACGTTGATATTTAAGTGGTGACCACCTTTTGCTGCATAGCCATCTAGCATGGTTGCTAGGTTTTCTTGTTGTGTCTCATCGTCACGACCTAATGCTTTAGGTACGATTGAGAAGGTGTTTGAAATACCATCTAATGAGTAATCATATGGTAATTTCGCAACTGACGAAAGACTTGCTAATGCACCATGCGTATCGCGGCCATGCATTGGGTTTGCACCTGGAGCAAATGGTGCACCTGCACGACGTCCATCAGGCGTGTTCCCTGTTTTCTTCCCATAAACCACATTAGAAGTGATTGTAAGGATCGAAGTTGTATGTTTTGCATCACGATATGTTTTTGTACGTTTTACTTTCTTCATGAAAGCTTTCAACAAGTTGACTGCGATATCATCTACACGGTCATCATTGTTTCCGTATTTAGGATAATCGCCTTCGATTTCGTAATCTTCAACAATGCCGTTTTCATCACGAATCGTACGAACTTTGGCATATTTAATCGCTGATAATGAATCAACTGCAACAGAGAAACCAGCGATACCAGTAGCCATCGTACGTAGAATATCTGTATCTTGGAGCGCCATTTCAATGCGTTCATAAGAATATTTGTCATGCATGTAATGAATGATGTTCAATGTGTTCACATACAGATCACAAATCCAGTCCATCATTGTGTCATATTTTTCCATTACTTCGTTGTAATCCAAGTATTCAGAAGTAATTGGTTGGAATTTTGGTCCAACTTGTGCTTTTGATTTTTCATCGACCCCACCGTTGATTGCATACAACAATGTTTTCGCTAAGTTGGCACGAGCACCAAAGAATTGCATTTGTTTCCCGATGCGCATTGCGGATACACAACAAGCGATTCCGTAATCATCGCCCCAATGTCCACGCATCACATCATCGTTTTCATATTGAATCGCTGATGTTTGGATCGACATTTTCGCACAGAATGTTTTGAAGTTATGAGGCAAACGTGTTGACCATAAAACAGTCAAGTTTGGTTCTGGTGCTGGACCTAAGTTTGCTAGCGTGTGTAAGAAACGGAAGCTGTTTTTTGTTACCATGTGGCGTCCATCTTCACCCATACCAGCGATTGACTCAGTTACCCAAGTTGGGTCACCAGAGAACAATGCGTTGTAATCAGGCGTCCGAGCAAATTTCACAAGACGTAGTTTCATGACAAAATGGTCAACGATTTCTTGTGCTTCTTCTTCAGTGATCACGCCATTTTTCAAATCGCGTTCAACATAAATATCAAGGAAAGTTGACGTACGTCCCAATGACATTGCCGCACCATTTTGCTCTTTGATGGCTGCTAAATAACCAAGATATAACCATTGGAATGCTTCTTTCGCCGTTTGAGCTGGTTTAGAAATATCAAATCCGTAAATGTTTCCTAATTCTTTCAATTCGCTTAAAGCGCGAATTTGTTCACTTAATTCTTCACGTTGGCGGATAATGTCTTCAGACATGGTTCCGTTTCCGCAATACAATAGGTCTTGTTGTTTTTCTTTGATCAAGAAATCCACTCCGTATAATGCAACACGACGGTAGTCACCAATGATCCGGCCACGGCCGTATGCATCAGGAAGACCTGTGATTACACCAGAACGACGAGCTGCTCTGATTTCAGGTGTATAGGCATCAAATACCCCTTGGTTATGTGTTTTACGGTAGTCGCGGAAAATGTGAGAAACTTCCGCATCGATTTCATAGCCGTAAGATTCTGCTGCTTGTTCTGACATGCGGATGCCGCCAAATGGTTGCAAGCTGCGTTTAAATGGTTTTTCCGTTTGGAAACCAACAACTGTTTCTAAGTTTTTGTCTAAGTAGCCAGGTCCATGAGAAGTAATCGTTGAAACGACTTTTGTATCCATATCCAATACGCCGCCAGCTTCACGCTCTTGCTTGTTCAGTTCCATGACTTGATCCCATAGCTTCGTCGTTGCTTCAGTAGCATCTGCTAGGAATTCATCTGTTCCGTCATAAGGTGTGTAGTTTTCTTGGATGAAGTCGCGTACGTTTACTTCTTCTTTCCAAGTTTTTCCTTTAAATCCATTCCATTGTTCCATCTGATGGACCTCCTTAAATTTTCTGTTCACTAATGTAACAGCTTTACGTGAACAGTATAACACACACCCTAATGATTGCAAGTGTTTTCAAGAATTATTTTGAACAATTTAGTTTTTTTTAAGATTTTTATTATTAAAAACGTTGATTTATAAGCATTTATCAAATGTGAATCTTTTATTAAAGTGCGTTTTTTATTAATGTGAAAGATTAATTAAGAGGCAAAAAAGCAACCATTCTGTACTGGTACAGAATGGTTGCTTTGTTATAATTTATAGTACAGAATCCTCTGCGATTGCAGGACTGATTTGTGTTTTCACTTCGTAGATTTGCCCCCCTGTTTTCTCATCCATGATAAATGAGCCGTTGGAGGTCCGATCATTGATCGGGATTTGATTCGTGATGACTTCAAAGGCTTGTCCTTTTTGGTTGGTTACCAGTAGCTGCTGGTTCTCTCCATTCCCCATATAGACTACGCGATGAGGGTTTTTCTTCAATTCCCGTAAGACCATCAATCCACGCTTCGCCCGTCCTAATTGGGTGATCTCTTGGGCTAGCATGCGTTTTGCTGCGCCACGTTGGGTAATCAGAACGATCGGTGTATCCCCTTCTGAATAAACTAACAACCCATTGATAAGATAATCATCCGCTTTAAGGTTCATCGCTTTGACCCCAGCTGCTTTTGGTCCCACAACGGGCACTTCATTAAGCGAATACCGTAAGCCAAAGGCAAGATGACTGACTAAAAAGACATCCATTTCTTCTGTTTGATCAGTCAAAAAGACATTGACTAATTCATCTGATTCATCTGATTCATCTTTCAGCTTCATGATCGTCATTGGCCGTGTCTTATAGGTGCGCCAAGGTTCAAATTCCGTCATTCGTGTTTGTTTAATCATGCCGTTTTTACTGATCAGCACAAAGTTTTTCAACGGATCGATCTCTTTGTAGGCAAAGACCCCAATGATCATTTCATCTTGCGCCAGTGTCATAACCGTTTGCGAAATATGTTCGCCTAGATCTTTCCATTTTAAATCAGGCAATTCATGAACCGGACGATAGATCGTGTTTCCTTTATTGGTTACCAATAACAGATGATCCAACGTATTCATTTGGTTGCTGTAAAGTAAAGAGTCGCCTTCTTTCATGCCGATCTCTTCTGGTTTTGAGGCACCGTAAGAACGCAAACTGCTGCGTTTGACATAACCGTCTCTTGTGACTGTCACGACGACTTCTTCTTGCGCGACTAAAACTTGTGTTTCGATCTTGATTTCTTGAATTTCGGCTTCGATCTCAGTCAATCGCGGTGTCGAATATTTTTTCTTGATCTCCCGCAATTCCTTTTTGATCACTTTCAGTAATTCACTTTCCTCATTTAAAATCGTTGTCAATTCAGCGATCGTTTCAGCAAGTTCTTTCGCCTCTGCTTGCAATTGTGTGATATCCGTATTGGTCAAGCGGTACAACTGTAAGTTCACAATGGCTTCTGCTTGCTCTTCCGTAAAACCGTGCTGAACAACCAGATTGTTTTTGGCATCTTTTTTGTCTTTACTGCCGCGAATGGTGGCGATCACTTCATCAAGAATCGATAAAGCTTTGATTAACCCATCGACGATATGCTGTCTCTTTTGGGCTTTTTGCAGTTCAAAACGACTGCGTTTTTCGATCACTTCACGCCGATGCTTGATGTAGCTTTCTAAAATCCGTTTCAAACCGACTTGTTGGGGGCGCATATTGTCGATAGCCACCATGTTGAAGTTGTAGTTGATCTGCAATTCGGTATTTTTAAATAAATAATTTAAAATTCCTTGTGCATTTGCTTCTTTTTTCAGCTCGACAACGATCTGCAAACCAGTACGGTCAGTTTCATCACGCACTTCAGCAATCCCGTCGATCCGTTTATTCAAACGAATCTCATCCATTTTTTTGACTAGATTGGCTTTATTGACCTCATAGGGAATCTCATTGATAACGATTTGCTGCTTGCCACCTTTGATGTCTTCGATCTTGGTTTTCGAACGCAGGATCACTTTGCCTTTGCCTGTTTCATAGGCTTTTTTGATTTCTTCTTTCCCTTGTAAAATCCCTCCTGTTGGAAAATCAGGGCCGGGAATATACTTCATCAGCTGATCCAAAGAAGCTTGCGGATGGTCGATCAAATAGACCGTTCCATCAATGATTTCCCCTAAATTATGGGTGGGAATTTCCGTTGCATACCCAGCTGAGATCCCAGTTGAGCCATTGACTAACAGATTTGGGTATTTTGCTGGTAAGACAGTTGGTTCTTTTTCGGTATCATCAAAATTCCACACCAATTCGACGGTGTTTTTTTCGATATCTTTTAACAGCTCACCGCTTAATTCTGAAAGTCGTGCTTCGGTATAACGCATGGCAGCTGGCGGATCACCATCCATACTCCCGTTGTTTCCGTGCATTTCAATCAAAATCTGACGCAATTTCCAGTCTTGGCTCATGCGGACCATTGCTTCATAAATACTCGAGTCACCATGGGGATGAAAGTTCCCCATGATATTCCCGACTGATTTCGCTGATTTGCGGAAGCCTTTGTCATACGTATTGCCGTCTTGGTTCATGGCGAACAAGATGCGCCGCTGAACCGGTTTTAACCCATCACGAATATCTGGCAATGCCCGTTCTTGAATAATGTATTTGGAATATCGACCGAAGCGATCTCCCATCACTTCTTCCAATGTCAATTCTTGTATATTGCTTCTGTGTTCCAAGAGACCACCTCCTATTCCTTAACTAAATGTTTGCTTTCTGCTTGTTCGGTATCCATTAACTTTTCATCAACTAATTCCGGTACCGTATCTTCTTTTTTATCCAAAATACTGCCATCTTCTTCTAAACTGAATTGAACATGGCTTTCGATCCACTTCCGACGAGGTTCTACCTTGTCCCCCATCAGTGTGGTGACACGGCGTTCTGCTTGGGCCGCATCATCGATTCTTACCCGAATCAGCGTCCGCGTTTCTGGGTCCATCGTCGTTTCCCACAATTGATCGGCATTCATTTCCCCCAACCCTTTGTAGCGCTGAAGCATATAGCCTTTACCGATTTTTTGGGTCAGTTTGCTTAGTTCATCATCCGTCCAAGCATATTCGACTACTGCCTTTTTCCCTAACCCTTTAGACACTTTATACAAAGGTGGCAAAGCAATGTATACTTTTCCCGCTTCGATCAAAGGTTTCATATACCGGTAGAAAAACGTTAAAAGCAGCACTTGGATGTGCGCCCCATCGGTATCCGCATCGGTCATGATAATGACTTTGTCATAATTGCAGTCTTCAATCGAAAACTCTGGGCCAACACCGGCACCGATAGTATAGATCATGGTATTGATCTCTTCATTTTTCAAAATATCCTGCATCTTGGCTTTTTCTGTATTGATAACTTTGCCTCGTAACGGTAAAATCGCTTGGAACTTGCGGTCACGGCCTTGCTTCGCTGACCCGCCGGCTGAGTCCCCCTCCACCAAATACAATTCATTTTTCTTAGGATTACGAGACTGAGCAGGCGTTAATTTTCCAGAAAGCAGTGACTCACCTTTTTTGCGTTTCTTTCCTGTGCGGCTTTCTTCTCTCGCCTTTCTGGCAGCTTCACGGGCCTCTCTTGCTTTGATCGCTTTACGAACCAGCATTTGACTCATTTCACTGTTTTCTTGCAGGTAATAGCCTAGTTGCTCGCCAATCACATTGTCTACAGCATTTCTTGCTAAGGGTGTTCCTAATTTCCCTTTGGTCTGCCCTTCAAATTGCAAAAGATTTTCTGGAACACGGATCGACAACACGGCCGCTAAGCCTTCACGAAAATCACTACCTTCAAGGTTCTTATCTTTTTCCTTCAACAAATTGACCTTGCGGGCATATTCATTGAAAGCTTTCGTCATTGACGTTTTCATCCCCACTTCATGGGTACCACCATCTTTGGTACGTACATTGTTGACAAAGGACAAGACATTTTCCGAATAGCCATCATTGTATTGAAAGGCAAGTTCTACCTCGATTGCTTCTTTGGTACCGGAAAAATACACCACCTGGGTCAAGGTATCTTTTTCTTCATTTAAATAATCAACGAATTCTTTGATGCCTTCTTCATATAAAAAAACTTCATGAATTGGTTCTTCCCCACGTTCATCCGTCAGGGAGATTTTGACCCCTTTTAGCAAGAAAGCCGATTCTCTTAAACGTTCTGCGAGAATTTCATAGGAGAATTTGGTTGTTGAAAAGATCGTGTCGTCAGGTTTAAAGGTGACTGTGGTTCCAGTTGGTTTACGAGTTTTGCCGATTTTTTTCAAAGTACCCGCTGGTTTCCCACCGTCTTTGAAGCTCTGTTTGTATTCGATGCCATCACGAACGATGACTACTTCCAGCCAGCTGGATAGAGCATTTACAACACTGGCACCAACCCCATGAAGGCCGCCAGAAGTTTTGTAGCCTCCTTGGCCAAACTTCCCGCCGGCATGTAGCACTGTGAAGATCACTTCAACAGTAGGGATTCCCGATGCATGTGTCCCGACCGGCATTCCTCGCCCATTGTCTCGAACACTGATACTATTGTCTTTGTGGATCGTAACATCGATTTCATTGCCGTATCCTGAGAGTGCCTCATCAACCGCATTATCGACGATTTCATACACTAAGTGATGTAAGCCGCGGCTATCGGTCGAGCCGATATACATTCCTGGCCGTTTTCTTACTGCTTCTAGGCCCTCTAAGACCTGAATGGAAGCATCATTATATTCTGTGGTTTTCTTTGCCAAACCCACCGCTCCTTTAATCTTGATCAGTCCTTTTTTACTGCTGAAAGGACTGCAAAAAAAATCTTAACACAAAATACGCTTTTTTCAAGCGAACATTTTTCTAAACTATCTTATCCTTTTTCCTTTGTTTGCACAAGCTAGAGTCACAAAATGGCTTGTTTGTGTTTCACAGCTCCGAGGAAAGCTGTTTTTCTTCTTTCCCTGACTAGCGAAAGATTTTCTTATTGTTGGAAAGGCGTTTTCATGCTAAAATTGCCCTAGCCTTGCAAAGAAAGTTGGTTATTATGAATACGATTCTTTTATTTATTGTTGCTTACCTTTTAGGTTCGATCCCCTCGGGTGTTTGGATTGGCCAATTGTTTTTCAAAAAAGATATTCGCCAATTCGGCAGCGGCAATACGGGAACGACCAATACATTTCGCGTTTTAGGAAAGAAAGCCGGGATCGTTGTTTTATTGATGGATATCTTAAAAGGAACTTTGGCAACCAGTTTGCCTGTCCTCTTTGGTCTCCATACCGTCAATCCGCTCTGGTTTGGGGTCTGCGCGATCTTAGGTCATACCTTTCCGATCTTTGCCAAGTTTAAAGGCGGCAAAGCGGTGGCGACAAGTGCTGGGATGCTCTTAGGATACAATCCGCTCTTTTTCATTTATTCTTCATTGATTTTTGTTATCTGTCTTTATGTGACAAGTATGGTAAGCCTGACCAGTATGATCGCGGCGTGTTTGATCACCTTATCGACGGTCGTTTTGCCTTTTATCGCCCCTGCGATATTGCCTGAGCAAAACTGGCTGCTGACCTTCATCGCGATCGGCGTAACGATTTTTATTTTTATTCGCCATCGCGAAAATATTTCACGTATTAAAGACGGGACTGAAAGTCGGGTACCGTTTGGTCTGAATAAGCGTCAAGCGAACAAATAAGCAGAAGCTGAGAAAAGTGCAATGACTTTTCTCAGCTTCTTTTTGCCTGCTTTTATTTGACTGTGATCGAGTACTTTGTTTCAAATAACTCCTCAGGCGAAAGTGCTTGAATACCCAATTTTTCTGAAAGCTCACCGGAAGCTTCCAGTGTATCTGCGATACCGCACCATGGTTCTATACATAGAAACGGCGATTTTACGGGATACGTGGACCAAAAACCGACATACGGCATATTATTGTAGCTTAACGTAACACTATGAGGCGATTTCTCACTGCGAATCGAGTAGGAATGTAATCCTTTCGTTTCATAAACCAGCGCATCATTTGCAAACATATCGTGGGTCAAGCGCAAATCCGTATTCGTTTGACCGAGTGTGCGTTGTTCATAATCAATATAATTGCCTTTTAATGGCAATTTCACTCGTGATTTCTTTGGAGAAAAAGAAAGGTAGTAGTCTTCAAATGTCAGCCCTTTTTCAAGTGGGACATTGAATGCAGGGTGTCCTCCAATGGAGAAGAATAGTTCTTTTTGACCGCTATTCTTTACTTGATATTTGACGACTAAGCCATCACCGCCTAATTCGTAACTGACATACAGCTGAAAATCAAACGGATACTTCGCTTTGGTTTCAGTTGAACTTTCTAATAGAAACAAGGCATAGTCTGTACGTTTTTCAACGACAGTAAACACCATGTCTCTGGCAAACCCATGACGGGGCAAATGATAACTTTTGCCCTCATGCTGATAGGTGTCCTCTTTTAAGGCGCCAACAATCGGAAATAAGATTGGCGCATGCTTTCCCCAGTGGTTTGGATCAGCTTGCCAAATATATTCAAGGTCATTGCTTGTATCAACTAAGCTTTGTAGCTCAGCCCCTTTTTCTGCAATTTTTGCTTGCAGATGACCCGCCGTGATGGTAACTGTCATGGTCTCATCTCCTAATATTGATGTTTCGTCAATTCCTCTTTAAAGCGGCTGTTAAGCACTTTTAAATAGGTGCCTTTCATCCCCAAAGAGCGGGATTCTATAATGCCGGCAGACTCTAGTTTACGCAAAGCATTTACGATCACCGACCGTGTAATTCCAATGCGATCAGCGATACTTGACGCGGTCAGACGACCTTCGTCGCCTTCTAATGCCTCAAAGATTGCTTGAACAGCTTTCAACTCACTATAAGAAAGGGTGTTGATTGCCATTTGAACAGCTGTGGTACTGCGAACATCTTCTTCGATACTGCGGGATTTTTGGTACAAGAATTGCATACCAACAACTGTCGCACTGTATTCCGCTAATACCAAATCGTCGTCATCAAAGGACTTATCGATTCTGGAAAGAATGATCGTACCTAAACGTTCCCCTGCACCGTAAATCGGTACGATGGTCGTTAGTCCGTTGGGATACAACTCACGGCCTTCTACAGGAAAAGCGGTCATATCATCACTGATTGGCACATTAGCTTCTGTGGAAGTCAGGTGATCGACTAAATCTGTATAATTTTTAGGAAACTGTTTTTCAACAAACATTTTTTTGATGCGTTCATTATTGACATCATGGTTCTCAACAAAACCTAACACGCTACCGTCAATGCTAATAATATACGCATTGCTGTCTAGGATGTTTCCTAAAATGACAGCCATCTTGTCGTAAGGCAAATCAGAAGCTAAATTAAAGGTGTTTTTTTGCTGCAATAATTCGTTGATTTGTCTTGTCTTTTCTAATAATGTTTTCATTGGTCCGCTCCCTTTATAAAATATACCGGCTTAAGTCTTCATCTTTTGCGATGGACGCAAGTTTTTCTTCCACATACGCTTCTGTGATGGTGATTTCACCCATTTGCATCTCAGATGCTTCAAATAATAAGTCTTCAAGTAGTTTCTCTAGAATCGTATGCAAACGACGAGCACCAATATTGTCGGTATCGCGATTCACTTGATAAGCAATTTCGGCAATTTTCTCGATAGCTTCCATCGTAAAGACTACTTTGACATTTTCGGTTCCTAACAAGGCAATGTATTGCTTGACTAAGGCATTGTTGGGCTCCGTTAAAATTTTAACAAAGTCTTCTTTTGTCAAATCATCTAGTTCCACACGAATCGGGAAACGCCCTTGCAATTCAGGGATCAGATCGCTTGGTTTCGACAGGTGGAATGCCCCAGATGCAATAAAAAGGATATGGTCTGTTTGTAGGGTTCCGTATTTCGTATTGACTTGCGATCCTTCAACGATCGGCAAGATATCTCTTTGCACCCCTTCACGAGAAACTTCTCCTGACTGCTGTGATTTCGAAGATACTTTGTCGATTTCATCTAGAAAAATGATGCCACTAGATTCTGCTAAACGTAATGCTTCACTATGAATATCCGCGTCGTTGACCAGTTTTGAAGATTCTTCTTGAATCAGCAATTCTCGTGCTTCTTTTACGGTTACTGTGCGTTCAATTTTCTTTTGCGGTTTCAATGCTCCTAAGGTTTCATTCAAATCGATCCCCATTTGTTCTAAGCCATTGTTCATCATCGGTGCTTGATTTTTCGGCTCATCGACTTGGATCGTCACTTCCCGGTTGTCTAAAAGGCCCTTTTCTAATTGCTCAAAAATGGCTTGACGGTTGCTGCGAATCTCATCTGTCAATTCTTCTTTTGGCTCTTCTGGTTGTTGTGCGGCGTTGAACATATTCATCATTTGTTCATAAGGATTGGTATTCTTTTTCTGTTCCTTTTTAATACCAGGAACTAAGACTTTTACTAAACGACGGTTGGCTTTTTTCTCTGCTTGGATCCGCACGTTTTTATATTGTTCTTTTTTCACGATTTGGATCGCATTCTCAACGAGGTCACGTACCATCGATTCTACGTCTCGACCGACATAGCCGACTTCCGTGAATTTCGTCGCTTCTAACTTAACGAAAGGTGCATCAACGATCTTTGCTAAGCGTCGCGCAATTTCCGTTTTACCAACCCCTGTTGGTCCGATCATCAAAATATTTTTTGGTGTGACATCTTGTTGCATCTTTTCATCTAATTGCAGCCGGCGGTAGCGATTTCTCAAAGCAACAGCCACTGATTTTTTGGCGTTGGTTTGTCCAACGATGTATTCATCTAATTCTTTCACGATTTCTCGTGGTGATTTGTTTTGGTTTGTCATATCGTCATCCCTCTTTAAAACTCTTCTACAATGATATTGTGATTCGTAAAGACACAAATGTCTGCGGCAATATTCAAGGCACCTTCAGCAATTTCTTTGGCAGATAGTTCACCGCCATAACGTTTCATCGCACGGGCTGCTGCCAAGGCATAGTTTCCACCTGAACCGATGGCTAAGATCCCTTCATCTGGCGAAATGACTTCGCCTGTCCCAGAGACCAAAAGCATCTCCTTATCATTCATGACGATCAGCATCGCCTCTAATTTTTGCATCGATTGCTGAGTCCGCCATTCTTGTGCCAATTCTACTGCAGCTCGCTGCAAATTTCCGTTGTATTCATTTAGTTTTCCTTCAAATTTTTCTTCCAAGGTAAAGGCATCTGCCACACTGCCGGCAAAACCAACGATCACTTCACCATTGTAAATTCGACGGACTTTCCGAGCGGTTCCTTTCATAACGACCTGTTCTCCCATCGTTACTTGTCCGTCACCGGCCATGGCAAATTTTCCATCTTTTTCAACCGCACAGATGGTGGTTGAATGAAATTCTGACTTCATTTATGTTCCTCCTGTACCAATTTTACGCGCGTGGATGAAATTGGCGATAATTTTTTTGTAAACTGTCTTTGGTGACATGCGCATAAATCTGTGTCGTCGATAGATTGGCATGCCCCAACAGTTCTTGAACGGTCCGCATATCGGCGCCATTGTTTAATAAATGGGTTGCAAACGTATGCCGAAGCATATGAGGATGGATTTTACTGTCTAAACTGCTTTTTCGAATGATTTGATTCAAAACATATTCGATCCCAGTTGCAGTGATCCCGTCACCAAGATGATTCACGAAAAGGATCTCGTGTTCCTTGTTCTGCTTTTCCATCAGCTGTTTGCGTCCTGAGGAAAGATAGCGTTTGACTGCTGCTTGTGCGTAACTACCGAAAGGAACATAGCGATCCTTATTCCCCTTCCCATGAATCAGTAATACGCCGCTTTCCCAATCGATTGCCCCCAGTGTGAGACTGCTGCACTCACTGACCCGCAAACCTGAACCATAAAGGACTTCTAACAATGCTTGATTGCGCTGTTGTAGTGGCTCATCGCCAGCAACACTTTGAAAGAGAGCATCCATTTCCTTCTCATAAAAAAAACGCGGCAATTTGGCGTTTTTCTTTTTTAAATGAATGTAGGCGAAAGGATTCTCTTTGACGATCTCATGCTTGGTTAGAAACTGATAAAAAGATCGCAAACTAGCCATTTTACGACTGATGGAATTACGGCTGTACTCTCGTTCCGTCAAATAGCTTAAATAGACGCGAACATCGCGGTATTCCACTGCTAATGGGTCTTCATTGCCAGACTCTTTTAAGAAGTGAAAAAAATCGCCCATATCTTCTTGATACGCTTTTTTTGTCTTTTCCGAATACCCTCTTTCAACAATAAGATAACGAAAAAACTCTTCTTGAAACTGATCTGTTTGCAAATTAACCCCCCTTTTCATGATTCGAAATAACTTTAGCATAGACCACAAAAAAAAACAAATGAATTGTCAGAATTTAATCAATATTTCAAAGTT
Source organism: Enterococcus sp. DIV0802b (assembly GCF_050543535.1). Taxonomy (NCBI): domain Bacteria; kingdom Bacillati; phylum Bacillota; class Bacilli; order Lactobacillales; family Enterococcaceae; genus Enterococcus; species Enterococcus sp. DIV0802b. The sequence goes on along the minus strand of NZ_CP172941.1, from coordinate 1,323,646 downwards.
TAGACATAATTGTGAAAACTTTCTAAGAATCTACGTAAGATTCTTATCATTGTTCAGAAAGATCCGTTAAATGCGCCAGAAAAACGTACCAGTCCCTCTCCTCAAAAGAAAGAGGGACTGATACGTTTCCACTTATTTGCTTTTATTCGATTGGATCAGTTGTTGGCTGATGCGAACCAGTGCTTTCAGATACAGCCTGAACTAGCTCTTTGTTTCCTTGTTTTGTGGACATCGTGTCATTGATTAACCCAACTAAGTCTAATCCGGTTGTCTCTTTGATCGTATCAAAGGTTCGCGCTAAACCAGCTTCCCCCATTGATTGAAGACCATCATTGCCGCCAAAGCTAACCACTTTATCAATATTGCTCAGTGGCGCATTGACCTCTTTCGCGATTTCAGGCAGCACTTTGATGAACTCCATCAAAATACCAGCTTCGTTCAGTTTGGTCAAAGCAATCGCCATCTTTTCACGGCTTTCCGCTTCGGCTTGACCGACTTTTGCGATCCGTTCCGCGTCGGCACTACCTAGTTTTTCAATTCGTTCGGCTTCTGCTTGGGCAGCTAATTTGACTTTTTCCGCTTCCGCTTGTGCTCGTGCGATTTCTCTTGCTTTGTCTGCTAAAGCGTTTTGTTCAACCACATATTTATCCGCTTCGGCTTTTTTACGGACAGTTGCATTCAATTCTTTTTCCGTCAATTCCGCTTGTTTTTCTTGAATCTCGATATTTTTTTCTTGTTCGATCAATTGAACTTTCATTTGTTCGCCGACCGCGATCTGTTCCGCTTTCGCATCCGCAACTTCGCGTTCTTGTTTGTATTGTGCTTGTTTCAATGCCATATCTTTTGTCGCTTCTGCGATTTCTGTTTGGCGACGGATCTCTTCATGCTGTGCCAATTGCTCATTCTCAGCTTGCTTGATTCGAGTTTCTCTTAAGGCATTGGATTCCGCTACTTCGGCATTTTTTTTCACTTCAGCAATCTGAGGGCGTCCTAACGCATCCAAGTAGCCATTGCTGTCGCTGACATCTTTGATCGTAAACGAAACGATCTCCAACCCCATTTTCTTCAAGTCCGTAGAGGCAACTTCTTGCACTTGTTCCGCAAAATCATCGCGGTTTTTATAGATGGCTTCTACCGTCATCGTTCCTAGAATCGCCCGTAAGTGACCTTCTAAGACTTCTTGGGCTTCATCTTCCAATTCACCTGTGGATTTGCCTAAGTATTGCTCAGCAGCTGTCTTGATCGACTCGGTACTGTTGCCGACCTTTACAAGCACCGTCGCACTGGCTTTGATCGGTACGCCTTGTTCCGTATAAACTTCTGGTGTCCCAATCTCTAACTTGTGGGTTAATAAACTTAATTTATGGGCTTTTTGAACAATAGGAATCACAAACGTCCCACTGTTTTTTAAGATTTTGATGCCTTCTTTTCCTAAAAACGACCCCGTAACGATCAATGCTTCATCGGGTTTCCCAATGCGATAGCGTATCATCAAAAAAGCGATCAATAAAACAACGAGGACAACACCCCATAAAATCGGATTACTTAAAAAATCTACTGCTGATCCTGTATCCACCATAACGTAACACTTCCTATTCTATAAAATTTTTACTTTCCACCACCAACGCGATCCCTTTTTTATCAAAATCGACAATGATGACTTTGGTTCCGACTGGCAATCGAACATTGTTTTCACGATCTTCTTCCCGAAAAAAACGTGCAGGATAAACAGAACGTGCACCTTGACTCCCTATCTCCATGACTTCGCCGATTGTATCTCCGACAATCTTTTCCGTCAGTTCACCGATCACAAAATCATTGCGACTAATGACATTGCTGCGGTTTTTGTCTGTGATGCGATTGTAAAGCCACATAATGGGACCTAACAGCAAACTAAATAAAACAAAGACAACGAAAATGACCCCGACCAAAAGGATCAGCCATCCTAAAAATTGAATTACTGTAGGAAAACGCTGTAAATAGTTTTGAATCAAATGAATCCATTCTCCAATCACCATCTTCACCACCTTCTGTCATTGTTACTGTCTATCATAAGTCACCTTGATTAAAGTTTCAAGACAAATTAAAAAAAAACCTTCTTACCATTTATTAGTAAGAAGGTGATGACTCATCGCTCTTATAGTTGTTCTTTGGCTTCTTCTAAGGCAGCTAATGCCCGGTTTGCCAATGCTTCATAACGAGATTTTTTATCTCTGATTCGTTCTGGAAGTTCTGGCAGCAAACCAAAGTTGGCATTCATCGGTTGGAAGTGTTTGCCTTCTGCATGAGTGATATAATACGCCATACTGCCAATTGTCGTCTCTTGTGGCATAATGATCGGCGCTTCCCCTTTTGCAAGTTTGGCAGCGTTGATCCCGGCCATCAATCCACTGGCTGCACTTTCAACATACCCTTCAACGCCTGTCATCTGACCAGCAAAAAAGAGGTCTTCACGTTTTTTCGATTGGTACGTTTGTTGTAACAACTCTGGTGAATTCATAAAACTATTCCGATGCATCACGCCGTAGCGCACAAATTCTGCCTCTTCCAAACCAGGGATCATACGGAAAACCCGTTTTTGCTCGCCCCATTTTAAATGTGTTTGAAAACCAACGATGTTGTAAAGAGAAGCAGCCGCATTGTCTTGACGCAACTGAATCACTGCGTAGGGACGTTTGCCGGTTTTCGGATCTTCCAATCCAACTGGTTTCATCGGACCAAACAACATGGTTTTCGGTCCACGGCCAGCCATAACTTCGATTGGCATACATCCTTCAAAAAATTTTTCTTTTTCGAATTCTTTCAAAGGGGCCACTTCCGCATTGACTAAAGCTTCACGAAACGCATAAAACTCCTCTTCGTTCATTGGACAGTTCAGATAGGCTGCTTCGCCTTTGTCGTAGCGTGATTTCAAATAAACTTTATCCATATTGATGGTGGATTTATCGATAATCGGTGCTGCTGCGTCATAGAAATAAAATCCTTCTGATCCGTTAAAAGCTTGGATCGCTTTTGATAAAGGTTCAGAAGTCAAAGGTCCCGTTGCAATCACGGTAATCCCTTCTGGAATTTCAGTGATCTCCTCTTCGATGACAGTGACTAAAGGATGTTCTTTGACACGTTTGGTGACTAACTCTGAAAAATCATCACGATCCACAGCTAAAGCACCACCTGCTGGAACAGCTGTTTTGTCTGCAGAGGTAATAATGACTGAATCTAAGCGGCGCATTTCTTCTTTCAAAACACCGACCGCATTCGTTAAGTTGTTGCCCCGAAGTGAATTCGTACAAACAAGTTCAGCAAAATTATTTGTATGATGGGCTTCTGTCGATTTCTTAGGACGCATTTCATAAAGCTTTACTGCGACACCTGCTTGCGCTGCTTGCCAAGCAGCTTCGCTTCCGGCTAAACCGGCACCAATAACATTGATTTCTTTCATAGTGCTCTCCTTTTATTTCAAAAGCTCGCCTCTTCTCATAAGAAACTGCTTGTATTAATCAAAAGGACCGGCACTTTCTTTTGTCAGCCAACATCGAGGCTGACCGTTCAAAAGAATGCGCCGATTCTTTTTTTAACAGGGAATCCTGTTAGTTATTTTTGCACATTTTCTTCATAGTCCCCATTGATACACACGACTTGCTTGCCGCCTTTGACTTTCTTCTCGACTAAGTAATTATCACATTTCGGACAATTACGGCCTACAGGTTTGTCCCAAGAAGTAAAGTCACAGTCCGGATAGCGGGTACATCCATAAAACAACCGATTTTTTTTCGATTTGCGTTCAACAACTTGGCCTTGGTGACAGACCGGGCACTCAACGCCGATTTCTTTGACGATTGGTTTCGTGTTGCGACAGTCAGGGAAATTGCTGCAGGCATAAAATTTTCCGTAGCGACCTAATTTGATCACCATTGGATGGCCACAAAGGTCACAGTCAAAGCCTGCAGGTTCGTCTTTGATTTGGATTTTTTCGATACTTTCTTCTGCGGTCGTCAATTCTTTTTCAAAGGGACGGTAGAATTGATCGACGACTTTGACCCATTCTTCTTTCCCAGCTTCAATGCTATCCAAGCTATTTTCCATTTCAGCAGTAAAATGCATATCAACGATTTGCGGGAAGAATTCCTCGATCAATGAATTGACGATCTCACCAAGTTCAGTTGGCTCAAAACGTTTTTGTGTCAATTTCACATAATAACGTCGTTGGATTGTTTCCAACGTTGGTGCATAAGTTGAAGGACGACCCACACCGTTCTCTTCAAGGGTTTTGATCAAGGTGGCCTCACTGTAGCGGGCAGGTGGTTGAGTGAAATGCTGTTTTGGTTCGATCGATACGGATTGGACCACATCTCCTTCAACTAACTCTGGCAAAATGTTCTCTTTGTCTTCTTTGCCATCATCGCGCCCTTCCACATAGACCTGCATAAACCCTTTAAATTTGATCTTTGAACCATTGGCAATAAAGATGACACCATTTTGATCCAAGGTAACTTTCATTGTATCCAAAATCGCCGGCGTCATTTGACTAGCCACAAAGCGAGACCAGATCAAGCGATACAGTTTCAGTTGGTCTTTGTCTAAGAATTTCTCCATGGCTTCTGGCGTACGCATCACACTTGTTGGTCTTACCGCTTCATGGGCATCTTGTGCCCCTTGTGCATTCGCGCGTTTTTTACCACCGTGCGCCGAGAACTCTGAACCATAAGTACTTTCAATAAATTCTGCCGCTTCGCCTTTGGCTGTGTCTGCGATTCGGGTCGAATCGGTACGCATATAGGTGATCAAACCAACGGTTCCTTGTTTACCAAGAGCGATCCCTTCATAGAGCTGCTGTGCGACCATCATGGTTTTCCGCGTTCGAAAGTTCAGTTTACGGGCTGCTTCTTGTTGCAAGCTACTGGTGGTAAACGGTGCCGCCGGGTTGCGTTTGCGTTCTTTCTTTTCAACCTTCGTCACTTGAAACTCTTTACTAGAAAGACGATCGGTGATTTCTTTTATGCTTTCAGCATTCGGTAATTTTTTCTTTTTGCCATCTAGGCCCCAAAAATTGGCTTTGAATTTTTTCGTGGCTTTTTTAAAGTTTCCATCAATGCTCCAATATTCTTCAGGAACAAACTCACGGATCTCTTTTTCACGATCAATAATAATCTTAAGCGCCACCGATTGAACACGGCCAGCACTCAAGCCTTTTTTCACTTTACGCCAAAGGATCGGGCTCAATGAATACCCGACTAATCGGTCTAAAATCCGGCGCGCTTGTTGAGCGTCAACAAGATCTACATCGATCGTTCTTGGCTCTTTGAAGGCTGCTTTGACCGCATCTTTAGTGATTTCATTAAAGACGACGCGATTTTTATCTTTTAAATCTAATCCAAGTAGAAAAGCTAAATGCCACGCAATAGCTTCTCCTTCTCTATCCGGGTCACTTGCGAGGTAGACTTTTTCGGCTTTTTTCGCAGCTGAGCGGAGACTTTTGATTACATCGCCCTTGCCACGTATCGAAATGTAATGCGGTTCATAGTCATTTTCGACATCAATTCCCATTTTACTTTTCGGAAGATCACGAATATGACCGACACTTGCGACGACTTTGTAATTTCGTCCAAGGTATTTTTCAATGGTTTTCGCCTTTGCCGGCGATTCCACGATTACTAAATATTTATATGCCATATAAAGAATGGCTCCTTCCTGAATTTTTCCTACTATTATATTCTATCAATCAGTGAACCTATCGTATGCAGATGAAACATACAAATCGTAGCTTATCATAGCTTTCAAGAAAAGGTTTGTCAAGGAAGGTTGATTGGAAAAATCAAAAAAAGGCTAACTCCTGTAAAATATCTGACACACTAATCGTACATTTTGCGCCATCTTGAATCAAGTGGTGACAACCTTTTGACTGATCGGAAATCATTTCACCAGGCACTGCAAAAACTTCTCGGCCATTTTCCATTGCTAATTGTGCTGTAATCAAAGAACCGCTTCTTTCTTTAGCTTCAATCACACAGATCGCTTTTGAAATACCGGCAATGATGCGATTGCGTAAGGGGAAGTGATGTCTTTGCGGTTTGGTGTCGTGAGAATATTCACTCAGTACTAGATGTTCTTGACGAATCTGCTGGAACAACGGATACGCAGAAGTAGGATAACAATGTTCCAAACCAGAAGCAATCACGGCAATGGTTTGTCCCCGATTTCTAATGGCTGATTCATGAGCAAAACTGTCGACGCCATTTGCTAATCCACTGACGATCGTATAGTTTTCTGTCACTAAAGGCGGGATCAGCTTTTCGCAAACTTTACGCGCGTAGCGAGAAGCTGTTCTTGCGCCGACAAATCCAATCATGGGCGTTTGCAACAATTGCAGATTTCCTTCGTAAAATAGTAATAATGGTGGGTCCGCAATTTGTCTTAAAAGCATCGGATACTCCGCTGAAAAGAAGGTGAGGTAGTTTTGTCCCCCCATCTTTTGTGTGATATGCTCTTCTGTCATTTGCTCCCACGATCGGCGAAAGACCGTCCTATGCTGTGGAAGGACGCCGATGGCAATCATCTCTTCCAACGAACAACGCATTTCTTTTGTTTCCAGCCAATGCCAAATAATCTTCCAGCAACCTTGCAGACCGATTCCCTGACAGTAGTACAGTTTTATCAACTGTTTTTCAAAATCTGTTGCTTGTTGATATTTCATAAACAAAGCCCTCTTTTCTTAGTGATCTTACTTATAAGATTCGCTAAAAAAAGAGGGATGGATGAAATTTATAGGTATTGTTTAACTGGGGCAAAGGTTTTTCGATGAATAGGGCAAATTCCATGGGCAGCTAACCCTTCTAAATGAACTTTGGTCCCATACCCAGCATTTTGATCAAACCCATAAAAAGGATACACATCATGAAAATCTTTCATTAAATTGTCACGATAGACTTTGGCAATGATACTTGCTGCGGCAATCGAAATGGAGCGGGCATCGCCTTTGATCAAGCTTTGTTGAGGGATGTCGGTCTCGATGGTCATCGCATCAATGAGCAAATGTTCCGGCTTGACCGCTAAGTCGATCAAAGCTTCTTTCATCGCCAGGCGGCTCGCTTGATAGATATTTATCCGATCGATTTCTTCAGGACTAACCACACCGATACCGACAGCAACGGCTTTATTTTGAATTTCGATAAACAGTTCTTCTCTTTTCTTCGCAGAAAGCTGTTTTGAATCATTTAACCCCAAAATCTGGCATTCTTTAGGCAGAATCACCGCAGCTGACACCACGGGTCCTGCTAAAGGTCCGCGCCCCACTTCATCTAAACCGGCGATAAAACGGGCGCCTTGTTGAAATGCTTCGTTTTCAAAACGCATCATTTCTTCGTATTTTTCCTGCAATAGCTGCTGTTTGACTAATTGTTTCTCATATCGTTGCAACAGCTTTTGGACCCCTGCGCGTTCATCTGCTAGCAATTCCTGCAAAAATGCCGGGTCATTAAAGGTTGGATCAAATAATCGCTCTTTGATTGTCTTAATCGGTTGTTTCATCTTGGCTTTCCATTTCCTCCACTCGATCTAGTGTATAACGGCCTAATTTTCCTTGCCGAATGTCAAAGACAACAAGCTCGCTTCCTCGATCATAGTTATCTTTATACCCACGTTTTTCAGTGATTTTCATCAACAGGTCCGGCGCTAACAACGCCTCTTCCTCCGCCTTTAGTTGGTAACGATTGGCGATTCTTTCAGGATAATAGCGGGCAAAAAAATCAAGTCCATACAATGCGATATCATCCAAATGGATCAGCTGATCTTTAATAGCCCCCGTCAATGCCAATTTTTTACCAATCTCAGGATCTTCAAATTTTGGCCATAAGATCCCAGGCGTATCTAGCAGCTCTAGATCAGTCCCAAAACGCAGCCATTGCTGTCCTTTGGTCACGCCGGGTTTATTACCCGTCTGAGCAATTTTCTTCCCTACTAAACGGTTCATCAAGGTTGATTTTCCGACATTCGGAATGCCAATCACCATCGCTCGAATCGCACGGGGCTTCAATCCTCTGGCTTTGTCACGAGCGATTTTTTCCTTCAAGACTTGCTTAGCCGTCGGGACAATGGCTTTGACGCCTTGATTGTCTTGGGCGTTGATCGCCAAGGCTAAATAGCCTTGTGCTTGGAAATAATGCTCCCATTTTTTGGTTTGAACGGGATCTGCTAAATCCGCTTTATTGATCAAGATCAATCGTGGTTTTTGCTGTAATAATTGGTCCAGCATGGGGTTGCGGGATGAGATCGGCAAGCGTGCGTCCACGAGTTCAAAAACGATATCCACGAATTTTAATTTCTCACTTACTTCACGTCTGGCTTTCGCCATATGGCCTGGAAACCATTGAATGGTCATTTGAACGTTTTCCTCCTTGGTACTTCTTCGAATTGGTAAAAAAAGACAGTAGTGTCTAAATCCATGCAGTATATACCTAACAAGAACGAGGACTATTTGCTCTAAAACCATCAGAGAAACTAGTCACACTGGGCATTTTGCTAAAATTGCTTTAGGACAATGTTCTTGTTCCAACCTCGTGCATAGGTAAAGCTTTCAGCGCGATTCTCATGCGTCATACGCGCCTCTCGCTTTTTAATTTTGGGGAAGTGGTTGGAAAAAGCTTGTCTACCCACTCATTCTTCCTTTTTTCTGACACCTTTACCATTAGACCGACTGTTTTTTACTACCTTTTATCTTCGTTATTGTACCATATTTCACACGACATGTTTCGTTCTGAGTAAGGTTAACAAGTCATTTTCTAGTGGATCTAGAGGAAAACCTGCTATCTTTGCTTCTTATCACTGGGAGTGATCAAATCATGCTGTTTTTTTCTTTTGATTCTGCTAATCACCAGCAGGAGTAGTAATAGTGTGGTGCTTACAACTAGCAGCACCCACAAATCCTGCTGGTTTGCTTTTTTTGCGGCATTTGTTTCATTTTCTTCATTGTAAGGAACCCTTTTGCCGCGAACCAATAAACGATGGCTATTGACCATATAGGGTGTGCAGGTTAGTAAGGTGACATAATCACTGCCTTTGACAATTTTTAGTGCTTCGGTATCATCAGGGGCGACCGTTTTAATCTGATCTATTTGATACGCCAACGTATCATCAAACGTTTCGATATAAAACTCATCGCTGATCTGCAGCTTAGGCAGATCCGTAAAGAGGGTTGCACTCGTTAACCCACGGTGTCCGCACAGAACTGCATGGGTATCTTCACCACCTATTGGATACGAAGCGCCCTCCAATAATGTTGCTCCTCTTTTTAACAACGTATCGGTGGTTTGATCAAAAATCGGGAGAGCGACACCAATCACGGGGATCTTTAAAACGCCGATCGTATGTCGTTCATAGTAATCAGGTGTATCGCCTGATTCTGAGTCCCTTGTTTCTGATAAATCTTGCGTTTCTTTGATTCCAGGATTGCTGGGATGCTGTGCCAGCTCTTGATTTACTCGTTCCAACTGGTTCCTTTTTTGTTGTTTTTCTATTTCACTCATTTTTTTAGCTTGGCTTTGGTAGTAGCTGATCAACTGTTGATCCAAAAAGGTGTTGAGCTGATTACTTACAAAAGGATAACTGATGATCAGAACACCTAGCAGCAGCAGAATACCCATTAGAACATCCAACAAAGTCACTTTTTGAGTAGGTACTTTCGTGCCATTTCTTTTCCTTTTGATTGTCATCGTGCATTTTCATCTCATTTACTTACCCTTTTTTCCGTTTAACAAAATAACACCCAGCTAAACCAACGATCACCACTCCGATGGCGCCCATTAAATACGTGCCGGCACCACCAGTTGCCGGTAAGGTTCCTTTGCGGCGGTTAGGGACTTTTTCTGGATCTCCCAATTGCTCTTTCGTTCCATAAGACGTTTCATGTACTTCAAAAGCGATGCGATTTGTTAGCAGTACATAATTTTTTGGTGCTTTTACTTCTTCCAAATAGTAGGTGCCAAATTTTAACCCGATGATATCAACTAATCCATCTGTCCCTGTGGTAAATTTCGTCGCTTCATCCGCTGTTTGCACCCAAGATACCTGTTTGGTTCCTTCTTCGATTTTCAGGTAGTTGGCATCATCACGGTCTTGATCCCGTACAACAAAAACTGCATCTGCCAATGCTTCGGTAGCGGTCACAGCCCCATCGACTTTTAAGAACCGTTTGCCCCCTGTCAAAACTTCCACGCTTGGAGGCGTTTGATCCGTCATGAAATCCGTTTCTACATTTGCTTCATTCGTAAAGCCATTGATAGGCATAGCCTGTTCATTTAAATACATATAATACACAAAGCGCAATTGATTTCCCGGCGTTAATTGCGGCACGAATTCTGGATTGATAGTTACCGTAAAGCCATGCTCTTTTTCCGTTACTTGGTAATTCGTCGCATCGATTTTCTGCTCTCCATCATACAACGCATAGCCCGTTTCTCCTTCAGCTGTATTTTCAAAAGTTAATGCTGGATCATGGGCATCGATCAATTGAAAATGTTTGTATTTATTTTCTGATCCTACTTTATCTTGAATACCTGATGGGATATTGACCGTTAGGTGATATTGGATTCTTTCGCCGATCTCTACGTCTTTGTCGTCTAATTGTGGTGTTGTTTTTGTAACATTTGTTGTGTCATTCTTGATTGTTAGCTCAACAGTAACGTTATTTCCTGAATCAATCGAGAAATCCTTGATTCTTTCTTCCTCGATTAAGGCGGCTTGACTTGGGGCTTTCGTTTCCTCTAATTGATAGGCGCCTGTTTCTAGTTGCGCAATCTTTAGCTGTCCTTTTTGGTTCTCACTCACATCGATACCAGCGTCTCCAGAAGCATATTGTTTGCCTGTCAAAAAACGATACGCTGCCTGTTTGTCAGTTGTCCATGTATAAAGTCCATCGGCTGCACTTAAAATGTATTTCTTGGTATTTTCGCGTCCTTCTTGCTTTGAAACAACAAATTCCGCATCATTCAGTGGTTCGTTTTCCCCCGTTCCTCGCTTATTCACAAGGAGCGTTCCTTCATTTGTGACGATATTTTTCGGATAAAGATGGATCGTGTCTAGCTCTTCTTCTCCATAAACATATGAGCCATCAGCTTGTTGGATCATTTCATATACGGGAAAGGCGATCACCATATTCTCAGCAGTTGTAACGCCGTCTTTAGGGGCTTCTACAATGGTGTAAACTGCATCCCGATCGGCTTGTTTTTTCGGCAATTCAAAAACCAAATCACCGGCTGCATCTGTTTTCCCGCTAGCTATAGGGGAACCAGACGTCAAGGTTTGGACTTGACGCTTGGCTTCTTCAACGGATGCCCCTGCAGATCGTTTTTCATAAAATGCTGCTGTCACATCATAGACAGAAAAAGTGACATCGGCTAAGCCTTGGTATTGATCAAACTCTTCCATCTCAGTCCCACTATTTTGAATCAATGAACCTGGCAGATTGACCATTTTCTTTTTATGGAGATGGATCTGTGCCAAATTGCTCTCTGCAGACACTTGCTGATTTTTTGTTCCAAAAAAGACAAATGGCAAAAGTAAAAATAGGAGACAAACCATTTTCGTATGATTAAAAATCTTTTTCATTGTTCTTTCCTCTCTTCTAAATTTTTTTCGTTTTTCATTCGCTAATGGAAAAATTACTTTAATGAAGGCTTATCTTTGCGCTTAACGTGCAAATAGCTACCAGCTAAAAGGACTAGCAGACTTGCTGAAAGAATGACCATCCATCCATGCCAATTCCCTCCGGTTTCAGGAAGAGACACTTTCACTTGATTGGTTACGATCAATTCTATTTGATTGTTCTTTTCTCCAGAAACAAGAAGATTCGGTAGTCGTTCTTCATCGATAAAGACCTGACCATCCTCTTCAATCTTGATTTGGACAGGTGCTGTTAAACCTGCATAGCCTGCGGGTGTACCAGTTTCTTCCAAGGTATAGCTGCCGGGTGTGAGATCTTGGAAGTGAAATACCGCTAGTGCTTCTCCGTTTTCAGGCAGTTCGACAGTCCGTCCGTTTCCACTTAGCCGGAATTTTGCCCCCTCAAGTGCTTGTCCCAGTTCATCCTGTTTATTGACCACCAAATCAAAAGGTTTTAACTGATTGCCATGGGTAAGGGTCCAACAGTTGGCATCCCCGTCGACATTTTCCCCTTGATACTGGATTTTTCCGTCTGTACCAACGACAAATTCATAGTCACCGGCAACCGTATCATATCCGAGCGGACCGGCTGTTTCTGAGATACGATAAGCGCCAGGCTCAAGGATCGTAAATTCAGCCATCCCAACATCATCCGACGTTTCTGAGGCGATTTCTTGATAATCCCCTCCTGCTGTTTTTTGTTGAAGAGAAAAGACAGCGCCTGCTAACAATACTTGCTGCTCATTTTGCAACGTATATTTTCGAATAGCGACTGGAATTTCTTTAAACGGATTGGTAATCTCCAGGGTAATCGTATGCTCGACCAGTGTGACAGGTTGTCCATCAATCGTCGCATGCCCTTGCTCATCAATATGGATCAGCCACTCTGTTTGCTTAGCCAAATGATGTCCCGCCGGTGCAGTGACTTCCTTTAAACGATACGTCTGACTTTTTTGCAACGTAGTATCTGCTGGCAGCCCGTACGTTCCATCCCCTTGATCCACAAGGGTTACTGTCTTTCCAGCGCCCGTCAATTCAAAAACAGCACCTGTCAGCTTCACCTCTCCTACAGCGGATTTTTTGATCAGATTTAATGCGAGGGGCACAAACGTCTTTGTGTTTTTCCATGTAGAAACGTCCACTCTTGTCGATTCGTAGCCTGATACTGCCAGTTCATTTGTGACTTGATAATTAAACGTTTCTCCTTGATTGTTATAAAGCGGCAGTAGCCGGGTTTCTTCGTAATCCGTTCCATCCTTTTCAGAAACCGCGGAAACCTTGCTTCGTTCCCAACTTGTCTGATCTTGTGCATCGGTCTCAGTAAGTTTGAGATATCCTGTTTGCCAGCTCTCCTTGCTAGTAACTGGGCTTCTGCTTATTTCAAAATAGACAGATTCTGGGCGACTTGACGTATCGCCATCGTATTCCTCCCAGACTTTTTTGATCGTCAACTCCTTCCCAGCTGCTTTGGCAGATGGCACACCAAACAATGCCTTTTGATCGGACTGATGATTCGGATAAAACACCGTTTCTCCATTCATTTGATACCAAGTATCTGGTTTAAAATCCGCTGCTTCCGTTTGAATCCGCACTTGATAATGAATTTGCAGTTCCTGTCCTTCGCCTAAATAAAGACCAGAAGCATTGAGTGTATTGTCAGATATCGTGACCTCAGGCTGCACCGTTAGAGCAGCAGAACCGACACTTTTGATGGACAAGCTATTTTCTTCGTATAAAAATGGCTGCGAAATGGGGTCAGTAATCTCTCCATCAGTGACTGTCGCCGAAATATGAAGGGCTTTTTTCTCGAGATAGTCGGCAATATCCGCTGCTTCATTGGCTGACTCATAATAAAGATGCCCCTCTTCATCAGCAGAAACCATCTGTCTCATTTTGTTCTCAACATCGGCCTTTGTATACCCAGCTGCTTGATCCCCTTGCAGTTGAATCCCCAATCCGTGAATCTCAATCCCGCGCTCTTTTAACGCCATCGCCTCACCGATCGTGGCGACAAACGTATTGTTGATCCATTTAGAGTTACCGTACTGATCAGATGCAAAATACCCGTTGTAGAGATGTGAAGTATTCATCGGCTGGTCTTGAGAAAGAGAAAAGGCGGTTCCATAATAACTACCATCTGCTTGTGTATGCACTTTGGACACATGATAACTGTAGGTCGGCACGCCATCTGTTAACAAAACGATGACTTTCTTATGTCCATTTTGCGTTGATAGCATATCCCCAGCTTGGCGCAGCCCTCTTTGGGTAAAGGTCCCCCCAGCTGCTGTTTCTGGCGTCATCGTTCGGATCGTCTCTTTGACTTCAGAAAATTTTCCTAACTGGCAGGTTTTGTTTTGGTAATTGTTACCATCACTGGAATAACCGACATAGCCCATGTAGACACTGTCTTGAATGCCGCTTCCTTCAATTTGATTCAAAAAGCGATCCACACCTTTTTTTACCTCAGTGATGCGTCCCATCTCATTCATACTCCCTGACCAATCCACTACCAACACAACATCGATCGGATCAATTTGGCGTTGAACATTCCCTCGTACATTTAGGTAGACATCAAACAGTCCTGGAGTATTCGTCTCTTTTGCAAATTTCCGTAAAGCAAAATCCGCTTCATCTCCCACACCACCATACTCAATATACGAGTTGGTCAAATTTTCTGGATCACCATTCCATGTAGTTACGCCATCCCAGGTTTCGCCTGCATCTTTGTTCCCCTGATGATTTAAGACATTGCTCTTTTCATCAATTGTCCAATTAGCCGAAGGATACGTCCCGCTTTGGTCTGTCGTATAATCTGGTTCAATCGAAGCAAAAGCCTGTGAAACGGTCGTTTTTTGATAAAGACGTTCTTGTTTAAACGGTTCAATGAGTGTTTCGTCTTCAGAAGAACTTGTCGTTGTTCCTGTTTCCTTTGTCTCTTCCTGCGTTTCTTCATTCGAAACACCTTTTGAGTCTTCATTCGACACTTGTTCCGAAGTTGACTCCGTGCCGGTTTCTGTAGCTTGTGAATCAGTTGAGCTGACTTCCACCCTATCTGAGGAAGCAGATTCTGTCGCAACCGGAATGTCAACTATCAATTCATCCAAAGACGCCAATTTGTGCGATTCTTGATTTTCGTGATCATATTCTTCAATCTGAATCGCCAACTTCAGTTTTTTTGTTTCATTAGGTAGTTGAAACGTTACTTCTTGTTCACAGGGTGTTTTCAAGAAGTCTTGTGTTGTTAGCCAAGACTGCGCGGATTCATCCTCAATAAAAACCACCTCTTTGTTGTTCGTTTTCGTTAGCGGTTGTTCTTTTGTTTCATCAAGTGCATATAATTGCAGCCAGATGCGTTGCTGTTTGTTTTTTTGTGATAGCTGATATCGTAAAGTAAATTGATTGCCCTCCCGTTGACCTGTCAGCTTGATCTGCTCCGTTTTGGTAATAGCGATCGTATTTTCTTCTTGTGCACTTGCTGTCCCATTTGTTTGCAAACTCGAATAAATGAAAAATAATATCCCCCCTAACATACAGAAAATGAAAGAGAACCAGTGGTGTCTCTTTGTCAAAAACATAAAAAGACCTCCTTTCAAAGAATCAAAAATTACAAGCTGATGATACAAGAAAGAAGCGAAAGACACCTCTTTTTTTTATTTTCTGAAAAACAGGAAAAATTTACGCATCTGTAGTTATCCATAAATAAAACAAAGTTTTTTATTTCAAAGCGGAACCAATTAACCAACGTTATTTAATAACTAAAAAAAACTAGCGTTTTTCACATGCGATTTCTATTTTTGTTCTTTATGAGACAGCTCTGGCAAAAATTTGTCTCAGTTTTTCTAAAAAAAAGCAAAAGTTTTGAGACGTGTCTTTACACAGTAATATAAATAAGTTATTAATAAAATAAGAAGGTGATCATTTGATTGAAAAAATACTCTTAGATACCCGAGCATTAGACAAAATCGGACTCTACGGAAAACTACTATCAATTGCTCCGGGTGAATACAACATAGAGTTCGTGAAAAATCTGACCCATTTAAGTGCAACGAGATTGAAAAGTTTACTTTCCTCGATCCAAGAGGACCTGCAAAACCTCTCCCCAGTAAATCTTTCATTACATAAAAACACCCTTAGTCTCCCTAAAAATTTGATTGAATACAATCAATATCAGCAGTTTTTAGCCCAAGAAAGTATTTCTTATAAAATGTTGTTAAGTATCTTGACCAACCAAGATGAAAGTTTGCTGGCATTTTGCCAAAGAAACTATATCAGTCGTTCGACTTGTTTCCGACAAACTAAAAAGCTTCAGGATCATTTAAAGGAATTCAACGTAACCTTAAATCAATCCGCCATGACGCTTATCGGTTCAGAGATGGTGATTCGCATCTTATTGTTTAATTTTATCTGGCACATTTCTTTAGGGGATAGTTTGGTGAAGGCCTTTGACCAAGAGATCGAAGAGCTTTTTGTTACCTATGAAGGAACGAAATACAAAAGCAAGTATGAAATTGGCAAAAAAGAAGCCTTACTTCATTGCAAGATTTGTCTGTTTCGTTTAAAGGATGGTCACAAGACAAATCTTTATCAGTTAACGAACCGATCATTTATCCCCAGTGGTGAAAAGCTTGATTTCTTCTCTGCTTTCTTTATGATCATTGATTCAGCAATAGACATTCTTGAGATCAATTCTTTGTTCTTTCTTTTTTATTACTGGCCGATGCTGACTTCTGCCAAAGATGTGCGTCTTCCGATTGTAGCGGATTGTTACAATCACGAAAAGCTAGAATTAAAAGAGCTGATGACTGAGTTTGAAGAACATTGCCAAAAATTTCTCTGTGATTTTGACTTCGACCATCAGTCGTTCCTTTATATGAATACATATCTTACGTTGCTGAAGTTCTGTATATTTAAGCAAAAAGTCCCCCTTTCAAATTTTTTCGAAGCAAATGTCATTAAGGATAAATACCCATTACATACGATTTTGACAAATACCATTCAAAGTTTTTGGCGTAAAATAGCAAATCGTAAAGGTTATGAGTGGTTAAAAACCTGTTATACCGATCTTGCTTTTTATCAAGCCTGTTTGCTTTATCCCATTTACATTGAAAAGGAACAAAAATATAAACTTAAAGTTGCTTTTGTCTATGTATCTAACTACTTGGTTTCCATGGAAGTTTTTAATATATGTGAACGGTTGCCCTACGTTGAAATTGAACGGATCACGCTGCCAACTGAAGAACCTTTTGACTTTTATATTTTGAGCTCACCACAGCTTTTACCCCCTTTTACAACCGAAGAAAACTCGGCAATCATTGATTTTTGTCGCTATCGTGATTTTGAAACGAATTTATGTCAGAAACTATCGAATGCTTTTAATGAAAAAATAAAAAAATTAACAGCAATTAGTGACTAAACAAACGCTTCTTTCGATGCTAACCATTTCCCTTTGGAAAAAGAATAAAAAGCTAGACAAAATCCCCCCTTGGAATCAACGGATAATTCCAAGGGGGGATTCATTATTTAATTATTTATTGATTTTACACAGACTAAATCAATCGAATATGAGTCAATGGATAATAAACAAAACGAGCATTGCCTAAAATGGCCTCTCCTGATATTGGTCCAAAGGAACGGCTATCTTTGGAGGCACGTCGATTGTCTCCAATGACAAAGTAACTATCTTTCCCTAATTTCTCAACACCTAATAAAGATTCCAAATCAAAGTCATTGGTGTAAGAGACAGACTCGTGATCATTGCTGCGGTTCTTCACTAGAAAATCTTCATCTACCGGTTCATCATCAATGTAAAGCTGATCATTGACATATTTCACTGACTCACCCGGTAAGCCAATCACCCGCTTGATATAGGTCGAACCATCCGGCAACTGGAAAACAACGACATCAAAACGTTGGATTGGCGAAATCTTCTCAATGACCACCATGTCTCCTTGTTTTAAGGTTCCTTCCATCGAATTTCCTTCAACAGGAACTGGGATCAACAAGAATGCCCGAATCAAGAATGCTGTTGCAAAAGCAATTAACGCATATTTCACTACTAGCCAAAAACGATCAACCCAGAATTTTTTCGCCTCCACACGTCTGCCTCCTCTCCAATTTTTCACTTAGTTTATTCTTCAGAAAGCAAGGACAGTGCTTTTATATATGCTGGGTCCTCTGCTTTGAGTTTCTCCGTTACTTCTTTTTCGATCGCTTGGGCAGTGTCTGCATCGACTTCCCCAGTCACTTTTAAATCATGAGCCTCTTGAAAAGTCTTCACTGCTGCTGTCGTCTCATCATTGAAGGTATCACCACTAGTGGCATACCCTAACGCTTTAAGAAATTGATTTAGATTATTGACTGCCGTTGATGATTGTCCAGCTTTTAAGGCATTGTCCCGTGGTAATGGCGGGAAATACGCATACTCTGGATAGTCCTCTTCATAATCCGGCATCACACCTTGATCATTGACCCAATTTTCATCCGGTGTCAGCCATTTCATGACCGTCATTTTTAATTCACTATTATCCCCCAGATCTTTCACGTTCTGAACGGTTCCCTTGCCGAAGGTTTCTGTACCAACAACTGGGATATCCGCTGATTCTTGCAAGGCTGCGGCAAAAATCTCCGATGCAGAGGCACTGCCGCCGTCGACTAAAACAACGACCGGCTCTGTGACTTTGAATCCTTCATCCAATGCTTCGCTCGCTTTGGTCTCACTGACCACCCCTTGATTGTTGGCAAACTTCACGATCGTTTGGCCGTTTTCTAAAAACATACTTGCCATGATCTGTACTTGGTCCAGCAATCCGCCAGGATTTTGTCTTAAATCCAAAACAAACGACTTTGCGCCGGCTTCTCGCAGTTCGGTGATGGTTTCTTTCAACTCAGCTGCTGTGTTTTCACCAAAGGAAGTAATATCGATACGACCGATTGTGTCATTATTTACAGCAATTTCTCCATGGACTGTTTCGATTGGGATCACATCACGAGTGATCTCCACATCAAAGGTGTCCTGATCACGTTGAATCGTTAAGGTGACTTTCGTCCCTTTTTCACCACGAATCTTTCCCACAACTTCAGATAATTCCTGTCCCTGCGTATCTTCACCGTCTACCTTGACGATTCGGTCATTGATCCGCAGACCACTTTTTTCAGCAGGCGTATTTTTTATCGGCGCTTGTGCGACTTCTGGATAGTCTTCAACGATTGACAAGGTAGCACCAATCCCTTCAAAACTTCCAGAAAGTGATTGTTCTAAGTTATCCGCATCTGATTGGTTCAAATACGTCGTATAAGGATCATCTAGCGCATCAGTCATCCCTTGAAGGGCACCTTCTATCAAGGCATCCTCATCAACTTCTTGGTAATAATTCGCAAGGATTTGGTCATATAGCGACTGGATTTTCTCCATTCCGCTGGCTTCTGTGGTCGTTTCTGTCACCGGTTGCGTCGTCTGCTGATTTTGCTGAGCCGTTTGCCATAAATAGACACCGCCTCCTGACAAAATTGCGACACAAACGAGAGAAACGATATATCGGCTCGTCGTTAAACCTTTCATTCACAACACCTCTCTGAGAAAAAACAGCTCCGTTCTGCGGATTTTATGCAACCATACAAAACGAAGGATAGTTTTTTTATTTGTTATTTTCGAGATACTCTGCCCAGATACGATCAAAAATATCCATGGATGGCAAATAATCAACATTTAGTTCCAGATAAGAAGAGACTTCATCATAGTCATCGCTGTGCTTCGGAAACTGGATATCATGACTTGCATGAGTAGCAAAGATCTGGGCCTCATCTGTATGACTCGGTCCTTTGACTGCCATTAAATAGGTATAAAAACTTTTACGCATGTTCTTGCTCCCAATGATTTTCTAAAAAGGCTGCTCTACGGGCATGATTGCGAGCAAAATTCTCAGGATTCTTTTTGTAATACTCTTGGTGCTCTTCTTCCGCTAAATAAAAAGGTTGGGCTGGTTCGATCGTGGCCACGATCGGATCGGTAAATCGACCGGAAGCCTGAAGCGCCTCTTTGCTGGCTTCGGCTTTTTTCCGCTGCTCTTCATTAAAATAGAAGATAGCCGGACGATAATTGTCGCCGCGATCTTCAAATTGACCAAAAGCATCTGTCGGATCCGTTTGCTGCCAATAGATCGTCAAAAGGTCTTCATAACTGATTTTTTCAGGATCAAAAATGATTTCCACTGCTTCAGTATGCCCTGTTTGATGGCTTTTGACTTCTTCATAGGTTGGATTTTCGGTATGTCCTGCGGTATAGCCGGAAAAAATTGAATGCACCCCTTCTAATTCATCAAAGGGTTGGATCATACACCAAAAGCACCCACCGGCAAAAATTGCTCGTTCCATTATTCATCCTCCGTTTCAGCTGGTAAATATAAACTCATTTGAATTTCATCATCCACAAGATTGATTTTGTTGGCTTTGATAAACAAGCCATTTTGCATACGGAATTGATCCAAACGTATCAAAATGATTTGTTCATCGGCATTGACATCGATCCAGTCAGGAAATTTAAAACTACGTTTGATCATTTTCATTACTTCACTGGTGGGCAGATCCAAGGTGCCGATTGATAAGCTTTTGGCTTTCAATTGAACGTTACCTTCTTCGGTCACGTAAGGATCAAAATAGAGATAGAAGGTGATAGGAAATCCTAATACTTGAAACTCTCCCGTCAACAATGCCTCATTTCTTAGCTCAAAATTATACTTGACCTCTTGATCTTTTTGAAAATCTGACAGATAAAAATCAATCAATTGGTTGACCTGGCTCTTGTTGCTGTTAACGGTCAGAACAGGACTGCCCTCCCGTTGAACAAGTTCAGCACTTTCATTTAAGCCGGTTTCTCGCTGTTGAAAAATTCTTGAAGCAAAGAAAACCGTTGTGCCTAAAAGGATACCGACCAACACTAGAAAAGCAATTTTCCAGTAGTTGATCGATTTTTTTTTCGTTGCAGCTGTTTTTTCCGGCTGCTTCGTTGATTCGCTTGGTTTCATTTTGCTTCCTCCTCTAGCAACCAATAATTTTGCGTTTTGATCACTTCATCGCGAACGGCATTCGCCATCAGTTGATACCCAAGATTATTGGGATGGAAGCGATCGCCTTCATACAAAACATTGTTTGTGATATTATTCCCGACAGTTTGCGATGAGTCAGTTGTCGTTGAAGTACTGCTTTGTGATTCATCCGAAGCTGTCGTCGATGAATCAGATAAGCGTTCTGTGTCCGATGATTCGGCAGTTTTCTCTGATTCTCCTTCTTCTGTATCAGCAATACCGACCTCATCACTTAACCCTTTATAGAGCAAATCGTTGATAGGAATAAAAAAGGCATTGTCTTGCTGATTGACGAACGTTTCCGTTTGTTTATTCCAGTTATCAATGATCGTCTGCATATCCGTGATTTCTGGGAAATTCAGATAAAATGGATTGTAGATGCCCAAGACATAGATTGGTGCATCACTATTCAAATCGCGGATTTGAGCAAACAAGTCTTTTAAACGTTCCTGGTAATCTTCCATCGGTTCCGTAAACGTCTCAATGCTCAAGCCGAAGAAATTGCTCTGAATCACTTTTAGTACGTCGTTACCGCCGACAGTCAAGGTAATCAAATCCGCTTGACTAAGATCTTGGCGTAAATCTTCATCGTTTTTCACTCGCTTTAAAATCTGATCGCTTCTTTCACCAGCGACCCCATAATTTTTAGTTACCAAATTGCTCAAATCATAGCGATCCTCTAGATCCCCAGCCAAAATTGGCACAAAGCCACCACGAGCTGTTTCATCACCAACCCCTTCTGTCAAGGAATCCCCAAGAGCGAGATATTCAATGGCGGATTTTTTCGAATCATTGGCTGCTAGCTTGTCCACAGGGGTCAGCAATGGTTGGGCTTTGGGAACAGTAAAATGAAACAGTAAGCCAGTTCCAATAGCTATCAATCCCACAACGAGTAGATAAGTTACTAATTTCTTCCATTTCACAGGTATTCAAACTCCTTTGTAATCTTTGCTATTTTAACAAAATTCTCATAAAATTCCTAGTCGCAATCCTTCAAACTTAAGAAAGAAAACAGCTACCTGCCAAAGAGTCGACAAGCAAAGGCAGCTTCTTTTTTTGTTTTTTCTTCCCGACAGCTTGTCATACGCCAAAAAGCGATTCGTCATTAAACGAATCGCTGAAAGAAAACATGCTTTTTTATTCCGTACTATAAGTAATCGCAAAGGCACCTTTACCTGTGTGAGTGGCGATGATCGGTGTCGTGTGCAACAAGGGGATATCCAACTCGGGGAATAGTTCCGCTAATTCCTTTTGGAAACGTTCTGTGATTTCTAACCCTTCAGCATGAGAAATACCAATTTTCGTCACTTTAGGCATACTCTTCAGTTCAGCTTTTAACTCTTCAAACCATTTATTGAAGGTCTTGACACCACGTCCTTTGACGACTGGAATCAGTTCTGAATGATCAAAATCCATAATCACTTTCATGTTCAGCAAACTCGATAAAAGACCTTTGGCACGACTGATACGACCGCCTTTTACTAAGTTTTCTAACGTTGAAACGCCGATAAATAATTTCGTATGCTCACGCACCAAATCCACCTCTGGTAAAACTTCTTCTAGTGTCTTACCGGCTTTAGCCAATTCTGCTGCCCGAATCACTTGAAAAGCCAACGCTTGGTCTGTCGTGTCACTATCGATCACGGTGACTTTAGCTTTTGATAAATGACTGGCTTGACGAGCCGCTTCCACGGTTCCGCTAAGCCCTTTGGTCATATGAATCGATAGTATTTCACTGCCATCTTTGCCTAATTCATCATATAGTTCTACAAAATGACCGATTGGCGGCTGGCTAGTTTTAGGTAATTCTTTGGCTTGCGCCATCATTTGCATAAATTTTTCTCCCGGCAGCGTTTCATCATCTGGATAAACGACACCATCGATCATTACAGATAAAGGCACGACATGGATAGCCAAAGCATCACGGACACTTGGTTCCATCGTACTGGAAGAATCTGTCACAATTTTAAGATTTGCCATCATATATTCACTCTCTCTTTAAATCAAGTCTTTTTTCGTGGTAAAATAACCACAGACCATTTATACTAAGTATAACAGAGAGAAAATTTTTTTTCATCTAATTTCGATTCGAAAGGACGGTGCCGAATGCAGCACATGAAGTTTAGTCGCAGATATTTGATCGTCAATGAAGTATTAAATGCAGTAACCCACGGGATCGGATTAGGACTGAGTATCGCAGGACTGGTCATCCTCTTAATCAAGGGGGCAAATCTAGGGTCACCTATCCACATCGTTTCCTATGCCATTTATGGGTCGATGATGATTTTGCTCTTCCTCTTTTCTACCTTATTTCACAGTTTGATTTTTACCAAAGCAAAAAAGGTCTTCCAAGTCTTTGATCATGCCTCCATTTTCTTGCTGATCGCCGGAAGCTATACACCTTTTTGCTTGCTTAGTATCCAAGGCTGGCTTGGCTGGTCACTCTTTGTCTTGATTTGGCTACTAGCAATTAGCGGCATCGTTTATAAGTCACTGACTCTTCATAAAAAAGAGACTGTCTCAAAAATCTCCACCCTGATCTACATCATCATGGGCTGGCTATGTGTCGTCGCCTTCAAACCTCTGATCGAACATTTAGGCTACTGGGGAACATTTTTACTAGCAAGCGGTGGTGTTTCTTATACTGTAGGTGCGCTATTCTATAGTTTAAAATCCGTTCGATTCATGCATGTGGTTTGGCACTTATTCGTTATGTTAGGTGCTGGACTGATGTACTTCTCCGTCTTGTTGTATACCTAAAAATGAAGCATTGCTTACAAACAAAGAACAGGAAACTTTCGCTGCAGAAAGCTTCCTGTTCTTTTATTTTCTATGATAAAATTCAAATTGATGGGGGTAACGGTTCTTTTCATCGACGATCCCATCGATCACATGATCAAGTTTCCATTGCGTCCAATCAATCTCTGGGAAATACACATCTCCGTTAAATTCCGCATCGATCACTGTACGGTACAATTGATCGCAATCGTCAATCATCGCTTCAAAAACACCCGCTCCACCAGTTAAAAAAACGGGATGCTCTTGTTGCTTCACATACGCTAAGATTTCCTCTCGGTCATGCATCACTAACGCGCCGTTGGCTTGATAGTGTGGATCACTTGTCAAAACGATCGTCGTACGCTGCGGCAGTAATCTTTTTCCCATGCCTTCAAAGGTTTTGCGCCCCATTATAATCGTATTATTGATGGTTTGCTCTTTAAAAAATTTCAAATCATTCGGCAAATGCCACGGCAGTGTGCCATCCGCTCCGATCAAACCCTTTTGATCTTGTGCCCAAAGTGCGATCAACATAAAAATTACATCCCTTCTGTATAAAATGATTCCGAAATAGTAGCAGCAACCTGCAGCCGCTGCATCAGCTGAAAAGCTGATTCATGCTCAAATGAATCTTTGTTGCGCTCATCAAAGCGCAAGCCATCACAGGCTTGGTAAACAATTGTGCCGCCGCTTCTTTGGACATTTCTCGGCCATTCCCCATCGTTTAAACGCGCGTTGTTGTTTTTCAGTAAGGTCGGTATCAGGGAGATAGGAAAGAGAGCACTACCAGCTGCGACATCAATTTCTTGTATTTGAAAAAAGTCAGCTGCGATCTCGTTGATCAAGCGCTCCGTTCTTTGCCACGTTTGCGGATGACTCGCAAACGCCCTTGCAGTTCGCCCTAGGATACAATACGTATTCTCTGGTAACGGCTGTTTGCTTATTGCCACAAGTTCTTCTGGATACGTCTCGATCCAAGTCACTACGCGATCAAAATCACAAATATGCAATGAATCCAGCATTGGTAAATTATGCTGTGCAGCAAAAACAAGTCTTCTGCGGGCATCCGCCGCCCCTTTTGCTGGTATAAAAATGGCAGTGCACTGCTGATTTGATCGAATGGCTTCTTTTAGCTCCGGCACTGTTTCCTCGGATACGGATAGCCAAACTCCATCATAGTGCTGATGCAAGAAATCAATGCATTGATCAATGAGCAATGCATGAATCGATCCAGCATGTCTCTGATGAAAGGTCGCCGCAAAGCCTCGTTTGTGGGTATTTTCCATTACGCCTCATTCCTTTCTTTATGAAATGAAACCAAACAACCACTTAAACTGCGATCGGTGCTTTGATTGTTGGATGCGGATCATACCCTGCCAGGGTAATATCTTCCATTTCAAAATCAAAGATTGACTGTTTTTCAGGATTTAACTGTAAGCTTGGCGCCGGACGTACTGAACGAGTCAACTGTTCCTTCATCTGTTCTATATGATTACTGTACAGATGAGCATCACCTAATGTATGGATAAAATCTCCGACTTCTAGTCCAGTTTCATGAGCAATCAGGTGCGTTAATAGCGCATAACTAGCAATATTAAAGGGAACGCCTAAAAAGACATCGGCACTGCGTTGATATAACTGACAGCTTAAGCGACCATCATGAACATAAAATTGAAACATCGTGTGACAAGGGGGCAACGCCATCGTCGGTACATCTTCTGGATTCCAAGCAGAGACGATCAAACGACGAGAGTCTGGCGTTGTTTTGATCATCTCGATCACTTCTTTGATTTGATCGATAAACCCACCCGTACTTTTTTCCCAATGGCGCCATTGGTACCCATAAACATGACCCAAATCGCCGAAGGTTTCAGCGAATGTATCATCAGATAAGATTTTTTCACAAAACTGTTTCAACTCATGTTGGTACTGTTCATTGAAAGCTTCATCCACTAAGGAACGACGGCCAAAGTCCGTCATGTCAGGACCTGTGTAAGCATCACTTTTAATATAGCGTTCAAACGCCCATTCATCCCAAATGTGGTTATTATGTTCTAGGAGATAACGAATGTTGGTATCTCCTTTTAGAAACCACAATAATTCGCTTTTGATCAAGCCAAAAGGAACTCTCTTGGTTGTCAACAATGGAAAGCCTTGGGACAGATCAAAACGCATTTGGTGACCAAAGACACTGCGTGTTCCCGTTCCGGTACGATCACTTTTATCATTGCCTTCTGCTAATATTTTTCTTCCTAGATCTAAATATGCTTGTTCCATCGTTCTCTCCTTTACTTTACACAAATTCGCTCAAATATTCCCAACGATCCATTTTTTCTGCAAGTTGCGTTTCAACCTCGCTGATTTCTTGCTGTAATTTTTGAAGCTTGGTAAAGTCAGCTCCTTGATGATTCATCTCTTCAGTCAAAGCGGCTGCTTTTTCTTCTAAAGCCGCGATATCATCTTCAATTGTCGCCCACTCTTTTTGTTCCATATAACTCAGTTTCTTTTTGACAGGCGCTGCAGCAGACTCCTCACTATCAGCAGAAAGGGAATCGTTTTTTGATTCTTTTGGCTCTAGTACACTTGAACTAGCTTTATTGGTATTGGCTGCTAGGTACTCATTAATGGAACCAAAGTAGGACTTAATCCTGCCGTCTCCTTCGAAGATCAGCAATTTTTGGGTAACTTTATCTAAAAAGTAGCGGTCATGGGAAACAGTGATCACTGCACCTGGGAATGTTTCCAAATAATTTTCCAAAATCGTCAGGGTATCAATATCCAAATCGTTGGTCGGTTCATCTAACAAGAGAACATTTGGCTGCCCAATCAATAGCTTGAGCAAAAATAGGCGTCGTTTTTCCCCGCCAGATAGCTTGCCGATCTTAGTGCCGTGCATGGATCGCGGAAACAAAAACTGTTCCAGCATTTCTGCGACACTGACTTGTGAGCCATCCACTTTTTGCACTTCCTCGGCTGCTTCTTGCAAATAAGCAATCATTCGCTGATCAGGGTTCATCGCTTCAATCGTTTGCGTATAATAAGCCATTTTCACAGTCACGCCAATCGTACGCTCCCCTTCTTCTAAAGGCAGGTGACCAGCTAAAATATTGAGCAACGTTGATTTGCCCGCACCGTTTTCTCCTGTGATCCCTAAGCGTTCTCTTGATTGAATCAACAAATCAAAGTGAGACAAAATCGTTTTGTTTTCAATCTGGAAACTCGCATCTTTTAGCTCTAAGACTTGTTTGCCTAAGCGTGTCGTAGCAACATCAATGGCCACTTCGCCGTTACGTTTTACTTGATGTAGGTTTTCTTTTAAATCATCGAAACGATCGATCCGTGCCTGTTGTTTCGTTGTACGGGCCTTTGCTCCGGTGCGAATCCAAGCCAACTCATGTTTGTATAACTGCTTGCGCTTGTCTTCTTGCGTCTCCTCCACTCGTTCTCGTTCTGATCGAGCATGAAGATACGTCTCGTAATTGCCTTGATATTCATGCAGCTTGCCAAAGGACAATTCAAAGATTCGGTTAACGACTCGATCCAAAAAGTAGCGATCGTGGGTCACCATCAATAACGCACCCCGATAATTTTTTAGATAGCCTTCCAACCATTGGATCGCATCATAATCTAAGTGGTTAGTCGGTTCATCCAATAACAACAGGTCTGGTTCATCGATCAATACTTGAGCCATAGCCACTCGTTTCTTTTGACCTCCAGATAACTCACTGACCTTTTTCTTTAAATCACTGATCCCAAGTTTTTGGAGGATAATTTTGGCTGTTGTATCTGTGTTCCAAGCATCCGCTTTATTCATCGCTTCTTCTGCCAATTGATAATTGCGCTGCGTTTGTTGATCCATACCATTATTTTCTAAAGCAATCAGCGCTTTTTCATAGTCGCGAACAACGCGGATCAGCGGACTGGTCCCTTGAAAAACAGCATCTACAACGGATAATTCTTCTTGTAGCTGATTGTCTTGCGCTAAAAAGCCAATTCGATAATCTTGACTGGCAAAAACAGTTTGGCGATCACCATCTCCACGATCCAAACCTGCTAAGATTCGCAGCAAACTTGATTTCCCCGTGCCATTGACACCGATCAAACCGATCCGATCTTTTTCATGTATCAGAAAAGAAAGCTGATCAAACAGTGTTTTTTCACCGTAAGTTTTGGTTAATTCACTTACTTTTAATTCTTTCACAGAATCCCTCCTGAGTTTTTTCTTCGCTCATTGTACCACATTTCATCCGAGGAAACGATGAGAGAAAGGAGCAGTTTTTGCAATAAAAAAGAATGCCTTCGTCAGTTTATTCCCTCTGATCATCGATGTTGATCATCTTTTAGGAATAACCTGACGGAGACACTCCATAAAACGTGCATCAAGTTGCGCGCCTTTTGAGACATATTATCGGCGGAACATCCGCTGTTTCGGTTGTTCTTCCGCTCGAGACATCGCATACGATTCTAACAGATTGACATTGCGTCGGTACTCATTTGCAGAAATCGTTGAAATTTTCTCAGCCACTTCATATTCATCGATCGTCTTGCGCTCAAGATAATAGCCCCAAAGGACTTTCTTAACAAAAATCGGGTCTTGCTCAATCATGATCGTTTCAATGAAATTGCTATGTTCAAACCGTTTGATGCTCATTTCTCGTTGACGAATAAAGAAATTGATCAGCGAGGAATCATAAACATCTTCTAAATTGCTCAAACTGTGAAAAATGTATTCGCTGTTTTTTAAGTAGATTTTTTGTACTTCAGAAATGTCTCGTTGTTTCAAGGCATCTTTCAGTTGCTGCTGCCGCTGTAAAAACAAACGTGGATGGATCAGTACACGAATAAAACGCTGAATAAAGAAGAGCCAAAAACTAAAGAATGAGAGAATTTGTTTTGCGAGGGAATGCTGCTGCTGAGAAATAAAGCGTGAATAAAAACGATAGCCATTTAGGCTGACTTTCCCATTTCGATAAGCTTCATCCAAGCCGTCTTGTTCGATCGATAAGATCAATCCTTGAATTTCTTGGATTTCTTGTTTTTCTGAATCAGTCAAACTATTGCGATACAATTCCCAACGACGATTTTCATAGGAATTGATGACAGCATCGATCGCTAAGCGACCTTTATCAGAAAGCTCTTGTTTTTCTTCTGCTTCCAATTGTTCGATGACGTCTTCTAAGATCAGCAAGTGATTGAAGTCGACACTTTCGGCAGCTTCACCATCTGCCAAATAAGGTAAGACCATCACGCTGATGATCAATGTCAGCAAAATTACACAGGCGGTCAAAAACAGGAGCAAGCTCCGTTCCTGAAACGGTGTATCATGCACCATCACCGGTAAAATGAAGATGGCTGCCAAACTGACTGTTCCCTTGACGCCACCAAAGGTCAACAAGGCGACTTGATTCATGGATACTTTTTTTTTTGACTGTACGAACCAATAATAAAATAGCAAAAAGATAAAACGTACGAGGAAAATCACCGCTGTGACGACTAAAATCGTGATGACTAGATGCCAGTTTGCATAGTTTTTGCTTTCCCAGATCGGTGAAAAGACTTGTGACAACTCGATCCCTAGAAAGAGAAACACTAATGCGTTCAATGTAAAGACAATGGTCGACCATGTGCTTTCCGAAATGTTCGCTAATTCTGCATCAAACAACGAGATCCGGCGTTTTCTTTGGGCTTGGGCTACACCTGCCACAACTGCTGCGATAATCCCTGAGACGCCAATCATTTCTGCCAGCAAATAGGCAGCAAATGGCAAGAGCAGTTCAATCAATAAGTATACTGTGACATCTTGTGCCGAGATTTTTTCAATAAAACGTAAAATCCGGCGTTTCAGCCATACGATCAAGTAACCGACAAGCCCGCCACCGATACTAGAGAAAAGAAGTTGGAAGCCTGCGTTGGCTGCTGAAAAACTCCCGGTAGTCAAAGCCACGATAGCAAACTGTAATGCGGTAACCCCCGAAGCATCGTTCAGTAAGCCCTCGCCTTCAAGAATATGCATAATGTTTTTGGAAATTTTCAAACGCTTTGCTAATGAGGAGACTGCCACCGCATCAGTTGGTCCTAACGCAGCCCCGAAAGCGAAGCAAGCAGCCAGAGGTATCGTCGGCATCAACCAATGGAGGGTTCCGCCGACCGCAAACAGCGTCATTAACACGCCACCAAAAGCCAAAAACAGCACGATCTTGCTGTTTTTTAGGATCTCAGGTACATCTGCTCGTTCCCCTTCTCGAAATAGCAATGGACCAATGATCATTACTAAAAACATTTCCGGTTCAAAGGCGATCTCTTGACCCATTTCTGTAAGACCTAATAAAATTCCTAAGATGATTTGAATAAAAAAGATCGGTACTGAGGGCAATATTTTGCTCGCCACATTTGATAATGTGACAAGAATTGCAATGATAATGACGAGTTCAATAAATTCCATCCATTACCCTCTTTTCTTTCGAATGGCTAATAACAGCTCAAGAAAATCTTCTTTTTTTAAAAGGATCTTGTCGTTTAGAAGACCTAACTCCTTTTCGTTATTTTCAATCTCGCATTGGACACGCCGTGATTCCAAGCGATATAAATCGTGTTTCATTCGTTCAAATTTTCGGAAAAGCAATGGATTTTTCCGTTGCAAATAATCCCGAATCTCCTTTTTTTCAGCTGGTGTAAATTGTCCCAACTGCTTCATTAGTTCTTGCTTACTTA
Source organism: Enterococcus sp. DIV0802b (assembly GCF_050543535.1). Classification (NCBI taxonomy): domain Bacteria; kingdom Bacillati; phylum Bacillota; class Bacilli; order Lactobacillales; family Enterococcaceae; genus Enterococcus; species Enterococcus sp. DIV0802b. The sequence goes on along the minus strand of NZ_CP172941.1, from coordinate 1,293,425 downwards.
AACATTCCTTGTTCATAATTACGTTTTTTACCCCTTTTATCATCAGTTTATCTTTTTATTTAACGTGCAAATCAAAATTATCTCTTGACCGCTAGTATTCTAAGCCAATCATTCAAAAATAGCAAGTCTTTCTCACTAAATGTTGGTTTTCTATCAGTTTTCTTATAAAACAAAAAAACCGCAGTCTTCACTGCGATTTTTTATGCTTATTTCATATATAAGTCGTAGTAAGCATCCATGATCTCTTTGGCGATTTGAATATTTGGATGGGTATCTGTGTCGCCTTTTAATTGAGGCATTACGATCGCAATCGCAATATCCGCATCACTGCTTGGCCCGTAGGCAACGATGTTTAGGTTAACTAAGCTGATGGTATTGCCATTACTATCCACAATTGGTGTTTCGGCAGTACCTGTTTTGGCAGAGACCTCCATTTTCGCAGAAGCCAAGCCTTTGGCAGTTGCCCAAGCATCCGTTCCATGAACTGCATCATAAAATCCATTTTGAACAATTTGCATTTGAGCATCTGTTAAACCAACTTCGTTCAATACCGTTGGTTCGATCTCTTCAATCAGTGAGCCAAGACCGCCAGTTTCATCATTGCCGTAAATACCGTCGACGATATGAGGCTGCAATCTTTTGCCACCATTAGCAACAGTTGCTGCATATTGTGCCAGTTGCAACGTGGTATAGGTATCAAACTGACCAAAAGCCAAGTCAAGGATCTTCCCACCATCACTGACCGGGTCCATGTTATCGATCGATGTGCTGATACCAGTCGCTTCTCCCGGTAAATCGATCCCAGTTTCAGTTCCCATACCAAAAGAGGCAAAAGACGAACGTAGTTTTTCATAGACATCCCCTTGACGATCCACTGTTGGAATCGAGATACCTGACTGATAATTGATGCCCATCAAACGTAAAGCGACTTGCATCATATAGGAGTTAGAAGAAACTTCCAACGCCTGCTCCGCAGAAAGGTTACGATTATTTGCCCCAGTTGGGTTGAAAATTGAGGCTTTTACATCGGAGCCAATTCTGATTGGTTGATCCAATAACACTTCATTGCCGTTTAAGACCCCATTTTCCCAGCCGGCAGCCAAAGTCCCTGCTTTGACAACGGACCCTGGTACAAAGGAATTAATGAAGGTACCAATGGCATTTTCCTGCAATTCATTTGAACCTGTATCATGATGATAGCCGGACATTGACAAAACGCCGCCGGTTTTTGGATTTAACGCCACTGCGTAAACCCCTGGAGAATATTCTGCTGCCCCAGAATCAATCAGTTTTTGGAAATTGTCTTGCAAGATTTTATCAACTCTCGCTTGAAACTCAGCATCTAATGTTAATACAAGGTTATCCCCTTTTGCCCCTGCAAAGGTTTCTTTTTGACTTTCAATATTATTATTGTTATCAAGGGAAATCTCGGAAATGGATTTTGTGCCTTGTAAGACTTCTTCATACTGCTGCTCTAAATAACTGCGTCCAACACGATCATTACGAGCATAGCCTTTTTCTAAAAATTCATCCAAAACTTCTTCCGGAATCCCTTGTTCTTCACTAGTCACCGTTCCGATCAAACTAGCCAGAGAACTTCCTTCAACGATGTTTCTCGTCCAATCAGTCCCCGTGGAGATTCCCGGTAAATCAACCATATTTTCAGCGACAACAGCTAATTCACGGTCAGACACATCCGACGTCTTAATAAAGACCGTACTCAAAGATTGGGCGCTATTCATCCGCTTAAAAATCGTGGCTGCTTCTAATTCTGCATCAGAGAAATTGATTTCATCTTCTGTCACTTTATCAACGGTTGCCGCATATTGTTCAGAAGTACCTAAAGAACGCTCTTCATCACTCAATCGGTCAGTTGCTGCTTCAAGATTTTCTTCATCGGCCAGCCAAAAGTCCTTAAGATCACGATCAGACAAGTTTTTGTCCACAGGTACTTCGATCAACTCGCTCAATTTTTTGGCCGTTTCTAACAAATCTTGAGCGGTCATTTTGTTTCCGCGGGTAAATGTGATTGCTGCATTGGCTTGATTTTCCACCAGCGCTTTTCCAGAAGCGTCATAGATCATTCCCCGAGGGGCGCTTCCTTTGACTTCCACTACAGATGAAGCTTTCAACTGCTGCTCAATATTGTCGCCATTGACGATCTGTAGATAGCCTAATTGAACGATCAAGGACACAAACAAAGCAAAAATAATAAAAAACAAAAAGTTCAATCGAAATGGAACATGAGATTTGCGATACGATTTAGCCTTTGGTTCTTCTGGCCCCTTGCGTATCCCTTGGACAACTTTATCTTTCAAATTCTTCATCTCATCTATCCTTCCAATCTATAATGACTACTGTCCTATTTTACCAAAAAATTCGATTCGAAACAGAAAAAACAAAAAATATCCATTAATCCTTAGAAAAAACTATAAAAATTAGCGTGAATCCGAGTAAATGTTTCACAGTTTGATTGTTTCATTTTCATTCTTTCATGAAAAAATTGTTTTTTTAAGCTTTCTTATGTTTTTTCATTTGATGGTTTCGTGAAACAAGATTTCCGTTGGTGCTTTTGTGGAAAACTAAAAAGCAGGAGGACTTTCGGTCATCCTGCTTTTTAGGCTTCTAAAGAAACTAGCTACTCTCCAGTTGTTGAGTTTTCTTCTGAAAAGGTCAGACTGTCGTCGTATAACTGATAATTAGGCGATCCGTTAGTAAATTCGTCGCCTTGGGTCAAACCCTCGTTCGTCGGAAGCTGCAACTGCTCCTTTAATAAATTTTGCGTATGCAACAACTGATTCGTCCCCAATAACTGATAATATACTCCACCAATCAGTTGCCCTTCTCCTTGGAGTTGCTCTTGCTTGATGGTCGTAAAAGCAGGAATATAATTGGTACCGATGTCCATCATATCATTCCACGTAAGATCCGTCTTCGAATTCTTTTCAACCGCCTTAAGAATCTTTTGGTAATTACTGATACCATCCAGACTCATAACTTTTTGAAGAATTCTCGTAACCACTTCTCTTTGCCGTCTTTGGCGACCGATATCCCCTTCCGGATCTTGTTTTCGCATTCTTGCATAAGCCAGACCTGTCTTACCATCTAAAGTAATTCGCCCTTCAGGGACATGAACACCTTCTAAAGTAAAATCGATATCATTTGTCACCTCGATGCCCCCAACTGCATCGATCAGATCCCGCATACCCTGCATATTGATCGTCACATAGTGATCGATAGGAATGTCCAAGAGATTTTCAACAGAGTCCATGGCCATGGCCTCCCCACCAAAAGCATAAGCATGATTCAGCTTATCGATCGTATTGTACCCAACGATTTGTGTGTAAATATCACGGTCAAGGCTAATGATCGTTGACTGTTTTTTTTCTGGATTGACCGTCACCACCATCATACTATCCGAACGACCTTGTTCGGTTCGCCCTAAAGCCCCAGTGTCGATTCCCATTAGCAAAATGGAAAACGGATCTCGATCTTCAATGCTGATCGCTTCCTCTCGTTTGTCTGTTTTCCGATCAACAGCGTGAGAGATTTGATTAAAAGTGGCATTCGTCTCTTGATAAACCTGCATCCCGTAGATCGTTACTCCAATGATTCCAACCACTAACACGACTAAAATACCTAAAATTACCTTTTGATATCTCCGCATCTTACACCTCACCAGTAAAAATTCACTCATCAAATAAATTTTCCCACAAAACGCATCTTTCAGCAATCGCTATCATGCATCAACTTCATATTTAATCCTTCCGTAACTTCTTTGAAATAAACAAAAATAAAGTGTCCCCTCTAAGTTAGAGGGGACACCGCAAATAGTCTTTTTTAAATATAATCCACAAAACGAGCGCGGAACTTCATATGCAAATGACTTCCTAGAATAAGAAGCATCAAAGTTAAACACCAGAAGATAAGTGTATAAGTTGTTTTTTCCCAAACCCATGCACGAGAAAGGAAAGCATCACGAAATCCTTCGATTAAATAGTAAAATGGATTCAAGCGAAGAATCTTGATTAACCAAACAGGCATATTTCGGTTATTAATATCCCAAATCGGACCAGAAACATAAAATAATAATCTCAAAACAGACTGTAGAAAAATATGATAGTCACGTATCAGTACTGTTATGGTCGCATTCAATAGACCAAAAGCAAATAGGAATATGACCATCGCAAGAAAGTAATAAATAAATTGTAACCAATAGATGCTTGGTGTCACACCTGCTATGAATAACGAACCTACGACGATTGCCACCATAGGAATGTAGGATGACAAATTACTTATAATATTGATCGATGGTAAAATGCTTACTGGGAACTTCATTTTTGCTACCATTCCAACTTGTCGGTGAATACTATTAGAAGCGCCTAGTACAGATGCATTAATATAAAACCAAGCAGTGATCCCAATCAGCATCCAGATAATAAAAGGAACGCCATCAATTTTTCTATTCCCGTTCACTCCTAACCCGAAAACCAAATAATAAATACCGATTTGAATCGCAGGATTTAATATTTGCCAAGCTAATCCCAAATAATGGCTCTGATAAGTAGCCTTATCCTCATATCGAGACATCCGGAATATAATTCCCGCATGCTTAAATTGTTCTTTTATAACTGCAGCAATCTCTTTCACAAACTTCTTCCTTTTCTATATGAACTAAACAAAGAAACATCTTCTTTATTTGAAAACTTGACTGATCGTTTCAACGGGATTCTTAATTGCGTAAGTAATCGAACGCCCACTAAAAGAAACCAGCGAACAAAATATCGTTGCGGCTACTACCAAACCTAGGATTCCTTTGGTTGGCCAGCTCATTTTTTCCCCTAAAGGTGTACGTTTCAAGTTTTTTTGGATCATTTGGTCCGAAAGATTTTGTTGTTGCAAGAAGTGATCTTCACGGCTTTTTTCTGCTAATTTCTCCAAATTAAAGGCTTTCTGGTCTTCTTTATAATTGTCTTGATACGCTTTTTGCTCTTTCTTTGGCTGCTTTTTGAACCAATCAATGAATTTGCGATATTCAGCCATTACTTCTTCAGTAGGACCAAACATCCGTAAATCACCATAGTGCATCCAAATCGTTCGGTCGCAAAGTTTTTCTACCTGTCCTAAAGCATGACTGACAAAAAAGATGGTTTTTCCGGCTGCTTTAAATTCCATGATTTTATCCACACATTTTTGATAAAAAGTTTCATCACCGACAGACAAAGCTTCATCAATAACTAAAATATCTGGATCATTATGAACAGCAATAGCAAAGCCTAACCGTGATTTCATCCCACTGGAATAGCTTTTAACCGGTTGATTGATAAAGTCACCCAAATCAGCAAAGGCCACGATCTCAGGCATTTTTTCATCAATTTCTTTATTAGTCATTCCAGACATCAATGCTTTGAGTCGAATATTTTCTAACCCAGTCAGCTGATATTTTAACCCCGCACCGATTGCGATAATCGAGGTGTCACCATTTACTTCCATCGTACCAGATGTCGGTGGGATAATCCCACTGATCACGTTGGATAAAGTTGATTTCCCAGAACCATTGATTCCAATGATCCCTACTGATTCGCCGGCTTTCACATCGAAGCTGACCCCTTTTAAGGCCCAAAATCGAGGAACATTGCGATGATAGAACTTGAATAGTGCTTTTACTTTATCCGCTTTCTTTTTATATAAGTCGTATTCTTTCGTCACTAAAGTTGCACGGACTTTGATTTCTTTTTCCACTTTCTTCATCCATTCTCATAGAATTTCTAATTGATCGAGTCAACTCACAAAACATCATACCATATTTTGTGTTCTGAACAAATAATCAATGAAAAACTAGTAATAAAATCTTAATTTCTTGAAGTTGGGCTCAATAAAAAAAACATCTGTAAAAGATGCTTTTTTATAATAGTCTTTTAATTGTTAAGTTTCAAATCTTTTTTGATTTGAGTAGTTGATATTTCCGGAGTCCGTGCTAGATAGATCACTTCAGCATCTGTCTCTTCTTGAATAAAATCAAATTTGCCAGCCCAATCGTCTCCCATAACAAAGGTATCCACATGATATTCTTTGACATCGGAAACTTTTTGGCCCCAGCCTTCTTCAGGAATCACTAGATCCACATACCGAATCGCTTCTAATAACTGCTTTCTTTTCTCATAAGAAAAGTAGCATTTTTTTTGTTTTTCGTTCCAATTAAATTCATCCGTTGATAGTGCTACGATCAAATAATCGCCTTGCTCTTTTGCACGACGCAAAAGATTGATATGTCCATAATGCAATAAATCAAATGTTCCGTAAGTAATTACTCGTTTCATGCTTATCCCTCTTCGCTTCCTAATCTTACTAATGTATTGAAGATACCAAATATGGCGAGAAATAGCAAATTAAAAAAGCTGAGGGCTTACTCAGCTTTTCCGTTCTGATTTAGACTTTGGTCACTTCTGCTGCTTGAGGTCCGCGGGCACCTTCAACGATCGTAAATTCAACTTCTTGACCTTCTTCTAGTGACTTAAAACCGTCTCCTTGAATGGCAGAAAAGTGAACAAATACATCATCGCCACCGTCAACTGTGATAAAACCAAACCCTTTTTCGTTGTTGAACCATTTTACTTTCCCATGTTCCATAGTGTGTAAAGCCTCCAATAATTATAATCCGACGATTCCGTCGCCTTTATTATAGCGGATTATGTAAGCGTTAGCAATATCAAAACGATTCTTTCTATCCACAAAAAAAGAAGCCTTTTAGCAGGCTTCTTTCTAGTAAATTGTTTAAGCTTTTGCGAAATATTCGTTTACTTTGTCCCAGTTAACAACACTCAAGAAAGCATTGATGTAATCTGGACGAACATTTTTGTATTTCAAGTAATACGCATGTTCCCAAACATCTAAACCTAAGACAGGTGTTTGGCCATCCATCAATGGTGAATCTTGATTCGCTGTTGAGGTGATTGCTAATTTGCCATCTTTCACGACTAACCATGCCCAACCTGAACCAAAACGTCCGGTTGCAGCCGTTTTGAATTCTTCTTTGAAGTCTTCAAAGCTGCCGAAAGCTTCGTCAATTGCCTCTTTGATGGCTCCAGTAGGTTCGCCACCAGCATTTGGGCCTAAGATTTCCCAGAAGAACGTATGGTTGGCATGGCCGCCACCATTGTTACGAACTGCTGTTTGAATATCTTCTGGTACAGAAGAAAAGTCAGCTAATAATTCTTCAACTGTTTTTTCACCTAATTCAGGATGTTTTTCAATCGCTGCGTTTAAGTTTGTTACATAAGTGTTATGGTGTTTATCATGATGCAAATGCATCGTTTCTTCATCAATGTATGGTTCTAATGCATCGTATGCGTAAGGTAAATCTGGTAATGTGTAAGTCATAAAAAAATTCCTCCTCAATGATAATGTTTACATAAGTAACATTATCAGACTATCAGACTTTGTTCAAAAAATATGCTTACTTTTTCTCACTTTTTTTCGTATTGAAAATCAAAAATTTACTAAACACATAGTTTGCCAAAACAACAACAACTTGGGTGACCAGCTTGGCAACTAGATCGCCGGTTGCCAAAATTGAAATAAATAGATACATACAAAGCATATCTAAGCCTAATGATAAGACACGAAAGAAAATGAACTTCCCAAATGCCGCCCATGACTCTTGCTTTGTCTCGGTTTTTGCTTCAAAAACCCATAACTTATTTGTAAAGTAGGCGAACAAAACAGAAGCAATCCATGAAATCACATTCGCTGTCTGGTAATAAAGACCAAATCCTTCACGAAAAATGAGATAGACGACAATGTTGACTACAGTCGTTAATCCACCAAAAAATAAATACGTAATCGGCTCCCACAACTTTTTTTGCTGCAAGAACTGCTTGTATTCGTTGTACTTTTGCATTCTTTTGCCTACTTTCATTTCTTTATTTATTCATTCATTCGATTATTGGTTCTTTTTTTGTGAATTCCTTGTAATTCAAAGAACCCTTCGTTACAATTACTCTAGTTATACCACAAAGGAGTTCATCAGCAAATGACTATCGTCCAACTATTTAAAATTGCTTTTTTCCGAATACCTGATTTAAAATTTGTCAAAAAAGCAGAATTTTCCAAAGTAATCGTTTTTCTATTAAGCGCCTCCGTGCTTATCGCGGTACCGATGACCATCAATGTATTAGGTGTCTTTCGCGATGTGCAAGCAGACGGACAAAAAATTGGAGAATCGATTCCAGATTTTACGATCGAAAATGGGCAGCTTGCTACAGCGCCGGATACGCAAGGTTTCATTTATCAAACCGATTCGATCATCTTTACTTTCGATCCAGATGGCAACCGTACGCCAGCAGATATTGCATCTGATGTTACTGGCTCTGTCATCGCTGTTGGCTTGTTAAAAGATCAGCTGGTCATCCGTATCCCCTCTTCTGGCTTATCGACGTCAATGTTAGATTCTAATCAATTAGAATTTGATTACAGTGAGCCTGCGCTGCGCAATCTTAACGGTCAGGCGATTCGAGAAGCGCTATCAAACCAAGCAATTCCATGGCTAATCAAACTCATTGTCTTTTTTGTTGCATTGTATCCATCATTTGTCAGCTTGCTGATCACCTTAGTGATGGGGACCTTTATTGCAACAATCTATACAAGATTAAAACGATTCTCCTATACTTTCTTTGAAAATTTAAAGATTCTGATCGTAAGTGCTGCATTGCCTACGCTTATTAGTGTAATCGTACAACTACTATTGCCTTCCTTCGATGCAACCACCTTTATTTTGTTTGGTTCTTTATTCTTATTCACACAAGGGGTCAAACATTCTCCAAAAATTCAGTTTAAAACCTAATCTAGGCCATGTTCAATTCCTTGAACATGGTTTTTTTCTCATTCTTTGCTACACTTAAGTTAAAAGGAGGCTTGGCAATGAAAAAAATAATCTTAGCCACTCGAGAGTTTCGCGACACATATGTGAAACAAATCGAAAAAGACTATCAATTTCTTGTGTACACAAAGGACCAAGCAATTGATTGGTCACAAGTAGAAATCACCATTGGTTGGAAGTCGGAATGGAAGGACTACCTGCTAACGGAGAAAACAAATTTGAAATGGGTCCAAGCGATTTCAGCTGGCGTAGACACCTTACCATTAAAAGAGTTTGCGAAATACAATATTCGCTTATCTAATGGCAGCGGCATCCATGCCGAATCGATCACAGACCATTTGTTGGCTCTACTATTTATGGAAAACCGCGGGATTTTCCAAGCAATTCAGCAACAGAGAAAACAGCAATGGTCACCGAATACAATTCACTATACAAAATTGTCGGACCAAGAGATTTTGATCGTTGGTACAGGACAAATTGGCCAAAAGTTAGCTCAAGCATTGACCTTTTTTGGTGTAAGTCCCATTGGTATCAATACTAGCGGGCATGACGTGACAGGTTTTGAAAAAACGTTTGCGTTATCTGACTTACACGCTTGCGCAAAAACCGCCGATTGCGTCATCAACATCCTTCCTCTGACGGAAGAAACCAATCACTTGTATGATGCAGCTTTTTTTGCCCAAATGAAACCTAGTGCTTCCTTTTATAATGTCGGCCGCGGGCCAAGTGTGGATACCACTGCATTAGCAAAAGCCCTAGAAAAAAAGCAGATAGCATTTGCCGCACTGGATGTTTTTGAAGAAGAGCCCTTGCCCGAGAATGATCCGTTATGGCTCATCGAGAACCTTTTGATAACCCCCCATATCTCAGGGCATACGCCCCATTTTCAAAAGGCATTTATGGCCATTTTCTTAGCGAATCTCCAACAATTTTTGGCGAAACAAGAACTTGAAAAAAATGAGATAAACTTGGATAAAGGCTACTAACAAATTCTTTCCGCAAAAAAAGTGTACAGTTGGAGGCGAAACCTTCAGATTGTACACTTTTAATTTATCGTTGTTTTTCTTGGTCTTTTTCAGTTTCTTTCAAGAAATATAAGGGTCTATTTTTGGTTTCTAAGAAAATTTTCCCAATATATTTCCCGATGATTCCCAAACAAAGCAATTGCAAGCCGCCCACAAATAAGAAAATGCTAACCATCGATGGCCAACCAGTTGTTGGATCACCAAAGATAAAGGTTCTGATCACAATAAAGATCAATGCGATCAGAGAGCCAAAACAGGAAAGCGCACCAATAAAAGAAGCAATGTTCAGAGGGGTATCCGAAAAGTTGACGATACCGTCGATCGAATATTGAAATAGTTTCCAAAATGACCACGATGTCTCACCAGCGACTCGTTCCCGGTTCTCATAGGCGATGTATTCTGTATCAAAGCCGACCCAACTGAAGATCCCTTTGGAAAAGCGATTATATTCAGACAGTTGTAAAACGGCATCTACCATATTACGGCGCATCAAGCGAAAATCTCGAGCACCATTTACCATTTCGGTATCGGCAATCTTGTTGATAATATTATAAAAAGCATCTGAGAAAAAACTACGGATCTTCGGTTCTCCTTTGCGATCCGCCCGTCTAGTCCCCACACAATCAAGCTCTGGTTTTGCTTCCAGCATCGCAAACATTTCTGGCAGTAATGTCGGCGGGTCTTGTAGATCTGCGTCCATCACAGTGACAAAATCGCCTTTCGCCGCTTGTAAGCCTGCATAAAGTGCCGCTTCTTTGCCAAAGTTTCTCGAAAAAGATAAATAGCGAACACTGTCGGGGTGGGCACGATATAACTCTCTTAAAACAGGTAGTGTTTGATCTGAAGAGCCATCATTGACAAAAATATATTCAAAGGGCATATTTAATTGTCTCTTCACTTTTTCTGTTTCCTCAAAGAATATCGGCAAGCTCGCCTCTTCATTAAAACAAGGTACAACAATTGATAACATCGGTTTCATCTCCTAGAGCCAATCGTGGGAAGCCGGTCAGCTATGACCGAATCCACATTATTTTTTATCTTCACTAAAATCGTACTTCGGTTCATCCAACGTTTGATCATAATCAACTGTCAGATTATAGCCTTTGAAAAACCACTCATCCGCTTCATCAATAAAAAAAAGCAATCCGTCAATGGTTTGTTCAACGATCGGACGTTCTGGTTTGTCTACTGACATCCCCACGGAAAATCCGTCATGCACTTGTGTCTTTCCATAAATTTTTCCAAAAAAACGAATCCCGCTTCCTTGGTCTACCACCAACTCTTTTTTGAACCATTGCATTGCTTCAGGACTTATTGTTAAGTTCATTTTCTTCACTCCTAATCATTCATATGTTCATCGAGTATATCTACATCATCTGTATTGCCGATCACGAGTAAATTGTCATTTTCACGCACGATTGCCTCTGCATCAGGCGAAACGATCACTTGTCCTGGTCCACGACGAATCGCAACGACTGTCAGACCATACTTTTGTCGAAAATTCAGCTCAATCAGGGATTTATTGAAAAAGCGTGGATTGGACACGCGAATCTCTGCTAAAGAAAATTCGTCAGATAGTTCAATATAATCTAAGATATTTTTGGAAACTAGATTATGGGCGATGCGAATCCCCATATCACGTTCAGGATGGACGACACGGTCTGCGCCGAGTTTTTCCAGTACACGGGCATGGTATTCGTTTTGGGCTTTGGCTAAGATATTAGGAACACCCATTTCTTTAACCATCAGTGTGACCAATATACTGGCTTGAATATCTTCACCTATCGCAACAATGACATGGTCAAAGTTACGGATACCCAATGAACGCAACGTCATCTCATCTTGTGCGTTCCCGACCACCGCATGGGTGGCGATATTCATGTATTCATTGACACGATCTTCGTTGCTATCGATTGCCAACACTTCTTGACCTGATTCAATCAACGTACGACAAATACTTCCACCGAAACGACCTAATCCAATAATTGCATAATTTTGCTTCACCACAAACGCTCCTTTGTTTGCCAGATCATTATTTAGTATAACAAAAACCTCCCCTGCTTGCCATGAGGAGGTATGATTATTAAGATTTTATTTTATCAAGCCATGTTTAAAAGCATATATCGTAGCTTGTGTACGATCTTCTACTTCTAATTTTGATAAGATGTTTGACACATGTGTCTTCACTGTTTTCAGCGTAATGAAGAGTGAATCCGCAATCTCTTGGTTGCTCTTTCCTTCAGCGATCAACAGTAACACTTCTTGTTCCCGATTGGTCAAATCTTCATGTAGGATTGGTGTCCGATTCGTCAAACGATCCATCATTTTCGTGGTGACTTCGGGTTCTAAGACCCGCTCTCCTCGCTGGGTTGCACGAATGGCTTCCGCAATCTCATGAGCAGTAGACGTCTTTAACAGGTAACCGGCCGCACCCGCTTCAATTGCAGGATAGACTTTCTCGTCATCAATAAAACTAGTGACAATGATGATTTTTGCTTCTGGCCAATCATTTAAAATCAATTTCGTAGATTCGATCCCATCCATTTCATCCATAACCAAATCCATCAAAATCACATCTGGACGTAATTCCAATGCCTTTTCATACCCGACTCGACCATTTTCCGCTTCCCCAATTACTTCTATATCGTCTTGAATTGATAGATAAGAAGAGACCCCTAGACGAACCATTTCATGGTCATCAACTAACAACACTTTAATCATACGTTATGCCTCCTTCAACAGTGGAACTTTGATTTCAATACTGGTTCCTTGATTTTTAAAACTAATAATTTTCAACGTTCCGCCAACAGCACTTACACGTTCTCGGATATTCATCAAGCCATAGCTGCCGGCCTTTTGATCTTGGGGATCAAAGCCAACTCCGTCATCGATCACCCGCAATAACACGTTATTATCGATGCGATGCAAGTATACTTCTAACTCATCAGCTTTCGCGTGACGCAGTGTATTAGACAAGAGTTCTTGGATCACACGAAAGAGTTGATCTTCAATCGAACTAGGCATCGTAAAGTCTTCAATATCCCAAGTCAATAGAATTTTGATTTTGGTCTCTAATTCCTTTAACAATTGCTCGATTCCTTGCTTTAGACTCTTCCCTTCCAAAGTTACAGGTCGTAGATGAAGCAAGAGCGCCCGCATTTCAGATTGCGAAGCATTGATAATGTCTGTGACCATCGCTAACTGTTTCTTTTGGCTTTCTGGAGCATCTGTTCGAATCGCTTGCTCATTCAGTGCAGACATCATCATCATGGCGGCAAACAGCTGTTGAGAAACAGAGTCGTGCAGTTCACGAGCCAGACGCTGCCTTTCTGCTTCTAAAATCTCTTCTTTCGTCTGACCATCAACAAACTGAGGTTTCGCATTCAATTGCTGTAATTCCATCGACATCTGTTTCATCTTCGATTGGATACTGGCAATATCACGATCCACATTCGCAATCAAATGGTTTTCAGACGCATGTGGGATCTTTGTTTCCAATAAAGGGCTATCGATATAGCCGCTGGCTAACAGTCTTAGCTTTTCTTCCACCGGACCGTATTGACGGTTGCGAAAAAAAGAAATCAGTAAAAAGACAGCTAAAGCAATCAATGCAGATATTACAAGTAAGTGAAAGATAATTGGGATAAAAAAGAGTTTGATTTGAAAGACTTCTATCAGCCAATTATTTTTCCCACTGGCATACAAATAGGAAAACAGCATCAATATCATGGTGAAAAAACTTGCTAATCCTGCGTAAAAAGCGATCATGCCTCTTGAAAATTTCCCAATCATACCCGAATCACCTCAACATCACCAACAAGGGTATTCGTTAAGATTTTCAAACGCCGACTATTTTCGCCATAATCCGGGCTGTAAATCGTCACTTTTTCATTTTTCAAGCTCGTTTCTTCGCCTTCAAAGATAACAGAGCCAATAAAAGTACTGTGCTCTAATTTGATCGCTATGCCAGCAGGCACTAAAATACGAGTTCTACCAAAGCCTTTTCGTACGATCACGACGTTTTCTTTCTTAGGCAATAAAGTGTTGCCTAGATCGATGAAAGTGTCTCCCGTCAAGATATCTAAATTGATATCGTCCCATTCATAGACTTGACTGCCGATCCGTTCATTGCCTAACCATTGCTGCTTTTGTTTCAGCGGATGATCAGCTTTGGGTTCTTCAGTTTCAACGATAATCATTTGTTTTTTGCGCCAGAATGAATTTTTAGTTAAGTCGATTCCGGTAATCTCGACTCCTTTTAAACCAATAAATAAAATCGCAAAAATCAGCATCAGCCACAGTGCTGGACTATTTAACAAACTGATCAAAATAGCAATGGAACTTGAGACCATCAAGAAATTTTTAAAATTGCTCTTGCGCTCACTTCGGTTCACAAGGACCAAGCACGTCACACCAAGTATTAATAAAAATAATAATGGCGGATTAGATAAAATTTGCCATACCGCAAAAAGCAGTAAGAGCGCTTCAACAATAAAGAAAAAACGCCAAGGACTTTTCATTCAAGCTCCTCCTCCTAGTAATTCTACTTTATCATACCCGAAAAAAATGGTTTGTCCATCCGTCGCTGGTCCGAAAAAAGACCCTGTTTGATCAAATTCCCTTAAGGAGAATGAACAACAGGGTCAACTAGTTTGATCGAGTGATCAAGCAATTAGCTTTTCTTTACTTCTGTGATTCTTACTTGCATATCTCCGCCTGGCGTTGAGATCGTCACTTCATCATTGACTTTTTTCCCAATCAAGGCACGAGCGATTGGTGAATCATTGGAAATTTTACCAGAAAACGGATCTGCTTCAGCACTACCAACGATCATGTACTCTTCTTCGTCACCATCAGGCAACTCAACAAAAATCACAGTTTTTCCGATGGAAACTTCATCAGAGTCTACACCCTCATTATCAATGATCTCTGCAAAACGAATCATATTTTCTAAAGTAGTGATTCGGCCTTCGACAAACGCTTGTTCATCTTTTGCAGACTCATACTCGGAGTTTTCGGATAAATCGCCAAAACTGCGGGCTACCTTGATACGTTCAATGATTTCCCCGCGTTTTACCGTTTTCAATTCTTCTAATTCTTGTTCTAGCTTTTCTTTTCCTTCAAGTGTCATTGGGTAAACTTTTTCTACCATAGTTCTTTTCTCCTTTTAGTAACTTCTAATAAATCGCAAAAGGTAATCTTTTGCGATGAGTCCACAAAAGATTACCATGCTTTTTTTTAAATGTAAACTATAAACCTATGAAAATTTAATTTGAGGTATTGTTTACATATTGTTCCACTAATTGCATATGCTGTTCATAGGTTTCCGCAAAGTAAACTTCTTGGGTTTGAATGTCAGCAATGAAATAATAGTAGTTATTCGGTGTTGGATCTAAGACCGCTTGGATCGCTGCTTCGCTTGGATTGTTGAATGGTCCAGGTCCGTAGCCAGTTTGCACATAGAGATTATAAGGAGAGTCAACTTGAGTGTCCTCATAAGTGACTAGCTCTTTGTGCTCACCTAACGCATATAGAATCGAAATATCCGATTGTAGCGGCATATCAATCGCTAAACGATTGAAGAATACCTGTGCGATATTTTTACGATCTTCTAGCTTACTACCCTCTTTTTCAACAAGTGAAGCCAATGTAAGGACTTCTTGGACCGTCATTTCTTTTTGAGCAATTTGATCGAAATATTTGGACAAGACTGAATTTGATTTATCCACCATTTGGGTAACGACTTCTTCTAGGGTATTCCCTGTATAGTAGTCATACGTCGCTGGGAACAAGTATCCTTCTAGTCGGTAACGCACGCCTTGCGCATCGCCGGCACTTGCTAAAAGCTCAGGATAGGTTTCTTTCATTTTTTCAAAGAACTCATCGCTTTCCATCAAAGCTAAGAAATCGTCTTTCGAGATATTTGTTGCTTCCGCTAGAGCATCACCGATTTGGTCCACATCAAATCCTTCTGGAATCGTCACTTTTGCATCAGAGGTGACCGAACCTTCGCCATTTTGCAGCATCTTTGAGATTTGATCCAAAGTCATACTAGGAGAAAAATGATAATTTCCTGCTTGAAATCCAGTTAAATTATTGAATTTCGTATAATAGTTAAAGATCATACCACTTTTAATGATATTGTCTTCTTCCAATATTTCTCCAATTGCTTTGTTGGACGATCCACTAGGAATCTCAACTGCCACCGTTTCTGTATCTTCTGGATTCAACGGCTGCAATCCTGATGTTACATAACGATACATTGAAAATCCTAAAACACCACCGATGACGAGCAGAGCAAGGACTACGATCAAAACGATCCGATTGACAATCCGATCTTCTTTTTTGCGTTGCTGCTTGCGCAATTGCGTTTCCCCACCTTCAGCTATGGGCACTTCTTCCGCTGCTGCCCTACGACTTGTAGCAGCTTGCTTTGCTTGTTTATTTTTGGTCTTTCCACTTGCAGTTCGCGAACCCACCTCTTCTTGAGGTTGTTGAATAGGACGCTCGTTCAAACCTTGGTCTTCATGGGTTTGATCTGATTGAGGTTGCTTTAAAGCTCCTAATACTTCGTCTTTAAAGGATCTATCCTCTGGATGTTGTTTACTCAAAACAACTCCTCCTAACTTTCGTAATACTGGCTTGTACCATTATACACGAAAGTTAGGAGGAGTTAAATAAAATAATTCTTCCATTAAAAAGATTATAAACTAAAAAGTCTCATCTTGCCCTCTCCTCAAGATAATACGATTTACAATAGCAACAAATTGTACATTACATAGTGATATTGAAAATAATAAAGCTAATTCAATAATTTATAAATTTTTGAAAAACATATATAACACAAAGATATGATGAAAACTATTGATGATATAAATATTGAAAAAATCACATAACTAGGTGTATCATACGATACCTCTAATCTATTTTGACCTTGGTTAGCTTCGACCTGAATCGTACCAATCTCAGTTAGTTCAGGTTTAATTTCATTTTTATTCAATACATCCTCAATTATTGTATCATTATACTTCACGATAGGAATATTCGTTTTTTCTTCTTTATCATTATTCCATGTGACTATTATTTTGCCATTCTTTACTTCCTTATTAAAATCGCTATTCGGATATATAATATATGTCCAATATTTTGTATATGGATTAAAATCCTCGAACTCATTATTTGGAATTTTGTGTTGTAAAGGAAGATAATCAGAAGTTCCCTTTCTTACTATGTTAAGTACTTCCTCTAAATTCTTACTCTTAATAGCATTTCGCATATCCTCACTTGAAATACTATCAGGCTTTTTATTTGGAAATGCTAAAACATTTTCAGACTTCCAACTATCCATTCTTTCATAAACTCTATTTTGAGCTATCGACACAGAAAACAAAGTGATTACACCTAGCATTATAATTAATTGTTTTTCTTTGTGTTTGTTTATATTCATCCCCAGTGAAAGCAATAATAATATAGTTGGTATTATAATTAGTCTAGATGGAAATTGAAGAAGAGTCTCTAATGCTGAGACTTTTTGACCTAAAACATTCCATGGGAAGAAGCGACTTGATATAAACAAGAAAATAACACCTATTGCTGTCATTAACTTGTTATTAATATTTATGGTATTCCAAAAGGTAACTGAATAACAAATTTGTATAAAAAATACAAGAGAAAAAATAATTCCTATATTAGCATGACCAGTACCTGCATTAGGGAGAAAATAAACTGCATTTGCCATTAAATCACTGGGAAATGTCTGTAACAATTCATTACTGCTCATTAAATGTAGCATTCCTGTCCAAACATTTAAACTTAGCAGTATTGCTAGAATAATCGCTAAGAGTAGTTTGATTGCGAATTTTTTTTTATTATCACACTTATAAAAAGAGTAAACAATAAATGGGGCTAAAGTAATTGTCGCAAGTAAAGAAGAAAAAACATGTGTTTGAAGCAGCATCCCCATACTTAGTCCTAATCCAAAAGCAGAAAAATCATGGTCCTCGTTAATTAGCATTTCAATACCATAATAGATTACAAATGGAATAAGCATATTTCCCACGCTCGTAAAAGAGCCTGCAAGATTCCATGACGAAACAAAATAGCTTGACATATAAAGGATACCAGACATCAGTGCAATTGAATCTCTCAACGAAAGCTTCTTCGCAATTCTATAAATTCCAATTGCACCTATTATATTAACAAGAAACGATGTTACTAATTGAAACTTCACCCAGCTCTCCGTAAATAGTAAAATAGCACCTAACAAATAAGCCATTGCGGGTCCGTAAAATGCATTTACGATTCTTGCGGATTGTTGAAAAGAAAATAGAGAAAGAAAATAATTGAATTCTCCCGATTGCATTTGCATCATGGTTTCATAAATACGATTCATATGAAATATAGAATCCACACCCAATATAAATCCTCTTTCATACATCTGAGCACTTTGAATAGCTATGGAAGCAATTGAAAATATTAAGATGACTCCTAAATACTTAAAGCTATTTTCTTTTTTTGCTCGATTTATCATTATTAAAAAACTCCCTACATTATCAGACAAGATTTGCCTCTATTAATTTGCACCAAATTATTTATTGAAATAAAAAGGTTTCTCACTAAAATATCTTAACAGATATTTTAGTGAGAAACCAACCCAACAATAAAAAAAATAACTCTAAAGAACAGAAAAACTTATTTCATTTCATTTGTTAAATATTTAGCTATCCCTTTATTCAAATTGTATTTAGGTGAAAATCCAAGACTTTTGAGTTCAGAAACCTCTGCATATGAGTCTTGAATATCTCCTTTTCTTACATTTTCATATTTAATGATTGGCTCTATACCTGTCTCTGATTTAAAAATATCCAGTACATCATTAATTGAACTTGGAGTACCAGTACCAACATTATAAACATTACCTTGTGCCTCTTCTTTTTCTGACACAATTTTTAATGCTTGAACGACATCGTCAACATAGACGAAGTCTCTTGTCTGACTTCCATCACCATAAAGGGTAAACACATTTTTTTCATGGTTTTTCAGTTTCTTGAAATGGTTCGTTATTATAGAAAGTACACCTGAATAGGGCGATGATGGGTTTTGATTAGGTCCATATACATTGAAAAATCGTACAGCACTAGTAGGTAGATCATAAAGTGAATTATAAAGTAAAACATATTGTTCCGAAGAATATTTATCAATAGCATACGGTGATAAAGGCTTTATCTTTGAATTTTCGGTTTTAGGTAAAGAAGGTTCATCTCCATATACAGCGGCAGATGAAGCAAAGACAAATCTCTTTAGTTTTTTCTGAGTTTGTTTTGAGAGCTCTAATAAATTTAGAGTCGCCTCCATGTTAACTTGATGTGTTAATAATGGTCTGCCAATTGAATCTGCGACACTGGCGATTGCTGCTAAATGAAAGATAAACGAAAACGTATTTTTTTCAAATATTTCCTTAATCATTTCTTTGTCTCGTATATCACCTTTAACAAATGTTAAATTTTTCGATTGCTTCAGATTTTGAAGATCTCCCATTGATAAATCATCTAAAACAATGACTTCATTTCCTTCTTTAATTAGCGTGTTGACAATGGTAGACCCTATAAAACCAGCGCCTCCAGATACAAAATACTTCATAATTGATACTCCTTAAAATATATTTATTTAATACGTCACTTACAGTATGCTAATTTTATCATAAAACATCTCTACAGCTTTTTTATTGTACTCATTTGCATCAAATCTCTTAAATTCGTCTTGACTATGATAAGACTCCAATAACATGTTTTCTATCCCATTGATATCATTAGAGGATGCCAGTATACCATAATCTCCATTTGAAAGAACATAATTACTCGCTGGAATATTAGTTGAGCAAACCGGAATACCTAAAGATAAAGCTTCAAGAAGAACCATAGGTTGACCTTCATAGGCCGAGGTTAAAGTAAAAAGTTGACACTTTTTCAGTATTGCAAAAGGATTAGAAACATGTCCCATTAGAAAAACAGAATCTTCTAAGTTATTATCCTTAACAATTGATATTAATTCTTCTCTTAAATTGCCGTCCCCCAAGATGTACAATTTGCTTTTAGGAACCTTTTTTTGGAAGTTTTGAAAAGCAGTAATAAGCTTATCTTGCTGCTTTTCAACAGATAATCTTCCAATAGAAATAATATTATAATTACTTTCATCTGGAAGTAAAATGAAGTTCCCAAGTAGATCATATTTTCCAAACTCTTTTACTATCTCAACATCTTTTGTTTCAAAATAGAAAGTTCCATCATAAAAGAAAGACCCTTTAGTGGATTCAATTAAAGTATCAACAATAATAGTTTCTTTTTTATCAATTGTAATAGGATTCTTTAAGAAACAATCAGTATACTTATTGTTTCCTGGATTCAATAATATCTCCACTCTTACTTTTCTTTCTGAAACAATTTGATCATCTGATATAAAACGCAGATTATTCTTATTTACCCAACCAATTTTTTTGCTGCCATCAAATAAAAGATAGTAAGTTCCATAAAAATTATTAATAATCTTAGTATATTTAACTATTTTGTTTATTAAGTTAACAGAATTGAAATTTGAATTATTGTTCGCCGCTTTATCGAAGGGATCTTTTCCATCTATACTATTTATAGATACATAACCTTCTTCGTTAATTGTTAATAAAGGATTTTTTTTCTTATCAGCTAGCCTCTTTAAATTAGATATAATATTCTTGACTCTTCTAATTTTACTGAATCTTGGTACTTCGTTAATAACGTTGTAATAGACCCATCCATTAACATAATTATCAACAATAATATGAAAATAGATATCTCCATTACTTAAAGTGGCTTTCTCAATAATTCTTACATACAAATATTTGTAAAAATCGGTCGTTCCATATCTTTTACTAAGATCACTTGTAGGAAGATCGATCCAAAAGACCTTGTTTTTTTGCCTTTTTATATAACCATACGACGAATATGGTTCCTTTGAAAGTAAATAAGGATACTTTTTAGTATAGTTCTGTGCATCAACCCATCCCACATAAACATCGTCTATTAAGATTTTATAAAACTCTTTACTTTTATATTTTACAGATGCTATAGCTTTTATTTTTAAATCATCCTTATAAGGATACATTTTACTAGATTTCTCACGAAATGTGTCCCATACGAGAATATCCATTTTATTTGTTAACTCTAATTCTATATTTACTTTTTTTATAATAGGTTTTTTTTCTTCCTTAGTACTATCATCATTACTAAATAGTTTTTCTAAATCTAATGAATTTAATACATAGCTAATTTTTTCTTCTGGAATAAACTTTTTCAGAGAGTTTTTATTCACATCGGCCATGACTGGAGATACAGCTAATAACATATCAAAACGATTATATACACTAAATAATTGCCCTAGGGTTTTAAAATGAACTTGTCTTCCATTTACTATTTTTTGTCTATCAGCATCCATATCACTATGCATGTAACAAATTTTCTTTTTTGAATCTGATGATAAAATATATTTTGCCCAATAGAAACTATAACCAGAGAAATCAATAGAAACATCAAATTTACTA
The DNA here is from genome assembly GCF_050543535.1 of Enterococcus sp. DIV0802b. Lineage (NCBI taxonomy): Bacteria > Bacillati > Bacillota > Bacilli > Lactobacillales > Enterococcaceae > Enterococcus > Enterococcus sp. DIV0802b. The sequence continues at coordinate 1,271,950 of NZ_CP172941.1, read as the reverse complement.
TTTGAAAAAATACGATTTGCTTCTCTTCGAAAACCTTCCCAAGGAAGCATTGAACTATCAATATGATCTACATTATTTTGTGAAGTTAACTTTCTAAGATTCTTACTTTCTTCCGGGGTAAGGATGGCATATCCTGGTTTGAAAATAAGATGACATTGCTTCGGAATTCTATTCACATTCTCCAGTTTTTCTTTTGTATTAGGATTGCCCATAAAACAAGTAATTTCGTATCTATCGTAGTCTATATTTTTCAAGAGATTCAATAAACTAGAAGTAATACCATTGTTTTGCATTCCACCTGTATATATTAGAACTTTTTCTTTTGTATTTGTTAACTTTACGACTTTACCAGAACCAGCTGCTTGATCCTTGAATATATAATTTATTACTCGTTTAGTTGCACAGCCATCTTCATATTTAACAAAATTTTCTTTTGCTCTATTATAATTTTCTTTGTATTCAGCTTTCACTGATTCAATTGCGTTAATCGATTCAATCACTTCATCTATCGTACTTAGAATCGGTCCTGGTAATTCTTTCTCATCAAAGTACAATCCCCTGGTCGAATCGTAAATATCATTATCCCAAGAATAGAAAATTATCGGTTTGTCTGTAATTAAAAAATCAAAAAAAATACTTGAATAGTCTGTCAACAATATATCTGTAGCTAATAATATACAATTTGGATCAAAATCGTCTGGAACTAAGTAATTATTCAACTCTTCAACTTCTTGTGCTCGCTTAAAAATATAAGGATGTACTTTGACTAAAACATTGTATTTATCCCCGACTTGTTTTCTTAATAAGGATGTTTCCGCTAGTATCTGATGTATTGAATCTGTCGGATTCAATGTTGAGGTACCTTTCCAAGTAGGACAATACAAGATAACATCTTTTGTAGAATCAATAACCATTCCACGTTCAATCAACTGTTCCAAGACAGATTTATCTTTCTTCTGCAATATATCATTTCTTGGGTAACCAAACTCTAGTATCTCACCTGAAAAAATACCGTCCAATCGGAAACTATTCTTAAACACTTCCGTAGTATGTGCATTAGGACTAAGAATAAACTTACTAAATAAAAAGTTTCTAACAACATTCTGAGATCCTACTGGATTTGCATTTTCAATGTCATATCCCATTTTTTTTAAAGGTGTTCCATGCCAAGTATTAATCACAATTTGCTCTTCTTTAGGTATAAAGAAAGATTGAAATGTTGAATTAGTTATAAGATATTTACTTTTTGAAAGATAATATACATATTCGCGAGTGTTTCTTTCTATAAAAGAAACATTTGGCATATTAGAAAATTTTTCGATTATTCTACCCCATCCAATTTCAGTGGGAACATAACTCCACACATGATGATATTTTTCAAACATAGGATCCCCAATTAGATAATCAAATATTGCTTTGGGAGAATCAATCATATTTTTTCCATCTCGAGATTCGTAAAAAATTGTTGATGAATCAACATCATTTTTTTTATATTCTTCAGAAAACCATAATGATAATTGCTCAGAATTTCTCAATTTAATTTTCTTGAACTTTTTTGCTATCATAATAAGCACCTTTCTCTACAATACAAATTGTAAATTATTCTATAATATAGCCACTTTTTCTTACAGTTTAAATTCATTTTTAATTTACTTCTGTATAAAAGTTTTTTAACGCCTTATCATTATATTCTTCGGGATTAAAAATTAAATTCATTTCTAAATTATTAATTTTTTTAAACAGAGCGCTAGAAATATCTTCAGAAGAAAATCCTTCAATATATTCCGAAGCATAATTTTTGAGGACCGATAGATTTGCCGGAATATTAGTGGCTAAAACAGGAAGTTTTAAAGTTAATGCTTCAAGTAAGACCATTGGTTGTCCTTCGTAAATTGAGGGGAAAACAAAAAGATCACACTGCTTCATAATTGTAAATGGATTTTCTTGATGTCCCAAAAGAAAAACATTTTTTTCTAAGTCTAAGCTCAAGATCAACTGACGCATTTCGTTCTTTAAAGGGCCATCTCCTATAATAAATAGGCGAATATTTGGCTGTTTACCTAGTACGGTCTTAACTGCTTTAATTAAACTGATCTGATTTTTTTCAGGTGATAATCTTCCCATATTGACTAAATTAAAATAATTATCTAATGTTTGTGGTAATTCAGTTTCTGTTCGTTGGTTGTTATCAGTAAATTCATTCCGATAATTTTTATTGAAAATATATTCATTACTTTGTATATCAGAAATTCCTATTAAATCATCCTCTTCAACCCAAAGAGACTGATTGTTAAAATCATTAGTGCAGTAGTAAATCTTATCAGCAATTCTTGCTTGCTTAGAAAAACTTATAACCCTACCCTTTTGTTTTTCCAAAACTAAATGTTCACTTTCAGAATCTATTTCAGGAGCAAGAGATGCTACAATGGGATTCTTAGCAACTGTTCCAATTACAAACTCCATTGCAAATGAATCATACAGATTTATGTTTTTTGATTTATTTTTTCTAAGAAAATAATTTTTTAAAAACTTAAGTCCTTTAGTGTCATGAAAATTAGAAAGACTACTTTGATTCACCCAGCCAACTTCGCCAGTATTATTCTCAATAAAGCAAAATCTTTGATCATTGAATATGATTCGCTTACTTATATAAACATAAGTTTTGTCAAGCATCTTTAGTGGTGAGCGAAATTCAGTTAAATTGTTTAATGACTTAAAAATCATTGCATCATTGTCACAATTGACGGTAGCAATTGATGAGTATTTATCTACAACAGTATCTAATTCAATCATGTGATTAATTGGATCAACATCTTTACCGTCTATCCATCCTGTATATAGTCCATTCAACGTAATCTTTACATATTCCTTAACATTAACTCTCGTTGAAGCAATTACGAAGATAGTGTCTTTTTCAGAAATCAATATATTGAAAAAGGAATTGTCTTTTAATGAAACTAAGTTTTTTGCTACTTTATAAAAACCCTCTTTTTTGATTCTTGCATTATATCGAAATTCCACTACTTCATTACTTACTATATTATGATCTTTAGAAACAAAATCATCATTTAGGATTTTTCTAGTATCGATAGTATTTATAGTGAAACCAAGTTGATCATCTTTAATAAATCTTCTTAAGTTTCGTCTATTAACTTCCATAGTCTCTTTCGATACGCTTAAGATGCGGTCATAAAGATAATATATTGAAAAAACAGCTGGTAAATTTTTCTTGTGTGGGGCTTTTCCATTGATTATTTTTTTTGAATCACTTAATAAATCATTGTGTTGGAAAATAATTTTCTTATCGCTGTTCATAAACGCTATAGTTTTTGCCCAGAAAAAACTATAGCCACTAAAATCAATCGCAGCATCAAAATGAACATTCCCAACTATTCTAGTTGCTTCCCTCTTGTACGCTTGTTTCGGAAGGACAAAACGCCATACTTTTTTCGAAGTGAACGCCTGAATAAATAAGTCTCTCAATATTTCACTTCTCGAATAAAGGGTCCTTCCAGGACGAAAAAGCATTCGAACATTTTCATTGATTTTATTTAAATTACTGATTTCTTCGTCGGAAACTGGTTTGTTGAGGATAATGGAAACATCATACTTATTGAAGTCTAGATTATTGGTAAGATTGATAAAACTAGTTGAGATACCATTATTTTTCATTCCGCCAGGATAAATAATAAGCTTATTTAAATCGTTTCTTAGAATAACTTCTTCAATTCTTTTCGTTCTTTTATTATTAAATATTCTTTCGATGTATCTTTTTGTAACTTTACCATCTTGATATTTGGAAAATTTCTCTTTCATCAATTGGTAACATTCCCGATGTTGCTCAGTAGAATACGCTTTTGTTTCTATTAACCGAATAAGATCATCTATTGTTTCAGCAACTGGTCCTGGTAAATCACTTTCTTTTAAATACATTCCTCTATCCACTTCATATAAGTCTCGATCCCAAACATAAAAAATAATTGGTTTATCAGTTACTAAAAAGTCGAAAAATATACTAGAGTAATCTGTTATTAATAAGTCAACAATAGACAAAACTTCATTAGGATCTAGGTAGTCCGGAATAAGTATTGAGCGAATCTCTTCATCTCTACTTAATTCACGATAAATATATGGATGTACTTTAACCAATACATTGTACTGATTTTTAAAATGTTCTTTCAAAAAAATGGTTTCTTTAACGATCTGCTCTTTATCATTCGAGGGATTTAAGATGGATGATCCTTTCCAAGTCGGTGTATATAAAATTGTAGGTAAACGATCATTATAAGTTAAGTTTAGCTTCTTTAACTCTTTCTTTATACTTTCTCGATTGATAGTATTCGTCCTATCGATCCTTGGATATCCGCCTTCTAAAATCGTTCCAGGAAATAAGCCATCTAAACGATAACTTTTTGAGAAAATCTCTGTTGTATGTGAGTTAGGTGACAAGATGTAATCAGCCATTAAAAAATTTCGTACAACATTTTGAGAATGGGCTGGATTACCAGGAATGTCAAATCCCATATATTTCAAAGGCGTTCCGTGCCAAGTATTTATGTATGTTTGACCTTCTCTCTTTAAGAAAATTGACTGGAAAGTAGCATTGTTAATTAGATACTCTGCTGTTGCCAGCCAAAGCAAATATCTTTTTGAGTTTCTTTCTACAAATTCAACATTGTCGAATTCTGCCTTAATACGTTTTACTGTGGGATAATTTAAGTCGTTGATAACCCAGATATGATGAAAATGAGCATATTCGGGATCTTTTACTAAATGCATAAACATTGCGTAGGGAGAATCTACGATTGATTGCCCATCTCGAACTTCATAAAGGATCGTGTTCTTTTGTATTTTCTTTTTACTCGCTTTTATATAGTATGAGGCAATTTTGCCATTTTCTGAAACAAAACTAGTCACTACTTTACTTAATATCGTTTTCACATTACTTAAAGCACTCATGTGTTATCCCCTTATATTGCATTCTTTGATCAGTTCAGCTACCTTATTAGCAGCATCACCATTTTCCCAAGAACAAAATTTATTATAGAATTCTAGATATTTCGTATCCGAACATTCTGAATCAATAGTTTGACGACAAAATTTTTCTATAACCTGGTAGAATGATTGTTCATCTAAACAGATAGATCCTGGTACTTCACTATAATCGAAGTAAAATCCTCGGATTCCATTTTCATAATGATTTAAATCATATGGATAGAAAATCAACGGTTTTTTTAATATCAAATAATCGAACATTACAGAAGAATAATCCGTTATGAGACAGTCACTAATTAAATATAACTCATTAATATCCTCATCCGAACATATTTTGATTTGGTCTTCATAGCCATCTATTACAATAGATTCTTTGACTAAATAGTGCGGTCGAATTATCAATGTATCGTCTTTATTCATTCTAGAAGTAAGTTGACTCAATTCAAATGGCATAAAGAACTTGTAGTTTCCTTTTGAAATAAAATAATCGTCCCGCCAGGTCGGTGCATATAATAGAACATGCCCTTTTCTATCTCCAATAATTTTTTTCTTAAGCTGACTAATTGTATTATCATCATCTTTGAAACGTACTAAAACATCATTTCTTGGATAACCAATATCTAAGAAAGTATTTTCAAAACCAAACGCCGTCTTGAAGATATTTTTTGAATACTCATTTGGGGCAATCAAGTAATCCCACCGATTACTTTCTTTGTAGAAGCCAGCTTTGTATTTTTGCGTATCAGTATTTGGCATAACCACGTTATCAATATCTGCTCCTAATTTTTTAAGGGGCGTACCATGCCACGTTTGCAAATAAATTGTCTGCTTATTTTTTTTAAGCCATTCAGATAAACGGGAGTTAAAGATCCAAAAACTAGCCCTTGGCATTAACAAAAGCCATTTAAAGGAAAAACGTGAGATAAAAAACATTTCAGGATATTTTTCTTTCGCTTCTGACAAACTTTCTTTTTTTATACTCCAGTAGAAAGTCCAATCTGCAAAATCAATCGATTGTATCATCTCTTGATAGATCGCTAAAGGATTATCAGAAGGAATTTTCCCGTTAAAACTTTCGAATATAACCATTTGTTTTTTTACTGGAAAAATAGATGCTATAAAATTAAATAGTATTCGATAAAAAAAACTAATTATTCTTTTGATCACTTCTATTCACCAGCTTCCAATAGATACTTTTAACTAAAAAAACAGGCAATTGCGCAATTCTTCCTAATCTGGTCGGATTACTTAACGAGCGATACAACCATTCTAAGTGAAGGTTTATAAAAAAATTAGGGGCTCTTTTTACATGACCACTCAAAACATCAAAGCTCCCACCAACATCTTGAAAAACAGAAGCGTGTATCGCATTCATATTTTGGGCAAGCCACCGTTCTTGTCTGGGGAACCCTAGCGCCACAAAAACAAAATCGGGCTTCACAGCGTTTATTTGATTGACAATTGCCTCATCACCCAGAGTCGTATAACCGTCTATCGCTCCTGCAATTGTTAGGTCGGGATACTGATTATTAATATTTTTTAGTGCATCAGTCAACACTTCAGGTTTTGCGCCATAAAAAAAAGCACTCATTTTATTTTCATTTGCGTAACCTAGCAATCTTACCATTAAATCGTAACCAGTAACTCTTTCTTTTATCTTTCCGCCAGTTAATCTTGAAACAAGTACCACTCCGACGCCATCAGGTATCCGATGGGTACTCTGATTGATAAACGTTACAATATCTGGGTATTTTCTGCTTTCAGTAATAATCTGCGGATTTACACTAATGATAGTCATTTTCTTATCACTATCGATGTAGCGTGCCAAATCATCCACCACTTCTCCATAAGTGATTGGATCAACTAAAACGCCCATTATATTTTCAGATTTCATATTGCTTATCAATCCATTCTAAAAAAGAGTCAATGGCGCGCCCGGAAACATACGTATTCCAAGTTTGGTTAAAATCTGACAAATCCTCATTTCCCATCGTCTCTATACTGGAAAAAAGTTCCTCGGAGGATTTCACAATGGAAGAACCTATATCTTTCTTAAACTCTTCTTGAATTCCGACAATTTCATCGTACAGTTCAAAATCATAACAGAAATAAATGATCTTCCCACGAGGGTTTACTAAAGAATATTCAAAAGGTACTGAAGAATAGTCTGTAATCAAGCAATCCGCCATTGCTATTAAATTTTTTAAATCGTAGTCCTTATCATCTTTAATAAAATATTCTGGGTATTGGTTTGCTAATTCTATCATCTTTTTATCATGTGGATGTGGATGAATGAATAATGCCCAATCTTCATTCAATTGATTTGATATAGAATCAAAATCTAAGGGATTATTATCATCGGTATTCTCTCTGTAGGTAGGTAAATAAAGAGCGATTTTCTTGTTCATATCCTCTAGCAAAGCGTTTTTTTGATAAGTTATTGTTTCATCATCTAATTGATAGTAATAATCAGTTAATGGATAGCCGAACTTTAGAAAGATCGGATCAATATTATAACTATCCTTGAAAATCGTTGCCATTGTGGGTGAACTTACTACAAAATGAGTAAATTTATTATAAACTTTCTGATAGCGCCGACGATCCGCAGGAGCAGCATTTTTTGCATACTGTGCTTGAAGACCAAACTTTTTAATTGCTCCATTGGCATGCCAAATTTGAACAACATTCGTTTGTTTATCTAATATCATACCACCCAAAAAAGCAAAGTAATTATCACAAATGATCAATTTTGACTTCTTTAGTATCGGTATGACTTTTAAACAAAGGATTGCAAAGGAATCCACAAGATAGCTCTTAAATCCTTGTTTCTCAAATACTGAAACCATTTGTCGCGCATTTCTGGTGTAACAAATTATCAGTCGATCACCATAGGCTTCAGCCAGAGCTTCCAAAACGTAGTTGCTTGTTGAAGGAAAACTGACAAGAAAAATGATTTTATCATTTTTACGCCTTTTCCCTAAGGAACAAAGACGAACTAAAAATAAATATACTTCTTTTGATAATGAAACAAAAAAATTTTTTTTCATAATTACCCTCTATTTTCACATTAGTTCTTATTTTACATGATTATTAGTGAAAAGAAAATAATTGTAACAAAACCGTTATATTACTCTAACTGTTTTTGAGCTTTTCTTTCATTAGCATCAGTCAATGAGCAGTAATCTTATTCATCACATTTAAGAAATCAAAAAAAGTCAGCTTCAAATCAAGCTGACTTTTTATCTTTTTTACGGATAAATCCGATTCAACAACCGTGGAAACGGAATGGATTCTCTTACGTGCTCGATTCCTGATAACCAGGTAACGGTCCGTTCTAGTCCAAGTCCAAAGCCGGTGTGAGGAACTGAGCCGTACTTGCGTAGGTCTAAATACCATGAGTATTCGTTTTCGTCCAAGCCATGGGCGCGGATTTGCTCTAGGAGGTATTCATGATCGATGGCACGTTCAGAACCACCTATGATCTCGCCATAGCCTTCTGGTGCGATCATATCGGCACAGATCACGACATCTTCTCTCGTTGGATGTGGCTTCATATAGAAAGGTTTGATGGCTTTTGGATAGTTTAAGATAAAGACGGGCTGATCGAATGAATTGGCAATAAAGGTCTCATGTGGTGAGCCAAAGTCATCGCCCCATTGAATATCATCAAAGCCGTTCTTTTGTAATAATTCCACTGCATCATCGTAAGAGATTCGTGGGAATGGTAATTTGGTGTATTTTTTCAAGACTTCACGGTCACGACCTAAGACGTCTAACGCATAGTCACAGTTATCGAGCACATTTTGCACTAAGAATGCCACGTACTGCTCTTGGACTTCTAAACTTTCTTCTTGGTGCATAAAGGCCATTTCTGGTTCAATCATCCAAAATTCAATCAAGTGACGACGTGTCTTTGATTTTTCGGCACGGAAGGTTGGTCCAAAAGAAAAGACTTTGCCAAACGCCATAGCGGCAGCTTCCATGTACAATTGACCGGACTGAGATAGATATGCTTTTTGATCGAAATAGTTGGTTTCAAATAAATCGGTCGTTCCTTCTGGTGCTGATCCGGTTAGGATCGGTGGATCGATTTTGATGAAGCCATTCTTGTTGAAGAATTCATACGTTGCCCGGATGATTTCGTTTCTGATTTGCATGATGGCGTGTTGTTTTGAGGAACGCAACCATAAATGACGATGGTCCATCAAGAAATCTGTTCCGTGTTCTTTTGGTGTGATTGGGTAATCATGGCTTTCCCCAACAACTTCTAAACCAGAAATGCCAATTTCATAGCCAAATTTTGAGCGGCTGTCTTCCCTGATTTCCCCAGTGACCAGTACGGCAGTTTCCTGATTTAAATTTTTCGCTAATTGGAAAACTTCCTCACCTACTTCACTTTTTACAACGATTCCTTGGAAATACGCTGTTCCGTCGCGAAGTTGTAAGAAGGCGATCTTGCCGCTAGAACGTTTGTTAGCAACCCATGCTCCGATTTGAACGGTTTCGCCAACGTGTTTTTTTGCATCTAAAATTTGAATAGATTCCACTTGATTCTCTCCTATCTAATTAATAAAGGCACCATAGAGCATTTTAAGCTTTTTGGCGCTTCTTTTCAACAAAATCATGGATTCGTTTGGTAGCTTCCGCTAACGTGTCCCAATCAGTTGCATAGCTGATCCGTAAATAATCCGGTGTGCCAAAACCAGCACCAGTCACTACTGCCACGTGGGCTTCCATTAGTAAAGCTTCTACGAAGGCATCAATGGTTTGATAGCCGCACATTGTCATGGCTTCTTTGACATTTGGGAACAAGTAAAAAGCGCCTTGGGGTTTCGTCACCTGAAAACCAGGAATAGCGGCAATTAGCGGATATAGTTTGTTCAAGCGTTCTTCGAAGGCCTGACGCATCACTTCGATCGATTCTTGATTACCAGTCAGTGCCTCAACTGCAGCGTATTGGCTAGCAGCCGGCGGGTTGCTGGTAGCTTGGGAAGCGATATCGACCATCGCTTTGATGATTTTTGCATCGCCGACAGCAAATCCGATCCGCCACCCAGTCATAGAATAGGTTTTAGAAACGCCGTTGATCACGATGGTTTGTTTGCGGATCTCTTCTGATAGACTAGCGATTGATGTAAAGGTATTGCCGTTATAAACCAAACGACCATAGATATCATCCGCTATGATCCAAATATTATTTTCCACTGCCCAGTTGCCGATTGCCGTTAATTCTTCTTTTGAGTATATCGCCCCTGTTGGGTTGGCAGGCGAGTTTAAAATGATGGCTTTCGTTTGCTCTGTACGAGCGGCTTCTAATTGAGCAACAGAAACTTTAAAATCTGCTGATTGCTTAGCTTCAACAAACACAGGTGTCCCTTCTGCTAAACGGACTTGTTCCGCATAACTGACCCAGTAAGGAACTGGAATAAGTACTTCATCCTCTTCATCAAGAAGCGCTTGAAACAACGTATACAAAGCAAATTTCGCGCCATCTGTCACGATCACTTGGTTTGAATCATAGTCAGCACCATAAAACTCTTTCATATAAGCAAGAATCGCCTGTTTTAGCTCTGGAATCCCAGCAGTTGCTGTATAAAAACTAGCTTTGCCGCTCTCAATCGCTGCAATCGCTGCTTGGCGAATGTTCTTCGGGGTAATAAAGTCGGGCTCACCGACGGTTAGACTTAATACGTCTACACCTTGGTCTGCTAATGCTTTTGCCTTAGCAGATGCCGCTAACGTAGCGGAGGGTTCTAATTTTTCTGCTCTTTTTGAAAGTACCATGTTTATCATCCTTCCTACGATCCAAATTTCTGTCTATCAAAAGCGCCTTTTTATAGTTCAGTGACCGCTTTGATTTCTTCTCCATCTTTGAAACCAATCAAATAATAGTTCAAGCGGCCTTGGTCGTCTTTAGTCATGACTTCCCAAGCGGGCTCGCCTTTAAAAATACCCAATGCTGCTTTTTGGATTTCCTGCCCTTGATGGTTGTCGCGAACGAAGGCCTTGGCCTGTGCTTCCGTCAATCCATCCCCTTGATTAAAAACGGAAACCTTTTCGCCGCTTTTAGGAATGATCACGACGATCTCATTGTTATTCGTATCTTTTCCAACAATGCTAAAAGATGTTTCCTCACGGGTGAACCAATAAAATTGTTCGACCTCTGCTAAATCGGTGTATCTTTCTGCTATTTCGATCGCTTCGTTTCTTGCTTGCCGCATTGGACGAGAAGAACGGAGATAGAAAATAGAAGCGAAGAGAATAACGACCAGTAAAACCGTGATCGCACTCAGCAAAATAATCACTCGCCGATGTTCTTTGTCTTTTGTTTTCACACTTCGTACTCCAATCTTAAATAAAACTCATTATATCAGATGTTCGACTCATTTTTCAAAATCAACCGCCGCTTTTTCCTCTTGCGCAAAAAAATGTTGAATATCTTCGGCAATTTCGGTTGGACTAGCTTCAATCAGAGGTAAGTTTTTAGGTAGACCTTTGACCATCCGTTTGCCATACTTCGTTGATAACAAGCGTCGATCAAGGACGACCATCACGCCTGTATCCTCTTCAGAACGGATCAAGCGCCCCAACGCTTGGCGTAGCCGTAGAATCGCTTTAGGTAAGGCATCTTCTTTGAAAGAATCGATGCCTTCTGCTTCCAAGAAGGCATGCCGTGCTTGGACCATAGGTTGCTTAGGATTCTCAAAAGGTAAGCGAGTCACCACAGCGATCTTCAAGGCCTGACCTGGTAGGTCGACCCCTTCCCAAAAACTGCTAGTCCCTAATAAGATGCCATTTTCCGCTAATAAAAATTTCTTTAAGATTTTCTCACGGGTTCCGCCAGTTCCTTGAGCAACGATTTCTCTGCCGTAATGCAGGGCTTTTTTATTCAATCGATCATAGACATTTTTCAAAGTTTCGTGCGCCGTAAACAACACAAGCGCTGGTTGCGGATTGTCAAACAAAATTGGGACTAACGCTTCGACTAAATAATCCGCGTATTCGGCAGCTGATGCTTGTTGGATCGAGAGTCCTTTTTTAACTACATAGAGTCGAGTTTGTTTGCTGTAGTCATAAAAAGCGGGAATCGTTTTGACTGGCACATCGGTCAAGCCAATCTGATGGGCAAAATATTCTTTATTTCCTGGAATCTTCAATGTCCCCCCAAGATAAATGATGTGCTGATAGCGTTGATACCACGTGCTTTCCATGATCGAATGCCCTTCTAGATCAGCTAATTCAATCACAGCATTTCCTGACTGGGGATGCTTTTTCAACCAATGAACGTAACGAGGATGCCACCAAGTCAACCATGCGGTCACCGTTTGTTCCTGGGTTTCCATTTGACCAAAGAAATCAAACAAACGAGCAATCACGATTCGTTGTCTTGCATACCACCGATCATTGGTCAACTCGAATCGCTGACGCAACTGTTGTTGGATCTCATTGATTTCTTGATAGTAAAGGCTCAATTTCTGATGCAGCTTGTCTTGTTCTAACGTGCCATCATAGAGGTCGTCATGGTGCACGACTTGTAGCTCTGGCGCATCGATCGACAAACTGCGAAAATACTGTTCTTGTGTTTCGACCAAGATCGACAACGCGTTTCGATACAACGAGAACATCCGTTGCAGAAAGTCATCCTCGGTAATGATTTGGGCAATTTCTTCAAATAGCCCTTCTTCATTTAGCTGTAAAAACTGCCGCTTGAAGTGAGCAGAGTCAAAGACATGTTGACTAAAGCCTTCTGCTTGCTGCGGCAACTGTTGGGCTTCATCAATCAATAAGTAATCACTCGTTGGCAACAGTGGCTGCGCTCGCCGGTTTTCCTGCATCAAAAAGGCATGGTTGACGATCAAAACATTGCTTTGCGCCATCCGCTTATATAAATGTCGAACAAAATCTTGTTCATAGAAGGGTTGATCTTTGGCTAAAAAAGCAACGCCGCGATGGCGGATGTCGGTAAATAAAGGATGATCAAGTCGAACCAAGTTCAATTCATCGAAATCCCCCGTTTCTGTTTTAGTCAGCCAAACTAAGATCCCCATTTGGTATTGCGCATATTGCTTTTGCTCTATCGGTTGATCAAGGGTCGCTTTAAAACGCTGCAAATCAATGTAATGACGATGACTTTTGACCAAAACTGCTTGCAAAGGTTGCTGCAGTACTTGGTTTACCAAAGGAATGTCTTTGTTGATGATTTGATTTTGCAATAGAATTGAAGAGGTACTAACGATCAACGGATTTTCTGGTGTCACTAAATAGGCGGCTGGAAACAAGTAACCAATGGTTTTCCCCATGCCTGTTTCTGCTTCAATGATCAGATTTTTCTCTGGCTGGGTGTAATGCGTATACACTGCATTCATCAAGCGTGCTTGTTGTTTCCGATAGACTAAGTGCTGGCCAAAGCGCTGTTCTTTTTCCGTTTTAACTTTCGGATACGTTTCTTGAAAATGCGTAGATTCAAAAAGCGGGACGGTCTTTTTCCGCAAGACGATACCGTCGATCACTTCTAAATCTTCTGCCAACTCTGGGCCTTTTTCTTTTAAGATTCCATGGATATAGTCACTCGTTTGCATGCCCATTTGACCGCTTAAAAGCGCAATTTGTTTAAGGGTCGTTCGGGGCAGTTCTCGCATGATCGCTTCAATATACAAAAATAAAGCTGCGGTCACTTCTGCATCACTATCAGCTTGATGCGGGTTATCATGACGAAAGCCGATGCTATCTGCCAGATCGCCTAAACGAAAGCTGCTTTCTGTTGGTAGAAACACTTGCGCCAATTCCACCGTATCGATTCCGGGAAGTGATAAAGGCGGTAGCCCGCAACGCACAAATTCATTGCTTAAAAAATGATAATCAAAATAAATATTATGCGCCACAAAAATCGTGTTGCTGAGTAAGTTATAGATCGTATCAGCTACGTCTTCGAAATATGGCGCTTTGCTTACTTGTTGGTTTGTGATGTGTGTCAATCGTTGAATTTGCTTAGAAATTCTGCGGTCAGGGTTGATATCTGCGGCAAAACGATTGATGATCTTGCCATCTTGGACTAAGACACAGCCAAATTGAATAATTCGATCAATCGTCGAATCGGTTCCTGTTGTTTCAAGATCCACCACAGCGTATATGGGTTTCATTGTATTCCTCCTTGCACACTGTCTGCATTATACTACAAAATCAATGGCGATTACATCTGTTTTCCCACTAGATAAGAGGGTTCTCGGGAGGTAAAATTAGAAAACCAACCATTGGCGTTTCCTAGCTGAAGAAGTTTGTTGCTGTTCGCTGATCGCTTTTTTCGACAAAAAAAGGGATCTTTTTTATAATTTACTGTAAGGAGGCGAAAAAAATGAATGATTTCAAAAACAAACGAGTGATTGTAACGGGGGCTGCTTCAGGGATTGGAAAAGCGGTGGCAGAACAATTTCTAGCACAGGGCGCACTTGTTGGGTTAATTGATCGCAACGAAGAAGAGCTGCAGGAGTTTCTTGCTGACTATCAAGCACAAGCCCATTATCGAGCTGTTGACGTCACTGAAGCGGATAAGCTGCAAGAAGCAATAAGTGGTCTTGTAGAAGAACTAGGCGGTCTCGATGTACTCCATGTCAATGCCGGCATCAACGGTACCTGGACACCGATCGAAGAGCTGACAGTGGCAGAATGGGATCAGACGATCAACACAAACTTACGTAGTACCTTTATTACCGTCAAAGCAGCCATTCCCTTTATGAAAACGAACGGTGGCAGCATTGTCATTACGAGTTCAGTCAATGGAAACCGCATCTTCAGCAATTTTGGTGCGACTGCTTACAGTACGTCTAAGGCAGGTCAAGTCGCCTTTACAAAAATGGCTGCGCTGGAACTTTCTGGTTATAATATTCGGGTCAATGCCATCTGCCCTGGGGCGATCGCGACGAATATCGATGCCAGCACAGAAATTGAAGAAGAGGTTGCTCGCGTTGAGATCCCCGTCAAATATCCAGAACGTTCTCGACCATTAAAGCAAGAAACAGGCGTGCCAGAACAAGTCGCCAACCTTGTGCTTTTTCTATCTTCAGAGGCTGCCGGCAATATTTCTGGAACGGAAGTCTATATTGATGGAGCAGAATCTTTGCTTTAATCCAACAAAAAAACGAAAAATCAAACCTGATCCCCTCACTTGTTTCATTGAAGCCCTTGAGATGGATCATTTCTTGATTTTTCGTTTTTTCGTTTGGGTTATTTTTCCACCAAAGCCGCGATTTCTTCTAGAAAAGCAGTCTTGCCATAAAAATCTGCATTTAGTAACTCTGGAAAAATGGCTTCAAAGAAATAAGTGACACACGGACGATGCTGAAACTCTTTGACGGTTAAAACGGCCTCTCGAAACATTTCTTTGTATACTTTATCTGGGTTGCTTTTTGAGATCTCTTCAAAAGATTCATACAAAAGATCGATCTTATCCGCAATTGCTAATAGCTGCCCTTCAAGGCTGTTGTCTTTGCCATCCGCTAAGCGTCTGCGATACGTTGCTTGAAAGCTTCCTGGAATTTCTTCTTCGATGAAGGCATCGGTCATTTTTTCTTCAACGGTTGATAACATTGCCCGCAATTCTTTGTTCGCATATTTGACCGGCGTTTTGATATCACCGATGAAACGTTCAGTGTAATCATGATTCAAGGCTTTTTCGTAGAGAATTTGCCAATTGACTTGATTCCCCGCCTTTTCTTCGATATCAGCTAAGGTCTGGGCAATCATCGTTACTCGAAATGAATGAGCAGCTACACTGTGCTCAGTAAACTTAAAAAAACCCGGCGCTCGTTGGATCTTCTCTAAATTAGCCAATCCGAGAATAAATTCATTCAATCCCATAAATGTGCCTCCTTTTTTTAAGAGTATAACAACTCCTTTGTCTGCAAGCAACTATCTCGCGCACAAAAAAAGAGCAGCTAAGCTGCTCTTAAAAGGCATTCACTAATTATGCTTTGTTAACGTTAGTCGCTTGAGGGCCACGTTGTCCGTCTTCGATATCGAAAGTCACTGCTTGACCTTCTTCTAAAGTTTTGAAGCCTTCGCCTTGGATAGCTGAGAAATGAACGAATACATCGTTACCGTTTTCTGCAGTGATGAATCCAAAACCTTTGTCTGAGTTAAACCATTTAACTGTACCTGTTTCCATAATAAAAATCCTCCTTGTGTTTATACACATATTTTGCAATTACTTGTATAAGGTGAAAATGTGGAAGATGTTTAAGATGAAACAAGCTACCATAATTTACCGTAACAAAAACTACACTTTGTATTATAGCACATTATCTTCATTATGACTAATAGAAAATCAAAAAAAATGAAAACGCCTTTATTTTTTTATAATTCGTAAAAAGACTGCTGCATTAAAGATCTGCAACAGCCTTCTCTTTTTTGGAAACGATTTATTGGCTAACGACGCAACTGCGTTTAGTAGCGCAAAATCGCCGTCAAACTTTTTTCTCCAGGGGCATCTTTTTGTTCCAAGATAGATACCTCACCGCCGTTCTCTAAAACATCGATTGCCAGTGTATTTAACACTTGCCGCCGATCGTACTCTGTATCAGGATCTTCTCCAAAACCATCGGCGAGATTTGAGGTAGCCACAAACAGATAGGCGATCCGGCCTTCTTTGGCTGCAGGCACGATATCAACCAATTGGTCAATAAATTTTCGATCCAACAGCTTGCCGTATTCCCCAACTTCTTTTTGTGTCAACTCTGCAATCAACTTATGCGTACACGTTTGGATCTCTTTCAAGGATAACGATGCTGGGGAAGAGGAAATACTTGGTTCTGCTTTGAAAAAGTTCGTTTTTGCCACTTTTTTAAACAGCGTTTGATTTTCTGGTAATGCAAACAGATACATTGGTAAATGCTCTTCATTTGAAAAATCATTCTTGAAAAATGCATCAACTGCTTGGTAGTAGTTGACGTGATCGATCTCGACTTCTTCATCTTTGGCACTAAAGCCGTGATAAGCAACGCCTTCTCCCCCTGAGTTAGGGCCACCTTGAGCACTGTAATTAAAGTTACCACCACCAGTGACTTCTTCCCCCAGCGCTTTTTCAATCGTCGTCGGTGCCTCTTCTGGCAACTCGACTTCACGCACTTGATTGTTTTCAACTTGATAGACTTGCATTGAATCGCGATTCAACGCTAAGAGATAAAATGGGTAATTAAATTGTGCATTTTTGATGACAGCTAATACATAAGGGGTTTCCCCTACGTAATATTGATCATCCACACGAATACTTAACCGATGGACCAGTACCTCTTCTGGGGTAATAATCACCGCCACACTTGTTGTACTGTTGCGCCAAAATGATTGATCTGCAAGCAGTTCATCAATTTTCGTTTGAAAAAGATCCCAAGAATGTTCTGGGTATTTCTTTTCAAAGCGGCGCTTCGCATCTTTGGCAAAGTTCTTAAATTTGATTTGATCCTTTTCGACATTCTGGTGGCCGACATGCGTATTGAGCATGATCGTGACAAATGGTCCTTTGATTCCGTCAGATATTACCTGCGATAAAAAACTTTTTCCAAATTTTCCCATTCCACATTACCTCCTGCTTAATCAAATACAAATAAAGTGTACCATGCTTATTTTCTTCCATAAAGTAAAACGATTGCACGACTTTATTTCCTCATTCGTTTTTCTGATGACTCACTATACCGACTATTCTTCAACGGATCTGTCAATGTGTTTCTGGTGGCCCATAGAAAGCCTCGCTTGGTCCAAGTCTGAATGGTCGGCTCTTTCAGCTCTTTTAGACTGTGTCCAACAGATTGGAAAAAGACTCGGCCCTTGCCCCATTTTTTGATCCACATCATTGGCAGTATGACTTCTTGGTTAGCTGCATTCGGATGATCTTTAGCGGCAAATGTTGAGGTAGCTAACACAGTGACGGCTGGATCAACCAGACAATAGTATTGCTCCGTCGTCAACTGAGGGATCGATTGCGTATTTGCCGTAATATAGTGATTTGTCGTAAGATCGATGCTATAGGTCGTTTCCAAGCCGCCAGGATGTGCCAAAAAACAGCCGCCAGTCAGAAACAACCAGCCTTTACTGGCTTGAAAAGCCGAAGCAAAGCCGCCATGAACTCCTGCTAATCCTAATCCTTCTGCTACAGCCTGAGTGACATTTTTCAGCGGCTCATCAGGTAATTCTCCACGCGTCCAATTAATGATCAACAGATCCAGCCTTTTTAATTCTTCTTTATGATAGAGAGGTTCAAAATCTGAGGCGAGTGTCACCTGATATCCTTCTGACTCCAGCAACGTTTGGTAAAACTGACTGGTTTCTTTTGGGGCGTGTCCTTCCCATCCTCCGTAAATGATCAATGCTTGTTTCATTTTGTGTTTCCTCCTTTCTTTCTAACTTAGCGAAAAAAACGCAAAAAGCGAAGCAGAACGATTCTTCGTTTTCCTTCGCTAGTAATTTTTTCTGATTTAACGATTAATTGAACGCCCGACACGATTGATCGTATGGCGCATGCCTCTAATTGCAACCGATGTTTCGAAAATATTTTCGGTCGGTGCCATGCCGCCATAGCCGGCATCACCGATATGCTGCAGATCGACCCCACAGGTTTTGTTGATAATGGCTAATTGCCGCAACGTTTCTGGACGTGCGCTTTCTTGACTCGTTCCGATCGCTGACATCGTCAATAAGTCATATTGTTTGGCAATTTGAACAGCTTCAATCAGATCCTTTTCTAGAAAGCCTTGAATCGAGCCAACGGAAGGCAGTAACAAAATATCTGCCCCAGCTTCAGCGTAAGAAATGATGGCTTCTCGATCAACCACAGGCTCATCTGAGCCGGCACTGTGCATTTTTCCAGCGATGATCAACCCAGAGAAATGTTCTTTTGCCAATTTTACTGCTTTAGCGATTTCTCGGTTGGTCACACCTGTTCCAGGATTGCCTGTAAAGCATAGAAAGTCCACCCCGAGTTCTTGGGCTTTTTTGATGGTGTCAACCGAACTTGTTCTGCCTTGACTGATGCTGATCTTTTCACTCATCATCTCCGTCGTAGCTGGGATCGGCTCAAGATTGATGCCGACAGGTCGTCCAATCAGTTGTTTTAGTTGAGGAATCGGGTTTTCAATCGGTTGTTTAGGATCAAGCAGCTGCTCCAATGTGATACTAGGCATCCCAAAAATAGCTGGGCGATAACAATCAAACCCATTCAACAAAATTAAGTCAGCCCCAAAAGCTGCCGCGACTTCTGCGTTGGTGATATCGCCAGCTTGCGGCATGGTTTGAACCACCGTTTCACAGACGATTACTCGTCCTTCGCTCGCTTTAATGGATTGTTTCAATTCTTGCGCCGACATTTCTTTGATTTCACTATAGTTTGCACTTATCAATCGTTTGACCATGTTTTTCTTCCTTTCTTTTCCTTCTCATCTTGCGAGAAACACGAATAACAGGTAAAATATAGCTATTGTGTTCCCTTAGTTAAATGGATATAACAAGTCCCTCCTAAGGATTAGTTGCTGGTTCGATTCCGGCAGGGAACGTTTTTTGAAGAAAAAGATTCCTTATTTTTAAGGAATCTTTTTTTGTTGGAAAGTGAATGCGTCTGTGTCGATTGGCTTAGAAATAGTCTTCCAATAGTGGTTTTCCTGTTGGCAAGTTTTCCTGAATCAACACTGCAGCTTCCTGATCCGTTTCCATTTGCTGGAAAAAGACCAGAGAATCGAGGGATTGTGCCTGCAAGAACAGCTGCACAAAACGCTGAATCGACAAGGTTGCTTTTGGCAGCTTGGTGGCCGTCGTTTTCGTGACCTGATGCTGAGCGTTTTCGATTGTCACTTCATAACACCCATTATTCCATGGGGCATATTCATCCCCTTGAATTTCTATGGCAAAACGACCAGCTTTTTTCATCGTAAATGGATAACTTTTTAGAAACCCTTCCACATCGATGACTCGCGCCATCATGTCCGGGCGCACTTGGTAGTGAGCCAATGGTTTGGCCGCGTTTGCTTGTAGGACTTCCCCATCAAACCCTGGTCGATAGTTAATCTGTGCTACTGAATCTGCATGGGAGACGATAAACCGATTAAATCCTTGGTAAGCATTCGCAGTCAAATAGCCCCACTCTTGAATATCGAAACGTCCTCCCTCGATAAAGTAAATCAAGTAGCCTTCAGGGACCCCTGCTTCATTGCGATAAATCGCAAACGTATACGGTCGGCGCAAAACAAACTTGATTTCTTCCCACCAGGGTTGGCGAATCAGTCCGCCCTTTTGATGGCGCGGCAATTGATGATAAATCTCGTGAATGATCGGCTGTGCTTCCTCCCAATTCATGCGTTGAATCGTTCCATTCACTTTCTTGCCATCGGGCCATTGATGCGCATCGACTTCATAAACCGTCCGTTCAAAAGTATACTCATACCCATATCTACGATAAAAAGCAAAGGAGAAAGGTGCCAGATAGGAAAGAACGATTTTTTGTTCATAGCAGTCCTTAATGATTTGTTTCATGATTCGATCGATCCGACCTTGGCTGCGATACTCTGGATACGAAGCCACAAAACCGATCCCTGCCATCGGATAACTCGTTCCATGAAAGTTCACATCAAAAATCGTTACCATGATTTGGCTCGCCAATTTTCCATCCCCATCGTAGGAACCATAATTCCAAGAATTTTCCGCAAGCTTGCGATAGCGCTTGATATTTGTTTCATTCAATTCCCACTGAAAGGCATAAGAAACCAAGTCCAGTACTTCTTGCGAACCGAATTCGGTCATTTTTTTGACATCTGTCATTCCTTCATCTCCTCTACTTGAAAACACGCAAGAAACGCAAAAAAGGCGTCAGTCGACCCCTTAATATGCTTCTTCCATCATACTCAACATTTTTTTAAATTGCTTGCGTTTGAAATATCCTAGAATCGTACCTAAGAGCATGTCATTTAATTGCTGCATGAAGCCATGTGATTTCATGGTTTCCGTATAAATGACTTTGCTACTCTTTCCATCAAGTGGCGTTACTTCATAGCGAGCGACAAATTCATTTTTTGTTGTTTCTGTTTTGAATTGATAAACTTGATTTTCAATGATTTCTTCGATTTCGATCTTCGCACGACTCATAGTAGAAAATTCCTTTACATATTGAAATCCTGCCAGTTGCTTTCTAGAAAGTGTTTTTCCAGTTGCTTTTCGTATGTCAAAGATAACAGAATCCATAATTTGATCGTAAAAGACATTTGCTGGAATCGATAAATCTTTTTCAATTCTCATTAAGACTTCCTCCTATCTGACTCTTCGGCTTTCTTCTTTCCTTTCATGAACAGAAGACTGCCAGAAATAAGCAAGAAAATACCTGTTGTAAAACTGAATATATCTAACTGCTGATTACTTGGATTCATACTGTATAGGACTACGAGTAGACCTATACTACATATAAACAAGCCGTTTTTTATCATTTTCAATCATCCTAACTATTCGTTGATCCACAGAGAACCTACTCAAACACTAACTGCTTGAAAGTATAAAACAGAACCCCAAGGCTGTGCTTTGATCAATTCTTTTGCTTTTTTTGCCGCCGCTTCTGAATCGGAAGCTGTCGTAGTAAAAATAAGTTTAATTCCTTGTTTTTCTTTAAATGTAAAAGAAATTCCATCTTCGTTATATCCTTCAAGTAATTCTTTGATGGCATCTTGCTGCATTGCACTTGCTATTGAAATCATATTCTTTTCCTCCTAAATAATCAATAATAAAAGGAGGAACTGCTTTACTTCAAGCGAAGCCATAGCAGTCCCCCACAATCTACAGGTCTATTCGCCTAGTTTTGGATCAATTTTATTTGCTGAAATAACGAATGGTGCCCATATGAAGAATGTAACGACCATACATACCAACGTTACGATTGGGGCACGCCAGTCAGCTCCTGTTGCCAAGAATGATAGCAACATTGGTGGAACGACCCACGTTACTTGTTGTGAAACAGGTGCTACTAAACCAAAGTACGTTGCTAACCAACCGATTGAAGTGGCTACTAGCGGAGCAATAATGAACGGAATAAACATGATCGCATTCAATACGATTGGCAGACCGAACATTACCGGCTCATTAATATTAAACACACCAGGTCCGATTGACAATTTTGCAACAGTTAGATAATCCGCACGTTTTGATAGGATCAAAATAGCAATCAGCAATACAATTGTACCGCCTGAACCACCAAACCAAGCAAATGAGTCAAAGGATCCGCGTACCCACATATATGCCTTGCCATCTTCGATTGCGGCAAGAACCGCGTTTGTACCGGTTTGTCCTTCATATCCTTTTTGGAAAATATCGATATTGATCAACTGCGCTTGTCCCCAAATACCTTCTAAAACTGGAGCTAGTACGTTTGGACCATGGATTCCGAAGAACCAGAAAATTTGAACAAAAACAGTTACGATCAGTACTGCACCAAGCCCTTGAGACAAGCCTAGGAATGGTTCTGCAATATATTTTTGGACAAGATCAATAATTAATTGTCCATCAGTCAGTTTACCGACAATAAAGTTAATAATAGCAATGACATATAAGGCAATTGTTGCCGGCAAAATCGCAGCGAACGCTTTCGATACTGCTGGCGGTACTGAATCAGGCATTTTGATAGTGATATCAGCTAACATCAATTTACAGAAAATAATAACTGAAATAGCCCCCATGATCATTACGGTAAAATAAGCGTTTCCGTTTAGATGATCGAGTTTCAACCAACCCCATCCACCTGCTGTAATTGCATCTGCTGTTGCAGACCATCCGGAAGTTGCTGACCCAGCATTGATTTCATCCATCAAAGCTGTTGGAACAGCTGTCGCCACAGAAGTGCTGTATGAAAAAGCAATTCCTTGAATCAGTGTCGCTACTCCAACGATCCCACCTGCGAGATCATTCACTCGATAAGCACGAGCCAGATTATATCCCCAAGAAAAGGCAAATACTAAACCAGCAACAGCCAATGTACCATTCCATACGAAGCCATTGATACTAATAATTTCACGAATAACTGGAATGGTACTGGCATCATAACTCGGCCAAAATTGCGGTGGTAAGTCACGAATGATCGCGTTGATCATTACTGCGATCGAACCAGCCATAGTAGCGGGCATTGTTCCAATAAAGGCATCACGTAATGCAACTAAGTGCTTCTGGGCTCCAATTTTTGCAGCTACAGGGAGAATGTACTTCTCCATCCAACTTGTTAATCCATCCATTCTTAATTCCTCCTATAAGTTCTATTCGTCAAAGAAGATTTTTTGATTCATCGACAATAACTACTTCTATCCGTTCAAAGATTATTCGTTATTTAGACGTCGATAGACATCAATGATTTCTTTCGCTAAATCGGTAAATGCGATTGATGTCATTAGGTGATCTTGTGAATGCACGGTCAACAATGTCACGGTCATATGATTGCCTTGCGCTTCTTGTGTCAACAATCCTGTTTGCGAATGATGCGCTTCCACAAGAGATGCTTCAGCATCTTTGATTTTTTGGTCAGCTAATTCGAAGTTCCCTTCTTTTGCTGCCGCGATTGCTTCCATTGCGTCACTTTTTGCATTACCACCATACATGATCAATCCCATAATGGCTTCCAAATTTTGCTCATCCATCTTTAAAAATCCTCCTTACACTTCGATCCTAAAAAATCTTAGTTCATTAATGTTTCTGCTTGTTGCAATACTTTTTCGCCGTTCATCATGCCATAGTCTGCCATGTTGATCACGTCCAAAGGAATGCCTTTTGGTGCTAATTTTTGTTCAAATTGTGATTTCATGAAACGTACTTGTGGTCCTAACAATAGAACATCGACTGGTTTTGACTCCAAATGTTGGTCGGCTTCTGAAGCTGAAACAGCAAAGATATCTGCTTCCATTCCTTTAGCTTCGGCTGCTTTTTGCATTTTTGTCACCAATAGACTGGTACTCATTCCTGCTGAACAAACCAGCATAATCGTTTTTTTCGCCATCGCGCATCTGCTCCTTTCTGTTGTAAGTTACACTTTACTATAAAGCAAAAAGCGTGCCAAAAAAAAATAAGTTCAGACCTTTATTTATCAATGGTCTGAACCAATTTCTCGTTTACACACTAGCAGTTTTTTCATTACACACTAAAATTGTGTGCGGATTCATCATAATTTTTGATTTTGTTTTCTAAAAACATTTGGGTTAAATAGGCGATCTCATCTTCAGAAAATTTGATTTGATAATTTTTTTCAATTTGTAATAAATGGGTTCGTAAAACATCCATTTCAATTCGGTACCGTTTTTGGAAAGTAGCTAAGTTGACGAAAGTACGGGAAGGCTCCTTCTTCAATAAACTTTCTACCAAAAAGGCTAAATGAATGACTAATCCTGCATCGACGGTTGGTTCTACAATCACATGCAATTGATTTTGAATCTGATGAACGATTCGTTGCAGGCTTTCGATCAGATGATAGACGGACCCAACATGAGTTATCGTATTTTCCAATGAACGCACGATCTTTTCGATCGGCACTTCATCTGAAGCGATTCGTTTTAGCACATTCAAGCGATTGTCATCAAAAACATCATAGGCGGAGAAAAACGGAATGTTTTGATAATCGATCTCGACGGTGCCAGCAATGGCTTTGATCTCATATTCTTCTAGCAAGCCGTCAATATGTTTTTTGAAGGTTTCTTTTTCAATAAACTGCATTTGGATGATCTCGACTTTTGACTGATCAACGACGGGATAAATTCGTTGATAAAGTTTGGCAGCGACACCTTCCCCAGTAAAGCAAGTAACGATGACTGCCTTTTTATTTCCTTTTGCTTCACGAACCGTACGGAACTGTTCTTGTACGATGGTTTCAAAAGAACGCTGAATGTTTTGGTAGACGTCTTCTAAACTGCGCCCACTCTCTGCCATCCGCAAGGCTTCTAAAACAATCATCGTACTGACCATCGAAATAGCTTTCGTACGAATCCCCGTCTCTTCGGAAATCAAATTCGCAAAGGAATTGAGGGAGCCCATATCGGTTAAAAGCAATAAGCCATTGCTCATCTTCTCTTTGTTTTCATTGATATAATTCAACAGCTGGTCATACATTTGCCCGACTTCCATATCCAAAGACATATTCATTGCCTTGCCATGGTCGGTCTCCAGCAGCTCTTGGGCTGTCTCCAACATACTGCTGGCAGTTGCCTTGCCATGCATCAAGACAATGATCTCGATTTTTTCAAGGGGCAAAGGCGAAGGTTGTTTGACTTGAATCGCTAAAAACATACTGATAAAGCCAATTTCATCAAATGGGATCTCGACATGACGTTCCTCTTCAATGATCGTCGATAAATCCATTGCCACTTGAAATTCGGATTTTAAGTTTTTTCTAATTGTGTTCAAATCCGGATGAACGATCATATGTCCCTCTTTAACACGTTCCAGCGTACTTTGCAAATGCAACGCAAAGGCAAAACGGGCTTTTTCACTATAAGTTCGATCTAACCTCTGACCTGCCAAGTCATAAAGAACATTGGTCAGTTTCCAAATGTCTTCTGGAATCAACTCTTTATGAACAGGGTTTTGGATCAATTCTTCGACATATTTTTCAAAGTAGGCATCCACATCCTTAGAGATCAAGTTTTCTAAGTCAACATTGGCTACACCGGTTTCAATCAGTGTGCTGACTTTTTCTTCGATCTCATTGTACACCTGCATATTCCGTTGCGGATCACGAGACCAGACAACATCTGGGTCGCCGGGTTCGAAACTCAGAAAGTCGCCTTTGCCATCTAAAAACCGATCCAAGCGTTCTGACATTTCTTTGATCTTCAACAGCCCTTTTTGAACTTGCAGTGAGCAATCGCCTTTTCGAATCAGGAGGTGTTTTTTCCCATAGGTCCGATAATGTAAGAATGCCTTCGCACAGACGAGTTTCAGGTCTCGCTTGATTTGACCGATGTTGCCTTCTGCATCATAGAGCATAAAGGCCAATATCGCATCTCGCTCGACATCGATCCGCTGATTTAGACGGGTCGCCTCTTGCTTGATAAACAAGGAAATGATTTCATACCGTTCATCTAGCGAACGACTTTCCACATTTGGCAAAGTAATAGCCATGGGAATTCGCCGATTGAAGGTCGTCAAAAAGGTTTCTGATGATTCAGTGGTGGCACCAATGATCTGCACGGCGGCTTCATGAACTTGGTTGCTTTCCCCTAATGGGCGGTAGATCCCTTTGTCAATGAAGGTAAAGAGCATTTCTTGGCCTTCTGGCGGCAGTCGATGGATCTCATCCAAGAACAATATGCCGCCATCGGCTTTTGCCATAAGTCCTGGACTATCTTCTGCAGCACCTGTGTAGGCCCCTTTTTTGATGCCAAAGATGTGACCAAACAACAACTGCGGATTTTGTGCATAATCCGCACAATTAAACGATACGAAAGGAGCATCTTTTTCTAACATATTTGATTCAACCGCAAAGTGATACATACATTCGGCAAATAGGGATTTACCGGTACCTGTCTCTCCAAAAATAATGGTATGGAGTCCTCTAGGCGGATATAAAATTGCTGCTTTGGCTTGCTGGATACTTACTTTTAAAGAAGCTTGAACCCCAACAAGACTTTCAAAACTCACTTCAGAGGAAACATCCACATGCACCGTTTCTTCTAATGGCTCATAAACGACCGGACGGCCGGAACGTTTGCCGATTTTCTTTTCTTTATAAAGCTCACTGAGATAACGGCTTGCATTGCTGCGATCGATTTGTAAGATTTTAGCGACGTCAACTGCGGTCAACCCTTGCTTATGCAGTTCGATCGTTTGAAAAATCTCTTCTTTTCGCGAATTCATTCGATAGCCTCCTCATTTTTTTACACACTAATAATAAACAACGTTAATGGTAACACAAAAAGACGCTCAATGGCGTCTTTTTCCTTTGTCTTTTTGCTTTTTCGTCTTTTTCTTGGTCTTTTTAACAGGAGTGTGTAATTTTTCAGATGTTTTCTTGGAAATTTTCTGCACACTTACTATTTTCGTTTCTTTCTTGCTTTCCTTTTCGATAACAGGTGCTTCTGTGTGTAATTGTCCCCCATGCAGATAGACTTCCTTGAGTTCTATGGACAATTGATTCGCGATTTTTTTCAAATCCTTCAACGAATGGTCTTGAACGATCGTGACGACGGTTCCTTCTTTGCCCATTCGTCCAACACGTCCTGCCCGGTGCAGATAGGATTCTTTTTCTAACGGGACTTCCGTATTGATGACATAAGGCAAATCCACCACATCTAAGCCGCGAGAGGCGACATCGGTCGTCAATAATTCTACTAGTTTTCCTTGACGGAAGCTCTCCAGTGCGCCTTTTCGGGCAAGTTTGTTTTGGTCAGATGCTAATGATGCCACCGGCAAGCCGTGAAACAGCAGTTTTTCTTCTGCATTTCCCATTGCGCTTAATTCATTGAAGAAAACCAAGGCTTGAAAGCTTGGTAAATGAGCAAAGCGCCTTAAAGCATCCACGATTCGTCGTTGCGGATAATTCAAATAGTAGTGATGGATCACGCCTTTGCTCTGATCTTCTTGGGTAACATCAATGATCAGCGGCTCTTTTGTCACCAATGGTCGAATCTCATCAATCACTTCGTTAGCGGTTGCTGAAAAGAAACTACGCTGGATTTGTTTTGGCAATGTTTGATTGATCTTGGCAGCCAGTGTGAAGGCCCCTTCTTTCAATAATTGGTCAACCTCATCTAATACCAACGATTGCAACTGCTGGGTCTTGATTTTTTTTGCTTTGATCAATTCTAACACTCGGCCTGGGGTGCCAATCAAGACCTCGGGCTTGTCTTTCAGTTTTTCCACTTGGCGTTTTGTACTTGCGCCACCAATTAGGGGCAGAACGGTCAAACCAATGGCTTGGGCCCATTCCCGGGCCACTTCTGTGACTTGCATCGCTAATTCTTGTGAAGAAGTCAAAATCAACAACTGATTGCCTTGCTTTACCTCGACTTTTGTTAACAGTGGCAAGAGGTACGCCAATGTTTTACCAGAACCGGTCGGTGAGACTCCAATGACAGACTCACCATCTTTTAAAGGGCCAAAGGTTTTCTCTTGGATCAAGGACGGTGCGTGATACCCTGCCGCTTGCCATTTTTCCTGCCAGATGTCTGGCAATTGTGTCAATTCAAATACTGTCATAAATGTTCCATTCCTTATTTTTTATCTGCATCAAAAATGATGCCTGCTTGTTTACGCATAAGAGCGATGGTTTCATTGACACTGCGAGCAAGTTCCACCCATTCCTCATACCGTTGTCCTTGTTGGGGATCATTTTTGTTTTCGATGATGTCTGCAAAGTCTTGTGCTTCTTCGATCATCGGGTTTTCTAAAGCACTTACTGCTAATGCCTGGGTTTGTTTTGTTTTTCGCTCATAAAACGCGGCTTCTTCGATGGCATTGACGGCATTTAGGTCTAATGTACCGTCTTCAAAATAGATTTCTGAACGCAACTCTGAATCAGCGATTTTTCCTGTTTGGATTGTGACATCAAAGTCAGCATAGCGCAACACTGCGGTCCCGATACCATCTACACCAGTCGGTAATTTACGAGCAAAATAATGAACATCTTGCGGTTTGCCAAACCAAGCGACCGCCGCATAAATCGGATAGACGCCCAAATCCGCTAAGGCACCGCCAGAAAAATGTGGAGAAAAAATATTTGGTTCCTCCCCAGCTAGTACAGCGTCATAACGAGACGAATATTTCATATAAGAAAAGTTTGCCCCAAGAATGGCACCGCGTGTCGGTAAGAATTCGGCTACAGTAGAAAAACTTGCTTCATGGATGTTGCGAGCTGCTTCAAAAAATAATACCTGTTGCTGATTTGCCAATTCGATGATCTCCGCCATTTCCTCAGGCGTTGAAAAGGCTGGCTTCTCCACAATGACATTTTTTCCTGCTAAAATACCTTGCTTGGCTTGTTCAAAGTGCAAACTATTCGGAGACGCGATGTAGACCGTGTCCATATGAGCTAAGCCAAAAAAAGTGTCCAGATCGGTCGCATACTCGATGTCCCCATATTTTTCTCCAAAACGTTGTGCCGTTGCTAACTTTCTTGAGTATACGGCAACCAATTGATAGCGTTTGGTTTCGTGGGCTGCTTGTACAAATTGATCGGTGATCCAATTTGTGCCGATAATCCCTAAATGAATCATGTTTTTTCCTTCTTTCTTCTATAGATTAGGGTCGTCAAAGACGACATTCAAATCAAAAGGGATCGGTTCTTTGACCGTGATCATCCCTTGGTTTACTTGGCAATTATAGGCAAACACTTCGACACCCTTGCTTTGCGCTTCAGCGATTTTAGTGGCCAGATCCGGTTGCATCTGTCGATGGATCGTGGCGATTTGCACCGCTTCAAATTGGATCATAAACAAAACCGCCGCGTAATAGCCAGCTTCTCTGGCATGGATCAATTCATTGACGTGTTTCAAGCCACGAATGGTTGGTGCATCTGGAAAAGCACCGACTTGCTTGTTTTCAAGGGTCATTCCCTTGATTTCTAAAAAGCCTTTTTCTTGTTCATCTGTTTCAAAATAAAGGTCGAATTTTGATGTCCCATAGACAACTTCCCTTCGCAAAAGCGCGATTCTCCCTTTGATATTTGGCAACTGGATCGTGCCATCCAAGAGGCCTTCATAGCCTAAACGATTCGGTACTTGACTATCGATATTGATCCATTGGTCTTGTTTCTTGACTGAGATCAAGTCGTAATTGGTTTTGCGTTTCGGATTGTCCCAATATTGCAGGGTAACAAGCGCACCTTTGTGCAAGAGCTCTTTTCCTCGTTCGGTATTTTTTACATGGACGATTACTTCTTGACCGTCAACGAGACATCGGGCAATGAACCGGTTGTCTCGCACGAGAAACGTGGCTAAAAGGGTATTCGGATAATTCATTTTCTCACCTGCTCTTTTGAATCATAGCATATATTGATAAAAACTTCTAAACTTCAAACTAAAGTACCATGCTTTTTTACCTTCTCATGGTATACTTATGGCAATTATTTTCTAGTGCGAAAAAGTGGACACCTGTCCACAAGGCACAACTTGATGAATCGTAAATGATAGGACGTGTATAAATGAAGAAAAGGTCTATTTTGATTGGTTTATCTCTTGCAACGGGCGTGGTCAGCTCCTTGCTGTTGCGAAAAGAAAAACAAAAAAATGAGAATCGCCAGAATTTCATTGGTAATTGGCGTTTTACTTCCAAGACAAAAGAAGATGTCACGATAGAAATAGCCAATGATTATTCGTTGACCATCGAAGGCAAGCCTTTGACTGCTTCCATCGTTGAATTGACTCCGATGCGGTTAGTTTTACTGGACACATTTGGCTATCATTTAGTTCTTGAACAAAAAGGCTCCGTCATTACTTTATATGATGAAGCAGAAGATTGCCACTATTCTTTGACAAAAATCATCTAAAATCGCTGAGAAAGCCAAGTTCATGTTTTCTTCACATTTTCTTCGGTCAATTCTCAGACTTTTTATCAGCATTTCTTGGCAATCCATGCTATCATTAACTTAACAAGTGGTTGAACAAGGTGTTCCGTTGAGTGATGTTTGATCGTTCATAGATTAAGGTGTAGGTTCGATTCCTACCTTCCACATTTATTTTAAATAGAAAGAAGGGATTTTTATGTTAACGACCTTTATTTCACTCTTTTCCATCTTTGCTTTAGCTGCATTGTTAGCTGGGACATTCTTTTTAGCAAAATTGGCTATGCAACAAGAAACGAAGGCGGTGAAAGTTCCCGTCAGAGTCCAAAACCAAAACCCGAGAATCTATTCCAATCGTCGCTAAGTGAATCAGTTTGACCCTATGTCAATTCACAAAAACTTGCCTTCTATTTTATAGGAAGGTAAGTTTTTTTGTTAGCTATTATTTACAGTAACCAACCTTAGTCACGTAACGTCTCAGTTTGTCTACTGAGGGATCGGTCTTACGCAATTAAATGCTAAGTTTTCTCTTAGAGTATTGCAACGGTGGATACTCTTTGTTAAAATTTTTGCTTAGATACAACTTTAAAGGAGCTACTACATATATGCAGAAAATAACCAAGTTCGGGTATTCCATCGTTGCTGCTTTGGCAATCCTCTTTGCTGCTGCCGGCTTACCCGTCGTTTCGTATGCTGATGATACAGCTATGAGCGCCGAAGAGATCCAAGATTTTTCAGTCGATGCAAAAGCCGCTTACTCCATTGATTTTGACACAGGCAAAGTGTTGTATGATCAAGATGGTGAGACCGCCATGGGCATCGCCTCCATCACCAAGATCATCAGTCTCTACCTTGTAGCTGAGCAAGTAGAGCAAGGAACCATCGCTTGGGATGATCCTGTCCCTATTTCAGATTATGCCGCGAATCTCAGCGTGTCGCCAAACTTATCGAATGTCCCTTTGCATCAAGACGTTACCTATACAGTAAAAGATTTGTATGATGCCAGTTATATCCAATCTGCAAATGCTGCAATCGTAGCGCTCGCGGAGCTGATTGCTGGGTCTGAAAGTGCCTTTGTTGATCAAATGCAAGAAAAAGTGCAATCATGGGGCATTACCGATGCAAAGATCGTTAATGCTTCTGGCTTGAACAATACTTATTTAGGGGACAATATCTATCCCGGGTCAACTTCCACTGACGAAAACGAACTATCCGCAAAAGATGTCGCCCTGATTGCTCGCCATTTGCTGCAAGACTTTCCAGACGTTTTAGAAGTAACAAGTCTTTCCACCAAACAATTTGGCGAAGGTTCCTATTCGCCTGTCGAGATGGTCAATTGGAACTGGATGCTTCCAGGCTTTACGAATACTAAAGATGGGGTTGACGGTCTTAAGACTGGTACGACAGATATGGCAGGCGCCTGCTTTGTCGGAACCGCCGTCAAGGATGGTCAACGAATTATCACCGTCGTGCTAAACGTCAATGGTCATGCGGAAAATCCAAGCGTACGTTTTATCGAAACAGGTCGGTTGATGGACTACTCCTTCGATGCTTGGGAACAAGTAGAAATTCTACCAGAAAATGCACAGTTAGAAGATACACAGACGGTGGCAGTCAAAGATGGGAAAGAATTGAGTGTTCCCGTTGCCTTAAATCAAGGTTTGACCTTATGGGTACGTGGAGATATGGATGCAACAGCCTTTGAAACAACCATTGACTTTAATGAGCATTATCGTGATTCTGCCCTGCAAGCGCCATTGACTGAGGGCACAGAAGTCGGTACTGTAAGTGCTTCGATTCCAGCTGATACGCTTGGTTATATTGATGCTTCTGATCATGACGAAACTGCAGGATTGGTCACAACACAAACGGTAGAAAAAGCCAACATCTTTGTTCGTGCTTGGCGCGGTGTGTCTACCTTTTTCGAGAATCTTTTTTAATCCAAACCAAAGAAAAAATCTGTCCTGAGCAAAGATTGCTTCTCGGACAGATTTTTTTTATTCTACCGTTTCCACCGTTGCTGCTGCCAAAGGCTCAACAGGGAAAAACAATTCAACTTCCCCTTCTTTAAAATGAGGAAGATATCTTTCTTGGATCGCTGCTGACAAGTGGACGTTATTTTCTGGTAAAACTTCGATCAACATTTTTTCAGTCATCATGGTCAAGTTTTTTTCATCCGTTTTTACAACGAGATAGGTCATTGCGGGCATTTCCCAACGAACCCAACCGACGGGAGGAAAATTTTCTGTATGGACTTGAACGCCTGCCAAATAACGGCCGGTTTCTTGCCAAGGCTCTAACCAATTAGTGCCATCACTCATTAAGCCCCAAAATTCCAGTTCTTCTGCCTTTTGATCGCTCACTAGAAATTCGATCTCTTCAAAATCCTTTGTTGCAAGTTCCCATAGCGCTGGTACCCAAGAAGCTCCTTCTTCCGCTAATCCCTTGCCTTCTTTTCCGATCACATAAAAAGCGGGCCGTTCAACGCGAATCACTTCACCTAATTGCATGTTCCTTCCTCCTTCTTTTCTTCATTTTAGCGAATTGCAAGAAATTCAGCAACTTTGACCTTAGCAACAAGCAATTTTTGTCATTTTTCGGTATACTAGGTGTATCGTTAAAGGAGTGAAAAACATGGATTTTACGCAATTGCTGATTTTTGCCATCAGCTATTTGACGGGTGTGATCGTCGTTCAAAAGTGGCGCAAGAATAAAGATGAGCCAGATATTTTCTTTTTTGAGTGCTGTTGGACGATTTTAGCCCTGCTGATTTATTTAGCCGTCTCAGAATTACGGACAGGCAGTTTCTTTATTCTAATACCAGTCGCCTTCGCCGGCCTTTTTTTATTTTCTTATCGGCGCAACAAGCACCGACTCGTAAATGGCTTGCTCTTTAATTTGTTTGTCTTAGCATTTGGTGGCTACCTAGTCATTAATCTATACCGAACACAAGATATTCTTGTAGGTGGTCTATTGGCTGTTTTGCTAGCGATCTTCTTCGCTGTATTATTATTCGGCTTAGCCATTCTCGTGGTCTTTCTTTACTGGAATTCCATTATTGTTTTACGAAGAGAGTCGCGATCAATCGCCAATCTATTGACCCTGATCTTAGCAGTGGTTTTGACCGTTTTATTATTTTCAGATACCCTTTTGCACTTTTTCCCGGATTGGATCCGAACCTTATTCGGCGTTGTTCCCCTAAGTCTGATGTATCTATTTGTGGTCTTTTTGAACTTTTTATCGATTTCAGTCATTTATCAGTTCAATCATCCTCGTTACAATCAAGATTTTATCATCGTCTTAGGAGCAGGTCTTTTGAATGGCACCACGGTCTCCCCTTTATTGGCCAAGCGTATCAATAAAGCAATCTCGTTCTACGAAGCGCAATTTAAAGCGAAAAAAACCGCTCCTCGGTTACTGATGTCAGGCGGCCAAGGAAGCGATGAAAAGCTGCCAGAAGCTGTCGCGATGAAAGAATATGCAGTTGCGCAAGGAGTGCCCGAAGGAGAGATTTTAGTAGAAACAAATTCCACGACTACTTATGAAAACATGAAGTTTTCGAAAGAAATCATGGATTCCTTAAAGCCAAATGGCTACAAAGTTATTTTTTCCTCCAACAATTACCATATTTTTCGTGCCGGTCTCTATGCAGATCAAGCACAACTTAAAGCGGATGGTATCGGAGCACCCACCGCCTTTTACTATTTACCAAATGCCTTCTTACGAGAATTCGTAGCGATCCTTTTTATGCACAAAAGACGACACTTAACGGTATTGATCACCTTACTGATCCTTTATGTAGGCGCAGCGATCCTCCAACTTATTTTTGGCTAAGCAAACAAAAAAAGTTCTTTGAACCGGCTGGTTCGAAGAACTTTTTTCTTATTGAATCGTACGATGTTTCTTCCAGAAACGTTGTTGCCATTTTTCTTTCATACTTTCTGTAAGTGGTTCTGATGCTTCTTTGATCGCACAATATTTGTCAACCATTGTGACAATATAGCTTTCTTTATAACGTGGCGGCGCAATCGTTGCTCCCCACATATGTTTCAAGATGATATCTTTTTCTAGATCACTTAGTTCAGTGATTTTTTCAGCATTTTTTACTGCAATTCGTGGATGCATATACGCATGGGTACCTTCATCAAACTTTGTGGTACGCCAGTCATAGTAGAATAAATCATGAAGGAGTCCTGCACGAGCTGTTGCACGAGCATCGCCGCTCCATTTCTTGGCCAATTTGTAACTATAATAAGAGACGCTGATCGAATGTTCCAAACGTGTGGAGTTCATATGCTGCACAAAGTTGGCTAATTTTTTTACAGCTTCTGTTTCTAACAGGTCAGCCACGTAAGACATATATTCGCTATCTTCTTGCCATTTTTCTGTCATAAATTTTTGTCTGCCACCTTTTTTTGATCTGCTTGATTGTTACAAGACAAAGTATAGCACCTATTCATCGAAGATTCTAGGTGAGGTGCAATAGATTCAAATAGTTTAACAGTTCCTTAAAAATCTAACTGACAGAAAAATACATCAAAATTCCGGCTGCAATGGCGACGTTCAATGATTCCGCCTGACCATAGATGGGAATATACACATTTTTGTCAGTCAAAGCCAACAGTTCTGGGTGGACCCCTTGTCCCTCGTTACCTAAAATGAAGGCAGCTGTTTGTTCTTTAGGAAGCTCGGTATAAGGAACGGCTTCTTTATTTAATTCGGTGCCATAAATCGTCACGCCAGCTGAGCGTAGCTGCTTTAGAAATGGCGGGATCGCTCCTTCTAAAATCGGTAAATGATAGTTGCTTCCTTGCATGCTGCGCAAGACTTTTGTGCTGTAAAGATCTGCTGTTCCTTCGCCGAGAAACACCCCGCTAAATCCAGCAGCATCCGCTGTTCGAATCATGGTACCAACGTTCCCGGGATCTTGCACATTATCTAAAATCAACCAATTACCCGTCAGTGTCTGTAAGTTTTGCTCTTGCTTTTCCACCACGGCAAAAATTCCTTGTGGTGTTGGTAAATCAGAAAGCATCGCTGCGATCTCCTCTGTGATCAAATAGCTTTCTTCCTGATAATCATCGAGCTGCCCGTTGGCTTCGCTTAACCCTCGCGGTGTCACCAACAACGCTTTGATAGGTACTTTGGCCTGCAGCGCTTCTTGCACTAAATGCCAGCCATCGATCAAATACGTATTGGTCTGTGTACGGTGTTTTTTTTGTGTTAGTTTTTTGATTTCCTTGATAAAGGTATTTTTTTTCGATTGAATTTCTTTCATGTGGTCACCTCAATTTATTATAGCATGAGTCAATCGATCTAACTTGTTCTTTTACTGAAAAAACGCTATCATTATAAGCAGAGGAGGGATTGTCCATGAAGAAACTACGAATCCATGTTCAAGGGCGTGTCCAAGGTGTCGGCTTTCGTTATACCACGAAAATGCTTGCCGATCAGTTAGGGGTCACAGGATCTGTAAAAAATGAGGCAGATGGTTCTGTTTCGATTGAAGCGATGGGAGATGAAAAAATCATCGATGCCTTTGTTGCCGGAGTGAAAGATTCTCCTTCTCCCGCTGGAAAAGTGAACCAAATCGACATCCAACCAGATGATACCATTAAAGAACGTACTAGCTTTGACGTAGTCTATTATTGATAATTGAATGTTTTCTAAGTCGAAAGATTGATTTTTCAATGAATTTCTCTTTGTACATTGAAATAGTCGGTCTTTTTTAGTATAGTTATTTTTGTCTAAATTTATTGTGAAGAGGAAGAATAGAATGTCTAAAATGAATAAATGGCTGCTTTCATCAGGATTATTTGGCCTGTTATTAGCATTATCAGGCTGTGTCAGTACCAATGCTGATGGTACGCCGAAAGAAACAGGAATGATTTATCGCTTTTTGGTGAAACCTTTAGGTGATATGATCACGATGCTCGTTGAAAACTTCAACTGGTCTTACGGCTGGGCGATCATCGCCGTAACGATCGTTGTCCGCGTCATTATCTTACCATTAGGGATCCATCAGTCTCGAAAAACGATGATTCAAAGTGAAAAAATGCAGTTTCTGAAACCTCAAGTGGATATTGCGCAAGCCAATTTGAAGAAAGCAACCACTCGGGAAGAACAAATGCAAGCGCAAGCGGAGATGCAAAAAATCTATTCTGAAAACAACGTCAGTATGTTTGGCGGTATCGGTTGTTTGCCTTTACTGATTCAGATGCCGATCTTCTCTGCCCTCTACTTCACCGCCCGTTACACACAAGGAATCCAAAACTCTGAGTTCTTTGGCGTATCATTAGGTGACCCCAGCATCCTCTTTGTGGCGATTGCTGGTATTTCCTACCTGGCACAAGGATACATCTCAACCATTGGGATTCCGGAAGAACAGAAAAAAACGATGAAAACCATGTTGATCGTTTCTCCATTGATGATCGTTTTCATGTCAATGAGTGCACCAGCTGGTGTGACGCTTTATTGGGTAGTCGGTGGGGTCTTCAGTTGTATCCAAACATTTATCACGAATGTCATCATGAAACCAAAAATTCGTGCCCAAGTCGAAGCAGAAATGAAAGCCAATCCGCCAAAAACGGTGGTTACGCCTCGCAAAGATGTAACTCCTGAAAAAACAGAAGCTGTCAAAAAAGCGTTGAACACGACAAAGCCTAATGGAAAAGGTCGTAACGCAGGCAAGCAGCAACGTTAGTAATTCTTGACCAAATCGCTCAATGAGTGGTTTGGTTTTTTGTTGTTTTCAAATGGGAATCAGTTGCTTCTTCTTCTGCCTTTCGCTATAGTAAATGAGAGGTGAGCACATGTTTCAAGCATATATCAATATTTTTGTCATTTTCAGTCTCATGTTTATCGGTTATTGGTTGTCTTACAAACAATGGTTTTCTAATCGAACCGCCGATACGTTTTCAAAATTGGTATTAAATGTCTCATTACCAGCCAATATGTTTTTAACGATTATTAAAAACTTTACGAAAGATGAATTTCTTTCATTGGTTTCGGGGATGATCATCCCATTACTTTCCATGATGATCACTTACTTCGCTGGTTATTTATGGCGACGTTTCGCGCAAGTTGAAGCCAAACACCAAGGCGCATTTTCCGCCATGTTTACCTTTTCCAATACGATCTTCATCGGCTTACCGATCAATTTAGCTATTTTTGGTGAAAAAGCCGTTCCTTATGTGTTGTTGTACTATATTGTAAATACGACATTATTTTGGACCATCGGTATTTTTGAGTTAGCAAAAGACAATCCTGATTTTGGTGAAGCCCGGATTTCCTTTCATCCATTGGTCATGCTAAAAAAGATTTTTTCACCAGCCTTGATTGGTTTCATCATCGGTTTGATCTGGATGCTATTCACCTTACCGCTGCCCTCATTTGTTGATGGCCTTGGAAGCTATCTAGCAGATTTGACGACACCCTTATCAATGTTTATTATCGGAATCATCGTCTACTTTGGGGGACTCAAAAATTTGCGAATGACGAAAGACATTGT
This sequence comes from Enterococcus sp. DIV0802b, assembly GCF_050543535.1. NCBI lineage: Bacteria > Bacillati > Bacillota > Bacilli > Lactobacillales > Enterococcaceae > Enterococcus > Enterococcus sp. DIV0802b. The sequence goes on along the minus strand of NZ_CP172941.1, from coordinate 1,233,956 downwards.
CGGTGTCTTGTTTGGTCGTTTCGTTCTTTCGCCCCTCGTTGTGTGGCTGTTAAGCAGAATCATCCCTGTTCCTGAATTGATGCTTTCTGTGTTTATTATTCAAGCCTCTATGCCCGTCCAAAACTCTGTCCCGATCCTTGTACGAAACTACCAAGGGGATGAAGAATTTGCAACTTCATGTTTAGGCTATTCCGTCTTACTGTACATGGTGTATTTGCCTGTTTTGCTTTTTTTCTTTTTTTAGCTATTTAACGAACTTTGTCGAAAAATACTCGTTACCAAAGGCATTCGCTTCTTTCGGTAACGAGTATTTTTCTCCTCTTTGTATGGTAAAGGTTCGATTGATTCGCTACCAAGGCTGGCCCCTATGATTTCCCACAATAGACCACGATCTTTCTGATTTTCGTCAGATTGTGGCTGCTTAGATCGATTTCACAAACAAGACAAAAAAGCACATCATGCAGAAACTAGCTATACTAGCCATTATGATGATGTGCTTATTTTTTATCTTAAGTGAACAGCCGGTGGTTTACAACATATCAAACAACGATAACTGATTTTCATCAGGTAAATCTTTAAGAACACCGTTATCCGTCATGTATTCAATCAAAGTCTTAGAAACTTTCCCGCGATTGGCGAGATCTTCTTTCGATAAGAAAGGACCATTTTTCCGTGCTTCCACGATTTGTTTCGCTACGTTTAGTCCCAAACTCGGCACTGCTCGAAATGGTGCGATCAATTTTTTTCCGTCGATCACGAAGTTTTCCGCATCCGATTTATACAGATCGATCATCCCAAATTCATAACCGCGCTCTAACATTTCATTGGCTAACTCCAGAACGGTTAACAGATTCTTTTCTTTCGTTGACGCATCCAATCCTTTGTCAGTGATTTCTTGCATCCGTTCTTTTACGGCGTCTTTTCCTTTTGACATGGCAATCAAATCAAAATCATCCGCCCGGACAGAGAAATAAGCACAGTAATAGAGAATTGGGAAGTACACTTTAAAGTAAGCCACCCGCAACGCCATCAAAACATACGCCGCCGCATGGGCTTTCGGGAACATATACTTGATCTTCGAACAAGAATCGATATACCATTCAGGGACATTGTTCTCCCGCATCGCTTGCAAGTAAGTGTCCCGCAAGTCGTCAGGGATCTTGTTCCATTGCCCTTTACGAACCGTCTCCATGATTTTAAAGGCCATCCCGTCATCTAAGCCAGCATGGATCAAGTACACCATGATATCATCCCGACAGCCGATTACTTCTGCTAGACTGGCATCTCCGCGACGAATCAGTTCTTCGGCATTGCCCAACCATACATCGGTACCATGGGAAAGACCAGAGATCTGCAAAAGCTCTGCAAACGTCGATGGATGGGTTTGATCCAACATCCCCCGCACAAATCGGGTCCCAAATTCTGGGATGCCTAATGTACCTGTTTTTGAGTAGATCTGCTCTTCAGTCACACCTAGCACGTCCGTACCACCAAAAATACGCATCACTTCCGGATCATCCGTGGGGATCGTTTTAGGATCGATTCCTGATAAATCCTGCAGCATCCGAATCACCGTTGGGTCATCGTGTCCCAGGATATCCAGTTTTAAAATATTGTCATGAATGGAATGGAAATCAAAGTGGGTCGTTTTCCATTCTGAATTTTGATCATCTGCTGGGTATTGAATCGGCGTGAAATCATAGACATCCATATAGTCTGGAATAACGATGATTCCCCCCGGATGCTGACCAGTTGTCCGTTTGACGCCAGTTGCACCCTTAGCCAATCGATCGACTTCAGCTGCTCGATAATGGAGATTATGATCGCGCTCAAAGCCTTTTACGAAACCGAAGGCTGTTTTATCGGCTACTGTACCGATCGTTCCGGCACGATAGACATATTCTTCGCCGAAGAGCACTTTCGTATAGTTATGGGCCTCTGGCTGATATTCCCCAGAGAAGTTCAAATCGATATCGGGGACTTTATCGCCATGGAAACCAAGGAAGGTTTCAAAAGGAATATCATGGCCATCTTTGTTCAGACGTGTGCCGCATTTTGGACATTTTTTCTCTGGCATATCATAACCAGAACCATACGAGCCGTCTTCGTAAAACTCAGAATACTGGCAATCGGGACAATAATAATGAGGGGCTAATGGATTGACCTCAGTGATCCCAGTCATCGTTGCTACGAAACTAGAACCGACTGATCCCCGTGACCCTACTAAGTAGCCGTCTTGATTGCTTTTATGAACCAGTTTTTGTGAGATCAAATAGATCACGGAAAACCCATTCCCAATGATCGAATCAAGCTCTTTTTTCAAACGTTTTTCCACAATTTCTGGTAATGGATCACCGTATAGCTCTTTGGCACGGTTGTAACTCAAGTCGGTGATCTCTTGTTCAGATCCGGGAATCTTTGGTGTATACAGATCATCTTTTACCGGAATGACTTTTTCACAGAGATCAGCGATTTTATTTGGGTTCGTCACCACAATTTCTTTCGCTACTTCTGGACCTAAAAACTGAAAAGCGGTCAGCATCTCATCGGTTGTTCGGAAGTGTACATCCGGTAAACTATGCCGATTCAAGGGATTGGCGCCCCCCATCGAATTGATCAAGACCTTACGATAAATGGCATCTTCTTCGTTCAGGTAGTGGGCATTCCCAGTAGCAACAACGATTTTTCCTAACTCTTCACCCATTTGGATCAAATTCCGAATAATGTCTTCTAGGTCTTTTTCGCTTTTCACGAGCTCCGTTTCTAGGAGATGGGCATAAACTGCTTTGGGCATGACTTCGATATAGTCATAAAACTTAGCAAGTTCCCGCGCTGCATCGACCCCTTTTTGCATCATTGCGACAAAGACTTCCCCTTTATCACAAGCGGTTCCGACTAACAATCCTTCCCGCAATTTCACCAATTCTGAGCGCGGGATCCGCGGGACTTTATCATGGAAGTACTTCACATTCGACATCGAGATCAGCTTGAATAAATTCTTCAATCCCGCCTGTGTTCGGGCTAAGATCGTGGCATGGAAAGGCCGAGCTGCTTTATAGGAGTTCTCGCCCCCAACGTGTCGGTTCAAATCTTCGTGCAGCAGCATGTCATGTTTTTCCATCGCTTCTTTGACAAAGATCCACGCTAAATGACCGGTTGCTTCGGCATCGTAGATCGCTCGGTGATGTTGCTCCAAACTAACGCCGAATTTTTTGGAAAGGACACCTAAACCGAATCGCTTAAACTCTGGATACAAATAACGAGCGAGTTCCAATGTATCAATGACGGGATTTTCTGCTTCTGGAATACCGTATTTTCGATAACTTGTATTTAAGAAGCCCATATCAAATGACGCATTGTGGGCAACTAGAATGGCTCCTTCAGAAAACTCACGGAACAAACGTAAGACTTCTTCTTCCGATTTTGACCCCCGAACCATTTCATCGGTGATCCCCGTCAATTCTACGGTCGTTCGTGATAAAGGATGGCCAGGATCGATGAATTCATCAAAGGAGCCTTCCACGTTGCCTTTATGCATCCGCACAGCGGCCAATTCAATGATGGTGTCGTACACTGCAGACAATCCGGTGGTCTCCACGTCAAACACGATATAAGTGGCATCAGTCAGTGGGACAGGCTTCGGATTATAGGCAACCGCTACCCCGTCATCCACGATATTGGCTTCCACACCGTAAAGAATTTTTACCCCGGCTTTTTCTCCGGCGTGATGGGCATCAGGAAACCCTTGTGCGCCACCATGATCGGTGATCGCAATCGCCTTATGGCCCCACTTGCCAGCTTGAGCGACAAAGTCTGCCACATTGTTGGTTGCATCCATCGTACTCATATTAGAATGCAGGTGAAGTTCGACCCGTTTTTCGCCTTCAGGTGCATAATCTTTGCGGGCCTCGTGTTTGACTTCCAGCAAATCTTGCGCATTCATAACGAGATCTCGCATAAAAGTATCTTCTTGAACACTACCACGCACTTTGACCCAACTACCTTTAGCAATGGCATCAAAGACTTGTTCATCTTTTTCATTATTGGAGAATTTTTTCACACTAAACGACGACGTATAGTCGGTGATTTTCAAAATCAAAATCTTCCGTTTTGAACGCAATTCTCGAACTTCTTTATCAAAGACATACCCTTGGATCGTAACTCTGCGTTCTTCCTCAATGATATTGATCATCGGTGTCACAGGTTCATCGGCAGGAATATTACGTCCCAAGGCAATTGGTCCGTCAAATTCGACTGTTTTGACTTCTTTTTTGCGTTGCTCGTGGGCCATTAAGTTCTCAGCGGCTTGCAATTGGAAGGCTGCCGTTTGTTCTTCTTTTCGTGCTTCAAGTTCTTTCAAGGCTGCCTCAGCCTGTTCTTTGTCTAGCTGCGGCAAGATCCGAAATTTTTGAAACCCGAAAGTCCCATAATTTTCCTCAATGATCGGTAAGTACTGTTGCTGCAAAATCGTGATGACCGCATCATTGTTGACGGGTAAAATCACTTTGTTCTCTTGAATCATAGGCATTTGATTTTTAATCACTTGATGAACTAACGGCCGATCACAATTTTGATTGGCTAACGCTAATGGCCAGTATTCTTGAATGAACTGCTCATCGAAGGAACCATCTTGAGCTTCAATGACAATGCGAACTTCCGCGATCTCTTTAAACGCTAGTTCAATGTGTTGTTTAAAGGATTGATACACCATCACCGGTAATAAACGTTCAAATTGGAAATAAAACGTCCACGCTTTTGATTGTCGATGCACGGTTACTTGTCTGATTTGGGCAGTCTGCATCAACGGATGCTGCCGAAGATTTGGGGCAGCTGCAATTTGGTCTAATAATATCTCAAAGGTCTCTCTTTCTTTTGACAATTGAAGATCCTCCTTTTCTCAGTACTCACTAGTATACCTCTTTTTGTCTTCACTTTCATTAAAAAATCGAGAAAGGATTTCCTCTCTCGATCTACCATTTGTTCCGATTTATTCTTGGTTGGCTAATAAAATCGTCAAGGTCGAAGCGACTTCTTCTTTCCTCACTTCAACGGTAGCGCCAGTATGCTTGATTTTGATCTCCACGATGCCTTCTACGGCTTTTTTACCGATGGTCAAGCGAATCGGACAACCAATCAAATCGGCATCTGCAAATTTGACCCCTGCACGTTCATTGCGGTCATCCACCAATACTTGATAGCCGACTTGGTTCATCATTTCTTCTACTTCTTCACTTAAGGCATTTTGATAGCTATCTTCAATCGACGTTTGGATGATATGCACATCAAATGGGGCAATTTCTTGGGGCCAATCGATCCCAAACTCATTGCCGTATTGTTCGACGATTGTTGAAAGCAGCCGAGAAACGCCCAGACCATAACAGCCCATGATGATTGGTTGTTCATCGCCATTTTCATCGACAACCGTCGCTTCTTGGGCCTCGCTGTACTTGGTTCCTAACTTGAAGATATGCCCAACTTCGATTCCTCGCGTAAAGGTTAAGGTTCCTTTTCCATCTGGGGAAGGATCGCCTTCTTGAACCAAGCGAAAATCGGCAAAGGCTAGTGGTTGAAAATCACGGCCTACATTTGCATTGAGAAAATAGCTCTGTTTTTCTGCCGCTGGGACGATCAGATTCGCCATATCTTGGACATGCTGATCCGCATACAATTGGATCGAATCAGCAAGCTCAATGGGGCTGCGAAGTTGTGTGTCACTGGTCAGATAGGACTCGGCTTCTTCAGCAGTCAGGACCTTCACTTGATCAGCCGCTAAAAAATGCTTGATTTTTGTTTCATTGAGACTGTGATCACCTCGAAGTAATACCATAATGACTTGCTCGTCAACGAGCAGCAAAAATACTTGAACGATTTTTTGCAAATCCGTATCGTGTGTTTTCGCCAGTTCCTCTAACGATAATGATTCTTTATGAACGACTTTTTGTAACTCTAAGTAGGTCTCATGAGATTTTTTAGCGATATACTGACTAGTTGCTAGTTTCCAATTGGCGACATAGTCGCTTTCAGTCGAATAACAGATCAGCTCTTCGCCGATTCCAGACAATGCCAAAAACTCTTTTGAATCTCGGCCACCCATCAAGCCATTATCCCCGACCACTGCCCGATACTCGATCCCACAGCGTTTCAATATGGCATGGTAAGCCATTTCGTAGCGATTATAGGTTTGATCTAAGCTGGCTTCATCGGCGTGAAAAGAATAGCCATCTTGCATGATAAATTCACGGCTGCGAATCAATCCAAAACGCGGCCGCTGTTCGTCCCGATATTTCGTTTGGATCTGATATAAGCTCAAAGGCAGTCGCTTATAAGACGTGATCTCGTTTTTGATCAATGTCGTGAACGGCTCTTCGTGAGTGGGCCCTAAAACGATCTCTCGTTCGTTTCGATCTGTCAACCGATACAAAGACTCACCATACAGTGAGGCCCGTCCAGACTCCTTCCATGGTTCATACGGAAGCAAAGAAGGCATCGCCATCTCCACAGCATCGATTTCTGCCAGCTCCTCACGAATGACCCGTTTGATCTTTTCTAACACCCTTTGTGCTAATGGCAAGTAGACATAGATGCCTGCCGCCACTTGTCGAATATACCCTGCCCTAACTAACAGTTGATGACTTAACGTCTCCGCATCGCTGGGGGTTTCCCTCAATGTCGGAATCAAACATTTTGACTGTTTCATTTTTTTCTCCTTTGCTACAAAAAATCATGTTCACCCGATCAACAATTGATTTGCTTGTGCGTCTTATTTTTAAAAGAAGAAACGTTGGATATCATTCCAGGTAACGAGAACCATCAGCAGCATCAAAAACCCAAACCCAATCAGGGTAATGATGCCTTCTTTTTCTTGACTGATTGGCTTGCCTCGCACACCTTCTAAAATATTTAAAACCAGTTTCCCACCATCTAATCCAGGAATCGGCAATAAATTAAAGATCCCCAAATTGATGGAAATCATCGCCATCATGGCGATCACCGTTGTGACACCTTGCGATGCGGCTTGAGAAGACAGTTGGAAAATCGCTACCGGTCCGCCCAATTTATTGATATCTGGTTGGGCGATCAAGTTGCCGACTGCTCTAAAAATAACCAGCGAATTGTCAATGGTCGTTTGTAAGCCACCCAGTAAGATGTCTCCGATCCCAGTTTTTAACGAAGCCGTGATCCCTAAGAAACCGATCGTGGTCTCCCCTGATTCTTGACTCGCAGGAGTTGCTGTCAAATCAAGTGTTTCCGCTCCTCGTTTGACTTCTAGAGTAATCTGAGTAGCTGGGTACTTTTGGATCTCTGTCGTCAATTCTGACCAGTTGGAAACATCGACGCCTTCAACTGCTAGGATTTCGTCGCCATTTTGCAGCCCGGCTTCAGCAGCCGGGGTTCCTGCTTCGATTCCTGTCACGACGGTTGCATCTTGATTCGCGACACCACCTTGCGCAAACACCAACCCAGTGAATAAAACCAAGGATAAAATAAAGTTATTCATCGGTCCTGCAAAATTCGTCAGCATTCGTTGCCACAGCTTTGCAGACTGGAATTGAACGTCTTTTGGTGCGATCCGAACTTCAACGCCATCTTCATGAATGATCGTTGCGTCATGATCCACAGCGTACGTAACCGCTTCTTGTTCATTGCCGTTGATGAAGCCAGTGATCGTCAACTTCTCCTCCAAGTCAAAGTCGGTCACTTCCATGGGGATCGCTTGCGGCAATTGGATCTTTTTGCTTGTATTGATTTTGGTGACTTTGCCAGTTGCATCTTGAACCAAGGAGACTGGCATGCCAGGCGTTAATTCGGTCTCATCTTCGCCCCCGCCTGCCATTTGGACATACCCGCCTAATGGCAGCATCCGAATCGTGTAGGTCGTCCCATCTTTCGCTTGATGCGCGAACAATTTAGGCCCCATACCGATGGCAAACTCTCTTACTAAAATACCTGCCCGTTTTGCAAAGAAGTAGTGTCCAAATTCGTGAATCACTACCACCACGGAAAAGATAATGATAAATACAAGTATCGTTTTCATGCTCGTTCCTCTCTTTCACAGCATCCCTCTCATTCAGGGCAGCCTTTCCTTATTTTATCACACCGGTTCCCGTTGAGGAACTCACATTCCCGTTGTAACAAGAATTTAAAAAAAGAAGCGCAAGCCAAGCCTGCACTTCTTAAAAATTTTCTAAAAGACACCGAATAAATACATGATTGGAAACACAAACAACATGCTGTCGAAGCGATCTAAGATTCCTCCGTGACCTGGCAGGATATTCCCTGAATCCTTCACGCCATAGTGACGTTTGATCGCGGATTCCACTAAATCACCAAATTGCCCAGCGATCGAAAAGAGGACCGTCAATAAAATCATGATGGCACTACCGTGTCCAAAATAATCTTTCCCAGGAAATGCTAATAGATACAAACCAGCTACGACCACCGCAGCAGCAATCCCGCCTAGGGCCCCTTCGATGGTTTTATTAGGAGAAATCTCCGGCCATAATTTTCGTTGGCCGTAACGCCGTCCCACCATGTAAGCCCCAATATCCGTTGCCCACACGATAAACAGCCCGAAAACTAAAACAACTAATCCATCCGTTGCTGACCGTGCCGTCAAGAAACGTTCAAACCCGACACCGGTATATAAGCTAACGATCACCGGAAACCCAGCTTCATCGATGGTATACGTATTTTTCGAAATAACCGCGATCCCTAGTAACAAAAGAACGATCAGATAGTACAAGGCACTTTTATCTGTCCCCTCTGGCAAAAAGAAAAACCAGCGTTCTTGAGGCAAAACTAAGATCACCGCTCCGAGGATTGAAAGAATTCCTTCAAAACTGAAAATAGCTAGTCCTTTCATCCGAAATAATTCATAAACACCAATTCCTGCCATTGCTGCTGCCAGCAATTCGACGGCAATGCCGCCAACATAAATAATTGGCAGGAAAAAGGCTAATGCGACGACCGCAGTGATTACACGTTGTCTCACTCTTCTTCCTCCTCTGTTTTCAAACCGCCAAAACGCCGGTTTCGTTGTTGAAAGCTCCCAATCGCGTCCTCTAATAACGCAGCATCGAAATCAGGCCAGAGCGCCTTCGTAAAGAATAACTCGCTGTATGCAATCTGCCATAACAAGAAATTACTGACACGTTCCTCACCACTCGTTCGAATCACCAATTCAGGATCCCGCAAAGGGCTTGGTAAAAAACCAGTCATCAAATGCGTCCCCAGCATGTCTTCCGTGAGCTCTGGTAGGGCTTCGCCGGAAGCCGAGAGTTCTTCATAAAGCGCTTGGACAGCTGTCAAAATTTCTGCGCGGCTGCCATAATTCAAAGCAAAATTCAAGATCATTCCCGTATTGTCTTTGGTTTGGTCGATCGCTCGCTTGACCGCTTCTTGCGTGTGTAGGGGTAAAGAATCCGTGAACCCCATCACTTTGACTTGAACATTTTCTTTGATTAGCTCAGGAACAAAGGTGTCGAAAAAGTCGACTGGTAGTTGCATCAAAAAGTCTACTTCCTCGTTCGGCCGTTTCCAATTCTCTGTCGAAAATGCATAAAGCGTCAATACCTTCACACCTAAGTGTGAAGCGTGTTTCGTGATTTTCTTTACCGTCTCCATGCCTTCTTTGTGGCCAGCTACTCTTGGCAAGCGCCGATTTTGCGCCCATCTGCCGTTACCATCCATAATGATCGCGATGTGTTGGGGAATCGGCAGTGATGGATCAAATTCATGTTCAGCCGCTTCTTTGATATATTTGTCTTTTTGTGGAAAAAAACGCAGCATCGTATTCGCTCCTCTTCCAATTCTTGAAATTCATCTTTTACATTATAACAATAATCAGATTTCTTGCCTATGAAAACCAAGAAAAGATTTCCATATTAAGAAAAAACAAAAAAACAGCTGTCATATTCAAGTACATGAGATAGTTTCGCCCATAAAAAAAGAGCCGCTGAAGCGACTCTTCGTCATTCCTTTTAAACTTCAAGTAATTCTTGTTCTTTTTCAGCTGCGATGGCATCGATTTCTTTGATGCTGTTATCTGTAGCAGTCTGCACTTCTTTTTCAGATTCCCGCAAATCATCTTCTGTGATGTCGCCAGCTTTTTCTTGTTTCTTGTAAGCTTCCATGGCATCCCGACGAATGTTACGGACGGCGATTTTCGCATTTTCAGCTTCTTTTTTCACGTCTTTTGCTAATTCTTTACGGCGTTCTTCCGTTAATTGAGGAATCACCAAACGAATCACTGTTCCGTCATTGGCAGGCGTGATACCAATATCACTTTGCATGATGGCTTTTTCAACTTCTTGGATCATTGTTTTGTCAAAAGGTGTGATCATCAAAATTCTTGCTTCTGGAATCGTAATTGAAGCCATTTGGTTCAAGGGTGTTGGTACACCATAGTAAGTAACCATTACGCGGTCTAAGATGCTCGCGTTCGCGCGGCCAGCACGGATTTGTCCTAGTTCCCGCTGCAAGTTTTCTGCTGCTTTTTTCATTTTGTCTTTTGCTTCTGTTAAAATTTTGTCAGCCATGTTATTTCCCCCTTACTGTCGTTCCAATATGTTCACCTAAAATGGCGCGGCGAATGTTTCCATGCTCATTCAAGTTGAATACGACTAATGGAATATCGTTGTCCATACTTAATGAACTTGCGGTTGAATCCATTACTTGCAATCCTTTGGAAATGACTTCTAAATGAGTCAATTCTTCAAATTTCACAGCACTTTGATCCGTTTTAGGATCTGCTGAGTAGACGCCATCAACATTGTTTTTTGCCATCAAAATGACATCGGCGTTGATTTCAGCTGCCCGTAAGGCTGCGGTCGTATCAGTTGAGAAATAAGGATTCCCGGTTCCGCCAGCAAAAATGACGACCCGTCCTTTTTCTAAGTGGCGTTCTGCTCTACGACGAATATAAGGCTCAGCGATTTGACGCATCTCGATTGAAGTTTGGACACGCGTTGGTACACCAGCGTTTTCTAGTGTATCTTGTAATGCTAAAGCATTCATCACAGTCGCTAGCATGCCCATGTAATCAGCTTGGGCTCTTTCCATCCCCATTTGCGCACCGATTTGTCCACGCCAAATGTTTCCGCCGCCGACCACGATCGCCATCTGTACACCTAATTCGTGGACTTCCTTGATCTCTTTAACGATCTCCTGGATGGTCGGTGGTTTGATCCCAAAGCCTTCGTCACCCGCTAATGCTTCACCACTTAATTTTAATACAACACGTTGATATTTTGGTTTGCCCATCATGATTCCTCCGTACATTCTCCAATACTATTGTAGCATATTGGTGCTCTTTCGTTGAAAATTATCTACACTATTTCTTCAAAAACCGTTTTTGCTTAAAAAAAGGGAGCGCACTTCCATGCGTTCCCATCTGTTCGAGGAACAGAATTATTTTTTCACTTGGCTCATTACTTCTTCAACGAAGTTGTCTTCGCGTTTTTCGATACCTTCGCCGACTTCAAAGCGGACAAAAGATTTCACAGTTGCGCCTTTTGATGCAACATATTTTTCAACTGTCATATCTGGGTCTTTAACGAATGGTTGGTCAACCAAAGCGATTTCTGCTTTAAATTTCTTCAAGCGTCCTTCAACCATTTTTTCAACGATGTTCGCTGGTTTGCCTTCGTTCAATGCTTGTTCTGTCAAGACTTGTTTTTCATGATCCAATTCTTCTTGAGAGATTTGTGCTTCGTTCACGTAGCGAGGGTTGATCGCTGCAACGTGCATTGCAACATCTTTCGCAACTGATTCGTCAGTTGTTCCTTCAAGAACAGTCAATACCGCAATACGTCCGCCCATGTGTAGGTAACCGCCGAAAGCAGCATTGTCATCTTTTTCAACAACTTCAAAACGACGGAAGCTGATTTTTTCTCCGATTACTTGTGTTGCTTCGATCAACGCAGCATCCATTGTGCCTTTAGAGGTTTCTAATTTTAAAGCAGCATCCATATCAGCTGGTTTGTTCGCTGCGATTACTTCAGCGATTTCTTTTACTAAGTCTTGGAACATTTCGTTTTTAGAAACGAAGTCAGTTTCTGAGTTCACTTCAACGATTGCTGCTGTGTTGCCGTTGATTGCTACAGATGCTAAACCTTCAGCAGCAATACGGTCGTTTTTCTTCGCAGCTTTTGCCATACCTTTTTCACGTAATAAGTCAACGGCTTTTTCGATGTCGCCTTCTACTTCAACTAATGCACGTTTTGCGTCCATCATTCCTACACCAGTCATATCGCGTAATTCTTTTACTAATTTAGCTGTTACTTCTGCCATTTTTTGTTTCCTCCTAAATGTTTTTAAACAAGATTGCTTGTCTTTAAAAAAAGCTGTTTCAAAGGAGAGTGAGGCTTGGCGCCTAGCCTTTGAAACAGCTCCATCATTTATTATTCAGCTGATGCGTTGTCGCCTTCGACAACATCAACGATTTCTTCGATTGAAGTTGCGTTTTCTGTTGATTCAGCAGCAAAATCTTCTTCTGCTACTTGGTCTTCGCCTTGGTTACCTTCGATGAAAGCATCTGCCATTTTCGCAGTGATCAATTTAACGGCACGAATAGCGTCATCATTTGATGGGATAACAACATCGATTTCGTCTGGATCACAGTTTGTATCGACCATCGCTACGATCGGGATATTTAATTTGCGTGCTTCTTGAATCGCGATACGTTCTTTACGTGGGTCAACAACGTACATTACATCTGGAATTCTTGGCATATCAGCAATACCGCCTAAGAATTTTTCAAGACGTTCGCGCTCTTTGTTCAAGCCAACGACTTCTTTTTTAGGAAGAACAGCAAATGTACCATCTTCTTCCATTTTGTTGATTTGTTTCAAACGAGCAACACGTTTTTGGATTGTTTCCCAGTTTGTCAATGTTCCACCTAACCAACGATGGTTAACATAGTATTGACCTGAACGGATTGCTTCTTCTTTGATTGCTTCTTGTGCTTGTTTTTTAGTACCTACGAACAATGCAACGCCGCCTTCTTCAGCAACATTTTTCATGTAGTCGTAAGCTGCGTCTACTAATTTCACTGTTTTTTGCAAATCAATGATGTAGATGCCGTTTCTTTCTGTGAAGATATATTTCTTCATTTTTGGGTTCCAGCGACGAGTTTGGTGACCAAAGTGTACGCCGGCTTCTAGTAATTGTTTCATTGAGATTACTGCCATGTTGTGTTTCCTCCAATTTGGTTTTTTGTTTTCCTCTCTTGCTCTTTTACTCCTTGAAGAACTGAATCGATCAGCACCGCTTCGCAGATGGAACAAGATGTGGGATTGACGTGAAAAACTCACGCCTTAAACAGTATACAGTAGCTAAAAAAGAAATGCAACTGATTCAAATGAAAAACTACGATTCGTGGTCCCGCTTTTTTTTAACGTTCTAATTCTTTTCTTATTATATCTAGGTTTTTTCGGCGTTATCTGCTATGATAAGGCTGACTTAATCAATCATGCTTAAAGGAGTTTACCTATGCGAAAAGCTGATCGCCATTTACTTATTAGACAAATCATTACTGAACATACTGTACGCACGCAAGAAGAATTATTGCAGCAATTGGAAGTCCAAGGCGTCTCCGCCACGCAAGCGACTATTTCTCGCGATATTCGTGATTTGAAAATCGTGAAAGTGCCCGATGAGTCAGGTCAGACAAAGTTTGTCATTTTTCAAGGAATGCAAGCTTCTGAGGATGAAAAAGAAGAAGAGCAGCGTTTGATACAGATGATCGAAGACGTTGTCACTAAAGTAGATCGTGTGCAATTCATGACCTTGATCCATACCGTTGCGGACAATGCGCCTTTGCTTTCGGCAGCGATCGATGAAGTGACCATGCCAGAAAAAGTTTGCTCGTTGGCGGGCTTTGATACAGTAGCGGTGATTTCCCGCAGCGACGAAGACGCTGAAACTTTTTATCAATTTATCAGAAACCATGCGGTCTTATAGCGTAAAAACAGCTATAGGATCTAGCTGCATTCTTCACTACAAAAAAAGCTGTGCCCTTGTCGAAACAAGTGACACAGCTTTTTTTGTTACATTTTGTCGGGTGCGTGTAAACCAAGCAACCGTAAATCTTCTTTCAATAGAGTAGTTACTGCATAAACAAGAGCTAGACGTGCGTCTTTTTCCGTATCTTCGGCTAAGATTTTGACATTGGCATAATACTTGTTAAAGGCTTGTGCCAACTTGATGGCATGTTTGGCAATGACGGATGGTTCATATTTTTCCGCCGCTTGCATGACCGTTTCTGGGTAGCGCTGAATCAATTTGATAACTTCCCAGCTCTCAGCGTCTGCCAACGCCAGACTGCTGACAGCAGCGGGATCAAAGTTGGCTTTTTCAAGAATGCTCATGGCACGGGCATGAGAGTATTGCACGTATGGTCCGGTTTCTCCTTCAAAACGGACGACTTCTTCTAGCGTAAAGTCGAAATTATTCAAACGGTCATTTTTCAAATCGTGGAAAACGACTGCCCCGACACCGACTTGTTTTGCTACTTCTTCTTTGTTTTCAAGTGTTGGGTTCTTTTCAGTGATTTGTTCTTTCGCTGAATCGATCGCTTCATTCAATACTTCTTCCAAAAGAACGATCTTGCCTTTTCTTGTAGACAGTTTTTTCCCATCTTTGGTGATCAACCCAAATGGTACGTGGGTCATATCATCTGCCCACTCAAAGCCCATTTCCTTCAAAACAGCTTTTAATTGTTTGAAGTGATAACTTTGTTCATTCCCTACCACGTACAATGATTTTGCAAAATTGTAGGTCCGTTTGCGGTAAAGCGCTGCAGCCATATCCCGTGTGATGTAAAGGGTCGCACCATCGGACTTACGGATCAACGCCGGATTTAAGTCATAGGCAGCCAAATCAACGATTTCTGCTCCTTGGTCTTCTTTTAGCAAGTGTTTTTCTTCTAATAATTCCACGACTTCTGTCATTTTATCATTATAGAAAGCTTCGCCATTCAACGAATCAAAGGAAACTTCCAACATATCATAGATTTTATTGAATTCTTTTAATGATTCATCACGGAACCATTGCCACAAATCCATTGCTTCTTGGTCACCATCTTCTAGTTTCTTGAACCAAGCTCTCGCATCATCTTCTAATTGCTTATCTGTCTCGGCTGCTTCATGAAAATCAACATACAAACGTAATAGTTCGTTGATTGGTTCCGCTTTGACCGCTTCTTCTGACCCCCACTTCTTATAGGCAACGATCAATTTCCCAAATTGTGTGCCCCAGTCGCCTAAATGGTTGATGCGAATTGGCTGATAACCGATTTTTTCTAAAATAAAGCCGATCGAGTTACCAATCACAGTGGAACGCAAATGCCCCATTGAGATGGGTTTGGCAATATTTGGTGAAGACATATCGATCGGTACTGCTTGCTGATTGCCGATGGTTTGATCGCCAAAATGATTTTTTTCTTTGAGAACCAGCTCTAAGACATGGGCAGAGATTGCTTTTTTATCCATAAAGAAGTTTAAATACGGACCGACCACTTCAATTTTTTCAAAAGACGCTTGATCGATTTTTTCTGCTAAGTCTGCGGCAATTTGCTGCGGCGCTTTCCGATAGACTTTTGCTAGCGAGAAGGCTGGGAATGCCACATCCCCATGGTCGGCTGACTTTGGATTTTCCAGTAATTGCTGAACTTGTTCGATCGATAGATCTTCTTTTACTACTTGATGGATCGCTTGTGCGACGATTTCTTTGTTATTCATAGTATCCCTCCTATAATGACTGAACCCATTTTTTGATGAAACGTTGTTTGAAGCAAGCAAACAGTTGTATGTTTTTCATGCAAGAAATGATTGATAAAAACAAAAAAGCCTCTAGCGCATAACTTGCACTAGAGACGAGATTTCCCGCGGTACCACTCTGATTGTCCTTTTCGGACCCACTTTTTTCTGATAACGGCAGAATTCCGTTTGCTTAGCAAATTCTCACAAGTGCGTTTCACAATCTGATCAATTCGGCTTCCACCACCCCGAACTCGCTAACTGATACTCGAATCGCTACTTCTCTTGTTTCATCAAATCAAGGCTATTTACTTCCCAGAAAGTATAGCAAAGAAATGTTTGTTTGGCTAGCGAGATTCTGGCATTTTTCAAAAATTTTATTTTTATACTTTAGGAATAAATAGATCCCCGGCAGTCACTGCCATGATCGCTTTGATTGAGTGCAAACGATTTTCGGCTTGATCAAATTGACGAGCATACTTGCTACGAAAGACCTCGTCAGTGACTTCCATCTCAGAAATCCCATACGCCTGCGCTGCTTTTTTGCCATAAATAGTTTGTTCATCATGAAAAGCCGGTAAACAGTGCATAAAAATCACTTGGTCATTTTGCGTTTTTTCCATCAACGATTGGTTTACTTGATAAGGCAGCAGCTGTTCGATCCGCTCTTGAAATTTTTCTTCTTCGCCCATTGAAACCCAAACATCGGTATACACGACATCAGCGCCTAAAACACCTTGATCCACGTCATCCGTCACCAGGATCTTTGCGCCAGAGTGCTGAGCATAGGCTTGTGCTTGTTCGATAATGTTTGCTTCTGGCTGCAAGGCCTTTGGGGTGACGACATGAATATTGACCCCTAAAATCGCACTCGTCACTAACAAAGAATTGGCGACATTGTTGCGCCCATCCCCACAGTATGCGATGGTCAAGCCAGTCAGTTCACCGAAGTTTTCTTGAATGGTTAAAAAGTCAGCGATCATTTGTGTTGGATGCCAGTCATCCGTTAAGCCATTCCAAACAGGCACGCCTGAATAGTTGGCCAGATCTTCGACGACCTGTTGGCTAAAGCCGCGAAACTCGATCCCGTCAAACATGCGTCCGAATACTTTGGCGGTATCTTCAACGGATTCTTTAGACCCCAACTGAATATCATTGGCCCCTAAAAATTCCGGATGCGCCCCCAAATCCACCGCTGCAACCGTAAAGGCCGCTCGCGTCCGTGTTGAATTCTTTTCAAACAAAAGTGCAATATTTTTTCCTTCTAAGTAGCGATGTGGTTGATTGTTGGCTTTCATCCCTTTTAAGTGCTGGGAAAAATCAATTAAATATTGCAGTTCTTCTTTTGTGAAATCTTTCTCTGCTAAAAAACTGCGTCCTTTAAAAACTGATGTCATTGCATACCCGCCTCTCAAATAATTAATAAATATACATAAGAATATCAAATAATGAAATATAATACAACTATATCTTCTGTTTGCTCATAAATGAAGCAAAAAAAAACACCTAAGAACGGATCTTAGGTGCAATCATCTTAAGAAATCCTATGGGCAAAGCTGACACTTGGATCAGCATTCAATGAAAGGTCTGCTAGGTGCTGCTTTTTCAACGCAACATGGGCATAGGCACCAATCATGGCCGCATTATCTCCGCAAAGGCGCAACGGTGGAATCAACAGTTCTACCTCCGGCAATTCCTGCATTGCTTTTTGTAAAGCGTCACGCAAGCCTTGATTCGCGGCGACCCCGCCAGCGACGATCAGTTGTTTTACCGGATAGGCTTGGCATGCCCGCACTGTTTTGTGAACCAATACTTCGACTACGCTGGCTTGAAAACTGGCTGCTAGATTTTCTACTGACAATGCTTCCTCTCTTTGCTGTGCATTATGCACAAAGTTGATAAAGGAACTCTTCAAGCCACTGAAACTAAAATCAAAATTATCTTCTTGCATCATTGCTCGAGGAAAGTGATACGTATCACTACCTAGATGGGCAAGGCGATCAATTTCTTTCCCACTAGGATAAGGCAAACCGAGAACTCGACCAACTTTGTCATAGGCTTCACCAGCGGCATCATCTCTCGTTTCTCCGATGATCTCAAAAGAGCCATCTTCTGCCATATACACCAATTCGGTGTGGCCGCCGCTGACCAATAATGCCATTAAAGGAAAAACCAATGGCTTCACTAGGCGAGCTGCATAAATATGTCCTGCCATGTGATTGACCGGAATCAGCGGTAAGCTGTGGGCCCACGCAAAGGCTTTCGCTGCAGAGAGCCCAATCAACAGTGCCCCAACCAACCCTGGACCATAGGTGACAGCCACGGCTGATAATTCTTCTGGTTGTGTGTTGGCTTGGGTCAATGCTTCGTCGATGCACAAAGTAATCTGTTCGACATGGTGACGACTAGCGACTTCTGGTACGACACCGCCGAAGCGCTGGTGGCTCTTGATCTGCGAAGCAACAATGTTACTTAAAATGGTGTCGCCGTTTTTAATCACTGCCACACTGGTTTCATCACAACTGCTTTCAATGGCTAAAATCAATTCATTCATTTGATTTTTTTCCGCCTACTTTCTTTTCCATAATCAACGCATCCTCTTCAGGATGACTGTAATATTTTTTTCTACGACCGATGACCGTATAGCCCATGCGCAAATAAAGGGCCTGTGCTTGTAAATTCGACACACGTACTTCAAGATAGATCCGCCGACCATCGGTTTGTTCCACGAGCGATTCCATTTGTTTCAACAATTCTTTCGCCAAACCATGCCCTTGATATGCTGGTAAAACCGCTACATTAAACAGCTCTGCTTCATCCAGCACTTGCTGAAAACAGAGAAACCCAATCAGCTCTTGGTTGGTTTTTCCATAACGAAACAAATAGCGACTGTTGCTGTTTTGCAAATCTTGCTGAAATTGCTGCAGATTCCAAGGCGAGCCAAAGGGATAGCTCTGATCCGCCAATGACCAGAGCATTTGCGGTGTCGGGATCGTTTGATCTGCTTGTTCGTTAATCATTTAAAAATTTCACCATATCCAATGCGTCTTCATTGCCTTCAGTGTAATACGCCGTTTTGATCGCCTGTGAAACAAACCCGAGGGTCCGATACAAACGTTGCGCATCACGATTGCCCAGGCGAACTTCTAATGTCAAACGGTCGCATTTGTTTTTCCTTGCATAACGTTCGATCTCTCCTAGCAAGAAAGAACCGATCCCTTTTCCTTGATAATCAGGAATGATCGCGATATTGGTGATATGGGCATCAGCGCCTAAAATCCGCACCCCGATAAACCCAATCATCCGTTCATTATGCAAGATGCCCAAATAAAGATGTTTGACCCGTGAATAAAGTTCTGACAAAAAGGCGCTCTTGGTCCAAGGCAGTTCCCCAGCATACACGAGACGCTCCACCTGCAGCAGCTCTTTAATGTCATCACCGACTAATTCACGAACAACATACGTTTCCCCTCGTATCTCTTTTTTACGCTCTGGATATTGAATCTGACGGAAAAGAGCCAACTTTCCCGTCATCGTTTTAAATTTTTTCAACATAGGCATCCACTCCCGGTTCATGCGAGGCTAACCATTTTTCTTCGGCTTCAACTAATTTTAAATAGTCCGGTACAAAATCATGGATCGAAGCCACCGGCGCTTCTTCTTTCGCAATAGCAGCTAAAACAACGCCATTCGGGTAATTCCAAAACGACACTTGATTGATATGGGCTGTCGGCAGTTCCGCCTCGATCATGTCTTTAAATTTGACGGTATCGGCGCCGACAAATAGCACTTCTTGACCATCAACTGCTTTTAGCTGGGTCAATAACTCAGAAAGTGAGATATGCTGGTCTTTGATCCTTGTTTCTAAGGTCCCATTATGCCATTGGTAGGCACCTGCGTAGACATTTTGACGGCGAGCGTCAAACAACGGGACGATCACTTGCGATACGCCCACGCAATTGGCAGCGACTGCTTTCAAACTAGAAACACCAATCAGCGGGATGTTCAATGTTTGTGCCAGCGTTTTTGCTGTTGTGACACCGATGCGCAAACCCGTATACGAACCAGGACCTTTCGCAACAACGATTTGCTCCAGCTCTTTAGGGGCCATCCCCACTGCTTGCATCAATCCATCGATGGCAGGCATCAATGCTGTGCTGTGGTTTTTGATCGCCATCGTCTGGCTTTGTCCCAACACTTCTTGACCATCGACCACCGCAACCGCCAGTGTCTGGTTTGAGGTATCAATCGCTAATGTTTTCATCTATCTTCTCCCCATTCAAAAAACTCTCTCATATTCTACCATATTCTAATCAAATGCCCAACCAAGTCTCCAAAAAGATGCCTGTGTTAAGAAAAAAAGCAATAGGACAACAATACCCGAACCTTTGAAAAAAGCAAGCGCGGTTGCAGCTGCAAACCAGCGGGGCTGTTTAAAGGTTCGGGTAAGGCGATATTCATTTTTTTGTTATTTCATTAAAACTCAGTTGACGTGTGTAACGGTATCCTCCGATGATTCAACTGGTTGCTAAGAAGATTGGCGCGTAATCAGCTCCGTTGCGATCGTAACTTTTCGAGGAACGGGTGCTGCATTCGTAATGATATCCAGCAAGGTCGTCACTGCCAGCTCCCCCAGCCATTCCGTATGAACTTTGATGGTTGACAGAGTCGGAAAGACGTACTTTGCGACACTGACATCATTGAAGCCGATAATTGCGATCTCATCTGGAATCTTGATGTTTTTTTCTTGCAAAGCACGCATAGCGCCAATCGCTAAGGCATCACTGGAAGAAAATAAGGCACTTGGCAACTCTTTGTTTTGCTGCAAATACTCTTTCATCGCCTCATAACCGCCCTCTACTGTAAACGGTGCGCTGAGATGATATTGCGGGTGGTGCAACTTCAACCGACGAAGCCGTTCCTCAAAAATCCGGCGCCGAGGGTCTTCGATTTCTTGGTGATGGTCCTTGGTAAACTCAACGCCTGATAACAAGCCGATCCTTTGGTGGCCTTTTGCAATAAAGTCATCGATCACTAAATCGACCGCTTGTTGAAAGTCCACCACCAGAGAATTGACGCCCTGGGCCAATGCGTCAAAATCGACCATCAACAAATTGGATTGGCTTTTTTTCAATTGACGAATCTGGTGATCATCGAATTTCCCTAGCGCGATCGTTCCATCGACGGCGGTATCAGACAATCCTTCATAGGGTTCTTTCAGCAAACGGATCCCTAATTCTTCGGTTTTGTTTTCAATCCCGATACGGATCGCTAAATAGTAAAGATCCGCTAATTCTTCCTCGGTATCAAACCATTGGATCAAGCGCATACTACTGGTTTCTGGCTGACTCTTTTTTTTATGTTTTGTGTAATTGAGTGCTTCTGCGGCCTTAAAAATTTTTTCTTTGGTTTCAGAGCTGACCGATAATTCTGAATCGTAATTCAGCACCCGTGATACAGTGGCTGGCGAGACGCCAGCCTGTTGTGCAATATCTTTGATCGTTGCCATCTTCCAGCCTCCTTTTTTTGCGGGGAACTTTTTTATAAAGTAGCTATAAAGCGAGCAAAGGCCGTTTGCCCTGTCTGGTCTCGTTTAAAGACGCCCGCATGCGTCAATACTTGCGTAAAGACTTCTCCTAATGCATTGCGCAAAATCTGCGACACGTTTTCGGCATTGCATTCTGGGTGCTGGGCTTTGATCGCATCTGCCCACGGTATATGGTAAGCCGCGATCTGATTGGGCTGATCCAATAGATAAGCAGTCACTTCTTCTAGTTCCGGAGCTAAACGCGGTGGGAGAACTGCCAAACCCATGACTTCAATCAATCCGATATTTTCTTTTTTGATATGCTGCACTTCTTGATGTGGATGAAAAATGCCGTCAGGATGTTCTTTGGAAACATTATTATCCCGCAAGACTAAGTCCATTTCAAACAGCTCTCCTTGCTTGCGGGCGATCGGTGTCACCGTATGATGCGCCGTCCCATCTTCTGAAAAAGCATGGATCGAAACACTTGGATCTGAGTACTGTTGCCATTGGGCTAACACATATTGGCAAGCGGCGGCTAATTTTTGTTTGTTTTTCGCTTGTAATCGTATCACCGACATTGGCCACTTCACGATCCCCGCAGCGACATCAGGAAACCCAGTCAAAGAAAAGTGTTGTTCGATTGGCGCTTTTGCCATGGCAAACGTATGCCGCCCTCCTTGGTAATGGTCATGGGACAAGATCGAACCCCCAACGATCGGCAGATCGGCATTGGACCCGACAAAATAATGCGGCATCACTTCAATGATCTGCAACAAGCGAGCGAAGGTTTGCAAATTGATTTTCATAGGCCGATGGTCTAAAGAAAGAAAAATCGAATGCTCATTGTAATAGGCGTAAGGAGAATATTGGAAGCCCCACGCTTCATTATCCAAATTCATACGAATGATCCGATGATTGGTCCGCGCTGGGTAATTGACTCTTCCTTGGTAGCCTTCATTTTCCAAACACAACATACATTTCGGATAATCTACAGAAGTAGCGGTACCTTCTTGGGCAATTTGCTTCGGATCTTTTTCAGGTTTTGATAAATTGATCGTGATCTCGATCTCCCCATACTCCGTATCAACAGGAAAGACGATATTTTTAGCGATAGCCCGAGTCTTGATGTAATCATTTTGACGGCACAGCTCAAAGAAATAATCCGTCGCTTCTTTAGGATCATTGGCATAATGCTGCGCAAAAAAAGCATTGACTACTGAAGGCGGTGGCGTCAAAAAGTCCATCAACTGGGCTTCAAAGATTTCTCTTTCTGCGTGAGAATCGCCAATTTGCTGATTGCTCAATGCACATGCCACCAGTTCGTCCATCAATTCAATCGAGGAACGAGCAACAGAACGAATTTCGCTGGGCTCAAAAACAGCTTCCCCGATCATAGCTAGTACTCGGTTTTGCAAATAAATACGATCCATTTCCATCCAGCCGCCAGCCTTGATTGCTAAAGTGACGAAATCGCTGATTGTTTGGCTGATCGTCATTGGTTATTCCTCCTGCCCTTGATACCCATTTGGATGGCTGACATGCCAATTCCAAGCAGTCTCGATGATTGCTTCGACGTCGGTATAGACTGGTTTCCAGCCTAAAACCTTTCGTGCTTTTTCACTCGATGCCACTAAGGTACTTGGATCACCGGCACGGCGAGGCGCCACTCTGGCTGGGATCTCTTTTTTCGTTACATTGCGGGCCGCTTCCACCATTTCTTTCACAGAGTACCCATGATTGCTGCCTAAATTGAAGACATTGCTCTCATTGCCTTTTTGTAAATATTCTAATGCCAACAGGTGAGCAGCGATCAGATCTTCGACATGGACATAATCACGAACACAAGTCCCATCTGGAGTATCGTAATCCTCCCCAAAAATCGCGACTTCTTTTCGTTGTCCTAAAGCAGCTTGTAAGATGATCGGTACTAAGTGTGTTTCTGGATCATGGTCTTCACCGATCGAAGCATCCGACTTCGCGCCAGCCACATTGAAATAACGCAATGCGACATACTTCATACCATAGGCTTCATCGCACCAACGCATCATTTTTTCCATGATCAACTTGCTTTCGCCATAAGGATTTTTAGGATTTGTTGGGGTTTCTTCCGTGATTGGACTATGATCAGGTTCCCCATAGGTTGCTGCTGTAGAAGAAAAGACAATATGTTTCACTTGATGTTCCTTCATCACTTCTAAGAGGACCTGCATCCCATACACATTATTGTTGAAATATTTCAATGGTTTTTCTACGGATTCCCCCACCAAAGAGCTGGCAGCAAAGTGAATCACGCCGTCGATCGTTTCTTTTTCAAAAACCGATTGTAAAAATGCTTTGTCGCGAATATCCCCTTCATAAAAGGTTGCTGCTGGATGGATCGCTTGGCGATGTCCTGTCAGCAAATTGTCAACGACAACGACTTGTTTTCCTTGTCCGATCAATTGATCGACTGCATGAGAACCGATATAGCCGGCTCCTCCTAATACTAAAATCGCCATATTTTCAGCCTTCTTTCTAAATTCCTTCATCATTTCTTATTCTACAGTTTTCGTGCACCATCATCAATACTTGCTTGATAAATGTCGGTTGCGTAGCCGATTTCTGCTAAATAGGTTGCTTTGACGGACGCTTCAAAATCAGCCCATTCACTTGCTTTGACCAATGCGATCCCGCAGCCGCCAAAGCCCGCACCAGTCATCCGCGCACCTAAAACAGCAGGATGCGCTTGAGCAGCTGCGACTAATGTATCTAGTTCACGCCCTGTCACTTCATAATCATCCCGCAATGAAGCATGCGAAGCATTTAACAACTGGCCGAATTCTTCAAGATCACCAGCAGTCAAAGCAGCTTTTGCTTTTAATGTCCGTTGGTTTTCCGTCACTGCATGTTTCGCCCGTTTGATCAAGCGTGGATCATCGATCAATGCTGTATTTGCAAAAAAGGTTGCTTCGTCTAATGCACCCAATGAATCAACGGCTAATGATTTTTGCAAACGAGCTAATGCTTCTTCACATTCTGCACGTCGTTCATTGTATTTAGAATCA
Source organism: Enterococcus sp. DIV0802b (assembly GCF_050543535.1). Classification (NCBI taxonomy): domain Bacteria; kingdom Bacillati; phylum Bacillota; class Bacilli; order Lactobacillales; family Enterococcaceae; genus Enterococcus; species Enterococcus sp. DIV0802b. Next base: position 1,209,624 of record NZ_CP172941.1, on the reverse strand, counting down.
GCCAATTCGCGGCGCTTATTGGTATTCATGATCGCTACGACATAATCACCAAATGCCGCTGGTACGACTTCATAATTTAAAGTGTTCGTATCTAAAAGCAATGCATGGTCTTTTTGACCCATTCCGATCGCAAATTGATCCATGATCCCTGAGTTAACGCCAATAAACTCATTTTCGACTTTTTTGCCGATTTTAACTAAGTCCAAGGTCTTCAAAGTTAAATCAAAGAGATCTTTTAGACAAACCCCCGTCAGCAATTCAATCGATGCAGAAGAAGAAAGACCTGCGCCATTCGGAATGTTGCCATAAAAAGCGATGTCAAAGCCACGATCGATCCCTTGCCCCGCTTCTTTTAGGAAACGAACGACCCCTTTCGGATAGTTTGTCCAATCATCTTCTTTTCGGTAATCTAGCTCATCTAACTGAAAGGAGATCACGCCTTTTTCTGGAAAATTCTCTGAATAGAGTTGGATCAACTGGTCTTCACGTTTTCGTGCTACTGCATACGTCCCTAATGTGATTGCCGCCGGGAAAACATAACCGCCATTGTAATCTGTGTGTTCACCGATCAAGTTGATTCTCCCTGGCGCAAAATACATGCCTGTGCCTGCTGTTCCAAATTTATCAATAAATATCTGTTGCAATTGCTCCATTTTTCTCACTCCCACTTTCTTTTTAGTAAACTTATTGTAAATTATTTACTAAATTATTTCAAGCGTTTTCAATCCTAAAAGTGATTTTTTTTGATATTTTTTCCGTTTTCATTCATAATGAACCTATAACTAAAGGCGAGGTGTTTAATGATGAAACGATTTCTTTCAGGATTTTTAGTAGGAACAGTCGCAACGGTTGCTGCAGCTGCAAGTGTTGTTATGACGGTCAAGAAACAAGTGATTGATCCAATTGACGAACAACAAGCAGATCATGATGAAAAACGGAAACGCGCGATGCGTAAAAGCGTTGCCCGCTAATCATTTGCTACAAAAGAGCCGTCAGCCTTCAATAGGCTGGCGGCTCTTTTAGGTAATCATTCTGCCTTCTCCAGTAAGTCCTGCAAAATCACGGCTTGATTTTGTTCTTCATTTTTCGCTCCGTATAGTAAGGTCACGGTCTGTTGTTCAGCAACCAACGCTTTTAACCGTGCCAAGGCATCTTTAGCTGGCGCTTTCTCTAATTCTTGTAGATAGCAGCCTTTAAAGGCATCAAAACGTTCAGGATCATGCCCAAACCATTTGCGCAATTCAGTACTTGGTGCGACTGCTTTGAGCCATAGATCGATCTGGGCTGCCTCCTTTTTCATTCCTCTAGGCCAGATGCGATCCACCAATACCCGATAGCCATCTGTCGTTTCCGCCACTTCATAAATTCTTTTTCGCTTGATCAACGCACACTCTCCTTATCGATAGACCTAAGTTCAAATAAAGGCAAAAGCCCACAATGTAAATTGAACAATGACTTACTTGAAACACTCCATTTGGTGTTTCGTCACTCATTCAAATTTGCTTGTGTTCTTTTGCCTTGAGTTCTCTCTTTTATAAACTATTTTTCTTTTTCGTCTTGCCGCTCCAACCTTCATACCCTTCTTTTAGGATATAGACATTGGTAAAGCCTTCTTTACGTAATTTATTTGCTGCCCGAATACTCAACGATTTACGCGTGTCATATAAGTAGATTGGTTGATCTCTACGAAATGCGCTGAAGGAATTGGTTAAAACCGTAAAGGGAATATTACGCGCCCCTAAAATATGCCCACTGTCAAATTCATTTTTTTCCCGAACGTCGATCACTTGGGCTTTCTTCATTCCTGCTTTAAATTCATCTTCTGAGATGATCGTTGCTGAACGGCGTCCCATAATTTGAAAATACGCCCAGTTCAAAGCGATTGCTAAGATTATTAATGCCAAAACCAAGTTTAGCCACATAATTGGTGTCATTTCTTCTATTCCTCTCTATTGTAACAAACATTCTTTTTTGATTTATGCTGCTTTAATGTATCATTGCCTAGCAGCTTGTCATCTATGCTTTTGCTGCAAACTGCAAAGCTAATGATGCTGCCCCAATCACACCGGCATCATTCCCAAGTTCGGCCAATTTGATTTCAGTACTTTCCGTTACCTGTGGGAAGGTAAATTGAGCAAAGTAGGCAGCAACCCGTTCACGTAAAAATTCACCGGCTGCCGATACGCCTCCACCTAAAACGATACTTGATGGATTTAATGTGTTTCCTAGGTTTCCGCATGCCAACCCAAGGTAGAAGCACACTTTATCAACGACCATCAAGCCAAATGAATCGTTTGCTTGAGCCGCTTCAAAAATATCTTTACTTGAAACATCTTCCCCATTGTCCAGCTGTTGTTTCAATGCCGAGTCGCCAGCATATTCTTCTGCCAACTGTCGAGCAACTCGCACAACACCCGTCGCACTAGAAACCGTTTCTAAACAACCACGTTTGCCGCAAGTACATTCGAACCCTTCAGGATCAACAGTGATATGACCGATTTCTCCGGCACAACCAGCAACCCCATGAAGCAATTGCCCTTCCATGATGATACCGCCGCCAACACCTGTACCTAGTGTGATAAAGATGACATCAGGATTGTTATCCCCTGCCCCTTTCCAACGCTCACCTAAAGCTGCTACATTGGCATCGTTATCGATGGCAAATGGGATTTTTGTGCCTTTTTCAATCAGTTCTTTGACTGGCTGAAGTGTTTTCCAGTTCAGATTGTAGGCACCTATGACGGTTCCTTTGTCACGGTCGACACTTCCTGGTGTCCCCATACCAATACCGATAAATGCTTCCGGCTGTAAGCCATATAATTCTAGGCGATGATTGATCGATGCCACGATTTCTGGCACGATATGTGAGCCTTCATCAAGAATATTGGTGTCAATACTCCATTTTTGCTGAATCTCGCCTTCGCTCGTTAAAATAGCGAATTTCACAGTTGTTCCGCCTAAATCAATTCCGATGATTTTTTTGTCCATCACTTGTTTTCCTCCCGGCTTTCTTCAATTCGATGCTCCCGCGTAAGAATTCGCCGGGCAGTCAGATATACATCCCGATCTATCAAGCGACTGTCATAAAAGTTTTTCAACTCGATTTGCATCAGTTCTATATCGTAGATCCGCTTGCCGACATATACGTAAACACCAAATTGTTTCAGTAATTGTTGTACGTCATATAACGTTTCCATTTAACCACTTCCTGCTTATTATACAAGTAATTAATATTTTTTAAAACCATATATCACAAAAATAGCCAATAAGAAAACAAAGAGTCCGCCAGAGAGGATTCTGGTGTGGATCGAATATTTTCCATAGTTCTTTGGCAATGCCAAAAGACTCCCTAACAATAACCCACCGAGGATCCCGCCAATGTGTCCCCACATATCAATCGTTTGATCAAACACCCCAAAAACCAGGTTCAATCCAACGAATAGGGCAAATTGCCGTACCATTGCTTGGATGCGGTAATCATTTCTAAAATGCCAACCTAAAATCAAAAATGCCCCGAAAAGCCCGAATAATGAAGTACTAGCGCCTGCTGATTGAACCCCTATTTGGTTGAAAGCAAAACTCATGGTATTGCCCATGATGCCGCTTAGTAAATACAAGGCAAAAAAACGGCTATGACCATAGATGGCTTCTACTTGTTGCCCCATATAATAGAGAATCACAGAGTTGATCGCAAAATGTGCCAACCCGAAATGCAGAAAGATTGGGGTAACGAAACGCCAATATTCATTTAAATAGACGACAAACGGACCAAACATCACCCCGCCTGATTGAATAGAGGGACTAAAATAACCCAAGATAAACACAATAGTTTGGATAGCTAAAAATAGATACGTGAAGATCGGCTGATTCAGCCATCTTTTCATTTGAGAATTCATTGACGTGCTCCTTTACGTGCGAATAAGCGAATCCGTATAGATTTTATCGATTGGAATGTCGAATACATCTGGTGTCCATTGATCGTTGAATTGTTCTCCGAAGACCAAAGAAACGGTCTTGCCATCAAAAGCTGACAAGAAACGATCATAATAGCCGCCGCCAAAGCCGATGCGATAGCCTTTTTTCGAAAAAGCCAAGCCGGGAACAATGAGTAAATCCAAGTGATGGGCTTCTTGCTCACTGATCGGCTCTTCAACCCCAAATGCCGACGTTTCATAACGCGTTGCCGGCTCCACATGATAAAACTGCAATTTTTTTTGTTGTGCTTTCGGCACTGCGATTCGTTTGTTTTGTTCAAATCCTTTAGCAAAAATAGCCGCTGTATCAAATTCAAATGGCAACGAACGGATCACTCCTACTGACTTAGCCGTTTGCCAAAGCTGAGAAGAAAACAGCAACTGCAAAATCACCGTTTCTTTCTGCTGCTTTTGTTTGCTCGGCATTTTTTTTAATGTTTGGATCATGTGCTCTCTAATGACTGGTTTTTCCATTGGATCACTCCTCTCAGAAATAGTACCAAAAACTGTGTCCAAATAGCAAACTAGAATCGCAGATTTCTTGGCAAGATCATGACTATCTGCTCATCCTTCTTTACGCCGGATCAGTAAAAAGACAAAGTACGGTGCCCCCACGATAGAAATGATGATACCAGCTGGGATCTCACCGCTTGTCAATAGTAAACGACCGATCGTATCACTTACTAAGACCAGCAGACTGCCGATCATTCCCGCTAAGAAAAAGGCACTGCGAGATTCTCTGCCGATTAGTCCCTTGGCGATATGAGGCGCCAATAAGCCCACAAAGGCTAAATTACCGGTATAGCCAACCGTACTGGCAGCCAAACCAACCGCAATCACTAAAAACCACGTCCGCAACCGTGTCAAAGAAACCCCTAAGCTAATTGCCTGTTCCTCACCAAAACCAAGCAGATTAAGTTTAGGTACGGTCCAGAAAGCTGCGACAGACAATACGATGACCCAAGGAAGCAGACTGGTAATTTGCTGCCACGAGGTTCCCCAGATAGATCCAGAAAGCCATGCTGTTACAAAGCGATAGCGGTCTTTTGATAATTCCACCGTAAAAAGTAAAGTAGCCGCGGCCAACCCTGCATTGACGGCGATTCCCGCCAGCAGCACTCGCTCCATCGACAACAATTGGCGGTGTTTATAGGCAATCAAATAGACCAGTACAGCAGCCAACAAGCCACCGAAGATCCCAACGACAGGTAAAAGCTGCGATCCTTGGGTATAAACCCCTAAGTAGATCATTACAAAGAGACCCGCGCCATTGTTGATTCCTACGATACTTGCATCAGCCAGCTCGTTTCTTGTCACCCCCTGCAAGACAAAACCAGAAAAACCAAAGGCACCGCCGGCGATCAGCGCCAGACAAGCCCGTGGTAGTCGAAACTCAGTAAACGTCAGTACCTGACTCGAAGAAGCCGTACCTTGAAAGATTGCCCCTAATGTCTGAAAGGTTAAGATTGTTTTTCCCACCATGACACTTCCTAAAAAAGCGGCCATCACCAGTAGAAAAAAAACAAAGAGTGTTTTTTTCATCAGTCTTCCCTCCGTATCTTGACCAATAGAAAAGGCACACCGATCAATGCCATCAGTATCCCAAAGGGTGTCTCAAAAGGGGGATTGATCAAGCGACCTGCCAGATCAGCGGCCATCACTAGGGTCCCACCTCCAATGATCGTCAAAGGCAAAATTAATTGGTAGTTTTTGCCCACCATCCCCCGCACGACATGAGGAACCATTAAGCCGACAAAGCTGACCGGTCCTACAAGCGAAACCGCCATTCCCGCCAAAACTACGACTAACAGTAAGGCAGATGCCCGAATCAGATGCGGGTGCTTGCCTAATGAAATGACGGTGTCATCTCCTAGTGCTAACAGATTGAGGGCTTTTCCTAGCCGTAGCACAAAAACGATGGCGATCAGATAGATGGGCCCCACAAAACGCAGTTGCTGCCAAGTCACATTCGCCGCACCACCGATAAACCAAAAGGCTAGCTCTTGGTTTAAATCAAATTGCAATGACAGAGTTTGACTAATGGCTGAGAAAAAAGAACTTAATGCCACACCAGCCAAAATCAGTCCCGTGGGCGACATGCCTAGTTTGGCGTATCTGGTCAGTAAAAAAAGCAGCCCAGTTGCCGCAAACGCACCAAAAAAGGAAAACAGCGCCGCTTGACTCGGTTGCACACTAGGAAAGAGGATAAATGCGATCGCTAGTCCCAAGGCAGCCCCACTATTGACACCTAAAAGACCACCATCTGCCAAGGGATTTCTCGTAATCCCCTGCATGATGGCTCCTGTAACAGCAAAACAACTTCCTACTAGAAAAGCAGCCAAAACACGTGGCAACCGAATATTGCGCAAGACTTGATGCAGCTGATTCTCATAATCAAAAGCAAAGACGGCATCCCAGATCGTTTCAAAAGAAAGGTCCGCTGCTCCTTGAGTGATCGCTAAAAAGAAACAGATAATAAAGCAGCCACTAAAAAGCAGCAGCAGCCAAGGAAACTTTTTCATATCTGCGCTCCTAACTCATAGGTCAAGACCAGCGGCTTTGTACTATTAGGAAAGGTACCTAACACGGCATCGATCTCAAACAAACGCTGCAGCCATTCTTTGGTCAGTACCGTTTCCGGTGTACCGGAAACCAAAAGCTCTCCACCTTTTAATGCGTAAATATAATCAGAAAAACGTGACGCATGATTCAGGTCATGAATCGACATAATGATCGTTTTCCCATAGGTTTTATTGATTTGCTGTAATAAGAGCAAAATTTCTAATTGATGCGCAGGATCTAAAAAGGTTGTTGGTTCATCTAAAATCACGATATCCGTATCTTGCGCCAGTGCCATGGCGATCCAAACGCGCTGCTTTTGTCCCCCTGACAGCGTACTGATCACTTCTTCTGCCAGTGCCGTCAAACCAGTTGCCTGCAAAGACCAGTCGATCGCTGCAAGATCTTGTTCCGATAGACTATTCAGTCCTTTTTGATAGGGAAAACGACCGTAAGAAACAATTTCGCGAATCGTCAAGCCAATCGATGAGTCGCTAACTTGTGAAAGCAGCGCAATCTTTTTAGCCACTTCTTTGGTTTTGATGTTCTGGAGGTTTTGTGTATCTAATAGGACCTCACCAGACAAAGGCTGTAAAATTCGGGCGAGTGCCTTTAAAAATGTCGATTTTCCACTGCCGTTCGGACCAATCAAGCCGATGATTTTCCCTTCTGGAATCTCAATTGTTAGATTTTGCACAATTTTTTGTTTTTGATAGCCGACACTCAAGTCAACTGTTCGTAATTTCGCCATATTCGTCCCCAAAATAATTGATTGATAATGCTTATCAATTATGAATGTAATCCTACTATTCGTCAATAGTTCTAAAAAAAGGAAATAAAAAAATAAGATTGACAAATCAGCGTTTCTCCGTAATAATAGCAATCAGCAAATGAGAATTATTCTCAATTAAAATGATAAGTGCTCATCTTTTAACAAAGGAGGAAGTTTTTCTATGAAACAATGGTCAAAAAGAAGTACTTGGCTTACCCTGCTAGCAGCCTGCTCCCTTACTCTACTGGGTGCTTGCGGTACGAATAATGACTCAACGGATAGCAGTGGATCAGCCACTACTTCTTCAGAAATAGCAACAACCTTTACCGATGCGATGGGAAATGAAGTCACTGTTCCCGAAAACCCACAACGGGTGATCGGTAGTTACTTGGAAGATTATTTGGTCGCTTTAGGGGTAACCCCGGTTGCTCAATGGACAGTCGGCAATGACAGTGATCAAGCATACTTGCAAGACAAACTAGCAGATGTGCCAAGAATCAACTATGATCTGCCCTATGAAGATGTCTTGAGCTTTGAGCCAGACCTGCTGCTGATGGATAGCAATTCCATGGTGGAAGGCGACAAATATGATCAGTACAGTAAGATCGCGCCGACCTATGTGGTCACAAATGGCGAGGAAGTAACCTGGCGTGAACGTCTGACAGATATCGCAAAGGTCTTACACAAAGAAGAGGAAGCTGCCCAAGTAGAAGCTGATTATGATGACTTAGTCGCTACTACCAAGGAAACGTACGCTGATCAAATCCAAGGCAAGTCAATTGCTGTTTTATGGGTGGTCAATAATTCTGTCTTCATGGTTTCAGAAACAAAATCAAGTGGTCAACTGCTGTATCACGAACTCGGTTTTGAAGTTCCCTCGCTTGTTTCAGAAATCAGTGAAAGTGCCACTGCTGACTGGTCTGCCGTTTCTCTGGAAAAATTGGCAGAATTGGATGCCGATTACTTGATTTTAGTGAATAGTGATAAAGGCGCTGATTTTTTCAGCGAACAAGTCTGGCAAAATCTTGATGCAGTCAAAAACAATCATTTATGGGAATTCGGTCCTGAATCAAGCTGGCTCTACAACGGTCCTATCGCCTATACCAAAATGATCGAAGATATCCAGAGCAAATTGGACTAATGCGTTTCAAGTAATTCGTCAAGTAAAACTACTTAACAAATTTCAGGAAAAAGCTAGCATTCCCGCACAAAACATGCTATTATATTTTAGTCTGAGAGATTTCTTAGAGGATTCTTGTATCGTTAGGGGGGAAAATCATGCGCGTAAACATCACATTAGAGTGCACTTCTTGTAAAGAACGCAACTACTTATCAAACAAAAACAAACGTAACAATCCTGATCGTTTGGAAAAGAAAAAATATTGCCCACGTGAAAGAAAAGTTACTTTACACCGCGAAACAAAATAATGCTATTTAAGAAGTTCGCAAACGCTGATAACCAAGGCGTTTGCGAACTTCTTTTTTTTCAGACATTTTGCAATGATAGCTGCTGCATTTTTATTTCCCTCTTTACACAACCACTCCCCTATTTTCACTTATTTGCTTTGAACTTTTGAGCCAACTTTTTCTTTGAAGCGACGTATAAATAAATTTTAATGTATAATGTAAAAAAGAAACTAATGTTCAACAAAGGCGGCACATAGAACATGAACTAGCTTTTTCTTCTAGCTGTCCTTTCAATATACTTTGAGTGCCAGTCGATCCTTTCATGCTATACTGCCTACAGGAGGTGAACCCATGCTTGGCAATTTTACGTATCTACCTAGTAACTATCGTCTGTTTTATGGCGCTTTTCTTTTTGCTCTTATTGGAAATATGCTTTTCATTTTCATTAAACACCCTGCTTGGACCTTTAGCTTACCGACAGTGATTATCCTCTTCTTAATAAATGTCTTCTTTTGGACAAAATACAAGAAGAAAGTTATTCCTTGCACAACTGATGCACTGTTTTATGTTCTGCTCTTCCTGTTGGTATTTTACAATCACTAACATAATGCTTATTTTGATACTAATTGTTTCTCTTTCCCCTATTTCGTCATAACGAAGGAGTGTTGATGCGATGGAGATTTCCCATATCACGTTGATCGTACAGAATTTAGCAAAGACGACAACGATGCTGGAAACATTGTTTGAAGCAGAGGAAATTTATGATAGCCGAGACCAGCCCCATTCTTACTTCCCAGAAAAATTCTTTTTGATCGATGGCTTATGGCTTGCTGTTATGGAGGATGCCTCCCAGAAGCTGCCGAAAACGTATAACCATATTGCCTTTAAAATCGATCAAACTCAAATCGATTCCTTGATTACGCGCATCCAAGGACTAGGATTGAAGATCGAAAAAGATCGTTCTCGTATCAAAGGCGAAGGTGCTTCCATTTATTTTTACGATGATGACAATCATTTGTTTGAACTACACACTGGTACGTTGGCTGAACGGTTGCACCATTACCGTCTGACAGAAACGAGGTAATCTTCATTGCTAGCAACTGCATTGACTGTTATGGAAAGAATTCCCACAAGAAAGGAAGAAAACAATGAAACTAGATATGGTTGGTATTATCACAAAAAACATGGAACAGGCACTGGCTTTTTATCAAGTACTTGGCTTCACACCATTAGGTCAGCACTCAGAAGATTATATGGAATTAGCAAACGACGGGGTTCGCATCTCCTTGAATAGCCGCAAAATGGTTGCCGGAATCTATGGGCATTCACCAATGACTGTGGGAGATACGATTGAATTAGCCTTTTTATGTGATTCCCCTGAAGAGGTTGATGCCCTTCATGCAAAAGTCGTAGCTGCCGGGTATCAGTCTTTCAAAGAACCTTGGTGTGCCTTTTGGGGGCAACGCTATGCCATCGTCAAAGATATAGACGGCAATCTCTTAAGTTTGTTTGCAACCCTACCTGCCGAAAATTGATTTAAGCTACGACAGTCGGTCCAATGGAGCGGCTGTTTTTTTATCCGTTTTTCGGGTAAAAAGACAAAACCCCGTATTTATGTCCAATCGAATTCTGATAATCTGAAATGAATGTATTCCTTATAAACCAACATTTCCCATCATTATAAAATAAAAATAATCTCTCTATAAAAAAACAAATCCCCCTCATCCACTCCTGTTCGCTTGACAAAAAAGAACAAACGTTCGTATAATCTCGGTAAGGAGTGATAAAAATGGGTGGTTTTAATTATGCGCTCGAGCCAAAACGCGATATCTTATTTATAGATGTCAAAAGTTTTTATGCTTCTGTCGAATGCATCTCTCGCGGGTTAGATCCTATCCAAGCGATGCTGGTCGTCATGTCACATTCTGACAATACTGGTAACGGCTTAGTCTTAGCAGCTTCCCCAAAGGCAAAATCGGTATTGGGGATTTCAAATGTGACTCGCAATGACAACCTGCCGACACATCCCGATTTGTACAAAGCATCGCCGCGTATGAGTTTTTATATCAAAGAAAACACCAAAGTCAATAATGTCTTTCGCAAATATGTTGGACAAGACGACTTGCTGCTCTATTCGATCGACGAAACGATGATGGATCTGACCCGTACACTGGATCTTTTCATTCCCGATAAAACGATCTCTCGCGAAGAAAAACGTTGGTTGATTGCCCAGCAAATTCAAAAAGACATTTACGAAACAACGAAATTGTATGTCACCATCGGCATTGGCGATAATCCATTGTTAGCAAAACTAGCTTTAGATAACGAATCCAAACACAATCGTTCCTTGATCGCTGAATGGACCTATGACGATGTACCGACAAAAGTTTGGCAGATCGCCCCTATGACAGAGTTCTGGGGGATCGGTCGGCGCACAGAAAAACGACTTCACTTGATGGGGATTGAAACGATCGAACAATTGGCTCACGCCAGTCCTGATCTTTTACGCAGTCGCATGGGGATCATTGGCGAGCAGCTCTACCATCACGCTCACGGCATTGACCGCACCATTTTAGCCGAACCGACACCGCAGGTCATGGAAAAAAGCTACGGCAATAGTCAGGTCCTACATCGCAATTATTATTTACAAGAAGAAATCGAGATCGTCATCAAGGAAATGGCGGAGCAAGTTGCCGCTCGAATTCGCCGCCATCATTGTCAGACCGCTTGTATCAATGTTTACATCGGCGTAGCCTTTGGTGAAACTGCCTCTGGCTTTTCCCGACAAATGAAAATCCCGCCAACTGACAATACACGTAAGCTTGTTGCTCATTGCCTATTTCTCTTTCGAAAATTTTATACCGGGCAAGTCGTTCGCCACATCGGTATCACCTATTCAAAATTGGTTTATACAGAAAATGTCCAGCTGGATCTTTTTGAGCAAGCAGAAACGCAATTACGCCAGCGTAAATTAGATTTGATCATCGATAAGATTCGTGAGAAATACGGCTTCACTTCGATCGTTCATGCCACAAGCCGAATGGAAGGCGCTCGTGCCATTGCACGCAGCAAATTAGTCGGTGGTCACGCTGGTGGTCTAGATGGGATCGCCAACATAGGACCTGTCCATCAGCAAAAAGAAAAAGAACCGTTTGCTGATGGTTCAAAAAATACTGGCACTTGACTCGTTTTTCTTTCCTTTTCGATGACAAATCTTAAGATAACATTAACAAACGATCCATTTTTTAAAGATTTATGTAATTTCGAGGCCCCCATCTCCCCCTTTACTTCTTTCTAAGGTACTTTAATAGCAAGGAGTGTGAGCAGATGAAAATTGACAAAATCGAATACAAACGAGTCATCAATGGTGCGGGACACCTTGAGTACGATTTGCTGCAATATTTAGAAAAGAATCGGGCGACTGCTGCACAAAACCTGAAACAGTCTGAGATCGATTACCTTCTGGAAAAAGATATTCAGCATCGGATCATTCAACATGCTCGTAAGAGTTTCTTTGGCGATACAATCGTTTTAAAGGATGAATATGCCGAAGATTATCTTTTATTAAAAAAGTATACGGATATGTTCCAAGAAACATTCTAAAAAAAAACGCAGAACCAACTGGTTCTGCGTTTTTCTTATTCTTCGAAATGTTCTTGATAAACATCATCAACCGTTTGATTTGGGTCGATCACGATATACAGACTCTTCGTTTTTTCACTGATTTTTGTTGATTGGTATACATTATCCAATCCTTCCGTATCTTTGTCCTTGTATGGGAAATAAACAAGATCCGGTGTACCGTTACGGTAAAGAATTTCCATCCGTTCAATATCTTCATATTTCAACGCACGAGCAAACATCCCTAATTCAAGTCCGCCTAAGTTGATGTCATGTGTTGCCACATGATCGCCTTCTTGGAAGATTTCAATTTTGAACCCAGCACATGGATGAATCTCAACGAATTCGCTTCCGTGGATACGGCCAAAACTGGTCGTGATTTGTTTGATCCATAAGTCACCGATGTAACGGCGCTCGATCGTCCATGTTTCTCCATTACGGAAATAAAATTTTAAAGCTTTCATTTCTCTAGCCATGACAAAACGCTCCTTTTTATTAATAATACATTTTAATTCTAACACATAGTCGCTACTGGGACACAAATTAACTTGGGTTTTCGTTGACTTTTTTCATAAACCGAGAGATTTCCACCGCCGCTCGTTGATGAGTCCCTTTGGCAATGAGTTGTTGCGCCCCATCGGTCACCTGATAATCAAACTGGAATCCTTGTTCTTTTTCCCATTGTATAAAAACTGTGATTGTCGCTCCGACTGGCGAAGGTTTCAAATGATCGATCGAAAACTTTGTACCAACGGTGGTAAACCCTTTATCTAAAGTAGGCTCAAGGGCTTCCCAACAGGTGTTTTCCACCATTGCGACCAGTCGAGGGGTTGCTAAAACCGCTAAACCGCCAGAACCCAAAACAGCCGCAGTGTCTTGAAGGTCAACGAGAAAGTCTTTTTTGCTTTCCATTCTTCAGTTATCCCTCCTTCGCTAAATATGCTTGGGCAAACGCCAATAGTGCTTCTTTTTCATTAGGGATTTTTCGTGTGATGACTGCAGCTTCAGCAGCGGCCAAGACTTCTTTGAGCCACGGACCAGAAGAACGATCAACTGTCTGCAGTAAATCACGTCCATTGATCGCCAGCTCCTTCAGTGAATGGATCGGTAGCTGCTGATAGCGTTGACTGATTTTTGCTGGATCATTGGGCAGCTTGTCATAACTCAATAATCCTTCAGCTAAACAGGTTGCTTCTAAACCGAACTGATACAACAGCAGATCGTTCCATTCGCCGTTTCGACGCATTAGTAGTGCTTGATAGACCGTTTGTACTTGGCGGATGCAGTCATTCGAACATTTCCAAGCTTTTAAAAAGCTGCGGACTGCCTCAGGAGCTAAACCGATTTGGTCAATGAGCAATACCCAAGCCGTCGTTTCGTTTTCTAATGGGATCGCTGGCAGGTCTGCCATCCGCAGTAACGCCTCACCGTATTCCCGCAAGCCTGGGCAATAGATATAGCATTCGGTTTCTACTAGTGCTCGTAGTGCTTGGTTCCGATGATTGCCTAACAGCAATTTCACGAATTCAATCATGATCCGTTCAACAGAGATTTTCCCCAACAAGGCATGATTCGCATGGATAGCAGCCAATGTTTCTGTTTCTAAAACAAAGCCCAATTGACTGACAAAACGCAGCCCCCGCATCATTCGTAGGGCATCCTCATGGAAACGTTCCTGCGGGTGACCCACTGCTCGTAAAATCTGATTGTCGATATCTGCAAGTCCATCGAAAAGATCAATGATGACCCCATCTTCTTGAAGTGCCAATGCATTGATGGTAAAATCCCGCCGCTTTAGATCTTCTTTCAAGGAACGGACAAAATCAACTTTGTCAGGTCTGCGATAATCCTGATAGGCGGCTTCGGTTCGAAAGGTGGTAATCTCATATTGCGCCTGTTCCCACAAGACCAGCACCGTCCCATGCTCGATACCAATGTCAATGGTTCGAGGAAAAAGCGCCTTGATTTCGGCTGGAAAAGCGCTGGTAGCAATATCGACATCATGGATCGGCTGGCCTAAAATCGTATCCCGCACGCTGCCGCCAACAAAGTATGCTTCATAGCCCGCGGCTTCGATTTTTTTTAGGAGTGGCGCAGCTTCTGCAAATTCTTTTGGTAGTTTAGTCAGCTTCATGTACTTTCCCATCTTTTCTTTCAAAACGATACGCATCCCGCTGATTGAATTTTGCCATATTTTCCTCAAACACTTCAGTCAGGTCGATGTCTAGTGAATTGGCCATGATCATCGTCACAAAGAGCACGTCACCCAGTTCTTCTGCCACTGTCTTTTCAACTTCATCGCTTTTTTTATTTTTTTCCCCGTAATAGTGATTTACTTCTCGCGCCAATTCGCCAACTTCTTCAGTCAAACGAGCCATTTGGGCGAGGGGGCTGAAATAGCCAGTTTTAAATTGTTGAATATAGGCATCGACTTCTTCTTGCATCGATGCCAAGGAACGTTTATCTGTCATCTTCTTCACCCTTTCTCGTTTATCTTACCAAAAGAATGGCTGCCTGCCTAGATAGAGCCCCCCTCAGGATTTGTTGTACATTCAATGATTTCGTGCTACATTGATACTTGTGGAAGTTGAATAACGGAGGAAACAGGATGCGGGCATTTTTTTCATGGCGAACGATTCGCGACATTGTTTTGATTATTTTCGGTACGAGTATTTATGGCTTCGGTCTAGTCTATTTAAATATCCCAAATGACTTAGCAGAAGGCGGTGTGACAGGGATCACCTTGATCCTGCGAGCCTTATGGGGAATCAATCCTGCCATTAGTACATTGATCTTAAATATTCCGATCATTTTGATCGGTGGCAAAATTCTTGGTCGACGCTCATTAGTGTATACGATTTTAGGAACCTTTGGTTTGTCTTTTTGGTTGGCATTTTGGCAGAGTGTTCCCCTGTTGATCGATCTACAGCATGATCTACTGATCGTCGCACTCTTGGCTGGTTTGATTGCAGGGATCGGTAGTGGGATCGTCTACAAAGTCGGTGGAACAACAGGTGGCGTCGATGTACTGGCGCGCATTTTAGAGAAAAACTTTGGGGTGACGATCGGGCGGTCGCTTTTGATCTTTGATGTGTTCGTCCTGTTGCTTTCTTTGACCTATATAGATTTGAACCGCATGATGTATACCTTGATTTTTTCTTATGTCTTCACTCGTGTGATCGATTCGATCTTAGACGGCGGCTATTCAGCCAAAGGGATTTTAGTGATCAGCAATCACAGCGAAGAGATAGCTCCTGTTTTAATGGATGAATTGGAACGCGGTGTCACGTTTTTACAGGGCGAAGGGGCTTACTCAAGAGTATCGAAACAAATCATTTATATGGTGGTCAGCGGACGGGAGATTTCTGAAGTCAAGCGCATTGTTCATGACTTTGATCCGCAAGCGTTTGTTTCTGTCATCAATGTCCATGAAGTCGAAGGCGAAGGCTTTACTTACTTAAGACCTAAGTCACGGTTCTTACAGCGCAAAGCAGCGGTCTCTAAAACAAAATAAAGACTAAAAAAGCAGTCCCGGTTAAAGGACTGCTTTTTTATTTGTCAGCGGCTTTTTTCTTTTTGTTGGAGCAAGTGCCGATTTACTTCATCGGAAAGTTCTAAGAAGGCATCACGATCCCCATTTTCCAATGCTAGATCGATCTGCCGATACAAGGTATCAATTTTGGTTTTTGCTTCTTCTTTTTCAAGGTACTGGGTAACATGTTGGGTCATTTCTTGATCCAAGTGGTCGTTCCAACGTTCATAAGGATTGTCTTCTAAAACTGCTAAATAAAAGGATTGCGACCAAGAATCTGGAAAGAGACATTCAAGATACAAGGGTTGTTTCCAATTCATGCGAATCTCGTGAAAAATCTGATCAATGTCATAAAAGGTCTGTCCTTCGATACTCAAGACAAAGGGTTCGCCTCCAACTTCCGTACTGCGGACACTTAAGCCCCGTTTGGCTGCGGCTGCCCCTTCTACAAAATGAACATTGGTCAAGATCGCTTCATGGTTCGCCAGATAGTTTAACACCCAAGAGACTTCTCGGCGGCTGAAGGAAACGGTCGAAACTAACCAATTAAGAAACTTTTTCTTTTCTTGTACATTGATGTTCATTTCTCTCACCTATCTTTCTAATAAGTCCTCCACGATCGACTGTACTTCTAAATCACCTGGTTCGTGAGCCAAATAATGTTGTAGCAAATGAAGAGCTTCAGGTAAACGCCCTTCTTCACGTAAGAAAATGCCATATTCCTTCATAAACGCCGGTTCATGGTGCAAATCAGCATTGGCTTCTTCGTAATATTTTGCTGCTTTGTCAAAATCTTCTAACGCATTGAAGGCTTGCGCTAGATTCCATAAAGCGTGAGGCTGTTCATTGTCTTCCATTCGCTCGATCGCCAAGATCGCTTCTTGCCAACGCTCTTCATTCAAGTATAAATTACTTAAAGTCAGTAATGTATCCTCTTCTTTTTCACCAGTTTCCAGTGCTTTAAGTAAAAATGACTCGGCTGCTTCACTGTCATGAAGTCGGTAAGCATTCTCGGCAGCAAAATGATAGAAATCCACTTGATATGGATCTTCATGAATCCCTTCTTCGATCACACGTTGCGCTTCTTCCAGCTGTTCTTCTTCTTGCAATGCTTCAGCCAAATAAAGATACAAGGCCCGGTATTGGGGATTCATGACCCGCAACTGCTGCAAGTAGCGAATCGCTTGTTCATTTTCCTTCAGCTGCAAATAGACTAAAGCCGTTTGAAAGAGACGCTCGTCCGTCTGTTCGTCTTCTAAGCTTGCTTCAAAATATTCCAACGCCTCTTCAAACTTACCTGCCATACTCAATGAAGTTCCGGTCCGTTCAACGATCGAAATCCCCGAAATATCCGTAATATCTTCTTCCAGCAATCCTTGATAAAGGTCAACAGCTTCTTGATAGCGATCCGTTGAAAAAGCTAACTCAGCTAAGGCAAAACGAATCAAGGGTTCCTCTGGCACAAGGCTTTGCGCTTCTTTTAATTTGGCTTCGCTGACTTCCGGAATACCGATCAGTTGATAGAGATCCGCACTCAATAACAAGGCTTGCAGATAAGCTTCACTCGTTGGTAGTATTTGATCGATATAAGTGAAGGCTGTTTCAATCTGGTCTTCTTCCATCGCAATTTCCGCTAAAGGAAGCAGCAAAGCTTCATTTTCAGGATGCCGCTGCTGCAAGGTTTCAAATAACGTTTTCGCCTCTTCTAAAAAACCGATCTGCAGTAATTCATCGCCTAAAGCGCCAAGTGTCTCATCATCATCTTTTTGCAGTGCTTCGGTAAAATTCAATTGTGCTTCAGCCAACTCTTCTGCGGCTAGTGCTTTTAACATTTTTTCACTATAAGTTTCCATTTAGACCCCTCGAATCTCATTGATTAATCGCTGATAAGTCTCCATCGTCTGGACAAGATCTTTCTCCTCGATTTCCGTTCTGCCCCCTATTGTACCAACTTTTGCCAAAAATAACAGTTTTTTTTCTTTTTGCTGCAATTCTAGTACACGGCTGAAATATTCGCTTAAGGAAAAAGACTCGGGCAATTCGATAGGAAAGCCTAATCGTGCAAGCCATTGGCAAAATACTAGCAGATCGACAGTCAACTGCTGCTGCTGGACTGTCCAAATAAAATGAAACAAAAAGCCAAAGAACAATTTCATCGCATCAGACAGCAAGTGACCATTTTCTGTTTGATAAGCAGCATCGGCAAAGAGTTGCCCAAACTCCTCTAATTCGCGTCCCGACTGCTGATACAATTGGATCAGCTGATTGGTATAAGCTGCCAACGAGTGTCTCATCAATGCCTGATGACTGGGGTACGTTCGATAAAGTTCCTTTAAAAAATCGCTATCGGCAAGCACGCCACCACGGATCAGGGTCAAAAAGTCGACAAGTTTCCCATCGATTTGCTTTTCGGCAATCGTCTGATCGAAAATAACAAATTGTGGTGCATTAGGATTTTCCAGCATCGGGATATCTGGCTTTTTCACAACGATCGCTGTTTCTTTGACACTTTTGGCTAAGGCCCGCAAGGAAACAGGAATCAACCAAAGCTGTGTCGTCAGAACCGACGTCGCGTGGATAAAGCTGCTCAATGCCAACACGCCTTCATTCCCAAAACCGACGATCAGCAGCGGCTCTTGTTTTGAAAAGCGGCCGAAGAAATCCATTGCAGCTTTAAACTCGGTAAAGTTGTTGCAATACATTTGATTGGTACAAATATACCAATTGACCTCTCGTGGCAAAAAGAGGCGGGTCAATTTTTCTGAAAAGCGGTCATAATAGCGCTGATTCGTCAAAATTATCACCTGCTGCGGCTCGATCGACTGTCCTTTCATGACCGATGCCAATGTTTCCCCGTAAGAGATCTGGGTTTCTTGCTCATTTCTGTAAAAAACAGCTTCCATCGGCTCACTCCTTTGTTGCTACTACTTACTATTATAGCAAGAAGCCGCTGAAACACCTACTAAATCGCTAACCATTAGGAAGTATTTTCGCCGATTTGTCCCATGATTCTATGCCAAAAAGCAAAAAACATGGTTTCCTGTATTACAAAGGAAACCATGTTTTTTTCTAAACCAAAAGCGAGTAAAGTGATTGATTTTGCTGAAGGTTGATGTAGCCTTGATCAAACTGTTCAATTCGTGACAGTAATGCGGGTAGATCGTTTTTTTGTTTCAACAAGATTCCCAGCATTACTGGTCCTGTTCCACGATTGATTTTTTTCGTATATTCAAACCTCGTGATATCATCATCAGGCCCTAATACATGGCTAACAAATTCCTTCAACGCACCGGGACGTTGTGGGAAATTGACGATAAAATAATGTTTCAATCCTTGATAAATCAGTGATTTCTCTTCGATCTCTGCCATGCGGGAACTATCATTGTTACCACCACTCACAATACAGACGACCGTCTTGCCTTTGATTTGCTCTTTGATCTCATCCAGAGCTGCCACGCTCAAGGCACCAGCTGGTTCAGCGACGATCGCTTGTTTGCTGTATAATTCTAGAATCGTTTGGCAGATTGCACCTTCTTCCACCGTTACCAATTGATCCACATAGCGTTTGGCATGGGCATAGGTCTGAGCTCCGACTTGTTTGACTGCCGCACCATCGACAAAGGTTTCAATATGCTCTAAAGCCACCGGTCCTTGATGATCAAAGGCTGCTTGCATCGAGGCGGCCCCTACAGGTTCTGCTCCAACAACTTTTATATTTGGCTGCTTTTCTTTCAAATAGGCTGCGGTCCCGCTGATCAAACCACCGCCACCAATGGCTGCCACCACCAAATCGATCGATACTTGTTTTTTTTCAGCATCCGCCAACATTTCCACGGCTACTGTTCCTTGTCCTGCGATAATATTGGGATCATCAAAAGGAGCAATGAAAGCCATTTGCTCTTCTTTTGCAAATTGTTTGGCAGCCTGCGCCGCCGCATCAAAGGTATCTCCCACCAATTCGATTTTGACGTAGTCGCCGCCGAAAAAGAGAACTTGCGCGATTTTTTGTTGCGGCGTCGTTGTTGGCATGAAAATGACCGCATGGATCTGCTGTTCTTGGCAGGTATAAGCAACGCCTTGGGCATGATTTCCAGCACTGGCACAGACGACGCCACGACTGGTCTGCACAGGATCTGCTTGGGTGATCGCATAGTAGGCACCTCGTAATTTGAAGGAGCGGACTTTTTGCAAGTCCTCTCGCTTCAACAAAACCGTCGCTTGGTATTTTTCAGATAAAAAGCGATCATACTGCAGCGGTGTATGACTAACTGCTCCCCGCAGTCGTTCATATGCTTGTTCGATTGCAGAAACTGTCACCAACAAACGCGCCACCTCTAATCTTTCGCAACAAACGGCATCATTTTCCGTAACTCGCTGCCGACTTTTTCAATTTGATGGTTGCCGTTTTCTTCACGCATTTTATAGAATTCAGGGAAGCCATTTTGATTGTCTTCAATGAATCCTTTCGCGAATTGACCATTTTGGATATCTGTCAATACGGCTTTCATGTTTTCTTTGGCTTGTGCGGTGATCACCCGAGCACCGGAAACGTAGTCGCCATACTCTGCCGTATTCGAGATCGAATGGCGCATTTTTTTGAATCCTCCTTCATAAATCAAGTCAACGATCAGTTTCAATTCATGACAAACTTCAAAATACGCCAATTCCGGTTGGTACCCGGCTTCTACCAATGTTTCAAAGCCAGCTTCGATCATGCTGGTCAAACCGCCACAAAGTACGGCTTGTTCCCCGAAAAGATCGGTCTCGGTCTCTTCTTTAAAGGTCGTTTCCAAAACGCCGACCCGTGTGGCACCAATGCCTTTTGCATAAGATAAAGCTGTCGCTTGTGCGTTGCCAGTCGCATCTTGATAGACTGCAAATAAGGCTGGCACCGCAAACCCTTCGGTAAAGGTTCGACGCACCAAGTGGCCCGGTCCTTTAGGCGCAACTAGGAACACATCCACCTCTTCTGGCGGCGCGATCACATCAAAATGAATATTAAAACCATGCGCAAATGCTAATGCATTGCCGGCAGAAAGATTCGGTTCGATCTCATTTTTATACAACGATCCTTGGATCTCATCGGGTGCCAAGATCATGACTACGTCCGCTTTTTGAGTGGCTTCGGCTACTGGAAAGACTTCAAATCCGTCGTTTCTTGCAGCTTCTGCTGACTTTCCTTCACGAATGCCGATAAAGACTTCATGACCTGTGTCCCGTAAATTTTGCGCATGAGCGTGCCCTTGAGAGCCGTAGCCGACGATCGCAATCTTCTTGTCTCCTAGATTATCTGTAACTTCCTCGTTGTAATATACTTTTACCATACTTGTTTCCTCCGAATTCTTTCTTTATTTTAAGCAATTCAAAATTGCACTTACCCTCTTGTAAAGCCAGTGACACCCGTTCGTGCCAACTGTTTGATCCCGTAGGGACGCAAAACTTCGATGCATGCTTCTACCTTTTTCGTATCACCGGCAACTTGCACAACGATCGTTTTCAGTGCGACATCGACAATGTGCGCTCGAAACGGATCAATCACTGCTTGGATCTCCGAGCGGCTAGTTTTTGGTGCATTGACTTTGATCAGCACCAGCTCTCGTTCGATATGAGGAACTTCTGTAATATCAGAAACCTTCAAGACATCTATTTGTTTATTTAAATGCTTGGTCACTTGTTCTGTTTCTGCCAAATCGTTCACGTTGACAATGATCGTCATTCGTGAAAACTCTGGCCGTTCCGTTGTGCCGACAGAAATACTCTCGATATTGACCTGCCGGCGGTTTAAGACACTCGTGATGCGGCTCAAAACACCTGCTTCATTATGGACGATTGCTGCTAATACCCGTTTCATCCCCTTAGACCCCCATCATTTCATGATTGGCTTTCCCCGGTGGGATCATCGGCAACACATGCTCTGAGGGCGAGACCATTACTTCGATCAGTTGCGGCCCCGTATGTGCAAAAGCTTCCGCTAGCATAGCAGAAAGCTGAGTGGGTTCATCGATCCGACAGCCTTCGATGCCATAAGCTTGTGCTAGTTTAACAAAATCAGGTTGCTGTGCAAAAACAGAGGCAGAGCGTCGTTTGCCATGAAATGTTTCTTGCCATTGGCGGACCATTCCTAACGAACGATTATTCAACAAAACAAATTTGACATTCAAGCCATACTCATTCAAAATAGCAAATTCCTGGTTTGTCATTTGGAACCCGCCATCGCCAACAAACACCACGACCATTTTTTCTGGATGAGCAAATTGGACGCCAATTCCCGCAGGGATACCATAGCCCATCGTGCCTAGTCCGCCACTGGTGATCAACTGCTTAGGAAAGCGAAACGGATAATACTGCGCGACCCACATTTGATGCTGCCCAACATCGGTGATGACGTAAGCCTCTCCTTTGGTCAAACGCCCTACTTCTTCGATGACTTTTTGCGGTTTGATTTCTTGTGCTTGAGTGCGATCATAGCGATAAGGTTTTTCCGTCTTCCGTGTTTGGCATAGATCCGACCAGGCAGACCACGTTCCTCTAGTTGGCGGATACCGTAGCATCTGTTTCAAAGCAGCCTTGGCATCGCCGACGATTGGGATCTTTGTCTCTACAATCTTGCCGATCTCCACCGGGTCGATGTCGATATGAGCAACGATGGCCTGCTTACCGAACTGACTGCCGGCAGTCGCTAAGCGATCATCGAAGCGAGAGCCGATATTGATAATCAAATCGGCTTCTGATAAAGCCATGTTCGCCGCATACGTTCCATGCATACCGCCCATGCCCAAGAAAAATTGATGATCATTTGGCAGTAAGCCTAAGCCGAGCAACGTTGTGACTGTCGGCAACTTGTACTTGGCAATAAATGCATTTAATTCAGCCGCAGCTTCAGCCGCGATCACGCCTGCACCCGCCAGTACCACTGGTCGCTGTGCTTTTTCTAAAACGTGCATCAATTTTTCAATTTGCAGACGGGAAGGCTCTGCATTCGGTTGATAACTTTTCCTTGTGATCGGCAATGAGCAGGTTTCAGCGGTTTCTTGCAATGTAATATCTTTCGGAAGGTCGATCACAACAGGTCCCTTACGCCCAGTTGAAGCGATGTGAAAGGCTTCAGCGATCACTTTCGGTAAGTCATCCACACAACGGACTTGGTAATTGTGTTTCGTGATCGGCAACGTGATACCTAGAATATCCGCTTCTTGAAAAGCGTCTTTGCCAATTCCTGGTACGGCCACTTGTCCCGTGATAACCACCAACGGTACGGAATCGCTCATAGCATCGGCAATGCCAGTAACGACATTCGTAGCACCTGGACCACTTGTCACTAAAACGACCCCAACATTGCCAGTAGCTTTGGCATAGCCTTCAGCGGCGTGGATCGCGCCTTGCTCGTGACGCGTCAAAATATTCGGAATCGCTGCATCATATAATTGGTCATATAACGGTAAGACGGCGCCACCCGGGTAGCCAAAGATCATTTCGACGCCTTGCTCTTGCAAGCTGTCCACTAACACTTGCGCGCCAGTCCTTAGATGCGATGCTTGATAGTCGATGTTTCCCATTGCTACTCCTCCTCATCAGGTACTCGCATAATCCCGCCCGTATTCGCAGAGGTCACTAAAGCGGTATAACGTGCAAGCCATCCTTTTTTTACTTTTGAACGAAACTTCGGTCGTTCTTGCGCACGCTTGGCAAGCTCTTCTTCTGAAACTTGCAGATTTAGCGTTCGATTTGGCAAATCAATAATGATCTCATCGCCATCGTTGACTAGTCCTAATGGACCACCGGCTGCAGCTTCCGGAGAAATATGTCCAACTGCGATCCCCCGCGTCGCTCCTGAAAAGCGGCCGTCTGTAATCAAGGCGACATCTTTGCCTAACCCACGACCAACGATACTTGAGGTAGGCGCCAGCATTTCCGGCATTCCCGGCCCCCCTTTCGGGCCTTCATAGCGGATCACTACGACATGTCCTTTTTGTACGGTATGATTGTCAATTGCTGCGACTGCTTCATCATGAGAATCAAAACAGATCGCTTTCCCTTTGAACACTTGGACACTTGGATCGACCCCGCCAACTTTGATGACACTGCCTTCTGGGGCGATGTTTCCGTACAAGATCGATAGACCGCCAACTGGACTATACGGATTTTCTTTCGGATGGATGACTTCTTCGTTGTGGATCTTCGCTTCAGCGACATTTTCTCGCAACGTCTTACCGGTAACAGTCGGTCGATCGGGATGAATCGCTCCCTCGATATCACATAGCTCCCGAATGATCGCTGAAACCCCACCGGCTTCATGGACATCATGCATTGAATAGGCTGATGATGGCGCGATTTTTGAGAGATAAGGCACTCTTTTAGCGATTTCATTGACCCGTCTTAAGTCATAATCGATCTCAGCTTCATTGGCGATCGCTAAGGTATGCAGCACTGTGTTGGTGGACCCCCCCATCGCCATGTCTAAAGCGAAGGCATCATCAATAGCTTCTTTGGTCACGATGTCTCGAGGTTTCACTTGTTTTTCAACAAGATCCATCAACTTAAAGGCGGCTTGTCTAACTAGTTCTCGTCGTTCTTCAGACACGGCGAGGATCGTACCATTGCCTGGCATTGCCAATCCTAAGATCTCTAAGAGACAGTTCATTGAATTGGCAGTAAACATCCCTGCACAGGAACCGCAAGTCGGACAGGCATTTTGTTCCATAAACTCAAAATCTTCTTTTGTCATATTACCCGTCTTGTACGTCCCAACGGCTTCAAACATGGAAGATAAGGTTATTTGATGTCCCCGAGGATCAATGCCGGCTTTCATAGGACCGCCGGAACAAAAAATTCCTGGTACGTTGGTCCGCATGGCTGCTAAGATCATGCCAGGAGTGATCTTGTCACAATTTGGGATATAAAATACGCCGTCAAACCAGTGGGCATTGATGACGGTTTCTGCAGAATCAGCGATCAATTCTCGGCTAGGTAGCGAATATCGCATACCGATATGTCCCATAGCAATGCCATCATCTACGCCGATTGTATTGAACTCGAAAGGGATGCCGCCAGCTTCACGAATCGCTTCTTTTGCGATATCTGCTAACTCCCGTAAATGCACATGCCCAGGCACGATATCGATATAGGAATTACATATCGCAATAAATGGCTTGTTCATATCATGGATATTTTTAACTTGTCCTGTGGCATAGAGCAGACTCCTAGCTGGCGCTGCATCGATCCCTTTTTTAATTTGATCACTTCTCACACTCATCATCTCCTGCATTTTGGAATAAAAAAAAGCATCCCGGTTATAAAAAACTGGGATGCTTTGCCAGAATCCCATTTTACTTACGCAAATAGGACTCAAACAAACGGATAATTTTTGCTTCCGTGTTCTAAGTCCTGGTATCAATAATAATGACTAATAAATATTGATTAAAATTGCGCATAGAAAATGGCTCCTTCATTAGAAATAGTAACGTTCTTGTAATTGTTTACCAATATACCCTTTGCAAAATCACTTGTCAACGAATTTTCTGAATTTTTTTTCAATAATGACAATTCTAAGGAACCCTTTCTCACATCAGATGTCATTTAATCACTTGCTTGTTTTGATAAAAATGACTTTTAAATCACCTTTATTCTTGCTTGAGAATTAAAGTGTGCCAGCAACCCATGTTTTTTTAAGATCAAAAGAAAAACAAAAAATAATTTTGAATTTTCTGACAATAACAACCGATTCTTTTCCCATTCGTTCCGCCTGCATGGTGGCAGTCCCTAGTTAGACAAAAGAAAAAACCCTTGATTACTCAAGGGTTTCTACAAGACTCAATTATTTCACTGCGTCTTTTAATTAAATCATTTTCCTACTACTATACACTGGTGCTTTTCCGCATCAAATAAGGCGGATTTAGCATCGCATACTGTTATAAATATTTGACTGGTATGGACTAGTGGACAGTTTATGCCCCTTTTTTGCCCCTTTAAATAGCATAAACAACTAAATAATTAATCTGGTGTTCGCTTTACAACGAGAACGTTCGTTCGTATAATTTCGTTAAGGAGTGATTGATATGCAAATACCACTTGCGCACCAACGGACATATGCACTAGAAAGATACTACTACGAGTTCATTCAACGAATGGGGCCAGCGCATCTTCTTTACGAGCAATTCGTAAAAACTATGGAGAACTTTGGTAAACCTTACTTTACCGTCCCCTCAAGCTACAGTGGCTATCCAGAGGAAATAGCATTTGTGTTCAAAATCGAAGGCGAAAACTATATTTTTGATCACGTTAGGACCCAAGACAAAATTCTCCGAAAATACGATCCTAATATAAAGTATAAACCCGGCGGAAATTGATATGAATATCATCAGCCAATACGAGCAAGGCTACCTATCTCTTTCTGAGTTTATAAATGATTTTCCGTACAGTATTTCTGAGTCACAGGAAGCTTTATACGGCGCAAAATGTGTCGAGTTTTATGTTGCTGTCACTTTAGGTAAAACGGATTGTCGCTATTATGTACAACTTTATGGAGGCGATTGTTATGAAATCGATGAAAGGCTCTGTATCGAAGATACGTGTGTTAAAGATGAGCAAGACCCCTTTAGTGCGGTTCTCGCTGAATAATATAAATTGCTTAATTGCTGCACACAGTTTGAACTTTTTGGCAGATGTGGATGAAGGAATGCAGGTTGTGGTTGCTGGAGAGTATAATAGTAGGAAACAATTTGTTGTTAGGAAGTATTCGGTGATTGGCAAGACGAAGATTATGATTGAATTTGAAAATATCAATGTTCGATAAGCGTATTACTTTTCCTATTCAGTAAATTGCTATATGATGATTGTTATGATGACGGAACATAGTTCCACTTGCACGGCATATGAGAATATGCTGTGCTTTTTTTTACAAAAAAATAACCACTCCCGAGGAGGAGTGGCACAATTAGATAAAAAAGTTTTTTTATATGGTAAATTAATTATATGAGCAATCTAAAATTTATTCAAACCTTTTGCTCAAAAATAACCCACCCTCAAGGAGAGTGGGCCTGAAAAAAGATATAAAATGAAATAGCCCCGGTTAAGGCTATGATTTCATTCTACAAGAACATAGTTTTTATTTCAACAAAAAATCCACCCTAGCTATAATAGAGTGGATCTCGAAAGAGTAAACGAAAAAAACTTGGGTATGAATCTAGATTACATCTTTTATTAATTAAACTCAACCAATCTATGACGGTTTTCTAATCAATAATATCTATTAAGTAGTAATCATGATAGAATATAAAAATCGAAGAGTACTAGGCACACTTCCCCAAGCATTACCGCCTAATACTCCTCATAGAGTATTGCACGCACCTACTAATCTATAGGATAAACTTGGTTAGCGCAAGTAAAACGAACATGATCTATGTACAAGCTCGCCTTAGCGGGCTATTTTATTACCATGGAAGCTTATTTTTGTTCAATACTCTTTGACAAATCAGCAATATGACTAGTTTGAATACATTAGAGAGAGTGATCTTTATTATCTTTAATTACTAGTTGTCGGTATTCGCCGATTTATGATTAATTTATTTGCACATTTATTTATGTCTTAGAATCCCGAGTTAGAAAAATGTTCTCTTATATAATTTTTTTCTGGTACAATAAAGAAAAAATGACAAGGGGGAAAATAATGGCAAAGAGATATATAGTCACAGAAGATAACGGATGTGGCTGTGGTAGTGGCTGTGGAGGAGTAATCGGCTTTCTATTAATAGGTAGTTTTCTGATGGCGGTTGCACCTTATTTACTAGTTTTCTTCGTAATATTGGGAATTATACTCGCTATCATCTATATTCCGAAAATGAGAGCAAACAAACAAAGACTGAGGGAAGAAGAAGAACTTAATGAGCGAGAGCGGAGATTGGAACTGGAACAACGCAGAAGAGATCTCGAACGAAGAGAAAAAGAAATGGCTTCTTCTGAAAATAAGGACTGGAGCGACTTTTAAAAAAATTGATCCACCATACATGAAATCAAATAAAAAAACCTCGCTTATCTACTTCAAGCGAGGTTTTTTCTTCTGCGACTTACTTAAGATCTTGTTCAAGGAACCAAGAGTTCACTCCTTCAAGAAGATAGGCCTTCTTAGATTTAGATTGATTGACAGATTTCACTTGCTTAATTTTGTACTTCTGTCCTTTGACCCAAGAAGGAATCTTTTGTCCAGTTTGATAGTTTGTTGCGAAACTTTGAACGGTTACAGTATCGCCAACCTTGTGTGAGACATTACTGGTTGTCACCAACTGAATGTCATTTTTATGCGCCCAACCTAGACTATCGACAAGATATGGCTTATTTCCGCTGACTACACGCTTGATTGTTCCTGTTTTACCCCGACTAGCAGTCGAGCGTCCAGCTCCTGTGCTATCTTTGTAAAGTGCATCAACAATCTTCACTTTGTCTCCCACTTTGAAACTGGTTGTGGAAGTAGAGGGCTTATTGGTAGCTGCGTTATTATTTGATGAGTTTGTGGCATATCCAAATACAGCCAATGCAGCATCAACAGCTTTCTCCATTTTAGCCATCAGTGCTTGCATGTCTTTCTTGTTGTCAATAAATCCCCATTCAATCAAGAGAACTTTCTTTCCGGCTCCCGAATTACGTGCAATTCCTAACCATGTTCCATCTTTAGCGCCACGATCCACTAATCCTAATGCTTTAGCAATCGCTGCGGAGAGTTTAGCAGCAGTAGCTTTGCTGGCAGACGAACCGTACAACACTTCTACTCCTGTTGCTGATCCGTTAAAAGCGTTCAAATGATTGGAGATATGCCAACCATCGGCACACTTATTGATATTGTTCGCAACGTTATTTACAATCGCATTTGCAGTTGTTCCTGCATTATCAGTAACATTTTTTAATCCAGCTTTATTTACCATCATAGCTGTAATCGTACGAGCAACGTCTGCTTCTTTATAAACACAACCAACTGCCCCTGGATCTGTCCAAGAGCTTCCGTTTTTACGTCCTCCATGACCTGCATGAACTGATTTGATACTCATTTAATATCATCCTTTCTAAAATAAAAGAGCAGTCAATTGACTACTCTTCGTCTTTATTCATTAGGTTTTCTGTTTCTGATTGGCCATCACCATAATCTGTTTTCTGTTCACTATTTCCTAAATTTAAGAGTTGTACAAACAATTGATGCATCCCTGTTGAAGCGATACCGCTCACTGCACCGTAGACAATCCCTTCTACTGTCAAACCATTGATGATTGCTCCTAGAACTGCTCCTAGAACAATGACAATCACAGGAATATAACCGTTAGCCACAGCCGCGAATACCGGTGTTGACTTAATTACATATCCTACTACTAGACAACCTACTACAATAACTGGCACTAAATACTCTTGTAAAAAATTTAAATCCATTTTCTTCAATCCTTTCTGTGTAAAACAACGTCCATTTTCATGTTGATATCATTGACAGTTTTGTTCATTGCCTCAAATAACTTTTTCTCATCCTCAAGCAATCGTTGTTGCTCACTGATTAGATCTTGTTGTTTGTCCAATGTGTCCAGAAACTTTGTCCTTTCTGCTTTTGCTTCTGATCGCTCAGTAATCATCATGCGATATGCTTTGTATAGCACATAGAGCAATATTGCAAAGACAAGTAAGAACATCACTAAAAACACTTGATTGTTTCTCACTGCCCAATCAAGTGTTTCCTGGCCCTCATTGATATACTCGTGCATATGCCACCTGCTTTCCTAAAATAAAAAGCAACCAACTAAAAAGCTGATTGCTCCAACCACTACATATCCGATTATTTGGTTTCTTCTTGCTTTTTTGCGCTTGCAACGATTTCTGCAACATCTTCACGAATCGAAGCAGGTACACTTTCAATAGTGCGCTTTCCTTCAACAATATGAGATGCATATAACATTTGTAGTGCTGAATACATAGATCATCCCTCCTTATCTTGATAAAATCATATCCGATATTTCCAACAAAGCATCTTGAGTAATTGCCATCTCTTGACGCAATAATTCGTTTTCCAGCTTTAATTTATCCAAGTCAGATGGTTCGCGTTCAGTATTTTCATCTACGATTGATTGAATAAAATCACTCATGAGTTCAGGATTATTATCAAACTCGTTTGCAAGTATATCTTCAAATAATTCATTTAGTTCTTCATTCATATACCCTTTGTCTTCAAGGATTATTTTCTTGTATAGCGTAGAGAACCTTTCTTTCTTTTTATCCATAGCTGTTTCTCCCCTCTACAATACTAATCGTACAATACCATTGAATGGCAACCAGTCTCCGGCATTACAATTTGTCCAAGTCGTTCCATACCGATGTCTAGACATTTTGAAGATTAGATTGTTAGTATCACCGCTCATTCCCAACAACCATATTTGTGTGCCACTGGCTTGTTCTACAGCTGGAGCAAATGACCAATTGTTGGTAATACCAAGTATTGATTTCGGCACAGATATTAAGTCATACTCTTGAGCGTTACTGGTAAATGTTAAGGTTTTTGTTGGAGAAACCACGCCAGCGATCAATAAGGATGTTTTATTAATCCTCTGAATAACAACTTTCGAATTTGCACTTGAATTATATACCTTAAAAGACGATGTTAAATATTGACTAACATCAATCCAACTTGGATCAGCCACTTCTTCTAATTTAGAGTCAACTTCTGCCTTTGTATAAGCTCCAACATTGCCCGCAGCTATCGCGATATTACTCGTCCCATCAAAAGAAACACCGGCAATGCTTCTTGCAGTTGCAAGCTTTGTAGCAGATGGAGCGTTGCCAGCAAGTGTAGTTGCAATTGATATGTTTCCAGATCCGTCAAAAGATGCTGATCCTGTTGCTCCACCTGATAAGGAAATTGTTCTAGCAGTTGCAAGTTTTGATGCTGCAGGAGCAATATCAGTTGTTAAAGCAAAAGTCTGCCATGCCTGCCACGTTCCATTATTTTTAATACGGATCCTTATCTTTTGATCTGTACTATTTAATCGATACGCCACCTGAGTAATATAATTTGCATTGTGAACCATAGATTGGATATACCACCATCCAGTATCAGGAGCATTCGCCATAGTGCTCCCCATGAAAATTCCAGACTCAGCAAGATCATTCAAATTGGTGCTACTTATTTGAGTCACTGTACTATTGGAGTGCCCCCTAACATTTGTTTTGCTATTTAAATTTTCTTGAAGTCCAGTCACATTTGCTATGGTATGTTTATGACTATTATCAGCAATCGAAACACCAACTGTGACATTTTTAGATCCATCAAATGCAACCGAACCTGTTGCACTACCAGATAAAGAAATAGTTCTTTCGGAACTAAGCTTGCTTGCGGTTTGTGCAAACAAACCAGATTGTAAAGTTCCGTCGGCTACAGCAACTTGATACCAACTCCCCCATGTAGTTGTGTAACAACGCCTTATCCACATTTTCGTACCAGCATTTGTCGTATATTCTGAAAAAATCTGAGTAGTAATTGATGTATTAGCCGCATTCATAACAACTAAACTAAAAGCTACTTGTGCTGGCACGTTCTTGATAGTCGCTGCTGTCACATTGAGAGAACAACCATAGAATCCGACTGTTTTATAGTCGTTCAAATCCGCATTCTCTGGAATGGTATCTGTTTGAGGGACAGCTTTGACTGTAATATCAGAAGTGCCATCGAACGTTGTACCATTGATTCTTCTTGCAGTCTGTAGTTTAGTCGCAGTTGCAACATTTCCAGAACTAATCTCACTCTTTACAGTTGCTACCTTGCTATCCGCTTCCTCTTTTGTATATGCACCAACATTATTGGCAGGAATGGAGATATCCTTAGTTCCGTCAAAATCAATCCCCGCTATTTTTCTTGCCGTTGTTAATTTATTGGCGGAAGCAACTGATCCAGACTGAATTTCTGATTTTGCCGAAGTTATTTTTTGGTCAGTGTAAGCTGCTGATTCACTCTTTTTTGTATCAGAATATGATTTTGCTGCACTTAACGTTGATGTATTCCTCTCGTCAACCTCGGTTTTCGTATAAGCTCCAGTTTGCCCTGCGGTTACCCCATGCGGATTATCTTTTTTCACAGAGTGTAAATCCGTGTATGCTTTTGCACCTGAGAGAATAGCTGCATCTTTGACATCCGCTTCAGCTTTCGTATAAGCTCCAGTTTGTGCCGCTGTCACATTGTGAGGGTTTGATTTATTATCCGTATGATTTTTAAGATTAGTAGTATTTTGACTGTTGTTTTGTTTGGCATCCTCTAATCCGTCTTCCCACCGCTGGGCATCTTCAGGATAAATAATGTCTTCATTTTTCCATTGTTTTACCATCTATTTCACCTCAATTCGATACTTAAACAATGTATTTCCATTAATCGGAACGTATACTTTACATTCAGATAGAAGAGTTTCTTCATCATAGAATTCCAACTTCCTCAAAATTGAAATTTCTTCCGGAACTTCGAACTCAATCAGCAGTATAGCTCCCTCAGATACCGAGCTAAATTCACTAATGAGAACCTCATCATTTAATCGGATACTGGTAATCATTTTTTTTATTTCAAGATTGACTTTTGACTTCATAATCTCAGTAATCACTGAAGAATCACCTCGCTCTCTTCTGATCGTCTTAGCAGTTGGTCCCTGCCCACTCTGCTTTTCCCAAGTCTAAAATAGGTTAATGGTGCGATTGCACCTGTTTCAACTAATGTAATCTCCTGGAGGTAAGTGGGACTTTGTATATAAACAATATTAGCGGGTTTTACTTTATGAATGATTGTTTGAGCTTCCAAAAACCAATTCGCATTTTCTGCAGCTGTTTCTAGAACCATTTGATAATCATCATAGTTAATAATTAGTAAATAGTTTTCTTTCCCAAAAATTCTATTTAAATGATCTTGTAAATATGAGACCGTGAACGGTGGCGTAGATTGCAATCGATTTAAGATTCTCTGTTTTCTAAATTCTAGGTCTTCTGTTTCCGGATTAACAAGGATTCCTAAAAGTTGCTCATGAAAGTATATCGTTTGTTCATCAGCTGTTTGAATCCATTGATTTTGCTTGACTTTATTGATATTTTCATTCGTTTCTTGAATCAATTTGTCTTCAACATCAAATAAGATATTAAACTCTTTGATATTTTCATACCAATCTGGTGCTAATTCCTTAAGACTCATACAACACTCACTTCCCCAAGCATTGGTAATTCCTGTTTCATATCAGATAGCTCCATTTGCATATCTGCTTCTACATTGTTCAACTTTAAGGATTGAACATTTGCCACGCCTAATACTGACAAAACTGCAGCAGTAATTTGGGAACGAAAAACCCAACTCTCGTATCCTGACTCGCTACGCTCATCCCATGATTTTCTGACCTTGTCAAAATAATCTGCTACTACACTTTTTATTTGTGCTTCAACCTGAGGATAGGTAATTCCGGAATTAAGAGTCAATTCAAAAGAAACATCAATAACTTTTTGAGTTGGACCAGCAACAGTTACTTTATGGCCAATCGGCGCATATCCTAGTCCTTGGCCATCCTTTGTAGGGTCAATCAGTTGTTGGACACGATCAATTAGAACCGAAGAAGCAGAATGGTAGGAATCATCTAAAATAACCAATCTGACGGTTCCTCCTCCATTCCAGACCGGATAAACTTGAACCGCTCCAACTCCATCGATGCCAGATGTTAAATAGTAATAGTCAGAGATATTTCCACCGAAAGTTACAACTTCTTTAGCTTCTATAATTCGCTTTCTTAAATCGTCATCCGATTCAGTGTCTCTAGCTGGAATCAGAATTTCCGTCAAAACAGCTTCAGCTAATCCGTTAAAATTATCCAATGGTAGTAAGGTTCCAATAAATTTGTTTCCTACCTCCCCTTCAGTCTCAGCTTGCAATCGATAGGTGCCAGGTTCGGATTCTTCAACAATCACACGATAATAAACTAGATCATCTCCAGTGGAAGAAAACCTACTTCCAATCGCTAAAGAAAATGGACTTCCATCTGCTTTCTTAAATTTTGCACGTACAATAGATTTCGTTGCTTGGATACGACTCAAACCCGCTTCTTCAGCTCGATAGTCAAGATATTGACCTGTGGCTGTTGATACAAATGTCTCGAGTAAAATATTTTTCAGCTGCATCATAAATTCTGCTAGTTGATAACATGTTGGGGCTAAAGCATCGTAAATAATCGATCCTTCTCTTGTATCAATGCCTTCTGGAACTTTTGATAAGGCCTTATTGATAAAGTAATCATAATCATAAGCTTCCAAATACTGTCCGATTTCTTCTGGATTCACTCTACATTCACCTCCTGTTCAATTTTTACTTGGCCGTAAATAGTCGACACAAAAAAAGAAACCAGAATTGAACTTCTGCTTTCTTGTGTGATTGAGAAATTTTCCAAGCCAATAATTCGCTCATCAGTAGATACTGTTTCTGTAATTACACGCTCGATTTCTGAAATAACTAAATCAATATCTTGGCCAATTAGATTTTGTAATTCAATTCCGTAGTTATCTGTGTAAATAGGCCACGTAAAACGTTCGGTATGTAGCATCTTATCGATGGATTGTTTAATTGCGTCTAAATCATCAACCCATCCAGCAATCCTACCGTTAAGAACACGATAAGTCCTCGATGGTAGTTGTTCAATCATCTCTTCATCCATCTCATTAGCTCCTTTCCAAAACGTAAAATTTTTGTCCTTTACTCACTCTTAACATACGAACATGGTCCCCGATTTGTAGTGGGCGAAATACTTGAGCAGTCCCCTGTTTTCCATCTATCGTAACCGATACTGATAGATCCCTAACCATCTGTGATAAAATCAAATGTTGATTCCCAACACTATAACGATTATCAACGCGAATTGTAAGTGGACTCACACTAGTTACTAGACCGTATATCATGTCCGATAGTTCGCTCTCTCGAGGTCTATTATCTTTAATGACTCTTGCAAGTTTTTCTCCAGCCATTATGCTACCACCTCTACTTGTAGACTCATTGTATGAACCTTGCCTAGATTATGCACGCAAGAAGTCACTAGAGCTAGACTATCGTTTCCTATTCCATCTTTTTGTAAATCAGAAACCCTTAAGATGAAGCTGTTTCCTGCTTGGATTTCAAATGAACCTACAGCTTCTAATCCCAAGGTTTTAACTTCTTTATTGTTTTCACGCAACAAAGAATTTGCTTTTTGTTGCAATTGGGATGAGTTTAAATCAGCATCGCTTACTGTCTCAACGATTTGCAGCCGCCCCCACTTTTCTATATTTCCAGAATGACTGGCCGTATAGACTTCCCGAGATTTTTTTTCAGAATCCTCTCGAATAACTTTGACTGCATTTGCCGAATCATCAATTGAAGCTTCGTAATCATAATCTGTCATAAGTGAATTATCACCGATAACAAGCTTTGTGATCATACGATTATAAGAAAAAAACTCTAATGTTCCAGCGTTATCTCTAATACCATAACGCATACCGCTGTAGTTAATCCTTGTGTCTTCTAACGAATCTTCTAGCATAGAAAAATAGGTTTTATTATCCATAACTGCTGCTGGACAATTATACGGCACTTGGTCTAAGACTTTATATTTTAAGCCCTGTGTTTCACATATTTTTTTAAATCTGTTAGCCACACTAGAGGCACCAAAAACAAGGGTATCCTCATTTTTTAAATATCGCATATTGTCATATGCAATGATTTGCCACAACATGGATTTGCTTTTCCGCCTAATAAAGACCTTTCCTTTAAAGAAAGTCTTGCCATCACTTTTAGCCTCAATAATATCTCCACTACGAATAAAAACAACCTTATCAACATTAACAGAAAACTCAAATTTACCCGGCTGGGACGATGTTCCGGTTGTCCATCTTGGATCGCTCGCTATTTCTGAAATATCGTACATTTCCCGATTGTTTATACTAGTTTCAAGAATCTGTAAGCTCATTTGATTCTCCTCACACTTCCAGCGGTAACCCATCCACGCCATCCTCCATTTGTTAGTGTTACATGGTAGGGATGACTACGACCTTTTGCGATGAAATTTACTTTTCTGGTAGCATTAACCTCAGTTAGCCCAGGACCTGATCCATAAGAATCTCGATGTAGTCTGCCATTGACAATCACTGTGCACCCAATTGTGATCTCTTGAGTGACGGTCGGTCTTGCTGGTTGTCGACTTACTTGCTTTGCTACTGTTTTTACATATTTAGCAGCATACTCTCTATACTCTTTTAGAGAAAGTGAATATTCAATATCCCCTGTTGCATCAACAATAGACCATGAGAATGATTCTATTGAAACAAGCATGTTAATTTTTGTGTCAGTTACAATAAATCTGATTGCCTTTTGGCTGTCCATAGCTTTTTCTAAAAGCAAAACATAATCTCCTGGTGGCAAAAAAGAACTTCCATTCATAACAAAACGATTGTCTTTGCTTGCAGGAAAAAAACAATCAAAGGATGCTGATTTTAATCCTTTGACAGCAAACTGGGTGATCTCTCCCAGCTTTACAACTTCATTTGATTCATTTCTACTTGGAACATCGACTTTTATTGAACTAGGATTAACAGGAAGCATGTAACGCTTCCCACTAATCTCTAAATAGAATTTAATTGCCATACATGCCTCCTAACTTAGATCCGCATCAATTAACTCAATTACTTTATCTTCAAATTTTTGAAGTAAAGCTTCTTCATCAATTGGCTCTCCATCCTTGTTGTCAATGTGAATCGTAACTTGAGGTACTACTTGCTTATGTTGGACCACTACCGTAGAACTTGTTGAAGCTTTTAGACGAGAAATATCTTCATCATCAACATGAACACTGCTTGTTACGGTCCCGTTTGCAGCAACTGTCGCTAACTGATCCGGAATTGTTGCCAATGCCAGTGCGTCACTTGCCTTTTGCACTAAGTTCTGAGCCGCAAGGATACCATTAGCCAATCCTTCAGATACAAATCCGCCAATAGCCATCATAACTCGTGAAGGTGAATGGATATCTAATGCACTACGAACCGTTGACGCCACACGACTTGCTACCGACTGCGCTGCTGCGATTGCTGATCCTGCACCTGCTTGAATCCCGGCAGTTAAACCAGACATCGCATAAGAACCGGCAGAAAACAGTTGGCTCCTCAACGATGAAAAAGCACTAACAATTTGAGCATTTCCGGATCGTGCCGCATTCGATGCAGCAGCCATTCCACTAGCAATAGCTGAAGTAAATGCTGCCATCCCAGAAGTACCTGCCGACTGAATTGCGCTCATTGTAGCTGTAGTATTGCTTTGCATTGATAAAAGATTGGAACTGAAATTAGCTGATAGCCCATCCATTCCTGTCATGCTTGCTTGTGTAGCTGCTACTACAGCATCAAACTGACTTACTAAGGATTGTAAAACACCGATCATGTTTTGTAAGCCGCCAATATCAGCAGTTTCCGGTAAAGTGTTCAGCTTTTGAATTACTGAATCGATTGCAGTAATTGCTGCTTCAATTCCTTGTGTATTGATTTCTCCACTCCCGAAATTAGCTATGGCGTCACGTACAAGGGTCAATTGAGAAATTGTAGAAACAACTTCCCCCAATTGTGATGATTTAACCATTGTACCTATCCAATTCCCTATAGAAGAAGTGCCGATAGTCTCAATAACATCATTAATTGCTGTAATACTTTGCTGAACTGCACTTGGTGTAAACAGAACACCTTGCAGACTTGAAAATTTTTGACCAATTTGAATCAGTACGTCTATCGCTTGACTGACTTCGTTCAAGGTACCTGTGTCAATTTTACTTCCAAAAAAGTTTTTTAGTTTATCCCACAAACCACCTCCAGTCAGCATATCGATACATTTTTGCAAATCATCGATAGCCAATTGAACAGCGTTTGCAGAGAAAACAGTTGATTGTAGCTTAACAAATTGATTTCCAATTTTTATCAGCGTATCAATAGTCTCAGAGACCTTATTGACAGTTCCACTGTCAAAACCACTGCCTATGAAATTACTCAATTTTGTTGATAGACTTCCACTAGTCAATAAATCAATTGCACTTTGAATATCAAGAATAGATTTTTCAACTGCGCTTCGAGTAAATAAAACTAACTCCAATTTCTGAAAACTATTACCAATTTGAATTAGGGTATCGATTATTTTCTCTACATTAAAGGTTGTCCCAGTGTCTAAGCTGCTATTAGCTAAAGCTCCAAACTTGCTTATGAAACTACCATTGGTCAAAGCATCCATGCAGTATTGAATGTCTTCAATTGCCCCCATCACAGCTGTTCTTGAAAAAACTACTGTTTGAAGATCGATCATTGCGTTACCAATTTCAACAAACTTCGATAAGTTAGATACGACTACTGCAGTATTTAGCATACCTACAGCATTACTAAACACACTGAAGATATTGCCCAAATTTTTGTCAGAAAAATATCCAATTACTTCAGCAATATTGTCGATCTTTGTTTTTACTCCAGACAGATCATCAGGGACCTTGTTTTGGACTTGTTGTATTGCTTCAGCAACAAGAATCAAATCAGCGGCAACGGCTGCGATTGCTAACAGACCCGCTGTAATGATTGCTCCGCCAATTCCTGTAGCCATGACTGATCCTATGATGCCGGCCAGCAGAGATAAGCTACCAATAGCTATCGCCATATTTGCAATTTTAGAAGCGAAATCCCCTATGTTGCTTGGAACCTTATTATTCACTTGTTTCATAGCTTCTGCTGCTAAGATTAATTCAACACTTAGCGCAGCAACAACCACCAATCCAGCTACTGCAGTTGAAGGATTGAGATTTGCCAGTACACCCGCAATTCCCACAATAGCCGCCATGCTGCCAAGTGCAATTGCCATGTTTCCAAGTTTTGCACCAAAAGACGCTATATCAGTAGGTACTTTTGAGTCAATTTGTTTCATAGCTTCTGCTGCCAAAATAATATTTCCTGATAGTGCAGCAACAGTTGCCAAACCCGCTATTGCAGCGCTTGGATTTCTTTTAGCAATTAGTCCTGCAGCGGCAACAAAAACACCCATACCAGCCAATGCAGCTGCCATCATTCCCAGTTTCACTGATAGCATAGCCAAATTATCAGGA
The DNA here is from genome assembly GCF_050543535.1 of Enterococcus sp. DIV0802b. Taxonomy (NCBI): domain Bacteria; kingdom Bacillati; phylum Bacillota; class Bacilli; order Lactobacillales; family Enterococcaceae; genus Enterococcus; species Enterococcus sp. DIV0802b. Next base: position 1,170,636 of record NZ_CP172941.1, on the reverse strand, counting down.
ATTTTCTCACTTACTTCTTTGAGAGCTTGGGCTGCTTGCTTGATCAATAAAATAACTCCAAAAACAAGCGTTAGGTTTGTTGCGCCTTTTGCAAAACCGTTCATTGTATTTAAGAAAGTATTTAATGGACTAATTAGGGTTTTTGCACCCATGTCGGAGCCACCCGAAGGATCGCTCCCGGGTTTGCTCTTTCCAAAACCAAAAATACTTAAAAAGTTACCAGCCAAATTACCACCTAATTTACCAGTAGCGGATAAGACAGTGGTTAATCCTTTCCCAAATGTAAGGAATGGTGATAAAACTCCTTTGCCGATTTTAAACCCAATAAAAGCAGCTGCTAATTTGGGTAACAATGAAATTAATTTAGCAATTGAATCTGAATGTTTTTCAACAAAACCTGCAAGTTTAGATATACTCTCCGTTATTCCATCAACAAACGATTGAAAGCTAGCCACGCTTTTTTGACTACCAAAGGATCCTGTTAATTCGGACAGGCTTTTCTTGACTGCATTGATTGCATCGCCAATCGGTCCTTTCAAATCATTAAAGGCGCCTTTCAATACGTTCACATAAGGAGTAACCTTTTCAATCATTCCTGGCAAACGATCCAACAGACCAGTCTTTTCATCGTTTCCATTAATCGCTGCGAAAACATCTTTAACTTTTTGTTTCACACCATCTAAGTTTTTAGCAATATTTTTCCCGGTAATCTTTTCAACTAAGGAATCTATTTTCCTTATGGAACCCTCAACGCCGTTCGTAACAGCTGTTCTGATATTCTTAAAGCTCGTCTTAATACCTTCAGAACCAATTAAAGCACGTTCTGCAAATCCGCCAGTTGCCTCACTCATTTCAATGATTCTGTTGTTGAACTGATCAAAAGTTATGTTTCCTTCTTGCAAGGCTTTGTACAAATCATTCTGAGCAGAACGACCAGCAAAACCAAAAGATTCAGCAACTTCATTTAGAGCAACCCCCATAGTATCTTGAAGCGATCGCCAAGATTGCATATCCACTTCGCCTTTGCCGAGCATTTGAATATATTGCTCTAGCCCTTGCGAGGCTTTTGCAGAATCTGAACCAGAAGCCAAGAATGCATTATTCAGGGCCAATGTTGTTTTAGTCGCCCCATCTAAATCTTTGGTCATTGTTGCAATTCGCTGTGTAGTGCTTACAACCTCACCTAAAGTAGTTGGCAATCCATCGATCCCCGCCACTAGCTTATCTTTTGCAGTTGCGGCTTGATCGGCACTAAAGCCAACAGCTTGCATCATTTTAGGAAATTGATTCAGCGTATCAAAACGATCAATTGCTCCATCAATCGAACTTTTGACAGTATTCACTATTGCACTTGCAGCTTTCATCAAGCCAATAGCAGCAACAAAACTTTTCACACCATTTGTTGCTTGTCCTGTAGATTCTTTGATTCCTGAAAAGCCTGATTTTAAATCGTGGCCAAACTGCTTGAACGAATTTTTCGCGCCATTAAATGCATTGCCTAGGTTACTGCCAAAATTTTTAGCATGCCCAATCACTGAAGTAAATACTGATGATACTCCTGAACCAAAACTCTTAGCAGCAGACGTCACTGAACTAAAAGCGGATCCTGCTATTTTTCCTAGACCAGAAAATACAGATGAAATTTTATTGGTCACTCCACTAAATGCTGAAGATATTTTGGAGGTCACACCTCCAAGATTTAGCTTCGTCGAAATTTGATTTCCGAAGTTCCCGAATAGCGTTAAGATTCTCTCGGTAGTCGAGCGAACCACATTCATCACAACATCTAATCCACTTCGAATACTTGAATTCATCTTACTAACAGCATTAGCAGCTGCTGTGGCCATTTGCTGTAATGCTTGAGCCGGACCAGCTGCTTTTTGCTTAAATGAACTCATGGTTTGCGTTGTATGATTTAAGGCGCTATCGATTGTTTTGAGAACTGCGGTGAATTGATCTCGAAGCTTTAAGCTCGCTTCTAGAGATGTCATAGAATCCACCTACTTCTTCATTTTTTTATTAGCCTTTTCTTCTGCTTCAATATTGATATCTATGAAAGCCATAACGATTGCTTTTTCTCTTTTGGGAAGATTTGAAAAAATAGACGGCGTCATCCCATTGCGATGGTACGCATGATATGCATACCAAAACTCACCGGATTCGCCGTCTTCCATTATTTTTTTACATCTTCTTTAAGATCTTCTTCATCCTCATCAAAACCGTTAAGCTCTAATACTTCTTTTGATAGTGTTGCATATTCGCCTGCAAGCAACATTGCTTTCAATGTATCAGAAGCCGATCCGTCCGTTTTAAAATAAGCTTGCAGTTCTGCATTGTGCAAGTCAGGCGTTTTTACACATCGAGATAGCAAAGCGTCTGCATATCGATCAGTATCAAGATCTTTGATAGTATTTCCTGATTTACTGCGCCGTTTAGAGGTGCTCGCTTTTTTCAAGCGATCATTTTCGGTTTCTGAAATTGCTTCAATAACAAATGGTTCTTCAAACCGATCAAATTCGACCTCTTTTGTTCCGCCTTGTGCTTCAATCATAAAACTTTTGATATCCATGTGTGTCTCCTCCTAAATTATCCTAGTGATGGTTCAACAAACTGATCTAGTAAATCAGCGTCTGCAAATGTAAAGTCAACATCTTCATCTAATGTTTCTGATTCGATATCTAGCTTCGCAATAACGATAGAATCAAAAATAACATCACTGATAAGCGTCGATTGCCGACCTATGGTGCTATTGGGATCATCATTTGTAATTTTAATTGTGATATCAGGAATCTTTCCCGACTTAAGGTAGTTGATACCGATTGCTGCAAATTCACTGGTTACTTTGTGAATTGTCATTGATCCAGTACCATTAGCCCCAGTTACTTTTTGTTGATTCATTCGTTTACCCAAAACCGGAACTTCTGTTTTGATTAACTCAACTTTAGCCTCAATATTTTTTAACCAAAACATCGGAATATTCCGGCCATCAATGGTCATAAAGGCGGTTCCTTCACGACCAGAAATCACGTCACCAGCTTTTAAAAATGGCATATTCTTTTATTCCCCTTTCTTATAAGACTTGCACTGTCATGTAAAGTTTTTCCATAGCGTCTACTGGCTGAACCTGTACATTAAGTACAATAGAATCTTTATCATTTCCTGCTTCTACCACAACATCATCTGCAGAGAAATTCGTGATTGCTCCTGCTCCTTGCAATGAATTGAAATAGCTAATACGATCGGCTTTGAATAACTCTCTGCCGTCCTGATCTGCATTTACTTTTCCAATGAAATTATCTTCAAATGTTTTCTTTGAGTTATTAGCAATATCATCCAATACTCGAAGAATACGGTTCTTAGCAAAGTCTCGGCTTTTTTCGGTAGTGAATGAGCGTAAACTATTAATGTCTTGCTCAACAACAGCAGATCCTCGTTTTTCTGTAAATACGAATTCACCATTCTGCAGTGAAGTGATGATCTCCGAATTTAAGTACCGTTGTGTTACATCAGTAGCGCCATCATAAGCTTTGTAAGTTAGCGATGTCGCAACACCCGCTGCCGCCGAAGCTCCTGCTACCCATGCTGTTGCTTGTTCGGGAGAAATTAAGGTGCCATCTGACAGCACTACACCATTCTTAATGTTGATAACAGCCTCACTATTAGCCGCATAACCCGCAACTACTAATTGGCACTTTTTGCCCTCTTCATTTCTCATGCGATTGATAAAAGAAGCGCCCGCAGCCTTTGTAACTTCATCTTTGACTGGCAAAGCAATGGTATTAAAATCATATACTTGAATCTTGCTAAAGAAAGTCATATAGTCATTCGCCGTTGCTGCAGTATTAGATCCATTTTCTAAGACAATCGAGAAAGCAGTTAAATCTCCTTCGCCAGTGAAAGAAACTAACCGATTATTGATTAATTCTCCGATCGTCTTTACCGTCTGAGAATCAATCAATCGGCCCTCAAGATATGTCTCAACATCAAAAGCTCCAGTAATATTTACATTTTCTTTTGAAATAACACTGATGTCATTTCCCCTTGTTCCACCGTATAGTGCCGTAACTGATAACGATCCTTCGACAGCTGCTGCTTTTCCTCCGCTACCCACTCGATAAAGTAATACAGTTGCAGCTTGCTTCAATGCTTCTCGGAGCAGCAAAAGTTTTTCGTGTGTTAGGTCGTATCCAAATCTAGTCAGATCTGAACTAACATTAATTTCAATGACTTCGCCTTCTGGCCCAAAATCTAGAGCCAATGGCAAAGCCACTACTCCTGTAATTGAATCAGATGTCCCGACATTTCCATTGGAACGAACGTTAACATATGCTCCTGGTCGTACTTTATTCTGTGTAGTCCATGTTCCACCTGCCATATTAATTTACAACTCCTTTTTTTATTTTATTTAAGGCCTGTTTAGCCTCAGCCACTGTGTATTTCTTATCTTCTAAGTAGCCGCTTAAAAAATCTCGATCAATTGGAGAAAAATCTGCTGAACGAATAACATCCTCTTTAGGAAACTTTTTTTCTTCACTGATTTCTTCATTCGCAATCTCTTCTCCAATACTCTCGACTGTTGCCTCTGTAATTGCTTTTTTAGGTCTTGCCACTTTTCAAACCTCCTTTTTGTTCAAATGAGTCTATTTTTGATGTTTCATTATCAAAAGCAACTCTATATCTGATTTTAAATGTAAAATTGAGCGTCCCAGATTCGATTTTAGCCTCTCTATTTAATAAACCAACAGATAAGACGTCCAGACGATTAAACTCATCTAGTAGCTTGCTACGCATTTTTTCGCACTGCTCTTTCACACCAGGATCATCTTTTGTTGTATCAGGAAACCACATCACACAATATAGATGTTTGCGATTCTCATATGACATCAATTCGCCCTTACTATCGGCCATGATTTCGTAGATATAAAAAGACGGCTCTTGGAATCCTTGTTCCTGATTTTCCCGGTAGATGACCGCATCAGGAACGATTCTAGAAAGTTCGTTTGCAATTGCTAACGTTACATCGATCATGAAAAACCAAATCCTCTCAAATATTCTTCATACGCCGGACCAACGATTTTTGGTAATTGATCGAGAATTTCTTCCATCGTGATCTTCAAGAAGAACTGGCCTTCCACCCATCCAGAATGATCTGCTTTCCTATGACCGTTCTCAACATATGATGCATATTCCGTATTGTTTGAGATCGTAACAGCATATCCATCACCAGTACTTTCCACACCGTCAAGGATCCAATTCCTTCTCAATTCTCCACCTGTTCGTGCTGTGCTACCAGCTTCAAAAACAAGCAGCTTTCCATTTGAGACGAAAAATACAGAATTATCATATTTACCGACTGGCGTTTTCATTTTCACTTCTCGAATCATAATATTTCCTAGTTTATTCATGACATCGACAATAAACGTTTCTTCTTGCAAGTTCTTATGAAACTTATTAGCAAAAGCCAAAAACTCGTCATAAATGAAATCCGAACTCATGCTTTATCATCCCTTACAATTGAAATCTCTTGGTGTGTTCTGTAACTAGAAAATCCTTCTGATGAGCGTTTATACTCTCTTACTACACCATAAAGATCAGTAATAGATATGCGACTCCCGGGTTCAATTTCCAGTAATGGGTCGCAGTACAAGGAAATTGAATAAGAGATACCTGCAAATTCTCCCTCACTAACTGGAGTAATCTGTTTTTTCGAGATGCGACAAGGTATATCTTTCAGACCATTTACAGCAACCCATTTAGATTTTGTTATAGTCCCTTCCTTGACCTGCTGGTTCATTTTCACTGTCATTTTGGAATCATATTGTTTCTCAAATTCTTTTTTTGCAAAATCAAACATGGAATATTCACCTCAACCGTCTAAACTGATTCAGGATCCTGAAATAGCTTCTAGAAAAAGAAGGCAACTGCATCATTTTTTGATACGCCTCTGCCCTAGTTTCTTTTGTGATTGAGAAATCCCCTTCGCTTAAAGACTTCATTTCACCTTCAGCTTCTGCCGCTTTAAGAAAAAAATCTGTTTCATTGATAAGATCAATTGACATTAAAACTGTAGTGTTATCCAAAGCCACCGGCCAGTCTTCTATTTCGAAATGACAATAGTTCAGAATGTCTTGAATAGCTGTTTCAATTGCAAACAAAAAGACATCGTTTGAACCATCGTCATCGATGCCTTTCAGCTTCTTCAATTTTTTAAGAATTCGTTCTTTCAGCTCTTCCATACGATCACTTATCCTTCAGTTTGTGGCGTCGTTTCTTCTAAATCAGCACTGATTTTGTGACGCAAACAAACCAAACCAATTTTCTTGTCTTCGCGAACTTTCTTCCAATTTTTAGGTAAAGCTAGATCAGCATTTGTTGGCGTTAGCTCAGAAACTTGAGCATTTTCAAAAGCCAAGCCGAAAGGATGAATTACACGAGCACGACGAACATAAAGCATGTTATTTCCTTTTGCTTTATCACGATCAGGTTCATAAGTCACCATGTCTGCTGGTGTTGCAGTATTTCGACCAAAGGCACCTGTAGCATAAAGATAGGTTTCATAAATACCATCTGCATTTGGTAGTAATGCATCATCTTCTACAACACGCATACCGAGATACGTATCAAATCCAGACTTAGAGTCACTTGCGGGAATAAAATGTTTTGTTTGAGTATTTTGCTTTTCCAGTTCTGCTTTTACTTTAGAATGCATTGCAATCACTGATAACTTGCTTCGAGAAGTTCCTAAAATCGACCGTGCATCAATAACCATTTCAGGACAAATCACTGGATTTTTGGCCGTAGATTGATCTGATACGTGAGAATCTGCCAATGCCCCTTTGTTTTGTCCTGTTCCTTTTGCGAACAACGCTTTGATGATCGTTTGCAAAATTTCTTGGTCAGATTCGATCGTATATACACCAAAGTCACTTAAAATCTGAGTTGCAGGATTAGATCCAGCAGTGATTGCAGCAAGATCCGTATACGCTGCCCCCGTTCCACGGTAAAGCACTGGTGCTACTTGTTTAGCTGCACTGGTTTTACCAGTTTCTAGAGCTTTGTCTTCAGCTAAGACTTGATCAACTAACGCTGTCTTACTCCATTCGGGCATTGTAACTAGCAGCCCACCTGCTACGATCATTTGATCTAAAGTTGGTGTTGGTACTAAGATACCCGATTGAATGAACGCCGAGTGTTGCTCCGCGTACCAATTTGTATATTTTGTATACTGTTCTGGAGTAATAGTATCCAGAATTTTTGTAATTTCATTCGCCATTATTCATTTTCCTCACTTTCAATTTGTTGACGCAAAAAACCATCTACGTCACCTTTTTCCATTGCTTCGTCAAAAGAAGCATAATTTGTTGCAGGCTGTCCTGCAGAAGGGTTATACCCACCTTGCTTAGTGCCTAAGTCAAACAGATACGCATCTGATTTTTGTAGCGATTCAATTTGTTCCTTCGCACCAGATAATTCTCCGTCTTTAAAGACAATTTTTTCATCATCTAACAATGCAGCAACTGCTTTAGGATTTTTTACTTTTGCTTCAGCAAGCAATGCCGAAAGGGCCGAATCACGTTGCACTTTAGTGAGCGATTCCTGATACTTTTCTTCTTGTGCTGCATTTTCCTTTTGCAGCTCTTTTAGCTGCTTTTTCAGCTCTTCATTATCGCTGTTGTCTTTCTGCAGTTTCTTCAAGTCCTCGGCATTTTTTGAAACCTGGTTCTTTAGTTCTGTTTCCGACTGCTGCAATGTAGCAATTTGAGTGTTAAGTGACTGAACAGTTTGGCCATGCTGTGCCATCACCACATCTACTTGCTCATCCGACAGCCCTAATTTTTTAAGCTCTTCTCTTTTCATATTGTTCATCCTTTCGAGATTTTACGGTGCAACGACACCGGTTGGATTTGTTAGTTTAACGACGTTCCGGTCGATTTTTTTGCAAAATAAAAAGCCTAGTAAACTTACTAGACTTTGGTTTTACGTGATAGCTTCATATAGAAATCTACCTGTATTAGTTAGGTTGGTTTTTATTATATTACTATTTTGACCGAGTTGGGCTCCATAAATCAAACCCGAGCTAGACATTTCATTTACAGCTGTTTCAATTGAATTCTTGTCAAATTGCGGATTATAAGATTTGTATGCATCTACAAAGTGGGATTCAAATCCATTTACTCTTCCACCCATTGACATCATCATTTGCATTGAAAATGTTGGCCACTTCGGAAATTCTCCAATCATATAAAGTGACATTGGGCTTAGCTTATTGATTAGATTCAGAACTTGCTTTGCAGGAGGAAAAATTGCTTCTAAGTTATCAGAATCACTAATAGTTTTCATGACATTACTTAGTTTCTTAATAATCTCATCATCTAAAGGATTATCAGCGACCATATTATCAATTTTGCTAAATAGAGTCTGTCCATATAAGTCTGATAATACTTTTTCTAAGTTGTCAACTCCTTGTTCGATAGTATCAAATTTTTTCATGTACTCAGCCATCAATATAGATTTTTTTGCATCGTCCATATTTTCATCAAGTCTCTTTTTCCAGCTCAAAACTTCAAAAATAATATCTGATGTTCCTGCTGTAAGGATACTTAATCCTGACTTAATGGTACTTCCCCCAGCTTCAACAGTAGTATCAATTTTTACTTTTTCTTTTTGTTCTTCGCTCAGCTTCACGGCTTCAATTCGCTCTTGAAGAGACCTTGTTTCATATTTTAGGTACTCTTTAGGATTCTTTGCTATACTTTTTAGTAGGCCGTTATCTTCAGTCACAGTAATCCTCCTTCTAACTACTATTGCCAAACAATTAATTTCTAATCATGCTAAACTAGCACTCATCAGTATATATAGCGATTCCAGTGCTATTTTATTAGTCCTCTTTTTTTCATTTCAGCTTCAATAAGCTCTGCCTCTTGCTTAGTAAGTTCGACCCCAGCCCATGAATATCTTAATTCATCATCAGACAATTGAGCTATTTCTTCAGCTGTTATTTCCGTTTTCTTCCAATTTAATCCATCTACCATTTTTTGGAATTCCTCTTCAAAAGACAAGGTTCTCATCCTTTCCAACGCATCTTGATAACCATTATTTCACGATTGGCAAGTTGCCTTATTTCCGCTCCCATTATCTCATAGAATGAGCCTTTGTTCAAAATCATTTCACTTTCAATATGGTTTTCTGTGACGAAAACTTGAGCACCTTTAGGTACTTCGATTTCCATTTTTATATTGCGTACTTTATTAAATAGGTTTCTAGACGGAACAAGGCTTGTAGAAACAAATCCAGAACTTTCAAATGTTGCTGAGCCAGAGTTGAAGTGTTTCAATAGATTCTCAACTGATAGGCTGCCAATCTCCCGATAATGTGATTTTGCATAGTCTTGTAGCCAACTATTTTCAACCCATCTATTTGTAGATACAGCCTGTTTTAAGGTGTTTTTCTTAATTACTCTATCAAGCACACGAATAGTGTTCTTGCTGGCATCAGAAAGATTGGTTCCATTATCTCTCAAAAACTCATTAATTTTAAATGAGTTTGTTGTACCAATGTAACCATCTTTACCCTCATATAGAATCTTTTTGTCTCTTACTGAAACTTTTCCAGACTGCTTAATAAGCTTTTCAAAATCTTCTTTTTTAAGTTTGGCGTATTTGGTCTTAGAACCTTTGCTTTCTTCTTGAGCCTGTTTAATCTTATTGGCGTTAGCTATTTTCCATTCATTGAATGTTTGGTAATCCTCAACTGAACCTTTACCAGTGATTGGATCTCTCTGCCATCTTGACTTAGATTTCCACCCATTCATGACAGGAACACGAGTACAACGACAATTCGGGTGATCCGGACAACTGGGAATGTATCCAAACTTCTCCTTCAACTCTTTTGAAGTCTTACCATCAAATCCACCACAACGATCACAGGTATGAGCTTCAAGAGTAGCAAGCCATTCCCACTCCTCCACACCTGTTTCCGCCATTGCTTTATCATTGGCCACTTCAGCTAAGTGCGCCGATTCAGTTTGGACTAGAGTTGTCATTCTATTACGTAACACAGAATCGATTCCAAACATCATTTCTTTGACCGTACGATCCACACCCCATCCATGCAGTATGGATAGGGATATCGTTTTTGCCAATCGGTCTGGAATGTTTTTAAGATGGTTTTTCCAAATTCTTCCTGAAAAATTATTGCCTTTCCACGGTTTGGAGATGGCCACTTGCAGTGCATGACTACTGTAACGACTAAAATTCAAAGAAAAAGCGCCCTGATCCGTCAGTTCATAGATCTGACGGAGGTAACTCTCATTAAGCGATTCTTTTAGATGTGATTGCAGCGCTGCTTCTTGATTTTTCGCCATCTCGGCAAGTTCAAAGTAAAGCTGTCGTTGAAGCTGATCCAAACGACTGACTCTTGATTTGAAATACTCACGATTTAACTCTTGCTCGTAGCCGCCCGATATTGCTTTTTGCCGAAATTGCTCCAATGTCATTGACCAGGCCTTTTGTTCTTTCTTGGACAAAATCTGTTGTGCATCTTTAGATGAAATTTGATCGTTATCGGCATATCGGTCGATCCATCCTTTTATCTCTTTGTACATTGACTTTGATAAACGCCTGTATTCTTTTTGCATCTGTCGGATATAATCTTGGTCCTTTCGATCACGATCAATCGAAATCTGCAGGTAACGCTTTTGCCAATATCTCATTTAGATCATTCCTCCGGTCGATAATCATCCTCTCCTCGATATTCTTTTTGACGCTCCTCTTTTAGATTTGCGACCTCTGTCTCCCAATTCTCAACAATCGGGTTAGCCTTGGCAAGATTCTCTTCGCTCGTCACTGGAGCAAGTTTGCTGACAATGTCCGCTTGTTCAAGGTCATTGTTGATTGCAGAACGAGTCCATGTCTGTTTAATTGTAACGTTCGCATCTTTGCCAGAATATTCTAGAATAAATCGGACCAATTCAGCGAATCCTAAACGGAATTCTGTTTCTAACATCGACGCTTTAAGCTCTAGTAATGAGTACATATATTTTAAAGCAGCACCGCTGTTGTTCTGGCCAATATTTTTCTGAGGATCCACACCTTGTCCGTGGACAAATATACTATCTCGCGTCATTTCCAAAATCTTTGATCGTGCTTCAATTGGAATATCAATAGCGAGTGTCTCAACTCCTCCTTTAGCTCCTTGGCCATCATCTTCGACCTGAACCATTTTGTATTTTTTCAAGTCATTCAAGAATTCCTTTTTATCTTCCCCACCATAATTGGTCAACACATAAATGATTTCTTGAATATCGTCAACATCATTAACAAAACCAGAAAAGACCTTGTCATAGACGTCAATCAAAGCTTTGTACATTTCCAAATCTGGTTGTTGTAGAGGATTATTTCTCAAAGGAATGAATGGTAATCTTGACCATCCGTGTTTATAAGTATTTGTTGCGCCCGCTGGTTGATTCGTTGCAACATCTATGAGATTAAATACCTCGTATTCCTCTAGACTATCGAGTGTCTTGCTTTTTTTTCTAGAATAAGCACTACACTCTTCGTTATTCCAATACTCATATACCAATAAAACATCTCCCGCATCATCATAATCCTCATATACTCTCAAAATACCTTCTAATTGATTAGATAATCGCTTAGAGTATATCGGTATGATCTGCTTAGAATCAATGACCGCATATCGAAAGAAATTCTGGTGTTCTTCATCTCTCCACACATGTAACCATGCAATCCCTGCATTACTAGCATTGATACATAGATCTTTAGCAACTTTGGGATAGACATCCCCTAACAACTTTACGATTTCCTCATTTAAGTGTTTGTCATCAACGTCAAACAAAGGCGGAACCGTCATTGCATATGCAGCCTTTTGATTAACTAGAAGTTGATGAAACGAATGACTGATACGATTATCAGCATTCCTCAAAGGATTGTCGGGATCCTTATCTTTAATTCTATCCGCCAAAGGATTTCGCCTACGTAAGATGTCATTTTTATTTTCATAATATAGTTCTGATTTTCTGATTTTTCGAATTTTACTGGGAAACCCCTTCAGATTCTCACTAATGATTTTCTTGACTGTTTCAATGTCCAAATCGCAACACCTCCTACTTCATAATTTTTATTTTGGCTGGTTTCTTCATTTCTTCTTCACGAGAGTAACGAACCGCATCAATCGAGTGGTTATTTTTATCTGGATAAGACCCTTTAAGATTTCCGTTAGAGTCTCGTTCCAGCTCATAAGTTGAAAATTCTCGCTTAGTATTTGGACAACGATATGGATCGATGATAATTTCTTCCAGATCTTGCAGCCACTTGATCCCATGTTCGATAGAACCAGGTCCTTTTTTAGCTCCTTTTATCTTCAATCCTAAATCTTTGAATTCATTATTTGTTCTAGGTTCAGCGCTATCTGCTATAACAATTTCATTATCAGGATTTAGTTTTCTAATTGCTGAAACTGCCTTAAGGTTAGACAATCCCACTTTATGAACTTCTCCGAATATATAAAGCTTACGCCGCGTCTTGTCGAAATGATTTTTCGTGTAGTGCATCGGATCCCCGGCGTAACCGTGGTCGATACCGTGCGAAACTTTATCAAAGCTTGCAATTTCTTCATCAGTGATTTTACGGACAGTGATATTCTTAAATACTTCTGCACCTGTACCAGTCACCTCGCCTAGATACTCATGCTTGTATTTGTCCTCATTCGTCTTCTTAAGGTGTTCTGCCTCTTGGATGAACAATTCCCCTAACCATTCTTTCGGAACTGTCCTGTAATCGCTGTGATGGACAAAAACCTCATCACGAACTTGTTGCTGTTGAATTTCTAGGTTTGTCCAGTTAGTGTTACTTTCCGGCGGATTGAAAGAATAGAAGATAGTGATGCCTGCACCACCACGACCAAGAGATTGGTTGATCGTTCTAATTTCAGCCATTGAATTAAATTCATCGACTTCCTCATACCATATGAATTTTGCATAACCCCTACGGAATTTTGATGCCTTTACCTTTTTAGGCTTTTCTGCACCTTTGAATATAATTCGTTGCCCTGTCCTAATTTTAGTTATTCGTAGCGGCTTGACTGATGCATGATACTCATCGGTTAAGCCGAGAATGTCAATCGCCCAGAGCATTTGTTCATAAACTGACTCTCGAAGCGTTTCAGCTACTTTCCTTAAAACAACAGCATTTGCATTTGTATCCTTTTCAATGCCGAGAATAATTTCAACTGAAATAGCGGATGATTTTGTAGATCCACGACCACCTTTCAACCAATAGGAAGAATGCAAGCCGTCTTTTACTGCTTTGTGAAATGAATAAAATGAAGGAGCTAGAACATCAGTTAGTTTTACGTTTTTTTGCGTTACAACTTTCGCCATCCCAATCACCCAATATCGTCGATGATGTTGATAACAGTTCCGCCATCATTCTCATCGCCATCCTTATTGATCAATGCTCTGGTTGTTTGAGCTTTCGTGTGATCGATTTGTACGTCCATCAGCCTACTGCGCTTATCATTCATCGTTAGATCAGCAAGCTGCTTAACTGCACGCTGCAATTGAGCGCTCACTCGTGTTAAGGCATCTTCAATGGCCAAAATATCTTCAATTTTCCTGAACGATTTTTCTTTCCTCTCCGTCAAGACTAATTCTGGAACATCAACCTGAACTTTTCGTCCGAATTTCTTCGATTCGACAAGCGTCTTACGTCCTCGTAGCTCGAGAAGCTGTTCAGTTTCTTTCTCTGTTAGTCCGGCTTGCACATCAGCAATACGCTTCATCATCCGGCGCTGTCTTATTTTTAATAGCCGCACCTCTTCTGACATAACAAAAAAAGGATCATCATTCAAATTCGAATAAAGATCCTTCTCTTCTTCAGTTAGATATTCCGCAAATATGGTTTCATATTCCCCTGTTTTCAGCGCATTTTTATTGCCTGATGGCGGAGACGCCTGTTTGTTCCCTTTGTTTCCTTTGGCATTTTGATTCCCCGACGGCGCACCACCTCGATTGGTAACGTTCCTTTTCGCATTGGTAACATTACCTTTCAATTCTTCTGCCCATTTATCCTGTGATTTCCACTTTCGGATTTGAGAATCAGAAATGCCAAGTTCTTCTGCAATTTCTTTCAAAAGCTTTTTGCCATCGGATTTTAGCCATAGCTCTCTTGCTTCATCTCTTCTTGGATCTCGTTGCCTAGCCATTCAATATACACCACCTCACGATCATTAATTTGTTGAGTTTTGTTTTCTGATATTTCGAGCTGCCATTATATCTCAGCGCTTTTGCTAACTGTCCATGATATAATCATTGAAAAAAAGGATGTGCCCTATGGATAATAATATAGAAATCAACCAACTTGTTGCTGAATTGAGTGAAATCAATAAAAACACTTCGCTTGATTCTTTTGAAAAAAGAAAATTACAATCATATGTTTTCATAGCAAATTGCAACGGCCCTTCTGACGAATACAAAGACTTAATGTCAGATGTCACACATTTGTCTTTTCAGATTCAAAATTATCTACAAGAAAATAATATAGATCTTAAACAGACAGTTTTAGATTCATCTGAATTGACTGATGAATCTAAACAAGTTCTACTTTCTTACACTTCCGATCTAAAATATTTAACGCCTCGCGGTGGCTTTATTGAATTATTACCAGGGTTAGAGTTTAGCCAAGATACTGTAGAAGCTATAAAATTTTGGGTGTTGTTAGCAGGAAGTTTTGTAAATCTTCTCGCTATTTCACCTAAGTCCATAAAATCTATACAAGATATAATTTATAAACACTACGAAATTCAAAATATCAAATTAAAGAATCAAAAAGAAAAAATTGAATTGTACGAAAAAAAGAAAAATCTCACCAGATCAGAGCGTCATAAATATTAACTTAATTCTCAATATCTTTTAAGCATCGAGTCTGCTTCAATCCTTCTCCAGCTGCTTTTCTCGTTTTTTTAGATATTCTAAAACTATAGGATTTTGAAGGAGTTGAAAAGCTTGTGAACTGTCAGACACAGGACTTTGTTCAGCTTCAATGGCAACCTTTGTCTGATTCTTTTTTCGGTTTTTAAATTATCTACGAAAAGCTTTCGTTACCTTGTAGGTCCTCTCACAACCATTTAAATCACGATCCTTACAATTTCTATTAAAGTATTGTTATTTTAGTTTTTGAAGGCAAGAGTGAATATAAATCTTTCGTTATACTATTAATTGTTAAAGAAGAATTATTATATGTTTCTGCTAATTCAATTGTAACGTAGTAAGTCCCTTTTGAATTACGATTTATCCTTTTTAAGTTTATTTTACCATTGTATGAAAAAGCCCACTTTTTAATTTCCATTATGAATTCGTCATATTCTAGTTCGATATTACGGATTGCAATCTTATATCTAATAGGATCAACCACTTCTAATTCTTCTATTTCATTGAATAAATTATTCTGATAGTAGATAGTATTCTCATTTATTCTTTGAGGTCTATCTACCAAACTATTATTCAAGGAGTTTCTTTCCATTGATCTTAAAATGGATAAGACTTCTGATAATTGCCCGTCTTCATCTAATGTACCGCTAACTTCTTTAACTTCCGGACTTGGATTTTCAGTTTTAAATTTTTCGTATTGATTTTCAAAGTCAGGATACCATTTATCAAAAATCTCATCTAATATTGATTGATCAATTTGCCTTACATCTGTAATGTTTACATTAATCAACCTTATGAGTCTTCTAAAATCATCCTTGTTATAAGCAATTGCTTGGAATTGCGTCAACGGTCCCGTTATTCTTGATGGTTCAATATCATGTAAAAGAGGTATTACATTCGTATTTCCCACTTGATTGGATATAGCGCCAGCTTCAAAGTTTAACCAAGGTTGAACAATATTTTCTTCAACAACAAAAAAAATACCCATAGGATTTCCTTTTAAGCCGTCTTTTATACTGTCACTCCATCTTTCTCCAGGTTGAATATCATTGGGAGAATAATAAACTTCAAGTTGAGGTATTACTTTAGTTACCCAATTATTAAATATACATGCAAGTTTTTTACTTCTATCAGTTGACCAGCTTAAAAATAAATCCATTTTATCAAACCAACTTTCATTTTTAAACAATCATACCTTTCGATTAAAATGAAAGCAATAACAAAAAGACAGCACTAGCGAATTTCGAAATGAGGTTTTTCACCTCGCTTCAAAAAATTGTGCTGTCTTTCGTATCCATCAAAGAAGTAAAGCGATGAGGGATTAGCCCCCTTTCAGTTATTGAATAGTGTGAGTAGTCCAATAACCGTCTCTCCGTTTCTTCTACGCTATTAATATAACCCGATTAAATCAAGAAATATACACAGGCTTTGAGGTCGCATTTTGTGACAATGTCAAAACAAGCGCAACTGATTCTGGTCTGCTGCATAATAATCAATTTCTTCTTGCTTCTTTAAGCGGTCCTCTCGCCTTGCCTCATAATCATCAACAAACGACAACGTCTTTCGAATCTCTGTATGCCGCTTTCTGATATAAGATACGCTGTAGCCTGTAGCTTCTGCTATATCATAAACATCCATGTCATCAATATACTTTAATTTAACAATTTGATTGTCTGCACCGCTGAACGAATCAATCAATTCCATCAGTTCAACTTTTTCTTTTTCAAGCAGCTCTAGTTCATTCTCTATGATCCTGATGTTTTCTTCCAACGATGATGATCTTGAATTTTTTTCAAGGCGCACGTTTGCTAAATCACCGTTGACCCATCGATCTAATTCCAACCTACTCTTGTTAAGATTCCATTTCATGAAGAGTATTTGTTCTTCTAAGTCTTGGTAGTTTTTAAGCCATTGAAATCTCACAAACGCCACCCCTTTATGGTAAAATAGTCTTGTCACAGGTCACTTACCCAAAAGGTAGTGGCTTTTTTTATTTATCAAAATGTGAACCATGTTGATGTTCTTCATTGATGACCAAACTTTTCAAGGTCTTACCAAGGACTTTTTTATTAATCGTTCCGTTCGCCTTGGCTTTTTCTAGTAACTTACGCTTCTTCTTTTTTACTTTCGATTTTTTCTTTGGCAATGGCTTGCTTCTCCTTTTCATCTAATTCTTTACCGAAAATTACACTTGCGACCACTGTCGCTACGACTGCGAAAAAAATTGCTACTGCAAAGTCCATCATTTATCCTCCGATTACAAGATAGCTTTGATTTTTTTCAGTTGCTTTCTCTTGATTCTTGATTTCTTTGTCCTACGATAAATTTGATGATATTTCTTGACCCTTGGATCTCTGGATTGTTTGATTTGAATATTTAGAACAGCTTCATCCATTGAATCTCCAAATAACCTAAAAGCGTTCGATATACGGTTTGCTATTTCTTTCCATTCGTTATACGCATTAATAAACAATTTTTGACTCGTTTCATCTGATGACATTTTCATCCACCTGCTTCCATCGCATCCCTTGCTAACGGATCGTTGATAATAATCTTGTACTTCATCTTCTCATGCTGCAGCTGCTGTTCTAGCTTTATGATTTGCTGTTGTTGGTTGAATATTGTATGGGATAGCCAACTCAAGCCAGCGATCGTTAGCAGTATTGATACAACAGCCAGTACCGTATAATGATTAACTTTCATTGGATTGATCCAAAAGTTCTGGGTTCTCGTAGATGTTGCCGGCGACAGTTACATAAGGTTTTAATCTTGCTAACAAAAGATTACCCGCACACCAAGTTAGGTCCCCTTCATTCCAAGAAATCGCATAATCATCATCAATTTCGATGCCAGCGCCCGATTTTTCTATTTTCTGAAATGGATGATTTCTTACTGAAACGATATCCCCCTCGAAAATCTCCACGTCGTTCTTGTCTTTCAAACCAGTGGATTGCATGAGTTCTAATCCACACATTTCAGGTCTCATAAAAACATTTCGCAAATTATACCCATTTAACAAATATCTCCAAGAAATCATTTCTTTATTGTTTTTATCCCACGCTCTAAATTTTGGTACCATTTTGTCCCTCCTGTTCAAACAAACGAATGGCACGACCACAAGCAAGCTCATTGTTAAATCTGTAAATATTTTTCCTTACAGAATCCAGATCTTCTTCTTTAACTTCTTGATTCATTTTGTATGAAAAATTTGCCCAATCATTAAAGGAATTAAGCCAACCTTGTTCCTCATGGTCAGTGGTAATGATGTATTTCATCCTTATTCCTCCTGCTCATTCTGTTGGATTGTATCAATCAAATTAATGACCTGCCCTTTGCTAAGATTACCTTTGATCCCCAAGACCTTCTTTTTCAGATTCAATTTGATTGCAGCTGAAATTTCTTTAGAAACCTTATCCGATATTTTTTCAGTGATTTGCTTTTCTTGTCTTTTCAGCTCGTTGACTTCATCAGCTAACTGCTTTTTTTCGATCTTCAGCGTATTATTTTTTGATTCTAGATCTTCTATACGTGACTTATAATGATCGATGCTGTAAAGTCTCCCATTCAAATCCGCAATTGTTTTTTCTTTGTTCTCAAGTACGACTTTCAAGGCATCAAATTGCTGCAGATCATTTTGAAGTTTTTCAATTTCAGAATCTTTCTTTTCAATTTGTAATTCCAGAGACTTCTCTTTCTCGTATCCTTGAACCACATATTTTTTCAGATTATCTACCGGAATTTGATCTGCTAAATCATATTCTTTTTTCTTCTTTATTAATCCGAACATCTTATCCCTCCTGTTTGATTTCGACGGCAATATATTTTGCAAAAACGTAGACACCCTCAATTGTTCCTTGATACCACCTAACATGGCTATCTTGGATATTGAATCCAGCGCCCAGATAGTGGTTCAACATATTTTCTAGTTCCTCACCAGACACATGATTTAAAACCTCAACTTTTACTTCACTCATTCTTATCCCTCCGTTCATGATATAATCGCCATAGGAGGCGATTGTATGAAATTTTTTAAATTTGATTACAGTAAGGGTAATAAACCTTTTCTTATCATGGCAATTGTATTTTTTATATTAGGTATTGGGCCAAGATTTTTTTGGTTTTTTATGGGTTTAGTTTTCCTTTTGTCCTTCTTAGAAGAATAGGTTTACTGATTTTTTTCTATCGCTGAAGATTGTGTAATTACTCTTTCATCCATTTTAAACATTGACTGATTACTTTAATGACCTGAGTTTCTTGTTTTAAATCAAGCATTTCGAAATACATGATACTTTTACTTCGAGCGGATAATTTAACGCCCTCTAAAGTTGATATTTTTCACAAAAATTCTTTTATATATGGTATTGTTTACATATTAAAGGAGGTTTAAAAATGTCAGAATTCATTAAAAATACTGCTGGTGCCAAGATTTACACAGATGCTTCGAAACATGAACCACTAGAATTTAAGGATGAGGGTACATCTTATAACGTACTTTCAGCTGGTTTCATTAATCCAAAAAATTCATTTGACAAACATCCAATTGTAACCGTTTCTACAGACAAAGGTCCTGTCGCCTATACCATCCCACAAGAATTAACAGGTTGGGTGATTCAGTTAATCAACTTTGCCCAAAGTGATACTGCAGTTCTACCAGAAATAGTTGAATTTGGTCGGAATAATGGTAATGTATATGCAGAGATAAAATGATTTTTTATAAAGTTTATTTTTCAATTGTCCCCTACTTAAGCTGATCTATTTTTATCAGCTTAAGTTTTTTCTATTTCGTCGGATAACTGACTTGGTAAAATATGTTACAATACCTAAAAGGAGGTATTGCTTTGGGAACTTTTTTAGCTTTTATTTGGTATATTTTTATAGGATTTATGCTTTATGGAATCATCAGATTGGCAGTTAAACACGGAATTTCCGATTCCAAAAAAAATAATTTATGATTCTGTTGCTACTCTTTTAGGGTAGTTTTTTTATTTCCACAATTTTGGTGGATTACTGACTCTCAATCTTTTCAAAAAGTATCGAATAATCATCGATCTTTAAAGATTTTGCAATATCCTCAACAGTCCGCAATTGAATTCCGGCTCTTTTCTTTCTCGCTTCTTCGTGAGTTTTTCTCAAAGCTACTTTCTTAGCTTTTAAGTGCCAGTCAACGTTTGTCCAAAATACTTCGAGAATGTCCATTTCCCCACTCCTTCATTTCTTTGCGAACAGCACCACCATCTTTATTACAGACCGGACAGTTGATTGCTACTGCCCGGCCAAACATATCTTTTCCCCAAATAATCCTTTCGCCTTTACATCGATTGCATTTCATGGGATCACCTACTTAATCTGGTTACTTTCCAATAAGTGAAGGTACAATAATCCAACATCGATCAATTTCTCATTCATGATTTGAGCAACTTCGCTTGGCTTAAACCCTTTAACAAAGAGATCTTTTGCTTGGTTAATCACGCCGACGCTCCAATAGAATTTTGCATCTTCAAGAATAATTATTTTGCCGTCATTCTTCCCCATCCGAATCACCTGATAATTCTTTGAAGATCACTTCATCTTTTTTCTTGCTCCAAGTATCAGCGAATGGTGCGAAGTACTGACGAGAGATTTCAATCTGATCAATCAATGCATCTTCAGACATTTCATAAACAGCAGCTACTTCGGAAATTTTCTCGCCCTCCTCGATTTGAATTAATACATCACGAGGATTGATTGTGATGCTGTCCGGTAATGGCAATGAGGTAGCATTTTTAATGAATTCATCAATGGTTTCTTTGGAAACTTGAATCTCAACCATTTCAATTTCTTCAACGCCATCACCGACATCTAAAGAAGTTTGTTCTTCTTTCAAGACTTCAATTGTTCCATCGCTATTTACTGCATAATTGACGTTCGGACGTTTAGTCTGTTTATTGATAGGAAGCGTGTAGCCGACTGTTTCAGGTTGGATCGTAACTGATACCGTCTTGCCTAAAAAGTCGCTCAAGTCGTCATAGCGGCCTTTCAGTGATCCGTTGTTTACCACTAGTAGCACTTCTACATTTCCGTTAGATTTTGATGTAGCCTTTTTTACCTCTGGTCGAAAGTTTACTTGTTTAGTCATTTTTGTTTTCCTCCAATTTTAATTCGATTTGAAAAGCTTCTTGTACTTCTGTTAAAGCCGTCCGATAATCTTCAATAGTTTTAATTTCTGTTCCGCCACCGAGCGTGTAGTGTTTCTGAACACCTCTCATTGCCATTTCCAAAGTTGGGTAATGTCCAACTAATGTAGATACTTCATTACCATTTTTCTCGCTAATCCTAGCTTTACTTACCGAGACAGAGTTTTCATCGCTTGTTATTTGGTAATCTAAAACCCTCATGTTTAGCACATTTATTCCTCCAAACTACATTTTTACAAAAGATTTTTTCTTGATCGAATTGCAACTAGCTTTGATTGTTTCTTACTGCTGCGTTCGTTTGCCGGTCGTGTTCGCCACATCTGTTCTAGCTTCCGAGCAAGTGTTATTGCTTTCGATTCTGTACAGGTTTGGCTGATTTGATATTTCACATCGCCGTTTACGTCCAAAAATTGAACATTCCATTCTTTAGACCTCTCCATCATTTGGTTCCCTCCAATTTTCTCTTGCGGCGATCGCTTGCTCTTTTGCGCTGCTGACGAGCTGATTCAAAGCAACTCATTTCCTCGAATCTATTGGTTTTAGAATTGAACTTTGCGAATGTCACTGGGAACCCGTATCGGTTAGCAAACATCTTCATTTTCAACATCGAGATTGCATCTTGATACCCTTTGACATCAACTACTTTAACCAGCTTGCCTTCTTCATAAATGACGAAATCAGCTCGATAATGTATTGGAGCTACCTTCAAACCATCACTATAAAATCCCTCTTGCAAGATCATATTTTTTTGCATTTCGCAAAAATTATCAGATATTGGCAGAAAGCTCATCCCTTTTTGTTTCAAAATTTTGTAGTATCTGGCTTCGGCTTTTGAATCAAAGAGAATGCCGTCTACTTCATGTTTAGTATTTCCGTACTTACTTCTATTTTTTGTAACCAATAGCTACACCGCCCTTAATCGTTTATCTGCTGTAGTTACGAACTTAAATGCGAATCCTTTTGAATTTTTAAATAATCGAGATACTATTCTTTCTCCATATGCGTTCTTCATTTCTTTTCCAGTCAAATTTGTAGTTAAAATGATCGCCTGATTTTGACGAGCTTCTAAAATCGAGTTCAATGTGTCATTATTGAAATTCGTGCTACTGCTATAAGTAGTTCCTCCTAGCTCTGACCCCAAATCATCGATCACTACAAGATCAGCTGTCTTGATATCTTTCATTAGTGAACCTTGAATTTCCTTTCTCAATTGCTCGTCATTGAATGAATACTTGATTTGCTCCAACAATTCACGATAGCTAATAAACAGACATTTTTTGTCATAATCTGACTGTTTAATAATTTCCCAAGTGGCAGCCATGGCTAGATGACTTTTACCGCTACCTGACTTTCCATTCAAAGCAAGATGTTTGGGTTCACCACTCAGTACAGCTTCCACAAAACTTTTTGTGATATTAACAGCAGTCTCTGTTTCCACATCAATAATTTTGTAATTATCAAAAGAACAGTCAAACAAAGATTTGTCGGTAATCACTGACCCAAATTTAAAGAAATTGAGTGTTTTGTTTTTTAGGCTTTCGTTGTAGATGCGTTCCGTTTGAATATCTTCTTTGCGTTTAAGATCATAAAATCCGCATTTCATACACGTAGGCGCACACCGTTCCGAACCATCTTTATTTTTTGCACGATAGCCATACAAGTTACCGCCGCACTCTGGACATTCGCCCCTTACAATGAGTACTTTTTCTATCAGAATCTGCATACCTTTGGCTATGCTTTCCATTTTTCACCTCAATCTATATAGGCAGATCATCATACTCATCTGAACCTGTATTTTGTAGTTTGTTATTTCCGCTTGTTGTTCTAGGCTTGTCTTTTTGAGCATTCATCTTGTCAAAATGCTTTCGTAGACTTGAAGGTGACAAAACAACCGTGCTCCAAAATTCATGTTGAGAAGCCCACACAATCATTTCTTGAACTTCTTTACCTGATCGTTTATCTGATTCGATTGTTAGGCGAATTGTATTCGCCCAATCATCCAAGTTCGGTTCTTTGATGTCTTGATTCTTTTTGATTAGTTTGAAAAGAGTTTTTGCAAGAATTTTATTAGGGTCGTCGTCTGCGTAAACGCGCTTTTTGCGTTTCCCTGACGTAATACCTTTATTGTTATCATTGTTAATCATTGTTTTATCATTGTTGTTTGTGCTTTTCTGTGGCTTTTCAGTGTCACTTGAGTGGCTTTTTTTATTATCTTGATTCTGATAAATGTCATAATTAACAATGGTTATAACCGTCTTTTTACTGTCACTTTTTCTAACTAACATTCCATCTTTTTCCAACAAGGTTAAAAAGTCAGTAACTTTTGTTCTAGACCATCGCCATCTTTCAGATAGTTGACGTATTGAAGTGATTTTCTGGCCACGTTCAACTTCAACTAATTTGCCATCAAACACAAACTTGTTTTGTTTATGATTGGCATCCATGACTAGGTCTAACCACGCTTTAGTATTTAGAAAATACTCGTTTCTCTTGATAAAGCCAGTGATCTCTTATACTGCGGTGGATAGCAACCCAACCTTTGTCTGCCATTTAAATCACCACCTTACAAGTCGTTCATACTTGTAAATCCGGTTATTCGTTGATTTGCCCGGCAATACTCACAAGTTCCACAAGCTTCTGGTTTTTCTTCACCCATTTTTATCCGTTGAATACGATCGATGTTGTCTCTTAAGTTGATTAACTCGAATGACATTTTGTCCTCGTCCAGCGTGATTAACTTCGCTTCGCTAGGTGTCTGTTTAGAAACTGCAGCGATTATAGGAACAAAATCTTTTCCGTATTGCTGTTTGAGTAATTCGCAGTAAACAGCCATCTGTAAGACGTAACCAAAATTCTCAATGAAGGTGCATCGTTGACCGTAAATCTCATTCCATTTTCTTTCATGAATATCTTTACTTGTTTTGATATCTACGAAATAGTCATCTTCGAAATTTAAGCAATCAATTTTTCCCTTCCACTCGACACCAAATAGTTCCCCAGTTACGATCACTTCTTTTTCGCCTTGGTATAAATTCAGGAACGCATCTTCGACAATCAATCGGTCGATCATCTGTTCAGCGATCTTGAAATCTTTCAAAAGTCCATAAGGTTTTCTAGAAGAAAACATCCTGTTTTTATTTTCTTCCTTGAATTTTTCATGAACCGTTAGGTCCTCAAAATAAGAATGGACGTAGTTTCCAACTAATAAAGCAATTGGATCAGATAATGGCTGCCAGTCACCTTTTAGTTTGGCTAAAGCAGCCGCAGGACATTTGAGAAAGTTTTTGTATTGAGATACCGACATGTATTGCCAGTCCACTTCATTGCCGTAGTAATTATCATCAGTGAGTTTGATTTTAGAACGGGTAATCTTCTTCTGGGAGGAATCCTTCATCATTGGCACCTTCCTCTCTGTCAAAGTTAGGAATGATACCAAGATCTCCTTGAACAGGTTCTGCTTCTTCGGCTATTTTTTCTAATGATTTAAGATCAACTGGTTGTTCTTCCGACTCCTGATCAACAGCTTCTTTCGGTTTCATCAAGTCTTCGATTGGTGCTGATTCTTCAATCGGCTCTGCTTGCTTAATGCCCATTTTCTGTTGTAATTTATTTTCGATTGCTTGAACCTTAACTGGTTCTGCAGGTTTAATTTGGCGATCATCAAATTCATTTTCAAGTGTATCTTTTGCAGCCTGAACGAATAAATCATTGTCATTGCTCGTGTTGATTAAAGCTTTAGCTGCTCGGTTGATCACCGTACGCTTTGCCATTTCTTCCGGAAATTCTTTTTGAGGTCCAGATCCCTTCATTTTTGACTTAGCCCAACTCTGATCAATTTGTTTCTTGGTCATGACTGTTGTAGTCTCTTTGCCATTAGCAAGTTTGATCACTACATAAGCAGCAACAATTTCATTATCCAGATTTTCAAAACTGGTATCGTGTTTAGTGACTACCATGTTTGGTCCATCCATACCCACTTGAAAATCATCGCCTTTTCGTACGACTACAGGAGTGATGTCAGCACCGCCTGTCACTCGATCAAGAACTGCCATGGTGCCAAAATATGAACGCATAAGCTGTACTTTGTTTCCATACTTGATGAAGTAGCATTGTTTCTTCGCAGGTGATAATCCTTGAATAACCATATCCAACAGGGCATTAGAAATCGATGTCTTCGTTTCTTGGTTGTTAGCAGCCGCTTGAAGCAAGTTGCCGGCTGTATTATTTGTAAGTTCAAAGAAAGCACTCTTCAGCGCATTCTGGGGGCTGTAATTTGGGGGCATTTCTAACCCTTGATCTTTTAACCGATCTAAATTGCCAATTACTTGCTCGTCTAATGAACGCTGCGTTGTTTGAGTTAAATCATTTGCCATTTTTAAATTCCTCCAATATTTATTTTTCTGTAATTTTCGTTTGCGTAGTCGATAATCTGATCTTCATGAACTAATCCCAAGTCAGTTGTGTAGACGATATCGCCTTTAAAAAGTGGTTCGCCTTTCCAATCAACAGCGATCGGTTTTGGTTCAATTTCAGGTTGTTGCCTAGCGCCTAATGAATCAAAATCATTCATGGCGATCACCAGCGTAAAAGATCATTTTTCGCAATTCTGATTTCAAATCCTCAATTCGCTTTTCACAGGATTCCGTAATCAAATCCCTGATTTGACCTTGAATATCTTTGATTCCTAAATCTTGTTCAATATAAACTCGATGGCATCTATACTTGGCATCTTCTTTAAAATAGCCACTGCCCATGAAGTGAGTAGAAATGCCTATTTCGATGTCATTCATTAACTCATTACTGACAGGATGCAACGCAGGTGTTTTTAGACTTACTAGCAAATCTTCCGCCTCGTTGATTTGATCAATAATGTGTTCCATTTTTCTTATTTGTTTTCTCGCTCCTTCTACCACTCCCACTGCAATCCCTCCTAGAATTCCCAAAACAATTTGTAACGTCCGTCTTGTTCTACCAGATTGTCCACACCTTCATTCTGAAGTTGAGACAAGAATCCTGGCGTTAATCCTTTACTAGCGATCGTAATGCTTGTGCGCCCTTGACTAGCGGCAGTCATGATGCTATCGATTACTCGCTCTTGAGCGTTCCCAAGCATTGCTGTATAGATGTCATCGTTAAGTCCAGTAATAGTAATCATTTGAAAATTTCTCCTCTCGTGCTACAATGTAGCCAGATATGTTTCGTATGCGACTCTATGCTTGCCGGCGGAGTCGCTATTTTTTTGCATATAATTTCTTAATCTCCTTGAGACGTCTGCCGCATTTCGTGCAGTAGGGACCTTTCCACGGCTCACATTTTTTCAATTCTGTAGCGTTGATGAGTTTCATCCTATTGCAGCTCTTGCATTGGAACTGATGAAGCTTTTCTTCTATCAGCATTTTGTACTCCCCTCCTTAACCGTCTTCTATAAGCAATCTCGTCATACTTGATCAACCACCACATGATCGACACTGGTAATGATACAACCGCCCAATCTGGCAACTGACGGTGATTTCCGAACCAAACGCCTAAGAAAAATATAGTGATGATGAATGCTGATCTTCGTAAACCTTTCATAAAATCACCTCAATTCTATTTGCCGATTAAGCCGATTCTGATAAATCAACTCTTGATAACTCCTCAATTCCCGAATCGACAAATCTCGTTGTGTTTCAGTCAGTGGTACTTTCCGATCATTAAGTTGATCGTGTAAGGTTCTCATCTTTTCTTTGATGAGACCATGGATCATAAGTTCTTGTTTTAAGGTGTAGTTCATGCTGTAACACCGCCAAGCACCTCGTGTGGAGATAATTTATTGGTTAGATACTTGTTAGTATCTTTCCACTTTAAGAACCATAAAAATGTTTGGTAATGAATGAATGTGGTCGATGGCCCCGGGCGAAGCAAGCCTTCTGCGAATTCAGGTATTTCGTCCATCTCCTTGCAGTATTGCAACAAAGTCGATTTTGACATCCCATGAAATCTTTCTAGGATAAGTCCTTGCCGATACCAATCATCTGGATTTACTTCTTTTTCAGCAGATATAATCAATTCTTTTAATGTCGGCTTTTTCAATTTAATCGCTCCTATCTGATTCGATAATCGGCAATGATTCTGAGAATCAATTGGTTGCCTTTAACATTTTCTAGTTTTCCGGTCAAATAAGAATGCATATCTTGCCTTTTTACTCCATATGCGACAGCTAGATCGGACATAGAAATATTATTTTCTTCAATGTATTCCAACACTTTTTGCCTTCCCGTTGCTATACTCGGCATATAATTACCTCCCTTTCTTACACGTTTAGTAAGATAATCGGCAAGAAATTTACAATAACCTATTGACATTTCTATAGAAAACTATAAAATGAAAACATAGTTAAATAAGCTTACAAAAACCCTTTTATTTCGATTACGTCGCCAAACGTTGGAATTATTAGGTTAGATTTCTGTATCTTTTTTTCTTGCCATTTATCTTACGAGGTCTATATTATAGCAAACTATAAATAATGTCAACACTTTTCTATAGTTAACTATAATTTTATTCCTCAAACAAAGGAGACCCATTGATATGACTGTGTTTGATAGAATTAAATATCTTGCTGATAAAAGAGGTGTTAGTGTTTCTAAGGTCGCTACTGATCTTGGTTTTAGCGAAAATCTTTTTTACCAATGGAAAACTGCTAGCCCTAAATCAGATAGATTAGAAGCAGTAGCAGATTACTTCAATGTTAGCGTTGACTATCTTTTAGGACGCGAGGAGCAAACCTCTCTTGCTGAAAAATATGGAGTCTTCGCATTCGACGGAGAACCAGTAACAGATGAAGAAGTAGAGTTCTTGAAATCAGTTCTAGCTGCAAAAAGAGCTGCAGAGAAAAAGTAAAGCGATGTGATGTGTATATGTGCGAGGTTAATCATCATTTGCTAAAAATAGTAAATGATATGGGTTTGGATCTGATCTTTACGGATATGGATCGAAGCGGTATTTATTTTGCGGATGAAAAAGTGATTTTTTTAAGTGATAAATTACTTGAGAATAATTCAGATTTTGAAATATCCCACGAACTAGGTCATTGCATTAAAAAGCATGAAGAACTTTCTGCTTATTACAACGCAACAGATTACAGCAGGCGTAAATTAGAATTTGAAGCAAATCGGATTGCTATAGAAATACTTTTATTTATTTGGTCAAATGATTACGACTTTGACAAAGAGCAATTGAATGCGGTTAAATTTATGGAGTATTACAACATACCATGGAACCTTGAAAGTTGCGTTCGAGAAAGCATGCTAAACTATGGATAAAAAAATACCCCTACCGAAGTTACAGCTTCGATAAGGGAAACTCATTTCTGAGTGATTACAAAATTATTATATCAAAGAAATGAGGAAAAGAAATGAAAAAAGTAGTTTACGGGTTGCTGTTTAGTGTGTTATTTCTTTCTGGGTGCAGTGGTCAAGGTGGTGACGCAGGAGGATCCAACGATTCAGATTTACAGGATACAGTGAATAGTTTAACAACCGAGAATTCAAAACTGAAATCAGAAAACAGTGAGCTATCTGAACGAATAGCAAATTTTGAGAATTTATTCGAAGGCACATCTGCTACCCAAGAAGATGGCAGCTCATCATCATCGACGAGTTCATTTAAATATGGAGAACCTGCTGACTTTACAACTAATGAAAGGATTACTGTTACGGAAGTAAAAGCAGACGATTCAGTATCTTTAAACGATCCTAAAGAAGGTGAGCATCCTGTTGTTGTAACAGCTATAGTAGAAAATACTTCGAACGAACCAATAGACTTTAATGCGCAAACATTCGATCTTTACGATGGAAACTCAGAATTAGCGACTTTCGATGCTTCGACATATTCAAATAATATTCCTAATTCTATTGCAGGTGGTAAAAAAGCAACAGTGGTTATGCATTTTTCTTCCAAAGGGAATGCACCATATTCCGTTACTTACGGTCCTGCTACATGGGATGAATAAATAAAAAAACACGCTCTTCAATCTTGGCGGACAGAGAGCGTGATAACAGAAAATAACCAATAGGTTACGCCTATTGTATCAGAAAATAGGAGTTGTTAAAAGTGTGGATTGAGAAACTAGCGGATGGAAAATTCAAGTATGTAGAAAGATATAAGGATCCGTACTCTGAGAAGACCAAAAAGAAAAGTGTTATACTCACAAGCGATTCTGCTCAAGCCTCTAACAAGGCACGTAAGCTATTAGAAATAAAGATTAACGAAGCGATTAATGAGAAGAAAAAAGAGCGGATCATGTTTCATGATGCGATTGATCAATGGTACGAAGGGCATAAAAAGCCGCTTAGAAATAGTTCCAAAATGGCGTATAACGCAACAATAAAATCAGTTAAGGGTATGATTAGTGCCGATGTTTGGGCAGACAATATTGACGCTCCACTTCTTCAGACTGCATTCAACAAACTTGATTACTCGGATGAGTACCTAAGTACAATAAAATCTATATTCAACATGGTATTTGAATACGCTCGTAGAATGGGCTACGTGGATTTTAATCCAATGGCTGACGTTATTATCAAGAAAAGACCAAAAACCCGTGAGGACTTCAAGAAACTCGAAAACAAGTACTTAGAACGTGAAGAAGCTGAGAAATTAATTGAGGAACTTTATCGCAGGCCATCAACTTATCGTTTGGCTAGACTGGCAGAATTTATGTTCTTAACTGGTATGCGTGTTGGTGAGGCTACAGCAATGCAGCCAAATGATTTTGACTTAGTTAATCGTCAAGCTCATGTAAATGGATCAATAGACCGAACTGAAGGCTATCGCAAAGGTATTAAAGGACCCGTTAAAACAAACGCATCTTATAGAACGATTGATATTACAAAAAGGACAATTGATCTCGTTCAACGAACCATTGATGAGGTGAATTTGGATGCTATTGAGAATCCTAAATTTGAAAAATTGAACTATCTGTTTGTAACCAAAAATGGCGTTCCTGTTCAAATTAATTCTTTCAACCTCGGCCTGAAAAAAGCTGGAGCAAGAGTTGGACTTGAACATAAGAATTTATCATCCCACATTTTTCGTCACACCCATATTTCTTGGCTTGCCGAAAAAGGATATCCGTTAAAAGCGATTATGGATCGAGTTGGTCATGAGGATTCCAAGATTACAAATCAAATTTACACACACGTCACTAAAAACATGCGTGCCAATATCCTAGAAGATTTGGAAAAGGACGGACTTTAAACCACAAATTATTGCCCCTTTACTGCCCCTTCAAGCTATATGTATAAGACGAAACCCGTTAGAGCCTTAGAGCCCCAACGGGTTTTTAATGAAGTTATTTCACTGCGTCTTTAAGAGCTTTACCTGGTTTGAATGCAGGTACTTTGCTAGCAGGGATCTTGATTTCTTCACCAGTTTGTGGGTTGCGTCCTTTGCGTTCTGCACGAGAACGAACTTCAAAGTTACCAAAGCCGATCAATTGAACTTTTTCACCGTTAGCTAAAGCGTCTTGAATTGTTGAGAATACAGCGTCTACTGCTGCAGTTGCGTCTTTCTTAGTTAAGTCAGTAGCTGCTGCAACTTTTTCGATTAATTCTGCTTTATTTGCCATGGATGGTTTCACCTCCTGATATTTTTTTTGATGTCATGCATCAACAAAAATCTTGAGTGGTCCAAGGTTTTTGTCAAATATTGATTACCATCAATATTCTGATATAACGTTATCATAAGAACCTTGTAATATCAAGGATTTTAACGTTTTTAGGGGGTTTTTTTTTGGTTTTTTCCCATTTTTCTAGAAAAGGACAGATTTCTTTGTAAAAAGAAACAAAGTATGATAAAATCTCTATTTTCTTCTGCGTGGAATGATCCGAATCGGCGTTCCTTCAAAAGTGAATGCCTTGCGGATTTGATTTTCTAAGAAACGCGCATAAGAGAAATGCATCAGTTCTTCTTCGTTGACAAAAATAACAAAAGTTGGCGGTTTGACAGCCACTTGCGTCGCATAAAAAATCTTCAAACGTTTGCCTTTGTCTGTTGGTGTTGGGTTGATCGCCACCGCATCCATAATGACGTCATTCAACAACGCAGATGGAATACGCATGTTTTGATTCATGCTGACTTCTTCGATCAACTGCGGCAACTTATTCAAGCGCTGTTTCGTCACTGCGGAAACGAAAATGATTGGTGCATAATCCAAATATTGGAATTCATCTCTGATTTCTTCTTCAAAATCACGCATCGTATTCGTTTCTTTTTTCAATGTATCCCATTTATTGACAACGATAATGATTCCACGGCCTGCTTCATGGGCATAGCCAGCGATCCGTTTGTCTTGCTCGCGAATTCCTTCTTCGGCGTTCAAGACCATCAAGACGACGTCTGAACGTTCAATGGCCCGCATTGCTCGCATGACACTGTATTTTTCAGTAGATTCGTAGACCTTCCCTTTTTTACGCATGCCGGCGGTATCGATCATGGTAAATTCTTGACCGCTTTCGCTAGTAAAATGGGTATCGATCGCATCACGAGTCGTTCCTTCGATATCTGAAACAATTACTCGCTCTTCTCCAAGAATCGCATTGATCAAGGAGGATTTCCCGACGTTTGGTCGACCGATCAAACTAAACTTGATAATGGAATCGTCTTCTTCTTCCGCTTCATTGGTAAAGTGTTTGACTGCTTCATCTAGGACATCACCGATCCCTAATCCATGACTTCCTGAGATTGGGTATGGATCGCCCAGACCTAAACCATAAAATTCATAGATATCGTTGCGCATCTCGGGATTATCAACTTTGTTGACCGCTAAAATCACGGGTTTGTTGCTTTTGTATAACA
The DNA here is from genome assembly GCF_050543535.1 of Enterococcus sp. DIV0802b. Classification (NCBI taxonomy): domain Bacteria; kingdom Bacillati; phylum Bacillota; class Bacilli; order Lactobacillales; family Enterococcaceae; genus Enterococcus; species Enterococcus sp. DIV0802b. The sequence goes on along the minus strand of NZ_CP172941.1, from coordinate 1,138,683 downwards.
AACGAGCCACAAGCTCGTCAGCATCTGTTACTCCTTCACGAGCACTCGTAATAAAAACAATGACATCTGCTTCATCGATGGCGATTTCTGCTTGATGCTTGATTTGATCCATAAACGGCTCATCACTTAAATCGATCCCACCAGTATCGATTACGCTAAACTCACGGCCTAGCCATTCACCAGTGGCATAAATACGATCTCTGGTCACTCCTGGAGTATCCTCAACGATCGAAATTCGTTCTCCAGCTATCCGGTTGAAAATGGTCGATTTCCCCACATTCGGACGTCCAACGATCGCTATTGTTGGATTTGACATTTTTTACCCTCCATTTAAAAAAGCAGTCCTTGTACGCTGCTTCTTGTATTCAATCTTACTTAGTTTACCTAAAGCCATGGAAAGTTGCAAGCTTTCTCGGCAAACAAAAAATCAGCTTATAACAAATTCAAACATCGAATCGTTATAAGCTGATGGCATACAATTACTCTTCGTCGCTGTCTTTTAAGGCATCGCCTAAGATATCACCCATGGTAAACCCAGTTGATTCTTCTGGCAATTGATAATCATCCTCTGAAACTTCTTGTGTTTCATTGGTATTTTCTGCTTTTTCTAATGCTTTGATACTTAATGCGATTCGGTGTTCTGAAGGGTTCACTTCGAGCACTTTCACTTGCACTTCATCGCCTTCTTGTAAGACTTCATGTGGTGTCGCAATGTGTTTATGGGAGATTTGTGAAATATGGATCAGCCCTTCAACACCTGGGAAGACTTCCACAAACGCACCGAAGCTTGTCAAACGTTTAACAGTCCCAGTTAAGACACTGCCAACAGCCGCTTGCTCTTCAATATTGGTCCAAGGTCCAGGCAATGTGTCTTTGATTGAAAGAGACACACGTTCTTTGTCTGCATCAACAGATAAGATACGGACGTTGACGGTATCTCCCACAGACAAAACGTCACTCGGTTTGCCAACATGCCCATGTGAAATTTCAGAGACATGGACAAGTCCATCGATGCCGCCTAGGTCCACGAAGGCACCAAAGTCAGTCAAACGAGCTACTTTTCCTTCTACTTCTTGTCCTTCATATAAATCAGCTAGTAAAGCTTCTTTTTGTTTTGCTTTTTCTGCTTCAACAACAGCTTTATGAGAAAGGATCAAGCGGTTTTCAGAAGGCTCGATCTCAACGATTTTAAAGGTCAATGTTTTCCCTTTGTAATCTTCAAAATCCGCAACAAAATGATCTTCGACCATTGATGCTGGAACAAACCCACGAACCCCTACGTCAACCACTAATCCGCCTTTAACGACGTTGGTGACTGGTGCTTCGATGATTTTTCCTTCTTGGAAATCTTTTTCGATATCTTCCCAAACTTTTTTCGCATCTAAGCGACGTTTAGAAAGGAGATAGCTGCCATTTTCTTTGTCTTTCCCAATTGCTGAAATCACAACTAATTCTAAGACATCCCCTACTTTGACTGCTTCGTTGATGTCTTCAACAGGTAAAGTCGATAATTCTTTTGCAGGAACAACGCCTTCGACACCGGCGCCTTCGATCCCTACGATCGCTTGTTTATCCTCAATGGCCAATACCTCGCCTTTAACGATATCTCCAACTTTTACTTCTTGGAAATTGTCTAAAGCGGCTTCCATTGATTCATTTCCACTCTCAACCTGATTATTTTCAAATTCTGTCATCTCTCATGTCCTCCTAACCAACAATTCTGCAATAATTGCACTACATCTTTTAGTTTAAAATAGAATGAAAAAAAAATAAAGCGATTTCTCTTATTTTCCTAAAAAACTACGGTTTTTTCGTTGAAAAAGTCTTTTCACGTCTGTTTTCTTGCTTGCTTTCATCTTTTTCGTAGGAAAAATAAAAAAACAATGGGGAACACCCATTGTTTTCGCTAGTCGATCTTTTCTTGGATCGTTTTTTTGATCGCTTCTACGACTTGCTCGATTGTTAAACCGGAGGTGTCAATTCGAACGGCATCTGTTGCTTGTTTCAAAGGGGAGACTTCCCGATGAGAATCCAAGTAATCTCTTTGCTGAATCTCTTCTTTTAAAGTTTCATAATCGGTACCGATCCCTTTTTGCTGATTTTCTTTGAAACGGCGCTGCGCCCGTTCTTCCACACTTGCTACCAGAAAAATCTTGACTTCTGCTTGTGGTAAAACCGCCGTACCAATATCGCGGCCATCCATCACGACACCGCCATCTTTAGCGATCATCTGCTGTTGTTGGACTAGTTTTTCGCGGATCGCAGGGTATGCCGATACCTTCGAAACTGCGTTGGTTACTTCTGGCTGACGGATCGCTTCTGTGACTTGCTCTCCTCCTGCAAAGACCTCTTGACCGTGTTCAGTCGGTTCAAAAGTGATGGGGTATTGATCGATCAAAGCAGCGATCGCCGCTTCATCCTCTAATGAACAGCCGCTTTTTAAGGCCAAATACGTGATGCTGCGGTACATGGCCCCGGTATCTGTATAAATAAACCCTAAATCATTGGCGATGATTTTTGCCACGGTACTTTTCCCAGATGACGCCGGACCATCAATAGCGATGTTGATTTTTTTCATTTTTCTTACTCCTCGTTTCCCAACGATGTGTATTCCTTCATCGTTTCTGCTTATCGTTCACCTTGGCTTCTTCCTACCAAGAAAAAAAACCGCCAAAGCGGTTTTTTATTTAATTCGTAATGTGTCGCCAGGGTATAGCATGTAGTTGTTTGGATCAATCCCATTTAATTGATATAGGGTTTCAACTGAGATGCCTGTACGGGCTGCCACTTGTTCAGGACCTTCACCTGCTTGCACCGTCGTGTATTCCTCGGTACCAGTCGCTCCTTGCCCTTGATTATTTTGCGTAGTGTCTTGCCCTGCATTGTTTTCCTGTTGAGCCGGCTCACTACTACTTGATGGCGTTGTTGAAGCTGGTGCAGAACTGCTACTGCTTGATGAAGAACTTGATTCACTTGTTGACGAACTCGTTTCACTTGTCGATTCAGCAGTTGATGATTCCGTTGTTGATGACTCAGTTGTCGAAGATTCTGTCGTACTTTCTACTGTACTGCTCGAACTTGCTGCGGTCGGGGCATCACTGTTATGATTCAACACCCAAATACCGGCACCAACCGGAATTGCCACGATCAAGAAAAGCAAAACTAAAACGATCGTCAAAAAGAGTGAATTCCCACGCTTTTGTTTTCTTTGTTGGGATCTTGATGCAGAATCATCGTATTCTGTATCATAGATTGGTTGTTCCCACGGTTCTTGATTTTCTGAATTGTAGTCATTGTCTTTCTTGCTCACTCGTATTCCCTCCTAGTTTCCTTCCGATGTATTATACCATAGGTAAATAAAAACTGTCCTGCAAAATACGATTCAATTTATATCTTTAAAAATTTTTATTAAACGTTCTTGCCAATGAAGGATGACTTTTTTTTCTAAAAGCTCTTCTTCCGCTGCCAATTCGATCCCGTCATTGTCGCAACAATAAGGATTTGCTGGTGCTTCTTCCCCAAAGTGCGCCAATAAAAACTGGCGACGACAGCCGGTAAAATGAATATAAGCCAACATTTTTTGTAATTGTTCTTGCTTTTGCTGTTCGTTTTGTTTTAGCGTTTCCAGCCAAAACGCAGCCCCCAACTCCTTCATCTTCAGCTGCCATTTTTCTTGCAGCGGTGTCAAAGGTCCTTTCATCTTTTCCTGATCCATTCGTTCTAAAGCACGGCGTTCTTCTTTGTTTTCTCGCTGAAAGAAGTAGTGAATCTGCTCATCGTGTTCCTGATAAAGCAAGATCGCACTGCTTTGTTTGCCATCGCGGCCTGCTCGACCGATTTCCTGACTGTAGTTTTCCAGCGAATCAGGCAAGTCATAATGGATCACAAAACGAATATCTTCTTTATTGATCCCCATCCCAAACGCATTGGTTGCGACGAGCAATTTTAGTTTATTCTGAGAAAACTGCTGCTGCAACGTTTTTCTTTGATCGCTCGCTAGACCACCATGATAATAGCCTACCGAATAGCGCTGACGCAGTTTGTTATAGACTTCTTCGACTTTGCTTCTTGTGGAACAATAGATGATCCCAGTCCCGCCTAAGCGGCTGAGATAGTCTGCCAATGCCGCATCTTTGTCTGACGTTTTCTCTACGAACAAGCCGATATTGCTGCGGTTCATCGAATAACGGTAGACATTGGCGTTCTTTGCTAACAACACTTGCCGAATATCTGCTTCGACTTGCGCCGTGGCAGTAGCCGTCAATGCTAATGTGACGGGTGCCTTCAACCGTTTTTTTACTTCACCAAGCTGCAAGTACTCTGGTCGAAAATCAATGCCCCATTGGGAAACACAATGAGCTTCATCCACCACGAGCATAGCGATCTTAGCTCGTTCGAGTTGTTGCAAAATGGCTTCTTGCACGATCATTTCTGGACTTAAAAACAAAAATTTGTACTGCGATAAATGCTGCATCACATAGTGACGATCGGCAAGGTCCAGTTGACTATTAAACGCAATCGCGCGTTTTTCCCCTTGCTTTTGTAGGCCATAGACTTGATCTTCCATTAAAGAAACAAGCGGTGAGATAATGATTACGATGCCATCTATGAGGTACCCTGGCAGCTGATAACAGAGACTTTTGCCATTCCCGGTAGGCAAAATCGCTAACGTATCTTGCTGCGCTAAAACACTTTCGATGACTTCTTTTTGTCCTTGACGAAATGTTTTGAAGCCAAAGTACTGATTCAGTGCGTTTTCTAACATCGAATCCCCCGTTTCTGAGCAATCTGTAACAAACGGATCGTCAAAAAATCAGTCGTAAGAAGCTCCTGTAATTCTTGATAGCTGTTTTTCCAAGAAGTTTCTGGCAGCTTATTCAGCAATGATGTATCAAAGCGCTGATACGGAAATGTCGGATCAAGCAGTGCCCACTCAATCAAATGATCATTAACGGTTCCTCGTTTGATCCTTCTTTTTTCCATGATCTGCTCAACAGAAGCTCCTTGCAAGAACAATGCACGACTTTCCAGCATACTTTGATTCAGATTCCTATTTAGAAAAGGCGACAATCCTTGAAACAGAACCATCTGAGACTCTTTTTCAACCAGGGCTAAAAATTGATGGATCGCAGCTCCTACATAAAGATTGTCCCAAGGCTTACCTTGTACAGATTCTGGCAAAAGTTGGAAAAACGCCTGCCCCAGAAGATCAGGACCAGATAAGGTACCCGCTAAAAAATCTGCGACTTCTGCGGGAAGTTGGGCAAAAACTGCCGAAAGTTCTCGATGAGTGATCTTTTTGATTTCAGGGTATTGATGGATCAGTCGACGCACAGGTTCTGTATATAAAGGCGTGTTCTCAACAGGAATATACTGATTCGTCACCTCTTGATATGCAGCTGCTTGAACCAGCAGTCGGACAAAACGCCACGCCTCCTCCGTCGTTCGTCCATACCGAAAATAATCCGTATGATGCAACAACATTTCTCTTGACTGTTCATAATTTGCAGCGGTCCTTTTGAGCAGCAGACCATCTGAATCTCGACTTAGCATCCCTTGTTGGATCAAGTCAGCGATCGTCTGTTGATACTCCCTCTCATTCAACTGTGGCAACGCTTGAAAAAGACCTAATCGATCATAAAAAAAGGCATAACTCAAGACAGAGCTAGTGCGCTTACCAATGAGAATTTGATAAAGTGTCGATGGACGCAACTTGTCAGTATCAGAAAACAGCGCTAAAATAAAAGAATCCATATCTTCCTCCCAGAAAGGACTAAAAAATGTCACAACGCTGTAAAATTGTTCCTGAGCGCTGCATTGCTTGTGGACTATGTGCGATCTATGCTCCCGAGATCTTCGATTATGATGAAGATGGGATCGTTTTATTTGCCCAAGAACCGAGTGCACGGCAACAGTTTATCATAGAAGAACAACAAGAAAAAGTCAAAACTGCTTATCGCAAATGCCCCACCAGAGCGATCCTTATAGAAAAATAAAAAAGTCGACCTGCCATTAACAGACCTTTCGTCTGCCACAGCAAGTCGGCTCATTTTTTATTTTCCTATAGCAGAATGATGGGGCTGCTTACGAGCCAACCATGGGAGCAGTTTGGCATGTAGTGCTAAAAAGACGGCACTGACGATCGCTCCTTTAACCAAATTGAAGGGTAAAATCCCGATCGCCACATATTGCGGCAAAGACATCCCTAAAAATTGATCGGCTGTGACCCCGAAAAAGCGTAGATAAAGCGGTGTGATCACAAATAGGTTCGCCACACTCATAAAAATCGTTACCGACAAGATACCGCTGATGACACCAACCATTTTGTTTTTGGTGTGGACACCTTTGCGGAAAAAGTAGTACATTGGCAAAGTAAAGGCACATGATGCTAAAAAGCTTGCCGTATCTCCCACCATATCAGCAGGTGAAAAACCAGATAAGAACAAATGCAGGACCGAACGAATGAAGGCAGTCACTACCCCACTCCAAGGACCAAATAAAAACATCATGATCATCACGGGAATATCACTAAAATCGATCTTTAAAAAGCTGAATGCCGGAAAAATTGGAAAAGCGATAAATTGCAAAATTGTTCCCATAGCAGCACACATGGCGATCGTCACCATTTTTCTTGTTTTGTTGTTCATCAGTATAAATCCTCCTAAGTTCAGGATTCCTCTTCAAACGAACCTATTAAATTTCCTCGGCTTTCTTGTCGGCGCCAGACAAAAAATGCCCTCTTTTTTCCACAGGGAAAAAAGAGGGCATTCGAAATAGCCATAAGCAAATCAAATACGCTCTATCTTCTTTATCCAGACTGTACTGTCGGTATCGGAATTTCACCGATTCAGCTATTTCCGAAGAAATAGGTCGTGGACTATAACCACCGGTCGGGAATTGCACCCTGCCCCTGAAGACGAACCTTTATTCTATTTATTACATGTTCTATTATACACAAAATCTAAAAATTAACAATAGTTACGTTTTCAGATACTTTTCAACTATTTTGCACTGTTTTTCAGCTGGCTGACTTCTTTCTTCGACAACTCTCGGTATTCCCCTGGACGAAGACCTTTTAAATCTAACGGACCATAGTTTTCCCGTTTTAGTTTTTGCACAGGCAAACCAACTGCTTTTAGCATGTTTTTGACTTGATGATTGCGACCTTCGTGGATCGTCAATTGCACAATACTAGATTGTGCCGTTTGGTCTGTCGATAAGATTTCAAAGCGAGCAGGCGCGGTCTTACGCCCTTCGATCCGAATTCCTTTTGTCAATGGGAACAGTTGCTTTTTATCCGCAATGCCTTTGACCTTGGCAACATACACTTTTTCGACTTCGTGTTTTGGATGCATCAGTGTCTGTGATAATTCCCCATCATTTGTCAGTAGCAGCAAACCGGAGGTATCATAGTCCAACCGGCCGACTGGATACACCCGTTCAGGGACTTCAGCAAAATAATCCAAAACGACTTTGCGTTTTTTATCATCTGTTACAGCTGAGATCACGCCACGAGGTTTATAGAACAGATAATAGACATGTTGTTCTTGTTCGATCGGAACGCCGTCCACTTCAACGACGTCTTTTGAACCGACTTGGACCCCTAATTCTTTGATTACTTGTCCATTGACTCGCACACGGCCTTCGGTTATCAATCCTTCAGCTTTTCTTCTTGAGGTGATGCCGGCATGGGCAATCACTTTTTGCAAACGTTCCATCTTCATTCTCCTTCTGTTTCTGCTTGTTTGTAGCGGTCGTAAAAAAGATCAAACGGTGCATCTTCTTCAAGTTCATCTTCCATTGATTGGATGTCAGGCAATTCAGCCAAACTTTTTAAGCCAAAATAATCCATAAAGTATTCCGTCGTACCGTATAGGATCGCTCGTCCTGGTCCGTCCACGCGTCCCTTTTCTTCAATCAGCCGCTTTGCCACCAGTTTTTGGACCGAACCGCTGGATTGAACGCCGCGAATCTCTTCTACTTCCATCCGAGTGATCGGTTGCTTATAAGCAATGATCGACAAAGTTTCCAAAGCGGCTTGCGACAATGAACTCCCCATCGGGGATTCGGCGTATTTCTTCAATAAAGGGGCAAATTGCTTTTTAGTGGTTAAAATAAAATGATTGCCAACTTCTAGAATATGCAACGCGGTATGTTCATTTTCTTCATATTGCTGATTTAGTTCCTGCAAATGCTGATAGACACTGGCAGTATTACTTTTGACTAAATAACTCAGTTCTTCAAGTCCGATCCCCTCATCACCGACGACGAATAAGATCGCTTCTAATTCACTATATTTACTCATCTTCTTTACCTGTTGGATAGAGCAGAATCGACGCATAATTGTCTGATTGCTCTACTCGAATCGTTCCTTTTTTCATTAATTCTAACAGTGCCATAAAGGTTACCACAACTTCTGTTTTATTGTAAGAAGTAAAAAACGAATCAAAGCTGCGGCCTTTTTTAGCACTCACATGTTGCATCTCCAACTGAATCGCCGCCATCTTTTCATCGATGGTGCTTTCATCAGGAGAAATCTTGGTTTCTAGTACTTGGCGATTTTTCTTTTTCTCGATCATTTTTTGAAAAGCCAAAAAGAGATCGATCGTGTTGAATTGATTGGCTCTTAATTGATCTTCTTCCTCTTTGTATTCATCGACATCCATCGGATCTTTCGTGTAATACAAACTGCGCTCTTCCGCTTTTTCTGAAAGCTGTTCGGCTGCGTACTTAAATTTTCGGTATTCTAGCAGTTGTGCCACCAGCATATCCCGCGGATCTTCTTCGTACTCTTCGACTTCAGCAATCAACTCTTGTTTAGGCAACAGCATCTGGCTTTTGATCGCCATCAAAGTCGCCGCCATGACTAAATACTCTCCAGCGACTTCTAATTCTAAAATTTTCATGGCATGGATGTACTGCATGTATTGTTCGGTGATGGTAGCAACTGGAATATCATAAACATCGATCTCCAGTTTTTTGATCAAATGAAGCAGCAAATCCAACGGTCCTTCAAAGACAGCTAATTTTATTTTGATTTCTTCCATTCCATCCTCGATTTCTAGGCGCGCGGAAAGTGCTGCTTGTACACTTCCGTCATCCGTTTCTTCGTTATATGCGTGTAAATCTGAGTGGTCGAGATATCTGCGTGCCCTAGCAACTCTTGAACCGTTCGTAGATCTGCCCCGTTTTCTAATAGATGGGTCGCAAAACTATGGCGCAGCGTATGGGGAGTCACATTCTTGGTGATCCCAGCTTGTCGAACCAAGGCTTTTAAATTTTTCCAGATCCCTTGACGAGATAGTTGCGTACCATGGTTGTTTACAAACAGATGGCTTTCATCCGGCGTTTTTCTCGTCAAATACGGACGCGCATCGCTGAGATAGGTTTCGATCCATTGAATCGCTAAGTCCCCTAATGGAACGATCCGTTCTTTGTCGCCTTTTCCGGTTGTTTGCAACAATCCCATACTTAAATGCAGATCGTTTAATTTTAACCCGATCAACTCACTGACGCGCAAGCCCGTCGCATACATCACTTCCAAAATCGCTCGGTCACGGATGCCCAAAACTGCTCGCGTATCCGGTGTTTCGATCAACCGCTCCACTTCTTGTAAACTCAAGGTATCAGGCAGCTTCTGCTGTTTTTTTGGTGAATCAATATGCTGCATTGGATCATGATCGGTAAACCGTTCTTGACGCAAAAATTGGTGGAACCTTCGCAAACTGGAAACCATCCGAATCACGGTTGCCGAGGATTTTCCCGCTTCTTGCAGACTTTGCAAAAAAGACAAAACGATCACTCGGTCGATCTGCTGCCACTGAGTGACTTGTTTTTTTTGTAAAAACGCAAGATACTGTTGCAGATCTCGCTGGTAGCTGGCACGGGTATTTTGGGATAGCCCGCGCTCAATGGTCAAATAATGAAGATAATCAATGATTTGTTCGTTCATGGGCTTCCTCTACTTTCAGCTTTTTTATCATATCAAATTCTGGCTCGTTAAGATAGTAGCTTGCCAATAAAAAAGAGGCATCTACCCGTATCTTTTGCCCAAGGAAACACCCGAATCATAGCAGATTTTTCGGTTTCTTTCAAATCGGAAAAAGAGCACTCTTCCTATTGGAAACCATCTGACTATCATTCGGGTGATAACAAACGTTTATTTAAGATCGCCAAAGTACAATCACTCGGCTTTGCTTTGGCACTTTTGACAGACACCATGAAAGGTCAACCGATGATCCTTTACTAAAAAATGGTACTTTTGTTCAACGATCTCTTCGACACTGCCCAGCAGATCCTCTTCGACTTCTTCAATATTGCCGCATTCCAAACACAACAAGTGATGATGAAAGTGTTTGGCACCTTCTTTACGTAGATCATAGCGAGCGACACCGTCATTAAAGCTGACTTTATCGACAATTTTCAGATCCGTTAAGATCTCCAATGTTCGATAGACGGTTGCCAAGCCAATCTCAGAATTTTTTTTTCGCACAAAAAAGAAAATCTCTTCTGCGGATAAATGGTCTTTCTCATTTTCTAATAAGACCAACAACGTCGCTTCTCGCTGAGGAGTTAATTTAAACCCCGACTCGTGCAATTGTTTCTTGGTCTTTTTTAACGCTGCTGTTGTGTTCATAGTTGCCTCCGTATGCCGTTAATTTATAACGATTCTAATCTGAGTGAAAATCACTCAAGACAAACATTGTAATCATTATAAATTAGAACGATAAAAGAAACAAGTATTCTCAATTAGGTTTTTTGATAAGAATCGTAAAGCCGTCTTTTTGCTCAATCAAACGCTGTTTCATCAAGGTTCCTAATGCCCGTTTAAATTGGCCTTTACTAATACCAAATGTTTGCAAAATCTCTTCTGGGGCTGATTTGTCCGTGAAAGGAATTTTGTTCTCAGGTGCTCGTTCTAAAAAGGTTAGAACCATGGCGGCATCATTTGAGATCGCCTCGTGGGCTCTTGGTTTCAATGAAAGGTTCAAGACACCATCTGGACGAATCCCAATCACTCGCCCTTTGACCACTTCCCCAAGGCGCGGCTCTTGATACCGTTCTGATGGATGGACGAAGCCAATATAAAAATCATCCGTCAGCAAGTAAGTACCCGCTAACTTCAAACGGTACACGCTACCTGTAACATCTAGATTCTTCATTTGCTCCGTACCATTTTTGCTCAATGCCTTAAAAATTTTCTCATCTGCTAATGAAGCCCAAATACGCTCTTTGTCATCGACCCGCAAGCTGACCATCAAACGGTCGCCTTTTTTGGGCCAAAGTTCCCGCATTGTTGGCAATTCATCTAATGAAACCACCATATCTTTGTCTTTCAAACCGATATCAACGAAAACGCCTAAGTCGCGACGGCTTCCTGTGACTGTACCAAAGGCATAATGCCCTTTGCGGCTTTTCGGAATATTCGTAGTGAGCACATTTTCTTGCTTTTGATTTTGATAGCCAAACCCTTCGACGGCTTCACCTAAATGATGTTCGCCTTCTTCCTTGGCTAGTCGGAAGGTAACCCCGCCTTTTTGAACAAAATAATTCTGTTCGTTTTCATCAATGATCAATCCGCTGAATACGGATGCTAATAAGTCTTTCATCTATTCTCTCCTTTTTCTTTAAAACTGCTCGTTCCTATAAAAAGAAACGCAACAGCGCCATAGCAATAACGCCTGTGATAACGATTTTCATCAAATCTTTGGTATAATACCCCACCAATAATGCCGGGATACAGGCAATGGTTTCTTTAACTTTCAAAATGGGGAATTGACCTTCACGAAAGGTCAGTAAATTTTGCACCAACAATGCCGCCAAAATACACAACGGTAAATAACTCAAAAAAACGGTGAAAGGTTCCGGGAAGACGAGCTTCTTAGAAAATAAAAAAGGAACGATCCGCGGAAGCCAAGTAACCAATCCACATACTAGCATCAGTATAACAAAATTAGTCATGGTGTGTCACCGTCCCAACCAAACATCCTGCCAGTGTCGCCGCAATTACCGCAATCTCTGCGGTCGAAAAACGCATAAATAAAATCAAGGTCACCACAACTGTCCCTAGTATCAAGAGCGTTTGCTGGGTTTTCTTCTTAAGCGGTCGCTCTACTTGAAATAAAAAAAGACCAACAAACATAGCTACTAAGGCAAAATCTAAGCCTAACGCTTCTGGATCTGGAATAAAGGAACCCAATAAACCACCCAAAAACGTCGCAAAAATCCAACTCAAATAAGCCATTACGTTCAACCCGTGGGTCCATTTCGCTGTGACTGGTTTGTCTTGTTGCAGTGCCGTCGTCAAAACGCCATAGGATTCATCAGTCAAAAGTGTCCCGATACCAATGGCAGAAAGCAACGGTGTCTTTTTAAAATAGGAAGCTACTGACAAACTCATTAAAAAGTGTCGTAAATTCACTAAAAAAACTGTTGCGACGATTGTCATGAAAGGTGCTTGAATCGCTAGTAAGGCGCAAATGATAAATTGAGCACTGCCAGCATAGACAATAATAGACATTAAAATAATTTCTAGAATAGACAACCCAACGCCTTTTCCCACAACCCCCATTGCAAAACCAATGCCCAGGTACCCAAGAATCGTTGGTACACAAGCAATGACCCCGTCTTCAAACCGATCATATCTCTCAATTTTCTGCACAAAAACCCCTCCTTGTTTGAACGATTATCTCTCATCATATCGAAAACAAGGAGGGGAAACAAGTATTTTTCACATGTGCATGTAATAACTCTGAAAATTTTCTAGTGACTCAGGGGACTTAGCGAACGGTGTGATCGTTCCCATTGCCTCTGAAATAGCCAGTTTTGGCGTTTACCGTAAATAAGTATAGCGGGAACGCTGAATCATCCGTTCCTTTAAGCAAGCTGCCTTGGGCATTTGTCGCATAAAAATTGTAATAGCCTTCACCATTGACGATTCGTACACGTTCAAAAGTATAGCCGCCTTCTACCACATAACCGCGAGCAATCGCTGTGGCGATGATTTTTTTTTGGACACCATCTGCCCAAACCCAGGCGCTATTGTTTACATCATTCAAATCACTTTGGCGGGCTGGAATAATTGGCTGATTGTTTGTATTTGTTGGTGTATTCGGCGAAAGCACATACTCTTCTTCAGAAGTACTTTGCGCGGGCGTCGCAGCGCTTGTAGATCCGCTGCTCGAAGCGGAAGCGTTGTTCTCGGAAGCCGCCGCTTGTGCTGCTTCTTGGGCAGCTTGTTGTTGCGCCGCTGCTTGTTGGGTAGCTGTTTCACGCTTCGTCAAGGCAGTATCGACTTTACGTAGTTCCGTCGTAAGACTTTCAACCAGTGAATCGATTGGCAAAGCTTGGATTTTTTTCATCAAGGCATTGTAGTTCTCACGAGAGACACTCGCCGGTGCTTCACCGTCACCACTTAAAGCCACCATGCTCTTCACTGCATTTTGAACTTCCTCGATCGCGCTGAACTCTTTTTGTCCCATGTCGATGGCTTGATTGATCAACTCATCAAAGGCATCCCCGTTCTCACGCTTCGCCATTGTGACAGCAGTCGCTTCTTTCAACGAGACTTCTTCCAACTGATCCTCCACAACTGCAGGACTGCTGAAATAGCTATTGATCTCTGTCAAAGCTGCTAATTTGTCAGCAATTGTCTCTGCTTCTTGTGACAAGATATCGTATCGTTCGTGGTCTTGAAAATCTGCCAACTGATTCGTCACAGCCGTCAGCTGTTCTGCTGTTTTGTCGCTTTTAATGAACACTCGCTCATCATTTGTATAAAAATCATTCAACTTATTTTCGATCTGATCTAACGTACGGTTCTCTTGCGCCTGTTGCGTTTGTCGGGCAGTTTCTTGTTGCTGCTGTTGATAGTAATAAGCCCAACCACCACCCGCTGCCACTAACAAACAAGCCGCTGTAATATAGAGTGCTTTGCGAGGGCTCTTCTTGCTTTCACTGGAAGAAGACGTTTCTTCTTCAGCAGTCGCCTTTTGTGGCGTTTCATCCGCTGCGGTGATTGGTTCAGGAATTGGATCGATGACTGGTTCTGGCTGCTTCTCAGCTTCTTCAATAACTGGCTCCGTCACCACTTCCTCCTCGCTTGACGGCAGAGGTTCCTCGCTGGCTTGCATCTGACTTTCCTCTTCAGCAGAGGAAAGATCAATGGCGGTTTCTTCTGCTTCTAGAGCAGCTGCTGCCTTTGCTTCTTCATCAAGTTTGTGCTGTCGGATATAAGCGGCCAAAATCTCAGAGTCATGCTGTTCATCCGTACTCAGTGCATCGGTCTCATTAACTTCTTCACTGGCTGAAATTGTGTGTTCTTCTGTAGACTCAGAGTTTTCCACTGTTTTTGGTTCTTGTTTAGACTCTGATTCAAGTGGTGTTTTTTGCTCATCAGAAAAAGCCTCTTGCTGTGCAAGGTCGATCGTTTCTTCATTCGAGGATGGCCGATCGCCTAAGTGCTCCTCCATTTTTCCAATCGGAACATTTTTAAAGTCAGACCAGCGAATATCATCGTTTTTGTTTTGTAGCTCTTCTGGCGTAACGGAAGAGTCAGATGATGGTTCCTGTTCATTCTCCTTTGCTTGGTTCCATTGAAACCCGCAATTGGGACAAACGGGTGTTTCTTCTATTGCTTGAAATCCACATTCAGGACATGTCTTCTTCATTGATTCAAACTGACTCCTTTTTTTTTTGCATTTCCTTCTATGAAGCAGTACCCTACCAGATCAAACGCTTGACGCGCCCACTGCTTCCTATTTCAAAGACCGACAAATAATGGGTCTTTTTTCGCATTTTTTTTATTACTCAATTGTGCAGATGCACAAAATTAAATTTATCACATTCTAGGCAATTAGCCAACACTTGCTTGGTTACGTTTTTATTAAGTTCTTTACTTATCCTATGGAGAGATGACAAAACCTGAACAAAAAAGACTTTCCAAAGGGGACCTTTGGAAAGTCAATAAACCTTAATTATTCTAAGAAATCTTTCAATTGTTTTGAACGAGATGGGTGGCGTAGTTTCCGTAACGCTTTTGCTTCAATCTGACGAATCCGTTCTCTGGTTACCCCAAAGACTTTGCCGACTTCTTCTAAGGTCCGAGTACGGCCATCATCGATTCCGAAACGCAAGCGTAGCACATTTTCTTCACGGTCAGTTAACGTATCCAATACATCTTCTAATTGCTCTTTCAAAAGCTCATAAGCCGCATGCTCTGCCGGACTTGTAGCATCTTGGTCCTCAATAAAATCACCTAGATGAGAATCATCTTCTTCACCGATTGGTGTTTCTAATGAAACGGGCTCTTGAGCGATCTTCAAGATTTCACGAACTTTTTCCGTTGGCAAATCCATTTCTGCGCCGATTTCTTCTGGTGTCGGTTCGCGTCCTAAGTCTTGCAATAATTGCCGTTGGATACGAATCAATTTGTTGATGGTTTCCACCATATGCACTGGGATCCGAATGGTTCGAGCTTGGTCAGCGATGGCACGAGTGATCGCTTGACGGATCCACCAGGTCGCATAGGTCGAGAATTTAAACCCTTTGCGATAATCAAATTTCTCAACGGCTTTCATCAAGCCCATGTTTCCTTCTTGGATCAAATCAAGAAATTGCATTCCCCGACCCACATAACGTTTGGCGATGCTGACTACCAAACGTAAGTTGGCTTCTGCCAAACGCTGTTTCGCTTCTTGGTCGCCTTCTTCGATTTTCAGAGCGAGAGCCACTTCTTCTTCTGCGGTCAAAAGCGGTACCCGACCGATCTCTTTCAAGTACATCCGCACAGGGTCATTGATTTTCACACCAGTCGGTGCAGACAAATCTTCTTGAGGTTGGGTTTCTTGTCGTTTTTCATTACTCTTTAAACTATGGACTGAAGGCTCTCCATTTTCATCCACGACACTGATGCCGGAATCCTCCAGTTTTTGAATTAGTTTGTCCATTGCATCAGCATCCAAAGTATAAGGCGTTGCTAAACGATTGGTAATGTCATCGTAAACAACTTGCCCCTTTGTTTTGTTTTCTCGGATGTATTCGGCAACTGCTTTGTCATACGTTTTTTTTGTTTCTTCTGCCATGAAAGAAAGCCCCTTTCAGTTCGCTATTTAGCTTGTTTCAACCGTTTGGTCAAATCAATGATTTCGATTGCAAGTTCAAGTTCTAATTGCTGGTTTCCTATTTGTCTTGCTTCTTGCTGCTGGATTCGTTTTTGATTGATTTCTTCAGCAATGCCCGACTTTTGAAAGACCTGCAGAATGTCCTGAAATTCTTGTTCAGTCCCTTCCTCAGAAGCTTTAAGATCTGCAATATCGATCACCATTTTTTTCATTGAATCTTCTTTTAAAAAATCTAAGAACTTTGCTAAAACAAAGTGTTCTTCTGTTTCCATATACGCATCAAACAGCAGATACAGTTGTTGATAACGATCATGGATAAAGGATATACCACTCGCTCGAAAGCGATGGTTTAACGTACTGTCATGAAACAAACGGTACAATAATAATTCTTGCGCTTTTTCCACCTGTGTTTTGGGCTGCTGCCGTGTAGGCGGCGTAAAGACCACAGGGGTGTCTGTTGGCGGCGGTGGCGCTACATCTTGCATCGTCCGTTGCTCTTGCCGGTTTTGCTTGAGCTGCTGCTGCAAGGTCTCACGACTCAAAGTGAACTCTGTAGACAACTGAGTCAAATAGCGGTCTTGCTCCAACAAAGAATCCACACGCTGCAATTCATTTAAAACAACTTGGACATAATCCAGTTGCTCCTTCTCATTGGCTAAATTGCGATTCATCCGATGATAATCCATCTTGAAGGCAAAAACGGTTTCTTTGCCGTGGACAGCTAGTTTATAAAAAGCTTCTGTCCCATATTTGCGCAAATACTCATCTGGGTCCATCCGTTCCGGCACTCGCACCACAGATAATTTCAAACGACTATTGTTTTGCAGAAGCTCGATCCCGCGGTTTGTCGCTTCAACCCCTGCACTATCTCCATCGTAACAAAGAATCACTTCTTGTGCCACTCGCTCGATATGGGCGATCTGCTGATTGGTCAAGCTGGTCCCCATTGAGGCGATCCCATTTTCGATTCCTGCCTGCCAAGCGGCGATCACGTCCATAAATCCTTCAAATAAATACACTTGGCCATCTTTGCGCATCGCACGGCGTGCTTTGTCAAAGTTGAACAGAACCTCGCGCTTGTTGAAAAGGATCGTTTCTGGACTATTTAAATATTTCGGCTGGTCTTGATCACCAACTTTTTCGCTTGCTAGCCAACGACCAGAAAAACCAATTGTTTTTCCTTGAGGATTACGGATCGGAAACATGATTCGTTGGTAAAAGCGGTCTGCCAATGAGCCATCGTTTCGTTGAACAAAGAGCCCTGTATCAGGAAAAAATTCAGCTTTGGCTTGTTCATTCAAAAAGACTTTCTCCAAAAACGAGCGTTCATTCGGCGCAAAACCAATATTGAATTCTTCGATCAATGCCATCGTCAATCCGCGATCCAATAAATAATCAAGCGCTTCTTGGCCAGCAGCCGTATTCACCAACATGTGATGATAGACCTCGGCGGCTTTTTCATGCAGCGCAATCAATTGACTCGTTTGTGAGGTCGCTTCATTGATGCCTTCTGATTGCTGGTATTGCGGATCAAGAGGAATATCGTTCATTTCTGCTACTTTGACGACTGCTTCAGGAAAACTGATGCCTTCAAGCTCTTGCAAAAAACCGTAAACATTGCCCCCACGACCGCAACCAAAACAATGAAAAATTTGTTTGTCTTCTGCAACGGAAAAAGAAGGTGATTTCTCATTATGGAAGGGACACAAACCAAAATAATTCTTTCCAGATTTCTTTAACTGGACATACTGTCCCACGATATCAACAATATTGCTACGTTCGCGAATGTCGTCAATGATCGTTTGAGGAATTCGTGCCATCCACTCACCTCCATTTGGTAAGTATTCATCGTTTACTAGGTAAAAAAACGCACTAATAGGTATCAGTGCGAAGAATAATTAGACGGAATCACTCATAATGATTTTACCATATTCTATTTGTATTTCAAGCTTTTTTACTTCAGTTATTTTGTGACGATCAGGAAAAGAACCCTGCCGTAACATCGATTTTCCATCGGTTCAATTTTATTAGATCCGCATAGAACATGTTGCCGCCATTGTGATACAAATGACCGCCATTATAAAAGACCGATTGGATGCCCCAATAACGATAGGTCTGTTCTGTATCATTGCCTAATAACGGGGATAAAACCTCTCTGGAATATGTTTCTGCTAATTCTAAGGTGTTCACGCCACCCCGTTCAGCGACATAATCAATATAATCTGTACCAAAATTATAAGCCTGGACTGCGGTCCAAAGATCACAGTTCATTTGCTCTGCTTTTTCGATCAACTCGGCTAAATAAGAAACCCCTTGTTCGATGCTTTGTTCTGGCGTATCAAATTGGTTTTGTTTTCCATATACACTTTCAGAACTTTGCATCGGATCATTGCCTTGTCCTTTTGACTCCGTCAGCATGATACTCATTGCTAAAGACTGATATTCAGAGATGTCGTGGGCTTGTGTCTGCTGTGCGATTTCCGCTTCATACGCATAGACAGCTTTCAATGCCGTGTAGTTTCGATAGCCCCAAACCCCTGCTCCAATCAGCAGCAGCAAGAGCGCAAACTTCAGTACAAATCCTAGGAAACGTCGAATTTTTCTCATCAAATACATCCCATCTTTTCTAAGTCAGAATCTATCGTACTATGAAATGAACAGGCTGACTAGAATTTTTTCTCTCCTAAAAAATCCTTAATAAAATCACAAGATTATTTAGAAAAAAACAAGCAATCCTAAGCTGATGGAGGGATTGTTGCTGGTTTGACATGAAAAAGGAAACAGTGCTCCTTCAGATAATGGAAGCACTGTTTCACTGATTTTTATTTTTCGATCGTGGTCACGATACCAGAACCAACTGTTCGTCCACCTTCACGAATGGAGAAAGTCGTTCCATTTTCCACAGCGATTGGATGGATCAATTCCACATCGATCGTTACGTTGTCACCAGGCATAACCATTTCCGTTCCTTCTGGTAAAACGATATTCCCAGTTACGTCCGTTGTACGGAAGTAAAATTGTGGGCGATAGTTATTAAAGAATGGGGTATGGCGACCGCCTTCTTCCTTTGTCAACACATAGACTTCTGCTTGGAATTTCGTATGTGGTGTGATGGAACCTGGTTTTGCTAACACTTGGCCCCGTTCAATTTCATCCCGGGTGATTCCCCGTAATAATACCCCTACGTTATCACCAGCTTCCCCAAAGTCCATCGTCTTACGGAACATTTCTACTCCTGTCACGACTGCTTTTTGTGTTTCAGGTTTGATTCCGACGATTTCTACTTCATCACCGACTTTTACTGTTCCGCGATCGATCCGACCGGAAGCAACGGTTCCCCGTCCAGTAATTGAAAAGACATCTTCGATCGGCAATAATAATGGTTTATCAGTGTCTCGTTCAGGTGTTGGGATATATTCATCTACCGTATCCATCAGCGTTAAGATCGCTGCTTCAGCCTCTGGGTCACCTTCCAAGGCTTTTAAGGCAGAGCCTTTGATCACAGGAATGTCATCACCTGGAAAATCATATTCAGTCAGCAATTCTCTGACTTCCATTTCAACTAAATCGATCAACTCATCATCATCGACAAGGTCTGTTTTATTTAAAAAGACGATCAAATGTTTCACACCCACTTGACGAGAAAGCAAAATATGTTCACGGGTTTGCGGCATTGGGCCATCTGTCGCTGATACGACCAAGATTGCGCCGTCCATTTGGGCAGCCCCTGTAATCATATTTTTCACGTAATCCGCGTGTCCTGGTGCATCGATATGGGCATAGTGCCGTTTTTCTGTTTCGTATTCTACATGGGCAGTATTGATGGTGATACCACGTTCGCGTTCCTCAGGAGCCGCGTCGATACTTGCGTAATCTTGCGGATTGGCAAGTCCTTTTTTCCCAAGAACTGTGGTAATAGCAGCAGTCAAGGTTGTTTTCCCATGGTCGACGTGTCCTATCGTTCCGATATTAACATGGGGTTTGCTACGATCATAATGTTGTTTTGCCATATTGTTTCCCTCCTAGAGAAAGTTGAGTCGTTCTTTGACTCGAATCATATTTTGCGATTTACGCTTCCAAATTCATAAGTATCAACTTATTTTTTGTAAGTTTAAATCTACTCTTATTATAGGTCAAAATTAGTCAAAGTCAAGTGAGATGTCTCGTCTGCTAATCCCTAAGAATTTCTTTGCTTTTTTCGATCTATTGGACGTAGGACAATTTTTATGAATAATAGAAGATGAGGTGAGAAATGTGAAAAAAATCATTGCAGCGCTGGTTTTTGCAGCAATTTTCCTTGGTGGCTGTTTTGCTACTTATCATTATTACTATGGTGGAAGTGACTACTATACAGTCATCAGGGATGCCGGCGAGCACGACACGGAAATTAGTGATAACGGAGTTGCCGAAGATGTCTACCGTTACACACAAGACGCTTACAGTTCCTCTGGAGAAGTCAAAACGGTCAAAATGAATGAGCACCGTTCCGCGCCTTTAAGAGAAGGTGCCTATTTGAAATTATTGGTCAATCCTAATAAAGGTGTTCTGAGCTGGGAAGAAGTTTCTGAAGAAGACGTTCCCAAAGCCGCCCTTGAGAAACTGACCGATCAATAATTGCTGATATTGATCAAAGATATCCAGAAAAAAAGCAGAGACTCCTCATTACTTAAAGAGGAATCTCTGCTTTTTTGTGCTCGTTCTATGTTGTTAGCTCCGCATCATCCACACATAAGACCTTTGTCCTACATCCGATTAATTACTTCTTCTACATTTTTGATCGTTACAGAAATCGTTCCGTCTGGATTATTGATAAATTCGATCAAATTTGGATCTCGGTAAACATCCAAAGGAACGATCAATTCGATCCCGTTAGATAATTTTAGTTTTTGTTTCCCGAATTTTTTCTCTGAGATCTCACGGACATCCCGCATCATTGGTGCCTGATTGACAAATCCTTTTTCAGCCACTTCTTCTTGAAAAGAAAGCTGAGCGGTAATATTGTCTTTAAAGACTTTTTGCGCCACTTCACTGACATCAATGTGTCCTGACTCTTCGATCGTGTCGTAAACCGCTTCTTTTAAATCGGCAACAACGTTATAGGTAGGTGTTTCAAATTTCTGACCAATTTTTTCCGCTACTTTTTTGATGACTTTGACGTTTTCTTCTAACGAGGGAATCGGTTCGGCATCAATGACTTTCGTTGAAAAGTAGGCATATTTTTCACCTGAAAAGCTATATTTCTTTTCAATCAGTTCAAAGTCTAAGCTCTCCACATCAATTGTGATCCCTTCATCGGCCTTTTGAGTTTTACCTGCTAGTAAGGCACGATGCAAAATTAAATTGTTTTCGATCCCAGCTTCCCCATTATCAATAAAGTGCGTATAGCCGTCTTGATAGTTGACCTTCAAAAACGCCAACTGCATTCTTGTATCAAATTCATACAAGACCACAAAGGCATCCGCACTTGGTGCATCTTCACTTTCCTTGTACGCTTCATACCACCGTTGGACGATCGCTTCACTGGCTGCGACAAAGTCTTCGGGTGCTTGTTTGACCAGTTGAGCGATCATTGATGTTTCGAGTAAACGCCCTGTTTTGGTTTGCGGTGTTGCAAGTTTCTGTATTTTTTTCGTCAAATAATCGCGGATGTATTCCGTGGTCAAATCGAGTTCAACTTGAGAAAAAACCGGATCACCAGTTTGACGGTCAATAATGTGTAATATCGCATGTTTCAAATAAATATCCATTAGTTACGCTCCTTATCCATTTGTCTAGTGTACAAAAAAAATAGGCGAACTGACAAGAGCCAAACGTCATTTTTCTTATTGGCCACTTCCTTTTTGAAAGATGCATTCATTGGAAAATCCGTCCTCGTCTGCTAAACTAAAGGTATCACAGAAAACGGAGGAATGAACATGAACAGCTATACGTTATCAAACAATGTAACCATCCCTGAGTTAGGTTTTGGCACATGGCAAACACCAGACGGCGACGTTGCCGTAGCATCAGTCAAAAAAGCACTGGAAGTAGGTTACCGCCATATTGATACAGCCCAAGGCTATAAAAATGAAGCCAGTGTTGGTCAAGCGATCAAAGAAAGCGGCATTCCCCGCGAAGAACTCTTTTTGACTACAAAATTGTGGAATGCGAACCATTCCTATGATCTTGTGATGTCTTCTTTTGAAGAGTCCTTAGAGAAACTACAAACAGACTATATCGATCTTTTCTTAATCCATTGGCCAAACCCAGTAGCCTTTCGCGACACCTGGCAAACAGCGAATGCAGAAACATGGCGCGCTTTTGAAGAATTGTATCAAGCAGGCAAAATCAAAGCGATCGGGGTCAGCAACTTCTTGCCTCATCATTTTGAAGAATTGAAAAAAACAGCGACCATCTTCCCAATGGTCAATCAGATTTTCCTTGCACCTGGCGAGTTACAAGAAGAAGTGGTGACTTATTGCCAAGAACACGATGTATTGCTTGAAGCATACAGCCCATTAGGTACCGGGAAGATATTTGATGTACCAGAAATGAAAGCATTAGCTGAAAAGCATCAAAAATCAATCGCTCAAGTTGCATTACGCTGGTCTTTACAACATGGTTTCTTGCCATTACCAAAATCAGTCACACCAAGTCGGATCGAAGAAAACATCCATGTCTTTGATTTTGAGCTATCTGAAGAAGACATGAATACGATCGATCAATTAGATGGCGTCGTTGGGAAAGCGACCAATCCAGATACGACAGGGTTTTAATTTTACTCTCTATAAGGAGAAGCCTATGAAGACAACTGATTTGATTCACCTCTCCCCTGCTGTTCAAAAAGCCTTACATGCTGATTTTGTTTTTCTTGTATGGCCAGGCAAAGTCCAACATTTTCCGGCGCGTCAATGGTCGTCTAGCGACTATCAGCAGATGCTGGCTGAGAAACTCACTGGGGAAGTACGCTTTTTTCTTTGGGAAAACTACTTAGTCGCCACTGGAGACAAGGAGCTTTTGATCCTAATGCCTAAGTACCATCAAATCAATGATCTAGTAGAAACGCCAACGCCGCTTCTTTAGCAGCGCTGGCGTTTTTTCAGGAAATATATAATTTTTTTTGTATTTTTTCATGAGAATGACTGTTCTTTTCTGCAAATTTTCCTTATAATCGATAGTGATCGAGAGGAGAAGATTATGAAAAAGAAACAATTAGCAAAATTGAAACAACAATTCCGCCCGTCTTATGAAACAGCTCGACAACAGTTGTTTACAGCGATCGAGCGCAAAACAGCAGATAAGTTCGACCTTCCGACAACTGTTTATATCAATCCTAAAAATCAAGAGGAATTATTGATTGAATTGTTGAAGGAAACACCCAAAGAACAAAAAATCGCTGTTCCTTTAGATGAGAACTTCAAAATCGTCGTGAAACGAATTCAACGCTTAGAAGCTGGCTTACTTGATCGTTTCAGCGATAACTTAGTCGATGAGATCGCTGCTTACTGGTTACCGACCAATCCGCAAGAAAGTGCGGCACCTACCTCCGCTCCTGCGAAAGAACCAGCAGAAGTGAAGGAAGAAACGGCACCAACTATACCTGCATCAACTAAAACTAAAGAAGTGGAAAAATCAACGGCTGATGATTCTGACGAATCCATGACTTTTTCAGCATTTGCCGAAAAAATCGCAGCATTCCCTAAATTTTCTGCAAAACAATCTTCAGGAGAAACGACCGTGATCGAAGCTTCCCCGAAAGAAGATCGTGTTCTAGCAACAATTTCTGAAACAGAAAGTGATACTTTTACCATCGAAACCGCTCTAGAACGCAAATACAAAGTAAAACTAGAAGTCATTCCATTGATCGAGGCGTATGCCCATACGGCGATTTCTAAACGATAAACAAAAGGTTCTCTAGGAATTTCCCTAGAGAACCTTTTTTAGTTGCGTATTTCTGTTAAAAATTTACGGGCTTGCTCTTGGTTCATTTGACTCGCCGCTCGCAGCTTAGCTGCCAGCTGATCGATCTCAGTTCCTTTTGCCCCAACTGAAATAGCTAATGAACGGGCTTGCATGCTCATATGGCCTTGCTGAATTCCTTCTGAAACCAATGCCCGCAAAGCTGCCAGATTCTGAGCCAACCCGACACTTGCCGCCAGCGAAGCTAACTCACTCGCCGTTTCAACACCGGTCAAAGCCAACGCCGCTTGGGCTTTTGGCAATACTTTTGTGGCACCCCCGACTGTGGCGATCGCCAACGGAAGTGTGATAATACCAATCAAACGGGCTTCTACTATTTTCCAAGAAGTCAGCCCTTGCATGCGACCATTACGGGCAGCATAGCCATGACAAGCTGCCGAAACGGCGCGAGTGTCATTTCCGGTAGCCAAAATCAGCGCTTCAACGCCATTCATGATCCCTTTGTTATGGGTGGCGGCACGATATGGATCAATCTTGGCAAAATCAGCTGCATGAACGATTTTTTCGGCAACTTGTCTACCCTTTCCGATCTTGCTCAGTTTGTCAAAAGGCACGGAGCAAGTGGCAGTTACTAACGATTCCGTGGCAAGATTACTTAAAATACTAAAGAGAATTTCTTCTTCTGGGAACCACTTCCGAAAGAGGTCGGCCACTCCTTCTAAAATCGAATTGATGATGTTGGCGCCCATGGCATCTTTGACATCAACCAACAAATCGATTGAGACATAGGCTGTTGCTAATTCAGATTCTGCTGGCACAAAGTTCCGACCGATCACTCTTCGCAATCCACCGCCGCGTTTCACGATAGAAGGATACGTCTCATTCGCCACTTCAAAGATCGCTGCTTGCTCGGATTCAACTTTTGCCAAAATCGCTTCCGAATCCTGAACATCCATAAAGACGATCTGGCCTCGAAGCAAACGTTCTTGACTGGTCGTTGTAATGGGCCCAGCCATTTTTGCTCCATTGCTCATCGCTGCAATCACAGAAGGTTCTTCTGTGGCTAACGGGACATTGTATCTCTTGCCATTCACTTGCAGATTCAACCCCACACCTAAGGGAATCTCCACTTCACTGATCTGGTTTTCGATCAAGTGATTGGCGGTTTCCTTGTCTAATGCCATTTCTTGAAAAACCAAGGATTCGGCTGCTGTGATCGCCCCTTGTGCTTCAAGAAAGGCTAGTCGTTCGTTAGGCGTAAGGGCGTAAAACTTTTTTTTTTCTGTTTTTTCTGATGCCGACTCTTCATGAAAATCGGCTTGACTTGCTGCCGCCGAAGGGTTTTCTAACAGCATCGCTAGCCCTAACCCGCCACCGACACATAAAGAGGCGATCCCATAACGTTCTTGTGTGTCTTTTAGCTGATAAGCGACGGTCGTTGCGATCCGAGCACCGGTTGCTCCAATCGCATGGCCAAGGGAAATGCCCCCACCGTAACGGTTGACTTTCTTGGGATCCAAACCAAGTTCACGTTCTACTACGATCGAGGAAGCTGCAAAGGCTTCATTGATTTCAAAAATACCGATATCTTCAATCGACAGTGCTTGCTTTTTCAGCAAAGTATCGATTGCTTTGATTGGTGAGATTCCCATGATCTCTGGGGCAAAGCCAACTTCAACGATCTCTTTGATCACTGCCAGATAAGGAATCTGATGCTCCTCACAATAGCTTTTTGAGGCGATCAAGACCATGGCAGCCCCATCATTGATGGTTGAGGCATTCCCAGCAGTCACCGTACCGTCCTTTTTGAAAACCGTTTTTAGTTCAGCTAATTTTTCGACTGTCGTAGCGGCGCGAATGCCTTCATCCTGGGAAACGGTAGCAGACTTTTCGGTCACGGGTACGATCTCTTGCTCAAATTTCTTTTCCGCTTGTGCTTTGGCAGCCTTCATTTGGGAGTGGTAGGCAAATTCATCTTGTTCTTGTCGAGTGATGCCATATCTTTCTGCAACAGTTTCAGCCGTTAAGCCCATCGGTTTGCTGCTAAAAGCGTCTGTTAAGCCATCATGCATCATTGTTGATACTGGATTTGAATACTGATCATCCGCCTTGTTATAATAACTGAATAGCGGCGCATTCGTCATACTTTCGATCCCACCAGTCAAGACGACTGATGCCTTGTTTAACTGAATTTGCTCCATGCCCATTAGAATCGCTTTCATTCCCGAACCGCAAACTTCGTTGATCGTTGAGGCTGGAATATCTGAAGAAAGCCCACTTTGCAGGGAAACTTGGCGACTTGGATTTTGCCCACTGCCTGCTTGCAGGACATTTCCGATAATCACTTGTGCGATATGTTCTTTTGCTTGTTGGTTTCTTGCCAACAAGGCTTTCGCAGCAATTGTTCCTAATTCTACTGCTGAATATTCTTTTAATGACCCATGGTATTTGCCAATTGGCGTTCTTAGTGCGTCGATAATGACAACTTCTTCCACGTACGTCACCTCCTCTTGAAATATATCATTAAATCCTCCAAAAAAGAATACCCCACATCAGCTTGCTGTGCCCTTTTCTACTTTCTTTAATAAAGTTTAAATTCTAATCAATTCTTTTTCATTTTTTTCAAAAAATATGATACCTTATAACGTGTAGCCTACTAAGTACGTAGAACATAAAGGAGCGACGGAATGAACGTTGGTATTGATAAAATAAATTTTTATGTCCCCCCCTATTTTATAGATATGGTTGATCTAGCTCACGCCCGAGAGGTCGACCCAAATAAATTTACGATCGGGATCGGTCAAGATCAAATGGCGGTCAATAAAAAAACGCAAGATATCGTCACATTTGCCATGCATGCGGCAAAAGATATCCTCACAAAAGAAGATTTACAAGCAATTGATATGGTGATCGTCGGCACAGAATCCGGCATCGATGAATCAAAGGCTTCGGCAGTGGTTTTGCATCGCCTATTGGGTATTCAACCATTTGCCCGCTCCTTTGAAATCAAAGAAGCGTGTTATGGCGCAACAGCAGGCTTACAGTTTGCTAAAGCCCACGTACAAGCCAATCCAAAAAGCAAAGTTTTGGTGGTGGCTTCAGACATCGCCCGGTATGGCTTAGCTTCCGGTGGAGAGCCCACTCAAGGCGTAGGTGCAGTTGCTATGCTGATCTCTGCAGATCCAGCGATTTTGCAGTTGGATAACGATAATTTGATGTTGACGCAAGACATTTATGATTTTTGGCGTCCCGTTGGTCATCAATATCCAATGGTAGATGGCCACTTGTCAAATGCCGTCTATATCGATTCCTTTAAACAAGTTTGGCAAGCCCATTGCGAAAAAACGCAACGCACAGCAAAAGATTACGCTGCATTGAGTTTCCATATTCCTTATACAAAAATGGGAAAAAAAGCCTTATTGGCTGTTTTTGCCGAAGCAGAAGAAACGCAACAAGAACGCCTGATGGCTCGCTATGAAGAATCGATCGTTTACAGTCGTCGTACCGGCAACTTGTATACGGGTTCATTGTACCTAGGCTTGATCTCTTTATTGGAAAATTCCTCCAGCTTGCAAGCCAATGATCGGATAGGACTGTTTAGTTACGGCTCAGGAGCGGTTGCTGAATTTTTCAGCGGCGTATTGGTACCCGGTTATGAAAAACAGTTAGCACAAGCTGCTCACCAAACGTTACTTGATGCCCGTCAAAAACTAACGATCGCTGAATACGAAGCAATGTTCAATGAGACCATCGATATTGATCAAGATCAATCCTTTGAAGATGATCTGCTTTACAGTATTCGTGAAATAAAAAATACCATTCGTTATTATAAAGAAGAAAACGAGTGATGTTAAGAAAAACTTTGTTTATTTTCAAGCAAGAAAGCTTGATGAAACAAAGTTTTTTTCTTTCTTTTTAATTTGTTGAAACAAAGCATCTTTTTCAGACTTTTTCTGATTGTTATTCAAAAATTTTCAGATAATTCAGGAAAAACATTTGACAGTCCGCTTTTTTTTGTCTATACTAAAAACAATTCAAGTATGGAGGAACTTTTTTATGTTAAAAACGACCGTGTCCCCACAACTGAATATCTTTTACTTTAGCTACTTTAGATAGTTTGTATTCATAACACATTATGGATGCAAACCGCAAAACGAGTTTTGTTTGTATCTATGATGGCTAAAGCATTTTAACTTGAACTTGCAGCCATGTAGAAAATCTTCTAAATGGTTGCCAATATACGTTTACGCTTGGTATAGGATCGAATCCATTTAGACGATTGTCTGAATGGATTTTTTTGTTCAGGTAAACCCCAATTAAAAAAGAAACGTTTATAGGAGGAGTTACAATGAAAATGAAAAAATGGATCACAACTGGATTATTAACGGCTTCACTACTGGCACTGGCAGCTTGTGGGGAATCAAACAATGCTTCTGAGGGAAACGACGGATCAAAAACAGTCGGTGTCTTGCAACTCGTGGAACATGGCTCCTTGAATGCCGCCTACGAAGGATTTAAAGAAGGCTTAGCAGAAGCGGGCTACACAGAAGGTGAAAACCTGACGATCGAATACCAAAATGCGCAAAACAGTCAAGACAACTTAAAAAGTATGAGCGAACGCCTAGTGAATGCCAACCCTGATCTTTTATTGGGCATCGCTACCCCTGCTGCTGTTTCGTTAGCAAATGAAACCACTGATACCCCAATCGTGGTTACCGCAGTTACTGACTTAGTTGGGGCAAAATTAGCCGACTCAAATGAAGAACCCGGTCGCAACATCACCGGTACGTCAGACATGGTACCCATTGAGCAGCAGATCAATTTGCTGTTAAGCATCGTCCCTGACGCCAAGACGATCGGCATTATGTATAATGCAGGTGAAGCTAACTCGAAAATTCAAGCAGACTTGGCAGAAGAAGCCTTAAAAGCTGCTGGAGTCGACGTTAAAGTATTGACCGCCAATACCACCAATGATGTGCAGCAAGTGACCACTAGCCTGGCAAAAGATGTCGATGGCATTTATATTCCAACAGATAATACCTTTGCCTCTGCTGCTGCAATCGTCGGTGAAGTGGCGAAAGAAACCAAAACACCGATCGTCGCAGGTTCCGTGGAACAAGTCGATGATGGAGCTCTAGCAACTTATGGTATTGACTATAAATCACTAGGCATTCAAACAGGAAAACTAGCAGCAAAAATTTTGGATGGCGATGCAGAACCAGCTACCACACCCGTTGAAACAGCGGAGAATTTAGAGTTAGTCGTCAATGAAGAAATGGCTGCAGCTTTAGGGATTGATCCTGCCAGCATCACTGCCCCAGAATAACCATACTATTTTAGATTTGAGGAAATCATATGAATTTAGTCGACACGTTCTTACTATTACTACAATCTGCCACCTCTCAAGGGATCCTTTGGGCATTGCTGGCAATCGGGGTATTTTTGACCTTCCGTATTCTGGATATCGCTGATTTAACTGCAGAAGGAAGTTTTCCATTAGGTGCAGGGATCGCTGCAATCAGTATTACGAATGGCGTTTCCCCCATACTAGCCAGTTTGATGGGCTTTGGCGGTGGCATGTTAGCCGGCTTGGTATCCGGACTACTGCATACAAAACTAAAGATCCCAGCCTTGTTGGCCGGGATCATCACGATGACTGGGCTTTATTCCATCACAAATCGTGTGATGGGTGCTCCCAACATTGCCTTGTTAGGACAAGACACGGTCTTCACCCAATTTCAAGCAATGGGTCTGACCAAAAACAATGCCGTGATTCTTGCGGGCTTTCTCTTCGCAGCTATCGTCATTTTGTGCTTGTTCCTCTTTTTCCGTACAGAGATCGGCTTAGCATTGCGCGCAACAGGCGATAATTTAGCTATGAGTGAAGCCAACGGCATCAACACCGATAATATGAAGATCATCGGTTACATGATCTCTAACGGCTGTATCGCCCTTTCAGGTGCTCTTTTAGCCCAAAACAACGGTTTTGCTGACCTAAA
The DNA here is from genome assembly GCF_050543535.1 of Enterococcus sp. DIV0802b. Lineage (NCBI taxonomy): Bacteria > Bacillati > Bacillota > Bacilli > Lactobacillales > Enterococcaceae > Enterococcus > Enterococcus sp. DIV0802b. Next base: position 1,108,664 of record NZ_CP172941.1, on the reverse strand, counting down.
CTCCGGAATCGGTACGATCGTGATTGGCTTAGCATCGATCATTATTGCAGAAGTTTTATTTGCCAATAAATCTTTGCTTTTGCGGTTGATCACCATCGTGATTGGAGCGATCGTTTATCGCTTTATCCTGGCCGTCGTTTTCGAGTTCAATGTCGAAGCCAATGATATCAAACTGGCATCCGCAATCGTCTTAGTCATCTGCCTCTCGTTACCGCAGCTTCGTTCAAAACTAGGACTTAAAAAGATGCTGCCAAAAACCAAAGGAGGCCAATCCTAATGACTTCAGTCTTAACAATCGAAAATCTACACCAAACCTTTGAAAAAGGGACGATCAATGAGAACCATGTCTTGCGAGGCATTGACCTGACGATGAATGCCGGAGATTTTATCACGATCATCGGTGGCAATGGTGCCGGAAAATCGACCCTTTTAAACAGTATTGCAGGAACGATCCCAACAGAACAAGGAAAAATCACCTTAGATGGGAAAGACATCACCCGTTTATCCGTTACGAAACGCTCAAAGGATATTAGCCGAGTCTTTCAAGATCCACGTATGGGGACAGCGGTTCGTTTGACTGTTGAAGAAAACTTAGCACTTGCTTACAAACGGGGCCAAGTCCGAGGGTTTGCGACAGGCGTCAAAGCAAAAAATCGCGCGTTTTTCCAAGAAAAATTAGCCAGTCTAAACTTAGGCTTAGAAAATCGTCTTTCTGCCGAGATCGGTTTGTTATCAGGCGGACAGCGTCAAGCGATTACCCTCTTGATGGCAACGTTGCAACAACCTAAATTGATTTTATTAGATGAACATACCGCTGCCCTAGATCCAAAAACCTCGTTGACTGTCATGGCATTGACCGATCAATTGATTCGTTCACAGCAGTTGACGGCCTTCATGGTTACTCATGATATGGAAGATGCCATTCGCTATGGCAATCGCCTGATCATGCTTCATCAAGGCAAGATCGTCGTGGATATTGCCGGTGAGCAAAAGCAACATTTAACCGTCCCTGAATTGATGGAAATGTTCCATCAAAATAGCGGTGCTGAATTAAAAGATGACCAACTGCTCTTACGCTCTTAACAAGCAAAAAGACACGTAGAAAGGAACCCCCTTCTACGTGCCTTTTTTGATTCTTCCAAATGATTGGCAAAATCCTTACTTTGCTTCATTTTCCGCAATGATATCTGTGACCTTCATCAAGCGGGTCAATGTTGCTCGTTCGTCTTCTGCCAGATTGCTTTCGATGTATTGAATGGTTTCCGTCAGCTTGGGAATCGTCATATACTCTAACGCATTGACTCTTCGCCTCGTCCGCTCGATCTCATTGGCCATCAGTTGACAGGTTTTCTCGATTTCGGCCAACTGAAGCATCACTGGCAGCATCTGATCAAGATGAGACAACGAGAGATCCAGCTCACTGGTGGTACTTACAAAACCGTAGGAAAAGTCATCATCGGAGCTCTCTTCTTCGTAAACAGGATTTAACACTGGCACATCCATATTCATGATGGTCCGACTTTGTACATCTAGGGTCACTTTATTTAAAGGGATCATAAATGCTTCTTGCAAAACGACATCGGGAATACTACTAGAAGCCAGCACATACTCTTCCATCCCTGCTTGCAGCGCAGTTTCCATTTTTTTACGAAGCTTCTGGTTTTTCTTTACTAGCTGAATGAATTGGCGCACCAGCTCATCTTGCTTGTCTTTCAATAATTTGTGACCACGGGTTGCCGTCGTCAGCCGTTTTTTCAAACGACTTAGTTCCATCCGAGTTGGATTGACATTTAAGATCGCCATTAAGAACTCACATCCTCGTCCGTTGGGTAATAGGCGTCGATAAATTCTTCTTTGATACGGCTCAACTCTTGTTTTGGCAAGGTAGCTAATAGCTTCCAGCCTAAATCTAACGTTTCTTCAATCGTCCGGTTGGTTTCAAATCCCTGGTTGACATACTCTTTTTCGAAAAGATCTGCAAAACGCGCGTACTTTTTATCAAGATCAGACAAGGCAGACTCTCCTAAAACGATCGATAACTCTTTGGCAGCTTTCCCATCGGAATAGGCGGCATAAATTTGATTCATCGTTGCCGCATGATCTGCACGGGTCTTACCTTCTCCCGTTCCTTTGTCCTTCAACCGAGAAAGACTTGGCAAAATATCCACTGGCGGATTGATATTGCGTTTGTAAAGGTCCCGCGACAAAATGATTTGTCCTTCTGTGATATAGCCAGTCAAATCAGGAATCGGGTGGGTTTTATCGCCATCTGGCATCGTTAAGATCGGAATCTGTGTGACCGATCCTTCTTTGCCCATCAAACGTCCTGCCCGTTCATACAGTGTAGCTAAGTTGGTGTATAGATACCCTGGGTAGCCGCGACGTCCCGGAACTTCTCGGCGGGCAGCGGAGATTTCTCGCAATGCTTCGCAGTAGTTCGTCATATCGGTCATGATCACTAAGACGTGCATGCCTTTTTCAAAAGCCAAATACTCTGCTGCAGTCAATGCCATTTTAGGAGTAGCGATCCGTTCGATTGCTGGATCGTTGGCAAGGTTCATAAACAAAACAGATCGATCTAATGCACCGGTTTTGCGGAATTCATCCACGAAAAATTCAGCTTCTTCAAACGGAATCCCAATTGCTGCGAAGACGATCGCAAAATTGCCTTCTTGGCTGGGTACTGTTGCTTGTCGTGCGATTTGAGCAGCGATCTCTTTATGAGGCAAACCAGAAGCAGAAAAGATTGGTAATTTTTGTCCACGAACTAATGTATTTAAATGATCGATCGTTGAAATCCCAGTTTGGATAAATTCATCCGGGAAGTCCCGTGCCATCGGATTGATGGCTTCACCATTTACATCGATGCGTTTTTCGGGCAAGATTCTCGGGCCATTATCTTTTGGTTTTCCTAAACCGTCAAAAACCCGACCCATCATATCTAAAGAAACCCCTAAAGTTAAACCAGTTCCTAGAAACCTTGCTTTGCTTTCTTCAGCACTCAAATTACTGGTACCCTCAAATACTTGGACAACAGCATTGTCATCACTGACTTCCAGTACTTGTCCTTGACGGATCTCGCCTGTGTCCATGCGGACCTCAACGAGTTCGTCGAATTTAACGCCTCGAACATTTTCGACCACCATTAAAGGGCCGGCAATTTCGGAAACTGTACGATATTCTTTTAACATCAATGAACACCTCCAGTTTCAATGATTCGTTGTAACTTTTCTTTGATGTCATGCTTGATCGTATCCAAGCGGGTCAATTCTTCTTCAGGAATGTATTTGCTGCGGGCGATGCGCTCACGCAGATCAACCGTTCCTTTTGTGATCTCATCTAAGTAAGCACCTAGCTGCAGTGCACGTTGGGCTTGTTCATTAAAGTAAAGAATATTCTCCAACATTTTGAACTGCTTATTGCGAGATGTATACGTGTCAACGTCATCAAAGGCGTTTTGCTGCAAGTAATCTTGTCTCAAAGAACGGGCTGTCATCATTGTCAAACGGTCTCTTTGAGAAAGAGAATCCATCCCTACCAATTGAACGATTTCTTCTAAACGGCTTTCTTCTTGGAGAATCTCCATTGATTCATTGACTAGCTCCGACCAGCGATCGCCTAATAATTGATCTAAATAAGAATTGATTTGATCTTCGTAAAGGGAATAGGAATTCATCCAGTTGATGGAAGGAAAATGCCGTTTTTGCGCCAGCATACTATCCAATGCCCAGAAGACTTTCACGATTCGTAAGGTATTTTGGGTGACCGGTTCTGAGATGTCTCCACCAGCAGGTGAAACCGCACCAATTGCGGTAATGCTTCCTTCCCGAGGTTGTGTGCCTAATGAATGGAAACGCCCTGCTCGCTCATAGTATTCCGCAATTCGACTTCCAAGGTACGCCGGATAGCCTTCATCTCCTGGGATCTCTTGCAATCGTCCACTCATTTCCCGCAGCGCTTCTGCCCAACGTGATGTTGAGTCTGCCATGATAGCAACACTATAGCCCATGTCACGGTAATATTCTGCAATCGTGATTCCTGTATAGATTGAGGCTTCCCGAGCAGCAACTGGCATATTCGACGTATTGGCGATCAAGACCGTTCGTTCCATGATGGACTTGCCGGTATTTGGGTCGATCAGTTCAGGAAATTCATTCATAACATCCCGCATTTCATTGCCTCGCTCGCCACAGCCGACATAGACAACGATATCCACATCCGACCATTTAGCAATTTGGTGCTGAACAACCGTTTTTCCGGCACCAAATGGTCCGGGAACGGCAGCTGAGCCGCCTTTTGCCACTGGAAAATAGGTGTCGATGACGCGCTGACCAGTGACCAGCGGTTCGCCTGGATTTAATTTAGCAGTAACGGGACGTGGTTGACGAACCGGCCATTTCTGAACCATCGTCAAGTTTTTTTCACCCTCAATGGTTTCTAAGACACAGATCACTTCAGTAATAGCAAAATTCCCTACCATGATTTCTTTGACGGTTCCTTCATAGTTTGGTGGCACCATGATCTTATGCTCGATCACCGATGTTTCTTGTACTGAACCTAAAATGTCGCCACCTTGTACGGTATCACCGACTTGTACTTGAGGGACAAAGGTCCATTTCTTTTGGCGATTCAGTGGATCGATGGTAACCCCTCGTTCCAAAAAATCACTTTCTGTTTGTGACATAAACGTATCTAATGGTCGTTGGATCCCATCAAACATCTGAGTCAACAAACCTGGTGCTAGTTCGACAGACAATGGTGCGCCTGTCGTTTCCACGGGCTCGCCTGGTCCGATTCCCGCTGTTTCTTCGTATACTTGGATCGAAACCAGCCCTTTTTTGATCTCAATGATCTCACCGATAAGGCCCTTGTCACTGACTTTGCAGATTTCGTGGATTTTTGCGCCACTTAATCCTGAGGCGGTGACCAGTGGTCCCGATACTTTTTCAATTGTGCCAAATGCCACATTTATTCCTCCTAGCTGGCTGACTTGTCTGTTATGAATCTAATATATTCATTCCTACCGCTTTTTCCACATTTTGCTGAATTCGTGCCATGCCGATCCCTAAACTACCCGTACTACTTGGAATCGGAATGATCGCTGGTGTCGGTGCTTCTTCATAGCGGCGAACGATCGGTTCTAATTGTTCGATCAGTCGCTCAGTCAAAAAGATTACCCCATAGGCTTCAGCCATTTCTTCTAGTTGTTGGGCGGCTTCATCCAAATCGCTGACTGGAAAGATGTCGATCCCTAGCCCTTTGAAAGGCAAGATCGAGTTCTTACCACCCATCATTGCTATTTTTTTATGCATAACTATCACGCACCCGACTTCTTAAAATCTCTTCCGGCACCTTATTGATTTTCCCAATCAGGAGAATACGCAAGTTCTTGCTTTCAATTTCCTTGGCGTACAAGTACCCTGCCAATGCTGAAGGGCCAAAAGGAACAATTTTATGTTCTTTGAGCTTCGCCATTAGAAAATTGTCTTTGCGTATATCAAAGGTATTCAAGGTCTTCTTCTCTACCAACTCTTCATAGCTGTGATTGATCAGTTCTTTATAAGGAGTCCCTTGCAAATATGCCACAAATGCCTCAAGGGAAGTCGTGATCTCAGCTAACAATTCTTTTGCAGGTAGGTTTCCATGATCGGCTAAAACTGCGCTGATAAAGCCGCGCTTGCGTTTCATCGCGTAACTGCGCAACGTTGTTGAAATGTTGAAAATATCGATTTGTCGACGAATCAAGCTTTGCAGCAGATCGTCGTCGTATTCTTTGCCAATCGTCCACAATTGTTCCCAATAGTGGTTATCAAAGATGATGTCGATCGATTGGACCTCATGGTAGTTCTCAATATAAGAGAAGACTTCTTCCACACAATCAACCATCTCTTTGGCAACAAGATTGCTTTTTCTGGTCTTGACCAGATCCTTAAGGACGGAAAGCGGCTGGGTACCAATTGGGACAAGATATTCAGAAAAATCTTCTTGCATGTACGCCGCTTTTACCAAGACTTTCAGATTTTGATAGTCATATTTCAAAGCAAAGAAATCAACGATCGCTTTTTCCGGTGTCAGCTGATACATCGTGTCGTATACCCGTTTCAACTCCGCCATCAACACATGTTCAAAGTCGTGTACACGATCATCCTCGTTGATGAAGTCACCATAAACCGTTTCTTGCAACATACCGTAGATTTCTTCTGCGCTAGCAGCCGAGAGCATCCGCTCATAGCGGCTGCGATCGAATAATTGCGATTCATACGTCCGAATTCTCGTATTTAAGGTATTGTATTTGATGTCATTCATCTGTTTGCACCTGCTTACTGTTCAAAAATCAATTGCAGTAACGTATTGCTTAACTCTTCTTTGTTGGCTTCTAGTAGCGCATCAAAAGTAAAATTCAACTCGATCGCTTCTTGTCGCAACAAAAAGCCACCCTTACGAGGGATCGTTTTATTTACCAGTTTCAGCTGAACATCTGGGGCAGATGCCTGCAATTTAGCGAGGAGCTCCTCATCCACTAAATGGCGGGTCTTCTCACCTAAAAGCAACTCAACCTCACCAGTTAACCTTGCATTCGCCAAGCCATTAGCGATAAACGCATAAAATGCTGCTTGATCCATCGTATTTAAACGGGTCAAAGCCTCAGTAAACAGCTCATCTAAGACCGACTGCTTTGCTGCCAAGACCTTGTTTCTTGATTGAATATGCACATCTGAGATTTCCAAATACATCGCCGCACGTTTTTCTTTTTCATAAAAAGCTAACCGCTCACTAAGCTCTTTTTCTAATTGCGTTCGCTTCAAGTTTTCTTGATTTTCACTTTCTTTTTTCGCTTCTTTGATTTGCAGCTGGTATTTCTTTTCCGCATCAGCGGTTATTTTGTCAGTTAAACGTGTAATATCAGACATTCACTTTTCCCTCCTCTTAATTCAAGACAAGCAAGAAGGAAATAACGAACCCTAAAATACAATACGTTTCCATCATCGCTACCAAGATAATTCCTTTGGTCACATGTTCTGGTTTTTTGGCTAAAATCTGCATCGCAGCACTTGCGGCACGTCCTTGCCATTTTCCGGCTACGATCGCTGTTAATGCGATTGGCAATGAAGCAATAAACAAGTACAATCCGCGATCGAATGAGAGCGAACCGCTGATTTGACCAAAGATCATAAAGGAAATTACGAACCCGTATAACCCCTGAGTACTAGACAGCAACTCTAAGATCAACGCTTGTCCGAATTTCTCTGGCTGCTCTGAGATCAAGCCTGACGCTGCTTCACTGGTCATCCCAACACCAATCGTTGATCCGATACCGCCGCAAATCGTTGCGGTCGCTACACCTAAAGCTGCAAAAACAATTCCACCATTTTCGTAAAAGAAACTAATCCAATTTTCCATTATTGTCCTCCTGTAACTTCTCTTCTGAGATGATCTCTACATAGTTTTCATTTGATTTGAAGGGGTCAAAGGCACGTCCGCCCCCCGTAAAGAATTTTCCAAAATACTCTAAATACTGCAAACGGATACCATGAACATACGCACTAAGGTAACTTAAGAAAATATTTAGGCCATGCAATGCCACAAATAATAAGATACCAACCGTAAACCGGGCTGCTGGCGGCAGGTAGCTGATGATCAAGTTGAAGGCTGAGGCGATACTTCCGCCGGCAACCCCTAACGCCATCAGACGGGTGTAACTGATCAAGTCACCAACATAATTGGTCACATCCATCAATCCGTACAATCCAGAACCGATTTTTCCTGCTAAGGTTTTACCTTCTAAACTGCCTCCGATGGCCACTGCTAATAGACTGGCAGCGATCATTACGATCCCAATCATTTGTAACGGTGTGTCAGGGAAAAGCAGCATTCCTGCGGCAACAAAAGCCACACTGATCAAAAAGACGATCCATGAACCGGCTTGGAACATCGCAGCCAGTTTCTGGTCTTTTTTCTTCCATAGAATATAGAATTTCAGCGCCAAACCAAACATGATCTGGATGTACCCAAAGATCACGGATAAGACTAAGATCTGGTTGACATCATCCTGGGCAGACAACAATTGGAATGAGAATTCAAATCCGAAGAAGTTGCCATAGATCAAGCCCCAAATAATCGTGGGGATCGAGCATAACTGAAAGAGGGTCAAGTTTTGTTCCAGCCCTTTGCTGAGGTGGAACAGCTTTTTACCAAGAAACGTCGCCAGAAACAAAAGCAAACCATAGCCAAAATCGGCAACCATCATCCCGAATGCCACCATATAAAAAGGCGCCATAAATGGTGTCGGATCTAACTCGTCATATTGCGGCAAGCTGTACATCCGAACAAGTCCTTCAAAAGGTTTGATCCAACGTGCGTTTTCTAATAAAATCGGCACATTACTAATCTCTTTTTCCGTCACTTCTTGGTATTCGAGGTAATAGTTATCCGTGGTTCCTTTTTTGATGCGTTTTTCTAATTCGGCCGTTCCATCAACAGGAACCCAGCCAGAAAGCGAGACCGCATGAGTAGAACGTAAAAGCATCTTATTGCTTTTTAAGCGGGTGATTGCTCCATCTAAATACTCGGCAACGATCCGCAAAGTTTCTTGCTCGTTTGTCATTGCACGAAGAGAGGCTTTGATCTCTTTTTCTTCATCAATTAAACGTTGGGATTTTTCTTTCATCGTTTGCAGATCTTCTTCTGGGATGCCCTCATAAGGGTAGATGTATTGCTCAAAGGCTACTTTTTTAAGAAGTGAAGTTACTTTTTCTTTTACATCTTTGTGGAAAAGGACCAGTAAATAAGTGGTTGTTTGTGATTGATAAACAGTTTCCACATAGACGAGCGGCAGCTTCTCACTGTTCGTCGTAAAGTCAGCCATTTCAGAAGTGGGAATCGAACCTAGCAAGCCACCTGATTTTTTTAATTCCTTTAAAACCGCTGGACGCTCTTTAAAATACTTCCAAATCGACAGCTCTGCTTCTTGTGCTAATACATCGCGTTTTTCTTGATCGATCAAGCGAAGACGTTTGTCTTGTTTACGAAGGGTCTGGCATAATTCTTGCCAGGGATAGGTGTGGGCTGTTTCAGCCAATTCTTGAAGGGTATATTTTTTGATTGGTTGCCGCAGTTGTGCCAGCATTCCTTTTTTGGGTACATATTCTTCTAAAAAATTTAAGCTCCAGTTGACTTGACCAAACTGGTTCTCCATTTCTTCTTCAGACTGTTCCTCGCGAACCGGTGTCAAAACACCCGTCGTTTCTTCAGAATCGTAGTATTTCTCCGAAGAAAGCAGTTCTACGCCCTGAAAGTCTTGCAGCTGCTCTAAAACAGCTTCTTTCTGATCGTAAAAGGTCAACAGACTGAACTTTTGCATTTTTGCAATTGCCATTTATGTCACAACCTTATTTATTATTATTGCCAATGCTTCTTCCTTTAACTCATTAGGGATCGTTCGTAGTGTTTCCACTTCTGCTTTCGTTTTAGCCATGAGCGGTTCTTTTGACTGTGTTAACTCAGCTGCGATTTTTTGATTGATTGCTTCTTTTTGTTGGGCTTCTTTTTCTGCCAACTCTTTTTTAAACGCCTTCAACCGTTCTTCGCGTTCTTGTGCCAATTGTTTTTTTTCTGCTTCCGCTTCTTGGTTTTTATTTTCAGCAAATTGCTCTGCTTCTTGTAATAATCGAATTGCATCTACTGCCATTTTCTCACCTGCTTTCCCTTTTTTTCCGCAAAAAAAACCACTACAAATCAAGCATATGGCATTCGCTGATCGTAGGGTGTCAAAAATCAATAAGTGGCAAATACCTTCACCTATTTCCGTTTTCTAATATAACCGTACCATAAATTTAGCGATAGAACAAGGTTCCTAGCGTTTTTTTATAGTCTTTACATATAAAAGTCACAAAAATTACACATTTTCACAAAAAGAAATCCTTTTCAATTTATAGGGGGTTAAATGATGACAAAAAAGAAAGATTAGAAACAGAATGCCGTTTCAAATCTTTCTTTTATTTTTCTCTCTTCTATTTCTTAACTTTCATAATTTCAAAGCAAAAATCCGTAATTAAAATAACAAAGATTCGTCATACTCACGAATAAATGGCATACTCATACAGCGTGGACCTCCACGTCCGCGAACCAATTCACTTCCTGAGATCTCATTCAACTTGACGCCTGCCTCTTTTAACAACCCGTTGGTGATGGTATTGCGGTCATAGACCACGACTTCCCCTGGGGCGATCGCCAATGTATTGGAACCATCATTCCATTGTTCTCTGGCTGCTGCCGCTAAGTCGTCACCACCACAGCGAATCAAGTGTACTTCAGGCAAATCTAAATAACGGCAAAGAATGTTTTCCAACGTATCTTTTTCCTCATATACTCGCACACCGTCCTTGTGTTTAGTGATTGAATACAGCGAAAGTTCTCCCTCGATTTCTGGATGGATCGTGAACTTATCATGATCCACCATCGTAAAGACCGTATCTAAGTGCATAAATTTTCGTTCTTCACCAATATTAAATGCCAAGATATGTTCAAAACTCGGTTCTGTAGCAAAAATCGTTTCGGCAATTTTTTCGATAGAAGCAACCTCGGTTCGTTGAGAGATACCGATCGCCACGATTTTATCAGATAAAATCAGCTGATCGCCGCCTTCCATCCGCGTCGTTTCGTCCCGATGATACAAAAAGTTCGTCTCATTGCGGGCAAACATCGGGTGGTGCGTAAAAATTTGTTTTCCGTAGAGGGTTTCTCGTCTTCTCGTTGCAGAATACATTCGATTCAAGGAAACGCTATGACCAATCGTAGCAAACGGATCTCTCGTGAAATACAAGTTTGGCATTGGATCGATCAAAAAAGGATATTCCGTTTCAACGATCGCCGTTAACTTGCTAGCTCTTGGAATTTCTACCTCACTTTTTATCAAGCCCGCCATCGTATGATCGATAAAGGAGCGATTATCTTTGATCGACAGGAAAAAATTGCGCACTTCGTTGCGAATCTCTTCATCAAGGATCGTTGTCTCATTTAAATAATCTTCTAAAAAAGCTTCTTTGGCACCGGTCGTCGACAATGTCTCTGCAGCAAGATCTTCCAAATAAAGGACTTCCACCCCTCTGTTTCTTAACGTCTCGGCAAAAAAATCATGCTCTTTTTGTGCTTGGTCTAGAAAAGGAATATCATCGAACAACAAGCGATCAAGATAATCCGGCATCAAGTTTTCCAATTCTGCTCCTGGACGATGCAACAGCACCCGCTTTAAGGGCGCAATCTCAGAAAAGATCTGTATTGGCTGGTTCATGGACGTGTCTCTCCTTTTTCGCATTTTTTGTGGAATAACTTATGTCATTCCTCGTTTATGACTCCTCGACACATAATTATTCATTTCTTTGACTCATAGTAATCTTCTGCTAATGTTTAATAGTTTTTTTGATCTGTTGGTTATAAACATGCATTTTTTTATAAAGAAACTATTAATAAAAAAACAACTACTTAGAGAGATAAATTTTAGATGTTTTAATTTACCGCCTTTTTCAATTGTATATTTTTGTTAAAAAAACAGCAAGGCAAAAGAACTGGCGGACTATAGCCCTAGTTGCGAAACCAGATTGAACTATCTTTGTTTTTTTGGATCATTTCATGATTTTCAAATGATACCGCTATCAAACAGATGAATATTTGATATGATTCAAGTATCTTGATACTAAAGAAACGTCTATAAAGGAGCGATTTTATGAAAACGCAACGTCAGCTTTACTATGGTGCCGACTACAATCCTGAACAATGGTCTAAAGAAGTCATTCTTGAAGATATGCGCTTAATGAAAGAAGCAGGTGTGAACTATGTAAGTATCAATATTTTTGGCTGGGTCAATCTGCAGCCAGATGAATCCACCTATGATTTTGACTTTCTGGACTGGTTGATGGATCTTTTATATGAAAACAATATCATGATCGATCTTGCAAATGGTACAGCATCTCCTCCCGCTTGGCTTGTTCAAAAACACCCTGAGATGCTGCCTGTGACCATTCATGGCAATCGACTGGTTCATGGTGCGCGCCAGCACTACTGTCCGACTTCCCCTATCTATCGTCAATATGCCGCCGATTTGTCTGAAGCAGTCGCAAACCGTTATGCTAATCATCCAGGGCTGGTCATGTGGCATATCAATAATGAATATACCTGTCACATCCACGAGTGTTATTGCGATCATTGTCGGAAAAGATTTCAGACATGGTTAGCAGAGAAATATCTGACCATCGCTGGATTGAATGATGCTTGGTCAACGAAGTTTTGGAGTCAATCCTATGGCAGCTGGGAGGAAATTTTCTTACCAGAGGCAATGCCAACCTTCAAAAATCCTGCACAGCAATTAGACTACCGTCGGTTTCTTTCCGACATGAATCTGGAACTTTATCGAATTGAAAAGGCGGCGATTGCAAAATATTCCCATGACATTCCTTATATGACCAATCTTATGGGCTTACACAAATACGTAGATGGATTTAAATGGGCACCTGAAATAGATGTGGTCAGCTGGAATTCGTACCCGAATCCCTTTGAAAAAATACCTTACCCGCAATTTCTTGCTAACGATTTAACCCGCAGTTTGAAGAAAAAGCCATTCTTGATCATGGAGCAAGCCACCAGCGCCGTTAATTGGCGACAAATCAACGGGGCCAAGACCCCCAACCAGCTGCGTCTTTGGAGTTATGAAGCGCTAGCTCATGGTGCTGATGGTATCATGTTCTTTCAATGGCGACAGTCTCGTGGCGGTGCAGAAAAATTTCATAGTGCGATGGTGCCTCACGGAGATCCTCAGTCAAGCCGTATCTTTCGTGAATGTGCACAATTAGGCAACGAATTTTCGCAACTATCCGAAATCGTTGGGACGCGCTTCTTGGCTGATGTCGCAGTTGTCTTCGACTGGGAAAATTGGTGGGCGCTGGAATTGGATGCCAAACCAAGAACCTTAAAATACATTCATCAGTTACGCAGCCTGTATGCCGCACTAAGGGCGTTAAATCTGAGCGTAGACTTTGTCCATCCTTCCGAATCCCTAGGCGGCTATCCTTTGGTGATCGCCCCAAATCTCTATTCAGCACCCGAAGCATTGGGTAAGAAGATCCATGATTACGTGCGACAAGGCGGCATCTTCTTGACCAATTTCTTTAGTGGGATCGTCAATGAATATGACCAAGTCTATCTTGGGGGCTATCCAGGACTGTTTAGGGACACCTTAGGGATCATTGTAGAAGAGTTTTACCCAATGAAAGCGGCTACCCATCACCAAATTGACTTCCTCCAAGGTCGTCGGTATGACAATTCTCTATGGGAGGAAGTCATCCATCTAGAAGGTGCGAAAGCTTTGGCAACCTTCCAATCCGGTTATTTGACCGATAAGCCCGCCATTACCATGAACCGGATCGACGATGGGTATGCGTATTACGTGGGAACAGAATTGTCTCTTGAAGGACTAACTACATTTTTAGCGACCATTCTGGAAAATCACAAATTAACGACTCATGCCCAGCACTTCTTGGCTGCTCCTACTGAAATCTCCGTTACCTGTCGCAAAGGTGCTGGCTATACACTCGTCTTTTTCTTAAACCATACCGAGCAGACAACAGAAGTGAAGCTGAAAGCCCCTGGAGAAGACCTTCTAACCAAAGAAA
>NZ_CP172941.1:690000-1090000 GCF_050543535.1 Enterococcus sp. DIV0802b | reverse complement strand
TCATCGGCTCCTAGTGCCAAGGCATCCACCGTGCGCCCTTATTCACTTAACCTTTGACCTTACGGTCGGTTTTGAGTACTTCTTCTAGCGATAGAAGGTTGCTCAAGAAAATAAGCGTTGAACTTATTAAAAAACTCTTTTAACATTTCAACTCGGTGTGTGTTACTTGTTTTGATTTTTTCTTCGATATCCAGTTTTCAATGAACAAAGCATAACGACCATTGTCGTTAATGGAGCCTAGCGGGATCGAACCGCTGACCTCCTGCGTGCAAAGCAGGCGCTCTCCCAGCTGAGCTAAGGCCCCGGGTATTTACTTGAGAGTAGACCTCTCAAAACTGAACAAAGGCAAACGATGTGTAGTCTTCCGAAATATTCCTTAGAAAGGAGGTGATCCAGCCGCACCTTCCGATACGGCTACCTTGTTACGACTTCACCCCAATCATCTATCCCACCTTAGGCGGCTGGCTCCAAAAAGGTTACCTCACCGACTTCGGGTGTTACAAACTCTCGTGGTGTGACGGGCGGTGTGTACAAGGCCCGGGAACGTATTCACCGCGGCGTGCTGATCCGCGATTACTAGCGATTCCGGCTTCATGTAGGCGAGTTGCAGCCTACAATCCGAACTGAGAGAAGCTTTAAGAGATTAGCTTAGCCTCGCGACTTCGCAACTCGTTGTACTTCCCATTGTAGCACGTGTGTAGCCCAGGTCATAAGGGGCATGATGATTTGACGTCATCCCCACCTTCCTCCGGTTTGTCACCGGCAGTCTCGCTAGAGTGCCCAACTAAATGATGGCAACTAACAATAAGGGTTGCGCTCGTTGCGGGACTTAACCCAACATCTCACGACACGAGCTGACGACAACCATGCACCACCTGTCACTTTGCCCCCGAAGGGGAAGCTCTATCTCTAGAGTGGTCAAAGGATGTCAAGACCTGGTAAGGTTCTTCGCGTTGCTTCGAATTAAACCACATGCTCCACCGCTTGTGCGGGCCCCCGTCAATTCCTTTGAGTTTCAACCTTGCGGTCGTACTCCCCAGGCGGAGTGCTTAATGCGTTTGCTGCAGCACTGAAGGGCGGAAACCCTCCAACACTTAGCACTCATCGTTTACGGCGTGGACTACCAGGGTATCTAATCCTGTTCGCTCCCCACGCTTTCGAGCCTCAGCGTCAGTTACAGACCAGAGAGCCGCCTTCGCCACTGGTGTTCCTCCATATATCTACGCATTTCACCGCTACACATGGAATTCCACTCTCCTCTTCTGCACTCAAGTCTCCCAGTTTCCAATGACCCTCCCCGGTTGAGCCGGGGGCTTTCACATCAGACTTAAGAAACCGCCTGCGCTCGCTTTACGCCCAATAAATCCGGACAACGCTTGCCACCTACGTATTACCGCGGCTGCTGGCACGTAGTTAGCCGTGGCTTTCTGGTTAGATACCGTCAAGGGATGAACGTTTTACTCTCATCCTTGTTCTTCTCTAACAACAGAGTTTTACGATCCGAAAACCTTCTTCACTCACGCGGCGTTGCTCGGTCAGACTTTCGTCCATTGCCGAAGATTCCCTACTGCTGCCTCCCGTAGGAGTCTGGGCCGTGTCTCAGTCCCAGTGTGGCCGATCACCCTCTCAGGTCGGCTATGCATCGTTGCCTTGGTGAGCCGTTACCTCACCAACTAGCTAATGCACCGCGGGTCCATCCATCAGTGACGCAAAAGCGCCTTTCAACTTTCTTCCATGCGGAAAATAGTGTTATACGGTATTAGCACCTGTTTCCAAGTGTTATCCCCTTCTGATGGGCAGGTTACCCACGTGTTACTCACCCGTTCGCCACTCTTTTTCTTTCGGTGGAGCAAGCTCCGGTGAAAGAAAAAGCGTTCGACTTGCATGTATTAGGCACGCCGCCAGCGTTCGTCCTGAGCCAGGATCAAACTCTCATAATGATTTGTTTGAATGACCATACGGTCATTAAGCTCATAAAAATTAACTTTGCTAGCTATTGCTTGCATGTATTTGTTTCAATAAATTGAAACGTCCTACACATTGGTTCGTTTGCTTGCTTTGTTCAGTTTTCAAAGGTCTACAGTGCTGTGTTAGCAACTTTTATATCATATCAGAGCGGCAGTTGATTGTCAACTCTTTTTTAAAAGTTTTTTTCAAGAAGTTGTTATTTAACTTCTTTCTTAACCTCAGCGACTTTTTCATCTTACCATCTCAACCGTTATATGTCAAACACTTTTTTGAAAAGTTTTTTTGATTTATTAGGTTTTTCAGAGATGATATTTTTTCGACTTTGTTATAATAACACTTGTAAAATGTTTCGTCAACAACTAATTTCAAAAAAGTTCAATCAGTGTTTGTTACAAATGTCTTAACAAGGACAAGTAATAATATAGCAATTCTTAAAGGAAAAATCAACTAAAAAAATAGGCTTTTGGGCAACTATTTTTATAAGCGAATTATTCATTGTCAAACGATTCGAACGTTCGCTTATAAGAAGTATTTCACGGCTAAATCTATCATTAATGGATAAAAAAAGAGAACTTAAGCTTTTCGCCTAACGTTCTCTTTTCGTCCGATCTTCCGTTTGAAGAATCGGTATATAAATTCGAAAGATTGTTCCTTGGCCAATGACACTCTCCGCCGTGATTTTCCCTTTATAGCTTTCCAATAGTTGTTTTGCTATAGATAACCCCAAACCATTGCCACCTTTGGTTCTAGCACGAGCTTTATCTACCCGATAGAAACGATTGAAGATCTTATCGAGGTCTTCTTTGGAGATGCCTTCCCCAAAATCTTGGATGGCAATTTCAAAAGATTGACGATCCAATGAAATGGATAGATGAACTTCTTTTCGATCAGTGGAATACTTTACTGCGTTATCCAAGACAATAATAATGATCTGTTCAAAATGATTGCGATAGATTTTCAGCTTCAACTCATGATACAAATCATCATCCAATGTAAAGACAAAATCCGGATACAGTATTTTAAAGTTATTGAACACTTGATAGACAACTTCTTTTGCATTAGTTGTTTCATTTGCATAATGAACATCCACTTGTTCCGCTCTTGAGAGATCCAACATTTCCTGTACTAGCGTCTTCATTCGACTGATCTCTTGCATACTGGCTGCGAGGGACTCATCCAAGATCTCTGGATCATCTTTCCCCCAACGTTGCAAAAGATTCATGTGTCCTTCAATGATTGCTACGGGTGTCCGTAACTCATGAGAAACATCTTCAACGAATCGCTCTTGCTGCTCAATGTACAGGCGCATGCGATCCAACATCTCATTAAATATATCTGCTAAATCAGACAGTTCATCGTTCGTATTTAATTCTGGCATATGCACGGTTGACTGCGGGTTTTTCCGAACAGTTTCCATCGTATCCCGTAATACCTTTAATGGCTGAAGGAAATACGCTGATAAAAAGAACCCGAGTACACTGCTGAGAATCAGAGAGACGACTTCTAAGATAATCAAAGTCAGCAGCAGTTTGCTGCGTATTTCATAAAAAGAAGTCAACTCATAAAATGTTTGAGCATAGCCAATCCGCTCTCTGGTGCCTTTTGAATAAATGGGTTGGATAGAGAGAAAGCCTGTGATACCATCCAGCGTTACGATGGTTGGCGCTTTGCGCTGCGTGTCGATCAGTGCTAAATCATTTTCATGGGTTTTAAACACAAGGTCCTCATTCAAATTATAAACAAACAGGCTCAATGGTGCTTGGCCTAATTCCGAAATAAAGGAGTCGATTTTCATTAAGTTGCCATCGATCGTTGAAGTGCGATCATAAATGCTCGTCGTCCCCGCATCATTTTTGGTTAAATTACGATACGTTCGGACCAATGTTAGTTCTTGATCCGAATTGGCTAAACGAGAAGCAACCTCTGACATCGTCCGCTCCACATTGTTTTCTTCTTTAGCGACGATCAAATTCACCGATGTTTTATAGGTGATCACGGCAAAGATCGTAAATACGACGAATATAAAGAAAGAACTTGCGAAGGCCCACTTTACAGTTAAAGAAGGCCCCTTCAGTTCTTTTAATTTTTTCATTCTTTTTTTAAGGTTCACGACCGCATCACATAACCTGTACCACGAACGGTTTGGATATAGCTTTCCTCCCCTGGTACATCAATTTTATTCCGTAAGTAGCGGATGTAAACATCGACAACGTTGGTTTCAACTTCTGTCTCATAGCCCCAGACTTTGTTTAATAAAACATCTCTGGCCAAAACGACATTAACGTTTTCCATTAAAGTCAACAATAGCTCATATTCGCGTTTCGTTAGTTCAATGACATCTGTTCCGCGACGAACGACACGATTTTCTTTTTCAATCGTTAGGTCTCGGTATGTGATCGTGGTTTGTTTTGCAACGTTTTTGTCCCCTTCGATATCGATACGGCGAAGCAACGCACGTAAGCGTGCCAGCAATTCTTCAATTGCAAAAGGCTTCACAATATAATCATCAGCACCATGATCCAAACCTGATACTCGATCAATCACGGAATCTCGTGCGGTCATCATGATGATCGGGGTGTTCTTCGATTGACGCACGCGGCGGCAAACTTCTAACCCATTTAACTCAGGAAGCATCAGATCCAATAAGATCGCATCCCATTCATTATTCAGCGCCGCATCCAGTCCCGTCCGTCCGTTATAATGAACTTCAGTATTATACCCTTCATGCTTCAATTCTAATTCCACAAATCGAGCTAAGTTCTTTTCATCTTCAATGATTAGAATATTACTCATTATTGATAGCCCCTTTATTGATTATTCTGCCTTTAAATTAGACATTATCTGTCTTATTTTATCATGTATCTAAAAAATAAAAAAGAGATTGACCGAAAGTTCTCACTTTCGGCCTTTCTCTTTTGGATTCTCTTAAAGCTTACGCTTCATCATACCATGAATAATGGAAAATTCCCTCTTTATCTGTCCGTTCATACGTATGCGCTCCGAAGTAATCCCGTTGTGCTTGGATCAAGTTCGCTGGCAAACGATCAGAACGATAAGAATCGAAGTACGCGATCGCAGATGAGAACGTCGGCACAGGTACTCCTGCTTGGACAGCTAGTGCAACTACTTCACGTACAGAAGATTGATAACGTTTCGTAATATCTTTGAAGTAGTCATCTAATAGTAAGTTTTCAATGTCGGCATTCTTGTCATAAGCATCCGTGATTTTTTGTAAAAATTGAGCCCGGATGATACAGCCTGCACGCCAAATTTTGGCAATTTCACCAAAAGGAAGATCCCAATCATACTCTTTTGATGCTGTACGTAATTGCGCGAATCCTTGTGCATAGCTCATGATCTTACTGAAGTATAATGCTTCGCGGATCTTATTGATAAACTCTTCTTTGTTTCCTTCAAAAGCAACTGCTTCTGGTTTTGGTAAGACTTTGCTGGCATTGACCCGTTCTTCTTTGTAAGCCGAGATATAACGGGCAAAAACAGATTCAGTGATCAATGGTAGTGGTACGCCTAGGTCTAAGGCACTTTGGCTTGTCCATTTCCCAGTTCCTTTATTACCAGCAGCATCTAAAATCACATCAACGATTGGTTTGCCTGTACCTTGATCGTCTTTGCGAGTCAAAATATCCGCTGTGATCTCAATTAGATAGCTGTCTAATTCGCCTTTGTTCCATTCAGCAAAAATATCAGCCATTTCATCAACAGATAGACCTAATATGTTTTGCATCAAGTCATAAGACTCAGCAATCAGCTGCATGTCCCCATATTCGATCCCGTTATGAACCATTTTTACGTAATGGCCTGCACCGTTTGGTCCAATATAAGTCACACAAGGTGTTCCATCTTCGGCTTTTGCAGAAATTTGTTCCAAGATTGGCGCAACCAATTCATACGCTTCTTTTTGTCCTCCTGGCATGATCGAAGGACCTTTCAAGGCGCCCTCTTCCCCACCAGATACACCTGTACCGATAAAGTTGATTCCTGAGTTTGCCAACTCTTCGTTACGACGAACCGTATCTTTAAAGAAGGTATTTCCGCCATCGATCAAAATATCGCCTTTGTCTAGATGAGGCAATAATTCTTGGATCGTTGCATCTGTCGCAAATCCTGCTTTTACCATTAATAAAATACGACGTGGTTTTTCAATAGATTGAACAAATTCTTCTATCGTATAGGTTGCTTTAAAATTTTTATCTGGATGTTCTTTTACTACTTCTTCTGTCTTTGAACCAGTACGGTTAAATAAGGCAACTGAATAACCGCGGCTTTCGATGTTCAACGCTAAGTTTTTGCCCATAACAGCCATACCGACAACGCCGATTTGTTGTTTTGTCATCTTTCATCCTCCTAAGATTCAATTATCTTTTTCATTATAGCGCAAATGTACCTGCTTTTGAACTATTCTCTTTCGCTGGACAAAAAATATTTCTGAAAAGTTCCATATTCGTCAAAAAAACAAAAAAACCTCAGGCTCCATGGTTAGCCTAAGGTTTTAGAATCCTCTTTCTGAAAAAAAGGAATTATGCTTCTTTTGTTGCTACGTCTTTGCCATCGTAATGACCACAGTTTGAGCAGACATGGTGGCTTTTTTTCATTTCACCACAGTTTGCACATTCGTTCAAACCGTTGATTGTCAATTTGTAATGTGTACGACGTTTTGCTTTCTTCGCTTTCGAAGTTTTTCTAGCTGGTACTGCCATTTTGCTACACCTCCTTGTTAATGAACGCAACCTTGAGGCTGCAATTTATTCCAATCCTACGCGTTATCGTCATCTGATTCAGTGAATAATTCGGATAATTTTGCAAGACGAGGATCAACTTGTTGAGCTTGCGCTTCTTTTTGATTTGCAAAGTCTTCTTCTGACAAAACAGCCCAATCGTTGCCAGATGGCATTGCTGAACCTTGCTTTTCTTCTTCTGTCAGGACTTGCAAAGGAATCGCAAGTAATAGGTTATCAGCGACAGATTCATCTAAGCTGATGGTTTGACCTTCAACGATCAAAACTTCTTCTTCGACGATCATTTCATCGCGACGCTGAAATTGCTCTGGTGTCATGAAGTGTTCATCCACTGAAAAATCAAAAGGAATCGCTACAGGTGTCAAAGAACGAGTAGATGGCAATGTCATCGTCGTTTCTACTTGATAGTGCAGCAAGTATCCTTGCTTATCAACACTCATCAGCCCTTTTACTTTTACAGGAGACAAATCAATGATCTGTCCATCGCGTTTTATCAGTTGACTCTTTAAGTCAAGTGTTTCTTCAAACATCAGCGGTGTCTCTTGGTATTTTTTTAATTCCAATAAAGACCATTTCATTTTTATCACCCCTAAGCAACAAAAGCAATTATACAGGGCTTCTGAGGCTTTGTCAATGAAATTTTCTTGACACCTTTTTCATTTTTGATCGTGTCATTTTAATGCCCTTTCTCAAGGGATTTCGACCCTCTCAAAAAAACAACAGGAAGCGCACAACGTGCACTTGCCTGTTGCTTGATCAATCGTTAAAAATCATTAGATCGCTGTTGTTTCTCCACGATAAACGATACCGCGACGAGAATCAAGAGTAACCAATTCGCCATCTTTGATGGTTGTTGTTGCGTCTTTGGCACCAACGATGACTGGTAGATCTTTCGCGATTCCGACAACTGCTGCATGAGAAGTCAAGCCGCCATCTTCAACAACTAAAGCTGCTGCTTTTTCGATTGCTGGCATATATTCTTTATCTGTTGTTGGTACAACTAAAATCATGCCATCTTTTGCTTTCGCAATTGCTTCTTCGGCACTGTGAGCGATCACGGCATTGGCAACAACTGATTTTTCACCAATCCCTTGCGCTTCAAGCAATTTTGAACCGATCAATTGGATCTTCATGACGTTGGTTGTTCCGCGTTCACCAACAGGAACACCGGCTGTGATCAAGATTAGATCGCCTTCTTTAGCAAAACCTAAATCAACTGCTTGTTTTGCTGCTAATTCAAACATTTCATCAGTTGTTGATGGTTTTTCAGCAACGGTTGGGTAGACACCCCAGTTAAGCATCAAGCCACGTTTTGTACGTTCGTCAAATGTAACAGCTAAAATGTCAGCATCTGGACGATATTTAGAGATCATTTTTGCAGTGTAGCCAGATTCAGTCGCTGCAACGATTGTTTTTACCCCTAGGTTTTTCGCCGCACGAGCAACAGATAAACCGATTGTTTCTGTTACATCTGTTTTATCGAATTGGTTGATTTGGAATGTGCTGTTTTCTGATAAAGCTTTTTCAGCTTCAATGTCGATCCGTGCCATTGTTGCTACTGCCTCAACAGGGTAGTCACCGTTTGCTGATTCACCAGAAAGCATTGTTGCATCGGTACCATCAAAGACAGCATTGGCAACGTCAGAAGCTTCTGCACGGGTTGGACGTGGGTTTTGTTGCATTGACTCTAACATTTGTGTTGCTGTGATAACTGATTTACCAGCAGCGTTACATTTTTTAATGATGCTCTTTTGAACCATTGGTACTTCTTCAGCAGGGATCTCAACACCCATGTCACCACGGGCAACCATGATACCATCAGAAACTTTGATGATTTCATCGATATTATCGATACCTTCTTGTGATTCGATTTTAGAGAAGATTTGCACATGAGTCATGTCTTTTTCTTCTAAAATTTCACGAATCTCTAAAACGTCTTGCGCTTTACGTACAAATGAAGCGGCAATGAAGTCGATATCGTTATCAAGACCAAAACGGATATCTTCTGCATCTTTTTCAGTAATACCAGGTAAGCTGATTGATACACCAGGAGCGTTGACCCCTTTACGTGATCCTAACATTCCAGCATTTTTAACAACAACCACTAATTCGCGGGTTGCTTCGTCTTTTTCTTTGATTTCCATGTCGATCAAACCATCATCAAACAAGATGTGTCCGCCCACATGAACATCTTCAAATAAACCAGGATAAGTTACAGCAATTTTTTCTTTTGTTCCTTTGTGTTCTGGATCCATTGAAATGCGTGTTTCATCGCCAACGTTAAATTGGATGTATCCAGCACGACCAAAGTCAGCTTCTGTCGTATTTTGTACAGTTGTACGGATTTCAGCACCTTTTGTATCTAAAAGGATACCGACATCTTTACCAGTTTTCTTCACGGCTTCACGAACCATTGTCATACGCGCTAATTGTTCTTCATGATCTCCATGAGAGAAGTTAAAGCGGAAGACATTCGCACCGGCTTCAATCAGTTGAGAAATAATTTCCACACTGTTACTTGCTGGTCCTAATGTACTTACGATCTTTGTTTTTTTCATTACTAAACGCTCCTATTCATTTATTTAAAATAGCTAATAAGCTTTTTTTACAAAATTACTGTTGCGTTGCTCTAAAAAATCTCTTTAAAATGAGATTTCTTTGTTCAAGTTATACAAGCTAAGATCTGGCTTGTGACGATTGTTTTCAAGGGTTTCGATAATATCAGAAGCAATCATTTCATTGTTTTCGATACCGATACATAGACCGCCTTTGCCTTGTTGCAATAATTCAACGGCATATGAACCAAATTTACTTGCTAACACACGGTCACGAGCGCTTGGTGAACCACCACGGACAACGTGTCCTAGAATTGATACACGGGTATGGAAATCGCCGTATTCAGAAAGTTTGTCAGCAAAATCATTTCCGCCCATCACGCCTTCGGCTAAAACGATCAAGCAATGTTTTTTCCCGCGGTCGCGTCCTTCACGGATACGATCAGCAACAACTTGCATGTCAAAATCATGTTCTGGGATGATGATTTCATCCGCACCACCGGCCACACCTGACCATAAAGCGATATCGCCAGCACCACGTCCCATTACTTCGATCACAAATGTGCGGACATGTGATGTCGCTGTATCACGGATACGGTCAATCGATTCTAAGACAGTATTGATCGCTGTATCAAAACCAATCGTGAAATCTGTTCCTGGAATGTCGTTATCGATCGTTCCTGGAATCCCGATTGCTGGGAAACCGTGGCGAGTAAGTGCCATCGCACCATGGTAAGATCCATCTCCACCAATCACGACTAGCCCTTCGATGCCAAATTTCTTTAATTGCTCGATTCCTTTTAATTGCCCTTCTTGTGTCGCAAATTCTGGATAACGTGCTGAATATAAGAATGTTCCACCACGTTGAATTTTGTCACCAACATCAGCAACATCTAAGCGACGAATGTCGCCTGCGACTAGTCCGGCATAGCCATAGTTGATTCCATATACTTCAAGTCCGTCAAAAATACCCTTTCTGACAACTGCGCGAATCGCTGCGTTCATTCCTGGTGCATCGCCGCCACTGGTTAGAATTCCAATGCGTTTCATTATTCTTTCACCTCATCAAAAGATTTTGTTTAGGGAAGCCCCTGTTTGCTAGTTTTCAAGTAATAACCACGAGACATATTCTACCATTATTCCATGAAAATGTCTTGAAATAGTGGGAAAAAGTTGAAAAAAGTGTAAGTTGAATTATCGTTTTCGGAAAATTACTTGAAAATTACATTTCCATTTCCTAATAATGCCTTCAGTTGTGTGACAAAGTTCGGCTCATCCGTTACCCAGTTTTCTTCTGCTAATAACACTTTTTTGCCACTACTTTCATAAAACATCACCACTGGAATATTTCCTTGATGCTGCTTCATTTCCTTCGACAATGCTTGCAGGTGCGACGTTTCGGCTTCAGCAGAAATCTTTAAGTAGCAAGTTTGTGGCGCAATTTTATTTTGAACGTTTTCTGCTAAGTCTATTTTATCAGCAATGAGTTGGATTTCACCATTGTAACGACTTACCTCGACCTTTCCTTCAATATAGAGAACAGCATTTTCTTCGATCAAGGAACGCACTTGTCGATAAACGATGGGAAAAATCGTTACTGAAACTTCTTTGCTAGCATCCGTTCCTTCAACAAATGCCATCTGTTCGCCTTTTTTTGTACGTATCTCCCGAATCTTGCGGACATACAAAAGGATGCGGACCCGTTCATTCGGAACCAGATCGGCAATATCGGTGATTTGTTTTAATTGATGCAATTTTTGAAACTGTTCTACGGGATGGCCAGACAAATAAACACCTAAGTATTCTTCTTCCAAAGCCAGTTTCTCTTCCAGTTTGTAATCGGCAACGGCTTCTTCTTTTAAAGCCATGGTTTCTAAGAGATCCAAACTGCCGCCACTATAAGTAATATTTTGGATTTTCCCTTCTAGTTGGATCAATGCTTGTTTTCGATTAGGCGCAATCACATCGAATACACCGATGCTCAAAAGCGGCAATAAATAGTCCAACTTTAACCACTTGCTGTTACGCTGATTTAAGCGAAGCAAAAATTGATCCATAGACGTGAAATTACCATGCTCTTTTCTTTCTGCCAAAATGTCTTGGATCATGTCGCGTCGGATTCCTTTGATACTGCTGAAACCAAAACGAATTTGTTTTTCATTTTGCAGTTGAAAACTAAACCCACTGGCATTGATCGAAGGCGGCAGTACTTCTACGCCATAACGTGCGGCTTCATTTAAATATTCTTTCATTTTGCTGGCGGTGTTGCGTACCGAGTGTAGGATCGAAGCAAAAAAAGGTGCCGGATAGTGCACTTTCAAGTACGCCATTTGAAAGCCGATAAAGGAATAGGCAAACGCATGGGAACGGTTAAACCCATAGTTGGCGAAGCGCTCAATATAGTCATAGACCAAATTGGCGGTCTTCTCGTCATAATGATTGGCCAACGCACCTTGCACAAAATGGCGACGTTCTTCATCCAACACGTCTTTTTTCTTTTTACTGATTGCTCGCCGCAAAATATCTGCCTGTCCTAGGCTAAAACCAGCCATTTTGGAAGCTACTTGCATGATCTGTTCTTGATAAACAATGATTCCGTAAGTGTTTTGCAAGATTGGAATCAAGCTGTCATCCGGATAAGAGACCCGCTCTTGTCCTTTTTTCCGCTTGATAAAAGTATCAATATTTTGCATCGGTCCCGGGCGATACAAGGCATTGACTGCAGCAATGTCTTCGATACTTTCTGGCCCTAGCTTGCGCAAGACATTGCGTATTCCCGCTGATTCAAATTGGAAGATCCCTGCCGTCTCCCCTTTTTGAAACAAACGCAATGTTGCTGGATCATCAAGAGGAATCTCTTTTTGGGTTACGATTTGTTGGCTGATTCGTTTGATACCTTTCAAGGTATTATCAATGATCGACAAGTTTCTCAAACCTAAAAAATCCATCTTCAATAGGCCAATGGCTTCCACGTCATTCATGGTAAACTGGGTCAGCCAAATCCCATCGCTGCCTTCTTGCAAAGGCACCAAATCAAGCAGATTCTTGTCACTGATCACCACACCGGCGGCATGGGTCGATACGTGACGGGGCAGTCCTTCTAAGATTTTGGCGACTTGAAACATTACTTGATTCCGCTCATTGAACGAAACCAGCTCTCGCAGCTGATTGGATTGTTCATAAGCAAGATCTAAGGTCATTTTCAAGGCATTGGGGATGGCTTTTGACCAGCGATTAGCTTCACTTTGCGAGAGACCAAAGACCCGAGAAACATCTCGCAAAACCATTTTGGCCGCCATGGTACCAAACGTGGCAATCTGTGCCATATATTCTTGCCCATATTTTTGGCGCACATACTGTAAAATCTCGTCTCTGCGATTGTCAGGAATATCTAAATCAATATCAGGCATCGTGTAACGTTCTGGATTCAAGAATCGTTCAAACAAAAGATCGTATTTGATTGGATCCACGTCGGTGATAGATAAAACATACGCCACCAGTGCTCCGGCAGCGGATCCCCGTCCAGCTCCGGTAACGATTTCTTGTTGGTGGGCAAAGTCCATGACGTCCCAAATAATCAAGAAGTAATCATCAAAGCCCATCTTATGGATGACAGACAACTCATAATCCAAACGCTGTTCGTACGCCGATGTAACGTGAGCAACACGCTGAGGCAGACGTTCAAAACAAATTTTGCGCAAATAGTCCGCAGCATTTTCTTCTGCTGGTAACGGGTAATGAGGCAATAGCCGCTGATGCAGTGGCAGCTCGACGGCGCATTCAGCTGCAATCCGCTGATTATTCATCAATGCCTGCGACGCTTCGCCAAATGACGCAGTCAATTGGTCTGCCGATTGTAAAAAAAGCTGTGTAGTCGCTTGCTCTTTTGCCTGACGAAAGTCTTCAATTTGCGAACCATCTTTGATATGGGTCATCACTTTGACTGCAAAGGCTTCTTCTTGTGCTAAAGCCGCGATGGGTTGATACGCACATGGTGCAATGTTTTGCTCGTTAAACCAAGCGATCGTTTCTGGATCTAGCCCTTTGCTAGTAATCCCTAAAAACAAGCTCTCAGAATCAAATTTATGGCTGATTGCTCGCAGTGCTTCTTGATTGGCTTCTAGATCATCGTGCTGAGAAGGCAGAAACCCCTCGCCTTCAGGCAGCAAACCAAAGAGATCCTGCAAAGAATCACAAGCAGCTAAATTCAACTGCTCGGTGATCATTTTTTCACTTGATAAACGCATCAAGGTTTGATAGCCCTTGAGGTTTTTTGCAAATACGTACAATGGAAAGGACATTGATCCCTCTCCGAAGGTACAGTCGAACAAAGCGCCAAAAATCGGCTTGATGCCCTGTGCTAGGCATTGTTGATAAAACTCGACCGCGCCATAGAGAACATTATGATCGGTCAGCCCCAATGTCTGATAGCCCATCTTTTTGGCTTGCTCTATATAGTGAGGAATTTTGATCGTACTTTGCAGCAACGAATAGGCGCTTAAGGTGGTGAGCTGTGAATACATTGAAATCCCTCCAAAAATGAAAATTCTCTTTCTTTCTGCTAGTAAATAGATTTGAAAAACAAAATGAAAAAGTGAAAATCTTTACAATAAATATTTTTGTGATAAACTAAAGTCGAAATGGAAGATACGCAGAAAAGAGGTGTCGTCATGCGTTACCTAGTCACTTTATTTTGGACTTTTGTATTAGGTCAAGTCGTTGGCTATCTAGGCAGCTCACTTGCTGGAGCAACTTATGATTTTCAATTAACTTCAATCATCTCTTTGGTCACAGGTGTGGTGATCATTCTTGTTGGTATTATCGCACCAGCGCCTGAAAAGACAAGCCATTAAAAAAAAACCAGTTACCTTTATTGTAACTGGTTTTTTTTTCTTTTCAACTATTCACTGATGTCCGTTTTACGTAAGCTTTTACGGAAATTAAATCCTGAGATAAAAATATTGATCAGTACAAACCCGCTCGTCACCCAAAAGACGGCTGGATAGCCAAAACCGGCTGCCACCGTTGAGCCGACCATTGGACCTAACACTTGCCCAAAGTTGGAGAACATTTGGTTGTAGCTATAGATACGGCTGACCCCTTCCATTGGAGTGATCTTGCTGATCAGTGTATTGATGGACGGCATCAAGGCACCGGTAGAAAAACCAAGCAAGAAGCGCAACACGCCTAGTTGAAACGGAGTAGAGACAAAGCCCATCGGAATGAAACAGAAAAATGACAGTACTAAGCCCCCCAACAGCACTTTGTGATTGCCATAACGATCACCGATTTTGCCTAAAAACGGCGAGGAGATAATCGCTGAAACACCGGCAACAGAGACGATCAATCCGCTGACGAACAAAATATTGCCCGTATCCCCGCTTAAATCACGAATATACAATGTGAGGATCGGACTGATGCTCGTTACACCTAGCTGTAAAATCAGGGAAGTAATAAACAAGCCAACAAGCAACTGCATATTTTTGATTTGACCAAAAATTTCTTTAATGGAAAGCAGATCGCCCTTTTCAACTGGCTCAAAATCTTCTTGAACGAGAAAAATCGTAAGCAACAGCGTGATTAGTAGAACAACGCCTGTGATAATAAAGACATTTTTCATGCCAAACCATTGCGCCAACGCCCCACCCATCGAAGGACCAATCAAATTCCCTGCGATGGCTCCTGTAGCCAATGTCCCAAGCGCCCAACCGCTTTTTTCTCGAGGCGCCTGCGAAGCGATCAACGCAGTCGCATTTGGAATATACCCCGATAAAATTCCGGTAAAGAAACGCATGATCAATAACCAATAGACATTCGGTACAAAAGCCAAAGAACCCATCGTCACTGTCATCCCCGCAGCCGCGCGAATCATCATTAAACGACGACCTTTTTGGTCTGCTAGATTTCCCCAAACTGGAGCAATGATAGCCGCCGCAAACGCCGTTACTGAGATTGCTAATCCAGAAAACAACTCAATTTGACTCTCTGGAGCGCCTAACTCTTCTATATATAAGGGAATGAATGGCATGACAAGACTAAAACTGGCACCCGTAAAAAAACAACCTACCCATGAAATCAGTAGATTTCGTTTCCAATCAATCTTCATTTACAAACCTTCTTTCACAAATACTATACCGTATCGTGAGTAATAATCAAATAAAAAATCTTTCTGCATTTAAAATACAGAAAGATTTTCATCATTAAACTTAACTGATCAAAGCCAAAATGACAAAGTTCAGGATAAACAACGCATTGACGACCCAGATGATCGGAGACACTTCGTTGGCTTTTCCTTTCACTACTTTCACTAATGCATAGAAAATGAAACCAACAGCGATCCCATTTGAAATACTGTAAGACAAGCCCATAAAAATGGACGCGAAGAAGGCTGGAACTGCTTCTTCTAGATCAGTCCACTTGATGTCCGCAAAAGAAGCAATCATCATTACCCCAACCAAGATCAATGCCGGTGCTGTCGCTTGTGCGGGAACGATTGAGATCAGTGGAGAAAAGATACTGCTGATCGCAAAGAGTGCTGCCACCACAACGGAAGTCAAGCCCGTGCGTCCACCAGCACCGATGCCAGCTGCTGATTCCACATAAGTCGTTGTATTTGAGGTCCCTACGATGGCCCCTACAGAAGTGGCTACGGCATCTGCAAAAAGAGCCTTATCCATCTTCGTATTCAACCCATTACTGTTTTCAACCGCTTCTTCATCTTTTTTCGAAAAGATCCCTGTACGACGTCCGGTTCCGATAAATGTACCGATCGTATCGAAGACATCTGATAAACTAAACGCTAAAATCGTCATGATTACTTGAGGGATTTTGGCAGAATCACTGAATAGTGAGCCCATTCCTTCAGAGCCAAACGCAGCGCCAAATGTGATTCCTAGTTCGCTGATGGAACTTCCTAATGAATTCCCGTGCCAATCAATGGCACTTAAATCCACCACACCCATCAAAATACCAATGATCGTCGTTCCTAAAATACCAAAAATAATTGCCCCACGAACATTTTTCACCACTAATAAAGTAGTCACTACTAAACCAATCACTGCTAACAAAACAGGTGCATTATTGAAATTCGCCAAAGCTGGGACGATCCCCCCATTAAAATTGGCACTCACAATCGTCTCACCGTCGACAACTGAACCCGTCACTGCGGCAGTGTCTGCACTGAAGTTTAGCAAGTTGGCATTTTTGATCCCTACATAAGCCACAAAGATCCCGATGCCGCCGCCGATTGCATGCTGCATGCTTTCTGGAATCGCATGAATGATCATTTTTCTGATTCGAGTCACCGTGATAAAAATGTTGATCAGGCCGCAGATGAAAACCATCGCTAATGCTTGCTGCCACGTATACCCCAAACCAAAAACAACGGTAAAGGTGAAGAATGCATTAAGTCCCATTCCAGGTGCTTGCGCGTAAGGCACATTTGCAAATAAGCCCATGATCAGGGTACCAATCACTGAAGCGATGATCGTTGCTAGGAAAACAGCTTGAAACGGCATGCCTGCAGCAGATAAAATCGTCGGATTCACAAACAAAATATAACTCATCGCGAAGAAGGTGGTGACCCCAGCCATCACTTCTGTGGAAACCGTCGTTTTATTCTCCTTTAATTTGAAAAACTTTTCCATGTTATGTTTCACTCCTGAACTTTAATCGTTTCTATGAAAAGAAAAAATGAATAATTGCGCTTTTCATCGAACAATTACAAATTATAAGGGAATAATTTTCGCTTTTCAAACCTTTTTCCGAATAAAACGAACCAAAAACGTTTAATGTTCGTGTTTTACTTTGTAACTATTATGAAAACTTATCGAAAACTTACTTGTATTGTGAAATGACAGAAATATGTTACACTTAAGCCACTACCATAAGAGAATGGAGCGAGTCTTTTGAAACCAAAAATCATCGCCATTGATTTAGATGGCACAACCTTAAATACTGAATCCCAACTTTCCCCTCGCACACGTGAGGTACTGGTTCGCGCCACCAAAGCGGGACACTTTGTTACCATCGCTACAGGAAGACCTTTTCGTATGAGTGATCAATTCTATAAAGAATTGGCGCTCACAACACCAATGGTCAATTTTAACGGTGGGTTGGTCCATAAACCTCGACAAGTCTGGGCAAACGAAATGGAGCACTCGATCTCTCGAGAAATTGCGTTTGAGCTCATGGCACAAAAAGAGCAGCTGGGCCTGACGTTTGTTGCAGCAGAAAATCGTGAAACCTTTTTCATCGATGACCTAAGCGGATTTGATCAACACTTTTTCTTTTCGGGTAATGCTTCCGAAAAAAATCTATTAGCAAATTTAAAAACGGATCCCACTTCATTACTGGTGAAAACCGAAAATGAATTAGCAGAATCTGTTTCTTTACGTATCAAGGATCAATTTGACGATGCAGTCGATGTTCGCACGTGGGGCGGGCCTCAAGCCATCTTAGAGATCGTACCAAAAGGGGTCCATAAAGCACTTGGTCTTTCGGTGATCGCGGATTCTTTGTCTTTGGATCGGCAAGATATCATCGCTTTTGGTGATGAACACAATGATTTGGAGATGCTGGATTATGCGGGGTGGGGCGTTGCTATGGCAAATGGCACGCAACAATTAAAATCGATCGCCAATGATGTTACTGACAAAACCAATGCGGAAGATGGCATGGTCGATTACTTGGAAAAATATTTAGGTCTATAAAAAAAGCCGATGCGGGATTGTCCGCATCAGCTTTTTTTTGCTTCCATATTCAAATCAAAGTGTTTCATAAACGATTTCTTTGGCTTCGGGAATCGATTCATCAATAAAGAATACTTTGTACCAGGTCAAGAATGTAAAGATCGTCCAGATTTTTCGCTGAAGATTCGGTTTTCCTTGGCGATGGTCTTCTAGCATTTGCAAAATCGCTGTTTGATCAAAGAAGGTTGCTGCAAAGTCTGACTCAAAAAGGGCTTTAACTGCTTCATACCCTGTTCCTTCTTTCAGCCATGCCTTGATTGGTACAGGAAAGCCTAGCTTTTCACGGTTTGCCCATTCTTTTGGCAAATGACGGTTTGACGCTTGTCGAAACACATCTTTCGTATTGTTTTGATTGATCAAATATTTCGTCGGGATCGTTTGCGCCAGTTTTTGCATCTCGATATCCAGTAACGGAACCCGTAATTCTAAAGAACTCGCCATGGACATTTTGTCTGCTTTTAACAAAATATCCTTCGGCATCCATTGATGAAGATCCAAATATTGCATCTTGTTGACCTCGTCTTTGAGACCATTGACTTTCTCATAATGAGGCGCAACGATTTCAGCAACAGATGGTCCTTTTTGATACGTTGGTTTTAAAAGCTGTAGTGCTTCCTCTTCTTCAAAGACCAGGGCTTGCCCGATAAAGAAGTCTTGGGCAGGTGCCGTTGCTTCATAAAGATGAATTCGACCATGGAAGTTTTTCATTTTGCCGATTTGACGCCCTAAACGAAAGCGGATGTTTTGCGGCAGTTTTTTCAAGCCTTGGGCAAAAACGCGAACCGCTTTAGAGTTTGTGTGGAAGCCATAGGCAGCATAACCGGCAAATAATTCATCTGCCCCTTCCCCAGATTGAACGACCCGCACTTGCTGTGCTGCTAGGTTGGCTAAAAAGTACAAAGGGACACAGCTTGGGTTAGAATCCGGTTCGTCCAAGTGATACTGAATCAGCGGAAATGCCTCAAAGGACATTTCACCATCGATGACCGCTGCTGTGTTGTTCAAGCCGAGCTTTTCCGTCAATTTGCGGGCTTCGATCGCTTCGTTGTAGGTTTTGTCATCAAACCCAATTGAAAATGAGTGATCTGGGCGCAAGACCGAGGCCACGTAACTTGAATCGACACCACTGGATAAAAATGAGCCGACTTCAACATCACTGATTTGATGAGCGGCAATTGATTCTTGGACTGCTTGATCGATTTTATCGACCCATTCTTCTCTTGAATGATTTTCTTTCACTGAAAAATCTGCATCCCAGTACTGCTTGATCGTCAATCCCTGTTCATTAAACAGATAATAATGCCCTTCTTGCAAACGATGAACGCCTTTAAAGAAGGTTTCTCCGTTCAAAGGCGAGTATTGGAACGTCAAATAAGGTTTCAACGCCTCCTGGTTTAATTCTTTCTTGAAATCTGGATGAGGCAAAAAGCTTTTGATTTCAGAGCCAAACATGAAACTGCCGTTCATTTGTGCATAGTAATACGGTTTGATGCCAAAGTGATCCCGCGCGCCGAAAAGCTCTTGTTTTTGAGTATCCCAGATGGCAAAAGCAAACATTCCCCGCAGGCGCTGCAAAACATCAATCCCCCACTCTTCATAGCCATGTAAGACTACTTCGGTATCCGCATGGGTAGAAAAGACATGACCTGCTTGGATCAATTCCTCACGCAATACTTGAAAGTTGTAAATTTCACCATTAAAAATGATTACTTTTGTTCGATCCTCATTAAAAATTGGTTGTGAGCCACCTTCTAAGTCGATGATCGATAAACGACGAAACCCTAATGCCACTCGGTCGTCGGTAAATTTCCCTGAACTGTTTGGTCCGCGATGAACGATCCGGTCCATCATGCGTTCAATAATGATTTCTTTTTGGTCTTTTGAATTGACAAAGCCGACAATTCCGCACATATTTTCACATCCGTTTTCATAATCCATTTTCATTTTTCTAGAGTAAATCATACCATAGAATTCAAGAGATACGATCTCTTTTTCAAAAAAATACAATCAATATATTTTTGCACAAAACACAATTTGAAGATAAACCTTATGATATCAAGGTTTCCAATCATCTCATACTCTCAATCTTACAAATTTGTTATCTAAGAAAATAGCTATCCTCAAAATTCTTAAGAAATTTTTTATGAATTCTATTTTTCTGAAAATATACAAAGATACTTTTCCCGAATTTACTGACTCCAGCAAACTTCTTTTGCTTCCATTCTCAGCATTGATTTCCTGAAAATAATCAGTCAGATTTGTTCGTTTGATAGTTTTATTGGACTATTGTGAAAAAAAGTGTTATTCTAACTATGGAATTTCGTTATCAACTAACCGTTGCCTTTCAATGACAAGTTTTAAGAAAGGAGAATGACTATGACATTCTATAACACAGATCTACAATATCGTGTAACTCTGGATACCAAATTGAATTTATTTATCGTTTTCGATAAAAAAGATGCGAATCATTTTGCGACTGGAATTACGATCGAGCAAGCTGTACAAGAATTGAAAAAAACTGCATAAGGAGTTTATCCAAATGAAGGATACCGATTCGTACTGAAAGCACCTCGCTAAGGAAATAATTAGCTAGGTGCTTTCTTGTTTTTTGGCTCGCTTTTGTCTGTTGCAGCATCCACTTCTTGCTTCTGTCCACTTTGCTGTTCATCTAGCTGTAAGATTTCATCAACAGATCCTTGCGTAATAAACTTACTCAATCCCTGTGCCGCAACTTTTGTATAACGCATAAAATAATCTTTTTCTTCAAAATCCATCTTCTTGCCTCCTACTGATAAAACTGTGCTTTTATTAAGTTTACCATCTATTTCACTAGTCATTCTTGAGCGTCATTCCTTTAATACTTATGAATGATCCATTAATAGCATACACGTTACATTTGTCAAATCATCCTTTTCCTCTATTCATGAAAAGACAAATCTGTTTTCTGGTACAGAACATAGTACTATTGTCTTTTCAGGAGACTTTTATTTAGGAGGAATTTTTATGGCTACGTTTTTCGCCATTTTGTTTTTCATTGGATTGTTCTGTTTCGTTTTTGGCATTGTCTTATTTTATATTGGGCTAGTAAAACAAAATGCAAAACGAGATCGAAACGTTTTGATCATTGTCGCTTCCGCTTTTATTGCCTTGTTTTCTTATGGTGGCTTGTCCTTCTACCAAGATGTGACATCTTTCGATAGCATCACTGCGCAATTAATCCTTTCTTTACGTAACGAATCAAGGCAAAGCGAATCCTTTGGCGATGCCGCTGCTTCCATGGAACAACCACAAGGAGAACAAAAAGCTGGCAACAACGAAGCAAGTAGCGCACAACAAGAAGAACCCGCGAACAACGAGCAACATACACCTGAACTTTCTCGTGAAGAAAGAAATGCACTGAATCGTGCAGAAAGATACTTATCCAGCAATGCGTTTTCTCAGTCGAGCTTAAAACGCCAACTACTCTATGAAGATTTTTCTGAGAGCGCAGCAGACTTTGCCGTAGCCACCGTGGATGCCGATTGGAACGAGCAAGCATTGAAAAAAGCGATTCGCTACTCGCAAAATTTATCCTTATCGGATGAGCGTGTGGCGAGCCAACTTTCCTTTGAAGGCTTTACTTCTGAACAAATTGAATACGCCTTATCACGTTTGCCCGATT
Source organism: Enterococcus sp. DIV0802b (assembly GCF_050543535.1). Classification (NCBI taxonomy): domain Bacteria; kingdom Bacillati; phylum Bacillota; class Bacilli; order Lactobacillales; family Enterococcaceae; genus Enterococcus; species Enterococcus sp. DIV0802b. The sequence continues at coordinate 1,068,309 of NZ_CP172941.1, read as the reverse complement.
GATTCTTTTCGTTTGTTGCAGGACCACAAGCAAAAAAGATATCGGCAAGTTGACGGAACAATTATGCTGTTTTCTAGACCGAGTGTAAGTTAATCGCTTTTCAGATGGTTATCGATCAACCTCGGCAGTCATTTATATTCTTCTGCCCACAACAAACAAAAAAGCCTATCTCGAAAGATAGGCTAAACGCTCCAAAGCGTTGGTATAAGGAGAGTACAAGCCTAGAACCCCCTTTAATATCATTGATTTAGAAGCTCTTTTTCAAGGTTAATGCAAAATTGGTGCAAAATAATTTTTCCCATTTATTGTTTGTCACCCTTTACAAAAAGAACAAATGTTCGTATAATTCCTGTAAGGAGTGATTGATATGCAAATACCACTTGCGCACCAGCGGACATATGCTTTTGAACGCTACTATTATGAATTCATCGAACGAATGGGCCCAGCTCATCTATTATATGATCAATTTGTTATAACAATGGAGAATTTTGGTAAGCCCTATTTCACCGTACCATCAAGCTATAGTGGTTACCCAAAAGAATTAGCTTATGTATTTAGGAAAGACGGGGACAATTATCTATTCGATCACGTTAGAACGCAAGACGAGATTCTTCGAAAATATGATCCTAATACAAAGTATAAACCCGGCGGAAATTGATATGAATATCATCAGCCAATACGAGCAAGGCTACCTATCTCTCTCTGAGTTTATAAATGAATTTCCGAATTCGATTTCTGAATCTCAGGAAGCTTTATACGGCTCAAAATGTATCGAGTTTTATGTTGCTATCGCATTAGGTAAAACGGATTGTCGCTATTATGTACAAGCTTACGGAGGCGATTGTTATGAAAACGATGAAAGGCTATGTATCGAAGATACGTGTGTTGAAGATGAGCAAGACCCCTTTGGTGCGGTTCTCTTTGGATAATGAGAATTGCTTGATTGCAGCGCATAGTTTGAACTTCTTGGCAGATGTAGATGAAGGAATGCAAATTGTGGTTGCTGGTGAGTATAATAGTAGGAAACAATTTGTTGTGAAAAAGTATACGGTGATTGGCAAAACGAAGATTATGATTGAATTCGAAGCAATGAAAAAAGCCCCCTACTCTAATTGAGTAAGGAGTTTCTCTATTGTGTCATGAATTTACAATTACAATATGCTGAAAAACATAAAAGTATTTTAGACGATATTCTAAACAATAATATTTATTAAAATGAAATAATGATAAAATAAACATCGAAGAGTGTTAGGCGCACTTCCCCAAGTTTCCACCGCCTAACTACTCTTCATAAAGTATTGCACGCACCTACTAATCTATAGGATAAACCTGGTTACTGCAAGTAAAACGAATATCATCTATGTACAAGCCCGCAGAAGCGGGCTTATTTATTTACCATGGTTTTCCTTTTGACTTTAGATTTTGTTTGATTTTCTTAGCCAATGCAGACGGATTCGTGATTTCCTTATCTTTAGTAGTACCTGCCTTACTTTGCATACTTCCAATAGTTCCAGGACCCATGTTTCTATCAACTGTAATACCTAGATCTTTTTGAATAGCTGCCACTAGATCACTACCACCAGTACCAAAGGTGATACCGGTGATTCCTGCATTCCAAGTGCCTTTAATTTGACCAGAGATAATCCCATCTACTGTTTTCAGACCATAATATCTTTGCAAGTATTTGTTTAGATCAGTATCCCACTTATCATTTACAGTGATATTGGAAAATGGATTGGTTGATGCTTGATTGCTTGAAGATCCTTTTAATAACTCGGTAACTTTCTTTTGAACTGCATCATAAGAGTAACCTGCAGCTGCTAGTTTCTTCTTACGGTTGTCACCATTCCCCCAAGCACCATTGATCACTTCTTTTGCGATTGTTTCGATCGTTTTTTGTCCTGCTATGCCACCAGATGATGCGGAAGCGTCGTAAGATGGACGAGCATACCCTCGAATATATCCCCAACCTACTGGTATCACACGCCGTTTTACTTGACGACCGTAATTCCCTTCGATTGTAGTGATTACACCATTCGAAACAGATTCAACGAATCCAATATGGTCCGCCCATCCATCATTGGGTTGTGTGACATCATCCCAATTGAAAACAACAATATCCCCGGGTTTAGGAGTGGCCTTTCCGTCTTCGATCCAAATACCTTTTGATTTGAAAATATCAATATGACGCTGTACGCCACATTCACGCCCAATCAAATCAGTTGCGCCTGCTTTAATTCCAATCACTGATACAGTAATATCGCACCAATCATCTGTGTATTTTGCTTTGTACCCGACAGGCAGAGGTTTTGTTGCATTATAGAGATCTACAATATTATGATGTGCTGTTGTCCCCATTACTGTTCCGATTAGCTTTCTAGCCTCAGTTAAAACTGTATTTATTGATACACCCATGTTTATCTTCCTTTCTACGAAAGAAAAGAGCAGCCACTTTAGCTACTCCTTCTTTTCTGTGAACTCTTGACCATCGCCATAATCAATTTGTGGATTTTTACCGTTTAAATTTAATAGTTGTACAAATAATTGGTGCATTCCTGTTGAAGCGATCCCGCTTACCGCACCATAAACAATCGCCTCTACTGTCAACCCATTGATAATTGCTCCTAAGATTGCTCCCAAAACAATAACGATTAACGGAATGTAGTTATTGGCCACTGCTGCAAAAACTGGCGTTGATTTGATCAAATACCCCACTACCAAACACGCTACGACGATCACTGGGACTAGGTACTCCTGTAAAAAATTTAAATCCATTTTAATTTCCACCCTTCAAAATTTTGTTCTCGTTTTTTAATATTTCATTTTCGCCTTCCAAGACATCTATAACATCTTCCAATCGGTCAATTTCCTCTTTGTAAAAGGCAATTTCCTTCTCATATTTTTCTTGCAATTGCTCCACTTTCTTTTCCAATTTATCAACTTTGTCTTGCAGCTCTTTATTTATCGCTACATACTGATCATATAAAGCCTTTGCATTCTTGACATTCTCATTCTGCAAGCTGACTTTGTTCGTCGATTTAGTCGCAAGATAGGTGCCAGTTGAAGTGACCAACGCTACCAAAATCAACGTTATTTGCTGTGCATCCATGCTAGCCCTCCTTTAGGGCTATTCCAAAAGCAAGAGCAGCCATTCCAAGAGAAAAAGTCCACACAGTATTTGGTGGCGGTGTTAAAAGAAAAGAAACTGAGAAGACTGACCATACAGTCGCAAGTAAGATGAGCGATCCATACTTGACATTTTTGTTGTTTAACCAGATTCCAATAAGCTTCAGGCACCCTAAGATAATAAACACTGCACCAATGAATTGGTTGTCAAATAGCTCGTCAATTAAATCGTACACTTGGTATCCTTGTAAGATTTGTGGATAAAAAAGAAGCATCGTTTCGTATAAAATAGAAACAATACTTAACACTAGGCTATCCCATTTTAGGATAATTATATTTTTCATATGCCACCTACTTTCCTAAATTAAAAAAGCAACCGACTAACAAGCCGATTGCTCCAACTGCAGCATATATAATTAATTTGCTTCTTCTTGCTTTTTTGCGTTTGTAACAATTTCTGCAACATCTTCACGAATTGATGAAGGTACACTTTCAATTGTACGCTTGCCTTCAATGATATGAGTCGCATACAACATTTCTAATGCTGAATATTTCATTTTATCGCCTCCTTCTTAGTTTTGATTTGATATACACCAATACAGCTATTAGTGGAATCCAGATGTACCAGTAATCAAAAAACAAGCATAGATTAGGAAGAGCTAGGATTTTTTCTATAAAAATCTGCATGTTAACCACTCCTTATCTACTTAACAACATGTCTGACAAAGACAGTATCGCTTCTTCTGCCATTTCTTGTCGTTGTTTCAGCTCTTCATTTTCTTGCCGTAGTTTATCGATTTCTGTAGGTTCTTTTACAGTATTTTCATCAATGATAGATTCAATAAAAGCATCCATCTTTATTTCGCTATCGTTAAACTCCTCTAGAATTACATTGAATAGTTCACTCATTTCAGGAGTAGAAGGTCCTTTTTCTTTGATAACATGTTGAATGTAGAGTTCTTTATATCTTTCTTTAGCATCCATAAAATTACCCAAATAAATGCTTTTCAATATTTGCAACTTTTTCTTCTAAAGTAGCAACACGATCTTCTAAAGTTACTTCAGGACCATAATATTCATTTCGAATTTCTTCAATTAATGCATCCATCTTTGCAGGATTATCACCGAAAATACTTAGTACCTCATCGAATAATTGACTAAGTTCTGGACTCATTGATCCACCATTAACCAAAATTTCCTCCGTATAAAGTCTTTTAAATTCTTCAATTTTTTCTTGATCAGTCATATTTTTTTCCTCCTATTTTTATACGTCTGCTGCTGCAAAACAACATGCAATATTTAACCAGGAATTAACCCCAACAGCTTTATCTTTGAACTGGCCATCTTGCCATCCACGGTGACGTGCTAATAATAATTGTCCATTTGTCTGCACCGTTAATAGATAAATATTCGTTCCAGATGCCTGGACAATAAAGTTAACGGGTGTAGATGGTCTAAACCCCACAGGTAAAGTGCCCATGACAACATTTTCTACGCCTGCTGCTAATTGATTTAGATTCTTAAACGCTCCAGCTAATTGAACAACACGCCCCATACGCTCTGCTGATGGATAATTCGAAGCACCTGGGCTTGGATTATATTGTTCCCAACCGCTTGCTGCTGGAATTCCTGTCTTTCCTATACTATATAAATCTTGAAAAGTTAGATTCCCACCTAGACCACGGCTATCAGTCATAGTAAATGCATATGGGGTAATTGATAACGTTCTATCTGCATTCGTACTTTGAGATCCTTGAAAAACAACAAACTGAATGTCTTCATGACTAAATTGCGAGAAACCATTATTTTGAACAGATCCATTACTTTTCAGATATGTTTGAAAATCGTTTCTAAAATACCCACCTGCCATTGATAACTTACCTTTTCGCCAAGTCGTTCCACCAGATACAATTTGATAATCATATTCAGAATATAGACCGTCTCCCTGAATTTCTACTCCATTTATTATTCCGGCAGTGATTTCACCTAAGTTAGCGCTTAGTGCATCAAGAGATTCAACTGCTAAAGTTGCACTAGCATATTTCTTTTTTTGCCAACCACTCTTGTATGTGTATACCGCAATAATTTTATCACTCGTGGTTGATTCAGTTTGAAACCATGTTGCTCCTTCTGTGGTATCGGCTGGTTGAGTAGGTTGCATATAGGCAACCCCCATAATACCCCGATCACCTTTTGGTCCCGTTGGTCCTTGGGGTCCAGTTGCACCCGTTTCGCCTTTATCGCCCTTGATTAATGACCAAGAATAATCAGCTGGATTAGTACTTTCAGTTGCAGTTGTTTTATTGTACGCTAGACCTATATAAGTCTTTCCTGTTGGGCTATCCGACATTCCTGCGCCAGAAGAAGATGTAGCATATTTAATCCAAGTATAGAGCGTTTGACCATTATCTCCTTTCGGCCCTTGAGCACCATCTGATCCTTTGATCAATGACCAAGTGTAATCAGCATAGTTTGTTGATTCGGTAGCTGTCGTTTTGTTATAAGCCAATCCGATATAGGTCTTTCCTGTTGGACTATCCGACATTCCACTAGTAGGAGTGTCTGCATACTTTAACCAAGTATAATATGTTTGACCATCAGATCCTTTAGGTCCTTGGATACCTTGGTCCCCTTTTTCACCCATTTTTGCTGCAGAATAACCTGATTCATTTGTTCCATCTGTATATGTCCAAGTGGTTTTGGTCCATAAAAAAGATCCAGCTGGTACATTAGGTATTGATGTAGTCCATCCAGTAGTTGGTTTTACAGTCCCAGAAGTTGAAGATACATATTCAATTTTCGTGCTTGAAATTCCTACGCCATCTTTTCCCGCAATTCCGTCAGTTCCGTTGTTACCATCTTTTGCATTGTATGAAACAGTATAGCCAGTTTCTATTGAAGAATCTGTGTAAGTCCAAGTAGTTTTAGTCCACAAATACTGACCCTTAATTAATGTCGGAACTTGTATAGTCCATCCAGAAGTTGGGGCTGACGTGCCACTTGTCGATTGAGCATAAGTAATATTTGTATCAGAAACCCCAACACCATCTTTCCCTGCGATACCATCTTTTCCATTTTCTCCATTCATACCTAAAATTCTTTGCCAAATATAGTCGGATGGATTTGTTGATTGAACATCACCAAAGGTTGTGAGAGTGCCGACGTAAGATGGATAGGCATCAACAAAACTTTCAGATGGATTTGGTGTATCAATAGTAACTTTCTCACCTAATTCAATTTTTACATTTTTAACCGTAGGTATTCTTCCAGAATCATACGTGCCATAAAAAGCTAGTAACGCTTTGGTCTGGGTGCTGCCTGTTTGAATATCTGGCCATACAGTAATGCTATAACGTTTATATTCTTTCGTAGCTTGAACACTTTGTGAACCAATATTATATTTGGTTCCACTGCCATTTTGAGAATATATTTGAATCGGGCCAGCAACTACTGACTTTAGATCAAAAGAAATTGTATATTTCTTTTTTATTCCGAACTCTTCAAAAACCGGAGCCATATCCCATCGATCATCATTAACAAACTCACGTGCAGAAGTTTTTTCAAACCGGGTGATCGGAAATAGATTTTCGTTCGGATACGGAATGGTAAATCGATTGGTACCATCTGGACTCCATGAGTATGCTTGATAGATATGTGCATCTTGCCCATCTTCGCCTTTGACAAGCTGCCATTTGTAATCTGCCGGATCATTTGATTCGATTGAGGTCAATTTGTTGGTTGCCAGTCCAATATAATATTTTCCGGTTGGATCATCAGTCATATTGGTTCCTTGGTAATCATCCGCATATTTTAACCATGTGTAAGTCGGTTGACCATTTTCTCCGGGAGGACCAGGTACACCTTCCCCCACAAATTTTACCCAAAGTCCCCGATAATCTGAGGGATCATCACTTGCTGTTGGGACACCTAGCACTTGCTTAATCGCAATATAGGTTTTTCCGGCTGGCAAAGCACTGATTCCATTCCCTTCCTCATCATCGGCATAACGGATCCAAACATAGGCAGTTGCTTGCTTTAATTGATCAGCTAACTCTTTGAGCGATTGACTGATACCACCGTCTTGTATAAGATAGTCCCCTAAAGTAGCTTTATATTCCTTTGTTGAGTAGATACGTGTTAACTCTAATACTCTGGCACTCAACAAAAGTTCTTCTTCCTCATCAACTAAATAAATCGTATCGCCTATTTTTACGTTGTCAGGTAAATTTGCAATATCAGTTTCATAATTGATCGCTGGTTGACTCGCTTTTTCAAGCTCCCGGATAACATTGTCGCAAAGTGTTTTTTGATCAGTCGTTTCGTAGGTTTTCACACGTTGGATATGTCCGGCATTTGGATTTGGATTATTGTTTGATAGTAATCGACTCCAAATCTTCACTGACTCCATGTCCTGCATGACACCAGTTGTCTTGTTTAGAACAAAACGCCCATTTTGATCTTTGTAGTTATACCCTTTTAGATTAATTGGTTCATTCTTGCCATCTGGCGTACCACCAGTTGCCACGATAGCTGTACATAAATCATAGATATTGGCTTTAGTCACAATATTATTGATATCTTTATCCATATACAAGGTAACTCGATTATCCGCTCCACGCTTCTTTCGAACATCTACAAATCGTTTCACAACTTGTGTCCCAATGATTTCAAATGAAAAACTCAGTTCTGCATTATCAAATTGAGTGGCCAAAGAAAGCAAACGAGCTAGAATCGTCTGGCTTTCACTCTCCCATTTCAACGTGCGACTGAGATTACTGATTTCATTGATACCTATTTCAAAGCCAGTATCTCCGGCAAAAAGTTTGAAATACTCTGCAAATGTCATCGCTTTGGTTGCACTATATGCATCCACCAATCCATTGATCAGATCCATCCCTGCATCTTCGGCTCGAATGAAATGTTCGCCCTCTTTCGGATCGTGTTCAATTTCCATGATCGTCATAAAATTTGATTGGCCATTTTCATCTTTATACAAAATATAGTTTCCATAGTTCGCCATAGATTTGACTTGATCTCGTTCTTTAGCCGAAAAAATAAGCGTCCCTTCGAATGTTCGAGAGGCAGCGCTTATACTAAGAATATCTTGATCATTATAAATAGCTATTGGAGCTTCAGTACTTGTAGAAGCGATCCCTAGGAGATTGAATTTTCGATCAGTGAAGTAAAAATCCATTAGATATATGCCCCCCTTAGTTCTACTTCAAAATCACACATGTTTGCCCATGATGACACAGCTGGCATGACAGTTGTGGTTCCTGGTTCAATTGCGAACCGTTCCCAAGTGTTTCCTAATGCATGCAGCTTGCGGTTCTCAACACCATTAAGCATTATTTTACGTTCCTTCACATCAATTTCTAGCAAGTCCCCATCATCAAACAGATTCGGAATATTCGTGATTGTTGTTTCGTTGTTCCAGTAAAACTTGATATCCGTACATCCCATAAATGCTGGTTCTTGTCCGCCCCATGCTTGATACCACACATTCAACGCAGTTATATCAGTTGTGGCTAATTCCGGAATTGTAATTGGAAAAATATAGTCCTGTGAAGATATAATCCCTTCCCCACTAAACGATTTCCATTTAGAAAATTTAAATGTAATATCCGTACCATTAACCTTTTGAATGGACGCCTCCCAAAAGGACCACGTCCACACCTTTTTGTCCAATGTTTTCGAATGAATCATCGTTTGATTGTGCCAAAACTCAACTATCAGCTCTGACTTAACACCTGAGCTATCACGCACGACAATGCCTAGCTTTGCTTCATCTCCACTTTGCAAAGTTAGTGATATCCGTCCTCTTTGTTTAGCTGTTGCTTCAAAGTTTAAACGAGCACGTAGCAAGAAATCGCCATTTGCTTTGTTTGCACTGTTTTTAGCTAATGGTGTATATAACGTTGGTCCAGCCCAAACTTCTTTTTTGTTTGGTCCAAAAATTGGGCGGGCTCCGTTTGGATCAGTATCCCAATCGATATCACCCTCAATGATGTTCGGGGTTGCTGGATCATATAGAAAATACGGATAGATTGGTACGCCTTTGTTGACCTCAAATTTATCAGCGTTATGCTCCATATTGGCGCTCAAAACTTTATCAGTTCTAGTTCCTTTTACGATGTCAACATCCTCACTGGTCCCAAATTGCAATATTCCATCATTCTGATTGACAACACCGACAAGACCATTTTCACCGTTCATCGTTGCACGAATAATTGGCCAAGATTTATATGTTCCGTGATTCGTCACAGCAACATAATCTGCCAATTGAGCGGTTGGTTCGGCATAATCTGCGAGCTTTTCCCCTAAGTTATACTGCGGCTTTGAATAAGAAACTGCACTTCCTAATGCTAAACAGGTGATCAGATTTAGTGCCTTGGTATTTGGATTTGAAATAGTAAAATTAATATCTAGATTTTGGAAATTGCCCAAATTTAAAGCGGCAGGTTTCGCTTCATGAGAAGCAAGAACCTTACCGCCTGCATAATCTAATTCTTGAATCACCGCAACCGCACTTTTTGATCCGTTTGTATCTCCTTGCAATGCCTTATCTATTCTTAGTGCTACACGTCCCCAAACCTTATCTCCTTGTTTCAGCTCAGGTAAATTCCGTGCTGTACTGTTGCTATTTTGCATGATGTAAGAGCCGTTGTATTTTACTTCACCTTTATCAGCAATAGTGTTTGTATCACTTAGATCAGCACCCAAGATATTATGAGCACCGTTCGTTTCATTTAATCGAGCGGTCCATTGCTTGTAATACTTATCTTTCTTTCGAAATTCCGGATCTAATACTTGATTCTCTGCACTATCAATCGAGATATTAGAAAATATCCGAGGATTAACATCATAAGAAACACCATCTGGTACAATCCAATTAATCGTACCCTTACCTGCTCTAACGATATCATCAATTCCAACATCGCCAGTTGGGATTGCATACCATAGTTTATCCGGTTCGTCACTAAAAATTAATGGTTGAGGTTTTTTTTGAGCAATGATTTCTGCAAGTATATGTCTTTTTTTGTTTACATTACCTACCAATGCAAATCCCATTGGAATTGTTCGTCTTCCTATGGTTCTATCAACATACTTTTCACCATCAGATCGACCAACTTTTTTGGTATTATATTCTATCTCTGGTAACAAACCTCGATCAAGAGAAGTCACTATCAAATTTTCTGTAATATCATAGCCTGCATACATTACTTTGATCACACAATCCCCTCCTGATTTCTCTTTTGCCTACGTTGCATCTTCTGAATCTCTTCCCAAGTGAATTTAGCTGTAGCTTTCCCCATTTTTCTGCCTTCTATTTCAACTGTCACAGGTATTTCAAACACGCTTCCATCTGTAGAAGAACTTCCTGCTAATTCAGGTGTATATGCTGTACTGGCTAATTGACTTGCCGCTATTGAATTACTTATTCTGCTTGCTTCAAGAACCATCTGACCTGATGGACTAAACTCATTACTGATTTTTTCGGCCATACCTGAAACGTTTTTTTGCACGTTCTTAAAGTTTTCTTTTAAGCTATTATTAAAACCACTCATAATTGCTTTCCCAGCAGGTACCAATAATTTTTTATCGTAACTGATTGGACCTTTATTCTTTTTGATCCAATCCGCAATACCTCCTACAAAGTTTTTAACTGCTCCCCATGCTGACTGTAATCCCCCAAGGAACCCATTCATGATAGCCCTACCTGCTCCACTCAAACTGATATTTTTAAGGCTATTAAATATATTTTTTACATTATTTACTATCCCACTAATGCTTGAAGCTACACCAGATATGGCGCTCCTCACACCATTCCAAGCTCCTGATACTCCAGATTTCATCGCATTACCAGCACTACTCATCCCACTGAAAAATGAACGAATCCTGCTGACCACACTTCCAATGACATTTCCCACAGATGAAACTACTGCTTTAATCCCATTCCATGCAGCACTAAGCATACTTTTCAAAACATTCCCTGATGACCCTGCACTCGTGAAGAACGATCTTATTGAAGTAATTACAGAACCTATGCTTTTTCCAACAGTCGAGATTATCGCTTTTATATTATTCCAAGAACTAGTCAAGATTGACTTGAGAGAGGTTCCTGCACCCCCAAGATTTGCAAAGTAGCCAATAACTGTCCCAACCCATTCTGCAACTTGAGTCAACGCCGGCACACATGCCTTAAAAGCATCTACCAAAAACGAGATTACTGGTGTCAAAAATCCTATAGCAGTAGTTATAGTATCGAATGTGGCAGATACTCCAATCAGAATTCCTTTAAATACACCTCCGAGAAATGCTCCAACCACTTGTAAAACTGGCATTAGTGCATCCGCAAGAACTGCTATCAACGGTTGAGCTGCATTCCACATTTTCACAAAAGAATTTACTACCATATCGATTGCAGGACTGACAATGCTCATCATTGTACTGAAAGCATTTGTAATTGCTGGGATAATTGCAGAAATTAAAGCCTGTAATCCAGTAAAATCAAGTTTAGTAAATGCAGTAGCAATTGTACTGATAATCGGAGTTATTGCTGACACAACAGTTTGAAACAACTGGGGTAGCTGACCAAAAGCTGTTCTAAATGCTTGGATTATAGGGTCTATTGTTTTTTGGATGTTGGGCAATAAGGATGACATGCCGCTCCCGATTCCGATTCCTAATTGGCTCAACAATTCTTTACCACCTGCCAAGAATTTCGGACCTGCTTCTTGAAACAATGTAGAAAACACTACTGGCAATCCCTTTAGAATGTTTCCAACCATCGGAATAAAATTATCAAATAAAAATGTTGATGTAGTCTGTGCTAAAGCTTTCAGCGAGGGTTCAATATCTCTTCCTAGTGATAAATTACCAAGCACATTTGAAAAGGCGGATTTCATAGATGTGAACGATCCACTAAATGTTTCAGCAGCTTCTTTAGCTGTTGTTCCAGTAATACCTAGTTCTTCTTGAACTGCATGAATCGCACTATAGACATCACTCAAATTGTTGATGTCGTATTTAACACCTGTCAACTTAGTAGCATCGGCAAGAAGTCGTTCCATCTCCGTTTTTGTTCCGCCATATCCGAGTTTCAAGTTATCCAACATAGTATAGTTTTGTTTGGCAAAACCTTGGTAGGCGTTCTGAATATCGCCCATATTCGTCCCCATCTTATTGGCATTATCAGACATATCAACCATTGCCATATTTGCTTTGTCAGCTGCCTTTTCAGTATCACCACCCATGGATTGCAATAAACTCGCACTGAAACTTGTGACATTTTCCATATAATCATTTGCTGATAATCCAGCAGTTTTATATGCCTCATCAGCATACTTCTTAACTTTATCTGCACTACCTTTAAAAAGTGTTTCTATACCACCTAATGATTGTTGTAAATTTGCACCTTCTGAAAGTGAAGATGATATTATTTTTCCTAATGCCACACCAGCAGCAGCAACTGCCGCAGCTGCTGCTACTTTAATTCCTGTGCCAATCTTCAATCCAGCACTTTCTCCTGCAGCAGCTGCTTCTGGATCAAGTTGTTTTTGAATTGACCCACTAATCCCTTTGGCAGAAGGCATAATTTGCACGTACGCACTTCCCAACTCAATAGCCATTTATTCACCTCCATGGATCGTGTTTCCTAAAAGTTGCTGTCTCATTTTTTCAAAATCCTCACCAGAATCAAATATGATTTCTTCTTTCTCACGTGGATTATTTTCGGATAATTTATGCAGTATGGACTCAGGTCGATTTACATTTTTTTGTCCATCTTTAGTTTTCGTCCATAGCAAAAGTCTTAAATTATCACTAATCCCTGCCAAAAGGATGGTGTCTAGAGGGATTTTTTGTCCGCTTAGCTTCATTTTTATTCTGGACGTTTCTCTCAATCCGCAAGAAAAAACAGCCACCATAGAAGCTGGCAGCTGTTTATAATCATAAATTTGATAAGTTTCAGCCAAATCACAAACTAGTGCATCTTCATCTACACTAATCATTCCAGCGAGGACTAAGAGTTTTTTGTTTGTGCTTGGTTTTGAAAAATATTCCCCAATTCTTCTACCATCTTTTCAGCTGGAACAATACCATCTTCATCACGTACATGCTCTTTTAATGCACTAGCTTGCTCTTGTCCAAGCAAAAGCTTTAAGGCCTTGGGAATAAGTGTTGGATTTTCGTCAACTTCAGTAATTACTTCTAAAAGTTCGTAGTTATCCAATCGCTTTTTTTCAATGGAGTATACAAATCCAGAATCTGTTTTGCCTTTAATCATTCTGTTTCGCCTCCTGATGTAGTAGGACTTTGGATATACTCGAAGTGAGTATTACCTTCTTCATCTGACGGAACAGCCGTAATAGTCGTTTCATACCCTACTGCATCCGCATCTGTATAATTAATTTCTCCAATCTCAGATACTTTCGCATTAGGAATAACGATTCTTTTCAGGTTTCCGCCTTTTAGAATCATATCAACAACAATCGCATGTTCTTCTAGTTCTTTCGAATTAGCTTTGATCGTAATTCCAGTGACCAAAGTACCGGATACGTTTGTTGATCCATAGACTTCTTTAAGCACCTCAACGTTTGTTGCTTCAATCAACGTATACGTAAAAGTGTCTTCTTTTTCGGTTTGTACCGAAGCAACAGTATCCCCTCCCCAAGCTTTAATATTTTCATTTGATGGAGTATTTGAGTTAGTCATACCGTCTTCTGAAATGTAACCCAAAGGTTTGAAAGCAGCATTCAATTCTTCTTTGGCATTCTTGGGTACTGTTGTTCCCAATGGTGCCGAATAAATAGCTCCACCTACCTTGGGTTTAGCTGTTGATACATTTTTTGCATCTGACATTTTATTACCTCCTAATAATGAGTGATATCAAAAACAGCTTGATATCGGTATTCTTTCGTAGTTGTATCCGTATAGTTATAATCACTGTTCAACTTGATTCTGCTAATTTCATCAAGTGTAATCAATTCTTTTAAAACTGCCTTTAATTCAGCATTCAACACAGCTGCTTCATATAATGTTGGTGCATAACTTTGAAATGCATACGTTGAAGAAGAAATCTGATTATTTTCTCCACTACCAGTCTTTTCAAAAAGAACGTAGCTTTCTGGCATCTCTCCTTGCTTTTCTAAGAAAGACGTCACAGACAAATGACTATCTAGAAAATTCTTGATCACAATTTCGATCATTTATCTCACCGCCTTAAGCAACGTATTATTTTTCATGTTGTCCTTTTTCGCTTGATATGTATCAGCATAAACCATCGCATTCGCCCTGGTCTTTCCAACAAACGTATCTTGCTTATAGCCTTCTCCTGCACGATTACGCACAGAAGTTGCTTTTTCTTCAAGAACAGCTTGCATTGCAGCTGATTTCATCAAACTAGCAACACCACTACGATTTAATTTAAATTTCAAATTAGCCATAGCGCTCCACCATCACTTTCTTATTCCAATCAAGTGGGATTAAATCTTCGATACCCTCGATAGGGAAACCAAAGGTGCGCCAGCGTCTCCCAAAAAATTTTACTTCCTTGTCTTCCCAATCATTAGTATCTCCTTTAGGGATTGCCAACGTATATACAGCTTTTTTGCCCGTTAAAGTAAGTTGATTGACAATATCATCAGTGGACGTAGGGCTGACCAAGACATTTTCAACATCAATATCTGTTTCTTCGTAGATTGGATTCCCGAATGGATCAGTTCCCGTCTTGGTCAAACCCACCAATTGAATTGTTATGCCTTTCAAAAGTGCCATAAGGTTCGATCACTCCCATCCGCTGCCGTCTTAAGCCAAGGCGGCTTAATTCGCTGTTTTTAATAAATAATCCGCCACCTGGCACAAGGTACGATCCAGAAACGGAATAACCCAATGCTCCTTCTGCATACTGGGTCATTGGCTCCTGATCAGTTGATGTCATTAGTGTTCTAGCTACAACATCAACAGTTACCGATTTGACAACATTCAAAAAGTAATCAGGCTTCATGCTTATCATGTTATCTAAATCTTTTCCCACCTTATCGGCTTCCATTCGCAAAGAATCAGAAACAATATTGAGTAATTCAGTAGCTCGCGTGATTTCTTCTGGTTTTAGCGCACGCCAGAGGTTTGATAGATCTTCAATAGTAGCAAAGGCTGCCATGAAATCACTTCCCTTGCATCATCAAATCGTACAATTCTTGCTTTTTAGAGCTAGGGTTATACTTGATGCCAAATGCATCTAATTCCTGCATGATTTGCTTTTTAGTAATGCCTTCTAATCCAGCCACTTGTTCATCTTTTTCATCGGCTTGTTGTTCTGGAGTAGCAGCTGGTGTTTCAGATTCATCGTCAGTATTTTCAATTTCTACTTCATTCAGAGCTTTTGGTTCCTCATCAGTTTTTGGCTCATCTTTCAACAAGACCCAATCACCGCCAGAAACAACGCAAGGGCTACTAAAAGTAACCCCTGTTTTTGTGTTTTTATATTGCATTATTGTCCGCCTCCTGCTGCTGGTTTAATCACACGAGCAAAGCTATTGCCATCCATAATTCCCCAACCCAAATAAGTTTCAGAACGCAAGTACACTTGGTTGTAACCTTTCAAGTCTTGGCCACTGTTGTCTGGATCACCATATTTGATAACTTCCAATGGGATTTCTTTTGCGTATCCCCATTGGAACATAGAAGCGAAATCTCCAATCAAAACTAAGTCATCCCCGCCGTTAGAAACTGTACGGTTGATATCTGTTGGAATTCCGCGAACAGCTCCAGGATTCGCACCCCAAGCAAGTTCTGGAAACTGTTTAACTCCGTTAACTTTATATGCTGCTAAAGCAGATGAAAACTGCGGATCCATCGCCATACCCGAAATTACACCTTCCGAACCTTGTACCATCGAAGCAGCTGTTTCAATGTTTACATCTGGATCTGCTTCATTAAAGTCAACTGTCTGAGTTACTTTTCCATCAAAATGATTTGTACCGATAATCGCTGATGCTGAGCCAGTACGTGGGTTGATTCCGTGGAACGCCATCAAATCTAAACCGCGAGCAAGCTTGCGAGCATAACCATCATTGAACGCTTTTACAATATCAATTTGTTCTTCTTCTGAAGCATACAAGAATTCATCAGAAATACGTGCACCGTATTCGACTTTGATTGGTACGATAGTCAAAGGTGCAATAGAAATTCCACCGTGTGTTTTCTTGCCATTTTCAGCAACGATATCGATTTCAGAATCCATAGTGAAAGTGAATTCTTTTTGACCGTTAAACGGAATTGGTTTTTGTTGAGATAAAGTAACCAGTGAGCTTTTGCCTTTCACTTTGTTGATAAGGTCTGAAACTAATTCTGGATCAAATAAACTTCCTTTTGATAATGTTGGCATAATATTATTCTCCTTCTAAATTAAGATTTTCAATTAGATTTTTATATGCGCCATCTTTGCCTTCATCCAAATTCTTTTCAGTATTTTTCAAAGGTGGCGGCGTTTGTTTCTTGCTTACGAAACCTGCTAACCGTTCTGCATCTGCTTTGATACTTTCCTCATCAGAACCAATCAAACGATCCGCCAAATCAATAGGCAATCCGTTTTGTAATGCAATTCTAGTGCGCAAATTTACTGTTTCTTTCTCAGCAATTTGTTTATTTAGATCAGCTATTGTTTGCTCATGAGTCTTAGCGGCAGTGCTTGTTTCCTCGATAGTTGATTTCAATGCATCTACTTCTGTTTCTAATGCAGCATTACGTGTTTTGATTTCATCGTAATCAGCAAACTTTCCTTTTTCACGATTCAATCTCTCCTGGATAATACGGTCCAGTTCCTCTTGTGTTTCAATTGCTTTGAATGTCATAATTCAAACTTCCTTTCTCCTGCTTGCCCGGCAGTTCGGTAATTTTGCGTATTAAAAAACGACTACCGTTAAATAATCGTCTAATACCTTTTTTGTTGTTTTTTCTTGGGCTTCTTGATACTGCAAGCCCAATGCGCTAATAGCGCACTATCCATTAAACAGATATCTCTATCATCAAATTGCGATTTATAACCAAATCCACCATTGCTTCCGATATTACGCTTCTCACTGTTCGTAACTACCGAACTTAGTGACGGTTGATCTTTGTGGCAAATGGTTTGTTGGAATATTCCCTGTTCCCACAACGAATTGGCGGTAATGATCTCGGATACTTTAGGAAGCACTGGATCCTTGAGTTTAAAATCTGCCATTTCTTTGGTTAGGATATTTTGACCGCCGGCACCGTCAATAACCACTGCATTTACTTTAGCTTTTCTCAAGAAATTAATGATCCATTGATTGCCATTTCTTACAGACACACAATCAATTGTTTCAACGAATATTTTTCCGGATAAAGTTTTAACCGCAATACTCATTGCAACATTCTGACCATCATTCCCATACTTGATACCAACATACAGAGGTCCTTTCAATACAGGCAAAGCTACTACTTTCAATCTTGACCAATCACTAGCAGAAATAGCAGATTTTTGATTGTACTTCGGCCAGTACCCTAAACGCTGCACGTTGTGATCGAGTTTGTCATCACCAAGTTCCGCTTCAATCTTTCTTTCCGTCAAATGATAACCTAATGAAGGATTGGAATTGTACCAAGCCTCGACATCATGGATATCTTTCATATCCTCAACTGACCATTCGGACCAACCAGAATACTTCGATTTACCAAACAGCGTTTTGTCGCGATAACTTGTAAAAACAGTACCGCTAGATACCGGGGTAGGTGGTGTACCACACATGATCGTCATTGGGTTTTTGCTATCGGTTACGGTATACTTCAACGCTGATTCTTGTTCAGTGGTATATTCTTGGGCTTCATCAATTACAAGCAGATCAAATCCTTCACCAAGACCACCGCTAGATGTTCTTGTTCTAAACTGGATCACGCCGCCAGTCGCATACAACTCCAATCGTTCTTGGCCTTTGGCTTTGATTGAATTGAAGTCTTCGCCCTCAATATATCCCGAATCTTCAAGCAGTTTTTTCACCTGCTCATATGAAGCATGGGACGTACTGATCCTGTGAGCCGTATGCAATATACTTAACCCTTCTTCAAGCGCATCTAATTCAACGATGTAAATAACTTCGGTTTTACCATTTCGCCGTGGAATTGAGAAACCAAACTTTTGGTGAACCCACAAATCATCTTCATCGATGGCTAAAAGAGGCTCAAGCATATCAATTTGCCAATCGTAACAATTTCGTCCAGTTCTTTGGTATCTTTCAACCGCTCTTTGAGATACAGATCTATCATATGGAAGAATTACCGATTGAGTAGGATGTTGATTACCAAATTTTACTTTAGTAGCCATAAACTATCCCCTTTCAATCTCGATCATGCATGATAACCCTGTCGCTGGGAGATATTGGATCACACATCCTTTCTCAAATTAAGACTTTTCCTATTTTGAATTTTTTGTTCCCTTTGTGGATCAGACCATGTTTTTGACCAAACATTTTGTTTTCGCCCATCGCCTGGTTTGTATTCGACTATACATTTACACCTTTCGTGCCTTCTGTAAATATCATCTGGTAAATCGTAATAATCAAATGATCCCGCTAGTTTTCTACACCAGTCACACGCATGACCAACAAGGGTTCTGTTTATTCTTGGTCTAAGACCTGACTTTGCATGAAAATCAACATTTGCTTTAATGACATCGTCAACAACGCTTTGACTAAAATTTACGATTGGTTCTCCTAATAGCCACTTAACAGTATCGAAATCTTCTGCTGCTGATATCTTGTTTATAAGTCCATTCACCCTATCTTGGTTGAAATCAGGTTTCTGACCTTTAATTTTAATTGCAGCTTCTTTGTTTAACTGCTCTTGAACATCAATAGCAAAATTTGAAATCAAATCGTAATTATTTTTCAGTGTTTCATTAAGCACCCGATCGGCAATATTAAAATACATTTTCCCATCTGGAAGTATGTCAATGCTGATATTGCTGCCTAATACATTTGCTAATATTTCTCCAATTTCAATAGAAAACTCATTTACATTTTTGTATGTGGCCTTACGATTTTTTAGCAAAGAAAAAGCAGACTTCAACTTCTGACTGTTGATTGTCTGCTCACTAAAATCATTTTTGATTTTTTCTAATAATGCAGGAACAATATCATTATCCATCGATATCGCCACCTTTGATTCCGGTTAAATCCCTAATTGTTGCACCGTTGATATAACCAGGAACAGCTTGATTCACTTTGATTGCGCCATCGCCGATCAACGTGAGTGTATTGGCATCAGCTTCAAACAATGGTTCCCACTTGATAATTGTTTTAGCGAACTGATATCTAAAATAGGGGTATTCATCACGTAAACAAGCAGCAATAAATGCTACGTTCAATATTCCAGATCCTAACGATCGTTGTGCTTTACGTCCTGCCAGTCTTAAATTTTCATGACTAGCTCGAATCGCTTCAACCGATGACGGATTATCCGAAACAAATCCCAGATCATCCAAGGTCAGTCCAGTTTCACCAGCAAAACCAGCAGCCGCCGTTTTCAATTGCTCTGTGAAAGGTGTCATACTAGAAGTCGTGAATTGACCAACCGTAGGACTGCCACCGTCTTCACCTTTAGTAAATTCAAGCATCGCCGAAATTGTTGCTTTCCAAGTATCCAACGGTTCTGAATCTTGATCTGTCCCCAACACGTATTTTTGTGGAAAGGAATAAAATTCTGCTGTTATATCAGAACGTTCCAAAGTACGTTTGGCAAGCGATTGATAATACATACCTGATCGTGTGATTCGAGAACGACCGAACGGCCGTACTGCATCTGGACGGTGGATCACCGGCACTAACAATGGATAATCAAAACTATGTTCAATAGGTTCATCCGGTATATTTTTATCAGCGTAATAGTAATGCGTAATACCCGGAAGAAAATAAGCTTCAATTGCAGGATTTCCATCTTTATCTCTTTCAAGCACTGCGTAACCCTCGTTTAATAATCCAGTGATTGGATCAATAACCCCAGTTGCGTTGCTTGCTTCTATAATCTGCAGTCGCGGAATATCGCCCTCTCCTTTTGAAATATAAACGAATGAGCAAGAAGCGATTAACGAAGATAAAACCAAGCTATCAAAAAAGACATCTGGGTTATTTGCTTCAAAGATTTCATTCACTTCAAAATCATCATGGTCAAATTCACGAAATACTAAACGATCCGCAAGTGAATCAACACCTTTAGCACACCACCCTAAAACTGACCGATACTTTTTTCTTATTTCTGATGGAATGGTAATACCGAAACTCGATTCTTTCTTTTTCATATCGTATTGTTCATACCGCATATCAACACGAATTTTATGCGTGGACAGCTTGTTCCTTAAGTAATCAATGCCATAAAAATCCATTATTTTGCTCCTTTCAAAATATCGCGCGAGAAAATATGTACAGTGACGGCGTGAAGCTCAGCCACATGGCCGGAGGGGTACCCACCCCCCTCTCCTTTTGCGCGTATCAGGTTTTAAAAATATTTTCGTATGATTAATACAAATTATTTAACCGCCATAAGAAGCCCAATCAGCGCTTTGTGGAAGGTTTCTATTACCGATAACTTTCGGTGCTTCGTCCTTGGTTGTGTAAAGCTTGTCAGACTTCTGTCGGTTGCATGTCCAATGGGCCAGCTGCAGGTTGTCAATGCTTGATGGATGACCACCTTTATTGATTGGAACTATGTGATCAACTACTGGACTCAAAGGGTGCGGTGCCTTCATAGTTTTATCAATAGGCTTACCACAAATCCCACAAGTGTTCTGGGTCTTCATCAGTATCTTCTTGTTCTTCTCAAAGGCTACCCGGTGGGGTCCTTGTCTATCCGCTCTTAGTGCCATAATAGAGGGGGTCCTTTCTTAGGGGTGGGGGTACTAAAACGTTTCAATGTCTACGGATTTAAAGACATCTAATAACTTAGGGAACTGAATAGCAATCCAATCCACTATTTCTTCATCTCTTCCCCATTTACTATTGTGATCCAGTCCGGATTCAAATAAGGTTGCATGAATGATCTCATGTCTTATTGTTCTCTTCTCGTAATGTTCCATAGCCTGCATGTTATCTGGATTACCATCATCAAGTGTTGCAATGAATATTTCTTTGGTAGTGAAGTCCGTCAGTCCGTCAGCACCACTCATGAAAGGCTTATCAATTTCAGATGTATCTTTGTATATTGTGTACTCTGTTCCTAATACATTTACTTTGCTATATTCCTTCATGATTTTTCTTCCAATGCCCAACCCATAATCTTGGGATAAATGAAAACCGCATTACGTCTTACTCCGGTTGACACACCTAAATAGTTAAATTGCAGCGAATCAAGATCATCTGTTGAAACTTCTTTAAAATCTTTTACATCTTCGAACTTCATAGTTTGCCCATCTGGTAGCCAAATAATTAAACTTTTCATTTTCGGGTCCTCCTTAAAAATATGTATAAAAAAAGACACCCTTCTGGATGTCCTGATTATTATTTGTATAAGACTAGAGCAGAATGATTAATACACGAAATACCACTGCTTTCATCTAATAACGTCTGATACTTAATATCAACTATTTCTTTTTCTTCTTGTGCTAATTCAAATAGAAATTCGTTTAGATCGTCCTCAAAATTTTTTACGTTTGAGCTTATTATTACTTCAGCTTTCATAGTATCACCTCCATTCAAGATAAGCATACTCTATGATAGAGATGAAAACAATTACAAAAAGACAGCACTAGCAAATTTTGAAATGAGGAGTTTCACCTCGATTCAAAGTAATGTGCTGCTTTTTGTATTCGTCAAAGAAGTTTCGCGATAAGGAGATTGCCTCCTTTCGGTATTTGGAATGTTGTGAGTAGTCCAACAATGGGCTCTCCGTTTCTTCTACGCTATTACTATATCTTATAAAAATCAATATGTCGGCTTAAAATAGGTACAGTACTTTCATAGTACCTTTTATAAATCCACCATCACTGGATCTTGTATAGCGATCTTATATTTTAACCTTGTCTTGTTGATAATATATTCATCTACAAAAGTAAGAGACTTCCTTAACTGAGAATGACGACTTTTAATATAGGAATAACTGTAGGATAAATCTTCAGATATCTCTTCTAATGTTTTCCCCTCAATGTATTTTAGTCTAATTATATCGTTATCTAGACCTCCGAATGATTCAATCAAAGTTGTTGTTTCCTTCTTCTGCTCAATAAGGAAGTTAATTTCCTTTTCTAATAACATTATTTTTTCTTCTAACTGGGCTGATCTTGAATTCTTCTCAAGGCGGATATTTGAAAGGTCCCCACTGACCCAGCGTTCTAACTCTAGTTTACTTTTGTTAAGATTCCACTTGAGATAAAGTATTTGATTTTCTAACTCTTGATAATCTTTTAGCCATTGAAACCTCACAAACGCCACCCCTTTATGGTAAAATAGTCTTGTCACAGGTCACTTACTCAAAAGGTAGTGGCTTTTTTTATTTATCAAAATGTGAGCCATGTTGATGTTCTTCATCGATGATCAAACTCATCAAGGTCTTACCAAGGACCTTTTTATTTAATTTTCCATTTTCCTTGGCTTTTTCTAGCAACTTGCGCTTCTTCTTTTTTACTTTCGATTTTTTCTTTGGCAATGGCTTTCTTCTCCTTTTCATCTAATTCTTTACCAAAAATCACACTTGCGAATACTGTGGCAAAAAGTGCCACGGCTACTAACACTGCAAAATCCATCATTTATCCCCCTGCTTCCATCGCATCCCTAACCAACGGATCATTGATAATAATCTTGTACTTCATCTGCTCATGCTGCAGTTGCTGTTCTAGCTGCTCAATTTGTTTCTGCTGGTCAACTATTGTATAGGATAGCCAACTAAAAATAATCACACCTATAATAAGTAACGAGATTATCTTGATCAATTTCTTCAAATAAGAAAATTGACAGTTATAAAATTTTGAATTCATAGATTTTCACCTTCTTTGTTGATATAATTTTATAAAAAAGGAAGTGCTCAAATGTCAGAAGAAAAAAGCTCTCTAATTAATATTGAACTTATCCCAAAAGAGCTGATAACCAACGTCTTTGGTCCTGCTTCAAAATCTATAGGAGAAGGTTTAGGAGGCATTGCCAACTATGTGATGGGTCCTTTACGTAGACTCAATATCACAAGCGAAAAATCATATCAAGATTTTGTAAAAAAAATTAATACAAAAACCGATGAGATTCCACCAGAAAATCGAGATATATCGAAACTAGGACTATCCTTAAAAACTATGGAAGATTCTAGATATCAGCTTGAAGATGAAGAAATGCGTGAATATTTCGCAAATCTTTTAGCGGGATTAGTTGATAACAGGAAAAATCAAAAAGCATCTCCAAGATTCTCAACAATCCTATCTGAATTAACTACAAAAGACGCTAATCTATTATCCAAAATATACACATTAACGGCGGTACCTACAGCTAATATTAGAGTCCAACGACCTAATGGACAGGGGGTTGATACCATTAAAAACCTAATTTTATTGAGTGGATCGAAGTATATTAATTCTAATTCCTCCTTACAAACATTAGAATCATATGGATTAATTGAAGTAAGACCCCAACAAGCTTTAGCAGATAAAGCTGACCAAGCTTTGTACGATGCTTTTGAAAACTCCCATTTCTTAAAAAATAAGAAATTAGAGTGCATCAGTCGTTTCGAGAAAAATCCTTTTTTCATCGATAGAGAGTTAACAGTTGTTACTGTTCATGGATCATTGCGCATTTCAGATCTTGGCGAAGAATTTTGTTCAATGATTTTTCCTTCTCAACAAGAGTAGTTTTTTGTCTACTCTTGTTTCCATTTTCTCTAGTTCCTTCGCAATTTCACTGGTATACCAACGATAGAAAAAAATGTTGGTTAAACAAGTGATGATAAACGCCCCTATTAGATACATAAAGTTCCTCCATTCATTTATCGCTGACGATTGCGGAAATAATTGTGTTGCCACATCCTCTCTTTACCATAGTTAAATTTTTAATGGTCTACTTTTAACATTGAATGATATACTTAAAAAAAGGAGTGATTGAAATGTGGCTTTTCAGTTTAGTTTGGTACATTTTCATTGGTTTTTGTTTATATTGGGTCATTAGACTTGCTGTAAAACACGGTATTAATGATTCAAAAAATTAAATTCTAATTTTTTACTACTCTTCCCTTAGAGTAGTTTTTTTATTTCGTCGGATAGATGACTAATCTTCTAGCAATATCATGTATCACTGGCACAGTAACCGAGTTGCCTGCTTGCTTATATAGTTGGCTATCGGAGTTAACTTCTTTTGCACGATCGAATGCCCAATCTGGGAATCCTTGCAGCCGCCAACATTCTCTAGGTGTTAGTTTTCGAATCTGAAATTCTTCTGTAACTACAGCTTGCTCTTTTCCTGTTAGTAAAGTATTGGCAATCCCCTTACCAACTCGCCCCCGTCTTGTTTCAGAATTTGGATGGCTGATATTGATTGAATCTCCTGGCAGGGCTTGTGCGTAACCTTGTGCAGTTGCTTCTTTTATTAAAATTGCGGCATCATGGTTCTGCGACTTAAGTGTTCTGCTTAGTCCAGGCAGCACACCACGACTAAACTTTTCGGAATCATTCGTATAAAGACCTCCGACAATCATGACGCCATGACGATCCTGGGCAGTGAGAGTAAACATTTCTTCACCATCACTTTTGAAGCGTCTACCTTTTTGTCGTTTTTCCAATCTGTTTGGTGTCAAAACAGGTATGGCTATTTTTTCTTCATGCTGTTTACGTTCAGCAGCATACGTTCCTGTTCCTTGCGCTTCGATTCTCGTTGTGAGTGTATTGGCGTAAGCCTGTTGTCCTTGTAACTCAACAATCGTTCTGTCGATTCTTTCGAAAGGAAATACTTGCTCGGTACGTTCTCCTCTAAGATGTCCGATAATGAATACTCGCTCTCTGTTTTGTGGAACGTAGTCTTTAGAGTTATGCACTTCCCATTCCGCATCATACCCAAGTTCATCCAAGGCTCTGAGGATCGTCTCGAACGTAGCCCCTCCTTCGTGATTAAGCAGTCCTTTGACGTTCTCAAGGAATAAAAACCGTGGTCTGAGAATAGATGCGAACCTTGCAATCTCAAAGAAGAGAGTTCCTCTAGTATCCTCGAAACCTTGCCGCTTTCCAGCGATTGAGAAAGCCTGACACGGAAATCCTCCACAGATAATGTCGATATCTCCGATTCCTCGAATAAACTCATCTGAAATTGATGTGATGTCATGCATCTCCACCTCTCCTTCTGTATTATGAATAGCTTTATAACTTGCTCGAGCAAACTTATCTATTTCACAAAAGCCGACACATTCATGACCGGCTTGTTCCATTCCAAGACGGAAACCACCGATACCTGCGAACAGATCTAAAAATTTCATTTTCCGTCTCCTTTCTAGTTGGTTATTTTGGTGGATTGTGGAATCATTCTGTCTGATCTTTGACCCATGTTAAAAATTCAATGACAGCTGCAGCCCATTCTTTGTCAGACAGTGGAGCATCTATATAAAACATCATGTTACTAACAGCACTATAAACATCGCCTGTTTCCAAATAATCCTTTTTCCCTCTTTCTATTGCTATTTGTTGCTTCTGGTTCATATTCTTCCTCCAATCAATATTCGAAATCGCCTAAATCATAGCCTTGTAAAGCTTTGTATACTTGTTTTTGATGACCAGCTAATAAAAGCTCAACTGCTAGACTGCATCTTTCAATTTGAGTTTCCTGTTTCTCTACTAGCTTTTCCAGTTCTTCAATTCTTTTTTCTAGCTGGTTTTTCTCTTCAGTCATTTTAAGTCCTCCTAGTATGTTATTTCTTCCGATTCTGGAATTATTTCAGGTCACTGGATTTAACGAAAACACCATTGACCATCTTTCCAGTCCGTCCTTTGATTTCGTCATAAGCAAAATTCAGGCATTCGTACAAGTCCATATCATTTTGCATTGCCAAGATGATCAAGGTTACTACTACATCGCCAATACCATCTCTTAGTGCATCTTGATCGTTTCTTGCTAATGCAGCTGCAACTTCACCAGTTTCTTCGACAACTTTCAACATTTGTTTGCTAGAATCTGCTTTATCCAATCCTTTTTCTTTTGACCATTGTTCTACTAATTCAACTAACTCATTCATGAATTTCCCTCCAATTATTTTGATTAATCGTAATCAACCCCATCGTCAATGGTTCCACTCCAATCCTTATAGCGGTAAGTCCTTCCTTGTTTATCTTCATGACCATAACGTAATAAATCGCTCATCGTTCGATTTGCTTTTTTGCACTTCCGACATACGTCTTTCCGAGTACCTGTGAAAATCACTTCGCCTTTGTAAAGAACCTCTACAATTCGCAAATGGGATTGCTCCCCTCTCCAGAGTTCAACACGCAATGCTTCCAACTCTTCCTCGCTTATTGGATCAATCTCTCGATCATCAAGATTAGATAGATAAAGCAATCGTTGTAGTTTTAAAGCACGTTCTCTGTGACGCTTCTTTTTTTCATGTTCTTTCTGCTTCATCGCCTGTTGGTTCTGTTTCATGTTGATCACCTCCTGCATCTGCTGGCTTATACACATATTCATAAGGTTCCCACTGCTTATTTCCGAGAAGGCGATAGTACTTCCCTGCAAGTGTAATAATAAAATGATAGGTATCTGCCTTCTCCGGAACGTAACATCTTGCATAGTATTGACGGTAATTCTTGGGATTGTTAGAAAAATACTCAACCGTCCATCCTCGTACCTCGCAAAACATGGTGAATTCGACACGTGCTACTTTAAAACTGGTTATTCTTTCATCCATAGGATCACCAATTCGTTTTATTCAGAAAATCAATGTAGCCCGGCGTAGCAACCTGATAGTCTTCCAACTCTTCTTCAAGAATGTACTGACGGCCATATTTTGCTTTCATGTTCTGCCAATCACTCCATGGGATAAACCCGACGGTCTTTTTGATCATGCAACAAACACCTGCCATCGCTCCTAATTTTTGATGGAGATCCAACAAGGCCGCCTGATTTGGTGTGATCACTGATTTTTTTAATCGATCCGTTGTGGTCATCTTTGCTTCAAAAACAATGGCACGTCCATCCCAGAGAGTGCCTTTATAATCTGGTTGAGCTTTACCAATCGGATAAACGATCATGCTGCCATCGCCGATTATTTTCTTAACACGAAACGGTTCAGGCGTTTTTTCAATTAAAGCAATTTCTTTTGTTCTGTAGTACCAACAACCTTGATCAATCATTTTTTCAAAGATATCGCCCAAATCATTGTTTACTCTATTTTGGTAATTTCTTGAAGACATCGTTTCTACCTACTTTCTGCATTAGTTTAGTAATAAATCCTTCTTTGTCATTTTGACCAAATATATCTAGTGTTCTACGGTAAATGCGCTCATAGTGTGCTTTATCTTCAAAGCAAACGAATTGTGAATACCGATCACTCTTAACTATTCCTGTGTATACTGACTGATCATTTAACTTGTTTGATACAGCATCGCAAATTTGCTGATTTTGAAGAAATCGGATTTCCTTTACTTCTGATTTAATTTCCAATGTTTTAATACATGGAGAAAACTCCCCTTTGTTTTGATCATCAATGTTCAACATCAAAAAAACTTCCTGCATCGTGTCGATACAATCTGATTTATCAAAACAGGCGACCAGATACGTTTGTTTACTTTCCATTTCTACCTCTTTCTCTATCCATCATCATTTCTGAACAGTTCGATTTTGAAATACCATCCACGATCCTCATCGTAGATTTTCAATATATCTCCTAAAATCCGGTATTGAGGAAACCTCTTAAGAATTTCCTCTGCTCCATCATCGTTGGACATACCTAATTTATTTAGTTTTCTAAATGACCAATAATCATCATTGGTGGTTTCATGTGGTTCTTTCAGGTTTCGACTCTTGGACCATCGCTTTTGACCTTTCTTCCACTGGCGATTTTCCCATTTTTCTTGACCAGTTAAATAATTGACCAATCCTTGCATCCCATCTGAATCGTATTGAATGTTTTGCACTTGCCTTCTACCAAGAGTCTGCTTCTTCTTTCCTCGACCTTTAGACCAAACATTCTCAATTGCATCCCTTGATGGTCCATTGTTTAAAACGATATGGTGATGGATTCGAGTGATATAGCCTACTTCCTCATCGTATTGATAAGAGGTAAACCACATGTACTTGAGTTCGAATCCTTCTTTCTCATAGAGTCTTTTAAGTTTTTTCAAAGTGTTTTCTTGATCACGCTTGGCATCAGCAGGCTTTTCAGGGAGAAACAGATCGGAATAAGTGAACGTGGCATAGTAATCTTTCTCTCCAAAATTTGCATATAGAAACAATGCAGCCTTTCTTTTACTTTGGGCTTGATTCCATCTTGCTTGAGATAAGCCAGTTACTTTTTTCCTCCTACCTCTGGGTTCTCTGCATTTTCGTTCCTGCTCGATCGTCCTACTGTAAAGTCGAATTTCTTTATATGGTCCTGCTTCCACTCTGCGTTCTCTAACAAATGATTTCTTCATGACAAACACCCCAGAATTTTCTACGTCCGTTAAGTTAGTATCTAATACAAGGACGATAAAACGCCGAAATAGCAGCGTTTTTTGCAAAAATAGTCTGAGGATGGTATACTTATCTTGTCAGGGAATAAGTTATACCATTCTCAGAAGTCGCCAATTTTGGCGGCTTTTTTTATTGTTCTGAAAACTGGAAAAGAACCTTTTCTTCGGTTGGTTTTCCCAGATGAAAAATATGGTGATACAGAGTCCTTCCGCGCAACTGAAATGTTTCTACTCTACCTCGTTCAGTCTTCGCTTCAATACTGTATACATAATTCTCGCCACGTTTTCTCATACGAACCTGCATCACAATTGCAGGCATCTTTTCCAAATACTCGATCGCCTTCGATAACATCTACATCACCTACAGCTTTCACTCATCTTCGAACAAATTTATCTGTCCAGAATTATTGACATCAATTGGATAAACAACTGGTTCCAATTCTCGTTTCGGTAATCCATGATTTGATTCTGCATCGATGGTAATTCCTCGATGATCACTAGTGACTTTGATTCCAACCTTTATTGAGATCGTGCGTTTTGCTTCAATGTCCTTTTGAGTATCCTGTAAATCGGCAGTAATTGTTCGAACTTCTGCATCTAGCAAACTGTTGACTTTTGCCATCAACTTATCGGCTAACGTTAGGGCTAACTTGTCGTTATTCATATTGAATTCCTCCTTTACTTACTAAATCCGGTAGCAACTTAGGGATGGCAATTTGTAACTTTTGAAACTGATCATCTGAAACAATGAAATATAAAGCAATCGTTGGTGTCTCATCGCTATCAAATGAACGATCCTCTACTTCACATGTCGATTCAAACTTATTCCAGATAATCGACTTAATTTTTTGAGTGTATGGCTTAACATACATTCGATTAGTAGTGAAAATAATTTCTCTCTCTTTAAACATCTGGTTACCCTCCAATCATTAATAGGAAACAAATAGCTAACAAAATACCGTTTAACAATAAGCTGGCATAAGCAATCCCTTGTAATTGACGTGCTTTATACAATGGATTGTCATGGAGCGTAGCTAACCATTTCTTATTCACAAAATCCCTCCTTTCAATCTGACATGATATTTGCCCAGTTTTCTTGCAAATACTTCGCCATTTCTAAAGCATTGAATTTCCAAGGATTCCCTTTGCCTTTTGAGTAACGAACAAAACCACCGTTCCTGACATCTAGTATTTCTCTGTTTGGATAAAGGATTTTTTCCTTTATCCAATCTTCGTCAGTAGTTTGCAGTCGTTCCTTAAGATCATCCATTGTCCATGTTTGACCCATCAAATCTTTTTTCTTTAATGATTCATATTCTTCAATCTCCACAACTTTTAAATGTGAAGGTATTAAGATTTGAATCGGTGTATTGATTTCAATGGTTTGAGACATAGTGTTTCTCCCTCCCTAATTTCTTTGTTTGCTTTTGAAGGTCAAAATGATTGATTTCTTTTTATCTTGCTCATGTACGAAATTTTCGTATTCATTACCTAAAAAAATTTCATCATACTTGACACCGAAAGCATCAATATATTTCCTAAGCAAACTATCTTTTATTTTGGAAGAGTCTTTTTCCATATTTTGAATAGTTCTTGAAGTAACATCAAAAAGTTCTGCTAGCTCTTCCTGAGTCAAACTATGCATCACTCGCAACTCTTTTAGGGTCTTCATTCAACTTCCTCCTCATAGTTCTGTATTTGATGAGTCAAATATAATACGATTTTTTCGTATTGTCAACAAATAAATTCGTAATTTTCGTACTTATATATTTACTTTGATTCGATTTTTTCGTATAATATGAAATATAAAGAGGTGACAACATGGATGATAAACAAAGGAATATCATTATTGCAGCAAATATAAAAAGTTATATTAGAAAAAATAATATAACCCAAAAACAGTTAGCTAAAGAAATTGGGATTTCTCCATCAACTATGAGTGACTATATGAATTTGCGCTCTAATCCATCTCATGGAGTTATTCAAAAAATCGCTGATTATTTTGGGATTATGAAAAGTGATATTGACACTACTTACAAAGAAAGCAAGTCTTCAATAGATTCTATTTACAGCCAGTTGAATATGGATCGCCAAAAAAGAGTATATGATTTTGCTCAAAATGAACTCAAAGAACAGAAGAAAGAATTATTCACAATCGCAGCTCACTCTGACGATCCTAATAGGAAGTTATCTAAAAAAGAATTTGAAGATCTAAATCGATATTTAGATGAAGCAGATAAAAAATTTGATGATAAGTAGGGTTGCAGATGGATGATTTTGAAAATCTTTTAAACAAGGTTACGACTGAAATTCCAGTTATAGAATTACCTTTAGAACAGGACACTGGATATACAGGTCTTTATAGAAACAATCGGATTTACTTAGATAAAAATAAATCAAGTAGAAAAAAGAAGGTTGTTTTGGCTGAAGAATTTGGTCACCATAAAAGATCTATTGGAAATATTCTTAATTATAAAGATCCCGAGGCTTGGAAAGAAGAATGGAAAGCTAGAAGATATGGTATTGAAATTCTGATCACACTTGATGATCTCTTAGACTGTGCTTTGAATGGATGCAACAACATTTATGAATGCAGCGAACACCTGAACGTAACTCCCGAATTTTTTGAAGATACTCTCATTCACTATTTCAATAAATACGGTAAATATCATTATCATCGCAACTATAAATTTACATTCGACAATGAGTTTATATTCGTGGAACCTATTAAAATTTTTGGATAAACAAAAAATCTTTTGGAAGTTCCCGCTCCCAAAAGATCTACTCATTTCTGAGACTGTACAAATATATTATATCAAAGAAATGAGGAAAGAAAAATGGCAAAAAGAGTTAGAGGCGAAGATGGTAAAATGTACAAGGTTAAGAAACCATTTTACAAAAGGGTTTGGTTTTGGGTATTAGCTATTATCTTTATAGCAATAGTGGGTAACGGTTTATCTGGTGGTAATAATGATTCTGCTGCCGAAAAACCTTCAAACAGCTCTTCTGTCGCAGATAAGTCGACGGATTCATCAATTAAAGAAGAAAGTTCATCTACTGTTGTTGAAAAAGAGTCTAAGTCAGAAGATAATGTTTCTAGCGAATTTAAATCTGCACTGAATCAAGCGAAATCATATTCAGATACAATGCACATGTCCAAGCAAGGAATTTATGATCAGCTAGTGTCCGAGTATGGTGGTCAATTTCAACCTGATGCTGCCCAATATGCAATTGATAATATCCAAGCTGATTGGAATGCTAACGCATTGGAACAAGCTGAATCTTATTCTGATTCAATGCATATGTCTAAACAAGGAATTTATGATCAACTAATTTCTGAAAATGGCGGTCAGTTTACTGCTGAAGAGGCACAATACGCTATTGATAACATTAAAGCTGATTGGAATGCTAATGCATTGGAACAAGCGAAAAGTTATCAAGAAAGCATGTCAATGTCTCCTGAAGGTATTAGAGATCAATTAGTTTCTGAACACGGAGGTCAGTTTACACAAGAAGAAGCTGATTACGCTGTTAATAATTTAGATTAATAAGAAAAACACGTCCCTCTTCTTGGCGGTCGAGGACGTGCTGGACACAAATAAACGTAAGGCTTATTTAGTCATGCCTATTGTAGCAAAACTAAGGAGTTGAATCAATATGGCTAGTATTCAAAAGAAAGATAACGGATGGCAGTATCGTGTCTCTTATAAAGATACTGATGGTAAATATAAAACAAAAACAAAAGGAAAATTTGCAACAAAAAAAGAAGCGCATCTAGCTGCTGCTGCTATTGAAAAGAAACTAACTGAAGGATTTAGAATTTCTGATGCTGACCAGGAGTTTCCTGTTTATTTTCGAGAATGGTATGAAGTTTATAGAAAAGGAAAGTTTTCTAAAGCAAATGATGCCGATATAGAAAAGTCTATAAAATTTGCGGAAGCAAATTTCAAAGGAATAAAACTTAAAGATTTGAATAGGAAAATATACCAACAGAAGTTGAATGAATTCGCTAAAACGCGACGATCCTCCACTGTTTCAAAAATTCACATCTATATGAAAGCAGCGATCCAAGATGCACTGCAAGAAGGAATTATTTTCAAGGACCCTACTTATAAGGTTTCATCTCGTGGTGGTATTTCAGATAAATCAGATAGAGATAAATTCCTAAGCTACAATGAAACCAAAAAACTCACAAATTCTTTGATTGATGGTATCAAGCCAACCTACGTATCTAGATATATGATTCTTTTAGGTATTGCTACAGGAATGCGATATGCGGAGATTCTTGGATTGACTTGGAACTGTATAGATTTTGAAGATAAAACTGTTAGGGTTGAGAAGACATGGGACTATGTATACAAACAGGACTTTTCAAATACAAAAAATTACCAATCAATGCGCCTTATTACTATTGACGACTTCACGCTTGACCTTTTAAAACAATTAAAGAAACATCAACGTGAATATTATTTTGGTAGGATACTAAAGAATAAGAAAAACCTAGTTTTCCTAAATGACGATATGGAGTTGATATCAAACTCTGCAGTAAACAAAACGTTGAAGAAACATCAAAAGAAAATTGGAATAGATCAACCGATAAACTTTCATGGACTTCGACATACACATGCATCAATTCTTATCTATCAAGGTGTTAATCTAAAATACGTATCTAGACGTTTAGGACATAAAAAAATTGAAACGACGTTAGGTATTTATCAACATATTCTTGATGAGATGGAACAAAAAGAGTCTCAAATTGTTAGCACGACAATGGGTGAGCTATTTGCATGAATTCATAATCTCGTGCAAAATTGGTGCAAAATCATTCTATTTTCTCTAGTTTTCTTCCACTTTCTTATATTTAAAAAAACGCAAGAACCCTTGTTATATAAGCATTCCTTATATAGTCAAGGGTTCTTCTGGTTTCTTCATAAGGAGAGTACAGGATTTGAACCTGCGCGCCGGGATGAACCGGGTCGGCGGATTTCGAGTCCGCTGCATTACCACTCTGCCAACTCTCCATAACAGTTATTTTCGCTAGTTTTACAAAAAATGTCAAGAAAAATCTGCATCCAAAATGGAAATGGATACAGATTTTTTGTTCTTTAATCGAAAATATAGTTTTCTTTCTTTTCGATTACGCCTGCGATCGTCTCGTTGATGATTTTGATGATCTGATCATCGGTGGGTGTGATGATACCCGCCGACATTAAGGAAGCCAAACCAGTCACAACGATCCATGCGCCATTATGTAGTGCATTTATCGCATCTTCGGATAGATCTGCATATTTTTCTTCTGATTTGATCAAGGATTTGAAATAGGTGGATGAAAAATCATGCATCAATTTCCCACCGCCGTAGTCGTCGATAAAAAGGGCGATGTAGAGATTGTGCTGCTCTTGCGCGAAGCGTATATAATTCAGGCCTAAATCAACAAGTTTGTCTCCTGTTCGAACGACTGGAAAAACATTTTCCGATAAATCTTTGAAAACAGCCTCCACCAAGGTATTTTTTAAGTCCTGCATATTTTCGAACTCAAGATAAATTGGTTGAGTAGAAATTCCCATGTGCTTAGCGATATTCCGGGCCGTAAAGTTGCCAAAACCTTCTCTATTGATCAGTTCATAAGCGGCCTTCAAAATGTGTTCTCTTGTATAGACCTTCCTTCGCATCAATAAATCCCCCTTTTTATATTTATTTAATTGTAACCGAGATATTCATTTTTTAAAAATAAAACACTCCTTCCGTTATCTTATTTCTATTCACTTTGTTCACTAAAAACGAATGTTTAGTAATAGGAAATGTTCTGCTTTTTTCATTTATCACAAAAAATCCAACGGATGGCGTTCTAGTTATTTTTCAAATCTACTTTTCTTTCTTGTTGAAAACTCGCTGAAATTGTACACTAGGAGTGTAGCACGCAAATTCGATTGAAAAAGGGGTTTGGAAATGGCTGAATCAAAAGAGCTATTATTGGAGACCTGCTTATTAGCAGGGAAAATCATGATGGAAAACGGCTCGGAAGTGTATCGCGTGGAAGATACGATGAATCGAATTGCGGCAAACGCTGGAGAGCAAGGGAGTATTAGTTATGTAACAGCAACTGGACTTTTTATGGGCTTACGCAGTAGCCACTATGCACAAGTAGAAAATGTTCATGATCGAGTCATCAATCTCGAAAAAATTGTTGCCGTCAATGGGCTCTCTCGCGCCTATGCGGAAAAGAAACTTTCCTTAGCGGAACTGCATGAGGCATTAAAAAAGGTCAATCAGACAACACCAAGTTTTCCTTACTGGCTACAGGTTCTTAGTGCTGGCGTGGTCAGCAGTACCTTAATGATTATTTTTGGCGGTGCTTGGTTTGACTTTCTAGCGACCTTCGTCATTGGCTGCCTTGGCTTTTTGTGTGCGTATTGGGTCAAGAAACTGATCGACATTCGCTTTTTGGATATGTTTTGTGCCTCCTTACTGATCGGTACTTTGTCTGTCTTAGCGGTCTCTCTTCATATCGCACAAAACGTCGATAATTTGATTATCGGTGCCGTCATGCCCTTAGTCCCTGGTGTAGCAATCACCAATTCCTTTCGAGATATCTTGGCAGGCCATCTCATTAGTGGCACAGCTCGGGGAACAGAGGCCATCTTTACTGCTGCCGCGATCGGTGTCGGCATTGCCACGGTCTTCACCTTATTTGGAGGGATCTCATGACAATTTTTATTCACCTTTCCTTCAGCTTCTTAAGCACTGTAACCTTCGGCATCTTGACCAATATTCCTAAAAAAGCCTTAGTTGCCACAGGCATTGCTGGAACGGTTGGCTGGATGATCTATTGGTCATTGCAAACGATTGGCTACGGTCTAGGCAGTGCCAACTTCTTAGCCGCATTTGCCGTCGGTTGCGTCAGCATCTTTTTTTCCCGCAGAAAAAAAATGCCCATGATCATTTTTAACATTCCCAGCCTCGTTCCCCTCGTACCGGGTGGGCCTGCCTACAAAGCCGTTCGAGAATTCGCTTTGGGCGACAACTTTGTCGGTTTTGAAAATCTGATGATCGTTGTCATCACCGCTGGGGCGATTGCCGGCGGGTTCATGATGACGAGTGTGGTTGAAAAGATCGTCAATCGCTGGCAAGTGAAACGCACAAAAAAACGTCATCCAGATAAAAAAATCTCCTGAAACTATTGGCGCGCAGAAACTATAAATTTTTCTTATTTCAGACTTTAGTACAATGTTTTCTTTTCGGACTTCTTTTATAATAAGAGCATACCTTACAAAACTGTTTGACGTTTGTCATTTGTTTTACTGGATTTTTCTGGTCTCACCCCGTATAGTGAGATTATGAAACATAAAGGAGATGAAGTCCTGTGAGCATAGCAACTTCTCGTCGTATCATTAATACGATTTCTATTATTGGCTTAGGTTTATCGATCGCGTTAACCATCTATTTTATCAATCTAGGTGTTTTCAAAGACATTAATGCACTGCGAGGACTAGTTGGAAATTCCGTTATCTTAGGACCAATCGTCTTTATCCTATTGCAGATCTTGCAAGTAGTAATCCCGATTATTCCCGGTGGTGTCTCCAGCGCTGCAGGTGTCTTGATTTTCGGTCCTTATCTAGGATTCGTTTATAACTATGTAGGAATCAGTATTGGTTCTGTCATTATTTTCCTGCTTGGCCGACGATATGGTAAACCATTCATTTTAAGTATGATCAGTGACAAAACTTACGATAAATATATCGGCTGGTTAGACAACCAAAGCCGATTTGAAAAACTTTTCGCCCTTGCAATCTTTCTACCGGTTGCCCCAGATGATGCCCTTTGTCTAATGGCTGGCTTGACCAACATGACAGTGAAGAAATTTACGTTGATTATTTTGTTGGCAAAACCTGCTTCAATTTTCTTGTACAGTATGGCATTGATTTACGGTGGAACATTCTTAACTGGTTTGTTAGGCGGATAAGAATCATATGTAAGAAAAACGATCAATTCAGCGAGCCGAACGTAAAGAAGCTGCTTTTCAAACAGGGAACTATGCCTGTGGCAAATGTGCTTCTAAAACTGTTCGGCTCTTTTTTACCGCCTTTCTAGAATAAATTGAACCACAATACTTACTTTGTTAGGATGACGACCATGAATTATTTAAAAAACAGCTTAGTCAACACGTGGGATTTTTTGAAAGACAGCAATGCCTACTTCCGTGATGTTTTATTGATGCACGGTGCCTTGTTGTTCTTAGTGATCCCGATATTATCGGCTTCCACCAAGTTCGTCTTAAAGCGCGGCGGCTTGCCCTACCTTTCTTTCGATAATATCGGTAGTATCTTTACAGATCACCCTATTGTGTTGCTCTCATTAACCCTGATTTTGCTTTTGATCTTATTAGCCGTCTTTTTTGAATTTACTTTCTTGCTGCTGAGTGTCTATTTTATCAAAAAGAAGCAGCCCATCAGCTTGCGGCAATTGTTACGAATGACTATTTTGCAATTGCGCAAATTACGGCCGATGACCTTTTTATTTTTCCTTTTTTACTTCTTACTGATTTTACCCATCGGTGGATTGAGTTTTAATTCGGATTTACTCGCAAAAATCAAAATCCCTGCCTTTATCATGGACTTTATTTTTGCCAATCGTGTCTTGATCATTGGGGCAGTGCTTTTGGTTTATGTTTTGTTGATTTACTTGGGGATTCGCGTGATCTTTGCCTTACCGGAAATGATTTTACGTGATCTGCCCTTTCGAAAAGCGATCAAAGAAAGCCTCCAAGTAACAAAACGCCGTTTTTTTGCCATCGTTGGTCAATTTGTCTTTATCGGTGGTAGTATCTTATTGATCACGACTCTGGGCTTCACGCTGCTTATTACCCTTCAAGCAGTGATTGAAGTTGTTACACCGGACTATGCGTTGTATAGTGCTGTTTTTATTATGACTTTCTTGCAGTTTATTTTGTTACTGAATGTCATTTTATCGACCGTGGCTATTTTTTACATCATCGTTGATTTCATGGATGATGAAGGCTTTTTACCAGAGATCCCTTCGTGGTTCCACCAAGAACCATTGAACCAGCGACATTTTCTAGGACTGAAAAGTTCCTTGTTTACCTTGGTCACGGTACTTTTTGGTGTTGGGGTTAGTCTGTATAATATGAACTATCTGACCTCAGCTGCTTCGATCCATCCGGTAACGATCTCCCATCGAGGGGTAAGCGACGGACAAGGGGTCCAAAATTCCCTTGAAGCGTTACGTTTTACTAGTGAGAAATATCAGCCGGACTACGTGGAAATGGACGTCCAGCAAACAAGTGATGGTCATTTTATTGTCTACCATGATTTTTCTTACCGGCCTTTGACAGGCGGCAAAGGAAAACCCGAGCAATTGCCCTTGAGTTACGCCGAATCACTGACGGTTTCAGAAAACAACCAGACAGCCCGTATTCCCACTTTTGACGAGTACTTGGCACTTGCCAATCAGTTGGATCAAAAACTGCTGGTGGAGATCAAAACCCAACAAAAAGATACTGCGGCACTCGTAGATGCCTTCTTAGAACGATACCAAGAGGATTTAGTTGCAAATGGGCATATTATGCAAAGCCTCTCCTATACAGTTGTTGAAGAATTAAAAGAGAAGGCGCCTGAATTGACGTCGGGATACATCATGCCTTTCAATGTCGTAGGGCCGCCACTGACCAGTGCCGACTTTCTGACAATGGAATACAGTACGATCAACCGCAACTTCATCGCTTCTGCCCGGACCGATGGCAAGGAAGTGTTCGTTTGGACCCCCAATGATGCGGATACTATCAGCCGAATGCGTTTTTACGGTGTAGACGGGATTATTACTGACCAAATGGGGATTTTAAATGAAGAGTTGAGTTTGTCGGAAGAAGACATGACTTATTCAGACAAACTATTGAATTTCGTGATTGGCGTTGGCTGATTTCACACGAAAAAAAATGCTGCTCACGGTGATCCGTTGAGCAGCATTTTTTGCTAGTTGGTTAGGCAACGTTCGTTTGTGTACAAATTTTATTGAAACTGACGATCATCCGACGATTACAAGCTTCTACTTGTGCTTGATCTTCTTCTTCATAACTTGAAACGACGATCAACGCCGTATGTACGTATAGTTTTTCCACCACACCAATCACAGGCTTGCTCGCCCCGACAGGTCGGCAGACATATTTTTCACCGATCGTAATATTCTCCATATCCTCACCTCAACCGTTTTCTTTCATAAAGATATAATAACAAAAAAGCATCAAATTGAAAACGTTTTATTTCAATTTATCACGCATTTGTCACCAAGAAATGACAGTTTCGTTCGTTCAAACGCACTGGTTTGTTCGTGCCACTTCTTAAAAAGCATTTTATACTAAAGGAAATCAAAAGGAGATGAGTCAAATGCCAATTATTCAAACCTGTATCTTTGGACTATTGTCTGCTGCGTTGCTTTGGGGATTAAAAGAAGACCGCTGATTTTTTGGATCAACTATCGAGTAACACAACAAACGCGAAAATAAAACAACGCCTTGTGCCGATCAGAACTGGCACAAGGCGTTTCTTTGTCGAATTATAGACGTTCGTTTAATTCTTTTGCAAGATCTTCAAAACCTGGTTTGCCAAGTAAGGCGAACATGTTTTTCTTGTACGCTTCAACCCCTGGTTGGTCAAATGGGTTCACCCCGTTTAAGTAACCAGAGATACCTACAGCGATCTCAAAGAAGTACATCGTGTAACCTAACGTGTACGCATCCATTGTAGGAATTTTTACTAACAGATTAGGTACATCCCCATCTGTATGGGCAAGTAACGTTCCTTCAAAGGCTTTCGTATTAACAAAATCAACTTCTTTTCCTTCTAAGTAGCCAAGACCATCAAGATCTGCTTCTTGTGTAGGGATCGCAATTGATTTGCGTGGTTTTTCAACTTTTACGACAGTTTCAAAGATATTGCGACGGCCTTCTTGGATGTATTGACCAAGAGAATGCAAATCTGTTGAGAAGTTTGCGCTTGAAGGATAGATCCCTTTTTGGTCTTTTCCTTCTGACTCGCCGAATAATTGTTTCCACCATTCTGAAAAGTATTGCATGCCTGGTTCGTAGTTGATCAGCAATTCCGTTACTTTGCCTTTGCGATAAAGGATGTTACGCATTGCTGCATATTGATACGCTTCATTTTTTTCAAGGTCGTCACTTGCGTAAGCATCGCTAGCATCTGCTGCCCCTTGCATCAAGGCATCGATATCTGCTCCGCTGGCAGCGATTGGTAATAAACCAACAGCAGTCAATACAGAGAAACGGCCGCCGACGTCATCTGGAATCACAAAGGTTTCCCAGTTTTCAGCATCTGCTTCAACTTTTACTGCACCTTTCGCTTTATCCGTTGTTGCGTAGATCCGTTTGTTGGCTTCTTCTTTGCCGTATTTTTCAATCAAACGTTCTTTGAAAACACGGAAAGCGATCGCTGGCTCAGTAGTTGTTCCTGATTTTGAGATCACATTCACAGAGAAGTCACGGTCACCGATGATTTCGATCAAATCTGCTAAGTATGTTGAAGAAATCGAATTACCGGCAAAAAAGATTTGAGGTGCTTTGCGTTCTTCATTTGGTAGCAAGTTAAAGAAAGAATGATTTAAGAAATCAATCGCTGCTTTCGCTCCTAAATAAGATCCGCCGATCCCGATCACGACTAGTACTTCAGAATCAGATTGAATTTTTTCAGCCGCTTTTTTGATACGCGCAAATTCATCTTTGTCATAATTTTTAGGAAGGTCGATCCAACCTAAAAAGTCGCTACCAGCACCTGTTCCTTCGCGTAATTGTTTGTCTGCTGCTGTAACTTGACTTTGCATGTAGCTCAATTCGTATTCGTTTACGAATGGTGCTACTTTCGAATAGTCAAACTTGATGTGTGACATGATTTGTCCTCCTTGAAAAAATAGTTTTTCATACACTACCTACTTTACGTTTTTTTCCAACTTTTTTCAAGTAATTCCTGATAGGTAGCCTGTTGGGTGATTTTAGACAAGTCCTTGAGCAAACATTGCTTTAGCAACTTTTTCAAAGCCTGCGACGTTCGCACCTAACATAAAATTATTTTTTTGATCGAAGGTTTCAGCTGTATCACGGCATGCTTCATAGATCGACTTCATGATATCATCCAATTTGGCATCGACTTCGGCTTTTTCCCATTGCAATCGTTGGGAGTTTTGACTCATTTCTAAAGCAGAAACGGCTACGCCGCCGGCATTGGCTGCTTTTCCTGGGCAGTAGAAAATTCCTTCTTCAATAAAATATTCTGCTGCTTCTAATGAGCTAGGCATGTTCGCGCCTTCAGAAACGACCCGGACGCCATTGGCTTTTGCACGTTTGGCTTGCGAGAGATCAATCTCGTTTTGGGTCGCACAAGGAAAGGCTAATTCCGCTGGAGTATCAAAATCCCAGACAGTTGCCCCTTCATGATATTCCGCTGTTGGCCGTTCCTTGGCGTAAGCCGTCAAACGTTCGCGTTTCACTTCTTTGATCTCTTTTAATAAGGCCAGATCAATGCCGTCTTTGTCATAAATAAAACCAGAGGAATCAGAACATGTGACAGGGGTCGCACCTAATTCTTGCAATTTCTCAATTGCATAGATCGCAACATTGCCGCTTCCAGAAACGATCGCTTTTTTGCCTTCAAATGTTTCATCTAAGTCTGTCAATAAATGCTTAACGAAATAAACAGCGCCATAACCCGTTGCTTCTGTGCGGTTTTTACTGCCCCAGAAGTCTAGTGGCTTACCGGTTAAAATCCCGGCATCGTATTGTTTCAATCGTTTGTAGGCACCAAACAAATAGCCGATTTCCCGACCTCCGACACCAATGTCGCCAGCAGGAACATCTAGGTCAGGTCCGATATGTTTTGACAGCTCCGTCATAAAGCTTTGGCAAAAACGCATCACTTCGGCATCTGATTTGCCTTTTGGATCAAAGTCACTTCCGCCTTTGCCGCCGCCGATCGGCAGACCCGTCAAGCTGTTTTTGAAGATTTGCTCAAACGCCAAAAACTTCAAAATACTCAAGTTTACACTTGGGTGAAAACGCAAGCCGCCTTTGTAAGGCCCCATTGCCGAGTTGAATTGAATCCGATAGCCACGGTTTACTTGCCAGTTGCCTTGATCGTCTTGCCACGGGACTCTGAATTGGATAAAACGTTCTGGTTCAGTTAAGAGTGCAAGGATATTTGATTCAATATATTCTGGATGCTCCTCTAAAAAGGGAACGATCGTAGGTAAAAATTCGTCAATTGCTTGAAGAAATTCCGGTTGGTGTTGGTCTTTCTCGTGAATCTTCGCTTGAATTTCTTTCACGTAAGCTGAAGCTTTGGTCATAGTGCATTACCTCCTTTAAGATATTTTCTATTTTAAAGAAATTTTCTGAAATTGCACGCTTTTTTTTAGAATTGTCAGAATTTTTTATCATTCGAAAAAAATCGCCCTCTCCTTTCAGCAGTCATAGGCGATGTGTTACAATCCCAAAGAGGTGAGAAGAATGGAAAAAACCTATGATGTCATCGTTGTTGGTGCAGGTACGAGCGGTATGATGGCTGCGATCACCGCTGCCAAACAAGGTGCTAGGGTCTTATTAATCGAAAAAAACAAAAAAATCGGCAAGAAACTATTGATGACTGGCGGCGGACGCTGCAATGTAACCAATAATCGGCCGGTAGATGATTTAGTTGCTCATATTCCAGGAAACGGCAAGTTTTTGTATAGTACGTTTTCCCAATTCAATAACTATGATGTAATGGCGTTTTTCGCAGACTTAGGTGTCGTCTTAAAAGAAGAAGACCACGGACGGATGTTCCCTGTGACGAACAAATCAAAAACCATCGTCGAAGCGCTGCTTCAAGCAATCAACGATCATCACGTCACCCTGTTGACGAATACGGTCGTAACCAAGCTGATCCATGATGGCAGCCAAATACGCGGCGTACGAACCGAAACCGATGAGTTCTCTGCCCCAAGCGTGATTTTGACGACGGGTGGCCGCACCTATCCTTCCACGGGCGCAACGGGGGACGGCTATAAGATGGCGAAAAAAGT
The DNA here is from genome assembly GCF_050543535.1 of Enterococcus sp. DIV0802b. NCBI lineage: Bacteria > Bacillati > Bacillota > Bacilli > Lactobacillales > Enterococcaceae > Enterococcus > Enterococcus sp. DIV0802b. Next base: position 1,025,465 of record NZ_CP172941.1, on the reverse strand, counting down.
CGGGCATACCATTACGCCGCTTTATCCAACCGAATCGCCGCTTGTTTCAGAAGAATCTTTTATTCAAGAACGGACCTTGCAGGGCATTTCCTTACAAGACATCACCTTGAGCGTCTTGGATCAAAAAGGAAAGCCCATCGTCGCCCATACTATGGATCTTTTGTTTACTCACTTTGGGTTATCTGGTCCAGCTGCTTTGCGCTGTTCCTCTTTTGTGAACCAAGAATTGAAAAAGCAGCAACCAGTGACGGTTGTTCTGGATTGTCTGCCGACGAAAGCCCAGGAAGCCTTGACCCAAGAATTAATTCAGTCTGCGGCTTCGAAGAAACAATTGCCGAATGCTTTAGCTGGCTTTTTGCCTGAGCGCTTGATGACCTTCTTTTTGCAGCAGCTAGACTTGCATGAGCTGGTTGCTGAAAAAGCCTCACCGGAACAGTTGACGGCGCTCGCTTCCTTGATCAAAGGCTTTTCAATCACCATTGTCCGCACGTTCCCATTAGAAAAGTCCTTCGTGACGGGCGGCGGGGTCCATCTGAAAGAAATCAATCCTAAGACCATGGAAAGCAAGAAAATCAATGGCTTGTATTTTGCCGGTGAATTGCTGGATATCAATGGTTATACAGGTGGTTTCAACATCACCGCTGCGTTTTGCACGGGTCATGTTTCTGGAAAAAACGCAGCAGAAACAGCTAGTTATTTCAGTTATTGATCGACGACCCAGGTGTTGGCAGCAATATCCTTGCCGTTGCTGCCAACACCTGGGTCTCCTCTCTTTTTGCTTATTAGTTGGGTTTTTCTCAAAGTAGGCGTAGACTAAAGATAGCAAGATCGAGGGAGGTTTTTTTTATGAAACGAATTTCAAGAGGTAAATTTGAACGAATGCAAAAACTTTCAAATGAGGACGGTGTGATTGCCGCACTAGCGATCGACCAACGTGGTTCCATGAAAAAAATGATGAAGGCGGCAACTGGACCGGATGACTTTACGATGGAACACATTTATGAATTCAAACAGTTGGTTTCCCAAGAACTGACCAAATATGTCAGCAGTATTCTGTTAGATGAGGAATATGGCTTCTTAGGGATCGAAGCAAAGAATCCCAATGCTGGCTTGATCCTTTCCTATGAAAAAACAGGCTATGATGTCAACACGCCGGGTCGTTTGCCAGAGATTTTACCCAATGAATCGTTGCAGCGCTTGGTGAAAAAAGGTGCGGATGCTGCAAAAGTCTTGGTTTATTATAATCCAGATGAACCCCAAGAGATTTTAGATACCAAACATGCGTTTTTGGAGCGTTTAGGTACGGAGGCACAGGCGGCCGATATTCCCTTATTTGTGGAACCGATCGTCTATGATGATGAGATCACAGATGACAAATCACCTGCTTTTGCCAAGATCAAACCGAGCAAGGTCATCCGAACCATTCAGGAATTGACGAAAGATCACTACCATATCGATATTTTGAAAGTCGAAGTACCGGTTCAGTTCGACTTAGTGGAAGGCTTCCAAAAAGAAGGCTTAGAGGCCGTCTATACGCAAGAAGAAGCAGCCAATTACTTCAAAGAAGCCAGTGACGCCGCGACTCGGCCATTTATCTATTTGAGTGCGGGAGTTCCAGCGAATGTCTTTCGCGATGAATTGACCTTTGCTGGTCAACATGGTGCCAAATTCTCAGGAATCTTAGGAGGTCGAGCAACTTGGCGCGATAGTGTGGAAATTTATGGGAAACAAGGTGCCAAAGCGTTGTTGGAATGGCTGGACACCCAAGGGAAAGAAAATGTTGAAGAATTAAACGCCATTCTAAAACAATATGCCACTCCATGGTTTGACTTTTATGGTGGTTTAGAAAATATTGAGGTTTTCGATATTGAAGTAATGGAATAAAATAGTACAAAATAATCCCCGTGAACGGCATTTCAAGATGGTTCACGGGGATTTTTTATTCGTGTTCAGGTGCCAACAAATCGGCAAAGATCGCCCTAGTCAATTGTTGCAACGCTTGTGGAGCAAGCCCCATCTGCAACCCGCGCTTTCCTGCAGAAACCACGATTTCTTCCAGTGTCTGCGCCCCACGATCAATATAAGTAGGAAAGAGCTTTTTCATCCCGATCGGCGAACAGCCGCCGCGAATATAGCCAGTCGTTTCTTCTAAATCTCTCAGATGCAGCATCTCTACTTTTTTGTTTCCACTGACTTTGGCTAACTTTTTCAGATCCACTTCTCTGTTTCCAGGAATCACAGCCACTAGCGGACCTGTTTTGTTGCCCACTGCCACCAGCGTTTTGTAGATGGCTTGCGGGCGTGCTAGTTGCACAGCGACGGATTGCGCATCGAGATGGTCTTCCGACCACTCATAGGTGTATTCGTTATAAGCGATTTTCTGTTGTTCTACTTGACGGATCGCATTGGTTTTTTGTTTCTTCTTCGCCATTTTATCCCTCTTTTGTTTTGGTTTCTTTTAAGAGAAGGCCTTGGCTGGTCTTACTCATTGAGTGAAAATTCTTGTAAGTAGTTGGTCATTCGTTCGATCGGTATTTGTCCAGGTGCTGAAGCACCTTGCAACGAAGCAAAAGTAAAGACCGAACCAGTCAATGCCCCACTAACCCGGCTGATTTTCCCCAGCTCCCCCATCGACATGATCGCCAACGGCAGTTGGTTGAAGCCACGCGCTTTAGTAATGATCCCCATCAAACGTAAAACATCTTGGACTTGCTTGGGCATCATCGCTAACTTGCCAACATCGGCACCAAATTGATTCATTACGCCGATCTTTAAAATCAACACAGCATCTTCTGGCGTTTTCTCAAAATCATGATTGCTCAATATCAGCTTTACCTGTGCCTTTTTGATTTCTTGAATAAAGGCTCGACCTAAAAATTCAGCTTTCTCTAATTCGACATCGATCCAATCGATCAAGCCTGAATCAGCAGCAGCTAAACACAATTCTTTGTACTGGGTCAATGTGAACGCCCGCTCGCCCCCTTCTTCCAAGGTTCGAAAAGTGAAGAGCAGCTCTTTGTGCTTTAATGTCGTGCGAATATGTGATAACGCATCTAAGACCGCTTGCTGGTCTTCGACATGTTTGTAATGATCAACACGCCATTCGACGATCTGTGCCTCTGATTCCTCAGCAGCAATGGCTTGTTTCAAGATCTCTTCATTGGTTTTCCCAATCAATGGCACACAAATCAACGGTGTTTTCCCGTCTAACGTTACTGGTTTTGATCGGCTCATCTACTTCACTCCTTTTTCATTTGATAAAAGAATACTTTCAGATAGTTCCCTTCGGAAAAATGCTTGTCTACCGCAAAATCAGCTGGTAGACGATAACTTTGAATACATTCATAAGCAACGTGTGCTTTCTCTAAGGATGCTTCGATCATTTCTTGAAACTTCCTCGGTGAAAGATTGGCCGCATTCGTTGAGGCGATCAACAAGCCATCAGGCGCTAAAATCGCCAAACTATCAGTGACTAAGTCGCCATAATTTTTCGCAACCGAGAAGACCTTTTTCTTGTTGCGGGCAAAACTCGGCGGATCTAAAACGATCACATCAAAGCGCAAGTCTTTTTTGCTGGCATAATTGAAGTAATTGAAAACATCCATGACATGGATACGCTGGGTATCTGGATCAATGCCGTTGACTGCAAATTGTTCGCGGGTCTTTTCTAGACTGCGTTTTGCCAAATCGACGCTCGTTGTTTGAGCAGCGCCACCGACAGCAGCAGCGACAGAAAACGCCCCCGTATAACTGAACATATTTAAAACCGTCTTGCCAGCTGCCAAGCCATCAACAAGTTGCCCACGAACTTCTTTTTGATCCAAAAAGATGCCCGTCATTAGTCCTTCGTTCAAATACGTCGCATACGTGACGCCATTTTCCTTCACCAGTAAGGGTTCAGGTGCCGTTTTTCCATAGACCCATGCTGATTCAGGCAGCTCAGACGTAAAGCGGATTTTTTCATAAGCCCCTTTGATCTCGGGAAATATTTGACGAAAAGCCGCCACGATCGCTTTTTTATGTTGATAAAGGGTGGCATTGTACCAAGAAAAAACGACATACTCGCCATACAAATCTACGGTAAGTCCCCCCAATTGATCCCCCTCGCCATTAAACAGACGAAAGGCATCTGTCAGGTCATCTTGATAGTAAGCACTGCGTTTGCCTTTTGCTTTCGCAAAGCGTTGCGCAAAGAATGCTTGGTCGATCACTGTTTCTTCAAAGGATACGACCCATCCGATCCCTTTATTTTGTTCCCCAAGATAGCCGACACCTAAGAAATGGTTGGCCTGATCAATAAAGGTGACCCACTCCTTCGTCTCGATTGCTTGTTGAAGATCTTCTCGTTGGATCAACGGATTCTTTTTGCGAAGCTTCGCTGATCCTTGCTTCGTTAGTTTTATTTTCATGTTCATCTGCTCCATTCATTCTCCTTTTTAGTATAGCAAAAAGCGACAGTATTGTCTGTATCCTTGAAAGTAAAGAAATACTTAATTCCGCGTCATGACAAGGAATTCATTTGACACGTCTTTCACAGCCTAGTAAAATGTACTGTGATGTAAAATCGTAATTTACCGGTTATACTGGAAAAAGAGAGGACGATTCCTTTGAAAAAAAATAAAGTATCCACCTTTGTGAATACAAGAATGGGCTTTTTTTTCCTATTAGCCCTATTATTTTGGCTAAAAAATATCTTTGCCTATATGGTGGACTTCCACCTAGGTATTGAAAGCAGCATTCAGTACTTCATCTTATTCATCAATCCGATCGCAACGACTTTGTTGTTGCTGTCGATCGCATTGTACGTAAGAAGAACCAAAGCAGCTTATATCACGATGCTTGTGATCTATTTCTTGATGACTCTGCTGTTGTTCTCTAATGTTTCGTACTATCGAGAATTCACTGACTTTATCACCATCAACACGATGCTCGGTGTAGGAAAAGTGGCAAGTGGTCTAGGAGAAAGCGCAATTCGCTTGTTCCGTCCCTACGATGTGTTGTACTTCATTGACTTTATCGTGCTGATTGCAGCCTTTTCAATGAAAAAAATCAAAATGGACACTCGTCCTGTGCGGGCACGGATGGCTTTTGCGATCTCAACCTTAGCTGTCATGGTCTTTTCTGCCAATCTTTTCTTAGCAGAAGCGGATCGTCCTGAACTGCTTACTCGAACGTTTTCTCGTGACTATTTAGTGAAATACCTTGGGATCAACGCCTTTACGGTTTATGATGGGGTACAAACTTATCAAGCTTCGCAAGTACGTGCCGAAGCGAGTCCCAACGACATGAACGAAGTAGAGAGCTATGTTAAAGAACATTACGCAGAACCAAATGATGATCTGTTCGGTATCGCAAAAGGCAAGAATGTCATTTATATTCACTTAGAAAGTGTTCAGCAATTCTTGATCGATTATAAATTGAAAGATGAAGATGGCGTGGAACATGAAGTCATGCCGTTTATCAATAGTTTATACCATAGCGATAGTACCTTTAGTTTTGATAATTTCTTCCACCAAGTAAAAGCTGGGAAGACCAGTGATGCCGAAACATTATTCGAAAATTCCCTGTTTGGATTGAATCAAGGAGCGTTATTCACTCAACTGGGTGGGAAAAATACCTTTGAGGCAGCTCCAGATATTTTAGGTCAAACGCAAGGCTATACCAGTGCTGTTTTCCACGGAAATACCGGTACCTTCTGGAACCGAAATGAAACCTACAAACGGTTTGGCTATGATTATTTCTTCGACGCATCTTATTATGATGTCAATGATGAAAATTCATTCCAATACGGCCTACATGACAAACCATTCTTTGAACAATCCGTACAATACTTAGAACGTCTGCAACAACCGTTCTATTCAAAATTCATTGCGGTTTCTAACCACTACCCATATTCTGAATTTACCAATGAGGAAGGCGGCTTCCCGCTAGCGAACACTTCTGATCAAACGATCAATGGCTATTTCGCAACCGCGAATTATTTGGATAAAGCCGTGGAAGAGTTCTTCAATTACTTGAAAGAAAGTGGCTTATACGAAAACTCAGTCATCGTTTTATATGGTGACCATTACGGAATTTCCAATTCTCGTAACCGTAACTTAGCAGAATTGCTTGGAAAAACAAGTTCTACATGGACAAACTTTGACAATGCCTCGTTACAACGTGTGCCTTATATGATTCATATTCCAGGACAATCAAACGGCGGCATCAATCATACGTATGGTGGCCAAGTCGATGCCTTGCCAACCCTATTGCACTTACTGGGTGTGGATACATCAAACTATATCCAATTAGGACAAGATTTATTCTCTGATCAAAACGAACAACTGGTTGCTTTCCGCGATGGCGACTTTGTGACACCAGACTACACCTACTACAGCAGTACATTGTATGACAATCGTACCGGCATGCCGATCAACGATCCATCCGATGAGTTGCAAGCCAAAGTCGATGAATGGAAAGCCAAAGTCGACAAGCAGCTTTCGGTTTCTGATCAGATCAATAATGGTGACCTTTTACGATTCTACGCGAAAAGCGGTCTAGAAGAAGTTGATCCTTCGACCTATAACTACAAAGACGCCCTTCAGCAAATGATGGACATTGAAAAGAATCTAGGCAGTGATTCAACTAGTGCCTTTTCTCAAAATGGCAATCAATCGACCGTCGATCTGTATCAAACAAAAACCTTCCAAGAATACCAGCAGATGACGGAACAAGATAGCGGCGAGTAAAGTAAGAACAACCAATAATCAATCCAGTAAGGCACCTGCCTTGCTGGATTTTTTTGCACTATTTGATAGGAAAAAGTCGAACTTTCTTGCCACTTTTTTAGCTTCGATATTTTACTACAAGAACTTCATACTTTATTCAAACTCCCCTTTTATACTATGTACTAGGATGAGGTGACTTAGATGAAAACTATACATTTTGCGATTGCCAGCATTTTTTATCATAAAAAAGCCATGGTGCTTTATACGCTTGTATCCTTCTTTGCCGTGATTGGCTTGATCGTGACGTTTGCCTTGATCTATTCGATGGATCAAGTGATCGCTCAAACAAGAGATCTCTTGGCGACAGAAGATCTGCAAACGAAAGTAGCCGAAGAGATCCAACCAGTCACGACAATCTATCATCAACTGTTCTATTTGATTTTTAGTGCCTTTACACTGGTCTTTATTGGCTTTCAAGTTTACTATCAATTATATAAACGCTCGGAATACACAGCTTGGTTAGCAAGTGGCGCCACCACCAGACAATGGGTAGCGATGCAGATCATTGAAATGCTCTTGCCGCTCTTAGCAGCCGCTGTGATCGCCTTTGTCTTATTGCTACTCTTCCAGCCTTATTTCCAGCGGGAATTACTCAGTGGGCATATCATTGCCCTTGATCGAGAGCGTGCTTCTGATAACTTTTGGGAGGCTGTACAAAGTCTTCCTGGACAAGAATTCGCCATTACGATTCCGCAGAATAGTCAAATTCTGGTCCAAAATGTCGATTTGAACAGCACCACTTGGCTTGCTATTTTATTTGAAAGCACACGCCACACACTTGTCGTCTTACTTGCCGCTGTTACCAGTTTTACTGGTTTGATTGCCAGCGGACATAGTCTGTATTGGAGGAAAAAACAATGGAAAAACCAACTCAGCTAACGAAACCAATTGGTTTCTATTATGTTTCGAAAGACAATGAAACAAAAACTTCTGAATTAAGTTTGCTGCTTTCACAAAAAAAAGCCATCTTGATTCGTGCTCAATGGCCTTCCGTTCCCTTTTTATCCGTCATGGACAATGTATCTCTTGCAAATAAAAAAGGGGGCGATTTAGAGGATGTTCTGCCTTATGTTCAGCTTCCCTTATCGGCTTTGAAAAAAGAGCGGACAGAATTAGGCCCCTTTGAGGAGATCAAAATTCAGCTGCTCTTAGCGTTACTTTCAGAAAGAGAAACCCTTTTAATCGAAAATGTCTTGAGCACGTTAACAACAGAAGAGGTCCAAATCCTGCTACCTTTGTGCCAAGAAATCGCCGAACAATTTGCTGTTGCCATCTATTTGATCCATGAAGACGAATGCTTTGCCCATACGCCCTATACCACTTATCTATAGTTTACATAGCCCTCATACAAAAAGGCTTGCTTGCAAAAGCAAGTCTTTTTGTTTGGGCTGCTGCCAATGAACCGCAAAAAAATCGACCGGCTAAGCGAATTGCTGCCGGTCGATTCCTTATTCTTCATTTAAGTCGATATCTGGAAAAGAGATTTTAAAGGTCGTGCCTTTGCCAAGTTCACTTTCTACACTGATCTTTCCTTTGTGCAGGCGTACGAGCTGTTCAACGATTGATAAGCCTAGACCTGATTCGCCAAATTGACGGTTTTTACGGGACGGATCGACTTTGTAGTAACGATCCCAAATATTTTTGACTTGTTCTTCAGACATACCGATCCCCGTATCACTGATTTCGATAATCGTTTCTAAATAGCCTTTTTCTATTCGGACCCGAATTTCTCCATCTTCCGTAAACTGGATCGCATTTTGTAAAATATTGACCATGATCTGGACGAAACGATCATAATCCGCGTAGACATCGATTGGCTCGGTTGTTTCTAAAATCAGCACATCTTTGGCAATTTCTGCCTTGCTCTCCAGTTGCGTCAACAGATTTTTGATGGTTTGCGTCGCATCAAATTTTTTGATGACCATCGAGATTTGATTGGTCCTGATTTTTTCGTAGTCAAGGTTTTCGTTGACAAGACGAATCAAGCGATTGGTTTCATTTTTCATCAAGCGGATCGCATTGTCTTTTTGATTCTCAGGAATTGCGTTGTACTCTAAGCCCTCCAATAAGCCATTGATGGTCGTCAACGGGGTACGCATCTCATGAGAAGCATCCGCCATAAATTGCCGACGACGTTCTTCTTGCCGTTCAATTTCTTCTTGGGATTCTTTTAAGGATTTCGTCATTAAATTAAAATCTTCGGCTAATTCATCAAATTCATCCCGATTATGCACCGGCAAGAAAATATCAAAATTGCCATTAGTAATTTCTTTGGTTGCTCGTTTCATTCGATTGATCCGTCTTACTTGGAACGTAGCGAAAAGGTAACTGATCAATAATGAGACAACGATCGAGATCAAACAAACTTTAAACAAGTTTTGATTAAAAGCACTGACAAGATTCAAAATACTGCTTGCCGATTGCGAAACCACCATTACACCGTAAAAATCCGTGCGATTGACAGAAAAAGGTATCAACACATAGGAAGTCAGTTCTTTTTCCCCGTATAAATTTGTGGCGGAAGTCAGTTGTAGACGCGCCCCATTTTCTAAGGATTGCCAGTCTTTTTCAGAGATAGGAAAATCAACAGCATGAGCGGTATCTAGTGGATAAATAATGTCATCAGGACTTTTAAAGAAAGCAAAGGAGATATCTTGGTTGCTCAAAATATTCTCAGCCAAACGCAAGGAATACTGTAGATAGCCATCCCGGGTCATATTTTGCTGTAAATATTCTGAATCACTGATTTGCGAAATCGTCGCGACCGACGAAGCATACCCCATTAACTGCTCATAATTCCGTTCTTGTAACGTTTGGCGTGTCATTTGAGTAAACGCAATACCAATCGTCATCAAGATCACGAAGATCACCACGAAAAATGCAATCAGCTGTTGATACAGGTAGCGCATCAAGCAGCACCCGCATCATCAAATTTGTACCCAACGCCCCAGACGGTTTGAATGATCTGTGGCCCCACTTTTTCAATTTTTTGTCTTAGTTTTTTGATGTGTGCATCAACGGTCCGTTCATCGCCAAAGTATTGGTAATCCCAAACCAGTTCTAACAGCTGTTCTCTCGAAAACACTTGTCGCGGTTTTTTCGCTAACGTATAAAGCAAATCAAATTCTTTCGGCGTCAACCCATCGATGGGTTTGCCATTTAAATAGGCTTCCCTTGTTTTTGTGTTCATTTTGAAATGATCGGTGACGATATCAAAGGTAGCATCGGAAGCTTCAGGTGTTGTTTTTTCAACCAATTCACTGCGGCGGTGTAATGCCTTGATCCGTGCAATCAAGGTCAATGGACTAAAGGGTTTCGTCACATAGTCGTCCGCCCCCATCTCTAACCCGATGACTTGGTCGCTTTCTGAATCACGGGCCGTCAACATAATAATAGGAACTGTACTAGAGATTTTACGAATTTCGCGCGCCACCATCATGCCGTCCATGGAAGGAAGATTCAAGTCAAGGGTGATCATATCCCACTTGTCTGGTTCAGCAGCAAAGGCCTCTAGTCCTTCTTTGCCATCGTATTTAAATACTGCTTCCCATCCTTCATTCAAGAAAAACATTTGCATCATTTCAGAAACAGATTCATTGTCTTCAATCATTAATATATTCATTTTCTTCACCTCTATGTTCTTTATCAAATCGTTGCAGATTTTCTTCGATCAGGCCAAAGATCGGCACGATGAACCAAGGGATCACGATCATTTCAACTAGAAAAAAATTGGTCCATTCTTGCCATTTCAAGACAAACCCAATGAGCGCCATGATTCCGCCAAAAAGCAGAAAGAATCGGGCAGATAGTTTTTGGGCCTGTCGCCAATTGCGTTCATTTTGTTTTGCTAGATAGGAACGGTATCCATAAATAAGGTTCATTTTTTTTGATGGAAAAAGAAAAAAAGTGAGACCAATCAAGAAAAAAATGCTGCCAATTACTAAAAAAATCATCGTTTCACTCCATTCTTCCTATAGTATACTCGAATTTCTTTCTTCTACCAACAACTTCACCGATTATTCATAAAGGTTTGCCTTTTTTTCAATCTTTGATAAGATTGTGAGTGGACTATGACTATAAACCTTAGGAGTAAGATACATGACCTATAAAGCATTAACTTTTTTTGATCTTGACGGTACGCTTTTAGATGAGCACTCGCAAATCACTTCGGAAATTGCTGAGGCGATGGCGAGGTTGCGAAAAAACCAAGTACTGCCGATCATTGCAACAGGCAGAACCGAACCTGAAGTTACCGCTATTCGTGAAGCAGCTGGTATTACCTCGAACATCGTCATGAACGGTGCTTTTATCCGCATTGATGGCAAAGAAGTTTTTTCCGATACCCTTGAGCCTGAGCTTTGCGCAAGGATGTACCAAGCCGTCAAAGACAATGGCGATGAGCTGTGTTATTACAATGAGAAAGGCTATTGGGCGACTGGTCACACCGAGGAAATGGTTGGCGCATATAACTACGTCCGTAGCCCTCTACCAGAAATCGATCCTCTGCATTATGAAACTGATCGGACCAATATGTTATTGGTTTTAGGTGTCGGCAACGATGCTTATTATCATGAGCGTTTTCCCGAACTAACTTTTTATCGTAATACGCCCTTTTCAATCGACGTCGTAAAATCCGGGACTTCTAAAGGGACTGGCGTAAAAACCTTGGTAGAATTATTGGGTCTAGAAGATGTACCTACCTTTGGCTTTGGTGACGGCAGCAACGATTTCGCCCTTTTAGAAGCTTGTGACCACAAGATTGCAATGGGAAATGGGATTCAAGAGTTAAAAGAGCTGGCAGACTTCGTGACCTTGAAAAATACCGAAGGCGGGATCGTACACGCCCTGAAACATTTTGACTTAATCTGATTCTTTGCACACGCACGAAAATATGGTATACTAGTGAATGGTAGCGATACCCCTTTTATCAAGGGGATGTTACGGATTCGACAGGCATAGTTGAGCCTGAATTGCGCTTCGTAGGTTACGTCTACGTTAAAACGTTACAGTTAAATATAACTGCTAAAAACGAAAACTCTTACGCTTTAGCTGCCTAAAAACAGTTAGCGTAGATCCTCTCGGCATCGCCCATGTGCTCGAGTAAGGGTCCTATTCTAAGTGGGATACGTTTTATCTTTCCGTCTGTAAGATAAAAAAGAGATCATCAGACTAGCGATACAGACTGCCTGTCACTCGGCAAGCTGTAAAGCGAATCTACAAATGAGTTGACTATGAGCGTAGATTTTTAGGTAGCAATATGTTTGGACGCGGGTTCGACTCCCGCCATCTCCATTTTAAACTGTCAGTAAGTGACACTAAGAGCCAAAACCTTGATTTTACAGGGTTTTGGCTTTTTACTTGTGCCAGTATGTGACACTATTTGACTACCAACCTACATCAAAACCTACATCAAAAAAAGCCCACCACTCCGAAAAGTGATGGGCTTTGACTTTATAATTTGCCAGTGTTTCATTTTCGTTGTAATGCTTTCACCCAATTCGATGGACTTGAAGTGATGCCATCTGCCGGCGTGCTTTTGAAATACTTCTCCCCCTTGATCGTTAACGATCTTCTGTGCGGTCTTCTTCAATTTATACAAGACAATAAAAATAAAGAGAACCTTAGAATAGTCACGTTCTAATAGTATAATCACGATATTCTAAGTATTCGCTTTATGTCTTGTCCTACTTTTCCAAAAGTTATTCTTTCGTAAGTCTGATAATTTCTGAAATATCGTCAATTTCTAATGCATTAGCGATTCTTTCAATATGTGGAAGGTAAACTTTTTCTCGTTTGCCATTTGCCAGCTTATTAATAATCGAAGGTTCAATATCAGATAAGCGTGCTAACTCTCTTAGAGAAATTCCTCGGCTTTTTACAAGCTCTTTTAAGCCTATTTCTATTTTTCTGTTCATGTATTAGCCACCTTTTTCTGCAAGCAGATGTTGTTCATAAGGACATCATATAGTAAAACAGAACCGAAATTGGTGTCTATAAGAGCACCAAAAAAACAGAATGGAGGCGTTACTTTGAAAGAAATAGAAAAGATTGGCATTAAGACGAGTAATAAGCAGCCGGTAAAAGAAATTAGTTACTAGGACATATATGGTTTAGGAGATACTTTGGAGCAATTGAAATCTTGGCAAGAACCACTCGGTGTATTAGAAAAATTTTTCAGTGACAAAAAAAGACCCGTGAATAAGCAGAAAATCATCCGAGATTATCATGCCTGCTCCTTATTATTCCATGTTTTTCTCACAGACTTAGGTAGCTCCCTCGAAAAACTGGAACTCCAGATTGGTGATTTAAAGACTCGAAGAAAAGTTTAATAGCAAAACGATAGCTTGAGGTCATATCAAGCGATAAATGATCGCTTACTTTGCTTATTTATTCTAATAATAGAACATTTTTAACCGCTTATTTTCTTCTGTATAAAATCTCCCCGTCTGTTATGCCTCGCAGAAACGACACAACGCTTAGAATCGTACGTGATCAAATGATAATCGCCTTCCCTTCTTTCTTATCCTTTGATATGATGTTTGCATCAAACGAAGGACGTGATTAGATGAAACTAACCTTACTGGCTCCCTCTTTTTCTGTCATCCAAGTAAAGAGTATTGATCCTTCGATACTGAAGATTGTTCCTCTGTTTTTTGCCCATACGTCAGAAGAACTTTCTTTGGTGTTACCAACTGCAAACGTTCCAGCTGAAACGCTAAACAGAGAAGATGGATGGAAAGCGATGAAAATAATTGGTGTGCTGGATTTTAGCTTGATTGGCATTATTGCAAAAATCTCTTCCCTTCTAGCCGAGGAGTCAATCAGTATTTTTGCTGTTTCTACCTTCAATACTGATTATATTTTAATCAAGGAGCATCAGGTAGAACAAGCTCGTACTGTTTTAACCGCCAATGATTATTCTTTTGTCAATTGAGAAAAAACTTTTTCTTCCTTACTACAAGTTACTCTCGATCGCTTTATGAAATACAAAAGAACGACTGAACCAAAGAAGTTCAGTCGTTCTTTTGTATTTCACTTGTCGTTGAAGAAAGATAAGAGTACTAGGTATCCCAAATAAAAGACTTCCCCAAGCTTTCATCTGCCCCAGTACTCTTCATTGCTCGTTGTTAAGATAATCATAATACAAAAATGATTTTTATTCAATAAATATGTCTATAAATTACATTAAATACCTTTTTATGACAATTTATAAGGTTTTCAATTCATTTCTTATAACATCTCTCCAATTTCTATTTATATTCTGAAGAGGTCCTTTAGCTTCGCTCCTAAGTGAATGACCTCTTAAAAAGAGACATTCTTGTTTCCTAAGTATTGAATTTGAGCGATTTTTGTCTTGTCAATCTCGCGTTCCCATGCTAACATGATTATGCAAACGTTAACATTAAAATGCACACGTGAACATTAGTTTGAGGAGGATTTTTAATGGCAAAAATTACAGATGTACAAACAGCGTATTATCGGATACCTCTTCCGGAAATCATGGAAGATGCGAAGCACGGCTTACACACCCACTTTGAAGTGCCTATCGTCAAGATCGTTACTGATGAGGGACGTGAAGGTGTGGGCTATACGTATACTGGTGGCTTCGGTGGCGAATCGATTGCCAAACTGATCGACAAAGAACTAAAAGCAATCCTTTTAGGGAAAGATCCAGCATGTGTGGAGGCCTTGTGGGATCAGATGAACTGGGGCATTCACTATGTTGCCAGAGGCGGTTTAGCGAGTTTCGCCATTGCGGCTTGTGATATTGCCTTATGGGACTTACGCGCGAAAAAAGCACAAGAACCCCTCTACAAACTTTTAGGCGGCGCAAGTAACAAAGTCAAATGCTATGGTGGTGCGATCGATCTAAACTTTTCTCTTGAAAAACTCTTAGCCAATAATCAAAAATATTTAGACATGGGATTAAAAGCGGTCAAAATCAAATTGGGCCAAAAAACACTTGCCGAAGATATTGCTCGAATAAAAGCGGTCAGAGAATTGATTGGTCCCGATGTTGTCTTTATGGTGGATGCCAACATGAGCTGGTCTGTTGAAAAAGCGATCAAAGCCGCCAAACTGATGGCGCCTTATGACATTTTGTTCCTTGAAGAACCAACAATCCCCGAAGATTACGAAGGCTACGCTCGTATCGCTAAAGAAGGGCAAATTGCGGTCGCAGGCGGGGAAAACTTGCGCACCCCTATTGAGTTTGCTCATATGATCAAATATGGCAATGTCGATTTTCCACAACCCGACGCTTCCAATTGCGGTGGGATCACCGGATGGTTGAAAATTGCTGCCTTAACACAAACAAGTAACTTATCTGTTTCTACACATGGCATGCAGGAATTACACGTCAGTCTACTGGCGGCGATGCCTAATGCTGGGTATCTTGAAATGCACAGTTTTCCAATCGATCAATACACCACGAGACCATTAGTGATCGATCCATCCGATGGCCGTGCGATTGCACCAGAAGAACCAGGGATTGGTGTCATATTTGACTGGGAGAAACTTGCTCCTCATAAACAACCCTTTTAACTGAAAACCCACGATTATTTCCTTTAGGATTAGGAAATAATCGTGGGTTTTTATTACAGAATCAATGGCTTTTCTTCAAATGGAAGCCACCGTTCATCAATAAGGGAACGATACCAAGCGGCTGATTTTTTTAATGACCGGGTCCGTTCTTCATTTAACTCAATTCGGACGAGACCATAGCGGTTCTTAAATGCATTCATAGGTGAAACACAATCGGTAAATGCCCAAAGCATATAGCCTTCGCAGTTGGCGCCTTCCTCGACGGCTTTTAACAGCCAGTAAAGATGTTCGGTAATAAACTGAATCCGATAATCATCTTGGACTTGACCTGTGGCATCCATATACTGTTCTTCATTTTCCCGCCCCATACCATTTTCAGTGATCAGCCATGGAATATTGCCATAATTCTCTTTAAGATAATTAGCCATATCGTACATGACCTTCGGATAGATTTCCCAGCCACGAGAGTTATTCATTTGTTTTCCTGGCAAATCAAAGGTCTCATAAAACATTTCTGGATGAAATGGTGTATCCGAATGCCATTGATATCGTGGTGCCCGCACGCGTTTCGGGTAGTACTGATTGACACCTAAGAAATCCACCGTATGGGTGCGGATCGTTTCCAGATCTTCTTCTGTCGGATCAAAGTAGATGCCATAGGTTTGGCAAAGTGTGATAAGTTCCTCTGGATAATGACCTTTGACCATTGGATCAAAAAAGATCCGGTTGAAAAAGAGATCATACATTTTTTGCGCTTTTTGATCCTCCGGTGAGGAAGAGCGTGCGTAAACCATTTCTGGATTCAGCACACAACCGATGCGCCCCTCATAGCCTTTTTCATGATAGGCAGCCACTGCTTGGGCGGATGCCAATACTTTGTGATAGTTCCAAAGCATCCATTTTTTCGTATTTTGTTCATGGGGCCAGCGAATCGCGTCAAGATAACAACGGGTTTGAATAACGATCGGCTCATTGAAGGTGAACCACTGTTTGACTCGATCACCGTAACGTTCGAAGGCAATCTCGGCATAACGGGTATATAGATCGACCACTTTACGCGAGCTCCAGCCATCATAGGCATCCATCAAACTAGCTGGCAGTTCATAATGTTCCAAACAAAGCATCGGTTCGACACCAGCCGCAAGCAATTGGTCGATAAGCTGATCGATATGAGCAGCATAGTCTTCATCAACGATCAGCTGCTCATGATCGGTAAAGAAGCGCGCCCAGTTGATCGATGTTCGATAATGGGTCAAATGAACCTCCTGCATCAGTTGAACATCCTCTGAAAACTTTTCCATAAAATTCGTCGCAACAGCAGGCCCGTAGCCATTATGCCAGACAAAGCGTTCTTCTTTGTACCAGCGATCGAGATACGAGTCTTGCTCTTCTTTCTTTCCCTGCCAGCCTTCTGTCTGCCAAGCAGACGAAGCAGCCCCTAAAATAAATGTTTCAGGTATTTTTACCATTTTTTCAAAACTCCTTTATGCAACTTCATTGGTCATACGATTCATTACCAAAACAAAAGGTAGATAGATCAAAATCGCCACGACAATACAGATCACTTGTGTGATCACAGCCCCGAAATCTCCGGCAGTAGCTAGATAAGCATTGACGATCGGTGGCATCGGCCATGGGACCATTACCACTGCTTTAGCGGCAAAGCCTAGACTTGTCGCCACGTATCCAATCGTTCCTGTTACTAACGGTGTGAGGATAAAAGGAATCGCCAAAATGGGATTCAGCATGATCGGCATTCCGAAGATCACCGGCTCATTGATATTGAAAATTCCAGGTGCTAATGACAATTTAGTGATTTGACGCATGTCCTCCCGTTTACCGACGATCAAAATAGCAATCAGCAAACCAATCGTCACGCCAGAGCCGCCCATACTCATATACATATCCCAAAACGGCATCGTAATGATATTGGGTACTTCTTTTCCAGCTTCAAAAGCTTCCGTGTTGACGGCGATCGCTGCCAGCAACAATGGTTCTCGAATGGGTTTGACCATCTGGTTCCCATGAATCCCGATGACCCAAAAGACTTGTGCGATAAACATCAACAACAAGATGCCTGGTAAGCCTTGGACGATTCCTTCCAGTGGTCGTTGGACGACATTGTAGATGATATCGTAGGCATACATCCCTGTAAGTGCTTTGATAGCAAAACCAGCGGTGGCGATGATGGTCACGGTGAAAATCGTTGGAAACAATGCCGAAAAACTTGCCGAAACATTCCCTGGAACACTATCAGGCATCGTGATCTGCAGCCGTTTTTGTCTTCCTAGCCACGCATAAAGCTCGATGGAAACGATTGCAACGAACATGCCTAAAAATAGACCTTTCGTGTCCGTGTATTGCTTAGCCAGCACGTTTTCGGCAACCACCGTCGCATCTTCGTGCAAAAATTCAAAGATCATTGGATTAACAGAAAGATAAGACATCACGGCGATGATTCCTGGAAAGACCCCAGAAATCTTATTTAGTTTTGCTAGCTCAATCCCAATCAGAAACACTGCATAGATCGTTAAGAAACTCAATGTCACATAACTGACCGCAGATGAGATTGGTTTTAAACTTTCTAAAAAGCGCAGTACCTCGATTTGTGCCAATCCATTTTCAGCATCAAAAACCATTGCTGAAAACAATGTACCAAATGCCCCTGTAATGATTACTGGAATCAAAGCAGCAAAGGCATTTTTAATGACCATGATGTAGCGTAAATTGTTGATCCTGTTGGCAAATTTTCCCAAAACGTCAGCGAGTCGATCCATAAATCCTTGCATAAAACTCCCTCCTATACCCTATTCTTCAATTGATAGAAAACGATTACATTACAAATGTAATTCATTTCTTGAAGAATGTAAACGCAGGAAAAGCCTTTAAAACAGGGTATGTAAAGCTCCACGTTTACATACTTCGTTTTATCACTTATTATTATTTTGAGGTGAAGCAAATGGCGAACTACCATGACATCGCTGCCGATTTACGGAGCAAAATCAATCACGGGTTTTACGAAGAAGAGAAAAAATTGCCGAAGCAATCCGAACTGGCTGCGGATTATCAAACGAGCCGCGTGACGATTCAAAAAGCATTGAATATTTTACAAATGGAAGGCATTATTTACGGTAAAAAAGGCACGGGTACGTTTATCAGCGATTCCTATTCAACCTTCGATTACAACGCCAAGATCAATCGCGGGCTGACCAAGCGCCTTGGAGAAACAGGAAAGATCACCAGCAAGATCATTTCTTTTGCCATTCTTTTTCCCGATGAGAAAGAACAAGAAAAACTAAACATTCGCAGTGACCAGCAAATTTATGATATCGTTCGTTTGCGTCTATTTGACGATATACCCGTTGTTTTAGAATATACCATCATGCCGCTTCATGTCATTCCTGGCATTACCGAAGAAGTCTTAACCTCTTCCGTCTATAGCTACATCACGAACCAACTCCACTCCTCGATTGGAACATCTGTCCGTCGTATCAAAGCGGATCGTGCAGACACCTACGACCAGCAATACTTAGCTTGTGCTGCCACCGATCCCATTTTAGAAGTGGAACAAACGGTTTACCTCGGCGATGGGACGCCTTTTGAATTTTCCCAATCACGGCACCGCTATGATATGGGGGATTTTATTGTTGTAAATAATTAATACGCTGCGTATCGATCCTCACTCAGAGGCACTCGATACGCAGCGTATTTTACTTAAAATACTGCTGATAGACTGTTTGACCAATTTCTCTTAGCCAACTGATCCCTCGGCCACTACCGGCTTTATCATAGGAAAATGCCGCAATGATGATCGTCGTTTCATTGACTTGCAAATATGCTACATCGTGTTCGATGCGGTCAAGACGACCTGTCTTATTAAAAATGCGGCAAGAAGGCTGCGCAGTTTCAGCAAAATTCCCCGCTAATCCATCTTGAAATTGCTGCTGATTTAAAGGTGAAAATCCTAGTGCAGCTTCTTCTCGTTCCACACACCTTAGTAGCAGTTTGGCAGCCACCGAGGGTGTCAAGCGGTTCTCTTTGTCTTTGATCGGTCGCATCATATACCGTTCAAATTGGATCTCCGGCTCCTGAATCCATGCCTGAAGCGTGGGCAACCCTACTAAGTCCAATAGTACATTGGTCGCAGTATTATCAGATACGGCGATCATTGCCGTGAGAAGTTCACTGATGGTCCAACCTTTCTTCTGAGGAAAAAGACGGATCACCCCAGCACCCCCTGTCAGATCAACAGGGCTCACACAAATTACCTGTTGGGGATCGATCTTTTTTTCGATGATTTGTTCAAGATAATACGCGTACAAAACAAGCTTACTAATACTCGCTGCCGAAAACGACTTTTGACCCTGATAGTCAACAAGACATTCCGTTGGCGTACCGATCCATACCCCCATTTCCAACGTTGCCTGGTAGTTTTTTAGAATAGGATCAATTGCTACACGCAAGTCATCTTTTCCCATCAAATGCCCCTTTCCTTACGATCATGAAAAGAATGTTCATGAGTATTCCTGTGATTCATTCGGCTGGTTTTGCCAATAACGCGCCACAACTGCGAGTTCTGGTTCATAATTAGAGCCAGTGATTTTGGTTTTCATGACCCGTGACCCAGGTGTTCTTGAATGAATCATTTCGTCATCCCCCAAATATAGACCGACATGATGGACTTCGCCTTTTCCTTCTTCATAAGCAAACAACAGCAGATCCCCTGGTTGTGCCTGACTGTAAGGTACGATGTTTGCTTGTTGTGCTTGCTCGATCGTATCTCGGGGGATTAAAATACCATGAAGTCGATGCAGCGAATACATGAATCCAGAACAGTCAAAGCCACTGCCGCTAATGCCTGCCCAGACATAGGGCTGGTTTATAAATTGTTCTGCCAAGGCTATTATTTTTTCTGGGAGCTTTGCCCATGTGTCCGATAGGACGTGAGCAAAAGCTTTAGCGATCGTTGCTGGTCCATTAGGCGTAGCCACTTGATAGGAATCTGCGGTTTCCCCAACAAGTGGTAAAACTGTTCCAAAAGAAACAAGTCGTGTGGTCGAGTCAAAAACAAGCACGGCTTCTTTTGCAATCACACCAATCCTTCTTTTGGCTGTTGCATAGTCTGGTGACAATGGCTTCAATACCTCGTTCGGCAGATAACCCGGATACCCGAGTGGGTGTTTATTGCTTATTTGATCCAAGACGATCACATGGGACCAACCATCCGTTTGGGCGATGACTGCTACAATCGTCCCATATAATACTTCGGAGTCCACTAAGCTTTCCTGATAAAGCCGCATCGTATCTTCATCAGTCAAAAAAGTATGCAGTGCTTCTAAAGGAAATGCTTTGATTTTTGCTAGTACTTTGTTTTCTTTGGGTTCCTTCCATAAGAAGGAAGAGCCAGCCTGAACAATTTGTTTCATCTTTGCTCCTCTCATAACTGTTTATTCGTTGATTCCTAGTCCGATGCGTTCGGTGACGCTCAAGCTTCCTGGACGCTGAAGAATCCCTTGCATTTCAGGGGAAGTCGTTTGGGTCTCCCACATAAAAGGAACATCCAGATCATAAAATTGGACATCCGCCATCCCCAAGGCAAAATGGGCGGCTGCAGCCATTCCCCCATACCCTTCAATCATCGAACCGACCATCACCGGCATTTGATGCTCTTTTGCCAATTGATAAATTTTTTGTCCCTCTTTGATCCCGCCGCTTTTCATCAATTTAATGTTCATATAATCGCAGCAGTTTTCAGCAATCAAACGTTTGGCATCCTCATAGGAAAAAAGACTTTCGTCTGCCATGATCGGAATCGTCGTCCGAGCAGTCACATAGCTAAGTCCAGCAAAATCATTGGCTTTGACGGGTTGCTCAACAAACTCGATCGGAATGTCTTGCCATTGATCTAAAATCTGCACCGCTTCTTCTTTGGTCCAGCCTTGATTGGCATCAATTCGAAAGGGGATCTTTCCTGCCAAACGTTCATTGATGCGGCGAATTTTCGCAACCTCCTCTTCGATCGCGTCTACTCCCAGTTTGATTTTCAAGGAGCGAAATCCCGCCTGGATTTTCGCTTGGGCATCATGCAGCATCTGCTCCTGTGAACCAACACTGATCGTATAGTCGGTTGTCAGTGTATTGGCAGAACCACCTAAATAGCGGTAAAGAGGCAAGTTTGCCGCTTTTGCCAGTGCATCATGCAACGCGATATCAATCGCCGCTTTAGGGCTCGTATGATGCTGGATCAACGCATGAAGCTCATCCATTACCAGCAATTGGGCATCTACCTTTCTTCCTAACAGGAACGGGGCAAAGACAGTTTCGATATCTGTTAAAATACTTTCTTTTGTATCACCGGTGATCACTTCGGTAGGTGCTGCTTCTCCGATGCCAACGATCCCATTGTCAAAAGAAAGCAGCACTCGAATCACTTCGACGGCGTGCACTTCTCTGAGCGCCGTTTTAAACGGTGCATTCAGCTGGATCGGAATTAGCTTCGTTTCAACTGCTGTGATTTCCATTCGTGTTCCTCCCAAAAGGAAAAGCCGTTCTTATCTAGCTGGAATGAATGATTCCTCTTCACTGCTAGATAAAGAACGGCTTTATTCCTTGTTCTCAAGTTGCTGAACGCTCGAATCGCGTTCTTCTTTTCTGCAGTACTGTTTGACTACGTCAGTCGGTAGATGTATGAAAAAATTGTTTTTTTTACTTATTCTTCGACAAACACATTTTTATAATCATAGGCAGCACCGACACTATGAACGATGAGGCCTTTGATCTTAGGCGACCGCAGATGTGCTTCTGCACTTTGGAAAAGCGGTATAACACCCAAATCTTCATTTAAGATTTTTTCTGCTTCCACCATATTTTCCCAACGGACTTCTGGGTCGTTGGCATTTTCATTGGAGGCTTGTTCGATCAATTGGTCGTAGTCATCATTTAGCCATTTCCCACGATTGTAGGAACTG
Organism: Enterococcus sp. DIV0802b; assembly: GCF_050543535.1. Taxonomy (NCBI): domain Bacteria; kingdom Bacillati; phylum Bacillota; class Bacilli; order Lactobacillales; family Enterococcaceae; genus Enterococcus; species Enterococcus sp. DIV0802b. The sequence goes on along the minus strand of NZ_CP172941.1, from coordinate 1,003,183 downwards.
TCTTTTTTGAACAATTCCAAAAAGTTGATTGGATCTGCATAGTCTCCGATCCAGTTGTTCATGACCATCTCAAAATCGCCGCTATTGGAACGATCCAAACGAACAGAAAAAGGAACGTTTGTGACTTCGATAGTCAATCCATCCAGTGTTTGCTGCAAGGTTCCTTGAATGTATTCCGCCATTTTTTTCGATTGGTCGGTATCTGAGGTCAGCAGTTCAAAAGACAATGTATCGATACCCAGTTCTGCCTTGGCCTTTTCCCAATACTCTTGGGCTTTTTCTTCATCAAAGGCTAACGTGGTTGCCGCATCCTCAACAAAGTCAGCTTTTGTCTCTGGATTGAAAGCTAGGTCAGAAGGAACAAAACCGACAGCCGGTAATGAGCCGTTGCCTAAAATATTCTCAACGATTTGTTGCCGATTCATGCTATAAGAAATGGCTTGCCGCAAATTTGCATTTCGAAAAGGCGAATCTTCTGGTGCTTGATTCATTTCTAAATACTGAGTGGTTGCACTAGGCTGAACAATGTAATCAGGATGATTCACATTCTGCATCGCCAATTCACCGCTTAAAATAATGTCATCGGCTTGTCCGCTTTCGTACAAGTTATAAGCAGTCGATGAGTCTTTCACGACATCGAAATTAACTGTTTCAAGTTTGACTGAATCGGCATCCCAATAATCCGGATTTTTTTCCAATGACCACTGGATATCGGTGCCTGGGCCAGCATAATTGGTCAATAGGAATGGTCCATTGTACGCCGCGTTTTCACTTGTTAAGGCGTATTGATCACCAAATTCCTCCACGACACGTTCGTTTTGTGGGAAGAAGGTTGGAAAAGCCAGTAAAGATAAAAAGTAAGGTGTTGGTTTTTCTAACGTGATTTTCAACTCATGATCATTGACTGCTTCGATCCCTAACTCGCTTTTATCTAGCGTCCCATCTGAAATAGCGGCAGCGTTTTTAACGGGTGCCAGCATATAGGCATAATTGGAAGCAGTGGCTGGATCAACTGTTCGCTGCCAACTAAAAACATAATCAGCCGCAGTAACTGAATCGCCATTGGACCATTTTGCCTCTTCCCGCAGTGAAATGGTGTAGGTCAGCCCATCTTCACTGACTTCAGCTTCTTCACTTGCCCCGGCAATCACTGGAACATTGTTCTCATCCAAGCGATAAAGGCCTTCATAAGCATTGTTCAGAGTAATAAAGCTATAAGAGTCGGTTGCTAAAGAAATATCGGCACTGCCCATCTCCGCCGAAAATTGCACATTGATCACTTGCTCTACAGAAGAAGCTCCCGTTGAATCCGTCTCATTTTCTTGCGTGCCATTTTGACAAGCTGCCAAAAAGAAGCTGCTAAGTACTACAAGCATTAATGCATAGTTGGTACGTTTCCCCATTCTCACTCATCCCCTTCTAACATTCAGATAATTCAAAAAATTCTGTTTGTTGTACCGAGTTTACCGCAAGTTTATACAGCCTGTCAATTTAACGCGACGAAAAAATGTAAGAGGTTACACCGAGATGTCAGTTTTCCTTATTCTTTATTCCTTAATGAAACAAAGCCTATTGTCTAGCAACTATCTTTGAAAAATCTGCCGCTCTAAGAAAGCATACAAAAAAGTTCTGATCTCCTACTGATCAGAACTTCGAATGCAATCTTATACAGAATGAAGCATAAAAACGGATAAAAAAACTTCCACTATTTTCCTAACATTTCTTTCCTAACATTTCAAAAAAAGACGCAAATTTCGTCTTCATAGCGCTTTCTCAGAACCTTCCCACTTTTTTGCCTTTCAACTCAAGGAATAAAAGAAATCTCCTCAGAAAGCAAAAAAAACGTATCTATTTTAAAATGGGAGTGGTACACTAAACAAACGAAGAGTACTGCACGTGAGAAAAGAAAGACTTCCCCAAGTATCCATTTTCTCCAATACTCTTCGGACTCTTCAGTACGTATATTAATTATACGTACTTTTTTCATTTGTTCAAGGCTTTTGAGGGATTTAATCAAAAAATGACTATCGATAAAAAGCTTACAAGATCCCATAGCTAATTGACAATCATTCTCAATTAGCGCTATACTAAATGAAATCACTCACAGTCAAAGGAGGAATTTCATGTATATCCGTACCGTTGCGTTTGAAGTCATTCCAGAAGGTAAAGACATTTTTCTTGCTAAAATGAAAAAAGATTCCGCCTCAATGAAAACATTTGCTGGCTGTCACTCTGCTGAAGCATGGTTTTCAGAATCAAAAGACAGCCTCGTTTTCCAGTTGGTGTCAAAATGGACTGAGAAAAAAGCCTTTCAAGCTTGGTTAAAACGTCCCGAACATTTGCAAAAGCACAGAGAGGCGTATCGAGCAGAAAAAGAAGGAACTGCAAAACCGAAACTTGTTTTGTCCAAGACCGGTCAAGAATTTGTCTTGATCGATGAAGAGGCTACTCCTAGTTAAACTATAAGAGCGATCCACCAAAGCAGATTGATTTAGCTATGGTGGATCGCTTTCTTGTTCAGTGCCTCTCTTTTCTACTCCACCGTTCGTTCGTTCAAGGTTCTTCCTTGCTGATCTTTTAATTGTAGCCAACCATTGGTGCCCCCATAGTAAAGAAACATTCCTACCTCGTTGACACTTTTTAATACAACGTCTTCAATCGTGTGTCCCTCTTTGATCGCCGCTTGGTTTTCTTGCCGAATTTTTTCCGCTAAACGAGCAGAAAAACCAACCGATCCGTCTTTATTCAAGGGAATCTCTTGACTCAAAATTGCGCCTTTTTCAATTCGAACCTCGTTGCGTTTTTGCCAATAGACCCTTGCTTTACTTCCTTGATAGTCAACCATGAAGGGTTCATCTTGTAATTCTTTTGACCATTTGTGTCTTGGTTTGCCCCCTTTTTTTGCCTCTTTTGTCGTCTTTTTGCTCATAGATCCATAGCCAAGAAAATCGATAAATCGATCAAATGGTTTTGCGCTAGCAGCAATGGTTTGCTGCAACTCTTGTGGGATGCCGATGGATGCTTTGGACCCACTAGTTAACTGATATTGTTCTTGATAATAGGCTGCTAAATAAGGAGCCATGATCTCCCAAGATGGTGTGAGGATCATCAAGCGGTCGTATTCTAGCTTGTCGTCAAAGGCTTTATCGTCTGCTACTGAGAAAATTTGGCCGTCTTTGATAAAAAATAGCACAGTATTTTCTTTGACTTGTGCTAGACTTCCCTTAACAATTTGCAGTTGGCCTGCTTCATTCGGCCATTCAAAAAGCAACTGCTGCTCCTCAACGATCGTCTTTTTTAGTTCCATCCTAATCCCTGCTTTCTGTTGTTTTCTCGCCTATTATAGCACTTCTTTTGCTAGATACCTGAGTTTAAGAATCAAAAAAGAGACTGCTTCTGAGAAACAGTCTCTTTTTAAGGGAATTAGTTTACATGCATGGTTTCATTTTATTTTGATTGGGTGATTACCAATGGATCAGCTAAAAAAGCACTCAACTAGCGCTGGTTGATAGATCTCATTGTATTTTGCAACTACTCGTCCGCAACGTTCTTCGATGTCTTCATGATCGATCCCATCGTAGCGGATCACATTTAATACGACACATCGTTCCATTTTTCTGACCACTTCACCAATCACGCGGCTTTGTAAGCCGACTGGTTTACATTCATATGCTTTACCTAATACAATTGTTTCTGCTTCCATAATTCTCTCCTTAAAAACTCATTTTTCTAATTGTATTATCATATTATCATCTAATTTTAATTAAATAAAGTAATATGCCCGACATTTTTAAATAATAACTAAAAAAAGCGTTCATTATTCAATGAACGCCCCACTTAAAAACATTATGTTGTTTTATAGTTAAAATTAAAAAACAAGTACTTTATTGACGACTTGCTACCAATAAAGCAGCAAATTCTTCCAGATATTTCTGATCGATCGCATCATAGCTGTTCGTTTTTCCACTATCGATATCCAGCACTCCAAGCAACTGATCATCAACCACCATGGGAACTACGATTTCAGACATCGCTGCTGAGTCACAAGAAATATAATTTTCATGTTCTTTGACATTGGGTACGATCAATGTGGTTTTTTTCTCTGCTGATTCCCCACAAACCCCTTTGCCTAATGTGATTCTGGTGCAAGAGACTCTTCCTTGGAATGGACCTAAAATCAGTTCGCCTTCTTCAAACAAATAATAGCCGGCAAACACTGTATCTTCCAATGTTTCATTCAGTAAAGCAGAAGAGTTGGCCAGGTTGGCGATCCAATTACTCTCCGCTTCTAGCAACCCTTTTAATTGCAGAAGCATCAATTCATACGCTTCGATTTTTTTATTCATTTTATCACCTCTGTCCTTGATTATAAGCAAAGACAGAGGATTTGTCTTGTCTAAATTATTGGGTATTGGAAACAAAAAATTGTGAAAAAAGAAGTTGCCTGAAACAGTCTACTTGCCAACCTATGCAGCTATCGATTCTGATCGATTGGGTCAATCATTTGTTGAACCTACTCTGCATCAATCACAGTAAAACGAGTATTTTCATGTTGCACTGTTTCAATTTCATCAAGAATTGCTTTGGCTAACGTACCGCTGGAAGTTACTGATTTCTTTTGGTCGTTGAAAAGCAAGTGATCTTTGCCTAAAATCGCTGGTTTAGCTGGTCCCTCTTGAAATAGATTTCCTGGAGAAATCCCGACCCAATGAACATTTTTGACGGTTTCTAAAAAGAGATATTCATCTAACTGATTTTCTGGGATCGCGATCCAGCTTTCACTTCCTGGGGCTTTTTTCAATTCGGTAAGATTGCGTTCACCCGCTTCGTTGAACAGGCTGCCAGCTCCTAAAATGAAGAACAAGCGTGTGTTCTTTTCTCGAAACAGGTGCACTAATTTTGCTGCCAAATCCACATGCAAGTACGCTTGGTCAGGACTTGTCGCAAACGCATCGACCAATACGTCAAACCCGTCGAGGTCTCCTTCTGTTAACGAAAAAGCATCTTTTGTAAGTGTTTTGACTGTATCACCAAATTGTTCTTTGGCTTTAGCTTCATTTCTAACGATAGCAGTCACCTCATGTCCTCGCTGTACTGCTTCTTGATAAATAGCTGAACCTGCATTTCCCGTTGCGCCAATAACACCGATTTTCATGATAATCATCCTTCCTCATCTTTTGTTTGACTAAAACAGTTGTTACTAATCAAGTTACAACTAGAGTATAAAAGAAACTTTCTTTCCTGTCAAGAAATTGCTTAGCAGGTGAAAGTTCTTTTTACTGTGTTGTGTCCGTTCAATCTACTGTTTGGCTTCTCCTCGAATGCCTTCAATGATTGATTGCAACGAGATGGCACTCATCTCCTGCTCGATTTTCTTTTGCAGCACATCATAGGTTTCTTCTAATACCCCTTGAATATTCCCCCCAATTAAGCAGTTGGGGTTGGTTTTTTTGTCTGCATGTAAAAGATGGTGGTCTTTTTCAACACTCGCATAAATGTCCAACAAAGAAATCTCGTTTGGTTCCTTCGTTAGTTTAGGGTTTGGTTTTCCTCTTTGGCTTTCGATCAACCCAGCAACCCGTAGATCACTCATAATCCGACGAACATAAGCCGGATTCGTTTCAACACTCTGGGCGATCCGATCACTTGATAAATCAGTTCCTTTAAAGAGGTGGATATAAGCGAGGATGTGAATGGCGTCGCTGTATTTGGTTGAGTATTTCACTTCGTCTCCACTCCTTTTTCTTGTATCATACCTCTTTTTTAGCATTTAGACAAAGGGGACTGACCAATCTTACAAAACTCGAGGATCCCGTCAAGAAAAAGCAGCCCTCAAAAAGTTAGTACAAAAGCCTAACTTCTTGAGGGAACTGCATCCTGAACCACTTTTTCACTTTTTATTTAAACAATCACTTTGCTAATAGCCATTCATCCATGCTGATTCAAGCTGATTGCCGTCGGGATCAACGATTTCATAGCCGACCATCATATCCTCTGGAATCCCCATATCAACTTGGAACGATTGGCCACCATTTGCTTCTGCAATCTTTGCAAAATTCTTCGCTTCTTCTGGCGTATCAAAGCTAAACGCGATCAATGCACTACTCGTGTTCTTCGTATCCCCAATACGTCTGCCATTCAGAAACTGTTGATAAAACTCATGTTCTAACAACATTATCCAAATCGATTCACTCCAAACCATTCCGCTGCTAGTCTCGTTTGAGAACTCTTCATTTTTGACAAATCCCAACGCTTCATAAAAGGAGGTTGCACGTTTGATATCAGTGACAGGCAAATTTATAAACACCATTTTATTCGCCATTTTCTTGCCTCTTTTCTTTGATAAGTTGTATTGATGAATCCGCTCTCATTATAGCATCTATCGTTGGATTCACAAAAACATCAGACCTTATCCTACGCCGTTGGTTTCTATCAGCTCATTCAAAACTCGTTTTTCCAAGCAAAAAAAACCTTTGCATGAAAGGCCTTTTGCTTTTATCATCTATGGAAAAGTAACCAGATACGCATCGCATAGAAGCCATTTTTTCGCTAATCAATTCAACTGCAAGCTGATCTGTTTTTTTCAATACTTAAAGCTCAAGTCTTGAATCGATCACGGTAGCTTTCCCACGATAAATTTTTCGATACTCTTTTGGCGTATAAGTAGTTGCTTTTTTAAATTTCTTACTAAAATAATTTGGATCATTGAATCCTGCTCTGACAGAGATTTCACTGATTGATCGATCACTTGTTGATAGTTCTTTTTTGGCAACTTCAATACGATAAATCATCAAGTACAATGAAAAGGTCATTCCTAATGTATTCTTGATCAAACGACTGGTGTGATACCGGCTTAAATGCAGGTGATCTGCTAAAGTATCTAACGTAATATGTTCTCTATAATTTTCATGAATATAGCGCAATATCTTATGTCTTAAAGAAAGCGAAGGAGAAGCCTCATTATTTTTCTCGATGTGTAGCAAGGAAATCTGATTGATGGATTGAATTCCCCGATCCAATGCATAAACAAAATCATTTGTGATCGGTTCGACCAAGTAATCAATCAAGCCGTAACGCAACGCTTTTTGAGCGGTAGCAAAACTTTCTACAGCAGAATACAAAATTGCTTTTGCATTAGGGCAAAATGAAAGCAATACTTTATATAATTCAAAAGAGTCCTCTTCGCCATCCGCATTAATCACTGCAATTTCAACTGGCTGCTCAAGACAGGTACGCTGAAGCGCTTTTTTTGAACAAACCGTCGGAAGCAAGATGACATTCGGAAAATGACGATCGATCAAACGAATCATATCGTTAACTGCTCCATGCTCTTTGCTATCAATGATCAATAAGTTACACACGAAATCTTCTCCTTCGTTTAAAATTCACCCGTTGGTTTTTCTATTTCTATTTATTTCTCTTGAAAATCAATGACCATTCGCCCTTTGATTTTTCCTGAAAGCATTTCATCAAAAATATCATTGATCTCTTCTAACTGACGCATGACAACTTTAGGAACGACTTTTCCTTCAGCTGCGAATTGGAAAGCTTCTGCTAAATCAGTCCGTGTTCCAACAAGGGAACCGACGATTTTAATACCGTCCAATACAAGTCGAGGAATGTTCAAGTCCATGCTTTCTGGTGGAAGACCAACCGCTACAATCGTACCGCCCGCACGAACGGCATCGACAGCAGAATTGAAGGCTGCTTTTGAAACAGCTGTTACTACAGCTGCATGTGCGCCGCCGGTTGCTTCTTGAATGATTTTTGCCGCATCTTCTTTCGCAGGATTGATCACAAGGTCAGCGCCATGATCTTTTGCAAAGTCCAATTGTTTCTCGTTGATATCAATCCCAATCACTTTTGCATTAAAGACATTTTTTGCATATTGCAAGGCTAGGTTTCCTAATCCTCCTAAACCATAGATCGCGATCCATTGACCTGGTTTAATGTCAGAAACTTTTACCGCTTTATATGTGGTTACACCTGCACAAGTAATGCTGCTGGCTTCAGCAGAACCTAAGCCCTCTGGTACCTTCACTGCATAGTCAGCTACAACGATACACTCTTCAGCCATACCGCCATCTACAGAATATCCGGCGTTTCTAACGGAACGGCATAATGATTCATTCCCGTTCACACAGTATTCGCATGATCCACAGCTTTCATATAACCAAGCGACACTTGCACGGTCACCGATTGCTAGAGAAGTAACATCATCACCGATCGCGACCACTTTACCGATTCCCTCGTGACCGAGTACGATTCCAGATGCATCTCCGAAGTCACCATCTTTTACATGCAAGTCCGTATGGCAGACACCACAACACTCCATTTTCAATAATGCTTCATTCGGACGAAGCGCTCTCAATTCTTTTTCCTCAATTTTTACAACCTTATCGTTTGATACTACAGCTGCTTTCATAAAGACACCTCTTTCAATTCATTTAAATAAAGAACTTCCTTTTATTTGTGAAGTAATTAACTAACACGAAGAGGTCAGCAATAGCTAGATAAAAGAAAGTTCCCTATCGAGAAGGTTACCATAGAAACCATCAAAAAAAGGGGAATATATTGCTTTTTTTCTGTAATCATTTATGAGAAAAAAATAATGAAATAATTCAAGTTTTTTTCTTATATTTCAAATTCAATAAACTACAAGGACTAAAAAAGCGAAAAAAACCATCATATAAATAACAAAAATTTTAATAAAACCTATCAAGAGGAAATTACATAAACATGTAATCTTGGTCTTCCCAATTATTCTCTAATCCTTTTTTATCAATTCGGTGATTTACGATTTATTTTCTTTCAGCGCTGAATGTCATATTGGTATTTAACGTGATGTCCCTCATCAGTGTTTTTCTAACAATTTTCACTCCCTTTTTTCCTTCTCTACACATAAAAGCAAATAATGCTGAAAGGTGATCGATCAAACAATCGACAACCTGCAATCTGTCACTATCGGATAGCCGATAAATGTCCACAAAAAGTTTCAGTCGATGGCATTGTGTTTCACTCAGACGACTGTTCCCATCAAAATACAAGGGTACCCAGCGGTATGCAGCAATGATCCCCTCCTGTTCTTATAGTCGTTTCATGATTTTATCACAACGAATAGAAAGTTTTTTTCACCTCAGACAAAAGAAAAAAGCCCTTGAAATCAAGGGCTTTTGCTTCATCTGATAATAAATGATTAACGACGAATTTCTTTGATACGAGCTGCTTTTCCGTGTAATGCACGTAAGTAGTACAATTTTGCACGACGTACTTTACCGTAACGAACAACTTCGATTTGTGCAACACGTGGTGTGTGCAATGGGAAGGTACGTTCAACACCTACACCGTTTGATACTTTACGAACTGTATAAGTTTCGCTGATACCAGCACCGCGGCGTTTGATGACAACACCTTCAAATAACTGGATACGTTCGCGAGTTCCTTCGACAACTTTCGCGTGAACGCGAACAGTGTCCCCAGGACGGAAAGCTGGGATGTCAGTACGTAATTGTTCTTGAGTTAGTTCTTGAATCAATGGATTCATGTTTATCATTCTCCTTATTCCCAAACATTCTTAAAGCATGAAAGCTCCAGCGGAACATCGTAATAGTTGAGTTTACACTCACTGAAACATCTTACCACAGTCGACCACAGGCTGTAAAGAGAATTTTCTTGTCATCGCGCAGAATATCAAAAAAACTGGCACTATTTTAGTTGCCAGTTTTCGCTTCTTCTTCAATTTCTTTTAAAAGCTTCTGCATTTCTTCCGTCAACGGATAATTTTCTAGCATATCAGGTCGGCGCTGAAAGGTGCGTCGCAATGATTCTTTTAATTGCCACTGCTCGATCAATTTATGATTGCCATTCATCAAAACTTCTGGTACTTTCATGCCTTTAAACTCTGCTGGGCGTGTATATTGCGGATGTTCTAATAAACCAGTGGAATGAGAATCGGTTTGTGCGGAGGTTTGATTGCCTAAAACTTCTGGTAATAGTCTGACCGTCGCATCGATCATGACCATTGCACCCAATTCGCCGCCAGTCAAGACGTAATCTCCCAGTGACACTTCATCAGTGACCAATGAACGGATTCGTTCATCGTATCCTTCATAATGACCACAAATGAAGACGAGGTGCTCTTCGGTAGAAAATTCTTCTGCCATCTTTTGATCAAAAGGTTTCCCCGCTGGGTCTAAAAGGATCACGCGTTTCTTCGTTTCTGGTGCTGCTTCTTCGATCGCTTTGATATTGTCATAGACAGGTTGGACTTTTAATAACATTCCTGCTCCGCCACCATAAGGATAGTCATCCACTGTTTGATGTTTGTTGTCGGAATAGTCACGGAAATTTGAGACGTTGATTTCTAACAGTCCCTTTTCCCGTGCTTTGCCAATGATCGATTCTCCTAGAGGACCTTCGAACATTCGCGGAAATAGTGTCAATACATCAATTCTCATCGTCTAACAACCCCTCTGGGATTTCCACAGTGACCTGACCATTTTCAAGATCGATCGTGTGGACAACCGACTCGATATAAGGAATCAAGGCATCCTTCTTCCCTTTTCGTTGAACGACCCAAACGTCATTGGCACCTGGTGAAAGGATCTCTTTGACTTTACCAATGATTGTGCCATCTTCTTCGACGACTTCCAGACCAATAATTTCATGGTAGTAAAACTCATTTTCTGCTAAATTCACCAAATCATCCTTGGTAACTTTTAAAATGCCGTTACGAAACGGTTCAACATCGTTAATATTGGGATAACCCTCAAACGTCACTAAATCAAAGTTTTTGTGTTTGCGATGACCTGAAACAATCAATGTTATTGGCTCTTTATTTTCACGAAAAAGTGTCAATTCGGCCCCTTTACGGTAGCGTTCTTCTGGAAAATCCGTTTGTGATATCACACGTACTTCTCCACGGATTCCATGTGTATTGACGATTTTTCCTACGTTTAAATATTCTGTCACGTTCGTTCCCCATTTCTTCTAACTTCTGTTCTATTTTAGCATAGCAAAGTAGCGAATTCTAGCCGTTTCCTAGCGCCCCATGTTTTCCTCAAAATCATCGCGCGAAAAATGCCCCTTCGACGCTTGATCAAAGGGGCATTGTCCTAATATGAACCTTATTGATTCATAGAAACGGCCATTTTCAATGCTGAACGTGCATCTTGATGTTGCACCGTTCGAAGGGTCTTTTCTTGTTGCCAAACCACTGTAGTTGCTGTATGGTCATTTTTTCCCATATCGATAGTGATTTGACCGACCTCAGGCGCTGGGAGCATAGCTTCTTCCAGATACGCTACCACTTCTTTGGCAACCGGAACTGGATCTTGTTCCTCTTGATTGACTGCTCGAACAGTCAATGACCAATTTCCTTCTTGCCAGCTCAAATAACTGGAGCCAGCAGCTCCTTGCATATGCCCAGTAATGCCATATCCGAGATCAACGGCTTGTCCGCCATCATCAGCTGTTACATTGACCGCTGCAGCAGCTTCATCCGCTGATTGATAGTCTTTTGATTGAAAAGCAGCAATCGGTGTTTCCTCGTTCAAAGCCTTGTCATTGAGAGGCAGCTGCTTATCAAGTCCATAATAAAGAATCGAAGCATCGGACTGACTGCCAGCTGTGGCCGCATTCAACACTTTACCTGTAGCAAGTGGAATGTCCTTGGGCAAGACAAGATCAGGGAATGCCGCTTGTATTTGAGCGTAGATATCTGCAGTACTATTCGTGTTTGAAGAATCCCTAGAAGCCGCCTGACTAGAAGACGTACTTGATTGACTGGTTTCTGATTGACTACTTGCTTGCGTTTGGGTACTTTCCACCATACTCGTCGCTGTTGTTTCGGCACTACTGGCTTGACTGGTTTCTGGTTCCTGTTGATTATTGCAGCCAGCTAAGGCGCCCATCGTCAGCAGCGTAACGAATAATCCTAGTTCTTTTTTCATGATGTTCCCCTCCTTATACAAAGAATACCCCTCAATAAAAAAAATGACAAACAAGTCAGATTGTCTGTCATTTTTTTGTTGATTTTTTAAAGATTTGTCACCCAATTTTGCAGTGATTGAAAGCCATCCTTGATCCATTGCCAAACTTGATTGGCGATCGTCGATAGGTCGCCCCAACGAAAGTTTTGTGTCCATTGGTTCAATTGCGTCATGATCTCCTCACGATAGACCCAAATTAAAAAGAGCAACAACAAGATCCCTAGCGTTCGCCAAAGAAAAGAACCAATTTTATAAATAAAGACGAGGATCAAAAGAACGACGATCCATGCGATTAGTTGAGACATACAAGCACCTCCTCCTTTTGATTATCTCAAAACCACCTTTTTTTGTCCTCCATCTTAAGCATGAATTTTACAAAAAAAGCATTCCTCAAAGAGAAATGCTTTTCATTCTTGCTTATTTACCATCAATGATATTCAAACGAACTTTTTTTGGTCCATTTGTCCGTACACTGTAAACGATTGTTCGAATTGCTTTGGCAACCCGACCTTGTTTACCGATGATACGACCAATATCCTCTGGTGCCACAGTAAGATTATATTCCAAGAAATCATCTGACTCTACCAGCTCAAGCTTGATATCCTCAGGTTTGGTAACAAGTGGTGAAACGATCGTTAAGACTAATTCTTGCAAATCTTTCATCCAAAGTCACCTTATTTCTTAGTGAATTTTGCTTCGTGGTGTTTTTTCATAACGCCTTCTTTAGAAAGGATGTTACGAACTGTATCTGAAGGTTGCGCACCTTTAGATAACCAATCAAGAACTAAATCTTCTTTGATTGTCACTTCAGCTGGGTCTAGTAAAGGATTGTAAGTACCAACTGTTTCGATGAAACGTCCGTCACGAGGAGAACGTGAATCTGCTACGACGATACGGTAAAAAGGTTTCTTTTTAGAACCCATGCGTTTTAAACGAATTTTTACTGCCATTATTTACACCTCCATTGATTTAATCACAAGAGCTAGTTTAACAGGTTTTTTCGATGGTGTAAAGAGTTTTTTCTTTACAGCTAAAAAAAGTTTCTTCTTTCTTATTTTCTAAGCATGGTTATCTTTTGCCAGAATGAATCAGGACGCGTATCATTAGTAATAGAGAAACTTTTTAAAGTCAAATCGTTTTATTTGCACCATCCACTTACTTTTGGTAAGCTTAATGAGTAGAAAACAACAAGGAGGAAATTTACATGACAAAAAAAATTGGTTTTATCGTCGGCAGTTTACGGGAAGGATCATTTAATAAACTCGTAGCGAAAAAATTCGCATCATTATTACCAGAAGGTTTTGAAGCATCTTTCATCGAAATCGGCAACTTGCCTTTTTACAATGAAGATTTGGAAGTTGAAGGAAAAGTTCCTGCTGAATGGACAGCATTTCGGGAAGCATTAAGCGCCGTTGACGGGGTCTTCTTCTTTACACCAGAATACAATCGTTCTGTTCCTGCAGCATTGAAAAATGCATTAGATGTTGGTTCTCGTCCTTACGGTGCTAGCAGTTGGGGTGGCAAACCAGCTTTGGTTGTCAGCGTTTCTCCAGGAGCGATCGCTGGGTTTGGTGCAAACCATCACCTACGTCAATCATTAGTCTTTTTGGATATGCCTACTCTACAACAACCAGAAGCCTATATCGGTGGAATCACCAACTTGATTGATGAAAACAACGAAATCAACCCAGATACAGTAAGCTTCTTTGAAACGATCATTGCAAAATATATTGAACTCTTTCAACGATTCAACTAATTAAGAATCCAAACAAAAAGACCAAGAAACTCGGCACTGAGTTTCTTGGTCTTTTTACTGTGAAGAATAATCGTTTGCGCTTTTTACTCGCTGCCTGACACAGACTTTCGGACAAAATGAAGTTCTGTCAGTTCCCCCATCTGTTTTGTTTCAACAAACGTCAAGCGTCTCGCATAATCCCCCGGTTCAAACAGTCGCTTGCCCTCTCCTAAAAACACCGGCGCGATTTGAATAAACCATTCATCGATCAAATCAGCTTCCAGCAATGGTTTTAATAAGGAACCTCCACCTACTACCCATACGTTTTCCTCTTGTTTTAATGCTGAAACAAATGCAACTGGATCCGTTGACACTAGGGTTGCATCCGGCAGCGGCTCTTTTCGGGTACGAGAAAAAACATAGTTGGTCTTTTCAGGATATAGCAGTCCATCATCCATCAGTTTTTTTGCTTCTTGATAGGTCTTTCTTCCCATCACGGTCGCGTCGATGGTTGAAAAAAATGCTTCATAGGTCGTTGCAACACCGGTATCAGTTTGAAACAGCCAGTCCAGTTGATCCTCCATACCTGCTAAATAGCCATCGAGGCTGATTGCACCATAAAATACCACTTTTCCCAATTAGGCTCACTCCTTTATTTTTACGATTGCTTCTGACCTTCGACAAACACAAGTGACTAAGTGATCATTAACCATGCCGACCGCTTCCATAAACGCGTAAATAGTTGTCGTTCCGACAAATTTAAAGCCTCGCTTTTTCAAGTCTTTTGCTAGCTGATCGGAGATTTCCGAATGGGTCGGTACATCGGATTGCTGCTGAAATTCATTGATGACTGGCTCATGATTGACATATCGCCACAAGAATGCGGAGAAACTGCCGTATTCTTGCTGGATTTTTAAAACTTCTTGGGCATTGATGATCGCTGCTTCAATCTTTCGTCGATTGCGAATGATTCCTGGATTCATCATCAGTTCTTCCACTTTTTCTTCCGTATAGTTCGCTACTTTTATGATATTAAACTGATCGTATGCTGCATCGAAATTCGCCATCTTGTTTAAAATCGTTTGCCAGCTCAATCCTGCTTGATTCATATCTAACACCAGTTTTCGAAACAACTGCTGATCCTCATACTCAGGTTTTCCCCATACCGTATCATGATACTCCTGCATTGCTGGTGTACTGTTGGCCCATTCACATCGCTCCATTGTCCTCATCAGCTCCTTTTTGTTTATTTTATCATAAATGACTTTACTTCCACCAGTGTACTACGTATACTAGTACACATAAATGAAAGGAGCTGATTTTGTGGTTCGCATTAACAAAGCCAGCAGCAAACCTTACTATGAGCAATTGGTTTTAAGTATCAAAGAAGATATTCTGAACGGTGTTCTAATCGCCGGAGACCAAGTACCTTCGGTTCGTGAAATGGCCAAGCGCCTGTTGATGAATCCAAATACCGTCAGCAAAGCCTACAAAGTATTGGAAAATGAGCAAGTACTTGTCACCATCAAAGGAAAAGGCACCTTTGTGAAAGTTACTGAGGATCTGCCACGCGATGAGATTCGGATCTTACAAGTGAAAGAACGTTTGAAAGAATTGGTGATCGAAGCACGCCATTTACAGATCAGCATGCGTGAGCTGAGCGATTGGATGAATGGCTTTGAACAAGAGTTAGGAGGCGATCCACAGTGAAGATCGAGCATGTGACCAAGAAAATGGAACAAACAATTGTCTTAGAAAACGTGAACTTCTCTTTGGAAAAAGGAGAGCTCGTAGGATTAATCGGCCGCAATGGTTCTGGGAAAACCACGTTGTTTCGGACGATTGCTGGGCATTATTTACTAGATGATGGGGAGATTTCCATCGATAACCAACGCCTGGATCAGCATCCGCAATTAAAAGAACAACTTTTTTATATTGATGAAAAAGAAAACTTTCTTTCGGCCTACTCTTTGAAAAAGCTCAATCAATTTTATCGGCTTGCTTATCCAAATTTCGATCAGAATCTTTACTTAGAATTGATGCAAAGTCACGGTCTTCCTCTGACGCTTTCCTACCGACGGATGTCAAAAGGTATGCAAGGTCTTTATAAAATGATTCTTGCGATCGCCTCAAATGCGACGTTCTTACTGTTAGACGAACCTTTTGATGGGCTTGATGTGATCGTCCGTAAAAAAGTGATTGGATTATTGCTGGAAAGCCTCAGCGAGTCGAATCGTACCGCCTTAATCGCTTCTCATAATCTAAATGAATTAGAACATATTATTGATCGTGCCTTGTTGATCAAAGGGAAAACGATTGAAGGAGACTACCGTTTGGAAACGATTCGCGAACAATCTCGCAAACTCCAACTCGTCTTTCGCAGCAAACAGATTCCTCCCCTTATCAAGCAGCACTCCAAGCTGATTCAAAAACAAGGTCGAGTCTTGACTGCTTTGTTTGACAATTACACAGAGGAGCTGGCGGCTGAGATCCAGCAACTTGATCCTTTGGTTTTCGAAGAATTACCTTTGACTTTGGAAGATCTGTTTGAAGCAAATTTACGACAAGAAGCATTGGTGGAAGGATAGAGGTGGAAAACGATGTTAAGCAATATATTTAAAGAACGCTACGGTAAGCTGTTGATCGGTTTTTGTTTTGTCGTGCTCTTCATGTATCTTAGTGCTGGCTGGCAATCACAAAATTCTTGGCACCAGCAAGAACGTTATTTGGCATCTGAGGAATTTATCAAAGATTTTAACGAAAATCGAGAATACTATGTCAAAAGCTACAACGGTGAAACCCCGGTTTACTTTGATTCGGCAGCAGAGTACCGCGATGCGGTATTGACAATCAACAAAGAGTACTCAGATGATTTTTATTACAATCGCCCGTATATGACCACCATGAATCAATTTGTGATTGTCTTCCTGTTTATTTGGGGCTTTTTGTCCTTTTTTGTCGATGGCCGCACCAATTTCAATCGCTTTTTATTTGCTTTACCCTTTAGCAGAAAGCACGTCTTTCGAAAGAAACTGCTTTTTATCGGCTTACCCTTGACCGCTTGTTTAGTGTTGGGCCTGTTAGGTCATATCCTGATCGAATACACAATGATCCCGGCTCGCTATCTCGCTGTGCCGCTTCAAGACGTGCTGCTTTCCGCCCTTAGTACTTTGGCAACGAATCTACTCGTATTTGCTGTCGGCATCTTGTTGGGCGTTTTACTGGGGAATCTGTTTACTGGCGTGCTGTCGGTGTTCTTCACTCTTTCTCTAGGAACAATGGGGTATAGCTTTTTCCAATGTACCCGCGAGTTTTTTAGTTTTGTATTTCTTGGTCATGGGGATTTTCTGCTTCCTTTTCAAACGTGGATCGATTGGCCGCAAGGATATGTCTATCCTTGGTGGCTACTGCTCCTTTACCTCGGTTTGAGCGGCTTGCTAATTCTTGCTGCCGAAAAAGTGTTCTCGAAAATTTCTTTAGAAAATGACGGTGATTATTTAACGATCCCTAAATTGCGCGCCCCGGTTTATTGGCTGCTTTCTTTAGGAACCTGGTTCTATCTATCCATGATTTCTTATTACCCGCTAGAAATTTTTTACCGTGATCTCTATGAGGGGTATGATGTCAGTCTTTGGAACATCATCCTTCGGCTTGGCTTGTTGCTGGTTGCTTGCTTATTCATCAGTTTATTGCTTGTCTATCCTAAAGCACTGATGAATTGGTGGTACAAACGAAAAAACAAACAGGTCAGCAATATTTAAAAAAGCGTCCCTACAACAAGAAATTGTTGCTGGGACGCTTTTATGTTTAATGTTTAGGTTTGTCGTCGTCTTTTTTGTCAAAGAAGTCATTTACTTTGCGAGAAACATCATCCGCAAAATCTTCAACCTTATCTTTGGCTTTCCCATATTTATTTTGGGTTTTCCCTTTTAACTCCTCGGAGTCATCTCCTGTAAGTTTCCCTTTTGTTTCGGTTACTTTTCCTTCAATGCGATCCTTGTTTGTCATCGTAAAAACTCCTTTCATACTTGCTATAAATTAATAGTAGCATCATTTGCCAGAAAGCACGAATGTTCTGCTTCTATCTTATCCTTTGAGTTGTCCGCAACGATAGTTCTTCGCTATTTTTGACTCTTGGACGATTTAGGATATTCAGTAGAAAGCTGGCTTTCTCTATAAAAAGGGATGTTCTTTAGATGTTCTATTTGATGTACTTTGAAGGAGTTCATTTAAAGAGGACACTGTGAACATAAAAAAACCATGACCTGAAAGAAGGCAATCTGAGGAGCTGCAGCTGCTAGAATCAGGAGGTACAGCTTCTCGATTTGGTGTCTTTTCAGGTCATGTTTTTTTTAATTGTACCCTAAGAGAAGGTTCGGTTCTTAGTTCCTATCAGCGTTAAACGATTATTTGCGTTTTTTCTTTTTCTTCTTTTGTTTTTTGACCATACGATTCATGGCCATTTTTCCAAGTTTCCCTTTGACACCGCCGCCAAACATTTGATCCATGCCAGGAATGTTCATATTCCCTTTGCTCATTTGCTGCATCATTTTGCGGGATTCTTTAAATTGTTTGATCATGCGGTTGACTTCGACGACACTGTTGCCAGAACCGGCGGCAATCCGGCGACGACGGCTTGGATTTAACAAATCAGGATTTTCACGTTCTGCTGGTGTCATGGAATAAACCATGGCTTTTTGACGGGCAATTTGTTTTGGATCAACTTTGACGTTCTCGATGCCAGGCATTTGGCTCATTCCCGGAATCATTTTCAAAAGATCTTCAATTGGGCCCATGCCCATGACTTGATCGATCTGTTCAACAAAGTCATTGAAGTCGAAGGAGTTTTCCTTCATTTTTTGAGCAAGTTCTTCTGCTTTTTTCTCGTCGTAATCTTGCTGTGCTTTTTCGATCAAAGTCAGCATATCACCCATACCGAGAATCCGACTAGACATCCGATCTGGATGGAATACTTCAAGGTCGGTCAATTTTTCACCGGTACCAGTGAACTTGATTGGAGCGCCTGTAACTTGACGAATTGACAATGCCGCACCGCCACGTGTATCGCCATCTAGTTTGGTGATGACTACCCCTGTGATCCCCAATTGTTGATTGAAGCTTTCCGCCACGTTGACAGCATCTTGTCCTGTCATCGCATCCACTACCAGTAAAATTTCATTTGGCTGTGCCAAGTCCTTGATTTGTTTTAGCTCTTCCATCAAGTTTTCATCGATATGCAAACGACCTGCTGTATCGATCAAGACATAGTCATTTTTCTTTTCCCGAGCCAAAGCCAATCCTTGGCGTACGATTTCAACTGGACTGACATCAGTTCCCATATCGAAAACAGGTACATCCAATTGCTGACCTAATACTTTCAATTGGTCGATCGCGGCTGGACGGTACACGTCACCGGCAATCATTAATGGACGTGCGTTTTCGGTTTTGATCAAGTGATTGGCTAATTTCCCAGCAAAGGTGGTTTTCCCTGCCCCTTGCAGACCAGCCATCATGATAATCGTTGGGATCTTTGGTGATTTTTCAATCCCAACTGTTTCTGATCCTAACGTTTTGGTTAATTCTTCGTCAACGATTTTAACGATCTGTTGCGCTGGAGATAAGCTTTCTAATACTTCTACCCCAACTGCCCGTTCACGGACATTTTTGGTAAACTCTTTCACAACTTGCAGATTGACGTCGGCTTCTAATAAAGCTAGACGAATCTCACGCATCATTTCTTTTACATCTGCTTCAGATACTTTTCCTTTTCTGCGCAGTTTGCTCATTGCCTGCTGGAGGCGTTCAGTTAAACTTTCAAATGCCATTTTTTTTCATTCCTTTATTCTTCAATTTCTTGGAGCTGTTGAATAAACCCCTGTAAGGTTTCGTCTTTTGGATAGTGAGTTTTCGTATACTCGCTTAGCTGATCCAGCAAGTCTTCCCGCATGATATAGTCCGAAAACATATGTAGTTTTTTTTCATAGTCTTCTAAAATACGTTCGGTGCGTTTGATGTTGTCATAGACTGCTTGACGGCTTACTTGATACTCTTCAGCGATTTCTCCTAGAGAAAAATCATCTGCGTAATACAATTCCATGTAATTCATCTGTTTTTCTGTCAATAACGTGGAATAAAACTCAAACAACGCATTCATGCGATTGGTCTTTTCAATTTCCATTTGCTTCCTCCTGTTTTGCAAGCCATTCGACATCGGACAAAACAGTCATGCCTTGTTGCCGAAAATACGCACAAGCGACACCGATCCCTGTTCTTTTGATTCCAGTAAAATTGCCATCATAAATCATCTGACTGCCACAAGAGGGACTTTTCTCTTTTAGGATCAGTTGAGTGATGCCTTGCTCTTGTAATTTTTGATAAGCAATTTTCGCGCCGGTAGTAAACTGTTCGGTCACGTCTTCCCCTGAGATGGTGACGACCTTCGCTCGTTGCGCCCAAACGTCCACCCCATCGCCACCAACGATTTCGGCCGGTTCCCGTGGGATCGGCAAGCCGCCAAGAACTTCTGGACAAACCATCATTGCTTGACCTGCTCTTACCAGTTCGATCAATGGTGGCACTGCTTGGTGTTTTCCATCATAACGGCAAAGTACACCGCCTAGACACGCACTGATTCCGATCATATAGCACCCTCAGCTTTCCTATGAAATCGTCCTTTATTATAGCATTTATTTAGTGGTTGCAATAGTACCAATTGTCTATTCATGCTAAAATAGGACTTGTTCGTTGAAATTTAATCGTTTCTTGAAAAAAAGAAGCTAAAGGAGTTTGCCATGAAAAAAATACTCGTTGTCGATGATGAACCTTCCATCGTCACACTTTTAACCTTTAATCTAGAAAAAGAGGGCTATCAAGTCGTTTCCGCCTCAGATGGTCAAAAAGCCTACGAATTAGCCTTGTCTAAGCCTTTTGACTTTATCATCTTAGATGTCATGCTGCCGAATATGGACGGCATCGAGATCACGAAGAAATTGCGTCAAGAAAAAATCGAGACCCCGATCCTCGTCTTGACCGCAAAAGATGATCCAATCGATCGGATCTTAGGCTTAGAGATCGGCGCCGATGACTATTTGACGAAGCCTTTCAGTCCTAGAGAGGTATTAGCTAGAATGAAAGCCATCTTCCGTCGTTTAGAACCCCGTCAACAAACACGAGAAGAAGATCAACCTGCAGAGATTCTGCAAGTCGGTGGGATCCAAGCAGACCTGACGAATTTCCAAGTCAGTGTGGATGGTGAGAAAATCTTCCTAACGCCAAAAGAATTCGAGCTGCTAGTTTACTTTATGAAACGAAAAGGCCGCGTAATCGATCGCGATACCTTGCTCAATCGCATTTGGAACTTCGACTTTGATGGACAAAGTCGCATCGTGGATGTTCACATCAGTCATTTAAGAGAAAAATTGGAAGCTGATCCAAAACGGCCGGAATACTTAGTAACGGTTCGGGGATTCGGGTATAAATTTCAGGAGCCAGTCTAATGAAAAAACGCTATGGCTATGGTTTATGGTCGATCGGTCTATTGCTGATTTTTTTCCTGTGCTGGCAAGTTCTAAGCAGTTTTTACCGTCAGCAAGTCATTGCCCAGCAAGTGGCTTTTCTCCAAGAGAAAGCCACCGTATTTTTGAATCTATCAGATAATCAAACCGCGGCCTTAGAACAGTTTGCGGATACCTATGTTGAAGATAGCAATAGTCGCATCACTTTGTTAGATGACCAAGGTCAGATCATTTTCGATACCTATGATCATACACTGCATGAAAACCGCTCCAATCGTCCAGAAGTCCAAGCCGTTTTGCGCGGAAGCTCCGTCGGTCAATCGCTGCGGGAAAGCGACACCTTGCATGAAGAATTGCTTTACGTGGCGATTCCTGTCAAAGAGGATGGAAACTTGACTCAAATCTTGCGAATCGCCGAACCGACCGCGGCTTTTTTTGCAAAAAATGAAGGAATCAAGCAGTCGATATTGATTGTCTATCTTGTTTTTTGCTTTTTGATCAGCCTATTGATTTTCCATACCTTGCGCCAGCGAAATCGGCCGATCCAAACGATTCTGCCCGTCGTAAAAAAAATGATCACCTCGCCCGATCAACAAGCAATCATTATGCAAGAAACCCCTGAACATGATGAGTTGTATCAACTGATCAATCAGCTGAGCGAGCAAATGAGCCAGACCTATCGTGCCTATGCGGCTTCTGAACAGCAACTGTACGGCTTGCTCAGTGAACTGATGATCGGTGTCTTTATCATCAATGAAGAAAATCAACTGCTGCTGTTGAATCCGACGATGCAAGAACAGCTAGGGATGGAAACCGCACCGATCTTACCGCAACCTTTTACTGAAGTGATCCATGACACACAATTGATCCAGTTGATCTATCAATTTAATGACGAGACCCCTATTTTCCATGCGGAAACCACCCTTAGCGGGGAACGTTCAAAAGTCTTAGATGTTACCTTGCGAAGCTTCCAAGAAAACCAGTTGATTGGTATTTCTTATGACTTGACACGCATCCGACAATTAGAAAAGATGCAAAAAGATTTTGTCGGCAATGTTTCCCATGAATTAAAAACGCCGGTAACTTCCTTGATTGGGTTTACTGAAACACTGCTGGATGGCGCCAAAGAAGACCCTGAAACGTTGCAGACCTTCTTAGAGATCATTCAAAAAGATGCTTATCGCTTGAAAAATCTAATACAAGATATCATCCAATTGTCTCAAGACAGTGATTCTTTCCAGTATGTCGACCAACCGATCAACTTTTCTGAGCTGCTGCAACAAGTCGTTCAAACCTATGGTCCCGCAGCTGTTAAGAAGCAATTGACCTTTCAATTTGAAGGACCCGAACAATTCATTTTATCTACCAAAAAAGAGCTGCTGCAGCCCATCGTAAAAAATCTAGTTGAAAATGCGGTCACCTATTCAAAACCTGGTGGTGTCATCACATTATCCTATTCCGAGCAAGATGACCAGCTGCTTTTTCAAGTGCAGGATCAAGGCATCGGCATCGATGAAGAAGATCAAGAACGGATTTTTGAGCGGTTTTATCGGGTGGACAAAGCCCGCGCTCGCAATTCTGGCGGCACTGGACTTGGGCTGGCTATCGTCAAAGACTATACCAAATTATTAGGCGGCAGCATCAAGGTTGACAGTTTCCCTAAAATTGGTTCTACCTTTACGGTGACTTTGCCGCTTCATTGAGAACATTAGAAAGAAAACTAGCCGAGAAAACGTCTAATGGCATTTTCTCGGCTAGTTTTTTGGAACCATACTTACTTAACAACTTTTGTTGCTGATTCATTGACGTAACCTAGCCAAGTTCCTTTATTATCATAAATTGACAGGTAATTACTTCCATTAAAGTGGCGATACACGTAACGCGCTTCGAACGTCTGTCCTTTCATGGCGTTAGTCACAGTACTTTTTTGTTTCCAAGAGAAATTTTGCCATAGTGGGAAATTCTGAGTAAACGTTATTTTTTTATGGTAACTTTGGTTTATTCCGGCAGCATTACTTGCTTCCTTTGTTCCATTGGCATTGATATAGCCAAGCCAAGTTCCTTTATTATCATATAGTGACGAATAGGTGCTACCATTGAAATGGTTGTAGTAAACTTTTACTTGAAGTGTTTGACCATAAAAATTACTGCTTTTATTTTTTTCTTTCCAAGAAAAGTTTTGCCACATCGAATAATTTTTACTTGTAACAGTGACATATTTACCACTTGAAATAGCTGTTCCACCTGCATTATTCGCTGTTTTGGTACCATTAGCGTTCATATAGCCTAACCATGTACCAGATTGATCATATAGTGAATAATAAATACTGCCATTTAAGTGTTCATAGCGATATTTCGCTAAAACTGTTTTATTCAAGTAATCCTTGCTGGATGCCTTTACTTTCCATGAAAAATTTTGCCATATCGAGTAATTTCCACTGGTGATCGTTACATAGCGTCCATCGGCCAATGCGGGGCCTTGATTCGTTTGAACTGCTAATTTCGTTGAAGCGATGTACCCAATCCATTTTCCAGAAAAATCATAAACTGAATCATAATACGTGCCATCAAAGTGATGGTAAGTACCGGTTACTTTATAGGTATTTTTCACCATATCTGAAGTTACCGGTGCAGTCTTAGTAAATGTAAAATCTCGATATATCGTTCCTGGCTCTTTGAATTTGACATAGGTTTGCTTTGATTGCCAATTCCCTTGAGGACCATCAGCAACTTTGACGCCACCAGAGTTAATGTACCCAACCCAATTCCCTTGGTTGTCGTATAATGAATAATAGGTGCTACCGTTAATATGCTCATAACGCACTTTTATTTGCAGGGTCTGACCCAGATAAGCTTTAGAGTCTGCTTTTTTGGTCCAAGAGAAATTTTGCCAAATCGTATAATTGTCTTTTACAACGGTGGCATAACGGCCATCATTGATCGCACCGCCTTGTCCTTGACTGATAAAATACTTGTTATAATCTGAATTCATATCAAAGGTGCCATTGATCCCTGGGAATGTAACGTTATATGTCCACTGCCATGCACTATAATCCGTATACTTCTGATTTTGCGGTTCGTATGGATATTGTGCGATCCAAACTTTGTTTTTTCCTAAAGCAACAGGGTCGATCGCGTTATCCGTGACCCACGACACACCTATATAATGATGCGTATTCGTATACCCCAGTTCTTTTAATCTATTTTCAAAAACTTTTGACAATTGTGTATGATCTGCTTTTTTCTTAATATTTGGCTCTTCAATGTCATTGACCATTAGAGCAGAAGTCGGTAAATTTAATTGTCTCGCATAGCTTACAAAATAATCTGCTTCAGCTTTTGCCTGTGCCTCAGTGGTGAACCAACTGTAGTGATAAGCATGTACAATCAGCCCAGCGGCTTTAGCATTTGCAATTTGACTTGCAGCTAGTGGGTTTCGATAAGAAGTTGCCTCTGTCAATTTCACCACCACTGCAGAAACGCCATAACTTTTAATCAACTTGAACTGCTCCACAGTGATCTCTCCGTTGTGGGAGGAAATATCAATAAAGTCTTGCTTTGGGGTTGAGGGATCTCCTGCTGAAATATAAGGAACACTAGAAACAGACCGTGCCGAACGGCTTAAGCTGACTTTCAAATCTGAACGGCTTCGATACGTTGGGTCTAATCCTGAGCTGATATCATAGACAGAATCCGAAGCATTGTCTGGGCTTTTTTCTTCACTTTCGGCTGTACTGCTATCAACAGTCGTACTGCCCGTTTCACTGCGGTTACTTGATGATGTTGTCTCACTCGTTGAATCAATTGAGTCTTCGCTGGTTTCACCTGTATTCGAGCGAATTGTTTGGCTGTCACTGCTTGTCACATCATTCGTCTCAGAGTAAACAATAGCAGCCTCTTTTGACTCACTTGTTGATTCCGTGTCTGCAAAACCAACACGCATGCCAAAAATGACAAAGGCCGTTCCCGCATACAATGCTGCTATTAACATTTTTTTTGGAAATCTTTTCATTTTTTTCCCCTTTCACTGAATATTCATCTATATTCACTATCTATTTTACATAAAAAATAAAAAAAAGGTACAAAAAAAGAAGGAGTTCTTCCCTTCTTTTTTTGTACCTTATGAAAACTGTTTATTCAACATTCGTTACTTCGCCGTCTACACTGCGTTCTACTTTCATATCAGTGATTGGCAAGTATCCTAATTCGATAACGATTCCTTGTTGGACATCGTCTGTCATGATGTAATCAAGAAAGGCTTTGACGTTAGCATCTGGTTCACCATTCGTGTACATATGCTCATAAGACCAGATTGGCCATTTGTTATCTGCAATATTTTCAGGGGTCGCTTCTACCCCATCAAGAGATAGCGCTTGGATTGAATCATCTAAATAAGATAAAGCAAGGTAGCTGATTGCTCCTGGTGTTTCAGCAACGATTTTACGGACTGTTCCAGAAGAATCTTGTTCTTGTGTTTGGATCGTCTCTGCACCATCTAAGCCCCATTTTTCAAAGGTCGCTCTCGTACCGCTGCCTGATGCGCGGTTGATTACAGAGATTTCTTGATCTGCTCCACCTAGTTCAGACCAATTCTTCACTTTGCCTGTAAAGATATCGATTAAATCTTGTTGGCTAAGATCCGTAACGCCTGCGTCTTTATTCACTACTGGTGCCATACCAACTACAGCTACTTTATGGTCAACTAATTTGCTGGCATCCACACCATCTTTTTCATCCGCAAAAACATCGGAATTACCGATCGTCACAGCGCCTGCTTCTACTTGACTTAAGCCAGTTCCGCTACCGCCACCTTGAACAGTAATTGTATAATTGGGATTGTCTGCTGAGAAGCTTTCACCTGCTGCTTCAACCAAGGGTTGCAATGCAGTTGAGCCTACCGCTAAAATTTCTACATTTTCATTTGATGCGGCACCTGATGAAGATCCGCCTGATGCTTGACTGCTATCAGTGCTTGTACCACCGCTCCCACAGCCAGCTAATAATAATCCAGTTGCAAAAAATAAAAGTCCCAATTTTTTCATTTAGTAAATCTCCTTTCGTTATATGCTTAGTTTAGCAAGGCGGTGTAAACCCTTGATGGATTTCATGTAAAGAATCGATAAAGCGATGTAAATCTTTTGTAAAGTTCGTCGATTGCCTATAAAAGCCCCCACTGAATCCATCAGAGGGGGCTTACTTTATCTAAAAACGAAAGAAACGTTTGTAGAATCAATTGCTTTGCATATAGCGTGTCAAGCGATCCATCGCTTCCACCAAGTTTTCCATACTTGCCGCATAGCTTAAACGAACATAGCCTTCTGCTTCGGGACCAAAGGCGATACCCGGGATGATTGCTAATTGATTCTTTTCGGCTAAGTCGACACAAAAAGCCATGGAATCTTGGTTGAAACCAGCTGGTATTTTGGCAAAAATATAGAATGCACCTGATGGCTTCGCCATGTCAAAACCAAGGGCAGTCATCTTTTCAAACAAGTAATCTCGGCGTTCACGGTAATCGGCTTTCATGACTTCTGCATCATTGATGCCTTCGATCAATGCCCGCACTGCGGCTTTTTGAGAAATCGTTGATGCCGCAGTCACTAAGTATTGGTGGACCTTAATGATCTGAGCAGTCAACGCTTCTGGTGCAAAAATGAAGCCGACGCGCCACCCAGTCATCGCGTGAGATTTCGACAAGCCATTGATCACGATCGTTTGATCCCGCAAGTATTCAGCAATGGACACATGGGTTTCATCATAAGTCAACTCACTATAAATTTCATCGCTAATAACAAAAACGGGGTATTTTTCTAAAACCTCCGCCAATGCTTTGACTTGTTCTCGGGTATAAACGACCCCTGTTGGATTGCTAGGATAATTCAAAATGACTGCCTTGACTTGCTCCCCATGCTCTTTTAAGGCTGCTTCCAAAACTTCTGGCGCTAAAACAAAGGCATTGTCCGTCGTATCAAGATAGATCGGTTGGGCATGGGCTAAATGGATGACTGGTTCATAGCCTGGATAAATTGGTGCCGGTAGGAGAACTTTATCGCCAGGTTCCAACGTGGCTAATAAAGAAGCTGAGATTGCTTCCGTTGCACCGATCGTCACTAATACTTCTGATTGAAAGTCGTAATCAAGCTGATATTTATTTTTCAAAAAGAGGCTGGCTGCTTGCCGAACATCTGCTAAGCCGGCCATTCCAGAATAGTGGCTAAAATTTTGTTCGATTGCTTGGACACCCGATTTTTTCACGTGCTCTGGTGTGTTAAAATCCGGCTCGCCTAACGTTAACTTTAAAATATCAGGAATTGAAGAAACCCGTTCATCAAATTTACGAATCAATGAAACAGCTATATTGTACACTTCGTGATTGAAGCGTTGGCTTACGTCTGCCATAGTATCACTCCTTTGAATTAAGCAAATTCATTCGCTATTGTTGTTAATCCTAACACAAAAAGGCGACAATTTTAAGCAACGGATGAAATTAATCTAATAACCACAATTCCGTTTGCTTATTTACAAACAAAAACATTTTATGTTAGTATATAATCAAACAAAATAAGGAGAACCCAAAATGAAACCTTATCAAGAGTTTACCATTTCTGATTATCAGCAAGGATATGTCGAAACAACAACGGATTATTGTTGCGTATTTTGTCAGGAGACCTTCGACAAAGAAGAAATCTATCCCGTTGATGGCGCCTTTTTTACGGCAAAAAAACGAATGATACAACATATCCCTGAGCATCACGGAACCGTTTTATCCGCATTATTGGCTTTACCCAAAGAACAAACAGGCTTATCAGAAAGCCAGCAGGAGATTTTACAACTGTTTGCCCAAGATGTTAGCGATACTGTGATTGCCCAGCGCTTAGGTATCTCTTCTTCGACTGTCAGGAATCATCGCTTTAAGCTAAAAGAAAAGCAGCGACAAGCGACTGTTTTTCTAAGTATCATGTCCTTGTTGCAAGAAACCCCGTTGCTGCCGCCTCACAAAGGGGCGACGATGCTTGATGATCGCTATGCCATTACGGCTAGTGAAAGAGAAAAGATCATTGCTACTTATTTTGATGAAGCGGGGTTTATCAAACAGTTTCCGAGCAAAGAAAAGCGCAAGATCGTTGTCTTAAGTGTGCTGGCACAAAAATTTGATCCGAAGAAAAATTATTCAGAAGCTACCGTAAACGATGTATTAAAACAAGCGATCACCGATTATGTCACTGTCCGACGATATTTGATCGAGTATGGATTTATGCAACGGACGAAAGACGGAAAAACTTACTGGCTGACTTAAAACCCAGTCTGTAGTTGGATGGAATTTTTGTTGGTTGGATGGACAGTATCTTTCACAGTTTTGAAAAGTTAACAAGCTCCAGTTTTTTACAAAAAAAGACAAAGTACGAAAACACCCGTACTTTGTCTACTGTCTGAAACGCTGGGACAAGTTCCAGCGTTTATTTTTCTTTTAGAAAGATTTTTTTGATGATCAATTTATCAAATAATTGCGTTTGATTGTCTTGTTCCCCAATGACTTCAGCAGTCACTGATTTGCCGTCTTGTTTTTTGCGCAACTGATAAACAATCTTGCCTGTTTCTTTCAATTCGTTCACCATGTCGACGACACCGCCAAAACCTGTTTTACGAGTGATGAAGCCTAACGCCACCATCCGCTCATCTAAATTTTTTGCCGAGATGCTGGCACCGGTGATCAGTGCTTGCCGCATGATTTGTAAGAATTCTTCTAGCCCTGCCACTGGCGGCTGTTCAGGCTCTTCTTCCATCAGCGGTCGCTGACGCAAATAATCTAATTCCTGCAATAACGTTTCGTACTGCTCTTGTGTCAACATGACCCCCGCCACTTTTTCACGATTGAATACATATACTGCTGTTCCTGCTTCTCGCGCTTGATTAAATACATCCATCGGAGATTTTTTTACTTCAGTAATTGAAGTAGTGGGAACATCCAACTTCTTCAGTTCCATAATCAACGTCCTCCTTGTCTCAACGAACACATTATAGCATAAATCCAGAAGCAGATTATAGAGGTATTTCACTGCTCCTAGGAAAAGAAACAAAAAAGCGGCTAATCGCCGCTTTTTTCGATTGATAAGGTCATTGCATTGATGGCAACGATGATCGTACTCATAGACATCAAGACAGCTCCGACTGCTGGGTTCAAAATGATCCCGATTGGTGCGAGCACGCCAGCTGCCAAAGGAATAGCAAAAATATTGTATCCTGCGCCCCACCAGAGATTTTGAATCATCTTGCGCCTTGTTTTTTTCGCCAAAGTCAAGAAGTGCAAGATGTCTTGAGGTTCGCTATTCGTCAAAACGACATCGGCTGAATCGATCGCTACATCGGTTCCAGCTCCGATCGCAATCCCGATCGTCGCTCTTGCAAGACTTGGGGCGTCATTGATCCCATCGCCTACCATTACGACGCGCTTGCCCTCTTTGACATAGTCACTGACTAGACGTTCTTTATCGTCTGGTAACATTGCCGCATGGAAGGCTTCGATTCCTAGGTAATCGGCTACGGCTTGCGCCGCTTCTTGGTTGTCCCCAGTAGCCATAACTGGCGTGATGCCTAAGTCTTTCACTTTTTGAATAAATTGACTCGCTTCTGGTTTCACCTTATCCCCTAATGCGACGATTCCTTCCACTTTGCCGTCATGAACCAAATAGCTAATGGTATTGCCCTGCTCTTGATAATTTTTCAAGGATTTCCCTTGATACTGGATGGTTAATTGCTCCAATCCTTTTTGATTGACGATCAACCACTTTTGTCCATCGATTACGCCTTCCAGGCCAATACCCGTCCTTGTTTGAACATCAGTCGCCTTTTTGGCTGTGATGTTTTCCTTTTCTGCTTGGGCTAAAATGCCTTCTGCGATCGGATGATTGGCGGTTTTCTCAAGACCTGCTAGGTAAGCTAGTACTTCTGATGCAGAAAGGCTGCCTGTCGCCTCGATGCCAGTTACGGTAAACGTTCCTTCTGTTAACGTACCGGTCTTATCGAGGATCAGATAATCAACATGATGCGCATTCTCCAGTGCGTTGCGATTTTTTAAGAGCAAGCCGTTTTTGGCAGCGATCGATGTTGAACGAGCCACGACGAGGGGAATCGCTAGGCCTAACGCATGGGGACAGGCAATGACGAATACCGTGACCATTCGATCAAGAGCAGTCGGTAGGTCAGCAACAAACAGCCATACAGCAAAGGCCAAAACACCAGCAACTAAGGCGATATAGAACAACCATTTCGCCACTTTGTCCGAAAGTGCTTCTAAGCGGGATTTATCAGCTTGGGCTTTTCGTACCATTTCCATGACTTTTGCCAAATAGCTGTCTTCGCCAGTCCCTGTGACTTCCATCGTAATGGTACCATTGCCGTTGACAGATCCTCCAATGACAGTACTGTCGATGGTTTTAGGTACCCGTCTGGATTCACCGGTAACTGCCGACTCATCGATCGTTGTTTCCCCTTCAAGAATCGTTCCGTCTGTAGGAATCTTATCTCCTGAGCGAACGATCAGCTGTGTTTTGTTGGTCACTTCTTCTAATGGAATCTGTTCTTCTGATCCATCTGCATTTTTCCGAATCACTTCTTTTGGCAACAGTTCTGCTAATTTCTGTAATGCATTGCCGGCATTAGAAACGGCATTCATCTCGATCCAATGCCCCAACAACATGATCACGATCAGAGTCGCTAGTTCCCAGAAGAAATCCATTACATGAGGAACAGCAAGAAAATGATTAGCGATAAACGCGTAAAGACTATAAAAATAAGAAACCGTGATCCCCATAGCAATCAAAGTCATCATGGCTGGGCTTTTTTGTTTCAATTCCATTTTTGCACCACTTAAAAACGGCTGCCCCCCATAGAAAAACAGGATCGTTCCTAAAATCAATACAACCCAATCTGAGCCGGGAAACGTGAACTGAAAGGGCAATTCGATACCCATCATTGGTGATAAAATGACGATTGGAATCGCCAAAACCAAGGATAGCCAAAACTTTTGCTTAAAATTTCCCATATGCATACTATGATCCATATCAGACATCTCATGATCCATATGACTGTGATCCATGCCAGACATCTCATGATCCATGTGGCTATGATCCATGCCAGACATCTCATGATCCATGTGGCTATGGTCCATACTGGAAACCTCATGATCCATGTGAGCATGGTTACTATCGGCGCTTTCATGCTCCTGCAGTTTTGATGTCGCCCCTTGATGATCCACCCCATTCATCTCATGGCTTCGGGGCTCAGGGACTTCCTCCGCCTGTGGGTGTGTGAGTCCTTCTTGCCCTTTATTATCCTGCTCATTCCTAGGTTCATGCCTATGATGGCTTGACGTCTGACGATTGTCTGCAGGTGACGTTTTTTTCTGATTCATCCTAGTATTCCCCTTCCTATTTCACTGAATATCCGTACAGTCTTGCGCCTTCATACAAAAGCTTCAAGCGGCTGGACTTTCTAGATTTTTCTCCTTATCACTTTAGCGTTTGCATCGCTTATTCAAAAACACCTTGATAACCAGCTTCAGTTATTGCACTGATTAAGGCTGTTTCTGTCACTTGCGACTCGTCAAATTTGACCGTCCCACGAGCTTTTTTCAAGTCGACTTTAGCTTTTTTCACACCCGGTACTTCATTTAAGGCTTTTTCAACTTTTGCGGCACAATGGGCGCAATTCATTCCGCTGATTTGCATATTTTTTTTCATTACTATTCCTCATTTCTTTTAACAGTTTGTTGGCTACTTATTTTGTTGCATGGGTTTTGCATTGGCACTGACCAGGAATACAATTACACGAAATCGCTGCTACTGGCACTTTTTGGTCGACTGCTGCTTGGAGCATCGCCAAATCTTCTGCCGTCAATGCTGCTTCTTGGATCATTTCTGCTAATGTTTGTCCGACTTTTTTGGCACAAATATGAGAAAAAAGATTCTCAGCTGCACTGCGAACAGTGGCTTCTTCTGAAACAAGTGGCGAGTAAACAAACTTTTTCCCTTGGCTTTCTGTTTTCAATACGCCTTTTTTAACAAGTCGTCCTAAAAGCGTTTTGACTGTCGCTGCTTTCCAATTTTTATTTTCGCTTAACAAAGCGGTGATCTCTTTCGCATCGGATTGTCCCAATGTCCAAATCACACGCATGACTTCCCATTCAGAATCGCTGATTTTGATTGGTTCGACCACTGATTGCATTTGTCCACTTCCTTTCATAACTGATTCACATTTTTAAGTTTACATCTGTAATCGTATTTTGTCAAAAAAAAGCATCGCCAAACTTTCTGCATTTTGGCAATGCTTTTTTCTATTTCGTTAAAAATGGTTTGGTTCCAACGTTTAAAAGTGGACCTGATACGTCGTCACAGAGTGGAAGGGTTCTTCTGGGCGCAGCACGATCTCACCAAAGTGGGTGAATTTCTCAGAGCCAGGAACACCTTGTGTTTCGATCGCCATCCCGCCATGTTTGGCAAAAGGACCGGTCTTCATTGGGGCCCCAGCTTCTCCCTCACCTGTTGTGTAAATAACAACAGCAGGACGGTCAGTAGTTACAGTCAGCTGCACTTTTTGATCGGGACTGGTTACTTTCAGATCCCACTCTTGCTCATGATCCAATAAGAATGGATCATCCAACATGGTCGTTCCCATTGGGCGTTCTTGTCTAAAATCAAACTTTGTGCCTGCGACAGGCGTTTTTTCACCGGTGGTCGTCACGTCATCGTTCGTTTCAGCCACATGTTCGGCATTGATTTGAACCAAGTGGTCATCGATCGGCTGTTGGGTATCACCTGTCAAATTGAAATAACCGTGGTTCGTTGGGTTAAATAAAGTCGCTTTGTCTGTGTTAGCGTCATATGCAAGCAATAGTTCATTGTCATTAGTCAACGTATAGGTGACTTGATAACGAACATTTCCTGGAAAGCCGCCGTCGCCATCTTGTCGTGAGGTAGTAAAAATCACGCCGGCTCTGTCTGCTTCCTCAAAAGTTTCAGCGATCCAGATATCCGTGTCAAGCCCCTTTGAACCACCATGAAGCGTATTGCCGCCATCATTGTCCTCCGTTTGGTATTCTTGCCCCTCAACCTCAAAGCGGGTACCTGCGATCCTTCCCGCTACTGGACCGATCGTTGCACCATAATAGCGTGCTTGGCGATGTCCTTCGATCGTATCATAACCGACCACAATGTCGCGGCCTTCTTCTACTGGAACGACCCAATCCAATAAGCGTGCGCCTTCGGGACTCAGCCTTACGATGGTACCGCTATCATTGGAAAGCTCATAAATCGTTCCCATTTTTTCTGAGGTCGTTTGTTTCACATTTGGCATTCGTTCATATCCTTCTTTCTTTGTTTAGTCTGCTACTCTTTTTAAGTATAGCCGTTAAGGGCTAGATCCGTCAATTCAAGACGGACGGATTCAGTAGGCATTCATTTTATGCCGGGCCGTCTTCACACAAATAAAAAGCGGCAAGAATGCCCAACTGGTTGATTGAATCATGGTCAGCTGATCGTGAGAGAAAGTACTAGGAGAAGCGCTGGCTGCTCCTGTCTTTTCTTCAATAATCAATCACATTCGCTTCGCCTGTTGGGCTCCTATGCCGCAATTGTATCGTTTATTTTTTGTGTTTTGCTTGGTAATGTTTTCTCTTTCGTCGCTTTTCTTTGATTTGAGAAGCACTGGAAGCCAAATCCTCGCTTTCCTCTTCTTGCTTGTCTTGTCTTTTTTCCGCACGTGCCATGAGGACTTTTTGCCTGAATCGACGGTTTCCAAGGAATTTCAGTGCGCACATCAATGGTTGACGATTTTCTCCAACCAAACCAATCAATTCGATAAACAATTCAATGCCGAAGCCTGTACTGATGATCAGTAAAATGATTGCTGTGTTGCTGGCATAATTCATCAATAATGCAATAAATGAAAATACCATTGCCAAGGCATAGATCGTCAAAACTGTTCCTCGATGGGTAAACCCTAAGGAAAGTAAGCGGTGATGCAAGTGCATTTTATCCGCTGATGAGATCTTTTGCTTATTGAATTTTCTACGAATCATGGCATAGACGGTATCAGTGATCGGTACCCCTAAAATCAACATCGGGGTGATCACTGTAATGAAGGTCGCATTTTTTAACCCTTGCAACGATAAGACGGAGATCATAAAACCTAGAAAAAGTGCCCCAGTATCCCCTAAAAAAATCGTAGCTGGATAAAAATTGTAAGGAAAAAAACCAACGATTGCGGCAATTAATGTAAAGATCACCATTGGTACTTCAACTGAATTTGGTAAAAAGAAATAACTGATGATCCCAATGGTCGTCAGACTGATAATGGAGACCCCACTCGCTAGACCGTCCAAACCATCAATCAAGTTGACCGCATTTGTGATCGCCAAAATCCACAAGATCGTCATAGGCAATCCAAGCCAGCCCAAATCAAAAACCCCCAGATAAGGGATCGAAACCGTACTGATTTTGATGCCGGCAACAAAATAGATCTCCAAAGCCGCTAACGTCAAGCCTAGCGTTTTTTGCATAGGAGTCAACTCGAAGATATCATCCAATAATCCAGTAACTACGACGATAGCTGCCCCTAAAAGCATCGGCCAGACGTAGTCAAAGGGAATCATTGCGCGAAATTCCCAAAGCAATGCAAAAGAGAAGGAGAGGAAGATGCTTAATCCCCCTGCGGTCGGCATTGTTTTGGTATTGATTCGGCGATCTCCTGGTCGATCGACTGCGCCGATCTTAAAAGAGATCAATTTAATGATCGGTGTTAGGATTAAAGACACGATCATTGTTATAAATAAGCGCATTACAAATTTGAATGCAAAATCCATCGTTTATTCTCGCTTTCCGTTATTTCTCTTTATTGGTAAATGTATCTTCGATTTTCGAAGAAATCCGCTGAACAGGATCTGTTCGTTCTTTGATCTCTTGTCCTGATACATACTCTTCTACCACTGCGTTGATGATTCCACCCAAGATAATAATCGTCGCAGCAAGATTCAACCAGATCATTAAAACAATAAAACTTCCAATAATTTGATAGCCAATGATTTTAGCAGCAAAGTAACGGGCGTATAAGCCAAACACTTGTGACAGCAACATCCAGCCAATCGTTGCAAAGATCGCCCCCGGCAAAGTCGAACGCAACTTGACCTTTGCATTCGGCACTAACCAATAGATCAGCATCATGATGAACAGCAAAGCAACGATCGTGACTGGCCATTTGACTGTTTGGAACGTATCGATCAGATTGTCTTGAAACTTAAAAATCGGCTGCAAAAAATCAAGAATGATTTTTCCAAGCCCAAATACCATCGTAACACCAACGATCGCAATCATAAAGAGCAGGATGATCACAAATGATACTGCGCGCACCACGATAAAATTGGAACGCTGGTCCACACCGAAGGCTTTGTTCATCGCAATTTGCAAGGCATTGATACTTTGACTCGCAGACCACAACGCAGCCAAGGCGGAGATCGATAACAGTCCGCCAGAGCTTGTGGTGAGGAGGTTTTCGATCGCTGGTCCGATAAAATCATAGATTTGATTCGGGATCAATTCCTGTACATAAGATAAAACCGTGTTCGGATCAATTGATAAATAAGGCAAAAGATTCCCCAGCGCAATCATTAACGGGAAAAGTGAAAGCAATAAATAGTAGGCCACAACGACTGATGTAGTCCCCATTTCTGAATCGGTTATTCTATTTTGCGTTGTTTCAATGAAACGCATCAGCTTTTGATTGCTTTTTACTTTATCAACGATTTTCATGTTTCTTCCTCCGCCAGCGAATCATCTGCCTTTTTTTCTTTGTCATACGTAACAATCAGAAGTCTCCTACCACCAAAATTTAGTAGGTTCCTTCTTCTCCTTGAGAAGTTAAAATTCTCGGACCATCTTTGGTGATCGCCAAACTATGTTCATATTGGCAGCTTAAGCCGCCATCTAATGTATAGGCGGTCCAGCCATTAGGATCCATTTTCATTTTCCACGTCCCTGTATTGATCATAGGTTCGATGGTAATAACCATTCCTTCTTTTAAACGTAACCCTTTGCCGGCTTCTCCGTAGTGAGGGATCATCGGACTTTCATGGATCGTTGGGCCAATGCCGTGTCCTACGAAATCACGCACAACCCCATACCCTTCTTTTTCCGCATAGGTTTGAATGGCATGACCGATGTCACCGATTCGGTTGCCCACTTGGGCTTGTTCGATTCCTAGATACAACGCTTTTTTGGTTACTTCCATTAATCGATCAATCTCAGGCGTCGAGTTCCCTACGACATAACTCCAACAAGAATCAGAAATGGCGCCTTTTAAATCAATACACATGTCGACTTTGATCAGATCGCCGTCTTTCAATGGTTTTTTTCGAGGAAACCCGTGGCAAATCTCATCATTGATACTGCAGCAAGTGGCATATTTGTAATCTTCAAAACCAATTTGGGCAGCGATGCCGCCGTGGCTTTCAATATAATCTCTGACAAACACTTCGATATCCCAACTGGTGATACCTGGTTTGATGAAACTGCGTAATTGTTTGTGGACATCTGCTAACAGCGCGCCGGATTCGGCCATGCGGTCAATTTCTCTGGCAGATTTTAATGTAATCATGTTCTCGTCTCCCTTAATTAAATTCCTCTTATTTTACCATAGAAATCCCTTATTTTACAAAATTCACAGACATTGTAAAGAGTTTTTCAAGTTTTGTTTTCAAACTTTCGTGCATTTGCTATAATCTGTAAGAGAGTTTTCCTTGAGAATAGGAATGAGATTGGAGGAAAAAGCCCATGGCTTTAGCAAAAATCGTCTATGCAAGCATGACGGGGAATACGGAAGAAATTGCGGATATCGTTTCTGAAGCCCTTGAAAATCTTGACATGGAAGTAGAAATGAATGAGTGTACCCAAGTGGATGCAGATGACTTTGAAGATGCCGATATCTGTATCGTCGCAACGTATACATATGGAGACGGGGAGCTACCGGATGAGATCGTCGATTTTTATGAAGATTTGCAAGAACTTGATTTAAGCGGCAAAATCTTTGGAGTCTGCGGCTCCGGTGATACTTTTTATGATGACTTTTGTAAATCCGTTGACGACTTTGAAGCCGCCTTTAGCAAAACTGGTGCGACAAAAGGAGCTGACAGCGTCAAAGTTGACTTGGCTGCAGAAGAAGACGATATTCAAAACTTAGAAGCCTTTGCCAAAAAACTAGCAGAAGCATTCGCTGAATAAAACAAGAAAACCTCTGACAAAATCAATTGATTCTGTCAGAGGTTTATTGTTTGCTTAATGATAACTGATATCGATGGGTGTTTCTCTTGCTAAAATATTATCGGTGGTTTCCGTCATCAGCTTAGCAATCTGATCTTCTGTCGGATGAATGATTCCCGAAGACATCAATGCCGCTAAGCCGGTAGCGACGATCCAGACACCGGTGTGCAAAGATTGTAATTTTACATCAGATAGATCTTGATATTTTGGTTCTTTTTTCACTGATTTCACAAAAAGGTCAAATGAAAACTGTTGCATGGAATCCCCACCACCATGCTCTTCTAAGTATAGCGCTCGGTATAATCGTTTTTCTTTATTTGCAAAGCCAATATAATTTAGCGTTAAGTCAACGATGACATCTCCCCGTCTTTCAACTGGAAAAACTTCTGTCGCTAAGTAGTCGTAAATCTGATTGATCAATGCATTTTTTAAGTCATCCATATTTTTAAATTCTAAGTAGATCGGTTGCGTTGAACATTTCATCTTCGCTGCGATATTGCGTGCGGTAAAACGTGTAAATCCTTCGGTTGCGACAACTTCATAGGCAGCTTTTAAAATCTGGTCTCTAGTAATAGTTTTCTTTCTTGCCATAATTTTTTAATCTCCTTAATTCTGCTATACATCGCTTTCAGAAATACCTTTTACTTATTGTATCATGTTTTTTTAAGTTTGCAAAAAAACTTTTAAATTTATTGCCCTTAGTGTTTCCAGTTTTTCAATTTGAAGGCCACTGTTTTTTTGCTCACTTTTTCGTTTGTTTTCAAAAATACTTAGTGCTATCATGAAGACAGTTATAAATTTAGAATAAATGGAGGAATTTTAATGGTTTTACCAAACTTTAATCAGAACCTTGAAAAATATGCCCAACTGATCACTGAAGTTGGCGTAAATGTCCAAAAAGGGCACACGATCGTCATCCAAATCGCCGTGGACCAAGCACCTTTAGCTCGCCTATTAACGAAAAAAGCGTATGAATTAGGTGCAGACGAAGTAATCGTCCAATGGACCGACGATGAGATCCAAAAAGAATTTCTGACTCATGCGGCCGAAGATCGTTTGTCTACGATTCCTCAGCACAAAATTGATCAAACGGAAGACTGGGTTGAAAAAGGTGCCAGCCGTATCAGTGTCGTTTCTGCCAATCCAGATGCGTTAGCGGGCGTCGACTCAGACCGAGTGGCAACCTTCCAAGCAGCTTCTGGTAAAGCGATGATGAAATTGCGTCAAGCAACACAAGCCAACAAAGTCAGCTGGACTGTGGTTGCGGCGGCTGGTCAAGATTGGGCCCAAAAAGTATTCCCTGATGCTTCCCCTGAAGAAGCACAAGACAAGCTTTGGGATCAAATTTTCAAAACGACGCGTATCTATGAAGAAGATCCTGTCGCAGCTTGGAAAAAACACGATGAAACCTTGCAAGTTAAAGCCGAAGAATTAAACAAAGAACAATTCAGTGCTCTGCACTATACGGCACCTGGTACCGATTTGATCATCGGTTTGCCTAAAAACCACTTGTGGGAAGGTGCTGGCAGTTACAATACCCGCAATGAAAAATTCATGGCGAACATGCCAACAGAAGAAGTCTTTACTGCCCCAGATAATCGTCGCATCGATGGCTATATTTCAAGTACGAAACCATTGAGCTACGCAGGCAACATCATCTCTGGGATGAAGTTCACCTTCAAAGACGGCAAAGTCGTGGACTTTTCTGCGGAACAGGGCGAAGAAGTGTTAGGCAAACTGCTAGCAATCGATGAAGGAGCAAAATCTTTAGGTGAAGTCGCATTAGTTCCTGATCCTTCCCCTATCTCACAATCCGGCATCATCTTCTTCAATACGTTGTTCGATGAAAATGCCTCAAACCACTTGGCTTTAGGATCCGCTTATGCCTTCAGCTTGCAAGGCGGCACTGAGATGAGTGAAGAAGAACTGGCAGCTGCTGGTTTGAACCGCAGCCAAACCCACGTAGATTTCATGGTTGGCTCTGACCAAATGTCCATCGATGGCATCAGAGAAGATGGCACCACGATTCCTGTCTTTCGCAATGGTGACTGGGCTTAATAAAAAAAGGCTGAGGTGGAGTTGCTCCCCTCGGCCTTCTTTTACATAGAATATTGGAAACCGGCGGGTTTTTTCGTAGTAATCAGCCGGCTTTTTTGATAAAATCTACTTTGATAGTCTTTGATAAGAGAGGATGGATCCGATGACACCAAATCGTGAAGATTATTTAAAGCTCATCTTGGAGCTTGGTGGTGACCAAAAGAAAATCAATAACAAACAAATCGTGTCAGGTCTGGACGTCTCAGCAGCTTCAGTAAGTGAAATGATTTCAAAATTATTAAAAGAAGGCTTAGTGGAACATTCACCTTATCAAGGGGTACAGTTGACTGAAACTGGTTTAGCTTCTGCAAGTGCTCTGATCCGCAAGCATCGTTTATGGGAAGTCTTTCTTGTGGAGCACCTGCATTACTCATGGAATGAAGTTCATGATGACGCAGAAGTTTTAGAACACGTCACCTCGGAAACACTGGCGAGCCGCTTAGAAGCCTACCTTGATCATCCTCGGTATTGCCCACATGGCGGAATGATCCCCGAACAAGGAGAACTCATTCACGAAGGCGAAAAAAACACCATGAGTTCCTACCCGGTAGGAACCAAGATTCGTATCGCCCGTGTCCTTGATGAACGAGAACTGCTGGATTACCTTGTTTCAATCCAATTGAATATTCATGAAGAATACGAGATCATCGATG
This sequence comes from Enterococcus sp. DIV0802b, assembly GCF_050543535.1. NCBI lineage: Bacteria > Bacillati > Bacillota > Bacilli > Lactobacillales > Enterococcaceae > Enterococcus > Enterococcus sp. DIV0802b. Next base: position 962,887 of record NZ_CP172941.1, on the reverse strand, counting down.
CGGCAGCATACGAGGGTCCGATTACGATCAAAAATGACACAAAGGAAATTGCTGTCAGCTACAAAGCCGCCAGCACGATTTTTGTTGATAAACTGTAAGGAGTGAAGATGATGGAAAAAAAGGTCCTTTTTACGATTTTTGGCGGTACGGGCGACCTTGCCCAACGCAAACTATACCCTTCTTTGTTTCGGTTGTACAAAAAAGGCGATTTGAAAGAAGATTTTGCAGTCATCGGTACTGCTCGCCGTCCTTGGTCGGATGAACACTATCGTGAAGTAGTAATAGGTACGATCAAAGAATTGAGCGACTCACAAGAGCAAGCAGAGACATTCGCTTCTCATTTCTACTACCAATCACATGATGTAACAGATACGAGTCATTATGATTCATTAAAGGATTTGGCGGAAACCTTAGATCAGAAATACCATTTAGAAGGCAATCAGATTTTTTACTTAGCAATGTCCCCTAATTTCTTTGGGACGATCGTTTCTCACTTGAAATCCCAAGGAATGCTGGATACTGACGGCTACCATCGGGTGATCATCGAAAAACCATTTGGAAGCGACTACGACTCAGCAAAAGAATTGAATGAAGAGATCAATCAAGTCTTTACAGAGCAAGAAATCTACCGAATCGATCATTATTTAGGAAAAGAAATGATCCAAAACATTTCTGCGATTCGTTTTGCCAATAACATTTTTGAGTCGATGTGGAACAATCGGTACATTGACAATGTTCAGATCAATATCGCAGAAAACTTAGGTGTTGAAGAACGCGGTGGGTATTATGATAAGAGCGGCGCCTTGAAAGATATGGTCCAAAACCATATTCTGCAGATCCTTTCCTTATTAGCCATGGAACCGCCAGTGGCTTTTTCTGAAAAAGAATTACGGACGGAAAAAATCAAAGCCTTAAATGCGATCCGTATTTACTCCGAAGAAGAAGTGAAACAACACTTCGTTCGTGGTCAATACGCCAAAGGGCAATTAGAAGATAAGGAATTTGCTGGCTACCGAGAAGAAGCCAATGTCGATGAAGAATCGGCAACTGAAACCTTCGTTGCTGGAAAATTCTTGATCGACAACTTCCGCTGGTCCGGCGTACCTTTCTATGTACGAACCGGGAAACGCTTGACGGAAAAAGGCACTCGAATCAACATTGTCTTTAAACAAGTCCCTGTCAATGTCTTTAAGCAAGACCTGAATGAACAAAAGCAAAACGAGAGTTTGGCACCGAATGTGCTGACAATCTACATTCAACCGACAGAAGGCTTCTCTCTTTCCTTGAATGGAAAAGAAATTGGCCAAGGGTTTGAGACATTGCCAGTGAAGCTAGATTATCGGAATAGTACTGAAATCGTCGAAAACACCCCTGAAGCCTACGAAAAATTGATTTTAGATGCTTTGAACGGGGATGGCACTAACTTTACCCATTGGGATGAAGTTGCCCAATCTTGGCGCATCGTTGATGTGATCCGTCACGCTTGGGACCAAGAAACACCTGATTTTCCAAACTATGCCGCAGGAACGATGGGACCCCAAGCTGCCTATGATCTCTTAGCTGCCGATGGTTTTGAATGGATCTGGCGCCCCGATGAATGGTATCGTGAGCGAGATTTACTAAATGAAAAATAAGCAAATGGTCAATTGGATGAGGAAAAAACATCCAATTGGCCGTTTTTCTTTTTTACCAACTGTTTATAATAGAAAGAAATGAGAAACGAAAGGAGCAGCAGACATGAAACAAGTCTTATCGATCGCCGGTCTCGACAGTTTGGCAGGTGGCGGCATGACGGCTGATTTGAAAACATTTGAGGAATTCGGGGTGTTTGGCCATGCCCTATTAACGTGTGTGGTCGCCATCAATGATGATCTTTTGTTCCATGACCTCCCGGAATTTGTGGTTCAAGCACAATTGGATTCCGTGCGCTCGGTCATTTCCTTGGATGCAATCAAAATCGGGCTGCTTCATCAAACGGCCATCATTGAATTGCTGCGGGATTTTTTACAAACATTTACCGGACCGATCGTGCTCGATCCAGTTCTTGCCTTTAAAGAAGGAGATACTGCCTTTAACCACTCCTATCAAGCAGGATTGATCTCATTGTTTCCTTACACAGCATTAGTAACACCTAATCTACTCGAAGCTCAGCACCTCTCTGGTCAAACCATTACGACGTTGGCGGAAATGAAAACCGCGGCGAAAAAAATCCATGCATTGGGTGCCCCAAATGTCCTGATCAAAGGTGGCAGTCGACTAACTGGAGAAAAAGCCTACGACCTTTTATACCACTCTGGGCAATATACTGTTTTCGAAGCAGAAAAAAGTACCCGAACGACTACCAACGGTGCTGGGTGTACCCTTTCATCGGCGATTGCCGCTTTACTTGCCAAAGGCACTTCATTGGAAACAGCTGTTCAAACTGCAAAAGCATTTGTTTGGGCAGGGATCGAAGACGGTCTGCCTTTAGGAACCTCTGGCAACGTCAATCAGCTCGCTTATTTTAAAAAGGAGGAACACCAATGAAAGTAAGAAACCTAACCATGATCGCTATGCTGACGGCACTTACCTGTGCACTTTCTTTGACCTTTATCATTCCTGTTCCACAAACGAAGGGCTTTGTGACCTTATGTGAAGCAGGGATCTATATCTCGGCCCTTTTGTTCGGACCTAGCGCCGGGGCCTTCGTAGGCGGAATGAGCGGTGGCATCATTGATTTTCTATCAGGCTATCCTGAATGGGCCTTCTTTTCCATTGTGATCCATGGTGTACAAGGCTGGATCGTGGGTAGAATGAACCATCGACCACTAGCAGCCGTTATTGTTGGCAGCTTGATCATGATTGCCGGCTATGCAGCAGCAACAGTTTTACTATTCGGGTTAGGCGCTGGGATCGCCTCGATTCCAAGTAATTTGATCCAAACGGTCTTTGGCAGCATCGTTGCTTTACCGCTGACGCATGCCTTGCGCCGCACGAAAAAGTTTTCTTTAAATGAAAGGTGATTCTTATGACAGATATCAATCAATTAAAAACGGATTTAACTACGATCGTTGAAGAAGTCATTACGACAGCGAACGTTGGTGAAAACGATCTTTTTGTCCTTGGCTGTTCAACAAGTGAAGTCGTGGGCGGCTTGATTGGCAAAAATTCCAGTCAAGAAGTAGGCATGATCATCGTCGAAACACTGCGAGCGATCTTGCGTCCTAAAAATATTCATTTAGCCGTTCAAGGCTGTGAACACCTCAATCGGGCTTTAGCCGTTGAGCGTGAAACGGCTCGACTATATCAATTAGAAGAAGTCGCAGTAGTGCCCCAGCTGCATGCAGGCGGTGCTTGCTCAGTTGCGGCTTTCCAGTTGTTCGATGAGCCTATCGAAGTGGAGCACATTGTGGCCAAAGCGGGTATCGATATCGGCGACACAGCGATCGGTATGCATGTCAAACATGTTCAAATCCCGATCCGTCCCTCTATCAAGACCCTTGGCGCTGCCCATGTCACAGCTCTGGGATCACGGCCCAAATATATCGGTGGTCCTCGTGCTCATTACGCATAATAAGCGAATCGTATAATGAGCGAAAAACCTTTTTCAAAAGGAAAAAGCATGCTTCGGCGTGCTTTTTTTGTGTCAACGTTCCTGCTATTGCCTCTCCTTTCCTTCCTTAAATGTGCTCTCCTTTCACTATTTTCTCCGCTCCATCTTATGGCAGCTTTTTCTACTTCAAATTCTGTTTCCTTTCTTGCGTAAAAAGAGCGGCAGCTGTCGCCTTCCTTTTGTCATAAATTCGTCACAATTTCATCACAAAAAGAAAAGAAAGATACCAGTAAGCCCGTAATTTTCTTTTTTCTTTCCTTGATAGACTGAATGTAGCAAGAATCGAAAAGTGGAAGGAAGAAAAATATGAAAAAAATCGCCATTATTTTTGGAGGCAATTCATCGGAATACACCGTTTCTTTAGCCTCAGCAACTAGCGCAATCGAAGCACTCCAATCATCTCCCTATGATTACGACCTCTCTTTGATCGGGATCGCCCCAGATGCTATGGATTGGTATTTGTACACAGGAGAACTGGAAAACATCCGACAAGACACATGGTTGTTGGATACGAAACATACACAGAAAATCCAGCCACTTTTTGAAGAAAACGGCTTTTGGCTAAGTGAAGCGCAGCAAACGTTGGTACCTGATGTTTTATTTCCCATTATGCATGGCAAATACGGGGAAGATGGCAGTATCCAAGGATTGTTTGAATTGATGAAGCTACCTTATGTAGGCTGCGGGGTGGCAGCCTCTGCCTTATGTATGAACAAATGGCTGCTGCATCAAGCTGCAGCAGCGATTGGCGTACAAAGCGCCCCTACGATTCTCTTGACAAATCAAGACAACCAACAGCAACAAATCGAAGCCTTCATCCAGACCCATGGCTTTCCAGTTTTCTTTAAGCCTAATGAAGCGGGCTCCTCAAAAGGGATCACAAAAGTGACTTGTGTCGAAGAAATTGCTCCTGCCTTGAAGGAAGCCTTCGCTTATTGTTCAGCAGTGCTCTTACAAAAAAATATCGCTGGCGTTGAGATTGGTTGCGGTATCTTAGGCAACGACTCTTTGACTGTCGGTGCTTGTGACGCTATTTCATTAGTAGACGGCTTTTTCGATTTTGAAGAAAAGTACCAGTTGATTAGCGCCAAGATCACCGTTCCTGCACCATTGCCTGAAACGATTGAAACCAAGGTCAAAGAACAAGCTCAGCTGCTCTATCACAGTCTTGGTCTTAAAGGACTTGCTCGCATCGACTGTTTTGTCACGGATCAAGGAGAACTATACTTGAATGAAATCAATACTATGCCGGGCTTTACGAGTCACTCCCGCTATCCTGCCATGATGGCAGCAATCGGCTTATCCTATCAAGAACTACTACAAAAACTGCTTGTCTTAGCAAAGGAGGAAGGCAAATGAATCCCTATCTACAGTTAGTTAGCAAAGAGTTTCCATTAGAAAAAAACCAAGAGCCGCCCCACCTCGTCCTTGCTGCTTTTAGTGAAGAAGAAGTTTACTTGCAGCCTGAAGCAGCCAAACAATGGGAACGCCTCGTCAAAGCCTTAAAACTTGAAAACGAGATCTGTTTATTAGATGGCTATCGAACCGAAAAGCAGCAACGGCATTTATGGGAATATTCCTTAAAAGAAAATGGATTAGCCTATACGAAACAATTTGTGGCGTTGCCCGGCTGCAGCGAGCATCAGTTAGGCTTAGCGATCGATGTTGGTTTAAAAGGCCAGCAAGGTGATTTGATCTGCCCACGGTTTCGTGACAGCGCAGCGGCGGATTTATTTACACAGGAAATGATGAACTACGGATTTATTTTACGCTATCCCGCAGACAAACAGGAGATTACAGGGATTGGCTATGAACCATGGCATTTTCGTTATGTCGGTCTGCCTCATAGTCAAATCATCGCCAGTCAACAGTGGACATTGGAAGAATACTATCAATATCTTGAACAAACCGCGAGGCAGTTCGCATGAAGAAGAATCAAGGAATTGAGCAGTTTCGGGTGATTTTAGCGATGATGGTGGTCGCGATCCACTGTCTGCCCCTTCATCGATTGTGGCCCGATGGTGATATCCTGATCACATTGACTCTTTTCAGAATCGCCGTCCCCTTCTTTTTTATGATCAGCGGGTATTATGTGTTCAGTGATTTAGCCACCCAAAACAGCTATCCTGCCAGACAACGTATCTGGTTATTTATCAAAAAACAGCTGCAAGTCTATCTCATTGCCACACTGCTCTTTTTGCCGCTTGCTTGGTACAGCGGCATACTAGGATTGAACATGCCACTAGGCACTTTTATTCAAACTTTGCTAGTCAACGGCATTCTTTACCATCTTTGGTATTTTCCTGCGATCATTACCGGCGGTCTACTAGTGATGGGCCTCTTGACACGTCTTTCTTTCAAGCAGGTGTTTTTCATTGCTGTCGGTTTGTATGTGGTTGGTTTAGGTGGGGACAGTTGGTCTGGCCTGGCTGCACAAACACCCATCACGCCACTCTATTCACTGATTTTCCAACTATTGGATGGAACTCGCAACGGCATTTTTTTTGCTCCCTTATTTTTGATCTTAGGGGTACTAGCCAGAAGATTTGCCATAAAACCTGCTTCTCCCCATCGCTATAGTTATCTGATGATTAGTCTTATTTGCTTGCTTTTGGAAAGTTATCTCTTGCATCACTTTACTACACCTAAACATGACAGCATGTATATCTTTTTGCCCTTCGTTCTCTTGTTTTTATTTCCGATCATTCAGCAATGGCAAGCACCCATGATCTGGAAACAAGCGGGTCGTCTGTCCCTTTGGCTCTATTTGCTCCATCCTTATACCATTGCAGTAACCCATTTTCTTAGTCAGAAGCTGCCCTTGCTGCAAAACAATCTGATCAATTTCTTCGTGGTCTTAGGGCTGACCATCGGGTTGATTTATGGTCTCTTTGCTTTGCAAAAGCTGTTCCCGTTTCCGAAAAAAACGCCGCTCCACTTGCAACGGGCAACCAAAGAATTTTCAGCCCCCGCCCTGTTGCACAACTTGCAGGAAATCAAGCGATTGATCCCCGCAAAAACAAAAGTGATGGCGGTGGTTAAAGCGGATGCTTATGGTTGTGATGCGAAGACGGTCGCCAGTACCCTAGAAAGAGCCGGCGTCGATTTTTTTGCTGTTGCCACCATAGAAGAAGCCATCGAATTAAGGCGAGCTGGCATTAAAAGTCGCTTACTGATTTTAGGGTACACTTCTGCCCAACGTGCCAAAGAGCTGAACCGATATTCCTTAATTCAAACTATCGTCAGTGAAGCGCATGGACAAGCGTTAGCCCGAACAGGCATTCCAATCGAATGCCATTTAGCGGTAGATACCGGCATGCATCGTCTAGGCGTTGCCCCTGACCTTGAAACAGTTAGAAGGCTTTATGCCTTGCCATCCCTCAAGATCACAGGCATTTTTTCCCACCTAGGCTCTTCAGATCAGCTAGATACGGCAAGTATCTTACGGACGCAAGCCCAAATCATTTGTTTTGATGATCTATTGGCTGGCTTATCCGCTAGAAATATCGCCTATGGTCTGACGCATCTGCAAAGCAGCTACGGCATTTTGAATTATCCAGAGAAACACTATGATTATGTGCGCCCGGGTATTCTTTTAACTGGTTCCCTGAGTGTCCCGAATGAACCAACAAAACAGAAGATAAACGTACAGCCGATTCTGACCCTAAAAGCCTTACTAGTGGACAAAAAAACAGTCGCCGCTGGTGAAGCGATCGGCTATGGACTAGCCACTGTTTTTGATCGACCTACCACGATTGGGATCGTTAGTATCGGCTACTGTGACGGAGTCCCCCGTGCCCTATCAAATCAAGGATTCCAATTGTCTTATCAAGGGGTTTTACTCCCGCAGGTTGGGTTGATTTGTATGGATATGCTCTTGATCGATTTAACGGACTATCCAGAACTGGCGGTCGAAAGTTGGTTAGAAGTAATCAGCGATTGGACGAATACAGCTGATCAAGCACAAACCATTCCCAATGAATTGATCAGTCGACTAGGTTCCCGCGTCCCTTCAATGTCAAAGTAGAAAACGAATGCATTCGCTTACCGATTACGGTATGATGTGGGTAGAGTAAATGGTAGTTTAAATGAAAAAAGATCGTAGATAGTTGGAGTGAATCAAGGATGGCAGAAAAAATAATTGTTGTTGATGATGAAAAAGAAATCGCCGAGTTAGTCACGACGTTTCTAAGGAATGAAGGCTTTCAAGTGGAACCTTTTTATGATGGAACGAGTGCTTTGGCTTATCTCGAAAAAGAAACAGTCGATGTGGCAGTTTTAGATGTGATGCTGCCGGATATCGACGGCTTTCAGCTGTTACAGACCATTCGCAAAACCCACTTTTTTCCAGTACTGATGCTCACTGCCAAAGGAGAAGATCTGGATAAAATTACCGGTCTAAGTCTAGGTGCAGATGATTATGTGACGAAACCCTTCAATCCATTAGAAGTTGTTGCTCGGGTCAAAACGCAACTACGGCGATACCAACGATACAATCAGTCAGCTGTTCCGCAGAAGATTGAAGAATACGAAAAGGAAGGCTTACTGTTGAAAATCAACAGTCACCAATGTTTTCTTTATGGCAAAGAGGTTTTCTTGACCCCCATCGAATTTAAAATCCTGCTTTACTTATTTGAACACCAAGGATCGGTCGTTGCCTCGGAAACTCTTTTTGAAGCAGTCTGGAAAGAAAAATATTTAGATAACAATAACACAGTGATGGCACATATTGCCCGTCTGCGGGAAAAGCTAAACGAACAACCCCGCAAACCGAAATTAATCAAAACTGTATGGGGGGTCGGCTATATCATTGAAAAATAGAAGTCCATTGATCCGGAAACTTTTGACTCAATACTTTATCACCACAGGTGTTTTAATGCTCCTTTTGATTCTGATCCCTTTAACTGTTCGCTTTGTAGCAGGATTGAGGGTTTGGTACGGCTATGAGCCCATTTATCAAATATTAAGGCTTTTTGCTGATTATTGGCTCGTCTGTCTAGCGATCGGTGCCTTGCTGATTTGGGTGAGCACAACGATTTATTATATGAGTAAAGCCATCAGCTATTTGAATGAAACGATTCAAGCCACGAATCAATTGATTGCTGAACCTACGAAGCGAATCGTTCTTTCCAGCAATCTGATCGACGTGCAAGAAGAAATGAACCAGTTGCGGGAAAAAAATCTACAGGATCAACGAGCTGCCAAAGAAGCAGAGCAGCGGAAAAATGATTTGATCGTCTATCTCGCACATGATTTACGCACACCTTTGACCAGTGTGATCGGCTATTTGACACTTCTAGAAGAAGAACCGCAGCTTTCTTCCGAACTACGCGCACGCTATACCAAGATCGCCTTGCAAAAAGCCCAGCGGCTAGAATTATTGATCAGCGAATTTTTCGAAATCACTCGTTTTAATCTTACAACGATCGCCTTACAGACCGAAACCACGGATCTTAGCTTGATGCTAGAACAGTTGACGTTCGAATTTTTACCGCTGCTAGAAGAAAAGAACCTTCATTGGCAACTGCAGCTACAGAAAAAAGTCTATGCGACTGTCGATACAGAGAAGATGGAACGCGTCTTTGATAACTTGATTCGCAATGCCATCAATTATAGTTATGCCGATTCCCCCTTGCATTTAGCCATCAGTGCCTCTGATGATATCCTGATTCGTTTGACCAATCATGGAAAAACGATCCCTGCTGAAAAGATTGGCTTGATTTTTGAGCCTTTTTACCGCATGGACGCTTCCCGAGCAACGGCGACGGGTGGGACCGGTCTGGGGCTGCCGATCGCCAAAGAAATCGTTGAGGCATTAGGTGGAAAAATCTGGGCGGAAAGCCGTGACGAAACCATCGTCTTTTCGATTCGTTTACCAAAGGCAGCAATGGAAAAAAATGAACAGCGATCAAAGCCCCATCCATCTGAACCAACTGCTTAACAGGCAAACAACCTGAGCATTTCGCTGTTCCCCTTCTAATTCAGAAGGAGGAAGAGCTGCTCAGGTTGTTTTTTATTGATTGCTTATTGATACACCAATGATCGTAACGCTTGATCGACTTTTTCTGCCGCTAAGCGTCCTTCACGAATCCCCCAGATGACTAAACTCGGTCCTCTTTTAGCATCTCCTGCGACTAACACTCGTTCATTGTTCGTCGTGTAATCATCGTACACTTCTCGCACACCAAAGGCATCGAAGAGTTGGGTCTCTGCACCAACAAAGCCCATTGCCAACAAAACCAAATCCGCCTTGATCACTTGCTCTGTGCCAGGGATCGGCTGAAACTGTTGATCTACTGAGACCGTTTCGATGGCGATCAACTGGCCGCGTTCGGCGCCGATAAAGGCTGTTGTGGACACCCCATGATACGTCACTTGTGTTTGCAGGACTTCAGCCGCTTCTTCTTGCCCATATCCTGTGCGGGCTGTCATTGGGTATTCAGGCCAAGGATTGCTGTCGGTACGTGTCAATGGCAGTTGGGGCGTGATCTCCAATTGACGCACAGAAGCGGCTCCTTGCCGAATCGCTGAACCAATACAGTCATTTCCAGTGTCGCCGCCGCCAATCACGACGACGTGCTTGCCAGCAAGTTTTTTACTTGTTGCCGCTTTGCCATGCTTTAAGACATCTTTGGTTGCTTCCGTCAGGTAATCGACTGCAAATTGCACCCCAGTCAATTCACGACCTGGAATCTTCAAGTCACGAGGAACACTAGCTCCTGTTGCCAAAATGACCCGATCATACTGAGCGGACAACTCTTCTGCTGACAAGTCACGACCGATCTCCGTATTAGCGACAAAGGTCACGCCTAGCTCTGCCATCAAGTCAATACGTCGCTGCACAACATCTTTATCTAATTTCATATTTGGAATACCATACATCAGTAAACCGCCAAAGCGATCACTGCGTTCATAGACCGTCACTTGATGTCCTAGTTGATTCAAGCGCCAAGCAGCAGATAAACCAGCCGGTCCGCTACCAACGATTGCCACCTTGAAACCAGTCGCTTCTTGAGGCAACCCGGAGGCTTTGACCCAATCGTTTTCAAAAGCAGTATCGATAATAAAGCGTTCATTGTCGTGGATCGTGACACCTGAGCCATTCAGTGCCTCGGTACAGCCTTTTTCACATGGAGCTGGACAAACACGTCCAGTCATTTCCGGTAATGGATTGGTTTTGGCAAGACGCTCAAAGGCGGCTTGGAAACGCCCTTGATAAACCAGATCATTCCATTCAGGAATCAGGTTGTCATTGGGACAACCTGAAACCGCCCGTTGACCGCCGTAAAAAGAACCCGTATGACAAAATGGGATCCCGCAATTCATACAGCGTGCCGCTTGCTCTTGACGCTCATTTTCAGGCAATGGCGTCTGTAATTCTTGCCAGTCTTCGATACGTTCTGAAACCGGTCGGGTAGGATTTTCTACTCTTGGGTACTTTAAAAAACCAAATGGATCTGCCATATTAGTCACGCTCCTTTCCTGGGATGGTCAATTGTGGACCGACGACAGCTTCGAAGGCTTTCGTCACAAGTTCCTCCCCGATAAATCCTTGCTCAGCCAAGGTCTCCGTCGCTTGGATCATCTGATGGTATTCTGTCGGATAGACTTTGATGAAATGTTGTTGCTGATTTTCCCAATCTTCTAAAATCTCAGCCGCCTTCAATGAATCCGTATAGGCAAAATGCTGCTGGATCATCTCCTTCAACTGGTGGTCATCACCGCTTTCACCAATCCGGTACAAATCAACCATTTCCCGATTGCATTTATCAGCAAAGGTTTGATCGGGATCGTAAACATACGCCACGCCACCGGACATTCCAGCACCGAAGTTGCGACCGGTTTTTCCTAAAATCACCACGACACCGCCAGTCATGTACTCACAGCCATGGTCACCAACGCCTTCGACAACGACTTTGGCTCCACTGTTACGGACACAAAAGCGTTCGCCAGCAATGCCGCGGAAATAGCCTTCACCACGATTCGCCCCGAAACAAGCAACATTACCGACAATCGGTGAATGCTCTGCATCGTAAGCAGCATCTTCAGGCGGCACAATGATCAAACGGGCACCACTCAATCCTTTGGCTACATAATCGTTGGCCTCGCCAATCAGTTTCAACTGGATGCCCTGGGTGGCAAACGCCCCAAAACTTTGACCAGCAATGCCGCGGTACGTAAACTGCAACAAGCCTGGTGTTACTTCGTAATTGCCAAAGCGTTCTGCGATCCAGCCCCCTAAACGAGCGCCGACTGAACGTTGAACATTATTGATCGTATGATTCATAACGATTTCTTGATTATTGTCGATGGCTGCTTGGGCAAAAGCGTCTAATTCTGGCCATTGTCGTTTCTCAAGGAATGGGTCCTTCACTTTGCGTTCGATCGGGATCGTCGTTCCAATCATTCTAGAAAAGTCTAATGATTTTGCTTTGCCTTTGGCAACGAAGCGTGGTGTCAACAATTCCGCGTGTCCTACCATCTCATCAATCGTGCGAAACCCTAGCTCGGCCATCGTTTCCCGTAAATCTTCTGCTAAAAAGTACATCGTATTGATGATGTGCTCAGGTTTCCCTGCGAAAAATTTGCGTAACGCTGGGTTCTGTGTAGCAATGCCGACAGGACATGTATTGATACTGCAAACTCGCATCATGACACAACCAATCGCAACTAGCGCTAAAGAGGCAAAGCTATATTCTTCTGCTCCTAAAAGAGCAGCAATGGCGATGTCACGCCCCGTCATCAATTTTCCATCGGTCTCTAAGGTCATTCGCTGCCGCAAATGATTCATAGCTAACGTTTGATGGGCTTCTGCAAGCCCCATCTCCCAAGGCAAGCCAGCATCCCGAATCGAATTTATCGGAGAAGCACCGGTCCCACCGTCATAGCCTGAGATCACGACTACGTCTGCGCCGGCTTTGACGACACCGGTAGCGATCGTACCCACGCCCGTACTAGAAACCAATTTGACATTGATCCGTGCATAGGGATTGATTGCCTTTAAGTCATAGATCAGCTGGGCTAAGTCTTCAATCGAATAAATGTCGTGATGTGGTGGCGGCGAAATCAATCGGACCCCAGGTGTTGAGCCACGAATCTCAGCGACCCACGGGAAGACTTTGTTGCCTGGCAATTGCCCCCCTTCACCAGGTTTCGCCCCTTGGGCCATTTTGATCTGGAGTTCGTCCGCACTCATTAAATATTCGGCGTTGACACCAAAACGGCCAGAAGCTACTTGTTTGATGCGACTATTATAATTAATGCCCTTCACTGGTTTGAAACGATTTCGGTTTTCTCCACCTTCTCCACTGTTGGATTTTGCCCCGATCGTATTCATTCCTTCAGCAATACAGCGATGTGCCTCTTCACTTAGAGAGCCGTAAGACATCGCACCGACTTTAAATCGTTTGACGATCGTTTCAACTGGCTCCACCTCAGCTAATGGAATACTGCGTCTTGTGTTCGCAAAAGTCCACATAGAACGGAGGGTCGTTGGATTCTCTAACGCGTCTTGGTTCATCTCCGCCGCATATTCTTTATAAAGCGCATAGCTGCCGGTACGAACAGCTTTTTGAAATCCATAGATTGTTTTTGGATTGAACAGATGATGTTCCCCGTCAGCTTTGTATTGGAAACTACCACCCGAATCAAGATAATCCACGCGTTTCTCGCCATACGCCGCTTCATAACGCGTTAAGTATTCTTGCTCGATTTGCGCTAATGAAAGTCCACCGATACGAGTAACCGTGCCGGTAAAGTATTCGGAGATAACTTTCTCAGAGATACCAACAGCTTCAAACAATTGCGCCCCATGGTAACCGGCAATCGTTGAAATCCCCATCCGTGACATAATTTTGACAATACCTTTCTCACAAGCTTTGCGGTAACTTTCAATCTTTTCTGAAAGCTCAAAATGCGCCAATGTCTGGTAAGCCCCATAAGGGTGGACCCCACTTGCTCCGTAGCCGACTAACATGGCATAATGATGGACCTCACAGACTTCCGCAGTATCCGCAACGATCGATGCCAAGGAACGTTTGCCTTTTCGCACCAAGTAATTGTGCAGGCCTGATACTGCCAAAAGGATCGGAATTGCTAATTTTCCTTCTTGCGGCTGAATGACTTCCCGATCAGTTAAAATAACGATCGTTGCCCCAGAATCAATTTTTTGTTCCGTTTCTTTAAAAAGCGCTTCTAACGCTTGCTGCAATGCTGCTCCATTTTCTGGTACATAATCATAGAGAATCGACTGTAAAGCCGCTTTTTGACCATTTTGATCTAACTGTTTGATTTTTTCATATTCACTCGTTTTTAACACCGGACTAGCAATCTTCAGCTTATTACAATTGATTCGAATATCCTTTGAAACATCCCCATCTCGACCTAAAAACAGCTCGGTACCGATCACCAATTTTTCGCGAATCGCATCGATTGGCGGATTGGTCACTTGGGCGAATTGTTGCTTGAAGTACGTAAACAAGGATTGGGGACGTTCGCTCAAAATAGCTAAGGGTGAATCAAACCCCATGGAGATCACTGGTTCTTCTCCCGTTTGAGCCATTGGTAAAATCAACGTGCGAATGATCTCATCCGTGTAACCATTTCGTTTCCAAAGGGTCTGGATCGCATCATCTGCTGTTTCCTCCTGCTTCTCAGTCTCAGGAAGCAGCTCTGGTGTCAATAAGTGATCCGCTAGCCACTCCTGGTAAGGATGGGCATTCGCATAATGCGCTTTGATTTCTTGATTGCGTAAGATCACCCCTTTTTTGGTATCCACCAAAAACATATTTGCTGGTCCAAGCACCCCTTTTTCAATCACTTCCGATGCTGGAAGATCCACAACGCCTGACTCAGATGCCACGACCACAAAACCAGTTTTCGTGATCGAGTAGCGAGATGGCCGTAACCCATTTCGATCGAGTGCAGCCCCTACCAAATCCCCATCTGTAAAACATAAAGCTGCCGGTCCATCCCAAGGAGCCATAAAGCTTGCGTTGTACTCATTAAAAGCCGTCAGCTCCGGTGACAATCCAGCTTCTTTGGACCACGCTTCTGGCACCATCATCAACAGTGCTTGAGGAATATCTCGCCCTTGACGGTACAAATATTCCATACAATTTTCTAGTTTCGCCGAATCAGAATTTTCATCATCATAGACTTCGATTTGATGTCCATGCATCCAATTTTCTGCCCCGCGTAACGTGTTGATTTCGCCATTATGGGCTAAGAAACGAAAAGGTTGCGCCCGACTCCAGCTTGGAAAGGTATTCGTTGAAAAGCGAGAATGGGTCAAAGCAATACTCGAAGTCATTTCTGCACTTTGAAGATCTTTGAAAAATAAGCCAACTTGATAGGCATGCAGCATTCCTTTATAAACAACTGTCTTACTGGACAAGCTGCAGATAGACAACTCATCGGTATGATACGTTTTTTCCAGTTTACGTCGTAGCCGGTAAAGCTGATCTTCAAAGAGACGGCCAGCAGCTACATCGACAGGTTTTTCAATAAAGATTTGCACAAATGAGGGCATGACTTTTTGCGCCCCCGGTCCACACTGATAATAATCATAAGGCACATCCCGTTGCCATAAAACGGTAAAACCCATTTGTTGAATATCTTTGACTACTTCTTCTTGGACCTGTGCTGCTCGGAGCTTTTCTTTCGGTAAAAAAAACATCCCAACAGCATAGGCGCCTTTTTCAGGCAATGAGATTTCGGCCTCTTTTGCTCGCTGTTGAAAAAATGGGTCAGGCATCGCCATCAAAATTCCAGCTCCGTCACCTGTGTCAGGTTCAGCGCCAGTTCCCCCTCGGTGGTTCATCCGTTCTAACATTGTTAAGGCATTTTGCACAAGTTCTCGGGAATAGCGACCATCTTTTTGTGCAATAAACCCCATCCCACAAGCATCTTTTTCAAAAGCGGCATCGTACATCGTTTGGTTCGTTTTCCTCATCATCTCTAAATCACTCATGGAATCACACTTTCTTTCAATATTCTGAATATTCCGATTTTTAACAGTTTACAACCTGTTTTTCTATCTGGCAAGTTTTTTTTACTTGATCCGAGCTCGTTGGTTTCTTCTGTTGACAGTGAAATACTCTATCTCGAACAAACAATTGCCTACAGACCTTAAGGAAGAAACTTCGTCTAGTAAGGTTTTTTTATTATACAATAAACTGTCGAAAAATTATTGCAAACAAATGAGAATCGTTATCAATTGCCACCTATTTTCTCATATTCATGTCAGAAACGTGCGTTTTTCTCCCATTCTCAAGGAATAAGAATGAGCAAGCGCAAAAAAGATGACCCGCAATGGGGTCATCTTTTTTCGTTCTTTTATTTTTCAAAGCCTTCTGCAACTGCTTCGGGATAGTTTTCTTTGACGATGGTTGCACAATGCCCACAAAGTGTTGGCAGTTGCTCTTCTACACCAACATCTACCCGGACTTGGCGACAACGTTCACATACTTCACCTTCGGCTTTTTCAACTAAGATCGCCACATCCTCAAATTGATATGCCATTTCAGGAGCTGCTTCACCGGCTTCTTTGATCGTTAAGAAATCTGGTGAAATGATCAGCAGTTGTGCAATATCTGAATCGATAGCTTTTAGCAATGCCGCAACTGGCTCAGTTGGATAAACAGTGACTTTCGCTTCAAAGGACTTTCCGATCAATTTTGCATTACGCGCTTCTTCTAATGCTTTTAAGACATTGTCACGGAAATCAAGGAAGGCCCGCCAAAGATCGAGCAGTTCTTCTTGGTTAGCAAATGTATCATAGCCAGGGAACTCCGCTAACTGTACGTATTCCTCTTCTTCTTTCAAGTGTGACCAGATTTCTTCTGCGGTATGCGGAATGATCGGTGTCAATAATTTCGTCAATGCAACCGCTGTTTGATAAAAGACAGTTTGCATAGCACGGCGTTGGAAATCATTTTCAGCTTCGATATAAACGACATCTTTTGCAAAATCCAAATAGAAGGAAGACATATCGACTGTCAAGAAGTTGATGACTGTCCGGTAAATATGCAAGAAGTTATATTTTTCATAGCCATCTTCCCGAATCGTTTTGATCGTTTGATTCAAACGAACCATCATGTATTTATCGACAGAACGCAAGTTTTCAAAAGGTACGCTGTCTTTTGCTGGATCAAAATCACTCGTGTTCGCTAATAAGAAACGCATGGTATTGCGAATCTTCCGATAGACTTCTGACACTTGATTCAAGATATCCATAGACACTCGGACATCCGCTTCGTAGTCAACACTGCTGACCCAAAGTCGCAAAATATCCGCACCCATTTGATTGATCACTTTTTCTGGTGCAATGGTATTACCAAGAGATTTACTCATCTTGCGACCTTCGCCATCTAAGGTGAAACCTTGAGACAAGACGGCTTTATATGGTGCGACTTCATTGATCGCAACACTAGTCGTGATACTTGAGTTGAACCACCCACGATATTGGTCAGAACCTTCCAAGTACATGTCAGCTGGGAACGTCAATTCTGGACGTTGACGTAACACGGCTTCGTGAGAAGAACCTGAATCAAACCAAACATCCATGATGTCAGTCTCTTTCGAGAATTTGCCATTTGGTGAGCCCGGATGCGTGAAGCCAGCTGGCAGTAATTCTTCTGCTTCTTTTTCAAACCAAATCGTTGAACCATGTTCAGCAAACAAGTTTGCCACATGCTCGATCGTTTCAGGCGTAATGATGGCTTCGCCGTTTTCTGCATAAAAGATTGGCAACGGAACGCCCCACGCACGTTGACGAGAGATCACCCAGTCGCCGCGGTCGCGAATCATATTGTATAAACGAGTTTTGCCCCATGGAATGATCCAATCTACTTTTTCGATTTCATCCAAAATATTTTGACGGAACTTATCAATAGACGCAAACCATTGTGGTGTTGCCCGATAGATGACTGGTTTTTTCGTCCGCCAATCATGTGGATAGCTGTGAGTAAAGAAGTTTAGTTTTAGTAGGGCTCCTTTTTCTTCTAAAAGCTCAGTGATCATTGGATTGGCTTTGTCATAAAAGACCCCTTCAAATCCTGGTGCTTCTTCTGTGAAGACCCCACGGCTATCGACTGGTGATAAGACATCTAGACCATATTTTTTGCTGACGATGTAGTCATCTTCCCCGTGTCCTGGTGCAGTGTGGACCAAACCAGTACCGGCATCCAATGTCACATGGTCCCCTAACATCAATAGAGACGTACGATCATAAAAAGGATGTTTTGCCGTCATTTTTTCCAATTGATCGCCAGCCAATTCTTGTAATACTTCGACAGATTCCCAACCGATCTCATTCGTCACGGTTTCTAATAAATCTTTTGCCACGACGAATTTGCGGCCATCGGCCAAGATTTGAACATAGGCAAAGGTTGGATTCACAGAGATTCCTAGATTCGCTGGTAAGGTCCATGGCGTCGTCGTCCAGATAACAAAAGATGTATCTGAATCAAGCAAATCTTTGCCATCTGCTACTGGGAAAGCCACATAGATCGATGGTGATTTCACATCTTTGTATTCGATCTCAGCTTCTGCTAATGATGATTCACTAGATGGTGACCAGTAAATTGGTTTCAATCCTTTATAGATGTAGCCTTTTTCTGCCATTTTTCCGAACACGCGGATTTCTGCTGCTTCATAGTCTGGTGTCAATGTGATATATGGATGATCCCAGTCACCAGAAACGCCTAAACGTTTGAAATCAGCTCTTTGTGTATCCACTTGTGTCAAAGCATATTCTTCACATTTTTTCCGATATTCTGCCAAGCTCATTTCTTTGCGCTTGATCCCTTTATTGGTCAGTACTTGTTCGATCGGCAAACCATGAGTATCCCAACCAGGTACATAAGGTGAACGGAAACCTGACATCGATTTGGAACGTACGATGATGTCTTTACTGATTTTGTTCAATGAGTGTCCAATATGGATGTTTCCATTCGCGTAGGGAGGGCCATCGTGTAAGACAAAGGTTGGCTTGCCTTCATTTAATTCTTGACGACGTTGATACAATTGATTTTCTTCCCATTCTTTTTGCCAATCCACTTCGCGGTTCGGCAAGTTGCCTCGCATTGGAAAAGCGGTTTTTCCAAGATGCAGTGTTTCTTTCATTTTCATTCTTGTTTCGCTCCTTTTCGTCTCTCAACGTTTTGGTATAGTTTCAAAATCCATCGACTCGATCAACCGATTGCTTCTATTGAACCTGTCAAATGGATTGGTTGCCATAAACTCAATGCATTTAGGATTCACTGATTGTTAACAGTTGATCAGCGTGATTCCTAATTTGGTTACTACGCTCCCTACGGTCGCCTAGTACTGTTCATCATCTATTCTGTCTTCCTTCGTAAGCCAATCATAGTGATTCTTAGTACGGTTACTACGCTCCCTATGGTCGCCTAGTACTGTTCATCATCTATTCTGTCTTGCTTCGCAAGCCAATCATAGTGATTCTTAGTACGGTTACTACGCTCCCTATGGTCGCCTAGTACTGTTCATCATCTATTCTGTCTTGCTTCGCAAGCCAATCATAGTGATTCCTAGTATGGTTACTACGCTCCCTATGGTCGCCTAGTACTGTTCATCATCTATTCTGTCTTGCTTCGCAAGCCAATCATAGTGATTCACAGCAAAAAACACGTCCGTCCCTGGTAAGGGACGAACGTGTTCGTGGTACCACCCAAATTTTATTGTCGGTTGACAATTCTTTGATGATCGGTAACGGGATCAGGCGTCGTTCTCTACTCGAGTCTTTGAAAAGTCAGCTCTTTCAAGAACGCAACTCACAGATGATCTGATTTCTTACAGGGTTTTATTTGGCTTCCACTCTCCCAAACTCGCTTGAAAAATATAAGAAATTTTTCTGTTCTGTGTCTTAGTTATTATCTGTCTTGTTCAATTCGTCTAATAAGTTTCTCGCATCATCTAATGTTTTCACTTCAGGGCTTTCACTTACATCAACGATTTTTTCATCTGATTCAACAATGTCCACATCAAATGTTTCCACTGCTTCTGAGTTTACTCCAGAACCATTTTCACTGTCAAGTTCTTTTGACAAAACTTCTCTGATCACTTGGTGGGAATCTTGTACATAGCTTGAAAATGGCGCCAAAATTTCTTCCCACTCAGGACTCTTCACTTGTTCTAATTGCGTTTGCAACATAACTAATAAGTTGTTATGGAAGACTCTGGTTTTCTTCTTCAAGTCATTTGTTTCTGTCGCCAATTGACGGGCATTGTCGGTTGCATCCGTCAAAATCTCTTTGGCTTTTTCTTCCGCTGAGGTCATCAAGGCATGCGCATGTTTTTCTGCAGTAGCAACCATTTCATCCGCACGGTTTTGAGCAGAAGTAACGATTACTTCTGATTCTTTGCTTGCGCTTGTTTTTACTTTATCCGCCGTATCTTGAGCCACGATGATGGATTGATTCAAGGCATCTTTCAATTCATTGAAATATTCAAGTTTTTCTTCGGCGTGTTTCAACGATTTTTCTAACTCACGATTGCGTTGAACGGCTTCTTCATAATCACGAACGATCATATCCAAGAAGTCATCGACTTCATCTTGGTTGTAGCCTCTCATTTTTACTGAAAAGTTTTTATTTTGAATGTCTAATGGAGTTAATGCCATATTCTATACACCTCTTTGATTTATTTACGTAATACACCTAATAACAATCTAACTTTTTCTTTTTTCGTGGTTCCTTCTAACCCCTGTATTTGAATCCGACCAAATCCTCTTACCGAAATGATATCCAGTAAATCCAGAACAAAATCTGGTCGTAATGCTTCTGTCCAGTTTACTTTTACTTTTCCTGATTCGATCAACTGTTTCGAACGCTGGCGTGAGATGTTGTATACGGCAGAGATCACTGTATCAAGACGCAATGAGCTAACCGTTTCTCTTTCCTCGGTCCAGCCATCTTTAGGCACGATCAAATCGGTATATTTTGTTTCTTCCAATCGAACGGATACGTTGCCGATTTTATCCACTTGGAGTTGAATAAAATGACTGACTTCAGTGGCAACGAATACTTGCCATATTTCACCATCGGAAAGAATGTCTCCAAAGTATTCCCTCTTGACTCCAGTCCCCATTAATGTGCCTAAAACTTTTCCATGACTCAACACCGTAAATTTTTTCGGGTATTGAATCGTAAATAAAGTCATGTCAAACTCATCGGTGGTGGGCTCATAGTAATCGGGATAAATCAAACAACGTCGTCTCTCAGCAGCTTCATATCCACCAAAAAAGCGGAAACTTAAATCCGTTGATTGACGAATCAAGCTTTCTAAGATATACGCTTGTCTCGGATCTAAAAAATCAGTCAAGTAAGGCGCATACTGCATTTGCACTTGTTCGATCCATCCTTGAGCGGAATCAATAAAAGGGCGTTCATCGTTTCGAAAATGTTGATAGACATTTGCGTTCACCGATAACCACCCCTTACGTTAAAATAAAATTGATTGTAGGATCAATATCAATGCTTGTGATGCTAGCTGTAAGACAATAATTGCAAATGCAATCGTAAAATCGATACCAGCAAAACTTAATTTCAATCGATCAAATAAACTCAAATACGGTTCACACACTTTTGCTAAGAAACGGCCAAAAGCGGACTGATACCCTCCTGGAAACCAAGACAAAAGTGCATAGATCACTAATAAAATGGTATACAGATAAACAGCATCACTCAGTAATTTAACGAATCTCAAGAATAAAATTGGCGTTCCTCCTCACTTTAGATATCAAAAAAATTGGTATCTGCTAATGTTTGGGCAGTGCCTTCAATTTCCATACCCTTAGGCGTGCAAAGAAAAATTTCATCGCCAACACGCTTGATATCACCATCTTCAGCGTACACTGTTCCTGTTAAAAAATCAACTATTCGACGAGCTTGGTACTCTTCAATTAAATGAAAATTAACAAGTACAGCATCTCCATTGATGACTTGCTTCGCAATCCCCATAGCTTCTGAATAAACGCGTGGTTCTACGATCGTTATTTTTCCAGCCATTTGTGGAGAAGTTTCTTTTGCTTTTGTGTCTTTGACTCTCGTATTAGTTCTTTGTTGCGCCATTGGAACGACTTTTTCTTCCGTCTTAGGCACCGATCTTACTCGTTCAGCCGCCGCTGAGGATTGTTGATAGGTAGCAGTTTGAGGCTGCTGTCTGTATTGATAGGCTTGATTTTGTGGTTGACTTGTTGTATAAGAAGCCGCTTGGCTAGAAGCACGCGTACTCGCTGTTGTTCTAGGGGCGGTAAAAGCTCCTCCTTGGTTCACAGCTGGTTTCGCTGCCGTGCGTGCAGGTTCTTCAGTGGCAAATGTTTCTTCATAATAATCTTCTTCGTCAGTCAATCCAAAAAAATTGGTCAGTTTCTCTTTGAGCGACATCGGTCAACCTCCTTTTTTATTGAAATAATGCTGTTCCTACACGAATAAATGTTGCGCCTTCTTGAATCGCAATGGGAAAGTCATTACTCATTCCCATACTCGTTTCTAAGCAAGGGGCATGTGTAAGATGCAGGTCAGCGATCTGTTGTTGAATCCTTTTTAATTCTTTGAAAATCTGATGCTGCTCGTCTTTGGAAGCAGTGAGCGGGGCCATCGTCATCAATCCAACAACACGAATTTTGTCGAACGAAGCGAGTGCTTCAATAAAAGCCACCACCTCTTCTACGAAAATCCCTTGTTTCGTTGCTTCCTGCGAAACATTCACTTCCACAAAGCAGTTGATCGGATGCTCTGCTCGTTTTTGAATTTCTTGTGCCAGTTTGATTGAATCCAACGCATGGAAAAAATCAATCTCATTTATAACTGATTTTACCTTTCTGCGCTGTAAATTACCAATAAAATGCCAACGGACATCTGGGTAATCAGTTAATGCTGCCTTTTTTTCAAGTAGCTTTTCTACTCGATTTTCTGCACAATCACGCACACCATTTTCTAGAAGTTCTCTTGTCGTTTCTGTATCGACGGATTTTGTCACAGCTGTCAAACAGACCTCACTGGCATTTCTAGAAACAAGAGCACAGGAGTCCTGTATCTCTTGCTGGATCTTGTGCAAGTTCTCAGAAATCATGTGCTCTGCCCCCTAGCGTTTACGACGGAAAAATGGTGGTGTGCTTAATTCGTCGTCATCATTCGAGCGTACTTCATCACGGCTGAAGGTGTCGAATTCTTTCTTTTCTACATTTTCAAATGTGTTTTCTTCTACTTTAGGTCGTACATTTTGTTCTTTACGGATATCCCAATCACCAAAACCATTGCTTTCTTCTGCTTGTGCAGGACGCGCTTGGTCCATATCTAAGGTTGGTTTTTGTGGGATAGAATGAATTTGGCTTTGACTTTGTCTGCTAGAGCGAGACCCACGTTCTTTTTTAGAAGGGTCAATGCCGGTTGCAATGACAGTCACACGGATTTCATCGCCTAAGTCTTCATTGATTGATGTACCTAAAATAATATTTACATCACCTGTTGCCGCATGAGCGACGATATCAGAAGCATCTTGTGCTTCAAATAAAGTCATGTCCAATCCGCCAGTGATGTTCAATAGCACTTGTTCAGCACCATCGATCGATGTTTCTAGCAATGGTGAAGAGATTGCTTTTTTCGTTGCTTCGATCACGCGTTCTTCGCCGCTAGCAACGCCGATTCCCATCAAAGCGGTGCCTTGATTTTCCATCACTGTTTTCACATCAGCGAAGTCTAAGTTGACATAGCCAGGTGCAGTGATCAAGTCTGAGATCCCTTGAACCCCTTGACGCAAGACATTGTCTGCTTCACGGAATGCTTCAAGCATTGGCGTTTTCTTGTCAACAACTTCTAACAAACGGTTGTTTGAGATGATCAATAAGGTATCGACATTCTCTTTTAATTTAGCGATTCCTTCAGCAGCAAAACGGCCGCGTTTTGGTCCTTCAAATGTAAACGGACGAGTAACGACGCCGACTGTCAATGCGCCGATTTCTTTGGCAATTTTAGCTACGATCGGTGCAGCACCGGTCCCGGTTCCGCCACCCATACCAGCGGTAATGAAAATCATATCCGCGCCTTCTAATGATTCACGAATAGAATCTTCACTTTCTTCTGCTGCTTTTTGACCAACTTCTGGTTGTGAACCAGCACCAAGACCACGGGTATATTTAGGGCCTAATTGAATGACTGTTTCTGCTTTTGAATTTTTTAATGCTTGAACGTCAGTGTTGGCTGCAATAAATTCTACGCCTTTGACATTTTCTTCGATCATACGATTTACTGCGTTGCCGCCACCACCGCCGACTCCGATGACTTTGATCACAGCGCCGTCATTGATGTTATTATCAATTGAAAATTCCATAGTTTATCTTCCTCCTGAGAATCGTTTTAGATTATTCAAAGATATTTGAGAAGAAATCTTTTACTCGGTTTGTGATCGACTCACCTTTTTTCTCTTCTTCTGTTTCTTCATAAGTTTCTTCTGGAGCTTCATATTGTTCGTAATGCACTTCTTGTTGTTGAATGGCAACGGGCTGTTGCGCGACTGTTTTTTCACCAGTGATCGCACTTTTGGCAAGCTGATAGACTTCGCTTAAGTTTGCTGAATAGTCAACGATACTGATTACATTGGTGAATACAGGATTTCTAAGTCCCATATGATTAGGAACGTAAAGCTTAACGTTTGTTTCGAATACTTCTTGAGCCAAATCTACGACACCCGGCAGGCTTGCAGCACCACCAGTCAAAATCACGCCACCTGGCAAATCAAGTCCATCAATTTCATCTAAGACTTCTTTTGATTTGGTAAAAATCTGTTCCATACGTGCTTCGATGATTTCTGACAAATAGCGTTCATCGATCTTCACAGGTTCTGATTTCCCAATCACATCCACTGGAAATTCTTCACTAGCGGACGTCCGTTCAGGATACGCATCCCCATAATTGATTTTTAACGCTTCTGCATTGTTGAAGGAGGTATTTAAAACTGTCGAAATGTCTTTTGTGACAAATTCGCCACCCTCTTGGTTCACATGGGTAAATTTCAATTGCTTGTCGTGCATCGCTGATGTCGTCGTTTGGCCACCGCCGATGTCGATAACGATCGTACCAAAATCTTTTTCACCATCAGATAAAATCGATTCTGTCAGTGCTAATGGCGTAATGACTACTTCATTAACGATCAGACCAGATTTTTCCACACATTTACGAATGTTGTGAATGATGGTTTTTGGTCCTGTATAAACCACACCAAACATCTCTAGGCGAACACCGATCATGCCACGAGGATCTTTGATCCCTTCAAAACCATCCACTGTAAATTCTTGCGGTAAGATAGCAATGATCTGTCTTTCAGGAGGGGTTGAACGTACAAGTGCTGCGGAAGCAACATTGCGGACGTCTTCGTCGGTGATCTCTTTTGATTCACTGTTGACAGCGATCATCCCTTGACAATTTTCCACTTCAAGAAGATTGGCTGGTACACCAACACTTACACTGCGAATTTGAATTCCTGCTTTTTCTTCTGCTTGTCTTACTGCTCTTTGAATGGCTTGTACCGTTTTATCGATATCTACAATGATGCCACGGTTGATTCCTTCTGATTTTGCATTTCCTACACCAATGATATTCATTTGGCTGTCAACGTATTCGGCTACTACAACTTTTACAGATGTCGTACCGATATCAAGGCCAACATACATTCCCGTTTTTGCCATGGATGGGGTTCCCTCCTACTTAAATTGGATATATAGCGAACCATCACAGTCCGTTTTTAGAGTTCATTCGAATAATTTGTTCACTGTTACCAATTCTACCATATAATGGCGCTTTTTAGAAACAAGTTAATGAAAAAAACTCTTGAATTTTTCCTAAGAATCACTATCAGCTGTTTGATTTTCGTCTGCATCGTCTTCTTGTGTATTTGAAATTGGGTAAGTAAAGATCCCAACTTCCATATCCACAATACTGTCCTCGGTCAAATCTTTGGCAATTTGCGGATAATACTGCATTTGACTCACCATATTTGAGATATTGACAATCACTTGATTGCCATCATTCATAAAGAGAGTTAACAGTTCATCATTGCTGTCACGGGGGGTGTATTTGATTTGAGAAATGCCATCTCGAATTTCTGAACTTAATTCTTGATAGGCACTGAGTGTCGCCTTGATTTTGTCTTCAGCCGAAAAATTTTCTAAAACCGGCAATCCTTCCTCTGGCTGCTCACTGATATCATCCAAAACAGCGCCATTTTCCAAAACTGGTGCATAGCCGCCATCTTTGGCTAATAAAGCCACTTCCTGGAATTCAGTGACAGTGATATCAAAACGATTAATACCAGATAAAGAAATAGAAGCATTTTTTATGCGCGGCAATTCTTTTTTGATTGCTGCTACACTCTGATTCCGTTCAAAAAATTGCGGCCACATCTCTTCATTGACGGCTAGGTCAGAATTTTCGAGAATCGCTTCTGCGGATACTTCTTGATTGCCTTTGACCACCACATTAGCCAAACGACTAAGCGGCGAAACAAAATACAAAACAATCAGCAAAGGAATCATCAGTAAACCGATAATCAGCGCTAAACGGCGAATCAATACTTGATTGCGGTACGCCTTTAGATTAGGTAGCCGGTCAGCAAAGGAGCGAGCCTTTTTTTCTGGCTCAGGCAGCTCTTCTTTCCCAGCGTTGGTTTCTTCTATCGCTTGTTCTGCTTCAAAAAGTGCTTCTTCTGCCAACTCCTCTTCATCTTCATGCGCTTCTTTCATGTCTTCTGTTTCTTCAGAAGCGGGTGAAGACCAAGCTGGCTGATTGCCTTTTTCTTGCAAATATTTTAGATTTTCTTTTTGCCAAGGGGTCAACTCTTCCGTTGACGAGGGGGTTTGATCATCATGAGGTGTTTTGTCTTTACTAATGATAATCGCTCCTTTCTATCCCACACATTGTACTATTTGATTACCTCTTGCACAAGTCGAAATAATCGTTCCGAGGCATCGCTGATCCCTTGTTCTTTTGAGGCTTTGGCCATCTTACTACGAAGGGCTTCATCTTGCATGATACTATCTACTGCTTCCACGAGGTTTTGGCTGTTTAGTTCATGATCGGCAATCATTTTGACTGCTCCTGCATTGGCTAAACTTTGGGCGTTCTTTGTTTGGTGGTCATTAGTCACATAAGGGCTAGGAATCAGAATTGCTGGAATCCCTAATGCCGTAAATTCGGCAATCGATGTGGCGCCTGCTCGTCCAATCAACAAATCACTATTTGCCATCACTTCTGCCATTTGATCGATATAGGGACGAATACTGATATTAGGGAAAGCATCTTTTGACATCCCGATTTTTTCTTCGATCTCTTTGTAATACCTTTCCCCAGATGCATAAAGTAACTGATACTCTTTTTGAGCAAAAAGCGGCAGCGCATCAATGATCGCTTGGTTGATTTTCAGAGCTCCTTGACTCCCACCAAAAACCAAAACCGTTTTTTTCGCCGGATTTAAATCGTAAGAAGACAAAATCGTCGACTTTTGACTATTCCGTACTTCTTGCCCCCTGGGATTGCCCACTAGCACCGTTTTCTTCGCTGGAAAGTATTGAGAAGCATCGTGAAAAGCAATGGCGATTTTATCCACATACTTGGTTAGAAACTTATTGGTGATTCCAGGAACACTATTTTGTTCATGAATAATGGTAGGTATTTTCAACTTCGCTGCAGCAAAGACCACGGCGCCAGAAACATAGCCGCCGGTGCCAATCACCACATCCGGTTGAAACTCCTTGATGATTTTCTTTGCTGCATAATAGCTTTTCATGAAAAGCTGGATCGTTTTTACGTTATCAAAAGACAGCTTACGCTTAAAGCCTTGGATCTCTAACGTTTTAAAAGGAATACCTGTTGGAGGGACGATTTTATTCTCTAAGCCCCTTGTTGCACCAATGTATAAAAATTCGGCTGTCGGGTCAATCTCTTTTACGTAATCGACAAAAGACAACGCTGGATAGATGTGGCCGCCAGTACCGCCGCCAGTCACAAGTATTTTCATGTCCTTCACTCATTTCTATTTAAGTTCTGCTACTGCCGCCATAAATTTGTCGCCGCGAACTTCAAAATTAGGGTATTGATCCCAACTTGCATTCGCCGGTGACAATAGAATCGTATCTCCAGCAGCACTTAAAGAAAAGGCAACTGGGACGGCTGTTTCAACATTGTCTGTCATTTCAATCGTTTTTACGCCAGCTGCTTGAGCGGCTGAGGCTAATTTTTCTTTTGTTTCTCCAAACACTACGATAGCTTTGAGTCCTTTTAGTGCTGGAACCAACTCATCAAAACTGTTGCCACGGTCCAAGCCGCCTGCCAATAAGACCAATTTCTCATTGTCAAAACCGCCTAAGGCCATTTCTGTTGCTAAGATGTTGGTTGCTTTGGAATCATTGAAAAATTTCACCTGATTGATGGTGGTGACATACTGGGTCCGATGAGGTACCCCAGTGAAGGTTTGCAACGCTTGTTTGATTGCTTCGTTTGGCATATTGCAAAGTTTTCCAACAGCGATCGCCGCTAAGGCATTTTCAATATTGTGTGCCCCTGGTACGCCAAGTTCCTCCGCTGCCATAATTGCTTCTTCTTTATAGTAGAGCATCCCATCAAGCATATATGCTCCTGCTACTTTTTCCTTGGTGGAAAAAGGAATGATTTTCGCCTTTGATTTGGCCGACAGTGCTTCTAGTTCCGGTTGGTTCCAGTTGATCACTAAATAATCGTCAGCGGTCATTCGTTGTTGCAAGCGCCATTTTGCTAAGACATATTCCGGGCGACTACCATGGTAATCGATATGGGCTTCATATATATTCGTGATGACAGCGATTTTCGGCCGTAAGGTATCGATTCCCATCAATTGGAAACTTGAAAGCTCCATCACCAAGCGATCTTCAGGCTTAGCTGTTTGAGCAACGGAACTTGCAGGAAACCCGATATTTCCAGAAAGCAATGCCTGTCCTTTTTCCATTCCAGCATTCAAGACATTGGCGATCATAGTCGTTGTGGTGGTTTTTCCATTCGTACCAGTAATACCGATAATCGGCGCTTCAGAGATTTGATACGCTAGTTCCACTTCCGTGATCACAGGAATTTTTTTCTCTAAAGCTTTTTGAACAAGAGGTTGTGAATAGGGGATCCCTGGATTTTTAACGACTAGCGAAAATCCTTCATCCAATAATTCAATCGGGTGGCTGCCAGTGATCACTTTGACCCCTAAAGCCAAAAGATCTTGTGCTTCTGGATTTTCAGCAAATGGCTTTCCGTCATTAACGGTCACAAGTGCGCCCAAATCATGTAACAATTTGGCCGCACTGAATCCACTACGCGCTAATCCTAGCACAAGAACTTTTTTATTTTGATATGTTGTAATTTTTTTCATTTTCTTCATCTCCTACCATACAAGGGCTATTGTGAGCAACGAGCAACCTAACGCGATACACCAAAACACAGTGTCGATCTTCCACTCAGACCATCCGCTCATTTCAAAATGATGATGGATGGGTGACATCTTGAAGATTCGTTTGCCTGTTAATTTGAATGAGGCAACTTGCAGCATCACGCTTGCTGTTTCACAAACATAGACCAGTCCGACAAGCAATAGGGTCCATTCTTGGTGTAAAAGAATCGAGATAGCTGCCAGCAGACCGCCTAAAGCCAGTGAGCCGACATCCCCCATAAAGATTTTTGCCGGTTTGCGATTGTAGGGAAAGAAGCCGATCAATCCGCCGATGATCGCAAGACAAACGATTAACACATCGATTTGATCTTGTCGCCAAGCAATCAGTGCGTAAGTTGAAAAAGAAATCGTGCCCAGTCCTGCGACTAGCCCATCGATACCGTCCGTCAAGTTGACTGCATTTGAAAAACCAACAAGCCAAAAAATGACGAACAAGCCATAAAAAATCGATAGCGACACGTCTATCCCAAAGAAATTCAGTACATCCGCATTGCCTTCGGATCGAAAAACAAAGTAAAAGACGAGTCCGCCTAAAATCTGTCCAATCAGCTTTTGCAACGAGTTCAGCCCCATATTTCGTTTGCGGAAAATCTTGATGAAGTCATCAAGAAATCCTAATGCACCATAAACCAAGGTAATGAACAAAAGAATGAACAATGAAGCAGTCAATTGATTTTGCCATGCTCCTACCCAGATGGCAGTGATCATTGCAGAAATCAAAAATACAAACCCACCCATCGTTGGTGTACCGGCCTTTACATTGTGCCATTTGGGGCCGTCACCACGTATTTCCTGTCCGTATTTCTTCATTTGAAAATAGCCGATAAACAAAGGCATTGTGGCTGTTACGATCGCAAAGCCACTTGCCAAAGGTAATATCATCTCTGTCCATTCCATATTGTTCTCTCCTATTTATTCGTTTTCACTTAGTGTAAACTTGATCGATTGTCCTGATAATTCGGTGTATGGTTCCACGCTTTGTTTGGTACAATAGCCGTTTCCTTCAAAACTGACGTCTACATTCAGCAGACTACCAAATTTGATTAAGTCTGCTTTTGACCAGGAAGTCGTATCCGGCATATAGTACTTATCGCTGTCGGTAACGAGCAGTACCCGTCCGCCAGGCATGATCGAAGTCCCACTGTCAACCGATTGGGCAATGACTTTTTCACCATCCCCGATGACTACCGGGATCAATCCAGCTTTTTGAACATCCGTTGCAGCCGATTCTGTATCGAGATTGCGATAATCCCCCACAGTTGTTTCGCTACCAGATGTTGTGCTTTCTTCTAATGCAGAGTTTTTCAGATCCATGACCCGTTTCATCAATGGATTGGCAATTTCACCCAACACGGTGCTTTCGTGCTTCTCTGGTAATTTAATCGTCAAATACAAAATGTATTCTGGTTCTTCTGAAGGAAACATCAAAACAACGGAATATAGATAATTGGTGCCACCAGACAAATACTTACCGGTTGTTGGATCGGCTACTTGGGCCGTCCCTGTTTTTGCAGAAATGTTGTAGCCAGGTAATTCATAAACGCCATAGGCACTTCCATAATTTTCACTCTCGACAACATCACGCATATATTCACGGACCTCTGTTGCAGCCTCTTTTGTGATCGGATGGCCGACCTCTTCTGGTTGCGTGACCGTTTCTTCTCCAGTATTGCCATCAACGATTTTACTAATAAATTGTGGTTTCAGCATCGTTCCATTATTTGCGACCGATGTGAAAGCCTGCATCATTTGGAAATTCGTCACACCAATCGCTTGACCAAAGGAAGTCATCGCTTGGCTGACAGGATTATCTTCTGGGGTGATTCCAGTATTTTCGTTAGGCAATCCTGAATAGGTGCTACGGCCAAAGCCAAATTCTTTTAAGTATTGTTGCCAACGATCAGCCATCCGCTGCTCCAAGGTCACCATTCCGATATTACTGGACCATGAAAGAGCTTGGCGCATCGTCAATGTTCCTTTTTGACCAAAGTCCCAGTCATTGATGGTTGCATCGTAAAGTTTTAATCCATCAGGACTTGGGGTAAAGGTTTCGTTCTCATTGAAGATGCCTTGATCGATGGCAGCTGCTGTCGTCAAAATCTTCATGGTTGATCCTGGCTCATAGTTGTCTTCAACTAACAGATTTTGCCAATCATTGATCGAATCCAAATTTTCTGGATTGTAGGTTGGTCGTTGCGCCATCGCTATGATTTCGCCGGTTTTGGCATCCATTAAGTTCGCTGTTAAGTTTTCTGGTTTGTTTTCTTTAAAGACGCTGTCCATCAGCGTTTCCAAATAGCTTTGGATTCGACTATCGATGGTGGTATAAACGTCTTTTCCGTCAACGGCTGCGACGGTCTCTGCTACTGTTCCGGGCAGCGGGTTTTGATTGTTATCTTTTTGATAAACGATCTCACCATCAGTTCCCGATAATACATCATTGTAAGCAGCTTCCAACCCAGTTTTGCCGACTAGACCAGTATCGTCATCATTGGCAACAGCATACCCGATAAAGTGAGAAGAAAAGACCCCATTCGGATAAAGGCGAGCTGGATGGCTATCAAAATGGAAGCCGGCAATATCTTCTTTTTCCATTGCATCTTCGATCGCATTTTTTTGTTCTAATGTAATATTATTTCCCTTGCTCCCAAAAGAGACCCGCCACAATTGTTGCTCAAGGCCATCCTCTAACGTATTGACTGCTGTTTCTTGATCAATGGACAATACATCTGACAAAATTTTGGCCAACTTATTGAAGTTTGCTTTTTCTGCAAAGAGATTTTTGTTGCCATCTTTGTAATTCTGATTCAAAACAGCATAAATGGAATACGAGGTCACATCTTCGGCGATCGGAATCCCATTACGGTCATAGATTGTTCCACGTTTCGCTTTGATCACTTCGCTGCCTTCATAAAGATTTTTGGTCTTTTCTGCTAATGAAGTTCCCGCGACATCCCCGACAATGACGATATAGCTCAAACGCGTGACAAACAAAAAGAACAATCCAATACTCGTAGCAAAGAGAATAATACCTACTTTTTTGCGATTGTTCGTTGTAGTTTGATTGTTCTTTTTTAAGTATTGCTTGAATTTATCTGTTAACTTCATTTAGTCCACTTTCCTTAAATTGCCATCATCGATCGACAATCCATTATCCTCAGCAATCTTTTGGATGCGCTCGGTTTTAGAAAGTTCATTTTTCTCTTGTTCCAACTGTTCTGCTTGTGTTGTTTTCTCAGTGATATCCGATTGGATCAAGGAAATATCATGCTCAACTTGGCTGATATTGGTCCGAATATTGATGGTCAAGATTGCCAACGTCAATACAGCGATAATCACAAAGGCAGCAATCAGTTTTTCTAGAGTAGAAATACTTTTTAACCGACGAGCCGGAGATGCTGGTACACGGATGACCTCAGGACGCTGGGGATCAGTAGGCAGTTTTTCAGTTGTCGGTTCAGAGTGATCCAAAGGTTGTGATTCAAGAGGTTCTCTGAATTCATAGTCATGAACTTTTAGTTCTGCCATAGTTGTTACCCTTCGCTTTCCTTGATTTTTTCCGCGATTCGTAGTTTCGCACTACGAGAACGATTATTTTCAGCTACTTCTTCCTCAGTAGGAAGAAGTGGTTTTCTTGTTATAAGTTTTAGTGTTGGTTGAAATTCTTCTGGTATCATCGGCAGACCTGGTGGCATATCCTTTGGTGTACTGTATTCCTTGAACATCGATTTCACAATGCGATCTTCTAATGAGTGGAACGTGATCACACTGACACGTCCGTTGACTGCTAAAAGATGAATGGCTTGTTCAAGTGATTCTTCAATTACACCTAGCTCATCATTGACTGCAATTCGAATGGCTTGGAAAACCCGTTTTGCTGGGTGACCGCCCTTTCTTCTTGCTGGAGCTGGAATGGCTGTTTTGATGATATCGACCAATTCCCCCGTTGTTTCGATGGGATGATCTTGTCTCACCCGCTCGATTTCACGAGCGATTTGTTTTGAGAATTTTTCTTCTCCATAACGGAAGAAGATTTTGACTAATTGATGGTAGTCGAATTGATTGACCACTTCATAGGCAGTCAATGCTGCAGTTTGATCCATCCGCATATCCAGCGGTGCATCTTGGTGGTAGCTAAAGCCACGTTCGGCTTCATCTAATTGGGGTGAGGAAACACCTAAATCATACAAAATACCATCGACTCGGCTTACGCCGTGTTGATTCAATGCTTCCTTTAAATAGCGGAAATTACTTTTAATAAACGTGACCATCCCTTTAGCAACATAAGGTGCTAAACGTTCTTTTGCATGGTCGATGGCGGTTTGGTCTTGATCAAAAGCAAAGAGATGTCCTTCTTCAGACAGTTGTGACAATAAATATTCACTATGACCAGCTCCACCTAATGTACAATCGACATAGACGCCTTCTGGACGAATTGATAATCCATCAACGGTCTCCTGTAGCATAACGGTGTAGTGTTGAAAATCTGCCATGTGTTTTTCCTCTTCCTATCAAGCCTATAAGCCAAAGTCGATCATTGTTTCAGCAATTTCATCAAAGTTTTCTTCTGCTTCTTCAGAGAATGCTTGCCAACGCGTTTCATCCCAAATCTCGATTCGATTTGAAACCCCGATGATCACGCAGCTTTTAGTAAGGTCTGCATGATTTCTCAATGTAACAGGGATATTGATTCGTCCTTGTTTATCGATCTCGCACTCTGTTGCAGCAGAATAAAAGAAGCGGACAAATGTCCGAGCATCCTTTTTCGCTAAAGGCATTTCGTTTAGTTTTTCTTCAAGTTTTTCCCATTCAGATAAGGGGTAGCCAAATAAACAGCCATCTAATCCACGTGTCACAACAAATTTTTCTCCGAGTTTTTCTCGTAGTTTTGAAGGGACGATTAGTCGGCCTTTTGCATCTATCGAATGTTGAAATTCACCCATAAACATCGATAAATAACCCCCGATCTCCACCTGATATTCACAGTCTACCACAATCCCCCACTTTCTACCACAAATTATATGAAATTTGAAAGGGAAGTTGTTTGACTTTTCTTTACCAAATGAACAAAAAGACGAAATCAGACTCCTTAAAGTCTTTAAAAAAACTTTAAGTAAAAAAATGGACGTTTATCAAGGGGCAAAACACTATAAGTAACTTACGATATTTAGAATGATCAAAACGACATGAAAAATGATCGTAAATAGAAAAATACTGCGCCAATACATCTTAAAATAGCGACCATATTGGATCTCTTCATAGTAGTACGCCTGAAAGACGGCCAGTAGAATGCCTAATAAAAAAATGGAGATCAAATAATACAATGTGATTGCTTGATCAAAAGTATATTTTGATAATTGATGAATCCCCACCATTAAAAATGGTACCGCTAAATCCGGTGCCTTCACATGGTAACGATCATTCAACGAAAGTGCAGAAACGATAAAACGACAAGCAAAATAAACGAGCACAGGAAAAATATACCAAAACAAAACGATTGGATTAAATCCAGACATACAGCAAAATCCTTTCTAACAACTAGTGTCACTATACTTTATTTTCTTTACATCCATGTTTCAGTTCTTTTAAAAATTTAAGCCGGAATAAGACAGCCATGAAATTTTTTAAGGAGGCTCTTATTTCAACAACTAACTTTTGAAAGTTTTAAAGAATGTATTTCTTTACCTATTAAAACAGAAGGGCGTAGCTTCAACAAGCCTATCTTGCCATTCTAACGAATTTTTTTATAGTGAAATTGAAATTTTCTTAATTTCTCCTTGGATCAACTTGAGTTCTTGAGAAATTGAGGGTAAACTGTCACTAGAATAACTCTAAAAGGTGGATTAGAATGAACGAGAAAAAACCAAAAAGTACCTTTGCAAAAATCACGCAAGTCGTGATCTGGACCATGCTTATTCTCACTGTCGGCTCGATTTTCTTAGCAGCGTACACAAGTATTATGGGTTAATCCTATTAAAAATGCCCTTTTCCAAAATGATGGCTTCCATCTTTTGGAAAAGGGCATTTTTTTACAGTAACGGTGACACAAGACGTGCCAGGCCTTCCTTGATCTTGATCGTCAATTTTCTTTGTTGATATGCTTCGATCGTTAATGGTTTGGAATCGATCGAATCCGCCAGAAACGCTTCTTTTGTTTGAGTCGCAAGTTGCGCATCATAGATAATCGTATTGACTTCAAAATCCAGACGAAAGGATCGAACATCGATATTTGCTGAGCCAATCGATACAAGTCCACTATCTATAATCATCGTTTTCGCATGCATAAACCCTTTCTCATAGGTTTCAATGATTGCGCCAAAATGAAGCAGCTCAGCCGCAAAGGAATAGGTCGCCCAGTAAACCAAGGGATGATCTGGTTTGTTCGGAATTTGTATATGAACTTTCACCCCAGAGAGCAGTGCTAACTTTAAGGCGTTATGAATGGCTTCATCCGGAATATAGTACGGCGTTTGAATTAGGATTTCTTTTTTGGCTAAATTGATCATTTTCAAATACGTCATTTTAATTTCTTCATGTTCCGTATCAGGACCACTAGTGATGACTTGGGCTGCGACTGTCCCCGCTTGTTTGATTTCAGGAAACAAAGAAGGATCATATTTGATCTCCAAGGCGTGTTGTGAATTCCAATCCATGAGAAACCGATTTTGCAGCGAATAGACTGCTGAGCCGGCAATTCGCAAGTGATTGTCTCGCCAATAGCCAAATTTTTCCACTTGACCTAGATACTCATCTCCCACATTAAAACCGCCTGTATAGCCAATCTCACCATCAATCACCACGATTTTGCGATGATTCCGATAATTGATTCGCGGATTGACATAAGGAACGAACAAAGGAAAGAAAAAAGCAATTTGCCCGCCATGCAGACGCAATTCATCAAAAAACTTCAATGATACTTGAGTACTGCCCCAAGCATCTAATAAGACTCTTACTTTTACGCCTCGCTTTGCGGCTCGTACTAATGCTTCTTTGACTTCATTTCCCAATGCATCACTGCGATAAATATAATATTCCATATGAATGTGATTTTTTGCCTGTTCGATATCCGCGATCAAGGCATCAAATTTCTGCCGCCCATCGGTATAAAGTGTCATGCTATTGGCTGTCGTATAGAGGGATTGACCAAAGACCGTCAATAGATAGACTAACTGCTGGACTTCTACTTGAGCAGTCGGCGGATGCGGAAACAAATGACGCGCGAGCGCTTGTTTTTGTTCTTCTAATTCAACGTTTAGACCAATCTTTGCTTGTGAGCGCATATCGAAAATCTTTTCCTTGGAAATTCCTCTACCAAAGAAAAAGTAAAGCACAAAACCAACGATTGGGATGAACATCAAGACCAAAAGCCAGGCCCATGTCTGAGCAGTCTGACGTCTCTCTCTGAAAATGATAATGATTGATAACAAAATATTAACTATAAATAAAATGGTTACCAAATTATCCATTACAACCATTTTTCCACCTCTTCCCCGATTTCCCGCTACTAAAGCATATCAAAAAATAGTACCTAAAGTAAAGAAACACTGTGATGAAACAAAAAAAGCCGATCTGACGATCGACTTTAATAAAACATACGTTTAGAATTTTAAAAATCGGCGCATTGATAAGACGGAACCAAGCGAACCAATCACGATACCAATCAGTGCCATCACACCGCACACTTGTATTAGAAACATATTTGGTGCAATTAAGCTGTAATTTGAACGTAGCAAGGATGGATTGACCATTGCATAAACTTGATGATACCCGAAGTACATCAACGCAATTGGGACAATTGATCCTAAGAGTCCGATCCAGCCTCCTTCAAGGAAGAATGGCCAACGAATGTAGCCGTTTTTCGCCCCAACCAGACGCATGATTTGAATTTCTCTTTGACGGGACAAAATCGTGATCCGAATCGTATTAGAGATTAGGAACATTGCCACAAAAATCAGTAAGACAGCAGCAGCTAAGCCCCAAGTCCGCACAGCCGCAGACAATTCAAAGATTCGGTCAGAAGAATCTCCACCGTAATCGGCTTTAAAGACATTCGGCAAATCCCCAGCTTGTTCTGCGATCTCTGTCGTATACTCTGGATCTGTTGCACTTACAACAAATACGTTATACAGTGGATTACTGTCGCCTTCGAACAAGTTCCATGAATCCCCCATGGCATCCTGGATCTTCTGCAATTCTTCGTCTCGACTAGAAAATGTCACTTCTGAAACGTTCGGCAGATCATTTAAGGCCTGTTCTAAAGCATCCATGTCTTCTTGTTCTGTACCAATATCAACGAAAACCGACACGTCCACATTCTCACGAATATCTTCGGCTAGTTTTGTTGCATTTAAGATTACACCTAGAAAAATACCGACTAATGTTAATGTGATCGTCACGGCACTCAATGACGCGATAGTCATCCAGCCGTTACGCTTTAAACTTTTAATACTCTCCAGGAGATGACGGAAAAATGTTCTAATCATCGTAACCATATTCTCCTTCCGCTTGGTCGCGAATAATGCGGCCATTCTCAATCGCGATCACGCGATGACGAATCGTATTTACGATCGTACTATTATGGGTCGCCATAACGACCGTTGTTCCTTGTGCATTGATTCGATCAAGCAATTTCATGATTTCCCATGAGTTTTCAGGATCTAGATTTCCGGTTGGTTCATCCGCAATCAATACCTTTGGTGTATTTACGATGGCACGAGCGATCGACACCCGTTGTTGTTCCCCACCGGAAAGCTCACTTGGAAAGACCCGAACTTTATGTTTCAGTCCGACCAAATCCAAAACTTCCATCACCCGTTTTTTGATATCACGGGGTTTGCGTCCGATAACTTGCATTGCATAAGCAACATTTTCAAAGACCGTTTTCCGCGGTAAAAGTTTGTAGTCTTGGAAGACCACGCCGATTTCCCGGCGCATCAAAGGGATCTCACGGTTTTTCATGCCGACCAAATCATATCCTGCGACATTCAAAACGCCTTTTGTTGCTCTTTCTTCTCGATACATCAATTTGATAAAGGTTGATTTTCCGGCGCCGGATGGTCCAACGACATAGACAAACTCCCCTTGATCAATTGAAATCGAAAGGTTACGGATAGCAGTCGTACCATTAGAGTACTTTTTCATTATATCTTTCATTTCTATCATACAGCTATCTCTCCATCTCAAATTTTCATTCTGGCTTATTATAGCATGAATATATTTCACCTTGCTTGCAACAGATTACAATTGTGTTTCAATCTGTTTAAGTCATACCAGGTTATTTTTGATTCAGTTTCAGCTTCAAATAGGCATCGATAAAGCCGTCCAAATCGCCATCCATGACTGCCTGTACATTCCCAGTTTCGAAATTCGTTCGGTGATCTTTGACCATTGAATAGGGATGGAAGACATAAGAACGAATTTGCGAGCCCCAGCCGATCTCTAATTGCTCGCCTCGCAAGGCTGCTGCTTCTTGTTCTTTCTTTTCGACTTCTAATTGATACAGCTTAGCTTTCAACATCCCCATCGCTTGCTCACGGTTTTTCAGCTGTGAACGCTGGGCTTGGCTAGCGACCACTGTACCTGTTGGAATGTGAGTGATCCGCACAGCAGATTCGGTTTTGTTGATGTGCTGTCCACCAGCGCCGCTTGCGCGGTACGTATCGATCTTCAAATCATCTGAGTTGATCTCCACATCGATCGCCCCATCTAATTCTGGCATCACATCCACCGAGCAAAATGACGTATGCCTTCTCTTAGCAGAATCAAAAGGTGAAATACGGACCAAGCGATGCACGCCTTTTTCCGACTTCAAATAGCCATAGGCGTTGTGGCCTTTCACAAGTAATGTGACACTTTTGATCCCCGCTTCATCACCGGCTTGATAGTCCAAAGTTTCCACCTGATACCCATGTTGTTCGCAAAAACGAGTATACATCCGTAACAGCATGCTGCCCCAGTCTTGCGACTCGGTACCGCCTGCTCCCGGGTGCAGCTCGATGATGGCATTGTTTCGATCATAGGGTTCATCTAACAACATCGACAATTCATAAGAAGCCATTTTCTCATTTAACTTACCGATTCGCGCATCAAGTTCTGCTTCCATTTCCGGATCGGCTTCTTCTTGAATCATTTCCAACATCACTTCGAGTTCTTCCAATTCTTCTGCTAGCTGATTGAATTGATCGTAAGTCTCTTTGTTGGCATTGTTGGCGTTAATGACTTGTTGAGCTTTTTCTGAATCATCCCAAAAGGTAGGATCTGCCATTTGGTGTTCCGCTTCCGCAATGTCCTCTTCTAACTGATCTAAGTCAAAGAGACCCCCTAAAACTGATTATTTTTTCATTCATCTGGGTCAATTGATTCCGAATATCTGCGATTTCCATTAAAATTCCTTCTTTCTTTTTTTCTTACAAACGAAAGTAGACTGGACAAAAACGTCTGCCAGCCTACTCTCACCTTTTTCAAAACGTGTTACATATTTTTCCCGTGGCAATTCTTGAATTTTTTCCCGCTTCCGCAAGGACAAGGATCATTGCGGCCCACGTTTTTGAAACTTGGCGCTTGGGCAGCCGGTGCTTCTTCTACCCCTTGTGCTTCTCCTTGGGCTACTTGTTCCCGTTGAACGTTTTGGCGGATTTCTGCCTTCATAAACAGACGAGTTACTTCATACTCGATGGCTCCAACCATGTTTTCAAACATATTGAATCCTTCTGTTTGGTATTCAACTAACGGATTGTTTTGTCCATAAGCCCGTAACCCAACCGATTGGCGCAATTGATCCATGGCATCGATGTGGTCGGTCCACTTCGTATCAACGACTCGTAAAATCACTACTTTTTCAAATTCCAGTAATTGTTCTGGACTATTAAGTTGTGTTTTCTTTTGTTCAAAGACTTCTTCTGCCCGTTGGTTTAGATAATCTTTAATCTCTTGAGCTGATTTGCCCTTGATGTCTTCAATACTGATGGTATCTTCATGAACAAGTGCATTGGCAGCAAAATCAACGATTCCTTCATAATTCCAATTGCTTTCTTCTAATTGCGTATGACTGTCAACGACACGGCTGATGGAACGTTTCACCATATTCATTAATTGTGGTGAAAGATCCGTTTCTTCCATGATTACTTCTTGACGTTGTCCGTAAATAACTTCCCGCTGTTCTCGCATTACGTCATCGTATTGCAAGACGTTTTTCCGGGTATCGTAGTTATTCCCTTCCACTCGTCTTTGGGCAGATTCTACTTGTTTTGAAAGCATCTTACTTTGGATCACGGCATCGCCTTCATCGATTTTCATCCGATCTAAGAACACTTTGATTCGTTCAGAACCAAAACGTTTCATTAAATCATCTTCTAGCGACAGGTAAAATTGCGACATCCCTGGATCTCCTTGACGTCCCGCACGTCCCCGCAACTGGTTGTCGATCCGTCGTGATTCGTGACGCTCGGTACCAATAACTGCCAATCCGCCTAGTTCTGCAACACCAAGACCCAACTTGATATCCGTTCCCCGACCAGCCATATTGGTCGCGATCGTTACAGCGCCTTTTTGCCCAGCATTCAAAATGATTTCCGCTTCTTTAAAGTGATTCTTGGCATTCAATACTTCATGAGGAACTTTCTCCCGATCAAGCATTGATGATAGTAATTCAGAAGTCTCAACAGCGACGGTCCCTACAAGGACTGGTTGCCCTTTGCGGTGACGTTCTTTGATGTCTTGAACGACTGCTTGGAATTTGCTGGTAAGTGTTGGATAAAGCAAGTCCGCACGATCATCCCGTAAGATCGGTTTATTCGTAGGAATCTGAATGACTTGCATGTTATAGATTTCTCTAAACTCTTCTTCTTCCGTTTTCGCAGTACCGGTCATCCCAGACAATTTTTTGTACATCCGGAAGTAGTTCTGGAATGTGATCG
This sequence comes from Enterococcus sp. DIV0802b, assembly GCF_050543535.1. Classification (NCBI taxonomy): domain Bacteria; kingdom Bacillati; phylum Bacillota; class Bacilli; order Lactobacillales; family Enterococcaceae; genus Enterococcus; species Enterococcus sp. DIV0802b. Next base: position 921,895 of record NZ_CP172941.1, on the reverse strand, counting down.
TCGCCATCGTTTTGGTTTCATCTTCGATCTCGACACTTTCTTTTGCTTCGATCGCTTGATGCAGCCCGTCAGAATAGCGGCGGCCATCCATGATCCGACCTGTAAATTGGTCAACGATCATTACTTTGCCATCTTGCACCACGTAATCAATGTCACGAATCATGATGTAATTCGCCCGCAACGCTTGGTCCAAGTGATGGGTCAATGCGGTGTTTTCGATATCATACAAGTTTTCTAAGCCGAAGGTCTCTTCCGCTTTTTCGATCCCGCGTTCTGTCAAGCCGATCGTTTTTGATTGAATATCGATTTTGTAGTCTTCTTCTTCCGTCAAGCGTTTGACGAAATTGTCGACCCGATTGTATAGCGCGGTCGATTTTTCTGCTTGTCCTGAAATGATCAATGGCGTTCTCGCTTCATCGATCAAGATCGAATCGACTTCATCGACAATGGCATAGTTTAATGGACGTTGTACCATTTGATGACGATAAACCACCATGTTGTCCCGCAAATAGTCAAACCCTAATTCATTGTTTGTACTATAAGTGATGTCACAAGCATACGCCGCACGTTTTTCTTCTGCTGATTTTGAGTTGATGTTCAAACCGACTGTCAATCCTAAAAAGTTGTACAGCTCTCCCATCTCAGTCGAGTCACGAGTTGCCAAGTATTCATTGACGGTTACGACATGGACGCCTTGACCACTCAAGGCATTCAAATAAACAGGTAATGTCGCCGTCAAGGTTTTCCCTTCACCGGTACGCATCTCTGGAATATTCCCATCATGCAAGACGATCCCACCCATTAATTGGACGTGGTAAGGATAAAGACCCAAAACGCGTTTTGCAGCTTCACGTACTACTGCAAAAGCTTCAGGTAATAATTTATCCAAAGTCTCTCCCTCTTGGAAACGACGACGAAATTCATCGGTTTTCCCGCGTAATTGTTCATCAGATAAAGCGGCCATTTCATCCGCATGTGATTCAACTTGATTCGCAATATGGTCAAGACGTTTTAATTCTTTTTTGTCGTTTTCGATTAATTTTCTAAAAAAATTGGCCATACCTTAATAATTCTCCTTTTACTTCTACATTATCCTAGCTGGAAACTCTCCTAACTATTTTAGCACTAGTTCACCATAAATGAAATATTTTTCGATAGAACTATCGCATCAATCTTGCGTGATAAACGGATTCTTAACCTTTTTTCACAGATTTTAAAGAAACGAAGGGAAAAAATACGCAACAAGCCATCGATCGGTGCCCAAAGTCCAGCGCACGTCCAAATGACTTGTTGCGAATATTTGCAAATTAGGCCGTTTTAAAACGGGTTTTTAAGAAAGCTAAGAAGAGCATCAGCAGCATGCCTAAAGATTGGATCCCAATCATCAAGATGATGTCCGCGCCAATAAATCCTGCCAACATCGCCACCAGAGAGCCTGCCCCCAGTGCATTCAAAATCACGTTGGTACTTTCTTTGAAACTGCTGATCGTCGACAGTCGCGACTTTTTCGTCAGCCAGAGGAAAAACGCTGCGCCCATGACGAGGATACTATTCATTGCCACCAATAAAAATGCCACCGTGATCGTCTGGCTGAAGAAAATCGCCGTCTCGTTGTTGCGATAAAAGCCGTCTTCGATCACTTTCTGAAACGAAGCCGCATCATGCACTTGATCAGGCATCATTTCCGCCGTGTAACGCATCTCATAATGATAGGTTTGTCCATCGATTTCCTCTTTGATGGTCCAGTCTGTTTCACGAAAATTGATGGCATATTTTGCTCTTGAAAGGTCCGCTTCTGAAAGCGCAACACCTATAATGCCCGCTTCTGTTTGCGAAAAGACTTGTGACTCATCCGTTAAAAGTTTGCCATCTTCCAGCTGCAGTTCACTGTATTCGGCTGCTGTTTCAGCAGTCATGAGTGTTTTTGCATGGGGGAAAAATGCTGCAAAGGCTTGATCCGTTTGCTTGCTGATCATCAAGGTCAGCGGGATCATCAGCAAGGACATCAAGAAAATATAGACAAACACTTGCTGCCAGCGATTTAATTTTTTACGCCATGCATAGACTTTTGTTGGAGAAAATATGGCCCCAAAGTATGTTAAGGGAAATCGTTGTTCAGACATCCTATCATTCCTATCCTTTTGTTCCGCCCGAGGTCAAACCTGAAACAAAGTATTTTTGTAAGAAGAAAAACAGTGCAGCAATCGGTACGGCGATCAAAATCGCCCCAGCCGCAAAAAGTGCTACCCGTTGGTTACGGGCATCGTTGATAAAAGTCTGCAGACCGACTGCGACGGTCAAACGCTCTTGTGAGCGAAGCAAGAACCGCGCCAGCAAGAATTCGCCGAATGGCCCCATAAAGGCCCACAATGCTTGCACGGCGACCATTGGTTTTACGAGGGGCAAAACGATTTGCCAAAAGATGCGGAAATGCCCTGCACCGTCAAGTTTTGCTGATTCATCCAAGTCGATCGGTACCGTATCAAAGTACCCTTTCATCAGCCAAGTATTCATGGGAATCCCACCACCGATATAGATCAGTGTCAAGAACCAGAAACTATCTAGGCCGTTTGCTAATAAGCCCATGACATAAAAAGCGGTCAACGCCGACATTGTTGGCACCATCTGAACGATCAAGAACACCATCAAACTGCTCTTACGACCGGCAAAGCGATAACGACTGTAAGTATACCCTGCCAGTGTTACGATCATTACTTGGATCACCATCGTGGAAACAGCCACGATCAAGGTGTTTTTATACCATGTCAAATAGGGGGTTTCATTGAACAATCGTCGAAAGTTGTTCAATGTCCAATCCGCATCAAAATCCAAGCGAAAGGCGATCATATTCCCTGCCTTGAAGGCTGAGGTGGCGGTAATCAACAAGGGATAGATGATAACGATCGATAAAGCGATCATAAACAAGTAGGTAAATAATTTGCTGAAAGAAAACTTTTTCTTTTTCATCCTCAATCCTCCATATTAAATGCATTCGTCTTTTTAAACACCAGTAATGAAATGGAAATCACCACAAAGGAAATGATCAAGGTCAATGCAGAAGCAATCGAGTATTGTGGCGAGCCGCCCGTCGTCAATTTGTAGATCCATGAAATCAAAATATCCGTCGAACCGGCATTTCCACCTAAACTTCCTGGACCACCTTCGTTAAAGAGATAGATCATGGAGAAGTTATTAAAGTTCCCTGTATATTGCGTAACGAAGGTTGGTGCTGCCACCAAAAAGATCGCCGGTAACGTAATATTGCGAAAACGCTGAATCGCATTTGCTCCATCCATTTTGGCTGCTTCATACAAATCTTCAGAAATGGATTGTAAAATCCCTGAGACCATAACATAAATATATGGAAACCCTAACCAACCCTGAATCAAAATAATCGCCGTTTTCGTCCAAAACGGATCGGTCTTCCAAGCAATGTTCCCAATATCCACAAAGGGCAGATTGTTCAATAGCGGGATCACCTGCGTATTGATCGCTCCTGCGGTATCATTAAACATATTTGAAAAACTCATGATTGTGATAAACGCTGGCACCGCCCAAGGAAGCAAGAAAATCACCCCGAAGACCCGACGGAACTTCACAAATTTTTGATTGGCAACAACAGCTGTCAGTATTCCTAAGGTAATTTGCAAAGTAGTTGCTAAAACGGTCCAAATCACCGTCCAACTAAACACTTTTACAAAGGTGTCGCGGTAAGAACTTAAGGTGAAGATATTCGTAAAATTCGAAAAACCGATCCAGTCGATTAAGTTTGCTGGCGGAATATGTCGAAAATCATAGTTGGTAAACGCCATGAAGAGTGTCACCATTACCGGAAAAATAATTGCTACGATCATCACCAGATAGGCTGGGATCGTCAATAGATAAGCGAAACCATCCTCATACAATTTATTGAAAAACTCTTTTCTCGTAACTGCCACCGGGAACCCTTTTTCAATACTTTGGCGAACTTGATAGGCATCTTTGATATTTAAAACCCAAAAGATAATGAAAATAACGGTAACGATGACCTGTAGCGTTCCTTCGATCAACAAGAACAAAGAATTGTGTTCCATCGGTACTGATCCCAGTGTGACAAAGTTATATAATGCTTGTCCACCGAACAAAAGCATTTCGCCTAGAAAAATTAGAAAGACCGCAAAAAAGAGTCCCGCTTTAAATTTCTGACCATTTTTGAATTGTCCCACCCCAGGGATGATTGAAAGAAGCGCTGTCTGCGTGGCTTTTGAATTCGTCCTCATATGTATCCTCCTTAAAATCGAAAGTCTGCCAAGCGGCCGACGATCCATAGAAATCAATCTCATCAAGCAATTTCTTGCGTGCTACGTTGCAAGGAATCCTTTTGACAAACATCCTCTATAGAATCGTCGACATGAATGACAGACCGTAATCGGCTATTTATTAATATTTCTGCTCAATCGCTTCTTCGATTGTTTTGGCAGCATTATCCGCTGCTTCTTGAGGAGTCATATTGCCTGAACCTGCATCAAACAGCATGTTTTCAGCCCCTACCCAAACCTCAGACATTTCAGGGATATTTGGCATTGGTTGTGAAACACTGTATTGCTCGATCACTGCTTTTGCTACTGGATCATCAGAAGCAGCAACTGTTTCTTGAGCCATAATGTTTGCTGGAATATCATGACGCATTTCATACAATTTCTCTTGATTAGCTTCGTTTGTTAAATATTCGACAAATTGTTGAGAAACGTCTTTGTTTTGTGAGTAGTTGGAAACAACCCATGCTTTTCCACCACCAAACGTTTCATAATCATTGCCATTGCTCAGCGTTGGGATTTTCGCTACGCCATAGTTAATCCCTGCTTCTTCAAAGCCGTTCACGCCCCATGGTCCGTAAATGATGGCTGCTGTTTTGCCTTGGTTAAAGTAATCTAACATCAAGTTTTCGTTGGCTGATACATCCAGCATTCCTTGCGGCCAGACATTTTGGAACCAATCAGTTGCGTACGTGATTGCTTCAACAGAACCTTCATTGTTAATCCCTAAATCAGATGGATCTGTCCCTTCATCCCCAAAGACATAACCACCATAACCAGCTAATAGACCATACGTATAATAAAAGTCTGTCCAACGAGCTAAGAAACCAACATTGTCATCGCCTTCTGCAAAACGATCATCTTTTGCTAGCTCTTCTAAATCAGAAAAAGTTGCTGGCGCTTCATCGATCAAATCTTTGTTATAGAACATGACAACTGCTTCAATCATTGCTGGTGCGCCATAGATTTTATCATCGATCGTTACCTGTTGCTTGTCTGTATCGCTGTACCGTCCATCATCTGGCAAAGTCATTTCTGCCAAATGCCCTTGCGAGCCTACTTGACCTACACGATCGTAAGGAGACATCGTAACATCTGGACCTTTCCCAGCGGGACCGTCTAGTTGAAGCGCATCCATTTGATCGAACATATCCATTTCTACAACGTTGATGGTCACATCATTTTCAGATTCAAAGTCAGATTTCACTTCATTGATATAATCAATATAGTCTGCGCCTACAGAGACCGTGAGCGTTTTTTCATCGCTACCTGAACCTGCATCTGCATTACTACCATCGGTACTACCACCGTTGCCTCCACACGCCGCAAGCGCTAACAACGCACTTCCTGAAACTAATCCTAGAGCTGCCTTTTTCCAATTCACTTTCATCCTGTTTACCTCCTGCAATTTGTAACTCCATTATGCAACCGGTTTCTTAAAATGGCAAACCTTTTCTAAATGTTAGCGATAACAAAAATAGAAAAAGCCTTTAAATTAAGATGTCGAGGAATCGAAAAGAAATTGCGCAACCATTTGCTTAATTTTTCATTTTGTGGATTCACGAACCACGAGTTGAGGTAAAAAGCGCTGTTGTCGCTGGCTCGTATCATTATGTTCGATTTTTTGGATCAATAATTCGCCGCAAACTTCCCCCATTTCCACAATGGCTTGCTTCATCGTTGTCAATTTTGGCGAACTTACCTGATCAAGGAATACGCCATCGTAGCCGATGATCCCAAAATCATCTGGCACCTCCACTCCGATCGACTGTAAGCCTTGATTGATGCCTAACGCTAAACGATCTGTGGCACAGATAAAACAAGTGTTTTTCATTAAATGCTCATTCTGCGATTGGATAAACTTGCGGGCGGCGGAAGATCGGTTGTCAAAACGATAGATTTTTGGTGATATTCCCGCTTTTGTGACTGTATCTATGTACCCTTTTTCTCGGCTTTTCGTAAACGCTTCTTCCAACTCTAAACCAATATAGACCAATTGTTGATAGCCGGTGTCGATAGCATGTTTGCATGCAGAAACGATTCCTTGATAGTTGTCACTGTCAACAAAACTGAACCCAGCTTCATTTTCGCCAAACAACACCACAGGCTTTCTTAAATTTCTTATCCAGTCCATGTCAGCCTGGCGAAAGCCCGTAATGATGCAGCCATCTGCTGGACCACGATCCACCCCGTCAGTCGTAACTAGCTGCAAAGAATAGTGTGCTTTACCAATAGAACGAGCGATCCCAACCAATAAGTTCATATAGTAAGGTTCCGTCGTATCCATCTCCTCTAAAATATACACTTTGATGATATGGGAACGCTTGGAAACTAATGATTTGGCAGCAATATTCGGCTGATAATCCAATTCAAGCATCGCTTGATGAACCAGCTGCTTTAACTCTTCAGTTACTTTGTCCGGATGATTGATCACTCGAGAAACGGTCATTGCGGAAACATTTGCTTTTTTAGCAACATCTGCTAGCGTAGTCATGATTCACTCTCCTTGTATTATTTCATCTATAGTATAACATAATAAACCAAAAGAAGAACCAAGGCACTCTCTATATAAAAAAGATTTCCAGCCAATTTAACGAGTATAAAAAAACAGAGTGGCTTCTCAGCTACTCTGTCAAAAAAGACTATTTTTTTGGGGTGTCGAGAAAAAGGTATCAACACTTGTTAATCGGTTTCGATCAACCCGTATTTGCCATCTTTTCGACGATACACAATGCTCGTTCCATTCGTTTCCGCATCTTCAAAGATAAAGAAGTTGTGTCCAAGCATGTTCATTTGTAAAACAGCTTCTTCACTGTCCATTGGTTTTAAAGACAAACGTTTTGTACGTACGATGTCTAATTCAGAACCATTGTTTTCTTCATCGTTTGCTTCAGTTGTGAACAAATCACCATCTGTTGGCGGAACCAATGCTGTCTCGCGAGATTTGCGGTTGATTTTTGTTTTAAATTTGCGGATTTGGCGTTCCAATTTGTCAACAACCAAATCGATACTAGCATATAAATCAGGTGAGGTTTCTTCCGCACGCAGAACTAAGAATGGTAAAGGAATCGTTACTTCTACTTTTGCTGTTTTTTCAGTATAAACTTTCAAATTAACATGTGCTGTTGCTTCCGGCACATCGTTAAAATAACGTTCTAATTTACCTACTTTTTTCTCGACGTAATCACGGATCGCTTCTGTTACCTCGATATTTTCGCCGCGCACATTATATCTAAACATAAAAATTACCCCTTTCGTCTACCAGTAAAGAAGGAAAAGGACCACTCTTTTCTTCTTCTTAACTCTATTATATCGAACTCTTGCTCATTTGCCTAGTAAATCGAACAAATTTCTTTAAGCGTTTTCAAAATAACGATTCAACGGGCAAAGGAAAAGGATCGAATCGACTGGGGGCCAAAGGTCTGCAATGCTTCAGCTGCGTGATATAACGTTCTACCGGTAGTGTAAACATCATCGATCAACAACAGTTTCTTGTTTTTTATTTCAACCGTTGCCTCTGGCTTCACCGCAAAAGGTTGCACCTCCTCTAATCGTTGCTTGCGAGAACGTTGAGCTTGTGGTGCGGTATCAACCACTTTATCCAGCCATTCTTTCGACTTAACTCCGCCTGCGTCTAGCACAGCGGTCACTTGATTAAACCCTCGCTCCTGGTAACGTTCTGCCGATAGCGGGATGGGTATCAAACAATCGTAATCAAAGTTGTTGATCTTTTGTCTGATGGCAGCAGCAAAGGTCTCTCGCAACTGATAGTTTCCCATTAATTTGTATTCGTGAATCCACTCCTTCATCCCTTGATCGTAAGCGAACAGTGCCCGATGCTGCAAATGGATCATGGGACAGGTTTTCGCCCAAAAGAGACAGTCACTGCAGGAAATGGTATCCTTTTTGCCACATGTTGGGCAGCAACTTTGCCAATCAATCACTGTAAATCGCTGAGCGCATTGTGGACATAATTCTTTTTCGGGGATGCGCCAAGGAGCCAACAGCTCAATGATCGTTACCTCTCTTGAAAAAAATATTTGGCACCAACTACACTCCATCGGTCAACCAGCTCCTTGCTAATTGGTTCATCTCATTGATTTCTTTGATTGCTTGACGGATTGCTTCCGTCATTTGGTCGTAGAAAAAAATGACCTCCCCTTCCGTATAGGCCCCTTTACGATCGACACGACCAGCAATTTGCACGAGCGCCGATTTTGTAAAGACTGGATGATTAGCACCCAATACGATGACTGAGACGTTTTCAAACGTCACCCCACGCTCTAAAATCATCGTTGTAAACAACACCTTGTAAATCTGTCGACGAGCAGACGCTACTTTTTCGCTCCGTTTTTGATCTTGCGACGAAACGCTAGTCAAAGACCATGACGTGCCTTGTCGGCGGACAGCCGCTTCTACTTCCTTCATCAGCGCAATGCTTGGACAAAACACCAAGACAAAGTTTTTTTGAAGCAGCCGCTGCAACTGCTGCAGCAATGGTCGCAGCCAACGTTTTCTGCGATAAGCCTGCGCCCAGTGACTATAATGAACAGGTTTTGGAACGATCAATGGACGCTGATGAAACCGCAGCGGCATTCTCAAGACAGCGAATTTTCCACGAATTTCTTGCAGCAGTCGTTCTGAAGGCGTCGCACTTAAATAGATCAGACACCCGTTTTCTGCCAAGGCATTGTATAATCCGTAACGCAGCTGCGCATCGCCCTCGTAGGGAAATGCATCTATCTCATCCACCACGATCAGTTGAAAGCTGCGATAAAAATGCAGTAGCTGATGAGTGGTGGCAATAAGGATCGTTGTATAACGATAAGGTTCTTCTGATTTCCCATAAAGGAGCAGGCTTTCCTCTTGTGGGAACGCTTGTTGAATCCGGGGGAACAGTTCACGGCAGACATCGATCCGTGGCGAGACGATCGCCACACGACCACCTTCTTGCCGTATGTGGCGGATCGTTTCAAAGATCATCTCGGTCTTCCCTGAACCCGTGACTGACCAAACAAGAGACGATTTCTTTTGTCGACAATTTGCCACTAGTTGCTGAGAAATTTTTTGCTGAAACGAAGTCAACACTCCTGGCCAAACGATCTTGTGATCAAAGGCTGGAAGATCCGTTTGTTGAATTACGAGTTGGCCATCTGATGTGATCCGACCATAGCGAATACAAGTTGGACAGTAATAGCAGCCTATCGGCAATAGAACCGACGGCTTGTGGTGGGAAGAACCGCAACGCTGACAAACGATTCTCTTCCCCTGCTCGAGCATTGCCGGTCGAGAATCAAAAGTTTTTCCTACACTCATTGTTTCATCTAAAACAAAAAATTGTCTTCCTTTTTGATTGGTCATAACATACACCTCAGTTTTAAGTACGCAAAAAAATCGGTTCAAGTACTTTTTGAAAAGTACTTGAACCGATTACAGGTTTCTTGTTTGCTTCAACAGCAGGTCTTGCTTATTCGCCGATCAATGTCAAAGCTTGATCTAAGACTTTTTCGCCGTTCATCATGCCGTAATCTGCCATGTTGATTACTTCTAATGGAATTCCTTTTGGCGCTAGACGTTTCTCGAAATCGCCTTTCATGAAACGAACTTGTGGTCCTAATAGTAAAACGTTTACGTCTTTGCTTTCTAAATGTTGATCTGCTTCTGATGCGGAAACTGCAAAAATATCTGCTTCTAATCCTTTTGCTTCAGCTGCTTTTTGCATTTTTGTTACTAATAAGCTTGTACTCATCCCTGCAGAACAAACTAACATAATTGTTTTTTTCGCCATATCGAACACTCCTTGAATTTTAAGAATAAGATAACATTTCCTATCTCTAGTATAGAACAAGTTTGAAATTTGTCAACGCTTTCTATCCAGCAACCAGTTTGATTTTACTAAACGATTAAAAACGACGTACTCTTTTTTTAAATTGACGAGGACTACCTCGTAGCCGGCATTCAGCCACGCATAAGCCCCATTTTCTGGATGTCGGTAATCATTCGCCCACCAATCGCTACTGGTGCGGGCACTTTTGGGCAAACCGGATGCGGGGAAAAGAAATTCATCAAACTGCGTAAACGTTAAGGTGATTTGCGAACCACCGTTGTTTTTTAAATAGTGAGTGATCGTATCGTACTTTTTGCGTCTACCCAAAGCAACTGCCTCCTCTTTTTAGAGTCTATGTTCGTACCTGTTTCTTTCTTCTATTTGTAACTTTCCTTCCGATTGCCTATACTAGAAATATAAAGGAGGCGATCGTGCGCGTGACTTATCGAACGATTCGACAAGACGGAGAAACAGAAATAGAAATCAAAAAATCGCGTTTCCTCTGTTCATTAAAACGAATTCAATCAGAAGACGAAGCCAAAGCGTTTATTCAAGCCCTCAAGAAAGAGCATTGGAAGGCAAATCATCATTGCAGCGCCTATGTATTAGGTGAAAATCATGAGATCCAGCGCAGCAGTGATGATGGTGAACCGAGCGGCACCGCTGGGGTACCGATTTTAGAAGTGTTAAAGAAAAACGAACTGATCAATGTGATCGCCGTTGTTACCCGCTACTTCGGTGGAACGAAACTGGGTGCTGGTGGATTGATTCGCGCTTATTCAAGTTCGGCCTCTGCTGGAATCAAAGAGGTAGGAATCGTCGAGGGTATTTTGCATCAAGAACTTGCCTTGACCATCGAGTATCCACTTTTAGGCAAGCTCCAAAACTACTTAGAACTGCAGAATATCTATATAAAAGATATTGCTTATACGGAGAAAATCGTTGTCACCTTAATGATTCCTGAAGCAGTACTTGCCGACCAAGAAGCCGCTCTGATCGATTTGCTACAAGGTCAAGTGCAATTGACCAGAGGGACTACCGAATATGTAGAACGCTTGATCGAGCAGTCAACAGAGTAAGCCAGCTTACTAAAGACCTTCCAGTGTGTGCTCTTTTCCTCAAGGAGGACGCTGCCAAGTTTGCTACAACCAATGCAGGAAGCCCAAATATTTGAAAAGCCGAAACGGTCATGCAACCAGCGACGCTAAGCAACAGCAAGTATGCTCGCAGTGTCCTTTCGGCTTTTCGCGTCTTTTTTGTTTCCAGCCGTCTCAAGACAGGTTATTTTTCCATATAAAATTCAAAACGATTACCAACATATTGGGTGCGCACGTATTCAAATGGTTGACCATCTTCAAATGAAGTGATTTGCCGCATACGTAAAATCGCATCGCCGCGTTTGATTTGTAAGTAATCAGCAATTTGCTCGGAAGCGACCATAGCTGAGATCGTTTGCGAAGCGCCGCCAATTTTCCGCTGTCCTTTTTCTTCCAACACTTTATAGAGGGAAGAGATGATCTCCTCCTTGCTAAAGTCATGAATAAACTTTTCAGGGATACTCGCTACTTCAAAACAGATCGGCACATCATCCGCATACCGAATCCGCTCCATCCGTAAAATCGTTTCGTGACCTTCTAATTGCAGCTTTTCCATCTCACTGGAGCTAGGTGCCGTCAAGAAATAAGCGACCGCTTTGCTGGAAGGCTTACGACCAAGAGAATTCATGATTTCGGTAAAACTCGTCGTGCCCGTCATTTTCTCTTGTACTTTTTGGCGAGCCACATAAGTGCCGGAACCGATTTTACGCTCAAGAATCCCCTCATCTGCTAAGGTTTGGATCGCTTGTCGCAACGTCATGCGACTCACGCCGAATTGTTTCGACAACTCGCGCTCTGAGGGCAGACGATCCCCGATTTTGTATGTATTGTTTTCAATATTGGCTTTAATTTGATCATGAATTTGGATATAAACAGGTAATTTTTCCACCACTACACATTCCTCCGTTCCCCTCCTATTATAACTGGTATATACCTAAATAGCTAATAAAAAAAGCAAAAACTGCTCTGTTTTTCTCAATTTGTGCGAATTCTTTCCCTATTTTATAGGCAGAAGAAAGAAGTTATCACAAAATGTCCAAACAAGAGCAGTCGCTTTTCTTTTAAATTGGTTCGGTCGCTGGCTTGAGAATTTATTCAGCCAACGCTTTATTGGCAGTGGCCATCAACAAGCGGATACGATTCAATTGATTGACGATTGAGACACCTGGATCATAATCAATGGCCGCAATGTTCGCCTGCGGGTATTGACGACGTAATTCTTTCATAACACCTTTTCCTACCACATGATTGGGCAGACAGCCAAATGGTTGCAGACAAATGATATTGTTGACATTATTTTCCAATAGATCAATCATCTCACCGGTCAAGAACCAGCCTTCTCCCGTATGATTACCAATGGAAACAATCTCGCTCGCTTGCTCCGCAAGCTGATGGATCGAATGGATACCATCAAAACGCGTTGACGCCCTCAGTGCTTTATCCATCGGTTTTTGGAGCCTTTCAATCGCCATGATCGCAAAATCAGCGATCATTTTACTTTTCTTCGCCATCCCCAAATGCTCGTAGCGCCAAATCTGATTGTAGAGGGAATAATTCATGAAGCCGACAATATCTGGTACGACCGCTTCCGCTCCTTCTGCTTCTAACAGGCGAACGACATCGTTATTAGCTGTCGGTGAATACTTCACTAAAATCTCTCCCACGACACCGACACGCGGCTTCTTGATATCTCTTATCGGCACTTGATCAAAGGCTTGAATGATTTTTTTCATATTTCGATTAAACAGACTGAAGGAGCCATTGCGGACATTTTTGGCAATTTTTTCCAGCCATTCTTGATGGAGCCGATCGACAGCCCCTGCTTCTTGCTCATACGGACGGGTGCGATAAACGACCCGTTCAAAGAGATCTCCGTATAAAAATGCCACCGCCAAACGCTTCATCATCCGTAAGGTAAAGCGAAAGCCCGGATTTGATTCAACCCCGGTGTTGCCCATCGAAATAGATACCACCGGCACTTGTGGAAATCCTGCATCGTTCAGTGCTTTACGTAACAAAGGAATATAGTTCGTTGCACGACATCCGCCGCCCGTCTGAGTCATCAAAACACTGGTATTTTCAACATCATATTTTCCGCTTTGCAATGCTTCTACTAGCTGTCCAATGGAAATGATCGCCGGATAGCACGCATCATTATTGACAAAGCGTAAACCGACATTAACCGCCTCACGATCTTCACTAGGTAGACAGACCACTTGATACCCAGAAGCTTGCAAAGCAACATCGACTAACCCGCTTTGATGGATGGGACTCAACATCGGCAATAAGAGCGTGTGCTGCTTGCGCATCTCTTTGGTAAAAATAATCTTTGCCGGTTCCTCGTATTGCTTTTTAGGAACAAAGTGCTGTTTGTCCCGTTCGCTGACTGCTGCTTTCAAGGAACGCAACCGAATTCGAATTGCCCCAAGGTTCGCTCCCTCATCGATTTTCAACACCGTATATAACTTCCCATACTGCGCCATAATCTCTTCGACTTGATCAGTAGTGACTGCGTCGATCCCGCAACCGAATGAGTTTAATTGAACCAGTTCTAATTGTTTGTTTTTCGCGACCACTCGAGCTGCCGCATACAATCGCGAATGATATACCCATTGATCCACAACCCTCAGATCGCCGACATTTGCTAAATGAGCAATACTGTCCTCAGTCAATACATGGAAGCCTTCTTGGGTAATGACTTCTGCAATCCCATGGTTGATTTCAGGATCCAAATGATATGGTCTTCCAGATAAAACGATCCCTTTTTGATTGGTCGTCATCAGCATACGTAGCGTTTCTTCTCCCCGTTGCGCAATATCTGTCTTGAACTGATCCAGCTCCTCGAAACCGCTGCGTAGGGCTTGGGCAATTTCTTCTTCTACAAAACCAAAATCTTGAAAAGTACTCGTTAAAGTTTTGACCATTGAGGCTTCATCCGCCAAATTCAAAAACGGACAGCGGTAGTCAACCGCCCCTTCACGAATCGCATCGACGTTATTACGAATCACTTCTGGATAGCTTTGCACAATTGGACAGTTAAAATGATTCTCAGCGGCAGTGTTCTCTAGTCGCTCAAAAATAACACCTGGATAAAAAATCAACGGTACGTTTTGATCAATCAGTGCTTGGATGTGTCCATGGGCTAGTTTGGCTGGGTAACAAACCGTATCACTAGGAATCGTTTCAATCCCTTGCTCATATAGTTTTTTGTTGGAACGTGGCGACAAGGTTACTCGAAACCCTAACTTGGTGAAAAAGGTATGCCAAAGCGGATAATTTTCATAAAGATTCAATACTCTTGGCAGGCCGATTTCGCCATGGACGGCCTCTTTTTTACGTAAGGAACGGTACTTAAACAAGCGGCGATATTTTTCATCCACAAGATTGATTTTGCGGTCTTCTTTCTTGATTTTGATTCGCGCACCACGTTCGCAGCGATTCCCGGTAATAAATTTTCGGCCGTCAGAAAAGAGGGTCACCGTCAACAAGCAATTGTTTTCGCATAGACCGCAATTCGTAAATTCTTTTTCTGCTTGGAAATCGGCCATTTCTGCTGGAGACAACAACGTACTAACATCGTCAAGGGCTGCTTCTTCTAAAGCGATCAAGGCGGCACCATATGCCCCCATCAAACCGGCGATCGATGGTCGAACGACTTCACGACCGCTGATCAATTCAAAAGCGCGCAGAACCGCTTCGTTATAGAAAGTCCCTCCTTGGCAGACGATTTTCTCGCCGAGGTCTTCAGGTCGCCGAACCTTGATAACTTTATAGATAGCATTTTTTATGACCGAGTAAGACAAGCCGGCTGAAATGTCGCCAACAGAAGCCCCTTCTTTTTGGACCTGTTTCACTTTTGAGTTCATAAAGACGGTACAACGCGAACCAAGGTCAACCGGTGCTTGGGCTTTTGTAGCTGCCAACGCAAATTCTTTGACATCCTGATTCATAGATTTGGCAAAAGTCTCAATGAAGGAGCCGCATCCTGAGGAACAGGCTTCATTCAATTGAATCGAAGATAACGCGCCATCTTTAACCGTCATCGCCTTCATGTCTTGTCCACCGATATCTAGGATAAAATCAACCCCCGGCTGGAAATGTTCGGCAGCTTTGTAATGGGCCATCGTTTCCACTTCACCGATATCGACTTTCAGTGCATGTTTGATCAAATGCTCGCCATAACCTGTGATCGTTGACTTTGCGATGTAAACGTCAGAAGGCATCTGACGATAAAGCTCTTGTAAAACCGCCATCGTTGTCGCTAACGGTTCACCTTCATTATTGCCATAGAAAGAAAACAATAATTCCCCTGCATCATTGATCAAAACCACTTTCGTTGTGGTTGATCCTGCATCGATGCCTAGATAAGCAGCGCCTGTATGCTCAGACAACGCTTTTTCTGCAGCAACCGCTTGAGCATGGCGAGCACGAAAAGCAGTCAATTCCACCTCGTCTTTAAACAATGGGGCTAATGTATCAGTTGGCGCGAGTTTGCCATCTTCTCCGTTGGCTAAGCGGGCTAATAGCACGGAAAGCTGTTGCTCTTCTTCTGCATACAGTGCGGCCCCCATCGCTACAAACAGTTCTGGGTTCTCGGGAAAAATGATGTCTGCTTCTTGCAGGCTCAACGTATCGATAAACCGTTGACGCAATTCCGACATAAACGTCAACGGTCCACCTAGAAAGGCTACCTTGCCTTTGATTTTACGACCAGCAGCCAAGCCAGCAATCGTTTGATTGACCACCGCTTGAAAAATACTCGCCGCAATGTCTGCTTTTGCTGCTCCTTCATTGATCAGCGGCTGCACATCGGTTTTGGCAAAGACGCCACAGCGCGATGCGATCGGATAAAGGGTTTGATAATCTTTGGCTAGTTCATTGACCCCATTGGCATCGGTTTTCAATAAAACTGCCATCTGATCAATAAACGCACCCGTTCCACCGGCACAACTGCCGTTCATTCGCTGCTCCAATGCCCCTTCAAAAAAGGTGATCTTCGCATCTTCGCCGCCTAACTCGATGGCCACATCGGTTTCGGGAATCACTGTCTCAACTGTTTTGGTACAAGCGATGACCTCTTGGACAAATGGGATCCGCAAAACTTCCGCCAGACCCATCCCACCTGATCCGGTAATCGCCAGCGCAAGCGGCTGATCTTCGATCACTTCTTGCGCTTCTCTAATGATTTTTTCCGCTGCTTTCTGGATATCTGCATAGTGCCGTTCATATCTTGAAAAACACGTTTGATTGCCTTCATCTAACAGAACCATCTTGACTGTTGTCGACCCGACATCGATGCCCGCTTTATATTTTTTCATTTGTTGCCTCCATCTAAACAACACTTTGTTGATTATCTAACAAGCCGTTTGTTATAATACTTATGTTCATTGTAATTCTTTTAATTGATAATTCAACAAACAATTCTAAGGAAGGTGTGGGATAAACAACAATTACCCGTTTTTTGTTGTTTATTTTGAAAGGAAATTCACAATATGAAAAAATTGGATTTACGTGTCAAACGAACCAATAAGTACATTATTGAAGCTTTTATCCGCTTAGTGGAAGAAAAAGGCTTCGAGCAAGTGACTGTCCAAAATATCGCCGATGAAGCCATGATCAACCGTGCAACCTTTTATGCCCATTACAAAGACAAACAAGACTTGTATGAAAAGATATTTGACTTGGCTGTCGAATCATTTACCGCGATTCTTGATTTTGAAGATTTTGTTCAAGGAAATCGCATCAAAATCCGCAAAATCGAAGCGGCCATGACCGAACTTTTTTTACACATTCAAAACAATCGTTCCTTTTATTTGACGATCATGGATGCCTCTGCCATTGAGATCATCCGTAAAAAGTTGGGCCTGATTTTGACTGAACGTTACCAAGAGATCTTTTCAACGTTAAGAATCACCGAAGGAGACATTGAAGTGCCCTTAGACTTCATCATTGACTATATGACCTCGATATTTGTTGGTACCTTGCATTGGTGGCTAACGGCAGAAACAACGATGACACCCGACCATCTAGCAAAACTTGTCATCAAACTGGTGGCAAACGGCCACCTGACTGTCTTGGGGATTGAGATTGAGGAATAAAAAAAAGAAGCTGCGAATGTGCAGTTTCTTTTTTATTCCTCAATTAGTGATTCTTTGAACGCCATTTGATCGTGTCTTTCGTCTTGCGCTGTTTCGTTACTTTGATTCCTTTTGGAGCCACACGAATCGCATAATCTTCCTTTTTCACCACATCATAGACATGCTCTGCAACTTCCGTTACTTTTTCTTTTAGATTCAATTTAAATTTCATGTGTTTTCATCTCCCGAATGCTTTACTAATAGCCTATCGCAAATAAAAAAAATCTTCAACTTATAGCCCTTCATAAAAAAGGATTTTTAGGGTTTTCGTTCCTCTTTATTGGACAAGCGATTTAGACGCAACCAATGCTTCGTAATGCTGAACTGTTTTTTTAGGTTTAGAAGAAAATTTGTTGAACAAACGGAACGATCCTTTCTTCTCCCCTTCACCGTTCCCCATTTCTGGCAATACAGCATTATTGACATAGCTTTGGTTTGAAGGATGTTTGCAGAAACTTATCTTTTTCATATGCTCCTCGTTTCTTATCAAATGAGACTGAGTTTGATCGACAGATTGTCTCCAGTTAGACGCACTTATTTTCTATTTTCAATAAAAAAGTGTCAGTAGAAAATCCAACGATTTCCCACCAACACAAAATAGTGTAGTTTCCAACTACCACGAAGTTCGATTAATAAATTAAATAGTCAGAAGCACCAGCTTGCTTGATCTCGATCACTAGCTTATGAGGCAGGCAAATGCTCGTCTGTCCATTGCGATAGATCCAGCTGGTTTTGACAGCAATCTGGTCGGGACTATTGTCTTCACGAACTCGGATCGCGCCATCTTTGATCTCGACGATATTGTACTGACCTTCTGCTGGATAGTAGGTTTTTTCCATCGCATCGATTTCTTCTAAGTTAAAACGGTCAACCTCTTCTCCATTTATTCGCACGATTGCATACCGATCGCCGGTATCACTTTGAGCTTGTGCTTCAAATAGAAAAAGCGGTAAAAAAGAGCCGACAACTAACAGAATAAACAGCAGATAATCATAGGGCTTTAGAAGTTTTAAAAATGGCTGGATCGTCTTTTTCATCACATGTACGCCTTTCACGGTTCATTTACTGTTCCTTTTTAGAAGGTAATCGCTCTTCAAAAAAAGCAGTTAGATCGATGATCTCTTCCTCTGTGAAGGTTTCTTGCTCCCATTGGGCAAGGATTTGTTCTTGCAAAGTCAAATCCATTTCCCAAAAATGCTCGATCTTCTTGAAATGCTTTGAGTCAAAGGAACGAAACACCGGGTAGATCATCAAAAATTCTTCAAAGGTAAGATCCCAGTCCTCAGTATAATCTTTAACGACCCCTTCTGACAAGGCTTTTTCCGTTGGATCGCCATTTTCTTTGATTAAACCAGCTTCGTAAAAATGGCGATAGATGGCCTCTTTGGTGATCTCTGGATGAAATTTTTTACTGTGACGATAGGCTTCTTCAATCAATGACGGATAGATGATCTCCATTTTCCCCCTGCTTTCTGGACGGCGTCATAAGACGGCGTTAATTCTTTTCGATTGGGTGCTGCGCTTTGTATTCTGCTAAAGATACATGGTGGCTGCGCTTGAAGGTTCCTGTTGTCCCATCAAACGAAATCGCTGGGGATTTGACGCCATGGTGGGTCCGACGCTTATTCTTTTTTGCTTTTGATGTTTTTCTTGCAGGTACTGCCATGTCATTTCCAACTTTCTTTCACTTTTTCATTATGCACGCAGCTGCAATGCATTTTTTCGTTTGTTTCGTTTAAATTCATGAATGATTTTTAATGCGCGTTTCCTTGTTTTGATGTTCGGGCTCTTTAAACGTCGATACGCACTAGACAAGTCCGTTTTTTCCATGTTGACTCCTTTCTGTTACCAGCTTGCTTTTGTAACGCCGGGAATTTCTCCGAGGTGTGCATGCTTACGGAAATTGATCCGTGACATGCCGAATTTATTCATGTAGCCCCGAGGACGACCATCGATCATATCCCGTTTCTTCAAACGAGTCGGATTCGAATCCTTCGGTAGTTTGGCCAATGCTTGGGTATCTCCTTGCGCTTTTAATTCTTGACGCACTGCTCGGTATTGTTCGATCAGTTGTACTTGCTTGTTGTATTTTGCCATTTTTGATTTTTTTGCCATTCAGTTATTGTCCTTCCTATTTCTTGATTTCACGAAAAATCGCTCTGCGCCGCAACTTTGGTGAATATTTTTTTAATTCTAAACGTTCCGGCGTATTGCGCTGGTTCTTATTGGTCAAATAAAGTCTTTCCCCTGTCTCCACACATGCCAAAATAATATTGTTTCTCATAATAACCAGCTCCTTCCTCTTGCGTCACACCAAAAAAGATTAAAGTGTAACGATTACGTTTTGTATCATATCACACTCAAACATAGGAAGCAAGCAAAACTATTTCTTCTTTTTGTTATTTAACACGTGAAGAAAACGTCATATGAATTTGTTTTCAATCGTTGCTGTCATTGGCGGCAAGGTAACAGGAACCTGTAGCTTTTGATCGCGCAAAAAAACCACCTGATCTTTAAGGAATCACTGGTCGGGCTTTTCAAGCAGCCCATGTCGTGATCCTTTATCAGGTGATTTCTTTCGGTTAATTTACTGATTTGTTCTCATGTGATGCAAGCCATTCACTGATCGCCTGCAAGCGTTCTATCCGCAAGTTCGGCAAGCCATTGCGTGATAAACCATGCGAGGATTGAGGAAACAGTATCAGCTTCGTATCGACGCCTTTACGCTGCAACGCCATGTAAAACTGCTGTCCTTGTTCTTGCGGACATCGCAAATCATTTTCCCCATGGAGGACTAGCGTAGGTGTCTTGACTTGGCTGGCATAGGCCAAAGGCGACATCTTCCAAAGTCCTTCGGTCTCATCAAGTTCCCGCAACAATTGGAATTTGACGAAGGCAGGTCCAATGTCGCTCGTCCCATAAAAGCTGATCCAATTTGAGATCGAGCGTTGCGTAACTGCCGCACAAAAACGATCCGTATGACCAACGATCCAGTTGGTCATAAAGCCACCATAGCTGCCACCAGCTACATGGATCGTGTTCGTATCGATTTCTGGATGGTTTGCCACCACGGCATCAACCCCCAACAGCAAGTCTTGATAATCTTTATTGCCATAATCACCTAAAATCGATTTGACAAACGCCTGACCGTACCCTTGCCCGCCACGAGGGTTCAACAAGATGACCCCATAGCCGTTAGCGGCATGGACTTGCATCTCGTGGAAAAATGTTTCGCCGTAGCAGACTTGCGGACCGCCATGGATGTACAAAATTGCTGGATGACTTTCTTGTGTTTCGGTCGGGGGCAAATACCAGCCTTGAATTTGCCAACCATCTGCTCCTTCGTACCAAAACGCTTCGGGTTTACTGATCGCTAACTGTGACATAATTGCTTGGTTGGGATCGTATAGATCAGTTACTTCGCCACTTGCTAAGTCAATCAAGCCTAAGCGACTAGGGATCGTTGTGGTCGCATAAGCAACAGCAAGTTTGGCTTCCGAATAGATCGCCGCATCAAGGATATCCATTTTTTCATCAAGCAGTTTGGTCCATTCTCCTTGGATCGAGGCGCGGTACAATTGTAGCTTGCCATGCTCCGTTACGGGTACAAGGAATGTGTCATCCGTCAACCAGGTGATCGCTACGCCGCGATTTTTTTGTTGAAAATCACTGATGATCGCATTGCCAAAAGCAACATCTAACTCCTTGGAAAGATTTTTGACTGCTTTCGTTTTTAAATCGATCAAAAATAAATCATCCAAGGTCACAAATCCGTAAGAGAGGTCATTGCCTAATAATAGCAGCTGATCATTGCGCGCTGCAGCAAAAGTATACGTTCCTTCTGGCAGAATGTTTTCTAAACTTTCTGTCTTTTTCGTCTGGCTATTTAGGAGACAAACCTTCGATCCATAGTCCCACTCGTCTTCTTCCTCTTTGTCAAAAGTGAGAAACAAAGTCTCTTGATCATCCGCTAAGCCAGAGAACACAAAGGGATACTTATGCTCAAAAATCAGTTCCGTTTCTTGTGTCGCGATCGTTTTTTTGATGATCGAATGTTTTTTTTCTTTTAAAAAGCCGACGCCATCCGCCAAATAATTGACTTTCGTAGTAGCTTTTACTTGTGGAAATTCCTTTTGCTTGTCCGTCTTTTCTTTGTCGTCTTGATTCTCTGAAACCGTCTCCTCTTGTGCCAGCTGGTAATAGATAGCTGTTGCGTCTTGCTTCCAAAAATAGTCGCCCAGACCTTTTTCAGTCACAAGTGCTTGGGGCTTGCCGCCGGACACCGACATCGTCCATAACGTACTTTCACCTTTCTTTGGATCGGTCGTCACAAAACTGAGCCATTGCTCATCTGGCGAGACCTTTAGGCTGTTGTGGGTCGTCGCTTCTGTTCCCCACTCACGCCTTTCGTTGGTCTTTGGGTCAATACTATAAATCGCTGAATCATACGTATTGGTCTCTTGGTTGACTGCCGTTTCCAAGTAAAAAACCTGATTTTGCCCCACGGCAGGTTGCGCAATCGTTTTCAGTTCAAACAGTGTCTCATTCGTTATTTTTTCCATCCATTTCCCTCCAAATATACGTATTTTCGCAGTAACTATCTACTAGTATATCAAAAGAAACGAATTTTTCTGCATTTTTTAATAGTGAAATCCTCGCAAATTCGCTACTTCTTCAAAACCAGCCGACATCCCTGTCTGCCTTAAGATCTCCTGCCCATTTTCTAAAAGGGTTAAGGTGATTTCCGTACTGGCGCTTTCGCGAATGATCCGATTCATTTGTCCAATAGAAGGTGCTAACAACGAATGGCCTTCTTTCGTCAAAACTTCGATCGTCAGCAGCCACTGTTTTTGTTTGAGATGGATCACTAAACGGTCTTCCGTGCGTTTGACATCATGAATCTTTGCGCCATGATAAGTAGCAAAACGATATTCTTGGCTGCCGACTTGCAGAACACAAATCGTTCCCAAAAAAGCAAAACCCGCAAAGGGAATGTCGGCTGCGGAGAAAAAGAACCGAACATCTGGCGCATCAAAGCTGTTGCACTGAACCCAAATATAAGCTGCTGGAAAGGAGGTTCCCCAATCTTTTTCCAAATAACCGATCCCGTTCGTAAAATCGATTGGTTCTTCGTTCCAGTACAGCGTACCTTCTAAGGTATGACTCATGCTCAAGACACCGTGGTAGCACTCCATAAATGACAGATACGAAAAAGGCCCCATGATACTCGGCGCATAACGTGTCCGCTGAATCGGTTTGTGGTCGTTGTATTTTAATGCTCCTTGTACTTGAAGATCGTTATTTTTTAAAGAGACTTGAATGCCTGCTTCACTAAAGATATTGTCACCAATCGTTACTTTACGCTCCTCTTCTGACACTTGAAAGTCAGTTTCCGGAAAGGAAAAGTAATGCGCGCCCTCATGATTGATCACTTGAATGAACACTTCTTTGGTCCCGTCTTTTTGAATCGAAAAACCAGGAATAAAAGCATAGACTTCTTCACCGATTTGGTGCTTATGGTACCAGCCTTCAAAAAAAGCGGTCTGCTTGTCGTGGCCGTGAAAGAACCGATCTGTTGTCAACATCTTGATTTCCCTCCGTTTCTTTTTTAAGTGTAGCATGAAGCAGAAAGATTCCTCAGGATAATGCTTTTTCTATGTAAAAAAAGCCAGAAACAAGTAAGACACTTGTTTCTGGTTTTGCTTATTGCTCTTTCATCACTCGACGGGTCCACCAGAGAAAAATAAGAAACCCTACAACTAACAGTGTCAAAAATCCGCCGGTCATCCACGATCGCTCACCAATGTGATAAAATACCAAAGCTTTTTGCAGGCAACCAAGCAACACAAATACCCCCAGTAGAAAAGCGATCGGATAAAAAGCTTTTTCTTTGCGAAATACAACAAAAACGATCGCCGCTACCAACAAACTGCCAACCAATACTACATCAAAAGGAAATGCGATCGTCAGGAGCCACCAGTTTGGAGTCAGCAGATTGATCAGAAGTGAAAGACCAATCCATCCACTCATAACGAGCCAAAGAGAGCCAAAACAAAACGCTTTCTTTGTGCCCTTCTTTTGATAAATGGTTTTGCTAATGACTGAAAAAATCCCAATGACCGCTAACACGGTTACCAGCCCTGTCAAAACATAGGCCAAAAGGTTAAGAACCAGTGGTCCTTGATTTGTAAAATCAGCTATAAACTTGATTCCCCAACTGATGCCAATCGCTAGATACGCCAATTTGAGACGCTCTTTAAGATTGCTCTTTGGCGTGTTTGCCAATAGTTCATCTGCCACCCCTTTCGGATCATTGCCAAAATAGTGTTGCGCCTCTTCTCCATGAGTTTGTGCTTCTAATAAATCCATTGCAATCGCGTATACCTGCTCTGTGACTTTATGCTCATCGTAAAAAAGGCTGGAAAGTAAGAGGTAGCTTCGAAAATCATCAAAAAATTGGCGATTTTTCTCATTGAATTGTTGCTCGATCAGATTGGTTTGCTCTCGCCAATAGGTCGTCTCTTGTTTATTTACCATGTTTCCTCACTCCTTAAATAATTCTTCGACTTTCTTCATTAGGTTCGTCCATTGTTCTCTAAATTGTGCTAAATAGTCTATGCCTTTCGGGGTGATCGAGAAATACTTACGATCAGGGCCTTCAGGTGATTTTTTCGTCTCAGAGGTAATAAGTTCTTGTTTTTCCAACTTCTGCAGCAAAGGATAGATTGTGCCGCCAACGATCGTTTCAAAGCCTCTTTGCTTCAGTTCCTGTACCAGTTCATAACCATAAATCTCTTTTTGAGCAATCACTTGCAAAACACACCCTTCCAAAACCCCTTTTAGTAATTGCGTCTCTTTCACGATTTCCCTCCTTTGGCTCCCTTTATCTAGTTTGTTATACAAACTAGTGTTATACCTAGTATACGTGTTTGTCACTAGTTTGTAAAGCACACTAGTGTTAAAAATAAAAACGGTCTTTTCAATAAGACCGTTTTTATCAAACTCGATGCTCTTTTTCTAAATGACAATATCGATATCCTCGGGTAAAAGGCTCTTGTAAAAATATACTTTATTCCGCTTTGATTCTAAAACCATTAGAATAATTTTTTCGGTGCAGTCTTTCAATACCTGTTTAAATACAGCTTCCCCTTCAGTATTCTCAGTGGCACCTTTTTCCTCATCGTATCCTCTACAAGAGAGAAGTGCAAGGTCAAAATGATAGGTCCTGAGCTGATTGACTGCTGTAACTGAATTAACGGTAAACTTTTTGTTCGTTACCGTCCCGCCAACGATGGTCACCTCAGCAGCAGTATGTTCCGATAGTAGTGCGGCAGTTAGCACACTATTGGTTACCACTCGTAACCCATGAATTTTTTTCAGGTAAGGGATCAGGTGCAAAGCTGTGCTCGAACTGTCCACGAAAATGGTCATATCGTCCTCAATATACGTCACTGCACGTTCTGCAATTCTGCGTTTTTCTTCATCATTGACATAATTCCCCACTTTTGTCAGATAAGCCGCATCGACCTTCTCTGAATCGATCAGCACAGCACCACCTCGGGTACGTCTGATTTGTTCTTCGTTTTCCAGTTCAATCAGATCGCGTTTGACCGTAGCATCACTATAATGTAAGAATTCAACTAATTCCCCCAGAGAAGCAAATTTCGTTTCATTTAAATACATCATGATTTTCTGCTTACGCTCATCTTTTGCTTTCCCCATACATTAAACTCCTTTAAAAAAGAGATTCCCACCAATTTAATCCTGTACCAATCAATCATTTCATTTATTATCTCTGATAAAAACGTGCTTTGTCAACCGTATTCAGCAGGGTCAACTTATGGCGTACAACAGCTTTCACATCTTTTATTGGTTGTATATATACTTGATTTGGTTCATACATAGCAGGGTTTTCCGTCAATACTTTTCTGACTGAATCAAAAAATACGGATTTCAAATCAGAACTAAGATTTACTTTACATACGCCATATTTTACAGACTCTCGCACTTCATGATCTGGGTTTCCTGACCCACCATGCAATACAAATGGTAAAGCAATACGATCGTTCAACTTTTTCAATAAATCGATGTTCAACTTAGGGGTGATATTTTTTGGATACAACCCATGAGCCGTTCCAATTGCAATGGCAAGGGTGTCAATGCCGGTAGCACGTACAAAGTCTTCGGCTTGGTCGACATCTGTGTAAATAATTTCTGCAGCTCCCCCTTCTGCGGAACCGTTGTTCCCAATCGTACCAATTTCTGCTTCAACGCTGACACCAACCATATGTGCCAGTTCAACAACTTCTTTCGTGATTTTTTTATTTTCTTCGTAATCGGCTAATGATGCATCGATCATCACCGAGGTATAGCCATTACGGATCGCCCGCATGACATCGTAGATTGATCCCCCGTGATCCAAATGAATAACGACTGGTACCTTACTTTTTAATGCGTACTCCCGCACTGTCGCTATGAAACAATCTCCTAAGTATTCGATCTCATCAGGATGAATTTCTAAAATGACTGGTGCATCCTGTGCCTCAACTTCTTCCATGATTGCTTTTAACATATCAAAACTGCAAATATTAAATGCTGGAACAGCAAATTTATGTTCTTTTGCTACAGCAAGTAATTCTTTCATTGTCATTAACATTGTGACATTCCTCTTTTCTTTTGATTCGTTTCGCTTCAACTTATAAATAGTTTCTAAATCAGTTTTCCTTCATCGGTTGGTTGGCGTTCCATTTCAGTTCTAGATTTTTTCAAAAACCCTAACATCAATGCTGTAACCACCGTTCCAGAAACGATTGCCACGACATACATCAACGGATTGTTCAATACATTGGGAATCGGTAAGATCCAGATACCACCATGTGGAGCTAATGAAGTTACGCCGACACCCATTGATATTGCAGCAGCGGTTGCTGAACCTGCCATCAAACTAGGTATTACTCGTAATGGGTCAGCGACAGCAAATGGAATCGCACCTTCAGTAATATAAGATAATCCCAAAACCCAGCAAGACTGAGCAGAAGTTCGTTCTTCTTGAGTAAATTTTTGCTTAAACAAGATAGAAGCCAAGGCAATGCCTAGAGGAGGTGTCATCCCGGCAGCCATACAAGCCGCAATTGGTGCATTAACTCCTGCCGACATCAAACCAATACTAAAGGTTGAAATCGATTTATTGATGGGACCGCCCATATCAGCTGCCATCATAATGCCTATCAGTAAGCCGAATACCACACCACTCGTAGAACCAAGTCCATTAAGCCAATTCGTCAAAGCATCCAATACATAAGAGATTGGTTTATCAATGAAATAAAACATGGCAAAGCCAGTCACAGCAACTGAGATCAAAGGAACAATAATCAACTGATAGAGTGCCGCAAATGATTTTGCTACTGTTACTTTATTCGCTAAATAATCCGTAGCATACCCAGCGAGTAAACCACCAACCATCCCACCTAAAAAACCAGATCCTCCACTTGCCGCCATCGTTCCCGCAACCAAACCAGCGGCAAAGCCCGGTCTACCGGCAACGGAAGTGGCAATTCCTGCTGCAAGTGCAGGAACCATCAATGCAAAAGCCGTATTCCCACCAATCGTGCTTAAAACTTCGGCAATTTGATTGTATGATGGATCGCTAGGATCAGCTGCATTGATCCCAAAAGCAAAACTAAACGCAATTAAAATTCCACCAGCAATAACCAAAGGCAACATGTAATTAACGCCATTCATGAAATGATTATAAATGCCAGCTTTCTTTCCGGATTCGTTTGAAACATGCTCGGCTTGGGCAACCGTGGTCACTTCTACCCCATCAATTGCCTCTTGAATTACTTTTTCTGGTTCTCTGATTGCTCTTGCGGTTGACACTCTTTTAACTTTTTTTCCAGCAAATCGGTCAGTCTGTACTTCTTTGTCAACCGCTAAAATGACAACCTCTGCCTGTTGAATTTCTTCTGTACTCAAAATGTTTTCGACTTTTACTCCTTGTGTCTCGATTTTGATTGTATATCCCAATGATTTTGCCGTTTTTTCCAGTTTTTCAGCAGCCATATACGTATGCGCAATTCCAGTCGGACAAGCAGAAATACCGACAATTTTCATACAGGTTCCCTCTTTTCTGATTGATTTGATTGAATATTATTAATAATATCTGAGGCGTCTTTTGCCTTCTTTACTGCATTTCGAAATCCTTCGTGCATCAACAATCGTGCGAGATTGCTTAAGATGATTAAATGATCGTCAGTACTCTTTTCAGGTACTGCGATGACAAAAGAATAGGTGACAGCCGTTCCGTCAATTGCTAGATAATCAGTAATTGGACTCGACTTTACGAAGGCGATTGCGGGCCTTAGTACTGCCTTACTTTTTGCATGAGGAATACCAAAATGATCTTCAATCCCAGTAGAGGTTTGTTTCTCGCGACGAAATAAATCTTTTTTGTACTTCTTTATATTACTGATAACTCCTGAGGACTCGAATAAAACAGATGCTTGAGTAAACAATTCTTCTTTTGTCCGAATTTGCTCATCAAATAAAATGAATCGTTCATCAATCAGTTGACCGATATCCAATTTCAACACCTCCATTTTTTGTAATCGTTTTCGAAAACTTGCCTAAACTATACCATCGTGAACTAAACAGTTCAACACTATGAGCTATTTAATGCAAAAGAACGAAAAAAAGTGGGGTACGTTCATAAAATTGATCTATAAAAGTCAAAAAAAGAACAAGGAACGACAAATCATCGTCCATTGTTCTCTTATTTCGATTAATACCTATACTAAAAATTTTCTTGAAAGAAAAACCGCAAGTAAATCTCTACTTTTCTTCCATTCCCGATCTCTACACTTACAAGACATTCTTTCGAATCAACTCTCATGTAATAAAACGTGATTCAACGTTTCACCCCACGTTGATAGGAATCATTGTACGCTTGAAAGGACTTATCGTGAAGTTTAGCCGCTGCATCTGCCAACCAGTTGACATTTCTGATCAACGCGCGGCCTTGTAAAACCAAATCCACTTGATTGGTTTGCAAAAGATATTCGCAAAGATCAGGATTATCCAATAAACCGACTGCTGCTACGGGAATATCGACCACTTGCTTGATGGCTGCAGCAAAGGGCACTTGGTAGCCATCATAGATCGGAATATTAGGCTTTTTATCCACCACACCACCGGTTGAGCAATCAAGACAATCAATGCCATCTGCTTGAAGCCATTGGGCTACTTGCTGCCAATCTTCCAACGAATTTTGGCGTCCTGGTTCTTCATAGTCTGTCAGTGACAAGCGCATCCACAATGCCCCAGAAAAGACCGCCCGAACTGCTTGTACCGTTTCTTTTACAAAGCGATACCGATTCTCTAAGGAACCACCATACTGGTCGGTGCGTTGATTGACGAATGGCGAAAGAAATTGGTCCATCAAGTAGCCATGAGCCCCATGAAGTTCGATCATCGCGACACCCGCATTAGCTGCTCGTTGGGCAGCCTGAACAAAACTGTCTTGCACCCGTTTGATCTCCGCCAGGGTCATTTCTGACGGTAACGGGTAGCGTTCGTTAAAGGCAACGGCACTTGGTGCCAAAGGATTGGTGGCATCAACTGCTTTTCGTCCTGCATGGCTTAGTTGGATGCCTACTTGCGCATTGAAACCATGCAGCAGTTCCACCAATTTCGTCAGTTCTGTTTGCTGTTCTTCATTCCATAACCCTAGATCATTGTTTGTGATTCGTCCGTCTGGTTCAACGGCAGTTGCTTCGATAATGATCAATCCGGCTTTGCTTAATGCTCGTGCCCCATAGTGAACAAAATGAAAGGGCTCCGCAACACCGTCTTCTTTTTTTACTTCATACATACACATCGGCGACATAACGACGCGGTTGGCCAATGTTAAATTCGCTAGCTTCACTGGTGACAATAGTTTGGACATGTTGACACTCCCTCAACGATTTTTCGCTTTGTATTTTTCTCTATATTCAGTATAAACAGCCCCTTCAAAAACACAAGCAATGACCCTTTTTCTCATTTTTAAAACAAAAAAATAGACGCATTCTGCTTGCTCCCATGACATTGGAACAATCAGCTGCCTCTTCCCACTATTATTATACCGCATCCAGAGTCAAAAAAATAGACTAGTATTTTTGGTGGATGCCCGTATAATTGAGTTACTTTGGAGAATGGATGTGAGTCTGAATGAACAACCTAAAGGCTGAAAAGAAGCATCTCGCAGACACGTACCAGCAATTGCTGACACGAAAGACAGTGCTGAACAGTTTCTTGACTGAAGGCAGAAAAAAAGATCGCCTTGCGATGCAAAGCATCGGCGAAGAGATTCGCTTAAACTTTGATAATTTTGCTGACCGTTTAGATACTTTTGCTGCCATCGAAAGTAAGAATCGTGAGATCGACCAAATGAACGCCGCTCTTCAATCTGCTGAACGTGAATTAGCTGCCATCGACCGTCTTCTGGATAGTCCCTACTTTGGTAAAATCTCCCTACAATTTGAAGATGAGGAAACGATAGAAGATTTTTACATTGGGATCAATGGTTTTGTTAATGAAAATAAGGAAGGGCTGATCTATGATTGGCGCTCCCCAATTGCCGAATTGTTCTATGCCAAACGCTTGGGTCCGGTCTCTTATCAAGTGAACAATCAGACGATTTCTGCCGTTCTTGAACAACGCCGTCAATTTATTATCGAAAAAGATCAATTGAAGCAAGCCTTTGATACCTCAGTGGCGATTCAAGATGACGTGTTACTGGCAGCCCTTGAAGCCAATAATAGCCAAAAAATGCAGGATATCACTGCTTCGATCCAACACGAACAAAACGTCATCATCCGTGACTTAGCGCATAAAAACCTACTGGTCAACGGTGTTGCTGGAAGCGGAAAAACTTCTGCTGTCATGCAGCGGATCGCCTTTTTGCTGTACCATTTTCGTGAAGAGATGACCGCAGAGAATGTCTTGATCCTCTCCCCGAATTCGCGGTTTATTGATTATATTTCGCAAGTGCTGCCTTCCCTCGGTGAAAAAAATCCATTGACGTTGACCATGCGGCAGTTTTGCCAAGCATTTCCTAGCGTTGACTTAGAATCGGAAGAGGCTTATTTTGACCGCATCCAGCAAGCACCCAGTGAAGCAATCGAACTTTTACGCAGTGCTGACTTCAGCCGCTTTCTTCAATCCTTGAGCAAACAGCTGCCAGAAGAACTTGTGCTTCAGTTTAAACCAATCAAAAGAAAAAACGTCGTCCTTTTTTCTGAAGAAACGATCGACACTTTCTTCCAAGAAACACCGAAACAGGCACCCTTGCGCGATCGCATCCAAGCTGTCAAAAAGAAATTGGCTTACGCTTGGGAGGAACGATTGCAAAAAAATGCCTTAGCAGCGAATGTTCACGACCAAGTTCGTTCTTTGACTGAAGATGAACAACGATCCCTTTTAGGGACAGTTTTAAAAGATGATTCAGAAAAAACGATTCAGAAAGCAGCCCTTCGCCTCCTAAAGAAAAAATATGCAAAAGTTACGAAACAAATCAACGACCTTACGTGGTTTGATACGAAACAATTGTTAGCAGACAGTGCCGACTATTTTACTCATGGACAGATCACTTTGACGCAAACAACAGATAGTTTGGATTATACTGTTTGTCTATTGCTGATACGTCATTTGGTGGCCGAAAAACAACCTGTCCCTGCTTTGCGCTATCTCTTTATCGACGAAGTCCAAGATTATACGCCAGCACAACTGCAGTTTCTATTATGTCTTTTTCCTATGACCGCTTTCACCCTCGTGGGGGATCAGCAACAGGCGATTTTTACAAGTGCCATCACCGTATCAGAAATCCAAACGATATTTCAACAACAGGCGAAATCCCTCGAAACGTATCAGCTGACTACGAGTTATCGGTCTAGCGGTGTAATCACACGGTTATTTGCTCAAATGCTACCAAAAGAAACCAATTTAAACATCTCTGCCGTTCGACCAGCAGGAAAGTTGCCACAG
This sequence comes from Enterococcus sp. DIV0802b, assembly GCF_050543535.1. NCBI lineage: Bacteria > Bacillati > Bacillota > Bacilli > Lactobacillales > Enterococcaceae > Enterococcus > Enterococcus sp. DIV0802b. The sequence goes on along the minus strand of NZ_CP172941.1, from coordinate 890,517 downwards.
TTTTATGCCAATCTGACTGACGTTGCCTTGGTAGACATAGTAAAGGAACTTAAGCAGCCAGTAACGATCATCACAAAAGATAGTCGATCCAGTGAAGAGCTTAAACAATTCTTCGATAAACAGGCCGTGTCATTTCATGGAACGGTTTTACCGATTCATCTTGCCAAAGGATTGGAATTTAAGCAGGTTCTTTTATATGATGTTTCAGCAGAAAATTATCATACCGATCAAGATCAGCGGATTCTCTATACGGCGATTTCTCGTGCAATGGAAGAACTGATGGTAACTTCAAAAACGACCTTTTCACCGTTTCTCACTATTTGATAGTAGAACGAGAAACCTCCTATTTTCTATAGAATCTTGATAAGATTTGAGAGAACCCTGTCTTGTCTCTCTGGGTAATTCTCTTGTCTGACCGATTTAGAAAGCGATCGATCAAATAAAAAAGCATCAACGCGATTGCGTTGATGCTTTGCTTTTGATTTGATTAGCGATGGATGTAAGTATATCCAGATGCGCTCAATGTTGCAGTGTTTGGTCCACCAGGACTGTCAAAGCCCATTCCGCCTTGAGAGATCGTGATCGTATTGTTTGATGGGTTGTATGATTCAACATAGGCTACGTGACCATAAGTTGGATCAGCAGTCCAAACGCCACCAACTGATTGACCAGCGGCAAAGACTACAACAGCACCGGCTGCTGGTGTACCATTGACAGTGTACCCATCAGCTGCAGCTGACGCACCCCATTGGGCCCCGTTACCCCAGTAAGTACCTACCCAAGGAGCGCGGTTTTTCACGTACCAAGTACATTGACCCCAAGCATACATGTTCCCTGAGCTTGAATGATCTTTTCCGCCGCCTGTAGAAGTACTTCCGGTAGAATCATTGTTTGATGAAGAGTTTGAACCTGAGTTACTTGAACTTGAATTGCTTGAACCATTGTTCGAAGAGCTTGTGTTCGATGAACTTGAGCTGTTAGAACTGCTAGTATTGCTTGAACTTGAGCTTGTGTTGCTTGAAGAACTACTTGTTGCTGTTTCAGTAGAAGCAACTGTATTTTCTGTCGTGCTCTCTGTTGATTGGGCAGCAGCTTCTTCTTGTGCTTCTTTCAAAGCAGCAGCTTGTCTTTCTTCTTCTGCTTTTTGAGCAGCAGCAGCTTCTTGTTGTTCTTTCAAGATACGGGCTTTTTCAGCTTCCGCTTCTTGTTTTTTCTTGTTCAATGCATCTTTGTCTTTTTCAGCAGTTGCTTGTTCTGCTGCTAAGTTTGCTTTCAAGACATTTAAATCAGCTTGTTTTGCTGCAATGGCATCTTTTTGTTGGCTAAGTTCTGCTTGGTTTGCAGCAACTTCTTGGATCTTGCTTTCGTTTTCTTTGACTTTGTCTTCAACATCTTGTTTGTCTTGTTTTTGTTGTTCAACTAAATCATTGTTTGCATTGACGATCGTTGTCATCGCTTGTACGCGACCGATAACATCCGTTAAAGAATCTGCTTGTAAAACAGCATCAATGAAATTGGTGCTTTGACCGTTAACTTGTACATCACGGGCTTGCTTTTGAATTGCTTCTTCACGTTTGGCAATACGCAATTTCAATGTTGCGATTTTGTCTTGCAATTTCTCAGCTTCTTGACCTAACTCAACTTGTTTTGCTTCTAATGAAGCAACTTTTGCACTCACTGTTTCAATTTCTGCTTCTAGAGAATCGATCTGTGATTGGGCGTCAGCTTGCTGACCTTTAAGAGAATTGATTTTTTGGTCTTGCTGCTCGATTTGATCATCAATGGAATCTGCAAATGCTAATGCAGGTGCTGCAACTGCGGTTAATGTTAGTGAACACACCATTAATGCTGATAACAAACTATTCTTCACTCGTTTTTCCTCCGACTAGCTGGTTGATTTGACAGATGAACTGCCTTTATAAAAACTTAATTTTGTCTAAGAAAGTTTAATGTTCGATTTAACGACAAATGAATTCTACCATAATGATATGACACACAGATAAAGGAAATGTTACAAAAATGTTTCAATCTAACACTTCCTTTATCTCAGCGATAAATAACAGAACAATTAAAGACCGTTAAATCAATGTTTCTGAATGAAACACCGCGTTTTCTTTTCATTTTCAAAAAATGATGTTCTTTCTATTTTAGTTATTTTTATCACATAAAAGCACCTAAATAAGAGCACTTATAGTTTTTTCGGAATTATCTTAACAAGAAAAACTATGAAAACAAGAAATCTTTCAAAAAAAGACCCTTTATGTGACAAGATTCCTTTTCCTTCCTATAATAAATAAAACAAACGAGGAGGGAATCGCGATTCGTACACACAAAAAATGGTTTTGGCCATTGGCACTTCTTACACTTTTTGTCACCTGTTTCCTGTTATTCTTTCAATTTCGTAAGGTGCATGAAGCCGATACACCTTTGCAACAGGCAAGCAACAGTGAGTTTTGGCTCTTAAGTGATATTCATTTTCTTTCCTCCACGCTTCATGATAATGGCGAAGCCTTTCAGACCTTCACGCAAGGAGCTGCTGGCAAAGAGATGATGTATCAAGAACAATCAATCGAGGCCTTCACCGCTCAAGCCTTAAAGGAGAAACCAACGGGAATTATTTTGACCGGTGATATGACGCTCAATGGCGAGAAAGCAAGTGCTCAAGAGTTGGCAAGATTGCTTGAACCATTGCAAGAAGCTGGCATTATGGTTTTAGCATTACCTGGCAACCACGAGATTTACAATGGTTGGGCGCGAGCATTTCAAGGTGAAAAGGAATACTATGCCGATCAAATCAGTCCTGAGGATTTTCAAACGATTTTTGCTGAAGGTTACGAAAAAGCCAACAGTATCGACAAGTCTTCCCTTAGCTACAGCATTCAGTTAAATGACAAGTATCGCCTCTTTTTACTAGATTCATGTATCTACGATTCTGAGGTTAATTGGGATGAGCCTACAACGAATGGTGAGTTGAAACCAGCTACTCTAACCTGGTTGGAGGAGCAATTAACCCTGACAAAAGAAGCAGAGCAAGTACCACTGGTCTTTTTACACCATAACTTGTTCAGTCATAATAAATTGTTACAAGACGGTTATGTTCTCAACAACGCCTCTGAGACTGTCGCTTTGTTGGAACGCTTCAACGTGCCAGCCGTTTTCTCTGGTCATATCCACATTCAAGACATTAACGAAGGGAATGATTCGCTTTATGAAGCAGTCACTGGGTCTTATTCAACAGCAGAATTAGGCTACGGCGTCCTTTCTCTTTCTGACAAAGATATCGACTACGAAGCTCGGCAGATTGATCTCGATGCTTGGGCGGCTGAAACGAAGCAAACTGATGAACAGTTACTGGACTATCAAAACTACCAGAAAAGTATTTTTGAAAATGACACCGACCAACTGGTCCGCGACCAATTGTCCGCCGTGTCTGAACTGTCAGAAGCCCAGATCACACAACTTTGCACGTTTGTCACGAAGCTGAACACGGCCCTTTTTACTGGCAATGATACTTACTCAGTCGAGGAAATAGCTGCCATCAAAGACTCCGAGGAGTATCAGTGGTTAGCGACCTATTCTTACTTTTTGAAGCAATATGTCGATTCAATGCTCGACGATCAAACCGATGATCGCAAGCTGACGATCCCCCTCACAGCAGAATAAAGCCAAAAAGTGTCTTCTTCCTTTCTTTTAGGAAAAAGACACTTTTTCTTTTCTAATGAACGATAGCCCTCTCGTTTGGGTAAACGAGAAGGCTATCTGACGAGTCAATATTTATTCTTTGAAAGTGCAGCATACTATTACTACTATTATTTATTTCTCATTTAAACGATACAATCCCTAACCTCTATTGTATCCTTGTAACTCTGAAGTTACGCCAGGTTTGAATAAATTTCTTCAAAACAAGTAACGTGTGGTACAAAAATATTTGTCGCTTATCAATAACTATACCACGCAACTAGGCGCCGACGGAAGTAAACTAACTTATTCTTAATCATTACTTAAAACAAAAGGTATTGTTTTCAAACAGTGTTGCTCCTTTAAGAATTCTACGTGAAGCGATTAACCTTCCTGTCATGCATATCTGCTAACCATTCCTATAAGGGAATTCCTTTTATTCAATAGGCAAGTCGTGCTGTTTTAAGAAAGATAATTTATCCCAGTAGCCTCTTTGAAATAAAATTTTATCATTTACTATTTGAAAAAAACCGCAACCTCTCAAACCTAAGGGGTCACGCCACTCTAAAATTGCCCATTGTCCATCTTCGAAAATGTTCTCAACGATACAAACCATTTTTGCGTTAGAAAAATCTTGCTCAAACATCTGCTTGATCGCTTGTTTCCCAACAACTGGCTCATTAGCAACCTGGTGGTTTATTGCATTCTCATCATATAATTCTGAAATAATTTCTACATCTGCCTGATTAAACGCATCAACCCATTGGCAAAGTATTTCTTTTGGCTTCATATAAATCCCCCTCGAAATGTAATCATCTTTGTTCCCATCTCCAATAAAAAAAGCAGCTAATTTGTACCAATATATTCTACTTTTACAATTCATTCAAGACAATATCGATGAAACGAATAAGAAATATCGATCTTTCACATCGATTACTCTTGTATAAGTACGGGGTACCATATATTGAATCGTAGCATGTTTCGCTTTACCTGTTTCTTTATTCCATTCACATGAGTCATGCCATTTGAATCACTAGTAATCATTGCTTTTAATGGTAGCAACGCCACTAAACCTATTCAACCACTTTATTAATTTATTGAATACGGTATACAGCCCCTCTTTCTTTTTATACGCTTATCATCGAATGAGAAATCATAGGTAAGTAAACCGCGACGCTTAGGGCTAGTTGAATAGTGAAATCAAAGATGTACTATTTACCATGTCAGGTCCTCAAAACCTGCAACTATTCTCTTGTAGCAGATCATCAACACCCGATCCATTTCAATATTTATATAAAATAAAACAAAAAAAGCGAGAACCCAATGGATTCTCGCTTGTTAACGTCAATTAACCTTTAACGATGTTTGTTGCTTGTAAGCCACGTTGGCCTTCTTCAACGTCGAAAGTCACTGCTTGACCTTCTTCTAAAGTTTTGAAGCCGTCGCCTTGGATAGCTGAGAAGTGAGCAAATACATCATTGCCGTCTTCACCTGTAATAAATCCAAAACCTTTATCTGCATTAAACCATTTTACTGTACCGTTATTCATAAACGTATACCTCCATATTACACATCGACTGTGTTTATTTGTTTGTAATAGAAAATGATGTGTAATTGAAGTGTGTATCAATAGAAAAGATAAACAAGTATTAACATATCAGAACTTTACCTATTCATCATAGCATGGTTAAAATAAAATAGCAAATAAAGTTGGCTTTTTTTCTTGATAAAAAGCTAAATTGTTAAGAAACCTTATGATTAAGCCTAGCAATTGCTTTATCTGGAAGAATCAAAAATCAAAGAGTTGCGCCGTTTGAAGCAATTACTTTTTTGTACCAATCAAATGACGCTTTCTTGATGCGTTTCTTTGTGCCATTGCCTTCATCGTCTTGGTCAACATAGATAAAGCCATAACGTTTCGACATTTGTGAGGTTGAGGCACTAATGATATCGATACAGCCCCATGCCGTATAGCCAAAGACCTCGACGCCATCATGCAACGCTTCATTGATTTGTTCAATATGCTGACGCAGATAGTCGATTCGATAAAAATCATCGATGGTGCCATCTTCGTTTACGACATCTTCTGCTCCCAAACCGTTTTCGGCAATAAACAAAGGTTTTTGGTAGCGGTCATAGAGTTGATTCAATGCTGTTCGCAACCCTTTGGGATCGATCTGCCAGCCCCATTTACTGCTTGGCAAATAGGGATTTTTAATCCCACCAGTGATCAGATTCCCGACAGCACTTTCCAAGCGTTCTGGATGCGCGCTGACTGCGCTGGACATATAGTAACTAAAGGAAACAAAATCAACAGGGTTTTCTCGGATGATTTCTAAGTCTCCTGGTTCGATCACCAATTCCACTCCTTTTTCTTCAAACATGCGGTTGGCATATGCTGGATAATAGCCTCTTGCCTGCACATCACTGAAAAAGAGTGAGGTACGTTGACTTTCAACTGTTTTTTGGACATCGTCTGGATCACAGCTGTACGGCGTTAATAATTGATAGCTGATCATGCAGCCGACCTTGGCATCGGGAATCAATCGATGGCAATAGTCAGTCACGATTGCGCTGGCGACAAATTGATGGTGCGCCCCTTGGTACTTGTCTTGTTCAATATTAGGATGACCTTCTTCAATGATCCCGACACTAACATATGGATGGTGTTTAACACAGTTGATTTCATTAAAAGTCACCCAGTATTTGACTTTCTTTTGGTATCGCTCAATCACCGTCTTGGCAAAACGGACATAAAAGTCGATCACTTGCCGGTTTGGCCATCCTCCATACTCAGTCACTAAATACAAAGGCATCTCATAATGGGATAGTGATACCACTGGTTCGATCCCATACTTCAAACACTCATCAAAGACTGCGTCGTAAAATGCCAATCCAGCTTCGTTTGGCTCTACCTCATCCCCCTTTGGAAAGATCCGTGTCCAGGCAATTGACATCCGATAGGCTTTGAAGCCCATCTCAGCAAATAAACGAATATCTTCTTTAAAGTGATGATAAAAATCGATTCCCTGTCTTTTCGGATAGTATTTCGTGCTGTTTGGATCCTGTGCTTCTGCAACTTGCTGATGAGTCATCATATGCCATTGGTCCGTCCATCGTTCTTTCGGCATTGAGGAATCGAATAGATAGACATCAGAAACCGACAAGCCTTTTCCATCGATTCCAGAACCTCCTTCAACTTGGTTGGCAGCCGTTGCTCCTCCCCAGAGGAAATCTTTTGGAAAATAACTTTTCATTTTACTTGCCGCCTTTCAAAAATGATTCGTACGCCAACGCTTCCCCATTCGTGGCGATCACTTGCTGATAATACGCAAAACTAGCTTTTTTCTTGCGGGAAAGATCTCCGCTACCATCATTTTGCTTATCGACATAGATAAAGCCGTATCGTTTTTCCATCTCTCCTGTCCCCGCAGAAACGATATCGATCGGTCCCCACCATGTATAGCCTAGAATCGTTGCGCCATCTTTGATCGATTCCGCCATTGCTTCTACATGGTCTTTCAAATAGGCCATCCGTTCTTCATCGACGATCGATCCATCTTCATTGACAACATCCTTTAAACCAATTCCATTTTCAACGATAAATAATGGTTTTTGATAGCGATCAGTCAATTCGCTGCAAACATAGCGTAATGCCAGCGGATCGATCGGCCATCCCCAAGCAGTTTCTTTTAGGTAAGGATTCTTTTTCCCTAGTAATCCGCCAGTATTGCCTAAAATTTTCATGCCTGCTTCATGCAATGAGCTGCGGTAAAAACTAAAGCCTAAATAATCGCAGGTCCCCGCTTTAATGATCGCTAGATCTTCTTCTGTAATGTCCAGCAACAGATGATTATCCTTCACGATGCGGTCGAAGTATTCCGGATAGGCTCCTCGCAATTGCACATCACTATAGAACAAGGAACGACGGCGCAGTTGATACGATTCAAAAACATCTTGCGGGTTGCACGTCGCAGGGTAAATCGGGCTCAGTGACAGCATACAGCCAATCTGATTGTTTTCATCTACTGCCTTCCCATTCAGAACTGCTTTGGCACTTGCAACAAACATATTATGACTTGCTTGATAAAGTGCCTGTAATTTTTCTTCTTCAGTCTCGAAAGAAAACACATCGATACCTGCTGCGAGTAACGGGATCGTATGGGTATGGTTGATTTCATTGAAAGTCATCCAATATTTCACTTTCCCTTTGTAGCGTGCAAAAACCACTTTTGTATACCGATCAAAAAAATCGATCAGCGCACGATTTTGCCAACCACCATATTTCGTCACCAAATGCAGTGGCGTCTCAAAGTGGGCTAACGTAACAACTGGTTGGATCCCTTTTTCATTCAAGGCATCAAATAAATCATCATAAAATTGTAAACCTGCTTCATTGGGTTCCGTCTCATCCCCATTCGGAAAAATGCGACTCCAAGCAATTGAGGTACGCAAACACTTCAAGCCCATTTCCGCAAACAGTTCAATGTCTTCTGGGTACCGATGATAAAAGTCGATGGCTTCATGGCTCGGATAAAAGTTATCCTCTTCAAGCTGCAGTGAAACTTGCTCAATACGTTTTTCACCAACTGGTAAAATATCTGCTACACTTAATCCTTTTCCTCCTTCCAAATAAGCTCCTTCGGCTTGATTTGCGGCGATCGCGCCGCCCCATAGGAAATTTTTTGGAAATACACTCATGAAATCGCTCCTTTTAATAAATCATTTGCTACCAAAGCGGTAACGTCTTTTTTCGCTTGATCCACAACTGTCAATGCATCTTCTTTGATCACACTGGTAAAGACCAACATGGTTGTCGGATCATATCCTTTTTCAATAATTTTTGCTAAGTCAAAGGTGCCAATTTTTTGCCCCTTCACGACTTGATCCCCTTGTTTCACCGAAATCTCAAACACGCCTTTTGCTAAATCAACCGTGTCTAAGCCGATATGAACCAACACTTCCGTCCCAGCAGCTGATTGGATCCCAAAAGCATGTCCAGTTGGAAAAACTGTCACAACCGTACCAGTAAGTGGCGCATAAATATCGCCGGCTGATGGATAAACGGCTAATCCATCCCCCATTGCTCGAGAAGAAAATACTTCATCTTTGACATCATCAAGCGTGATCGCTTCACCAGCAACTGGTGTCATCACTTGCAGCCCTGCACCTTCTTCTAAAACAGGTTCTAGCGTTTCTTCAAATCCTAATACATAGGTCAAAATAGCAGTACCGAAGAACGCAAAGGCAATGCCGATCAAATAGTACACAAAGGTGTCCCCAAAGAAAGCTGGCAATGTCGTCAATGCTGGAAAAACATAGACGATGGCCTTGGTTTGCATCATGCCCATAAACGCACCAGCAATGGCACCAACGATGGTTTGAGCAATCAACGGCTTTTTAAATTTTACCGAAAGTCCATAGACGATGGGTTCTGTAATTCCTCCAAGCAATGCTGGAAGCAAGGAAGATAGCGCCAGACCTTTGGTTTCTTTTCTGCGAGAGCGTAAAAATACACCTAAAGCAACCCCAGCACTCGCAAATGTTGCTGCTGCGATCATCGGGCGCAGCGTATCATAGCCATATACCGCTAGGTTATTGACCATGATCGGTACAACTCCCCAATGGATCCCGATCATTACTAAGAATGTCCAACCGCCACCGATCAACAAGCCAGCCAACAGCCCACTCTTATCGCTGATAAAGTTCATGGCATTGCCTAAACCGTCCCCAAGCATTACACCTACCGGTCCAATGATCAAAACGGTCAGAGGCACCATGATCAAAAGAGCCACTAGCGATAGAGCAAAAATCTCGATACTCTTAGGAATGATCCGTTTGAGTAGGCGTTCCAAGTGCGAGTAGATATAGATCGAAACGATCGCTGGAATCACGGTACCCGAATACCCCATCAGCACAGCTGGGATGCCAAAGAAATCAACCGTCACACCGTTTTCCGTCACCATTGCTGTAAAATTCGGCTCCAGCAACGCCCCAACGATTGCTAAAGCAATAAACATATTGACTTTGAAAATCCGCGCTGCACTGATCGCTAAAAATAAAGGCAAGAAATAAAAGACACTATTGCCAGCAGCAGCTAATATTTTATAGGTGCTTCCTTCTGCGTCCATCAAATGATAGGTCGTAAAAACAACTAGTAAAGCTTTCAACATCCCTGCCCCTGCAAGCGCAACAATGATTGGATTAAAGATCGCAGACAATACATTGAAGAATCGGATAAATACATTGCCTTGTTTTTCTGTTGATTCTTCGGCATCTCCATCACTTTCCAAAGCGTTTTGGATCGAATACTTGCTCATGATCGTTTGAAAAACATCTGCCACATGATTCCCGATCACGACTTGAAACTGGCCATTTCCTTCAATGACTGACAATACCCCATCAAGCTGCTGAATTTTGTTCTTATTTTTTCGTGCCAACTCGACATCTTTCAACTTAAAACGCAATCTAGTGATGCAATGATACAGGCTAACGATATTTTGTTCCCCACCGACCTGTGCTATAATTTCACTAGCAAGTTTTGAATAATCTTTTGCCAAATGACTCACTCCCGTGTTTGATTTATAAAGCGCTTTATGGCGTTACTATAGCAGATTTTTTTCTCACACCTGCGAAAGTTCGCAATTTGGAAACTGCTTACAAGAAAGGAAAGAAAATGGGCCTCTTAATCATTCGTTTATTGAATCTTTTAAATAATGCACCCACTGATTCCACCAACTACTATATCGGTTTGACCATGATCAACTATTACGATCAGATCCAAACTCTAAGTATTGGTGAATTCGCCGCTCTTTGCCATGTGTCAAAGTCAACCGTTTCAAAATTCGCCCGTACCTTAGGCTTTGATGACTATGGTGATTTAAAAGACAACGCAGCTTTCATCGAGAACCGCTTCAACAATCCGCTAAATTATCGCTCGAATATTTTGTCTGCTTTGGAGCAAGAAGGCGTAGACTCCTATTTTGACGCAGTGATACAAGACATCGATTATCTGCGGCATCATCTTGATCTGCCAGCCATCGAACGGGTCGCACAAGCAATTGTTTCGCATAAAAATGTCTTTGCTTTTGGAATATTATTCTCAGAATCGGCTGCTATTGATTTCCAGATCAAACTAGCTTACAACGGCAAGTTCATTCGGACCTTCCAAGACGATCTCGTACAGGAAGAAATCATCAAATCTGCCGATGAAGAATCGCTTTTTATTATTTTTACCAATTCCGGTGACTACCTGACCAAGCAACAAATTCGAAATGGAACGCCTCGAAAAGATTTCTTTGATCGAACCAAAGCCAAAGTCATCGTGATCACCGCCAACCCACAGATCTCGGAACTTCCCTTTGTCCAAGAAGCAATCATCTTCCCTCATCAAACCCATTTCCAAACCCATGCCTTTATGTATCAGTTCATCATGGATTTGATCGTATCGAAGTTCAAGCAGTTGACTGATCGAAAGCGAATGTAGTAATGACCCTCCATTATAGAAGAAGTGCATTTCTTCCATAATGGAGGGTTCTTTGTGAATGAGATGTCTCATTCATTCGTAAGCGTCACGCATTTATTCCTAGTTTCTTTGAAATTTTTTTAATCCTAGGCTGATATTTATTAAATTTCTCCTCATTTATGTTTTTTGTTTCACAAACTTCACTTCGGTATGGTATAATCATTTTGTTTTTAAGAAAACTATGGGAATACAAAGGAGAAGGAAACATGAAAAAAACTAAAATCACTTTAATCGCTGCATCATTGCTTATGGGAGGCACTCTTTTAGCTGCATGTAGTTCAGATAACGACACAGCTGCAAGCTCATCATCAACAGCAGCTTCAACTGCTGCATCAACTGAATCATCAGATGATGTTGTTTCAACTGCTTCTATCAGTGACCAAACTTCAGTCATTGAAAAAGCATTGGGTGCAGATGGTAACTGGATCGTTGCTGTAACTGCTGACATGACATTTGATAACGATGTAACCGTTGATGGCGAATTCCATGATAAAGGCGATGACTCAGCTGATATCTACCGTAAATTTGCATTGTACTCACAAGATGAAGACCGCAACGTAACAGCTGAGTACACAGTAACTGTTCCTAAATTGATCGTTAACTCAGAAAACTTCAACATCGTTCACGGTGTAATCAAAGGTGACGTTGAAGTGAATGCAAACGGCTTTGTATTGAACGGTGCAAAAGTTGAAGGTAACGTAACATTCACTTCAAAAGAATTCCAAGATTCAGCAACACTTGACGAAGATGGCGCTTCTGTAACAGGCGACGTAACAGTTAGCGAATAATCTTTCACTGGATTTCTGTGAAATAGATGAAGAAAAAACGAGGTTGACAAGTTGATCATTGATCCTTGTCAACTTTTTTTTGTTTTTTTATAAACAATTGCATCCGCTCTCATTACTAACATTGTGTAAGTAAGAACAAAGCACAAGAAAAAAACTGGCTTGCTTACGCAAAACCAGCTTCTTCTTTAGGCGCTTATTCTTCAATAACTGCCCACTTGTAATCGTATTGCGCACCGGCACCGTGAGAAACGACCCCTTTTACTTTTGGTGCACGTAAATGAGCTTCAACGTTTTGGTACACAGGGATAACCCCTTGTTGATCCATAATGATTTTCTCTGCATCCAACAAATCTTGCCAGCGGGCATCTGGATTGCCAGCATTTGTCGTGGCAGATGATTTCACTGCTGCATCGTACTCATCGCTTGTCCAACGACCTCGGTTGTATGAATTATCGGTTACAAATAGATCTGTAAAACTGCTGGCATCCGCATAGTCAGCACCCCAGCCACCCATAACGACATCAAAATCACCTGAGTTTGAACGATCAAGGCGAACGGAGAAAGGTACTGGACTTAGGCTAACTTTCACCCCATCAAGCGTATCTTGAATCGCACTTTGAATATATTCAATGGCTTTTTTGGTTGAGTCTGTGTCAGAGGCCAAAATTTCAAAACTTAAAGAATCGATTCCCAAAGCCTCTTTGGCTTTTTCCCAATGTTCTTTGGCTTTTTCTTGATCGTATTCAATGACACTTTCCGCTTCATCGACAAAATCAGTATTATCAGTTGGGTTAAAGGTCATTCCTTTTGGTATCAATCCTGTGGAAGCCAATGAACCATCACCTAAAATCGATGTCACTAATGCATCACGATCGATGGCATAAGAGATTGCTTTACGCAGATCCTCATTGCGAAATGGCGAATCTTCTTCTCGCTGATTCAACTCGATATAGGAAGTACGGGCTAATGGTTCTGACACAAACGCTTCATCATTGGCCATTTGCTGCGCCAATTCTCCTGTTAAGATGACGTCGTCCGCTTGCCCATCCTGGAATAGATTCAAAGAGGTCGATGATTCTTTTACGACACTGACATTGATCGTATCAAGTTTCACCGTATCTTTATCCCAATATTGGTCGTTCTTTTCATATGACCATTCTGTATCGGTTCCTGGACCATCAAAGCCAGCTAACACAAACGGTCCATTGTAAACGGCATTGTCGCTTGTTGAAGCATATTGATCGCCGTTGTCTTCTACGACTGCTTGGCTTTGTGGGAAGAAGGATGGAAATGCCAATAAGTATTGGAAGTATGGCGTAGGTGTCGTCAGCGTGATTTCTAATTCATAGTCGCTGACTGCTTTGATCCCCAATTCTGAGGCATCTTTTTCACCTGCTGTTATCGCTTCGGCATTGGTTACGGGCGCAAATAAGTACGCATATTCAGAACCTGTTTCCGCACTTACGGTGCGTTGCCAGCCAAAGACATAATCCGCTGCTGTTACTGGTTCTCCATTTGACCATTTGGCATCTTCACGTAATTTCAATTTATAGGTCAGACCATCTTCACTGACTTCCGCTAATTCGGCGGCACCTGCTGGTTCGGGCTTACTATCAGCATCTAAGCGGTACAACCCTTCATACACATTATTTAAAGCACTGAAACTGATCGTATCGGTGGCTAAGGATAGATCGGCACTAGGCATTTCTTGTTGAACCACAACATTAAAAATTTGTTCGGCAGCTGCTGTCCCACTACCACTTGAACTTTCACCTGTACTTGATGTCCCTCCTGTTGAGCAACCTGCTAATACGATTCCACAAACAGCGATGACACCATATCCCCATTTTTTCTTCATCTTACCTACCCCTTATGAAAATCCAAAATTTTCAGAATTATTACAAAACTCTGAATGTAAATAAGATTTTAATAAATATTAATTATAAAAGCAAGCTATTTTTCTCATTTTATTATTATTTATTTTTTATGTTAACACTGCATGTTATTATTTATGACACAAAAACAAAAAACACAAAGCGAAAGAGATCGCGCTTTGCGTTTTTTTATCTTTGGATAGAAAAGTGGATTACTCCATTTTATAGCTTTGACGCGTCACTTTACCCTCTCGTACCGCAGCGATAATAGTTGGAATAGCCCCAATCGCCGTAAAGAGATAGACCAGACCTAAGTTCCCGTAATATTGACTCGCTTCCAAATACCCTTCACGAATCAAATCAGGTAAAATACGGAAAGCGTAGAAGACATCAACGTCCGTGTAATAATTCGCTACACTGATCGACCAGTCGATACGATTCCCGACATAGACCATAATGATCATGACGATGATACTACTAATAATACCTTTTGTACTGAGTTTTCCACCTAATAATTCATACCCTTTGATGGCACAGATCGCCATTGCGATTCCAGACAATGCAGCTACATATCCCAGTTGTCCCAATAAAATAATTGCGCCGGCACCAATCAGTGAACCAAGAAACGCGCCCACTGTTCCAGCTAGCCAATTTTCTTTTTTCTGCCCTTTTCCCCGTTCTTGTGCAAGGACCGCTTCTTGTTGTTTCTTAAAGCAAGCTTCACACGCAATGACGGGAGTGCCGCCAATAGCATACAGCGAAACCGGCTCAGTGATCGTTCCGCAGAAGGTACAAGCATTTTGGTAACCTTTCGTCTTCAAGAAATTCGTCAATTGGTCCAACGCAGTACGGATCTTGTCCACAGTTTTCCCTGCAGTCATCGCTCCGCGTAATGTATAGGCAACTTGATATCCTTGGATCACACAGTCGGTGATCTCTTTTGACTCACTTAAAACTTCTTTGACTTCTTCTTGGTTCGGAAGTTCCCCCTCTTTGCTAAGGGAAAAATGAGCCACAAGAGAATAACTATTGTTATTCTCTTGTACTAAAAAAAGTTTATAACTATGATACGTTCCATAAATCACCCCGGTGGAAGTATCAACTGAGAGCCCCAACGGCTCGGCAAATTTGGTCAATGTCTTCTCGATCTTCTTATTCATTTTTCTCCTTCTTTCCAACAAACACTTACCTTTTTAGGTATAGCTAAAAGTTTAAGGAGAGTAGAAATGAAAGTCAATCAATTTGTTCAAAAAACCTAGTTTTTTTATTTATTCTGTGACAAATCGCCGCAATGCATCAGCAACCCCATGGTCTGTATTGCTAGCCGTCACAAAATCAGCTTTTGCTTTGACCAAATCGGGCGCATTCTCCATCGCAACACCGATACCGGCTGAAGCAATCATTGGCAGGTCATTAAAATTATCGCCGATCGCTAAGGTTTGCGCCAGCGGCACTTGGAAATAGGCCGCTAATTCATTTAGCGCCTTATCTTTTCCCACAGCTTGATGAGTGACTTCCAAATAATTCTCTTTGGATAAATAAAAGGCGCTTTCTAAAAAGTCAGCGTTCTGGCAGGCAGCATGAAGCGCTTGGATTTCTGCCGTTGTGCCGATCAAAAGAAACTTATGTACCTCAAAAGCTTCTTGTGCCAACAGTTGTTCCAATGAAGTTTCCAAAGGGGTCTCTTTGGTGATCGCCGCTTCTGCCTGTGCCCACTGATCCACTCTTTCGCAATACCACTGATCACCAGAGTAGACATTGATCGAAACGGCAGGAAAATCAGCTTTGATGCGAGCAACCAAAGTCTTTGCTTCTGCTTTTTTGACCTCATGACTAAATATTGGTACAAGCGTACCCGTATGATCGTACCGTCCAATCAGGGCACCGTTGTAGCAAGCCAAGGGCCAGTCTTCTATCTCTAATTCTTCAGCTATCGGTAGCATTCCTTTCGGGGAGCGAGCGGAAGCCAAAACAAAAGGAATCGCTTGCTGCTTCAACCGTTTGATTTCTTCAATCAAAACCGGATCGATTTGATGTTTATGATCCAAGATCGTCCCATCGATATCACTTAAAATAAACCCAATCTGCTTTTTTTCCAAATAAACCATCCTTTCCCATTCCCATCCTTTTTACGAAAGCGAATTGATCCATCGCTTTCGACCAAAACAAGCGCCGTTTCCATAAAACGAAAACAGCTTTCTTGTCCTTCTTTGCTTCCAGTTTACCATACTAGCCAATGAAAAAAAGAGTGCATCGCTGCACTCTTAGGAAGTATAGATATAAAACTCGATTTCCTTCTTGATCGGCTTTTTGATCCGGCGTTTCACAGCAACTGCCCGCTTCAAGCCCATATGCTCATAAAAACCGTAATTACAAGTGGTATCGGTATAAAGGAAAAACGGAGCTGTTTTATCATGCTGGACCATCGCTAAGAAGGAAGTAAAGAGTTGCTTGCCTACACCCAATCCTTGTGTTTTGGGACTAACGGCAAACAAACCAACTTCGGTCTGAAAAGGAATTTGTAAGTCTTTCAACATCGCTTGATTTAACTCAGCCACCTCTTTGGCATAATGCAGCAGCGTGTTTCTCCCTTGATTAGAAAGCATTAAGCAGCCAGCATGCCACATCGTTTTCCCCCAATAGCGCATTGGATGAAGCTTCTTCCCTCTTTTACTGTCTGCTAATAAGATACCGACAGCTTCACCATTTAAAAGAGCCACACGTGAATAGGTAGCACGGGCAAGTTCATAACACAAAAAGACATGAGCAAAGTGTTTGGCGGTCTTCTGGTCAAATTGCTTGTCGTAGTTCCAGCTATCAATAATTACTTGCACAAGCGCAGGCAGATCTTCTCGTTTAAATGGTCGATATATTACTTGTTTATTCATTCTATCTTCCTCCCAGTAGTTGACTATCTTTAGTATAAAGTTTACAGTAACTGTAAAGTCAAGGAGGAGCGCCATGAAAACCAAATTAAAAGTATCGGAAATGGCACGCTTAGCGCGAATCAATCCTCGGACACTCCACTATTATGACGAGATTGGGCTATTTCAACCAAACAGCAAAGACGAGAACGGGTACCGGTATTATTCCCTTGATCAACTTTTGGATCTCGGATTGATCCTGTCATTGAAAGAATTATCGATGCCCTTAAAAGAGATTCAAACAGCGTTGCAGGGGGATGCCGAGACCATGAGAAACTTATTGGAAGCCAAGCGGCAAACCATCGATGAAAAAATTCAGCAGTTGTCCAACATCCAAAAAATCATCGAACGAAAAGCAGCGGACTTGCGTCTGGCTGCAGAAAAAACTTCCCCCTTCACCTTGAAGGAACAGCCAGAGGAGTATTTCTCCCTTAGTCCTAGATTAAACGGCAGCAGCATCCCAGAGATGATCACCCAAGCCTACGACCTTTTGATGGCACAGCCTTATCTTTTCTCGAATAACGAATACGGTTTTATGATTCGGACGAACAAAGACAATACGCAGGACATCGACTACGTTTATGTGCGGCAAGAAGAACCACAACGAGCTTCCGTCGTGAAACCAGCAGGTTGCTATTTAACCACCATTTATCAGGGGGATGACGAAGGATTGAAGCAGTTCTATCAAAAACTCAAGCAGCTGATTGCAGCGCACCAATGGCAAATCGATGACTACTTCTATGAACGATCGATCCATGAAACGACCCTTAGCAACGAGCAAGCTTATTTGACAGAGATCCAAGTACGGATTTTATCTGAGGAATAAGGATTCGTCTAAACAACACTAAAAAGTAAATGAAAAAACGCAACGACCACGAGCAGTTTCTTTCGCCTCGCCGTCGTTGTGTTTTAATTAAATCAAATGGTTTTCTTTCAACAGATCGCCAATGTAGGTATGTTCGGTTTTCTTAACGAATCCTTCCAATAGTTTCCGTTCGATAAATGGTAGCTCCATTTCCGTGATTTTTTTCTTATCGGTCAGATAATAGACAGCTTTGGCCAAGGTACGCAGATCATAAGCGGAAGCAAACACTTCTGGTACCCCGCGTTCCACATCTAATAGCTGATAAACAGCCTCCATTGCAGTCCGAACGGAATACTCTGTTGTAAAAACAGTGTCTCTTTCAGTCTCTGCGAAATTACCGATAAAAGCTAAGTTTTTGGAGCCATTTGGAATAACCAATGGCCGATCCCCTGGCTCACGCAGCATGAAGTAGGAAGTGATAAACGGCATGTAAACCGGAACTGCCACACTTGATTCTTTTGAAATGCGTTGGATTTCTGCTTCCGGCACGCCTAAATGGTAAAGCAGTTCTTGCACGATTTCTTGTCCCGAACATTGTTCAATTGGTTTTTTGATGTAGTTTCCTGGCGTATTTGACAACAATCCATACACCCATGTGATCGTTTGTTGGTCTTTTTGTTCTTTAAAGTGCGGTTGGCGATGGGTCGCAAAGCTCATCATCCAATTGGAATCTTTGATGGTGATGATCCCGCCAGTGACGATTCTGCCTGTTCGCAACTTGCGATGGGTCAATTTTTCTAAATAAGGTTCAACATCAAAATTTTGCCAAGTGACAGTTGCCGAAACAAACCAGCTTTCTTCAGGTAAGTTTTCATAAAAGACTTCTGGATGACCAAACTCAGGCGATTGCGCCGCCAAGTTTTTCCATAAACGCCAGCTACCACCAGGTGCTTTTGAGATAGGCGCTGGAGTATAATGGTCCCCTTGCGTGGAACTTTCAGTGATCGATCCGTTGGTAACAAAGACCAAGTCATCTTCTGACAAAGGAATTTCTTCGATTGCCCCCGCTTTTTCTAGCACAAGTTTTTGAGCAACTTTTTCCTCGCCCACGATCCGAACATCGATATTGCTGACTGTGCATTCATATTGGAAGTCGACTCCTTGTTCTTCCAAATAAGCAAGTAGTGGTTTGACCAATGACTCATATTGGTTGTAACGGGTAAATTTTAACGCGGTAAAATCAGGCAAGCCATCGATATGATGCACAAAACGCAACACATAGCGACGCATTTCAATCGCCGAATGCCATTTTTCAAAGGCGAACATCGTACACCAGTATAGCCAAAAATTGGATTCAAAGAATTCTTCGCCAAAAACATCTTCGATTTTTTTCCCGATCAATTGATCTTCTGAAGTCATAAATAATTGAGTCAATTCTTTTTGTGCTGTAGCAGACAAGGTAAATTCTCCATCATCTGCTGCTCGTTGGCCGCGATTGTGGATGATCCGACAGTTAGACGAATTTGGATCATCGTGATCCAACCAGTAAAACTCATCTAACACCGAAGCATCTTCCACCTCCAAAGACGGAATCGAGCGAAATAAATCCCACAGACACTCAAAATGATTTTCCATTTCTCGACCGCCGCGGGTCACAAATCCATCATGGGGAATGAATTTTCCGTCTAATGAACCGCCTGATAAAGAAAGTTCTTCAAGGACGTGGATTTTCTCACCCGCCATATGGCCGTCACGGATCAAGAAGACTGCCGCAGCAAGTCCTGCTAATCCACCACCAACAATATAGGCTTCTTTCTTTTCGACATCTTTCGGTTTTCTGCTTCTTGCAAAAGCTTCGTAATTTCCGTTCGTATATCTCATGTAGATCCCTCCTAATATTGGTACGTTTTTATGGTATCAGTAACTATTTTTTTTGACAAAAATTTGTACTAGTAAAATCAAGTGATTTTGACAAATCGGCCTTTTTGTCAAAAAAACAAGGGCAAAGTCCCACCTTTTAGAAGATCTGCGCCCAGCACAAAAAGCGCCCCTAAGAAAACTGATTGCAGCTTTCTTAGGAGCGTTTCTAACAAAGGACAAACCCTTTGCCTTTTCAATAAAATATTTATTTCACGCGTAGAGCGAAGCTAGCAGTCGAAAAGCCTGATTGTGCTTCGGTGACTGTATAACCCGTGCTTGGCGCATGGATATAGCTTGTATTACTTGTAGCGATCGCTACATGGTAGGTATTCCCTTTTTGACCCCAGAACAGCAAGTCGCCAGCTTGTGCTTGCGAGACAGGAATGATCGTCCCTGCGCTTTCTTGTGGGACTGTCCAATCACCGATGTTTTTGCCCGTCACTTTTAAGAAGACGTAGCGTGTAAACCCAGAACAGTCGAAGACATCTGGTCCTTTGCCTCCCCATTGATAAGGAGTGCCGATATGTTTTCTAGCTTCTGCAACGATCGCTGCTCCGTTCACGCTCATCGGAACATTAGTATTGCCTGCGTTGTTATTGTTGCCAGGAGTCGTCGCACTGACTTCTTTGACATATGCTGCAGATACCCAGCCACCAGTTGATAACTTATACCAAGTGGTATTGCCATTGACTGACGTGCCTTGTTTTTGAGCCACTGCTTTGAAGGTCGCATTACTGCCCAAACTGCTGACCACACTTGCAGAAGTCGATGCATTTGAGCGCACATTCATCCCAGTGGTTGTTTGGAACGTCTTATTGATGGCTTGCTCACTCGCATTGCTTGAGCCGTTTGATGAACCAGTATTGTTTGAACCTGTGTTTGAATTATTGTTATTACTTGTATTTCCAGAACTAGACGTGACGTCACGCACATATGCCGCTGTGATCCAGCCACCAGTCGATACTTTGTACCAAACATTGGTGCCGCCAACGGATGTGCCATTTTTCTGGGCAACGACCTTCACCGTCGTGCTGTTGCTTAGGCTGCCAACGACACTGCCGCTTGTTGACGCACTCGAACGAACATTTAATGCCGCTGTTGTTTTCACGTTCTTGCTGATAGCCGTTTCTGCAGAAACACTTGTATTGCCGCCAGAAGAACTATTGCCTGTGGAGCTACTGGAAACATCTTTGACATAGGCTGCCGTGATCCAACCGCCTGTGGACAATTTGTACCAAGTGGTCGTGCCATTCACCGATGTCCCACTCTTTTGTGCAACGACCTGTACTGTCGCATTACTGCTCAAACCGCGTACGACACTAGAACTTGTCGTTGCATTTGAACGGACGTTCAATGCAGTAGTCGTTTTCACTGATTTCGAAATTGCTTTTTCCGATGAAGAAGACGACGAATTGGACGAGCCTGTATTGGCAGAAGAAGAGCCTGAGGTGCTCTTCACATAAGCCCCTGAGATCCAGCCGCCTGTTGATAGCTTATACCATATTGTATTGCCATTCACTGAGGTACCGTTCTTTTGAGCCACCGCAGTGATTGTTGTATTTGCTCCTACACCACTTACGATAGAGGCACTTGTTGAAGCATTTGAACGAACATTCAGTGAAGCTGTTGTTTTAAATTGTCGATTGATCGCCGTTTCAGCTGACGATCTGGCAAGAGTAGCAGTTGTGTTGGTTGATGACGAAGCGTTCGTCGTTTCGGTCGCATGAGCAAGAGACGTAAAGACACCTGATGTTGATGCTAACGCTGCTGTGATACCCAATCCTTTTTGTACGAAAAGGGACCGTTTTTGTTTCACTAAACGCTTCCGTTTGATTTTCCGAGATTCCAATAAAACACCCCCTGTACCCCATTTTAACAAAAATTAATATTTTTTGATATTGTTTTCGTTTTGTATTTTTTTAATTTGCGTTTAATAAAACGTGTCATTTATTTTCCTGCGTTATTCTTTTTAATCACTTTCTCTTTGACGCTGACCGTTGGCACTATATTTACAAAGATTTCTATAAACAACAAAAAAATGCTATTTCATTCAACGTTATTTTAATTCGCGAATAAAAACAGGATTTTTTTTACAAACAAACCCACTTTTTGAAAATCAAGACTGTTATTTGAATAACATTTCTTTCCTGATCCCCTTTTTCAAAAATCGATACTAAAATCACCCATTTATCATTCCTTTTTTACACACGGGATTCTGTGAAAAAAGTTTTTTCAAAAAGAATGCTTCTTTTACCAGTGTGATCGACGCTATGATGAAATCCTGTTACATCGCTTCCAACTGGATACGAATTTTTTGATAGAGAAGTCCCTCACTTCTACCGAAAGAAATATTTTCACAATGTATTTCATACGAAAGTTTATAATACCAAGGAGAAAACCAAGAATTTGCATAAGTTTGTGAAATTATGCTATACTAAAAAAAAGGAAGAGGTGACCGAGTATGAAAACAAAGACGAAAGAAAAAGTTTATGCTGAACGACAACATAACTACAAAACGAAAAAAGAAGAGATTTTCAAAAAAGCCCTAGATTCCGTACCGACCACAGACAAGAAAAAAGAAGAACAGAAAAAGAAAGCGTAGAATCCTGCGTTTTCTTTTTTTGTTGATCTGTAAAAAGACGAGGCTTCGCCGAAGGGTGGCGAGTCTCGTCTTTATTGTAATCGAAAAAAAAGCAGGCTATGATACTTTCTATCTCAACCATTGTCAATTCACCTTGAAAATCACCGAATGACTACCATCAATGCAATAAAGGGAAACTCTTCCTCAAAAGAAGCGACAGTTTCTTATTCCAACGGGTCTTAAACACAATATTTAGTAGGCGAAAACACGTTCCTACAATATATTGTGGATAAACCTGTTGAAACTGTGCATAACTAAAAAGCCTGCGATTTTTTTGCAGACTTTTTAGTTATTGACATGCTTGAATTAATCTAGAGATAAATAATTGCTCACATTATCTGGTAACGGTTTAAAGCCATTCTTTTTGTAAAAATCCGCTGCGGGCATACTTTCTTCGGTATCTAACAGGATCGTTGGAATCTCTTTCTTGAGCAGATCCTCTTTGATCATTTCTAAGAAAGTGGAACCCAAGCCCTTTCCTTGGTGCGTGCCTGTAATTAAAAAGGTGTCGACCACATACTCTTTTCCTTGATACCAGGGCTTGATAAAGCCCAATGAAAGACCAATCAATTCATTCGATGCTCGGTTTGTTAGTCGATAACCAATAAAAGTATTCATTGCCATCATTGATGATACATAGTCGGTGATTTGCGGCACTGTCAATTGGTCATTCCATGGTTCTGCTGAAAATACAGCAATATAGTGGTCCACGACTTCTGCTAAATCTGCCGTTGTTAATTCACGCATGCTTACGTTCTTTTCCATCCTATCTCCTGCTTCCCTTTCTATTTCGGTCGAGCCTATACTCGAAGAATCCACTAATTTTTGTGCGTGTATCAATCATCGATTCGTTTTGCATAGCCATTGCCATAACTGATATAACGGCGCTTTTGGTTGACGGCCATTTTTTTATGAATCTCTGCTTCAAGATCAATGGAAAGGATTTCTGCTAACCCAAGAAGATAAATCGCCACATCCGCCAATTCTTCTCCTACCTCTTGTTGCTTCCGATAGGCATCAAAGGCCTCCCCTATTTCACCATATAAAGCCAAAAACTCTTTTTCAATATTGGTGACATTGAATTGGTGATCAATCTTGTTTTGATAAATCGCTTTTTGCATTTCTGATAGTTTCATAGTCGCTCCTTTTGGGATAGTATACCATTTAATTAAAATTCAAAATAGAAACTTAGTAAAAAAATCACCTCAAAAAATAGTGACCCCAAAACGTTAGAATTTTGATCTAACTTTTGTAGGTCACTATAATATAGGATTCCCTTTTTTTTATTCTGCCCGCTCCAATTCAGCAGATTTGATTGCAACCCGTTGAGCGATTTTTAGAAATGGAAAATAGATTGCTACACAGACGACGATGATGATCACCTGAACTAAGACAACTTTGAAATCCCCTTTTGATGCCAATAATGCACTAAGAATTGGCGGTGTCGTCCAAGGAACCATGACTGAAAGTGGCTCAATGAATCCTACTGCGGTCGCAAAGTAGCCAATCAACGTCGCAACAATTGGACTTGCAACGAAGGGAATGATCATTGGTAAATTGAAGACGATCGGTAAACCAAAGATGATTGGCTCGTTGATATTAAAAATACCCGGAGCTAAGGATAGATTGACGACATCCCGAAAAGGTTGGTAATTGCGGACGAATAAGAGCACTGCAATGATCAAACTGATCGTAAATCCAGTCCCGCCTAGTTGTGCGAAAACCGTCACGAATGCTGAATTTAAGATATTGGGCGGCGCAGCACCGTCCTGCACGGCTTGCATGTTTTCATTCATATTGACTAACAGCAATGGATCTAATAAGGTGCCATTGATGACGGTTTGGTGAATGCCTAAAGTAAACAGAAAGTTGCCCGTTGAATAGATGATCAAGAACCCAAAAATCGATGTGTTCAATAAACGCAGTGGTTCTTGGATCACTGTGGAAATGATTTGAATCAGATCGGTATCAAAGGCTGCTAGCACGGTCGCAACTAAGGCAAAGAAAGAAATCACTAAAATAGCAGGGATCAACGTGCTGAAGGATTTGCTGACGGCAGGAGGAACTTGATCCCCTAAATTGATTTTTAAGTGCTTGTTTTCTGACAGTCGAATAAATAATTCCGTGGCAACTAACCCACAAATGATTCCAGAAAACATCCCTTTGGTCCCGACATCATCAAACAGCATCACACCACTGATGGTCACTTCTGCTTGGGTGCCTTCTGGCATCACGGCATGAGCCATCGCCAACATGACCACTAAGCAAGTCGTTGCCACAAAAGTTGCATTGATAGCGCTTGGATTATTTTTGTTGCGACAAAGGAAGTAGGCGATCATCGGAGCAATCAGCAAACCGGCGATATTCAATGTTCCATTGGTGATGGAATTGCCAAACACTTGCATTCGCGCCAAGGCAGCCCCTTCTAAGAACCACGGAAAGAAGACATTATTAAACAACACAGCGATCCCTGCGATAATAAAGGCAGGCATTAAGGTCGCAAACGCATCACGAAGACTTTTAAGATGAACCTGATTGCCGAGACGGACCGAAAACTCTGTAAATTTATCTAAAAACGTGCGCTTTTCTGCTGCCATTTTCTGTTCCTCCTATTCTGCATATGGGTTTGTATAGATCGTACTACCATTCGTTTTGATCACTTCTTTGAACCATTCATACGATTTTTTCGGCACACGTTTCATATCTCGCAACTCATGATTGCCACGATTGACATACACAAGTCCGTATCGTTTCTCCATATCACCTTGAGAGCTCAAAATGTCGATCAGTCCCCAGCCAAGATAACCAAGACAGACCACTCCATCTTCCACCATCGCTGCAAACATCGCTCGAATATGCTCTTGATGGTAGGCAATCCGGTAATCATCTTGAATCGGTTCGTTGCCATTCCAATGCTCTCTGACACCAATTCCGTTTTCAATCGGAAACACTGGCAACCGGTACCGCTGATAGACTTTATTTAAGACATCACGGAAGCCGAGCGGATCAATTTGCCAATTCCATTCCGTCGTTTCAATATACGGATTGTCTTGTTTTCCAAAAGTCATGTACCGATTTGGCGGCGTTCCTTCAGGGATTTTTTCAGCGTTCAAGGTAGAAGAAGCATAATAGCTAAAGGCAATGTAATCATTTTTCTGCGCTGCGATCGCTTCTAATTCCCCAGGTAAAATATTCATATTGAGTTGATGATTTTTCACGTATCGGTCTTGTGCTGCCGAATACTTGCCGTGCGCATAGCAATCTAATAAAGTAAAATTCGCAAATTCATCAAACTCTCTTGCTGCTTTGATGTCTTGTGGACGACAAGTCGCTGGATACGCTTCAGAATACGCCAGCATGCCGCCAATCTTCGCATTTGTTGTTTCATGAAGATAGTTACAGATCTCTGCATGGCAAACCATGACATTGTGGAAAATTTGATACAATTCTTCTGTTGTTTCTTCCCCTTCTAAATAGCCGCTGATCTTAAAACCATGATCTTGGTGGAAAAGATTTTGTTCGTTGAAGGTTAACCAATAATGGACTTTATCCGCAAAACGATCCACCATTTCTTTTCCAAAGCGAATGAATGCGTCCTTCACTTCTTTGCTGATGAACCCGTTATAGGTTTTCGCCAGATGTAGGGGCATATCAAAATGGTACAAACAAATCATAGGCTCGATTCCTTTAGCTAACAGATCATCAATAAAACGATCGTAAAAGGCGATCCCTTCTTCATTAAAAGCACCATCTCCATCGTGAACGACCCTTGACCAAGAAATTTGAAAACGATACATGTTCATCCCCAAATCTTGCATATAATCAAAATCTTCTGTATACGCATGATAGTTATCATTTGCTACATGCCAATCGCTAGCCTGTTCCGAAGCTTCCCGTATATCATAAACGGATAAGCTTTTACCACCTTCATTCCAACCACCTTCTGTCTGCATACTGCTGACACTGTTCCCCCAATAAAATGTTGTCATAGTGATTCCTCCATCATTTGTATTCGCTTACAAAACCTATTATAATTAGGTGAAATCGGCATGTAAATTTTTCAAACACACATGTAAAGCTTTTTCTGTACATTTGAATTGCAGTTGATTCTTTAATGATATACCTTGTTTTTATCCCCTTCAAACAAAACTCAAGTCCATGAATTACTTTACATAAGGAGTGATGACTATGACAAAATACAAAGAGATTGTTGATCAGTTGCGGACGAATATTTATGAAGGTGTTTTTCCATCTTTATCAAAACTACCGGAACAAACGGCGTTAGCCAAACGATTTCAAACCTCGCGAATGACGATCCAAAAAGCGCTAAATCAACTGAAGCAAGAAGGCCTGATTTCCACCAAAAGAGGTCATGGCACCTATGTCAATTCAGCGAGCTACCAAGGACAGATCAATGAGTATATCGGTCTAGTCAACCGATATGGCGGGCGGCATAAAGTGCAAAGTAAAATCATTAGTTTCAATGTTCGTTTCCCAGAAGCCAACGAAATGGATTACTTGTCCTTGCGAGAAAACGAACCTGTTTATGATATCGTACGACTGCGCTATGTTGATAACGAACCCTTTGAATTGGAGTACACGATCATGCCCATCAAAACCATTCCCGATATTGATATGGCGATCCTTGAACACTCGATCTATCGATATATCACTGATTCCTTACACCTCAAAATAGGTCCCGCCATACGTAAAATCCGTGCCGACAAAGCAGATTCCTATGATATCAAATATTTAGAAGTCGATCCCAATGATCCGATCTTAGAATTAGAACAAGTTGCTCGTCTCTCCGACGGGCGGCCCTTCGAATTTTCGCAAACTCGTTATCCTTACCAAAATCGTGAGATTTACTATCTTTCTGAACCTTAATGGCAAAAAAACAAGCCTGAAGAAAACTCAGACTTGTTTTTATTGTCTAGGAAAGGTGAACTCGTTAAGATTCTTCGGTTTTTTTCGCCGTTCGCTCAGGACTGACCCAAACGCCGCTACCGTAGCCAAGGATGGTTTTGACGGCTGGAATAAAGGTAGTGACGATCGTTATGGCATTAATCATCCAGTAAAACAGCATGTAAAAAGGGGCAAAGCGGAAATACTTCAGCTTGCTGCGGTTATCATCCACTAAGAGACTGGTAAATAGCTGCATGACCCCTGCAATCATCTCAAAACACACGAAGAGAAAGGCCATCGTAAACATATGGTAGATCCGCTCGTAATTCCCAGTTGCCCCATAATAAATCAGATAAAAAACAAACAAAGCCGAAGACAACCAGAAAAAGAATGACCAGATAATACTTAAGGACTGATCCACAAACATGGCGGTTCGTCCGATATTTTCAAAAGGGTGTAAGAAAACTTTTTTAAAATTGGTCAACCACACTTCCGTCCCGCCTTTCGCCCAACGTTTCCGTTGCCGATAGAGCATCTTGAGGGTTTCTGGTACCTCCATGAAAAACATCACTCGTGACGCAAATAAGGACAACCAACCATGGAATTGATGATCCCAGGCAATACTGATATCTTCCGTGGCACGATTTTGTCGAAAAAGACCAACATCCATCAATGCAGCTCTACGATACATCGTGTTGGCACCGCTATAGGCATAGATGACGCCGAAAACAGCTTGCTGGGTCCGTTTAATAATTCCTACGATACTTGAAAACTCAACAGTTTGTGACTTTCCGACGATGGTTGTGCGATTTTGAACGTCCATATTCGCCGTAATAGCAGAGATATTGATGGAATCTTGACGAATGAAATAATTGACATATTTCCACAATGCATCAGGTTCAGGGACCGTATCTGCGTCGTTACTCAAGATCAATTCCCCTTTGGCAAACCCTACCCCAATATTAAAGGCATGGGCTTTCCCTTGGTTTTTTTCGATACGCAAAACCCTTAGATTCGGGTACTGTTCCATTAAGCGATCTAGTATCATAGGAGTTTGATCCGTTGAGCCGTCATCCGTCACCAACACTTCATAGTTGCTGTAGTTTATGTTATTCATTAAGTAATGAATCGTGTCTTCAATAACGATTTCTTCATTGTGAGCCGGTACCATAATGGTGATCATCGGTTCGATTTCTTCGGGAATCGGTATCCACTCCAACTGACGGTAGCGGAATAAAAACCGATTGCAGATCACCCCGATGAACCAAGCAAAACCTCCTAATATCGGATACGTGAACAGAATCATTAAAACAACCGTTAAAAATGTATCCAGCCACGGGAACCCAGTATCAAAATTGACAACCATCAGCCCACCCCATTTCTACGGTAAAGATCCTGGATCTCAGTTTCTCCGATGTTTTGTTCAGGAGCAACGGCATAGTATTTGGCAGCGTGACGCTCTTCTTTCGTTCCGAAGCGTTCTTCGTAAAATCCTTCTAATACTTCTTTGCGTTTTTCTAAGGCAACTTCGTCATGCATCGATTGCTTTTGTAGCAATCGTTTGAAACGGCGATTGTTCCTCAAGGTCAACAAAGTAAACGTCAGAACCAAGACCAAAAAAGAAATTCCTAAGAACAACGCCAAAAAATCAAAAGTCACTGCTTCTTCCAGATATGTCCGAAAGGCGATCCGATCCGCAAGATTCGGTAAAGTCAGCGGGATGGCCAGCCAGACAAACGGAACCAAGACCATCAGCCAAGTAAGAATCGTCAAAAACGTTTGGCGGGTTTTCAAAGCAGAACGACCTTTTTGAAAATATGCATCGGTGACCAACCGTTCTTTGACTTCTTCCCGTGTCACTCGTTGTTTCATTTTACTCACTCCTTAAAAAGTATTTATTTGCTGTTAAGAAAAAGAAGCAACAAAAGCACGTCGTCTTTTGATGGACCTCCTACGTCCTTCTATTTGACCTACTTGGACTTTTTGCCAACTTTCAACGCATTGAACAACGTGTGGAATTGGCCTTTAAAGGACATCACTTGCTCAAAAACATCTTCCCCATTGTTCAACATCTTGACGGTCACCCAGCCTAATGCTTCGGTAATACCGCTAGCCACACTGGCATTGATCGCAGCTCCGGCAACGGTACCAACTGCTGGGATAAATTTCAAGATATTACCAACGGCACTGCGACCGAAACTCACAACCACTAACTCTTTCGAGATACTCTTCGCTAGCCCTTCACGCCATGTCCGCCCAAAAATACGATACAAACGTGCCATCATCGTCATCTGAACCGGCACGAGTAACACTGCATCTGAAAAAGGAATCGGTGAACAGCCGATGATCGCCGCCGTCAAAGAAGCCGCATGGATCGTGCGGTGGGCTTTTTTCCGCGTTTCATCATCTACGCCAACCAAAAACTCCTCAAACACCTGATCAAATTGATCCTTGCTTTTCGCTAACACTTTTTCCGCCTGAGCTTTTGATCCGTCATAGCCTTTCATCACAAGGGCAGCCGATTTTTTCGGCATTCGCTTCATGACATCCGCAAAAAAAGAAGTAAATTCCGCTTCTTCTTGCAGCTCTTCTCTCGTTTGACTTTGCTCGACTTGAACGGACTGTTCCGTTAATAATTCATTTTCGTTTTGCTTCTTTTTGCGTTTTATCCATGGTTTTTTCAAAGAAATGTCTCCTTCTTTCGACTCATTGTTCATTTAAAAATCAAAGTGAGCCATGATTTTGTTCCTCTTTCTATTTTAGCTCAGGTTTTTCAAGATAGCGAAAATGTAGCTTGAGAGAGCTTACACTTACTGAAAAATGCAAATTTGCATCTTCAGATTATTTATTTATATTATCGTTTTTTTATGCTATGATACACAAAAGGAGTGGATCGAATGAAAAAGAAATTGAATTGGAAAGTCCTTTTTTATTTAGGCTTATTGACTTACTTTCTTTTAAGCGGTATCTTCGCATTCTTTGGGGTCGAAATACCGTTTCTTTATAAACGTTGATCTTCACGTTTTCTCAGAACAATATCATTCAACCCTTTGCTCTATGCTAAGACAATCCATCATTCTAACATCCATATAATCTAATTAGAAAAGGTGATTTTCTTGTCCATTTTATTTGATTTATTGCAGCTACTTGCCGTTATCTGTATCGCGTATTTATTGTTCACAAAAAACCATTTCCTCAAGCAATTAACCGCTGTTCAGAAAATGGTCTTTCTCGTCTTATGTGTTTCTGTGCTCCTACCGGCTCTTTATGAATTTATCACTGGGTTTGCGCAGGGATTTTGGGAACGGTTGTAATTGCCGTTCCTTAGAAAACACGCTGCCTTTACAAGACAAATAGATAGCTCATACTTACCAATCCTTTCTCCTTTGATTCAAGCAATGAACCAATTCTTTGGTGCTTAGAATACTAAGAAGAAAGTTTTTTTTCTTTTTCTGTGTTGAAGTATTTTTTGATCGCACAAAAAAAGAACCCCTCAAAAGAGGAGTTCTCAAGGCTTGCTTACATCATGCCGCCCATACCCATTGATGGGTCCATTGCAGGAGCTGCTGGCGCTGCTGGTTCTGGTTTGTCGGCAACGACTGCTTCAGTTGTTAACAATAATGCGGCAACAGAAGCTGCGTTTTGTAATGCAGAACGCGTTACTTTTGTTGGGTCAACGATCCCAGCTTCTAGCATGTTTACCCATTCGCCAGTTGCTGCATTGAAACCAACACCTAAGTCAGCGTTTTTCAATTTGTCGATGATGACTGAACCTTCGTAGCCTGCATTTTCAGCAATTTGACGAACGGGTTCTTCTAATGCACGTAAAACGATTTTGACACCTGTTGCTGCATCGCCATCTGTTTCGATTTCTGCAACTTTGTTGATGACATTGACTAAGGCAGTTCCACCACCAGAGACCATGCCTTCTTCAACAGCGGCACGTGTTGCGTTCAATGCATCTTCAATACGTAATTTCAACTCTTTCAATTCAGTTTCAGTTGGTGCCCCAACTTTGATCACTGCAACTCCACCAGCAAGTTTTGCTAAGCGTTCTTGTAGTTTTTCACGGTCAAAGTCAGAAGTTGTATCAGCGATTTGGTTTTTGATCAATTGAACGCGTGCGTCAATTGCTTCTTTTTCACCAGCACCTTCAACGATCGTTGTGTTGTCTTTATCCACAACCACTTTGCTTGCTTGACCTAAGTTATCGATGGTTGCATCTTTCAACTCAAGACCTAAGTCTTCAGTGATCACTGTACCACCAGTTAAGATCGCAATGTCTTCTAGCATTGCTTTACGACGGTCACCAAATCCTGGTGCTTTCACTGCGACAACGTTGAATGTTCCACGGATTTTGTTCAAGACAAGTGTTGGTAATGCTTCGCCATCAACGTCATCAGCGATGATCAATAATGGTTTTGATTGTTGTAAGATTTGTTCTAACAATGGCAAGATATCTTGGATGTTAGAGATTTTTTTGTCAGTGATCAAGATGTATGGATTTTCTAACGCTGCTTCCATTTTGTCGTTGTCAGTTACCATGTATTGTGATAAGTACCCACGATCAAATTGCATTCCTTCCACAACATCTAATTCTGTTTCGATCCCTTTTGATTCTTCAATAGTGATAACACCGTCATTGCCGACTTTTTCCATTGCATCAGCGATGTATTGACCAACTTTTTCACTACCAGAAGAAACAGCACCAACTTGTGCGATTGCTTCTTTTGAATCAACGATTGATGAAATGTTGTGTAGCTCTTCTACAGCCACTTTTGTTGCCATTTCGATCCCACGACGAATACCTAATGGGTTCGCACCAGCGGTGACATTTTTCAATCCTTCACGAACGATTGCTTGTGTCAATAACGTAGCAGTCGTTGTTCCGTCACCAGCGATATCGTTTGTTTTTGAAGCGACTTCAGAAACAAGTTTTGCGCCCATGTTTTCAAAATGATCTTCTAATTCGATTTCTTTAGCGATCGTTACACCGTCATTTGTAATCAATGGTGAACCGTAAGATTTTTCTAAAACCACGTTACGACCTTTAGGACCTAAGGTTACTTTTACTGTATCTGCTAATTTATCTACCCCACGAAGCATTGCTGCGCGTGCGTCTTCTGCAAATTTGATTTCTTTTGCCATGATTTCATCACCTCAAGTATTTTTTATTTTTCTTATTCTACTACTGCAATGATATCTTTTGCAGCAACGATCAAATATTCTGTTCCTTCATATTTCACTTCTGTGCCAGCGTATTTTTCAAACATTACTTGTTCGCCAACGTTGACAGCAACAGGAGCTTTTTCACCGTTTTCGAGCGTGCGTCCTTCGCCGACTGCAATAACGGTACCCGTTTGTGGTTTTTCTTTTGCTGCTGATGCAAGCACGATTCCGCCTACAGTTTTTTCTTCTTCTTTTGCGACTTCGATAATCACACGATCACCTAATGGTCTTAACACGATAAATCCCTCCAATGAATGTTATAGAATTTAGTATTAGCACTCTCTTGTATCGAGTGCTAACTTACATTTTCAATATTACTCATTTTCCCAAATTTTTGCAAGCCTTTTGCTAAATTTTTTTTGCATTTCTATTTGATTGATAAAAATAGTAGGATTTTTTGTTTCTAGAAGCAACCTAGTCTATAATGAAGCAAAGGAGTGTGAGGAAACAACTATGTCTTTATCAAAATATTCTTTGTCCACGATTCTTACTTACGGCATCGTCTTTTTTCTACCGATCGCCTTCATCCCTAGCGGACATCAAGTGGCCGCAACAACGATTGGTTATTTAGTTGGTGCTGCGATCATGTTTTTCTTGTATTTCAAACAAACGGAACCGTTATCGTTTGAACACAAAAGATCAAAAATTTCATCGATTCTTATTTATGGACTGACAGGTATTATTGCAGCGATCTTGTTGCAAAATCTAGCCATTTTTATCGAATCCTTTTTCGGTGAAGTCAGTGCTTCGCAAAATACCGAAAATATCATTGCTATTGTGCTACAAAACCCACTGTTCGTCCTCGCGGCAATGGTTGGTGGACCAATTATGGAAGAATTTGTCTTCCGCAGAGCCTTAGTTGGCATCATTGGGAAATACAGCAATGTTTGGGTCGGTGTAGTGGTCAGCGCTGTAGCCTTTGCCTTTGCCCATAATGACAATCATCTCTTAGTCTATATTTTCTTAGGACTGTTCTTTTCTGGGCTTTATGCCTTGACCGGCAGCATTTGGACTTCCATGATTACCCATGTGGGAATGAACACTTTAGTTATTATTATTCAGTTGTTGCTTCATTACGGCTATATCCAAATGCCCTAAAGAAAAAAACGCTACGCAGAAATTTTGCGTAACGTTTTTTTCTTTATACCTTCATGCCATTGGACGCAATCACTTGCTGATACCATGCAAATGAATCTTTCTTCCGACGATCAAGGGTCCCATTTCCTTCATTGTCTTTGTCCACATAGATCACACCATAGCGTTTCTTCATTTCCCCTGTACCAGCAGAAACTAAGTCAATGATGCCCCACGGTGTATAACCTAATAAGTCGACGCCATCATAAGCTACTGCTTCTTTCATCATTTCGATATGGGCTTTCAGGTAATCAATACGGTAGTCATCATGGATCTGTCCATCCTCTTCCACTGTATCTACGGCACCAAAGCCATTTTCTACAATGAAGAGCGGCAATTCGTAGCGTTCGTTGAACCAATTCATGGCGTAGCGTAAGCCCACGGGATCAATCTGCCAGCCCCATTCGGAAGCATCAACATAGGGATTATCCACCAGATCTTGGCTCTCATCATAGTCATAGGTTGGATCATTTTCCTTACCTTTGATCGCAAAAGACATATAGTAACTAAAGCCGATGTAGTCAACACAGCCGTTTGCCAAAATTGCTTCATCTTCAGGGGTGATATCTAAATCAAATTGTTTTCTCTCAAAATAGCTGCGCATATATCTCGGATAGTGTCCACGGGCATGCACATCTGAAAACCAATAGCGGCGCTGCATGGCCACCGTGGCTGCCATCATGTCTTTGGGATCGCAAGAATACGGATAGATTGGACACATCGCGATCATCGATCCGATTTGAAACGCAGGATTGATTGCATGCCCTAGCGCCACCGTTTTCGCACTGGCAACGAGTTCGTAATGGGCTGCTTGGTACATGATTTTTTCTCGGTCTTCTCCTTCGGTAAAGAACAGACCGGAATTGGTAAACGGCGCAAAATCTTCTTTGTAGTTTGCTTGATTGTTGATTTCATTGAAAGTCATCCAATACTTCACTTTCTTTTGATAGCGCGTAAAACAAACTTCTGCAAAGCGGACAAACAAATCGATCAACTTACGGTTACGCCAACCTCCGTATTCGGTAACTAAATGATAGGGCATTTCAAAGTGAGAAAGGGTAATAACCGGCTCAATGCCATAGCGTAAACACTCATCGAATAATTGATCATAAAAGGCCAAGCCTTCCTCATTTGGCTCGCGTTCATCACCTTCTGGAAAAATACGGGTCCAGGCAATCGATGTTCGGAAGCACTTCAACCCTAATTCGGCAAAAAGCTTGATGTCTTCAGGATACCGATGATAAAAATCGATCGCTTCATGATTGGGATAACTTTCGCCCGGTTGGATACCTTCCGTGATTCGGCGAGGAATTCCGTTGCCTCCGACTGTCATGACATCAGCGACACTCACGCCTTTTCCGCCCGAACGATAGCCGCCTTCCAATTGATGAGCAGCGACTGCGCCACCCCATAAAAAATCGTTTCTAAGTTTATTCATTTCTTTTCAACCTGCTTCCTTGGTATTAAACGATCTCTGTTTCTTGTTTATAGTTCAAACTATCGACCTTACGAATGAAAGGATAGTAAATAAAGAAGCCGATTGCTAAAACAACAAATTGTAAAATAGCGGTCCGGATGCCCCCTACTAGAAAACCTGAAATGATCGGTGGGGTCGTCCACGGAACTTGCACAGCAGTAAATAGCGGTACGATACCGGTATAAAGTGCAAAATACGTGATCACGCCTGAAACCATCGGTGTCAAAATAAATGGTAATACCATGATCGGATTCATGACGATCGGTGTCGCAAAAATAATTGGTTCATTGATATTAAAGAATGCTGGGATCAAGGAGAGACGTCCTAATTGTTTGAACTGCGCTGAACGAGCAAAAGCCACCATATATAGCACGATGCCAATCGTCATTCCTGCGCCAGTTACCGTCATAAATTGATCTAAAAACTGTTGGGTCACGATGTGTCCCCCATTTTCCAATGTCAATGCTTTACCAGATTCAAGAATAGCCGTATTTGCTAATGAATTGGCTTGTAAAATCGGCCCCATGATGCCGCCCACGATCGTCGAACCATGAACCCCGAAGAACCACAAGAATGGTACTAAGAAGCCTAGCATCATTGCACCGCCAAGAGAATCCGTCACACCTTGCATTGGACTTTGAATCACGGTGTAGATCCATTCGACCACGGTTGTCTGAAAGACTTTATCAAAGAAAACATAAATGCCTAATGCGATGGTCGTCAAAACAGCTGCCGGAATCAACGCTGTAAATGAGTTTGCAACATTGGTGGGTACTTGTTCTGGCAGTTTGATCCGGATGTCGCGTTTTAAGAACCAAGTATAGCCCCAACCCACAAAAAGCCCTACTAAGATGGCACTGATCATGCCTTGTCCACCAGTCCATGTTTTATCAATGACATTTGCGATGGTCACATTTGCTTCAGCATCCGTTACACTTGACTCCATAGTTAATAAGAAAATAACTAAACCAATCATTCCTGCAGGGAGTCCTTCGTAACCTTCTGCTTTTACATACGAATAGGCGATGCCCATTACGGCGAAAAAGGCCATAATTGCAAAAGAGGCGCCATAGGCTTGGTTGAAGTATTCACCTAAGCCGCTATTCGTTACCCAATCCGCAATCGACTGGACGGGAAAGTTTGCTAATAGCAGGAAAATCGATCCTACGATTGAAAAGGGCATCGTATAAAGCATACCGTTTCTTAATGCAGTGATTGCTTTCGTATTAACAAATTTTAATATTGGGGGTAATAATTTCTCATTGATCCATTCGTTCATCTCACATCACTCCTAAAATAAAATTCCATCCACCGGCCAGTGAATTCGCTTACAAATAAATCTTAATGGATAATATTCCCCTTGCCTATAGCTTTTCTAAGTTATGAAACATGTTCCAACAAAAAAAACAGCCGAAGCTGTTTTTTTACGATCGCTTAGATTTGCTTGTAGACTTGATGGGCTAAAAGTTCGATCAGTGTAATCACCGGGACTTGCGTTGTCAGGTTCAAATCGACTTCTTTTCCGCCACTTACGACGGGCATATAATACGATATATTGTAGTCCGCCATTTGGGCGATCGTCGATTTTTCATCATTGGTGATGCTGAGTACTTTTGCTCCATAGCGTTTGAAGTCTTCCGTTTGCTTGATCATTTGAATGGTTTCACCCGACACCGATAAAATGATCGCTAACGTATTTTCCATTCCACGAGACGGTACTGGCAAAAAGGGATCAACGATGCTATAAGCATTAATGCCTAAGTTGGCAAAATAGCGACTGCCATAGGTGCCCAGAATGCCGCTTGTGCCGATACCGGAAAACGCCACATGGCGTGCGGAAAGAATCAATTCTACTGCCGGTTGGATAAACTTACGGTAATCTTCATTATTGACTTTTTTTAAGAATGTATTGACTTGAATCGTTGCATCATAGAAAAGATCAAACGCTCGTGCGTCTTGTTCCTTTTTTTGACAGATTGCATACTTTAACTCTGAATATCCACGATAGCCCAATTTCGTGATACATCGTAAAATCGTCGACGTTGAGACGTGGCATGCAGCTGACAATTCGCGAATCGTCAGCTGATCGATCTCTTCAAAATGCTGGACAATGTATTTATAAACTGCCATTTCAAGCTCGTTCAAAGTCTTGATTTTTTCTTCATCAAACATCCCACTGCCTCCACCCAACAAATTCATCGCTCTGATGATCGATTAGATCGCAAATAATTCCGTCGCTTTGTCAGGATCGGTATCATAGACTTCAAACGTTTCTCCAACACCTAGATCATGTTCTTTCATGGTATTGACCATCGTTAAGTGCGCCAACTCTTTCAGGTTGTTTTCTTTACTTAAATGACCAAGATAGACCCGTTTGGTGTTGTCGGTCAAGATATCCGTCATGACAAGTGCGCCATCTTCATTCGATAAGTGACCGCGATCTCCAAGAATCCGCTGCTTGAGACTCCATGGATAAGGACCCATTCGCAACATTTCTAGGTCATGGTTGCTTTCTACAAGGTATGCATCGGCGCCTTTGATGATGCCTCGCACATGATCGCTGCAATAACCGGTATCCGTCAACATCACGAATGATTTGCCGTCTTTATGGAAACGATAAAATTGCGGCGCTGCAGCATCGTGAGAGACGCCAAAGCTTTCAATGTCCAAGTCACCCAAGGTCAGCACTTTTCCCATTTCAAAGATATGTTTTTGCTCGACAGCGACGTTACCGATCATTGGATCCATCGCTTGCCATGTTTTTGTATTCGCATAGACATCAAGTTTGTATTTTCGTGCCAGTACTCCAACACCGTGGATGTGGTCCCGATGTTCGTGGGTCACAAGAATGGCGTCCAAGTCTTCTGGTTTGCGCCCTACTTCATCCAATAATGAAGTGATCTTCTTGCCGCTCAAACCGGCATCCACTAAGATCCGCTTTTTATTGCTTTCGATATAGAGCGAATTCCCTGAGCTTCCGCTGGCTAGAATACTTACTTGAAAGGCATTTTCCTTCATCATGGTTTACGTGACTTCCTCTCTGGTTGTTTCAACGAGTTCCATTATACCCGCTTTTTTATGGATTTTCTACCTTTTGAACGGCATTATTCGTGATGATCCGATTGCTGAAGGCATTGACCGTTTCGATTTGGATGGTGTCATCGCCATCTAATTGGAAAGCAATAAACCATGCAGGAATATACACGTTTTTTTCCCTAACCTTCAAAATCATCGTATAGGCTAATTCCGTCCAGAGAATTTTCGAGTGACTTGGCAGCTTGTTGTTCAGATAAAGCGTATTTACTGCTTCTTTTTCTGAATAGACCGTCATCTTTTCCCTTAGAGGCGTAATATTGGAGATATGTGTTTGCGTATAACGGGCAATCTGCAGTAGATCATCCGTTTGTTCTAAGGTGATATCGATCCGACTTGAGCTGTCATTGAAAGGAATGCCTTCATACGACTGGACCGCCACCACCGTCGGATGATTGGCGTTCAAGACAGAGAGGTTTTCCAAATAGTCATATTCATCCCCAAACAGGACTTGGTCTTTACGTTGCAAGAAACCATTGACGGTTTCTTCCGTTTGAGAATCATCACTGATATAAAAACCATTGGTTGAGACATGAATCAACTGCTGCCCTTTGACCGTCGACCCTCTTTTGAACTGAGTATTGAGTTGCGGATTTCGTAGTTCTGCCTCAAAATCCGTCTGTTCACCGCTCAAATAATAGCCACTCAAGACCTCGTCTGATAATTCACCAGAATACCGAATGTCCTCAGAATCGAGTCGTTGTTCGATAGGAATCGTTTGGTTTGATTGTGAAACCATCTGATGCTCGCTGCGAGCCTCACTATAAACATTGAATAAAAAGACATTCAGACCAAGAAAAGCGAGGAAAAAAATCCATTCGATTCGTTTAAAATCCAATTAATTCTCCTCCGTTTCTGCTAATTTTGTCATTAATGCATCATAGCTAATCCAAGACGAGTCATAATTGACATACCAAGCAGGCGTCAAATCAACCAGTGGTGCATCTTTGATCTCCCCCCAGTGATAGCCGACGATGATCTGTTGCAACAACGCTGGGTCAGCCCCTGCCGCAATCAAATCATTTTTGACTGACAAACTAGAAGGCAATTCAATCTCCGTTTCAGAAGGAATCGGCACTTGAATTGCGTTCAAGCTGGCAGAAATCGTCATTTCACGACTGCCGGTCTGACCACTTTCTGAAAAAGCGACACTGATCACCCCTTGGCCGCCAGTACTAAAGACTGGATAGCCTTCGACGAAAACCCGATAATCCAAGTGTTTGTCTTGTTGATCAAAATAGCGGATCGTCCCAAAGTTATTGCCTAGACGAATAATGTAATCCGCACTCAACATTGCCAGATCCATTTCATCGGAACCGTCTGTGGTGGTTTCAAACTTGACTTGCTGCTGATCTTGCAAGACCGTCATGTTTTGCCCACCTTCATAATAGTAGGTATCGACACTTTCGTCGTTGATCTTGACATTTTTAGGATTGCTGAAAAAGGCTTCTCGGAACAAACTCTGAGACTGTGTCGAAGAATAGTAGCTGTATTTTTTTAGCTTGATCGAATCCTGCGTATAGTATTGATTGCTAGATCGTTCTTGATCAGTCCTCATTGCCGTCCATTCCCGAGGATTGTCTGCTAGCAAGTGTTTTACTTGGCTTTTATCCCAGTCGATCTTGCCTCGAACTACTCGTTGATGGGTAAAGTCAACAAATTGGATCGTATTTTCTTCGAGATCAAACTGGATGCGAGAAAACGGAAAATCCTCTGTTTCACTTTCGTCCTCTAAGGACAGTTCTTTATCAAAGGTTTTCTCGTAATCTTTCAAGTAAAATGTCGTATAGTAGTTTAAGGATATTCCTTGATCGACCTCTTGGGCTTTCGAAAAAGCCTGTTCTTCACCATAGGTTCGCAGGGTCAAATCACTGATCGTTGCCTCGTTGATCACCTCTTGGATCTCTCGAATCACCGCTTCAGAGTTGGTTTCTTTGATATCCTCTTCATCATTCCATGTTAGATATAGGGGCAAAAACAAATCGCTTTTTTGTTTGTACGTTTGAACCGAAGGATTGACGCCAGTATCTGTTTCGGTGCTGGCATTGTTGAACCCGGTCGGATTTAGCCAAATCATATAGGAGAAATAAAAACTCAAGGCGATCATCACGATCAAACCTGCTCGAATGATTTTTTCTGAGATTCTCATACCCACCAATCCTCCTCATACGGTTCATACGGCAACATAATGTAAAATGTTGACCCGCGATTTTCTCGACTTTCCGCCCAAATCGCACCGCCATGAGCTTTGATGACTTCACGTGAGATCGCCAACCCTAAGCCGGTACCTCCTTGTTGCCGGGCTCGAGCTTTATCGACTCGGTAAAAACGATCAAAGATCTTCGTGAGATCTTTTTTCGGAATTCCTAGTCCTTGGTCATTGATGCTAAGGACGATGTTGTTATGAGTCTCCATCAATTTCACCGTAATAATCCCACCATCTGGCGAATATTTGATGGCATTATTCATGATGTTGTCGATCACTTGGATCATTTTGTCCGTATCGACTTCCACCCACAATTCTCGTTTGGTGAACTCCCGACGAATCAGATATTTTTTGCTTTCATTCGTCACCATCATGTCAAAACGGTCCAACACGAAATTAACCATCTCATTGAAATTGATATATTCCAATTGCAGTTGCGAATTGCCGCTATCCATCCGCGACAAACTCAATAGGTCATTGATCATGCGAATCATCCGATCCGTTTCATCCAAGGTCACTTTTAGAAAGTTCGGTGCAATTTCTGGATCTTTCCAAGCACCCTCACTCAGCGCTTCGATGTAACTACGCATACTCGTTAGAGGTGTTCGCAACTCATGGGAAACGTTGGAGACAAATTCTCGCCGTTCCTGCTCATTTTTTTCTTGTTCCGTGACATCGTGCATTACCGCAACTAGACCGGAAATGAACCCGGACTCTCGACGGATCATGGAGAAATCGATGCGCAAGATCAGATTTGTTCCCGTCAAATCATTGCTAGGACGTTCCAAAAGCATGTCTTCAGGATTTTCCAAAAGTTTTCGCAACGTGTATTCTTCATCGATTTCCAATAACGTCAAAATCGACTGCCCGATCGCTTCTTCGTTAGTGACATTCAACAAGGACATCGCCATCTCATTGATGGTAATGACTTTGCCTCGTCGGTCGGTGGCAACAACGCCGTCTGTCATGTGGGATAAGACACTATCCAAGCGGTTTCGCTCGGACTCCATCGCCTCTTGAGTCTCTTCGATTCGTTCCCCTAGTTGATTGAAGGTTTCCGCCAATTGTCCCAATTCATCTTTCCCATGAATCGCGACCTTGCGGCTATAATCTCCTTTAGCGATGCGAATCGCTTGTTCCCGCATCTCTCCAATTGGTTGGGTAATCGAACGAGAGACCAATAGTGCCACAATGATCGAAATCACTGCCGCAATCAGCGAGGCGGTAACAAAAATGACCGCCGTCGTACTGACTTCATTGTACTTTGACTCTAGATTGCTCCGTAAATAAAGGGTTCCTAAAACGGTATCCCCTGTCGGTGATTGGATCGACTGGACGATATTGAACACCCGCTGACCGCTGGATTCATCATAAAGGACTTCACTGCGGTTCGTATCGTAATCACGGTAATCATTTTTTTCTCCCACCGAGCCACGATCATTGATATTGGTGGTTGCACGAATAATCCCTTGCTCATCCACCACCCGCATCTCCAAAATTTCTGAAGAGTTGGTACTCGTTAAGATTCGATTCAGGGAAGCATTCATGGAATCCCAATCCAACCCGTCATCATTATCCATGCGACTCAATTCAGAGCCTAATGTCACCACTAACGTGCTGGCCCGTGCCTCCATGTCGCGTTTGAAGGCATCGACCGTTGTTCTTTCCAATTCGCGAATAAAATACGCCCCGATAATCTGGATCGCAATCAATAAGATCAAGATAAAAGTCAGGGCGATTTTGAAGTTCACCGATTGAAAAAAGCGAACCTTATTTTTCATAGCTTATTCCTGTTCTGGGTTCCGCAAGTAATAGCCCACTCCGCGACGAGTAACCAAATAGTTTGGATGGCTCGGGCTGTCTTCGATTTTTTCACGCAAACGGCGCACCGTCACGTCAACGGTTCGGACATCACCAAAGTAGTCATAGCCCCAGACAGTTTGCAATAAATGTTCTCGGGTCATTACTTGACCAAGATGTTTTGCCAAGTAGTGCATCAATTCAAACTCCCGGTGCGTCAATTCGATGGCTGCCCCATTTTTAGTGACCATGTAGGCATCCGGATGAATTGTTAAATCACCAATCGTTAATTCACTGTTGGCATTGTCGTCTGCTTCCTTCGCAGCTGCCGAGCCGCGACGCAGATTGGCTTTGACGCGGGCCACCAATTCCCGGTTTGAAAATGGTTTGGTTACATAATCGTCCGCACCAAGCTCAAGGCCTAGTACTTTATCGATTTCAGAATCTTTGGCTGTGACCATGATGATCGGCATGTCATGGGTTTTGCGCACTTCCCGTGCAACTTCCAATCCATCCATTTTTGGTAGCATCAAATCAAGCAAAATCAGATCAGGATCGACCTCGGCTACTTTTTCTAATGCCTCTTCTCCATCATAGGCGGTATATACTTCATATCCTTCTTTGGTTAAATTAAATTTGACGATATCAGAAATTGGTTTCTCATCGTCCACGACTAGGATCTTTTTCAAAAATGTCACCTCAATTTTTTTTGGTTTCTTACTTATTATACATTATTTAAACAGGCTTTTCATCTTTCCCAAAAACCGCCGCCTCATTCTTAAGGAAAGCACAAAAAAAGAAAGGCACGGGGCCTTTCTTTTTTACTCTTCTAAGAGTTGAATACCGATCCCTAACAACCCAGGACCCGTATGGACAACTAACGCGGGAGAGATTTGCCCAAACAAGATTTCTTTGACCTTAGGAAATTCGGCTTCTAATCTTGCTTTCATCTCTTTGGCTTCTTGTAGTGCATCACCTTGGGCCACGGCTAAACGCACATGGCGATGATCACCGATGAATTGCTTGATCAAGTCAACGGTTTTGTCCAAGCTTTTCTTCCGTCCACGAGATTTTGCGACCGTATAGTAGATCCCTTCTTCATTACAAGAGATAATTGGATTCAATTTCAAAGCATTACCTAAGATGGATGCGACAAGACCGATCCGGCCGCCTTTTTGTAAATACTCTAAGGTAGCTACGTTGAAAAAGACTTTGTTTTTCGGTACTTCATTCGTTAATTGTGCCCGCAATTCTTCCCAAGTCACGCCTTTTTCTAACAGTTCTGCCGCACGAATCGCTTGCAGCCCTGCACCGATCCCAATATTTTTCGTATCAAGTACAAAAACCTCAAGATCCGTCCGTTGTTCACCTAACAGTCGAACGACATTAAACGTTCCACTCAATCCGCTGGAGATGGTTACGGCAAGGACTTTTTCATACCCATCGGCTTTGATCCGATCAAAGATTTCCCCGATCGCCGCGCCATCAGGTAACGAAGTACTAGGAATCTCTTGCGGCAAACGTTCGTAAATTTCTTCGGCAGTAATATCAACTTTATCGGTATAGGTCCGATCCTTGTAAATAATTTGCAATGGCAGCATATACATGCCGTATTGCTCCATGATCTGTGCGGGAACATCGGTACCTGAATCAACTAATAGGGCAATTTTCTCTTTATTCATGGGCTTCTCCTTTATGTGTTTCTAAATAAATGACTTCTAATTCGATTGTTTTTTCTGCCAATAGTTTGTTGGCAAAGGAACGCGTTGCACCTTT
The DNA here is from genome assembly GCF_050543535.1 of Enterococcus sp. DIV0802b. Taxonomy (NCBI): domain Bacteria; kingdom Bacillati; phylum Bacillota; class Bacilli; order Lactobacillales; family Enterococcaceae; genus Enterococcus; species Enterococcus sp. DIV0802b. The sequence goes on along the minus strand of NZ_CP172941.1, from coordinate 846,742 downwards.
CATGGCCACTAATTCAATCGGGATTGGTTCCGATGCCATTTGCTCGGGCTCTCCCATTGCTTCTTTGCCAACAAGATGGATTGCTTTTTCTTGTTCTTCACAAAATACATTATAGGCATTTCTGATTCCGACAGCTTTCCCTTGAAAAAGGATGCCTGTCTTTATTTCTGGAATCGTCAACACTTGCTTCAGCATCGTGATCGCGATCAAAAATGCGAGATGCTTTTGGTTGTAGCGTTTTTTCTCTGGTGCGGGGATCATCCCTTTTTTGACATAATTATTGACCATAGAAGAGGTCAATAGCGGATGTTTTTCTGTTTGGATCACCGGTGATAAATATTGGTCAATCAAAGTGATTACCTGATCCATATACAGTTCCAGGGTTGGCAACTCTTCCCATCTCGGCAGATGGAATTTCAGCAATGAATTGCCCCAATTTTTCATGTCTGCTTGTAATTTTTTCATGTCATCCTCCATTTTGACGAACAGAAGGTTAGATTATCACAAACTAATCATCTAGTTTCGATAACTAGATACATTTTATCACGGTTTTCTGAGTTTTTAAAGCAATCTGATCAATCTTTTAAGAATTTCCTATCATTTGAAATTGGGGAACGAATGGTGTTTTTTTAAGATAACCCCTGTTTTCCAACTGAAAAAAGCGCACATTTTTTTCAAAAGAATGATTGATTTTTAAACACCGGAGTGCTAAGATAATGAAGTACTTTTGGTACGGGCCGTTAGCTCAGTTGGTAGAGCAGCTGACTCTTAATCAGCGGGTCGCGGGTTCGAGCCCCTCACGGCCCATTGGGTGCCAAACCCACGGAACAGGTAAATGTTGGTGCGAAAGCATTTCGAAAACATTTATGCTGTTCCATTTTTTTTGTTTATTATTATCACCTTGCGAATAAAGGGATTTTTTTTGATAAGAGGATTTCTTATTTGAAGAGGTCTGTGTAAAACTTCAAAAACTTTTGAGCGATGAAGAAGGCATCTCAATACGATTCTCTCCCTTACTCAAACGATGACTCATTTACCGATCACGAAACGAGTATTCTACAGATTTAAATCATTTGAGAACATGAGAATTAGAATCATTTTGATCAATCAACTAATCAAAGTAAGCTAACAAAAAATCTGAGCCAGAATGCTATTTATTCTGACCCAGATTTGATTTTGTACGACTCATCAGTCCTTATTGACAAAGAGTCGAAATAGTTTAGCATATTATATCCCACGTTCATAGTGTGACCAAACAGAGAGAATCGTGATCGTTTTACTCTCTTCTTCCACGCTGTATACCAACCTGTGTTTGATATTGAGACGTCTTGAACAGTAAGGTAATCCTGTTAATTTTTCGTAAGGCGGCGGTGTTTGAAAAGGATTTTCCTTAATGACTTTGATCAGTTCATCAAACTTACTAGTTAGATTGATACTCTTCAATTTAGACAAATCTTTGCGAGCATTCTTTTTGATCTTTACATTCTATCCCAATCAATTTCACCTAAGTCTTCACTTTCTTCATTCTCAAAGTGTTTGATCCGATCAAGTACACCCACATTTTGTAAGTTGAGCGTTTCTTGTAAGGAGTTCCAATCGCTCTTACTAATCATGATGACGCTTTCTTCCTCTTTTGTACTCGCAATTTCTACAGGTTGACTGTCAGCCACAACATGCTTAATGATTCCATAAAGGTTTTTTCTTGCATTCGTTGGTGTAATTACTTCCATGTTTTCTCCTCATTCTATTTAAAAATCTTAAGCATATTATAACGTACGTAAATAAAGAGGAAGAATATATTTAATTTTTCTTACAAGTCTTCAAGTCTTGTAGTAATCGTTTTTTGAGCCTTAACTTGTGGTTTCGATTGCTCAAAGTGCTTACTGTTTGCCGTCCTATTTACCAAATGGGCGGTTTCTTGTATTGATTCTTGGTCTTTAACAGCTGTCATAGTCATTTTGTCTTCAGCGGATTGCTTTTTGATCCGTTTATTAATCGAAGAATGCAACAAGAAAAGAAATTGCCAATCACTGTTTTGCTTCTAGTATGACTGTCCTTTGTGTCCTGCACAGTAATAAGACTAAATGTATTGAAAAGGAGTAAAAACATTTTGATGCTACTTCATTTATTCTTTTGCTCAATCACTACTTCATCTTCATTTATCGGTTCTTCGAATCCTGAAAAAAACCGTTGAAGGATTTCTTCTGTAATAGGAAAAGCGGAATTTGCAGTCTGGACTTTATTTCTGATCGCTAATCGTTTTCGTAAAGTATCATAATCAGCTTTTAGATAGATTACTTTAATCGTCACATCATATGCTGCCAGTAGTTCTCTATAAGCGTCTCGGTGACTTTTAGCCCAAAAACTAGAATCGACAACTACGTTTTTTCCTTCTTGAACAGCCCTTACTGTAAGCTCTTTCAATTTAACTGAAGATAATGACGAAACTTTTGCATATTTTTCCGAAGGGTAATCAACACCATAAACGCCATAGTCTTCCCAAATTAATTCATCTATTGCTAATCTTACATAACCTTCTTGCTCTTTTTGTTTTGAGTAAGTGGTTTTGCCTGCACCACTAACGCCACACATCAAAAGTACCTCAACCATTATTCTCCTCCTACCTTTTCTGATCAATAAACAAAGAGAACGAAAAAACCTTATTTGTAATCAACGCTCGTGTTTTAGACCACTGTTCGCCACCCACATCTGATGATACAATGATAACATTGTTTTTATGAACAACAAGCAGATTGGGAAACAATCGCAAGAAAAATAGTAAGTAAAACCATATATTAGAGAATAGAAGCGTTAGCCACTTAAGCTAACGGATAAATCAAATTTTTGTCCATTTCCACTCTACTATAAAAAAATTATTTTCTACAAAAAATAGGAACGCAAGCCAAAATACGAAAGAAACATCATGGCTAAAACTTATGTATGTAATGGTATCTTTATTCCTATTATTCCAATTTTAAAATAAAATAAGCCACCACTCCAAACTATGATAGAAAAACAAGAATAGACTCTTGAATAGAACTTGAATGCAAAACTACCTCCAAAATCAACGCAAGAGTCTATCTGTATAGATAAAGATCTTTATGTGCAAGTTCTTTTGCACCAATAAAGATCCTTAGAATCAAACAAATCAGAATGCTTTCAAATCAAATGTGATAGTGTCATTGTTCTTTAAAATCAACGCTTGTGCCCCTTTATCGGTCATTTCGTCATTGACGGTATAGACCCAAAATAGATTGGCTTTTTGATCTTGGCTGATGCCGTTGATCGAGGTGATAAAGCCATCTTTTTCTTTGATCGCAAAGTTTTCTTTCATTACTTCCATCAGCGACTCATTTTCTCGGAACGTTACTTCTTTTGAGGTCACATCTTCTTGATTTTGGATGACGATCGTAGCTGTTCCTTGTTCTTGCTTCAAGGAACTTTGCTGCGTGCTTTCTGACGTTACACTTGCCTGTTGGCATCCTGTAGCGACGAGTAATGTGCTCACTAGCATAAATACGACAAATACTTTTTTCATCTATTTCTTCCTCTCCAATAGTCAAAATACAAATCTTTTTTTATCCAATATGCGGATAAGACTTGCTCTATCAATCCTGTATCCTTTTAGAGCCCGCATTTTAATTGGATTTTACAGTTTGTGCAGGTACTACAGCCGCCGATTTCCTCAATGGTTCCTTCATGGCAGATGGGGCAGATTTCACCAGAGACGACGGGTTCATCTACTTGAACTACAGGCAGCGGTTCAACTTGTGCGGTCAGCTCATTTTCTACCGCTTCTAAGGTAAGTACTTGTGAATCTCGGCTGCCATCTACATAGACGGTTCCTCCTTTGGCTCCTCCTTCATAAAGATCTCTATAAACCTTGGCTACTTGGCTTACTGTATATCCTTTTGGTGCATTGACCGTTTTTGAAATGGAGCTATCCACCCAACGTTGAATGGTGCATTGCACACAGACATGTTCTTCGGGCGTCAACTCCATAGCGGAAATGAACCATGCCGGCAACTGCGCTTTGGTTCTTTCAGGATGATCCATCAGGTATTCGTCAACGATCTCCGCATTGATTTCAATAAACTTACCTAGTCGACCGCTTCTAAAATAAGAAAAGGAGTAGTAAGGTTCTAAACCGGTTGAAACTCCCGTCATCGTGCCTGTCGATCCTGTTGGTGCAACGGTCAAAAGATGAGAGTTACGAATGCCGAATCGCAGCACGCCTTCGCGGATGTGCGCTGGCATTTTTTTCATGTATCCTGTATCGATAAATTTCTTCCGCAACGCTTGCGTCTCTTGGTCATTTTTTCCAATCAGGAAGGGAAAGCTGCCTTTTTCTTTCGCCAATTCAATGGATGCCTCATAGGCCGTGACTGCCATTGCCCCGAAAATTTGATCAACGAATTGATTCCCTTCTGCCGATCCGTATTTTTTCCCACAGTAGATCAATAAATCTGCCAAGCCCATGATCCCTAATCCAACACGTCTTTCCCCTTTCGCCTGCTGCTCATTTTTGTCAAAAAAGTAAGGCGTTGCGTCAATAACATTGTCTTGGAAACGAACTGCTGTTTTCACGGTTTCTTTTAGTTTGGCAAAATCAACGGTGCCTTTCTGGCGATCCGCCATGTTTGCGAGATTGATAGCTGCCAAGTTACAGACGGCATAAGGGGTTAGGGGCTGTTCACCGCACGGATTGGTTGCCACGACTTTTTGTCCGTATGCTGTAGCATTCGTCATCTTGTTGGCATTATCGATAAAGAAAATACCAGGCTCAGCAGAATACGTTGCACAAAAAGTAATCAACTCCCATAACTCACGAGCTTTGATCCTTTGATAGGTTTTGACCTTATGACCAGCTGCTGCCCATTCTCGCACATCCCCGACTTCCGCCCATTTTGCATCATATTGCGCCATCTCTGCTTCTGAATAATTGTCAATATCTGGAAAGCGCAGCTCATACCACCCATCTGTCTTCACTGCTTCCATGAATTCTCCTGTCAAGCAGACTGAAATATTCGCACCAGTTAAGAAATCACTTTCTTTTACCGTATAGCTGCCACCTATTCGCAATTTTTCTTTTGCCTTTTGGATCATGTCATTATGTTCCTTATCTGACGATTCAGGCAGTTGCGCTAGATAAGTGAACATTCTTTCTTCCATTTTTGTCAAAGGATCAAATTGCAGTTTTTCATTGATCAGTTGTTTGATTGCTGCATTCGTGACTGTTTTTTTCAGGTGAAGCAATACAGCAGGATTTTGAACTTTAGAAAGAATAAACGTAAAAATATCTGGATGCCAATCTGCCATCATAATCATCTGCGCTCCGCGACGACTACCTCCTTGTTCGACAAGGTTCGTCAAGTTCGCCAAATCATTCAGCCAAGAAACTGCCCCAGAAGACCGACCGCTGACGCCGTGGACCACACTTGATTTTGGTCGCAAGGTCGACCCATTGGTTCCAACCCCGCCACCACGACTCATAATCTCCATGACTTCTTGTCGATGGACAGCAATCCCTTTTCGGGAATCATGGATGAAAGGCATCACAAAGCAATTGAAGTAGGTAACTTGAGAATTTGTTCCTGCTCCATAAAGTACTCTGCCTGCGGGAATTAGGTTTTGCGACACGATTTGTTGGTAAAACGTCTCAAGGAAGCGCTCCTGGTCATGGGACTCGTTGGCAGAAATCCCTTTGGCAACACGATGCGCCACTTGCTCAAAAAAGAGTTCTAACGGTTTTTCAATGTCACTTTTTCTTCTTTTCACAAGTCCACTGGCTTGTTCATCAGTATCTTCTAACGCTGAACGATAGGCCTCTTCCACTTCGATAGAGACTAGTTCCCCATCGATTGCTTTCACAATACCGATTCCTCGTGCAGGATATTTAGGATCAGCTTTCGTTGTCAAAATCACCAAATCATCCTTACCCAACGTTTGATGGGTTTGATCCTTGAATGAGTAACGATCCAACATAATCAAACGAGCGATTCCCTCAAATGTTTTGGTCATTTCCGGTGTGATCGCCGAAACTTCTTGGAACAACTTGATATCCTCGTTCAATTTCTCAATCGTTTGTTTTTTATAGTCCATTTCTTTCCCTCCTCTTCTAAAAACACAACATATTGTGCTCCGTTTTTATTATCGTACTATATGATGTGTATTTCAATCTTGAATTATATTATTTTCCATGTATAATGAGAATGATTATCAATTAGAAAGTCGGCGATTTTCATGCTTCCTCCCCAATCCAAGGTATTCTCCGTTCAAAGAATTTCTCATTTAGCACTGCTCACCGCAGCGTGTATCGTTGGACGGTTGGTTTTTGTCTTTATCCCTAACGTTCAGCCTATGAGTGCCCTTTTATTTTTAGTGGCTTTTTCTTACTGCTTAACCGATGCGTTGATGATTGCCTTGCTAAGTTTGCTCGGAACAAATATCTATTTAGGCATGGGTCCCTGGACGATCAGTCAATTGGCTGCACTTACCGGCACCATCGTTCTTTTTCAACAGCTTGGAAAAATCCCGATCGTCAAGAAAAATCGTATCCTGCAAGCTTTCTTTGCCTTTCTTTGCGGACTTCTTTATGGCTTGATCGTTTCGTTGATGGAGGTTTGGCTTTATCAGTTTCCTTCGTTTCTTGCCTATTACCTTCAAGGACTACTGTTCGATTTCTTCCATGCCAGTGGAAACTTCGTCTTTTATTTGCTTTTATGGCCAGTATTTGAGCGAATAACACCCAACTCCTATAAATTGAAGAAAAAAAACCAGTGATTTCGATGGAATGAAGAATCCGGCTAACTTTGTTTTCGTGTTTCTTTGAAAGAATGTTAGCGTAAAGTTATTGTTAGAAAAACAAAAAAACTATGGCTACTCTTCTGTTTCCTTTGCTTAAAAATCTATCCAAAAAGTACCAGCTAAAAGCCTTTCGAAAGGGTTTCTTTCATCTTTATGCGTCCATTCATTTAAATGAGACGTTCTCTATTTCATCCACGCCCTTGACCGAATGTAGTAGCATTTCTTTCAGATTATTAATGAATGATGATGTTTGCTTTTTCTATCATCAGAAATTTATTATTTTTTTTAAATAACAATTTAATTTTTCTTGACCAAAAGAATTCAGAGGTTTATCCTAACTATGGAAAATCAATGACTGGATAAAAAAGAGCAGCTGAAATTTTTTTATTCAATTTGACCTTTGACATTTGTGAAAAAGTGCATAAGAAACTTGATAGTGATCAAGCGCTTATGGAAAGAAATTTTTTTCTCACTAAATTTCAAAAAACGCTCTATTTTAACCAGTCAGAAAAATCATTTTAAGAAGGAGAAAGCGATGAATGAGAAACAATTACGCTGGTATAATATTGCGCTGATGGCGTTCGTCTCTGTTTGGGGACTGGGAAATGTTGTAAACAATTACGCTCAACAAGGATTGACTGTTGTTGTTTCGTGGCTATTAATTATGGCTCTTTATTTTGTACCATATGCATTAAGTGTTGGTCAGTTAGGATCGACCTTCAAAGAGTCAAGTGGTGGGGTCTCCTCATGGATCAAAGAAACCTCAACAAAGCGGTTGGCTTTTTTTGCTGCTTGGACTTATTGGGTCGTTCACGTGCCCTACTTGGCACAAAAACCCCAAGGAATCTTAGTATCCTTGAGTTGGTTATTTAAAGGAAATGGTACATTTGTATCGACGATGGGTTCCATGGAAGTCTCGTTGATTTGTTTAGCTATTTTTCTATTCTTTTTATGGATTGCCTCTAAAGGATTGACGACCTTAAAAATGATTGGGAACATCGCGGGAACAGCCATGTTCGTGATGTCGATTCTTTTTATTCTTTTAGCAGTCACCGCTCCAGCAATGACTGGTGCTGAAATTGCTACACCAAACATGTCATCTGTTTCAACCTATATCCCTAAATTTGACTTTACCTATTTAACCACGATCTCGATGCTGGTATTTGCGGTAGGCGGCTGTGAAAAAATCTCGCCTTACGTAAATAACACAAAAAATCCTGCAAAAGAATTTCCAAAAGGCATGATCTTTTTAGCCGGTATGGTGGCGTTATGTGCCTTGCTCGGCTCGATTGCTATGGGGATGCTTTTTGATGCCAACCATATTCCAGAAGATTTGATGGTTAACGGCGCTTATGAAGCCTTTCAACGACTTGGAAACTTCTACGGAATCGGCAACTTCTTTGTCATTCTTTATTCCATCGCCAATGCGTTGGCGCAAATCTCTGCTTTGGCCTTTTCAATTGATGCCCCATTGAAAATATTACTGTCTGATGCTGATTCAGAATTTGTACCAAATGGCTTAGCAAAACTAAACAAAAAAGGAACACCAGTAAATGGATATATTATGACTGGTATCCTGGTAAGCATTTTGATCATTATTCCAGCACTAGGAATCGGCAATATGACCGAACTGTACCGTTGGTTGCTGAACTTGAATTCAGTTGTCATGCCACTGCGTTACTTATGGGTCTTCTTAGCCTTTATGCTAGTCAACAAACACGCCAATCGCTTTACTTCCGATTATAAATTCGTGAAAAACACCAAAGTTGGCTTTGGGATTGGCTTATGGTGCTTCTTGTTCACGGCCTTTGCCTGCATTTTAGGGATGGTTCCTAAGCTTGATTATGCGGCAGATCCGCAAGCTTGGTTCTTCCAATTGGCCTTAAATATCATTACGCCGATCGCCTTTCTTTTGATTGGCTTGATCTTGCCAATCATTGCGAAACGTGTAAATAAAAAATAATCATTTGCTCAAAAAAGAGGTGTCCGACAACTATTTCGGTTGTCGGGCACCTCTTTCTTTGTAAATGAACTTCTCCGCCGCGTGCGGTATTTGGTCCATCCTCTTACCGAAGCGTTCATTCCTCTTTGTTGTACTCTTTGTTGTGCTCTTTGATTCCATACTTGATCCATTGCACCTTATAGCGAAAATCTTTGATCAGCTCTTTTGCGGTCCATTCATTCGAAATAAAATCTGTCAGACTATCCATCACGACCGCCATAATAAAGTAAAGGAAACTGACGGCTTCTTGCGTATCATGGATCGTGAAACGATTTTCTTCCAACAGCTCCAACCATTGGCGAATCATGGGCGAATCGTCAGGGATCGCATCGCGCTTCGTCCAGGCATTGCTTTGGGTACATAAGTGGATCATTTTCCAATGATCATCTTCAGGTGACCATTGACTGCACCAAGCCAAGTATTCTTCGATCCCTTTGAAAAAATCATTTTTGTTGCAATTGATAAACGTAAAAATCGCAGAATGGATTTGGTTGGAATAGTTGGTGATCGCATAGTCATAGGCATCTTCTAAGTTTTGAAAGTACTTGTAAAACGCCCCTCTAGAAATGTGCGATTTTTCGACGATGGCAGAGACCTTGACTTGACTGATATGCTTGCTAAAAAATTCTTCTAAAAGCACGGCATCGATTTTTTCTTTTTTCTCTTGTTTTAAATGAAAAAATGTTGTACTTGGCAAGGGATTCTCCTCCATCATTCGCAATCTACTCCCTCTATTATAAACAAATCCCTCTACTTTTCCACTCAGACTTGTGCAGTTTCTCTTGATGGGGCGTTTTGTTCGATCAGATTGCCATCTTCCATTCGGAAAATGCGATCACTCCATTGGATCATTCGCTCGTCGTGGGTGACCATGACTGTCGCTTTCTTTTTCTCATGCGCTTCTTTCACTAATAACTTCACGACTTCATACGCATGATCGGTGTCTAAGCTGGCAGTTGGTTCATCCGCTAAAATCAAGCTTGGGTCATTAAACAAGGCCCTGCCGATCGCTACTCGTTGACGTTCCCCACCAGATAAATCGCGGGGAAACTTGTCTTGAAGGTCGAGAATATCTAATGAAGCAAGCAATTCATCAATCCGTTCCTTTTCCTTGGCTTTCCCTGTAACTTTGTCGACCAAATAAAATTGTTCCTTTACCGTTAGAAAAGGGATCAAATTCGAGCTTTGCAAGATAAACCCAATCTCTTTAAAACGCAACTTCCCTCGTTGCTTTTCATTTAATTGGGAAAAGTTCACCTGGTTGATGATGATCTCTCCCGATGTTGGACTTTGTAAGCCGCCAGCGATAGTCAAAAAGGTACTTTTTCCTGAACCAGAAGGGCCGATGATACTGACAAACTCCCCTTCTTGAACGTGAAAATTCAGTCCTTTTAATGCCGTTACTTCCGTATGCTGCTTGCCAAATTTTTTTATAATATCCTTCATTACTAAAATGTCTTTCATCTTTGTTACCCTCCTATTGCCGTGATTGGATCGACTTTTGTGACCGTCCGAATGGAGAATAAGCCGCCTAGAACTGCCACGAGAATCAAGATGCCGCTATAAAGCAGCCATTGCTTTAATTCAAAGAAAAATGGCATGGCATCTGGTAAAAACAAGCTGGTGCCGTATGCCGCCGCAAAGGCTAGGGCTACCCCGATCACTCCTACCATAAATGCTTGCGCAATAATTGATTTGGCAATAAAGCTGGTCCGAATCCCTTGGGCTTTCATCACACCAAAAATCGCTGTTTTTTGTAGGGTGATCACATACATGAAAATCCCCACGATTGCCGTTGCAACAACAAATAAGAAGTAGATCATGGCATTTAAGGTCAAGTTTTGGGCAGAAAATCCAGGAAGCTTTTCAATAAAGTCTTCCGTTGCCAACACTTTAAGCTGGGTTCCTTCTTGGTTATCGACTTTAGGATCACTTGATTTGGTCACAATGATATTGATGGGCTGCTCCTTATCAGATGCGAATGGTTGATTAGCAAACTTCATTTTCGTCCAAGTATCGAGGGAAGTATAAATCACTGGTGACACCGTATAAGACGTTTCTGGGGTGATCCCAACGACTTTGAAGGTTTCATCTGAGCGTCCGATTTTCACTTGGTCTCCGACCTTGATACCTTCTTCTGCTAAGTTTTCTGAAATCGTGATCTCATTTTCTTTTGAAAACAGCTTGCCCTCTAAGACTTCTGGTAACAAGAACGCATCGTCTTGTGTACCAAAAACAGTCACATTGACTTGTTCATCGTTGACCGTAATGACACTGCTGTATAAACCAATTGGGGCTTTTTGTGTCCCTTCTACACGGTCTAAATCCCCTCTCGTCAATTGCGAAGCCGCAAATGTGTCATTCGCATCTTCTGATAAAACGATCGCGGATGAATCCCAGTCGACGATGGCCTTTTTAAAATCCCAGTTAAGTCCGGTAGCTAAGCCAGACAATATAAAAACAACATAGGCGATCAAAAACATGATTCCTACGATCAACCCATATCTTAATTTTGAATAACGCATTTCTTTTATAGCCAGAAACATTGTTCTTTCCTCCTACTTTCCAAATATTGACAAAGTGTCACTTTTTGAAGAATACCACACAAGGTGACACTTTGTCACTTTTTACAACTCGGAAAGTTTGTAAGGTTGATCGATCATTCTTTTTCTGTCATTCACTGAGGATGTTTTTTCCTAAAGGAGTGTGAATAAAGAGAGTTGAATACTGGGCGTTTCGCGTAAAATACGCCATTTCCTTTTAACATTCTTTGCTAGATGAAAAAAAGCATGGCAAACCGTAAATAGTCGAACCATGCTTTGGCAAAAACGAACACGAGGATTTCATTATTGGTGTTCTAGAGATCAGCTGACTTTGCTTTGTCCAATTGTGGAAATTACTGCTCGTAACTGATGACACGAAGTATCAAACTGCCGTTTTTCCTCAGGTGTAAGCGTCAATTCAATAATTTCGCGGACGCCGTTTTGGTCCACGACTGCAGGAACCCCTGTGAATAAATCGTTGATGCCATATTCCCCATTAAGGTAGGAAGATACCGGCAGAATCGCTTGCTCATCATTTAAGATCGCTCGAACGATTCTTGCGACACTCATCCCTATCCCGTAAAAAGTTGCTTGTTTTCGATCGATGATTTCATAGGCAGCATTTTTTACTCGTTCAGAAAGAACCGCTAGATCGGCAACGGTCAAACGATCCTTTTGCTTGATCAATTCTACGATCGGTTTCCCACCGATCGTTGTATGGGACCAGACAGCGACTTCCGAGTCACCGTGTTCCCCAATGATGTACCCATGAATATTCCGTGGATCGATGGCTAATTTTGCCGCCACTTCTTTTCGAAGTCTTGTGGTATCGAGGGTCGTTCCCGTACCAACGACCCGATTGGCTGGCAACCCGGACACACGCCATGCTTGATAAGTTAAGACATCGACTGGGTTTGAAGCGATAACAAGCACGCCATCAAAGCCTGAAGCCATCACTTGTTTTGTGACGCTTGCCATAATTTCGGCGTTCACATCAATCAATTCAAGCCGTGTTTGTCCTGGCTTTTGGTTGACCCCTGCGGTAATAACCACGATGTCAGCATCTTTACATTCCGAGTACTCTCCAGCCCAAACTTTGATGTTTTCTTGCCCCCATGACATACCGTCTAACAAATCGAGGGCTTCTCCTTCTGCTTTGTCCCGATTGACATCGATCAAGACTAACTCATTGATCAGTCCTTGATTGATCATGGAATACGCAATGCTCGTTCCAACGAAACCTGTTCCGACAACGACAACTTTTCTGCTTGTACTTTTCATGTGCGAACCCTTCCTTTTCTTTTCAAATACTTGTGCTATTGTTTTGCGTATATTACGTATTTTCTCAAAAAATGTATGTTCTCTTGTGTACTCTTGTGTTTCCTTAATAACTATGGCCGGCAATCAGCGCTTTGGTTTGTTGATACAAATGAATTGCATATTTTCCTACCACATAGCAGACGACAATCACGGCAAAGCTTGTTTCAATAATCGTTAAGGCTTGTAGAAACCCAAATATCAGTGGGTGATTCGCAAAAAACAGCCCTGATTTGAACATAGCAGTCGCTGAAATCACAAGAGGAAACGTAAATGCCGCATAGCTTGGGTAAAAGCCGACTGCCAGCATGTTTTTCATATAAGCGACGACACAAAAATAAATCGTTTGTGACAATAACAGCATAAAGGCGACAAACCAAGCAGAGCCTTGTTCAAATACGGAAAGGTAACCTGCTAAGCAAAGAGAACCTGGTGCTGTTAAAATCGTGATCAAAGGAACTGCCGCACGTTCCGTCAGCTTCTGATGGACGATTCGTTTTAAAATAATCGGCAAAAGCGCAAAATACAATACCAATGCGATCCAGACGATCACTTCCCCCAGCTCTTTAAAAAAGACAGCAGAAGTATTGGGAATGACGCCAATACCGACAAAGGTAATAAACCAGCTCGGATAAATGTATTCCAGCGAAAGGTCGACAGGCAAAATATGCACGACAACAAAATAGATCATTAAAGCAAAATGTAAGCCGATAGCCCCCCACCAGAGAAGATCATTCACCACTGCATCGGGAATGACCCGTTCAAAAACAGTGGAAATCACCATCAGCGCCATCGTAAAGGTCGGCGCCACAGAAGCAACGATTGGGTTTTGCAACTCTGACATCGTGTGCTTAAATGTAAAGCATACTTTCAGAAGGAAGAGCCCCATGATGAAAATACCAAGGGTGCAAAACGCATTTCCAACCGTCTCCATTCCTTCTGAATACAATAAATTCCCCAAAGACACAGTGCCTAAAATCAAGCCACAAATCGGGATTGGCAATGAATGTAAAAAATGCTGGATCGATGTTTTCATCAACTCATCCTTTCTAAACGTATGAAAATTTCAACTAAATTTGCTTTCTTTTTTCTCTACACTTATACTATAATCACCTGATAACTATTTGTAAAATTATACTTTTAAATACTAATTATAAATATTATTAATAATAAAGGAGTCCCCAAAATGATTGAATTGCTCAAAACCTTCATTGTTGTTTATGAAACGAGAAACTTTAGTCTTGCCGCCAAACAACTCTATAAAACTCAACCAACGATTTCCTTGCAAATCCAACGCTTAGAGGCCGAACTTGGCTTCAAACTTTTTGAACGTAAAGGAAAACAATTGATTTTACCTACCAGCCAAGCGGAGTTTTTGTATCCTCGTGTGGTCGAGTCTCTCCGCTCAATGTCCACTATTTTTTCGCAAGCCAAAGACACCAAAAATTTTAAAACAGAGTGTGTGCTCGCTTGTTCGAATACGACCGCCGTCTACTTACTGCCCAGCATCATGGCGCAGCTGATTGCAGAATTTCCAACGTTTGCTTTTGAAATCAAAATCATGAATTCTCAAGAAGTAATCGATGCCGTCGAATCAAACAAAGCCCATATTGGCCTGATTGAAAAATCAATCGTTTCGCCATTGATCCAAAAAGAATTCGTCTATCGCGATGAATTGGTGTTAGCAGGCAACCTCGCTTCTGATTTTTGGGTCTTGCGGGAAAACGACTCGGGGATGTACTACATTAACGAAACCTATCTGTACGCACAGCACTTGCATCCGCAAATCATCAAAGCCAATAACAGCGAAGTGATTTTGTCCCTACTAAAACAAAACATCGGCAAATCGATCATCTCGAAACTTTCATTACCAGAAGAGTTGCCTTGGCAGGAACTTGATCCAGAGTACCGCTATCGTGATCTTTTTATCATTCAGAATCGTCAGCGTGCGACGCCGGAGACCGGAGAGATTTATGAGGAGATTAAACGGCTGTTGTTGGAAAGGAATAGAGCTGCTGGTACTGGTGAATCGAGAAGATAACAAAATATCCTTTATACTGATTCTTAAGAAAATTTCTCAGAATCAGTATAAAGGATTTCCATCAGACAACTTCGATTTTTTGCAAAAAAACAAAATACATTTATGCGACGTTAAATACTAAAGAATATCTCGTTTCCATACTTAAATCATACCCACATAGTTCTTTAAAATAGCTTTGATAGTCATTTTCAATGATACGGATAATTTCTTCGCTTGGTAGTTCTTCAAATTTAATCAATTCAACTAATAGGTTTAATTTTGCATCAATTCCCAAAATTCTTGGCAGCACACTCCAAAAATTTTCTTTTGAGATTTCATCAGTTAGTTGGTTTAAACGCCGCAACAAATCAATTAAATAGTCTTTCAAATCTTTTTCTTTTCTTGATGCATTCCCAAATTCTTTTTGATAATAGCTGCTATATTCTTCTTTCATTGTGAATAGCATGATTCATAAGGTCCTCTCTATGTGATTATTTCTTTCTAATGCGTTCCAAAAAATAGTGAACATTTTTTGGAAGCTAATAAAATACATGCCTCTCGATAAAGTAGTTTAATAGGTGAGATAATGTATGAATGATACTCTTGAAACCTCTTCTTTAAAAAAATTTCCAGATGTAATTTATGAAGAAGCGACAATAGCCAATAAAAATCTCCTTCATTATGGGAGTCACTCTTGATCAACAAAAAACGATCAAGATGTAAAAGTGATTTTAAACATGCTATTAACGTCGGATTCATTGAATCCCCCTTGAATCCGAACGAGTTGGAAAGAGAAGATCCCCCAAAGAATACTGATAACCGCCAGTCTACTATTAAACATTTTACTTTTATTTTACATCACTGCCGATACCACTAATCATTCATTTTGAGCAACTGACGTTCTTCTTTTAATACTTGTAAGACTTTTGATGTTAAGGTTCTATCGAGCATTTTCTCTTCCTGCTTTACTACCTTCATTTCCTTATTGACTCTTTTAGTTACACCTTTCCATAATAAGATTCATTCATCTTTTACTTGCCTCTTTTATTATTACTTATTTCGGTGTGATATATTGAACCAACGAGGAACGAGCTAGATCATTGCCAATCACTCGGTAAGAAATCGTTGTACCACCATAAACGTTTGCTTCGGAAATTAAAATACCATTCGGTCCAACCGCTTCTACAAATGCGACATGACCATACCTGGGATCCGACCCCGCTGTCCCGTGGCTGAAAGAAATCAAGGTCCCGGCTTTTGGGGTTCGACTAACTTGATAACCTAATCTAAGACCAGTAGTTCCCCAATCTCCCCCATTTCCCATGTAATCATCTACACGACCACCTAATTGTGCGACTCGATTAAATGCATACCAAGTACACTGACCTACAGGATAAGAACCAGAAGTATTATAATCTTTCCCATTATAAGCTGGGAAAGTCATTAACTCCCGATATTCATTTGGAACTTCTTCCAATCCTTTAATGAAGACACCACTTTGTTGTGATTGATCCTCATCGTATTGGGTCAACTCGTAAACAGCAATCAAAGAATTCAATTTCTGATTATAGCTAGTGTCTGTTGCATAGGTTCCGGTTAAAGCATCAGTTGCACGCAAATAGTTTTTTGCTTCTGAGCGCCAGACTGATTTATAAAAAGATGAATCGTGGGAAACGCCTCCGCGGATCAATGCAATATAATCTGTTAACGATTCATCGTAACTTGGATAAACACGAAAAGCATCTTGAATTTCAATCATTTCGCCATTTCCTAAATCCTCTTTGGTAGTCATCACTACTGCACCTTCTCGATAACTTCCTTTAATACCGAAAAGGTTATAATAGGGTGCCTTTGATAAAAGACTACTACCGTTGCCACTTTCTAAAATAGCTTGCGCAATCAAGACTGAAGCAAAGACGTCATACTCTTGCCCTAGTTTCCGAGCTTTTTCACTAATTTGTTTGATAAATTCATGTGTAGCAGTATTAAATTGGAAATCAAGTTGTGCTGGATAATTTTTCACCAACTCTTTACCTACTTCAGTTAACTCTGGTGATTGCGCACGTTTAATCAATAATGAAATGTTTTCTTCATCCCATCCTTCTTGATCGACCTGTTGATAGGACAGCTTCTCAAGATAAACCACTGAAGTCGCTGATTGATTTAAATCAACGTCTTCATTCACTTCATCTTCTTGAGATTCTTGTTCCAATGTTTCTGACATTTCTTGTGTACCAATTGTCCCATAATAATCGTTTCCTAGCCAAATTCCCAATAATTGATTCCCTTCCGCAGTTTCCTTATAGAGAATATCACCAGGCTGTAATGAATTATAGGTTGATTCTTTCATATCAAGATTTTCTAGATTTGTCGCCAGTACTTCGTTATAAAGTTCTTTCAGCCAAGTATCGACTTCTTTACTCTCTATGTCATCTGCGCCAACCTGTCGAATTGTTTGATACACCAACGCAGCTTGCCAGGAGTGGTCAAAGCTAGCTAATAACGGTAATGTGAAACTCCCTAACGTTGATTCAGCCACTTCACTACTTCTAAATGCATCTGGAAGTTGATTCTCTGCACTATTGAGTAAACCTTCAAAAATTGTATCAATTTCTTGATCTGTAGCAGGTGGTCGAGTCACCGGAGCACTCGGTGGAAATGGATTAGCTCCTGAATCAGAACTTTGATCCTCTTGATTTGTTGAGGAAGTTGGTGGATCGGGCTGCACTGGTGCCTCAGAAGAAGGTGGTACTGTTTGTTCAGCTTCTGGTACTTCAGACGGAATCGTTTCTTCTATTGGGATATCTGGTTGCTGCGATTCTTCAGGTTTGTCTGACTCTTGTTCTTCAGTGTTTTCTTCCCCCAACTCTTCATCTTCCCAATGAGACTCTTCTGGAAAGTCGGTACTTTCATCGGAAGATTCACTTGACTCTTCTATTATTGGAACATAACCACTAGACAATTCGGTTTTGGAGCTGGTACTCATTGCTATATTCGATGTTACATTAGACGCTTGTCGCATACTCGAAACTAACTCTATGTTGGGTTCTTGCAAATCAACATTCGATTGCTTCCTTTCCTTTGAGAAGGTGGATTGGCTTGCGTCTTCTGATTTATCAGAAAGATGATCAGTTAAATTGCTTGCCAACAAAGTTGGTGTGGTAAAACTTTGTGCTGCTAATACACCTAGGCTGATTAGTGTGATACCTATCTTCTTATTTTTCATCTTAATACCTCCTCGCGCTTCATTCTCTCTTTCATTGTTTCTTGCTTTCCTATTTCTATTCAAATAAACGCTTTTTTTAAAAATGTTAGATTATTACACAAAAATTTATCTATATTAAATATTCTTTGTTCTTAGTATTTTGCAACAGTTGACCATACATGACCGATATCCGATAAAAATGGTATGATTATCTTGTTTCTGTTGACTGTTGCAAGAATGCTCTTTCACAAAAATTATTTGTATTCTTCAAAGTCATTAAATTGTAATTTATTATGTGCTAGCTGTTTTACTTTAAATTGCAAATCTTCAAAAAGATTTGTCACTTCGTCTTTTGTTTCATCTACGTCGAATAGAATCTCTTTTGCTCTCTCATGAATAGAACTAACACGTACTTCTGCTAATCGAATCATTTTATTGGCTTCTAACTGTGCTTCTTCGACAGTTCTTTTAGCTTTTCGTTTTGCGAATGCTAATACTTCACCAATTTCCTCTTCGAACTCTTCTTTCTCTTTTTGCAACTTCTCTTTTTCTTTTGTTAATTTACTCAACTCTTTTTTTAATTCTTGAACTTCTTGAATTTCTTCAAGTTCTGTCTCTAGTTCCTGAAGGTCCTGGATTGCTTTTGGAATATCTTTTTTTGTAATAACTAATTCTGCTATTTCTTTCTCAGAAAGCTTATCTTTCAAAGTATCAATCTCATGTTGTTTTTCTTCTAATTTTTCTTCATAGCTTTCTTCAACTTTGTTGATGGTTGCCTTTAACTGCTCTTTCTCGACCTGCCATTCATCATATCTTTTTTGTGTATCAGCAATAACATTGGTTAATTGGCTTTTTAGTTGTTCAATTCGATAATCTTCCGTATTTTCTTTTTCTAATTCTTCACTATTTAAATGATTAGGGCCGTATTGCTCTAATGATTGTGTTAATTCAATTACTTTTTGTGTTGCTTTATTTAGTTCGTGTGTAAGATATTGGTTATCCTTCTTACTAGTTTCGAATTTATTTTTTAACTCCTGATACGCTTCTTTTATTTCTGAATTTTTATTTTGATTTTCAATCTCTTCTAATTTTGTTCTTAACTCTAGGTTTTGTGTATTCAATTCACTTTCAACCATATTTTTTTGACTAACCATTTCTTCTAACTTAGTTGAAAGTTCATTTTTTTCATTTATTGCTTTTTGAAGTTCCTTTTCAGTCGTTTCCTTGACTTCAATAGCCAATCGTAATTGTTCCTTCAAATTACTTCCGTCTTTAGTCTCTTTGTTCTTTGATTCCAAGTCATTTTCAATTTTTTCTTTTTGGCTTGTAATCTCTTTTACTTTAGTTGAAAGTTCGTTTCTCTCTTTTAATGATTTTTGTAATTCCTTTTCAGTCGTTTCGTTTACTTCAAGAGCTAGTCGTAATTGTTCCTTTAAATTATTTCGATCTTCGGTAATCTTTTTTAAATTATTCTCCTGCTGCTTCTGGATTTCTTTTATTGCGCTAAGATCATTATTTATTCTTTGATGGTTTTTCTTACTCATCTCTAGTTCTTGAAGCAAATTGTTCTTCTCAGCTACTAATGTATTGACCTTTTTTTCAAGTTGTTCAGTTCGCTCTTGTTTCTTATTGTTATTCTCCTGAGAGTGCTCTTTGACTAATTTATCGCTTTCTAACTCAGACTCAGTGTCATATAGATCAATAGACTCAACATTTACTTCTTGAATTTCATCTAATAATTTTTTGTAAAAACTTTTTTCTTTCTTAGCCATTCGTTATTACTTCTCCTTTTTGCTCTACTTTTTCTTTGACTTCAGTCTTATTTTCATTTTCTTGCTCCACACTATCATCGCCCTTTTCAAGCAATTCTAGTTCACCAGAATTTGTCCTTAAAAATACTTCATCAGAAATCATAGTTTCTGTATCGCTATCAAAAATTTGAATGTTTGCCTGATTTAAAAAACTTATGTCTTGAACTTCGCTTAAATAAACTTCGATATTTTCCTGTATCTTTGGTAGATCTTGTTGATTATTTACTTCAATATAGATTGACAAAATTAAGTATTGTAAAGGTACATTATTAGTGATGATTGACACAGTACGACCAAAATAGGGCGTAAGATCCCTGCCTATTTTTTCTTCATAAACAAAACGCTCTTCTGGCGTTATCTGTGCAAGGAGATCTTTCCAATCAATCTCAGAAAGACCAATACCTTCTTCCGGATAGCTATAGATTGATAGTTCCAAAAATTTTTCTTGTGCTTTTGATAA
This sequence comes from Enterococcus sp. DIV0802b, assembly GCF_050543535.1. Taxonomy (NCBI): domain Bacteria; kingdom Bacillati; phylum Bacillota; class Bacilli; order Lactobacillales; family Enterococcaceae; genus Enterococcus; species Enterococcus sp. DIV0802b. Next base: position 826,577 of record NZ_CP172941.1, on the reverse strand, counting down.
TTCATCTACTTGTTTTTCTAGTTTCGTTAATTCTCCCGAAACATTTTCTACATACTTCTTCTCTTTCATTTGTAATGTTCCTAATGTAATTAGGCTAAGGAGCATTGTGGCAGTCACACCTAAAATAATCCAGATATTTACACTTTGCTGTATTTGCTTAAAAACTATTAATTTTTTTTTTAGCAGCAAATCATTTCCAATTGCTAATTCTGTTTTCTTTAATTGTCGCTCTTTAAAAATCCTCCATGAGATGAGTATTAATAAGGCTATGCTCACGAGAAGCACAGATAAATAGATATACAATTTTTTCACCCTATCTTAATTGAGTTTTTTGGTACACCGTCTGTTCCATTGGAAAAGTAAGCATTAATTTAATTTTTAAGTAGATTCAAAAAAATCATTATGATATTCCACTGTCTCTATCAATTCTCCTTGAATTATTAGTCTTCTTGTTCCTCTGGCATCATCACATGTCACAAGAGTAATCATCTTCCGATTGGGGATATCTTCAATTAAATACGTACTTTCTGGGTTTACGATTTCTTTAAAAGAAACACTGTAGATATAGACTTTTTCCAAGTCTGTTATGTAAATCAAATCATTGATTTCCACATGCTCTAAAGGCCTAAATAATAAGCTTTTACTTTCACTTCTATGACTTGCAAGACTATAGTTTCCCTCTCCCATAACTTGGTCTTGTTTCATAGTTCCTGCTCCAAAACTTAATGTAAAATCTGTTACTCCAAAAAAAATAGGTAAATCAATACCTACACTTGGAATTAAAATTGCGCCCATCGTCCTATCCTTAGCTATTGTTTCGTTATTTTCATCTAGCTGTAATCTGACAATCGAAGACAAACTTGTTAATGAGATTGACTCAAAATCAAAACTGTTTTCTTCAATGGGATCATTTTCTAATTCTGTTAATTTTTCATGATTCTCCTTCACTTGTTCCTTTGTCATATTTTCGATGGAAAACTGTTTTACATTCATATTAATGATTTGATTTTTTAGAGGAACACTAAAAATAGCTATTGCCCCTAAAATTATTAAAAATACTATGAGTATATTGGATATATACTTCTTCAGCGTGTCTTTAGCCATATACATTGACCTCTAAACTATTAATCCTTAAAATTGTTGATAGAACACGAAGAGTGTGTTCTATCAACAATCCAATTTTTATTTCTTTCTATTTTTATTTCTTTTTCTTTTTCTTTCTATTCCACAATCCAAATCCAGCACCTACAGATGCTAAACCACCAACAACTGAGGCTGCAATCGAGGAAGAACCTGTTTGTGGTAATTTGCTACCCGGTTTCTTATTGCCAGAGCCTGAATCGGAATCAGCATCCGCATCTGAATCGGAATCCGCATCCGCATCTGAATCGGAATCTGAATCTGAATCGGAATCTGAGTCGGCATCCGCATCCGCATCGGCGTCTGCATCGGAATCGGAATCGGAATCGGAGTCGGCATCCGCATCCGCATCTGAATCGGCGTCCGCATCTGAATCGGAATCCGCATCCGCATCGGCATCGGCATCTGAATCGGAATCCGCATCCGCATCTGAATCGGAATCTGAATCTGAATCGGAATCTGAGTCGGCATCCGCATCCGCATCGGCGTCTGCATCGGAATCGGAATCGGAATCGGAGTCGGCATCCGCATCCGCATCTGAATCGGCGTCCGCATCTGAATCGGAATCGGCGTCGGCATCCGCATCTGAATCGGAATCTGAATCTGAATCGGAGTCGGCATCCGCATCTGAATCTGAATCGGAATCGGAGTCGGCATCCGCATCCGCATCGGCGTCTGAATCAGCATCAGCGTCTGAATCGGAATCTGAATCAGCATCAGCATCAGCATCAGCATCTGAATCGGAATCTGAGTCGGCGTCGGCATCGGCATCTGAATCTGAATCTGAATCCGCATCGGAATCCGCATCGGCGTCGGCATCGGCATCTGAATCGGAATCCGCATCCGCATCCGCATCTGAATCCGCATCAGCATCTGAATCGGCGTCCGCATCTGAATCGGAATCTGAATCTGAATCGGCGTCCGCATCCGCATCGGAATCTGAATCGGAATCTGAATCGGAATCTGAATCCGCGTCGGAATCTGAATCGGAATCTGAATCCGCATCGGCATCTGAATCCGCATCGGCATCCGCATCCGCATCCGCATCTGAATCTGAATCGGAATCCGCATCCGCATCCGCATCGGCATCTGAATCAGCATCCGCATCCGCATCTGAATCGGCGTCGGCATCTGAATCAGCATCGGCATCCGCATCTGAATCGGAATCCGCATCCGCATCTGCATCTGAATCCGCATCCGCATCGGCATCTGAATCGGAATCTGCATCCGCATCGGAATCGGAATCTGAGTCGGCATCCGCATCCGCATCCGCATCTGAATCGGAATCTGCATCCGCATCGGCATCGGAATCTGAATCGGCATCGGCATCCGCATCGGCGTCCGCATCGGAATCTGCATCCGCATCGGCATCTGAATCTGAATCTGAATCTGAGTCGGCATCGGCATCCGCATCGGCGTCCGCATCCGCATCTGAATCGGAATCCGCATCTGAATCAGCGTCGGCATCTGAATCGGAATCTGAATCGGAATCGGAATCCGCATCGGCATCGGCGTCCGCATCCGCATCTGAATCCGCATCTGAATCCGCATCTGAATCCGCATCAGCATCGGAATCTGAATCTGCGTCGGAATCGGAATCAGCATCGGCATCAGCATCCGCATCTGAATCAGCATCCGCATCTGAATCTGAATCCGCGTCTGAATCGGAATCGGAATCGGAATCCGCATCGGAATCAGCGTCGGCATCCGCATCAGCATCGGCGTCGGCATCGGCGTCGGCATCCGCATCCGCATCGGAATCGGAATCGGAATCTGCATCAGCATCTGCATCCGCATCTGCATCTGCATCTGAATCGGAATCGGAATCTGCGTCGGCATCCGCATCGGAATCGGAATCGGCATCCGCATCCGCATCTGAATCGGCGTCGGCATCGGAATCAGAATCCGCATCGGAATCGGAATCGGAATCCGCATCTGAATCGGCATCGGCGTCGGCATCCGCATCCGCATCGGCGTCGGCATCTGAATCTGCGTCCGCATCTGAATCGGAATCTGCATCAGCGTCAGCATCTGAATCAGCATCAGCGTCAGCATCTGAATCGGAATCGGCATCAGCATCTGAATCGGAATCTGCATCAGCGTCGGCATCCGCATCGGCATCCGCATCCGCATCGGAATCGGAATCTGAATCCGCGTCTGAATCGGAATCTGCATCCGCATCCGCATCGGAATCTGAATCGGCATCAGCATCCGCATCGGAATCGGAATCGGAATCCGCATCGGAATCGGAATCGGAATCTGAATCGGAATCCGCATCGGCATCGGCATCCGCATCGGCATCCGCATCAGCATCCGCATCCGCATCAGCATCGGAATCAGAATCAGCATCTGAATCGGAATCAGAATCAGAATCAGAATCCGCGTCGGCATCTGAATCAGAATCTGCATCTGCGTCAGCATCGGAATCGGAATCTGCATCCGCATCGGAATCTGAATCAGAATCCGCATCTGAATCGGAATCAGAATCAGCATCTGAATCGGAATCAGAATCAGCATCGGCATCAGCATCAGCATCTGCGTCGGCATCGGCATCCGCATCCGCATCCGCATCCGCATCCGCATCCGCATCTGAATCCGCATCAGCATCTGAATCGGAATCAGAATCAGCATCTGAATCGGAATCAGAATCTGCGTCCGCATCTGAATCGGAATCTGCATCCGCATCGGAATCGGAATCAGAATCCGCGTCAGCATCTGAATCGGAATCAGAATCCGCATCGGCATCTGCATCAGCATCTGAATCCGCATCAGCGTCGGCGTCTGAATCAGAATCTGCGTCCGCATCTGAATCGGAATCCGCATCTGAGTCAGTATCAATAGGTTCTTGTATAATTACAGCAACCATATCAGACTGTTTATCATCACGATTTTCCTGATGTCCGTTTACAACAATACTTACTTCATCACCAAGATTGAGCTCAGCATCTAGTGGAATTTCAAATTCACCGCTAGCATTGATTGGTACATTCTTCTCTACAAGTTCACCATTAATATAAACGTCAAGTGAATACGTTCTACCAAATGTATCATCTTGGTCATGACTTCCTGTTATTACATTGTCACCAACATAGATATCATTTAGTTTCGGCTGATTGACTACCCAGTTATTGTAGCCAGTCGTATCATCGACATTTACTGTTGTCTCAACTGACTTAGTTCTTATCTGACTCGGATTAGAAACATCCGGTTGTTGTCCGACAACTCTAACTGTTACTTCATCGCCATAAGAAAGATCTAGATTTAATTCATTTACATCATATGCGAATACATAACTTCTACTTGTTACTGGAATATCTTCTTCAGTATTAACGAGACGGCCATTCACCAGAAGCTCTAAGTTATAGCTTCTCTCGTACGCTCTACTCTGAAGTGGAACACTTCCACTAATCAATTGATCGTCTTCTTTTAATGGATCAATTCTTGCAGCTTGAACTTCCCATTGATCATAGTCATCGATATTTTCAACAATCATCGTAGTTGTTGAGCTTACTTTATCTTCATGCCCATCTTGTTTTCCAATGACATATGCTTCAACAACTGCACCTTCAGTCAACGGAACCGGTACCCCATCCACAATCCACATTGAAGAGAATTCGAAGTCATTCGAGATATTTTCTCTTCTTAGGACTTCCTGACCTTCAATAGTCAATACTAAATCATACGTTCTTCCTGCTTGACGATTTTGTGGTGAGTTTAACCCAGTAACTAAATACTCACCTGTGTACGCTTGATGAACAGTTGGATTACTTACTTCCCAATCTTCATATTCTACAATGTCTGTTCCTGTGCTGTGGTAAGTAATACCAGAATATTTTGTATGCCTTTTTCCATTACGCAATACGTATTGGTGAACTCCTTTTACTCTTGCAGTAACGACATCACCATCTCGTAGAAAACTACCGAAATCGTATTCCCAATTACCCTCTTCATCCATAAAGGCTGTATCTCTCGGTACACCATTGACTAATAATTCTACAGAATAATCGGTATCATGTTCATTAACGAGATCTTGCTTCCCATTTCCATAAAAGTTCTGATCGTCAGAAGTTAGTAATGTAGTCGTCTCTACTGGGTTCTCTATCCAAGTGTTATAAATTCCCTCAGAAGAAAGTTCCCCGGATATTGTTCCACTACCTCCAATAACAATCCAGTCTGCACTGCTGGTTACGCTCCGAACAGAGTAACTATCCTTCCTAATTATCATATTGTCTCTCGGATTATCTTCTCGCCATCTTGCCAGATCAATTTTTAAATCAATAGAGATATCAACACTGGATAGCTGTATAGTATAATTATTCGTATAATAGCGAATAGCATGCTCATCTGGATCGTAGTACATCGTCTCGCTTCTAAAGAAACTGTCTTGTTCCCAAATTTTTTTAATATCCTCAGTATTACTTCCCAGACCTACAAAGCCAGGACGTGTAACAGTGCCAGAAATGTAATCTTTATAATTTGGCGTTAAAAAAAACTGATCTGCCAAATCCGGATCTAAATAAATCGTTTGCTTAAATTGAGCAATAAAACCAATATTTAGCCATGAGTTTGACTCTCCAGATGTAGCTATGTGAATCCCTTCCTCATCCGCAGATAATTTATCAAACTTATCTGTGAAGCCAAAGTTAATCCCGATGTGAGGCGTAACCTCTTCATAGCCTCCTGTGCTATCTGTAACGTTTACAGACTCGGCATTTACTTTTGTTTCAGCTACAAACAAGCCGCTTGTAATTACACCAGCAATCATAGCATTGTAAATTAGCTTATTTTTAGCATTTTTTTTCTTAATATTTTTCCTATTCAAAGACTGAACGTGATCAAATTGATTTTTCATTTTTTCCTCCCTTTTAGTAATTAATAAGATTTCTATTAATTGCTAAGTTCACATTCAAAATAAATATAAACTTAGCAATTAAGTGAACCTCAATTGCTTTTGATATAATTCTTATAATTGATTAGTCCACTTAAAAAGTGCTCTGCATCATCTATTCTCATTCTAAAATTATCGTGTCTTGCAAAAAAACCACCAGCAATGATATTTGGCTTTGCCATATACATAGCAACCTCCGGATAAAATACCCCTACGTTCATTTCATGCAACGCTCGCTTATCCATAGTTGGTTTTATATCCTTCACTTTAGGAAACTTCTCTAACAAATGTGAATATTGTTCACTTGTATCTAAGTGATCAACAAATTTAGCAGCCGCAACTAAAAGTTCTAGCATGGTAGGATAAGCAGTGTCTCGTTTGTTGATAAAATTCAAATTTTCTGTAGCATTTCGAATACCAAACTCATAATATTCCTCTTTAGGTAATAAAGCTGATAGCTCATTAACGGCATAGCTTATCCAATGGTCATGGTATTTATAATATTTTTTTTCTACTAATTTTTTCAAAATTGATTCCGCTAATGTTAAAGTGGTATCATCTGGAATTTGCTTATACGCTCTAGCGAGACCGAATAGTACTTCGCCATCGTAATAAACTGTTCGGAAAGCCTCTTTTACTTCTAACTTTTCGTTTAGAACGTGAATTGTATCTCCATCTTGAATAAAATATTCTTTGATCATTTTCACCGTATTGATAAGAATTTCTTCATACTGTAAATCACCAGTTATTTCTTGATACTTTGAAAATGCTAACAGCACCATCGCATTGCTTCCAAGTTTGTATTCAAAGACGTCGATTCTTCGATCGATAATATCTTTGAAAAGCAGATGCCCTTCAATATTAGTCGTTAGGTTTTGGATCCCCCAGTCAAGCCCACTCTTAATTTTCGGAAGATCTTCTTCATAGGTTTCTAAGTCTTCGACTGCTTCTAACCACGCATACAAAGTGGAAAAATGTCTTACCGTATTGTAGTTGATAAGCGTTTTATTAAACTGAGGAAAATAGCCATATATGAATTTTCCTGAATCTAGTATTTGATCGCTTAAATATTTGCGTCCATCTTTAATCACTCTTTCTAAATCAGAAACAATATTTTTTTTCAAATGCTGTCTCACATTGATCCCTGGTCCACGATACTGAAGCTCATAGAGTTTCGAGCCTTCACTCACCATTATTCCTCTCGTTCTAAAAATGGTGATAGCCTTGAGGGGATCGGGTAAAATAAGAGGTTTCTTATATTTTCGAAAAAGATATTTGCTCAGATTTACATGGTTGAAAGATAAATTTGGTTTATTTTTCCCAATTTTATGCTCTCTATCCGGTTGGAAAATCATGTTCCCATTAATTTCTTCTTCCAGCAAAGAAATACGTAATTCCTCATCAAAAGCGATCCCATATCGAAAATAATTGTTTCTTGGTGTTTCTTTTAGCATTTCGTCAAATTTTTGATAAGCAATTTTCTTTGAGTAGATGACAACATCAAATTTGAGATACTTGACCATACTCAAATTATTTCTTTCAAAAAATCTTTGAACCTTAATCCATGTTCTATCAAAATCCTTCGAGCAGAAAGATTTTACTTCTGCCCTACTTTGACCAGTTGACCACGAAATGTAGATGACCGTTTGACCTTGCATATTGCTTTTTTCATAATAGCTACTAAGTTTTGCTTTAATTTGAACTAACTTTGAGTGCTTTAACATTGAACAACTCTCCAATTTAATCAGTTTGACCGGTTTTTGAGATAAATCTTTCATTCATTGCGTTGAACTCTTACCCATTGCTATGATTTCAATGAATGAACAGGACTGTTTATACATGTAGTGAGATAGCTAACTATTTGATGTACTCATCCCCCTTTCTCTTTTCCTTGAACCATTTTTCTTAAGAAGCATCATTGAAAATTAAGTAGTTCCTTCGAAAGCTAAGACGACATGCGACGTTCTTTTCTATAGATCCTAAAATTTTATTACTTACCTGCTTCGCTTTTATAAAATATAAAAGGATGTTTACCGCAAATAGTGAATATTTCCACGATCGAAAACAATGAATTTGATCGCTAATTAAAAGTATTGAAATTACGCATCCTCATTACACATATAAGGTTACACAGGGTAGTGAAGAAATTAAAATCTAAATTTTCATAGCATATTGCACTTTTCAGAAACGCAGATAAAAAGATAATTTTTTTAGCGTTAATATAACAAATAATAACCATTTGTCTTTTTTGAAAACTTCGCTAAAAATTGGAATAAGAAGAAAGCCCATTATGGTTCGATAACGTTTCCATCTATATAATTTTTTGTTAATTTTAATAAAAAGAAAGAATATTTCGCTTTGTATCGGTATATAAGCTTAATATAAATTAGCCATCTAAATATTCATTATGTAAACTTATTACTATATAATTTGCCTACTTTTATTTAAAACTTCCTAATACGATTCATGTAATAAGAGAAACATCCCTTCCATATATAACAAATGAACCCTCCAAATATTTCAACTCAATCAATGAGGCAAACCAAAAAAATACGTAGAAAAGAACTCACGTCCTTTTCTACGCAATCGTAACTGCTACTCGCTAGCTAATATTTTTTATGTTCTCACTTTATCAGTAACGAATTCCATTTTGACCATCTCATCGATTAATCGGTAATTATTATGAGATTTAATGAGCATGACTCATCATTAATTTCCCTCTTGAATCCCCATAGAAACATCACAATACCTTAATATGACGAGTTGTAAAATAATCATAGTGCACACAAAAAGTATGATGAATTCCAATCTTTCGATTTGTGTACAATTTTGCTTTTTGTACTTAATCTTTGAATAAGTAAAATCATCAACCCTAGTAAGTATTTTAATAAGATTATCTATCTTCATTTTCAAAACGTATTTTTTAATCAAGTTAACTTGTCACTAAAGTATTTAACCTCTGCATTAGTTGATCCCAATCTTTCTGATTTGGAATTGTATTGATAAGGAGATAATCTTTCTCCAATTCATAATCAAAAATATATGGTCGGTAATTCGTGACTATTAAATCTGTTTTATTAGATTTTAAGCGCTCCTCTGTTAACTCTGGTAAGGATAAAAAATTTAGCTGATAGCTTTCGCCTAACAAACGTTGTGCTTGAAGACGGATACTTTGAACCACCATTGAATCGCCCTCCAATAAAAATAAAATATTTTGACGAGGCTGATGAGAATGAATTAAAAGTTCACTAAATAAAGTAAATCCAACAGCTAATTCCTCAAGTGCTGTAGCAGATAATCTTAATTCCTCCTGATGTTTTTTCAGGAACGCTACATTTTTTTCATAGGATGATTGTTGCATGGCAATATGTCTCACTTCTATTTGCTGTTTATTCCATATTGGCCAAAGGGCGTTACTTAATTGCCATGCAATGAAATAAGACCTCGTAAAGGTTATTAACAAAGGACGATCCCATTGACTAAAGAGTTCATTTGAAAAGTAATCAGTGACTATTGCAGTAGTTTGAGGCCATTGATCAAATCGCAGCAAAAAACACTGCTCGTATTCCAAGCAACTTGTAGTACGTTTTGATACAATCATTAAATAGAGCCAGACTAACTCATCTTTCGGCAGGAGAATTCCGTATTCTCTATTAATGATTGGGATCAGTGACTCAAATAACTGGTAATCCTCATCCTGATAAACGAGTCTCTTAGCCCATTCGGGAACCTTAATCAACTGTTCTTGTTTTACTCTTACCATAGTCAAGTAAAGTAATGAATAGAAGGCAGCAATTGAAATTCCCGTTCCTATTTTATAAGTTTTCAACTCTGCTGAAAGTTCTTTTTGAATAATTGCATGCAGGTCATCTGGGGGGCGAACCGTTTGTGGAGTTTGTTCGCCTCCATAATAAAAATCAAAGAAAAATTTCCTTATGTTTGACTCCTCTCCAATAAATTTTACAGGTTTAAAGCTGAGGCTAAGATCGTATTCTTCCAATGTTGGTTGTGTCTTTTTTAAAAAACGTCTTAGGGTAGTTTCTGCATAATTGTACTGATGTGCGAGTTCATCGAGGTCAGCAAAATCACCATAAAAAATTCTTTCCAATATTTCATAAAGTGCATCTTGGTCTAAAAGTTCCTCTTTTTTCTCTTGGTACATTAGACGATCGATTTCAGCAAAACGAAAACCAGTATTATTTGAATAAATAGCAACACTATCACCGAAGTGTTCTTTTATTAAATGAATATCTTTGACTAGTGTACGTTGGGAGATTGCCAATCTATCAGCTAGCGTAATAGTTGTAAAAGTCTCTTCTTGTTCTATAATAGTTAAAATTCGCATCCATCTTCTGATCATAGGACTTGTAATAAAAGCAATTTGAAGTTCACGCATCATATTCCTCGCTTTATTTGTAATCATTTTCTATCTTTCCATCTACTAACTAGTACTTAAATAGATTGCTAATACTCGCTTTAGTATCGCTTTGTTCATAAGTATCATTCGCTCTATTAGCATTCATTTAGTTCTTTTAGAACCTAGGAACTCTGGTATGTTTTAAGAAATTTCTATCACTTGAACAATGGATCCCTATCCAACACTGATCATTTTAGAAACATACCTTGATTGTAGACTTCACCACAAAGAGACCTGTTAAGCGATCAGAAAAGTATCGTAAGCCTTCAACTAAACAAAGAAAGACACCTATATTAATATCTGTCAGAATAATTTATGTGCGCCCATAAAAAAGGGAGGAATCATTGATTTATCATTATTGAATGACGTGTAGATGATCTGTCAAAATGCACGTATAGGCTATTCTGATTCTCGATTTAATACTTGTCCAAACTTAAACGAACGGTAGCATGGATAGTAGCTATCAACTCCATCGCAGACCTTTTCACTTGATATTTTCCTATATAAGCCAAAGAAACAAACTTTTTCACGAGAGACATCAATTAGATGGTACCGAACTTAACTCCCAGGTTAATGTCGTTTTATAACTTGCAGCATCAGGATTGGCACCCTTAGGAACCTCTAAAATCACACTTCGACCAGCACTTTCAAAATCACCAAATCGATAAATCCATGTTCCCGTCCCTTCAGCTCCTTGAGCTTTTAAAACCGTGCGTTTAGCTCCACCAGGAATAAGTGTGATAGGTGTCGTCTGCTGCAAGCCAGGTTCGATGCCATCTTGTACTGAAACTAATTGTTGATTCTGGAATATAAAGCTTGCCCCTGTTAACTCCGATCCTGTTTCAGCGCTATAGAATTGCTCGTTTTGACTCACAGAGAGCTCCCATCCCCCACGAGTATTTGATGGACGGCGATCGCTGACTTGAACGTAATTTGGTCGAATCTCCTCTTCAATGAACATTCCATCAACTGATAATAATCTTTGTGGCTTAGCGTAATATCTTTTGTCTTGTGCGGAAATTGCAAAGGAGCCAAAATAAAAATTGGATGCAAAATCAATACTGAACAATCCCTGGTTTTCAGGCAGAGATGGGGGATTTTCAGGATTTACTTCTTTATCTGGAGCTAGTGGATCTAACGGAGAAACACGATCATTTTCTTTTATATAAACGAATCTGATCCATTTGGGAGAGTCTCTTTGAATTTTTAAAGTAAGAGATTGCACATCTTCTAAGATTTCCTCATCATTTTGAATATATAAGAGTTCATATCCTTCAAAATATTCTGCAGAAAATTCTTTGTGTTGATTCACGGGAATTTCAACGGTTTCTTCTTTAAAAACAATCGTTCCTGGCTCGGCGACGTGCATCACTTTGACTTCATTTTTTGCTCTAGTAAAGTAATAAACAATTGTCTTTTCTTCATCTGAAAATGTGTAATATCCTTTGTCGTCAATCAGCGAAGAGGAGTCTTCACTAATTCCTACAAAATCATAGCCATTAAGAAATGGTTCATCACTTTCTTTACTTTTAGGATCGATGAAAGTGGAGTCACCCAACTTGCCCGTAAAGGATTCCCCAGACAAAATATTCTCCTGTGTATCAATATCTTTGTATTCAACGTTGACCGATCCCTCTCCAACAATATATTTAAAGTAATCTACCTCTATCTGTTGTAGATTACTCTGAGCGCCTGTTGCTGCTGAAATAATAAAAGACAAAGCAGTAACATTTCCACTAGATAGCCATTCACTGACATCATGGTGCCAAACCTGACCATTATACTCAATTGACAAAATCGAATCATACTCTCCGGGATTATAGGTCATTTTAAACTCTCTAAATAAATTATTATTATTCCTTAAGATCGCCTTTGCTGCTGAACTATCGTTATTGTTACTTACATGGCTAGTCAACATTCCATCGTCTCTGGTATAGATGAATGACCCATGTGGATTGTGGGTAACCAAAGGCCAAACACCAGTGGATCGAAACTCGTCTAAATCTGCAGTGGCAGATCCCGAATCCACACGATTGTGATAAGTATCTAATTTAAATCCCCAAGCGTTTTGCAGTCCTGCTATGCCCATCCCTTGTCCAGACTGACCTAACGTATCAAGTTCAGATTGATGGAAGCCAAAACCTATTCCATCACCGCCATCACTTCCGCTCAAAGAACTACCCGATGCTCCTTGTCCTCCGTTTCCATTCCCAATATTGACACGGCCTTTAAACTCAAAGGGATGGATATTACTCAATTTTTCTTTAAGTAAAATACTACCGTTTTGATTGCTCCTATCCTCGGTTAGTGTGACGATTCCAGTCTGGTCATTATAAATTGCCGAACCGCTCAAATGAAAATGATCCAAAAAATTGGTCCGATCCCCTTCAATAAAATCATATTCCGTAGCTGCTGCCACATACTCAAAGCGATCAAGACGAATTTGATGGAGGTTGACTGACCCACCTGTCGCAGCAGAAATGATAAAAGATAAGTCTTCTGTGTCTATCCACTGAGAAACATCAACTCGCCATACTCTTCCTTCATAGCTAATACTGAGTATTTTGTTGTCGACACCGGGATTGTAAACTAACGAGAAATTTCGAAAAGAGTTATTACTGGGATTTGTTGTGACTCGAGGAGGCGCTTCATTCCCTTGATAGTTTCGCAGGATGCCTGAGTTTGAGTCTGTATAAACAAATGCACCAAATGCAGAGTTTGAAGTTCCATCTATTGACGAGGGGTCCGCTTCAGTTAGCGCTGTTGCGCTACTGTTTCTATACGTATCAATTTTAAAGCCAAAAGAAGAAGCCAATCCTGCAAGCCCCATCCCCTGACCTGTTTCACCTACAGCATCTAAGTCATCCGCATGAAAACCAAAGCCGACCCCATCGCCACCTCTACTCGAACCTAAACCCGTATTACTGAGACGTCCAGTATTAATCGAGCCAGTGACTCGCATAGGATAACCAGAGAGCATTTTTTCTTTTAGAGTTATGGCACCGGCTTGATTGGTTACTTCTTCCGTGAGTGTCACTTGACCAAAACCGTCATTCTTTGCGTTGCCAATAAAATGAAAATAGTCTTGCAGATTGTTCACATCTACGATAACTTTTCTGTTCTCGTTTAATGGTGTGCCTTCAAAAACTTCATTGAATAACTCAAGATGTTCACTGTATACTTCATAATCAATACCCGTTTCTACACTTTCTTGTCCAGCAATTCCATCTTCATCAGGAAAAATACCCTTGTTTTCCTCTGACTCTGTGTCCCTAGCCTCATTTGTAGGTTGCTCTTCTTCTATTTCAAGAACAAGTATTTTTTCTAATACAGATACTTGATATTTCCCTGGAACTTCGAAAAACAAAGGAATGTCAAATGTATCTTGAGGACGAACGGATTCAATTAGCCACCGACCTAATTGTGCTTCTTGTTTTATAGAAATACCCTCTGGTAATTTTTCTTCAACAATCTGTGCCTCTTCTGGCAAAGTAATAGGAACAGATAGATACTCACTGTTTGAAAAAATCTTTACGATTATCGGTTCTGATACTTTTCCTTTAAGATAAGTATCAGAAAAATGAAAGGTTTCATCCTTTAATTCGTCCGCTTCTGTTTGCTCCACGATAGAAGGAAATTCATTAGTTTCAGATACATCATCAAAATCAGTAAGCGTTTCTGCAAAAGCCATGTTCAATGGTACAGAGAATGATTGTGCAATCATTTTGAAAGCGATAATATAAATTACCGCTTTCCTAAATAATTTACTCATCCGATCTCACACCTCCTGACTTTCTTTTAAGCTTTTTCTTATAGAGTTCGTAAACGATCATCCCCAATAACGCAAAAAATAAAACAAGTGATCCTATCATCCACCAGTTTGTGCTTGCGTCAATCGTGACATCTGTACGGTTATAACTTCGCGCTTTTTCAGAATCAATCGTAAATTTTTGTTCCCAGGACCACGTCTCCCCTTTAGAAGTTGCTGTCAGTTTCAAAAGATAATTGCCAGCTTCAAAACGATCGCCTCCCAAAGGAATTGGAAAATGAAAGTGGGAATTAGGTGCCATCTGCATTTGCTCGTCACTTGCCTCATAAAGAATTTCTGTTTCACCTTCGCGCTGAACACTCGCTTTAATGGCTAGTCGATTCACAAAGGTTGGCGTCACATTTTGAATCGTCGCGCTAATTACATTGCGAAAGTTCAATTGATTTGGGAAAACATCTAAGAGTTCTAAATCTGGTTCTACAGAATCTCGAGTATTGCTGACCACAACTCCTATGACATAAGCAAATTCATTTTTTACTGCAACCCCCTCTTGCTCACTAACCGTTTCTTCTGTCTCTTCCTTCACTTCACTAATACGCAGCCCACCAGCTAGAAATCCATCAAAGGAAGCGTCTGGCATTTGAAGTGATAAGTTCACTGTTTTTGTTTCATTTCCACTGAGCTCGACCACATCTGGTGATTCAATCAATTCGTCAAGAGAATATAGTAATGTTGGGTCCGGTTCTTCTGCCTTTTTGCCATACTCCACGAAACCATGCACATTGGTATAAGCAGTATGAGGGGTGATTCGCACTCGAATGGTTTCTTCACTCCCGTTATGAAGCTTTAAGGACAATTTCTCTTTTGAACCTGGTGCTAGATTCAGATCAAAGTAACTATTTGTACTGTCTACTTGGCTAGCAGGTAATTCCGGTACAACATGAAAATTCAGGCTACTTTCTTCGGCTTGGACCAATGCTGGAAACAAGAAAATCGAAAGAAGAAAAAAAACCTTATATTTAAGGAACAAATGCTGTAAATAAGCAGATATATGAGTATGGTTCAAATGAATCATCCTTTCTAAAAAAAACAACGCTACACATTCATGCAACGCTGTAGAGAATTTTTCATAAAGTTTTCTGGTGCCTGCTCTTACTAAATATTATTTTCTTCATCACCAACATCGCCATTAGGAGTCGTTGTCAAATCCCATAACAGTGTTGCCTTATACGTGGTCGCATCTTTAGCAGTAGAACCCGGAACATGCAATTTGATGGCACCATTTTCTACAACATCATTTTTAGAATCAAAATCTTCTGAGGAAAATTGATTTGTCAGTTCTTCTTGATTTCCCCAGACAACTGAAGAAACCCCGGCGCCTTGACCTTTTATCGCTCTCATCACTGAACGAGCAGCCCCGTTTGTGAGTAGTTCTAAATTATCTTCATGAGCGCTAGGTGAATTTAAATTATTGCTTCCCTCGTACCTAATCTCAGAACCAACAAACTCTATCCAAGCACCCGTCAAAATATTGTTTTGTGTTTGTGACTCAAAATTACTTAAACTAACTTCTAGATCCCAACCGGCATTTGTTCCTCGTAGATCATGAACCTGAGCAAAACTGACATAAGGTACTTTATTATCGTCACCCGTTGTTCCAGATTTTTGCTGCATTTCTGCAACCATGTTATATTCTCTATCTTGATTAGATATTACTTGTGTACCGAAATTCATCGTTGCTACTTTCATGATGGATAATTCTCCAGTGGTCCCAGGAATTTCGGGTTCAATCTCCACATCTGGATTTGGTACTGGATTCACCACCTCTAGCTCTCCATCCTCTTCACCCGCCGGACGAAACTCAACTTGTCCATTCGAGGTTACATCTCGAACCTCTTGTGAATAAGCTTTGGTCGCACTTCCAGCTAAAATAGTGGTAGATAATACGGCAATTGACGCTAAACGAATAAATTTCATATTTCATTCCTACTTTCTTTTAATTCATATATGTTTTTCAATGCTTTCCCCCACCAACAAACGACAATGATAAGTAAACTTAATCCAATCGATTTCCACCAAGTGTTTGTGATCATATTTGTTTGTGGAAAAGTTTTTTCCAAACTTGAACTACCATCTGAAGGTGGCTTGACAACGTGAACTGGCGGCTTAGGTTCTGGCGCGCCAATGGGTTCGTATGTACCAGTGAAACTAATCATGCCTTCAGTCTTCACTTCTTGAGTTTGTGTACCATAAACAATAGTTGGAAAATGGATGAAAACTACTATGCAAAAGACCAACATTCCCTCACCTATTTTTGATTTCATTCACCACCCTCCTTTAGTGAAAATTAGCCATCAATTTAGATGACTCATTGTATTTTTCTTTTATAAAAGCTGAATCACTTCTAAAAGATATTTTTGAAAAATAAATCTTTTAGTCTACCTTTTAAAATTAGTGATTCAACTTTTCGAAAAAAAAAACGGTGCGTTCTGTTTGCTTCTTGCATCTAATAGATTACAAGTGGGTAAGAAAAAATCAAAATCGAAATTTTCATAGCGCCATGCATTTTTGAGAAAAATAACAATTATTTATAACCCGTATATTCATTTATTATTTCTTGCATACTAAGTCCCCCCCAGAGAAAACAATTGTTTTTTAATAAAAAAATAGTAAAAATCATTTTTAAAATGGCACCAAATTCGCAAAAATACCGTGCAAAAAAAAAACAAAAAAAGCAGCTTTTAAAAATTTTAGGTCTTGCTTTTTTTAAGTTGTTGCTTTCCTATGTCATTCCCTTGATATAGCTAGGCTATTCATATCAATATCGGGTATTTCTTCTAGTTATTAAAAATCAGTAGATAAGAAAAAAAATTTCTTGCTAAAATAACAGGCCATAAATAGAGGGAACTTCCATCATGAACTCATCTCTTTTTCAATATTTGCATAACACGAAGTAAATATCGAATGGCAATTTTGTATCTTCTTTACTACTATATTTTAAGAAGAAAGGGTGATTAAATGAGGGTCGAAAAAGTAAAATTGACTGCTTTTATTTATAAAATGAGCTGTCTGGAATATTCATATTCTTTGATTAAAAGCGGGTATTCCCCTATCAAATTAACCACAGAAGAAGAGAATGAAATTGAATCTATCATCAATACTCGATTACATCGATCCTTGCTATCAGCCAATCGAAGACGATTTAAATTCAGCAAAGTGAAACTTTCAAGAAAAGGAAAATCAGCTTATCAAAAACTAAAAAAGTTTGAGTATCTGATTGATCTTTAGCAAACATTAATACATTCCTATGATTAGACGGATAAAAATGTAGCAATTAAATGGGTTTATCTAGTGTACGTCCATTTTCCTCAACGATTGAGTGATTTTCTTACCACTATTCAAGTCATAGAAATAGAATGTTATCTATTTAATCGTGGACCAGTTAATAAAATTATCCTCTTCACTAAAAGATTAAAGAAATGTTCCTCCATGATCTATGCATTTGTATCTGAAGGCTACAGCTAGCATTGATCCCTTAGAACCTAGATTTTCTGTCTTAAATTGAACAAATAAAAACGTGGATACAAAAAAGACGCTGAAGAGTCGTTTGTCACTCCTCCAGCGTCTTTGCATTTTTATAATTCCTTGATAAACCGTTTCTGTTCATGACTGCTGTGGTAGCCATGGTTTTCATAAAACTTGTGGGCAGCATGGCGTTTGACATTCGAATTTAATCGAATGCCTTGCATTCCTCGCTGTCGGGCTTCTGCTTCAATTGTCGACAGTAGTTTCCCGCCAACGCCTTGCTTTTGCACTTGATCATCCACTACCAAACCTAGGACATTAAAAAATCGCCCGGCAGAATAAACTGTTGAATATGGCTGTGCTTCAATCATTCCAACTGCTTTTCCCTCTATTTCAGCGACCAGCAAGAGATGATCCTCCTCAGCTAAAATTCTCTTTAGGCCTTCGATCAATACTTCTTCTTCGATTGGATAGCCTAGTACTTTCGACAAATGAGCTAGTTCTTTATGATCAGACAATGCAGCAGCTCTAATTCTCATAGTATTCTCCCACCTTTTGGCTTTTTATTCGGTCTTGTTTTAGATAACTCACATTCATTTATCAACTTAGAAATAAATGACAGCTAGTTGATTTGTACAAGTGCAATAGAAAAAAAGTATACAGACAATGTACTAGAAATCCCTTTGCTATGATCTTTTATGTTATTTAGCTAAACCAGTTTTTAATTTTGATCAAATGAAATGAGTGCATATTCGTTAGGAATATACCTGATTGTCGTATATTCGAATAATTTTCCCATATCATTATAGACCGCATTTTCCAATATTCCCACACAATTATTTTTTCCTAAAGCTAATTCTTTAAAGTCAGAATCTTTTGCAGATTCAACTTTCATTATAGACTTTGATGCAGCGATTTTAAAATCTAAGTTTTGTTTGATATGGTCGTAGATTGATCCGGCTATGATTTTCTCATTAAGACCCTTAACGATACTTTTTTTGAAATAACTCGTATCTGACATCATCGCTTTCCCATCAATGAGGCGTAATCGTTTCACAAGGTATACTCTTTCACCAACCGGAAATGAAATTTTTTTTGCTAATGAATCATCAACAGTCAACTCGTGAAATTCTTGCACAATTGTTTTTTTTTCGACCTCAGTATCTGCGGATAGTGCCTTCAATCCTTGAAAATTTCCTACCTTGAAAGACTTCTTGTCAATCTCGATTCTTTCAAGAATAACTACCCCTCTTCCTTTCACACTATAAACCAATCCATCTTCATTAAGCAGTTGAATCGCTCTGCGAACTGTATTTCTACTAGTACCAAATCGCTCAATTAACGCCATTTCGGTCGGTAAAACCATTGTATCGTTATAGAGTCCCTCATTAATTTCATTTTTCAAAGTGTCATATATATCCCGAAACTTATTCACCATAGTTCCACCTCACTCTTTCAGTTAATTATAACATGATATCATTCTACCTATACAAAAAACTTAAATTTGTTTAAACAAATGCTTGATTATTTGTTTAAACAAATTTAAAATGAGCGTAACCGGTTAAAAGAAATGAGGAGGTTTTATTATGAGTGACAAACAGTTAGCGGAGTACATGATTGAGTACGTTGGTGGAAAAAATAATATCAAAAATGTGATCCACTGCATTACACGTGTTCGTTTCTATCTAGTGGACAAAGAGAAAGCCGATACAACTAAGATAAAAGAGTTGGATGATGTAATGGGCGTAGTAGAAGCTCAAGGACAATATCAGGTGGTTGTTGGAAACAAAGTAAATGCTATTTACGAGGAAGTAATGCGCCAGTTAAACAATGATCAAGTCTTTGATTCTACAGAGGGAGTGGTGGAAAATGATTCCAATAGTGATTTTCTTCAGCTATTTCGAAATGGCTTCAATCAGTTTATTGGCATAATTACAGGTTCAATGATGCCCGTCATCGGTCTTCTTGCAGGAGCTGGAATAATCAAAGGATTACAAGCTTCGTTGGTGACGTTTGGTTTATTACAAGATAGTTCGCAATCTTATCTATTGATTAGCACGATTGCAGATGGCATTTTTTATTTTTTACCTGTCATCTTAGGTTTTACTGCAGCTCAAAAATTAAAGGTGAATCCTATTGTTCTGGCAGTCGTGGGTGCGATACTCATTCATCCAAATATAGTCACTATTGCTTCAAGTACAGCTGCGAAGGTCGCTATTTTGGGCATAGAATTCCCCATTATGAATTATACAGCTTCGGTTTTCCCTATTCTGGTCGCTGCTTGGTTAGCAACGTATGTTGAAAAGTTTTTAAAGAAAATTGTTCCTCTCGTGATTTCTTCCATTGTGTCACCAATCGTTGAAGTTCTGGTACTAAGCTTAGCCGTTCTTCTTATCATCGGACCAATCATAACGATTATTAGTGATGGGCTAGCATTCGGAATTAGTACCATTTTTGACTTTAACACGATTATTGGCGGAGCAGTCTATTGCGCACTTTTTCCAGTCTTAGTGGTCTTCGGCATGCATTGGCCATTGATTCCGATCATCGTCAACGATTTAACTGTTAACGGATTTAGTATGATGAATGCCTTCTCGTCTGTATTGATGATGGGTATTGCGGGTGCAACATGCTCAATCGCATTGAAAACAAAAAAAGCTCAACTAAAACAAGTTGCCTTTGCTGCCACTCTTTCACAAATATGCGGTGTTGGCGAACCTGCAATCTATGGTATTCTACTAAAATACAAAAAAGTCTTCTA
Source organism: Enterococcus sp. DIV0802b (assembly GCF_050543535.1). NCBI lineage: Bacteria > Bacillati > Bacillota > Bacilli > Lactobacillales > Enterococcaceae > Enterococcus > Enterococcus sp. DIV0802b. The sequence goes on along the minus strand of NZ_CP172941.1, from coordinate 806,077 downwards.
TCTCGTGACCCTTTCAAATATTTTTGGTGGTGCTCTAGCAGGTTTCCTTCACTTGGTCAACTATGGATTCGCAGGTGGGGTTATAGGATTTGCCTCTTTTATCAACCCGGTTGCAGGGATCGATAAAAACTTCTATGCTTATCTACTCTCTCATATAGGAACATTTTTGCTATCCTTTCTTTTGACTTGGCTTTTTGGTTTCAATGATAAAATGAAAGCTGCAGATGAACTGTAAGGTGATATATGATGAAAAAAATAATTTGGCATCAAGTATTTTCTAATTACCAAGTACTAAACTTTTCTCCTAATGGACGTAAATTACGTTTAAGAATCAAGCAGCCGCTTTCTGGACAACGATTAGCACTCGAACTTTGTAACCGCTATGATTATTTTGATTTAAACGTAGAGTCGATAAAAATCAGTAGTAATCCGGGAAACCAACAATCCAATGTTATTACCTTAGATAATCGACCACAATTCATTGTCCCAGCTGGATCCACTTTATGGACAGATGACATTGATTTTTCAGTAACCAAAGGAGCCGATATTCTGATAGAGGCATTATTCTCCAACGAGATCAATCGAGTATCTTCCTCGGCAAACTTACTATCTGATCAAGTAGTCCATTCGAATATAAGAGAAACCAATAACTTTATTTTTGGGATTACTTCAGTTGCTCTAGAAACGAAAGTTGATGCAAAAGTCATTGCTTTTTTTGGCGACTCTTTGACGAATCAAGGATATTTTAGTGATAGTGTCATCGACAATCTAAACAAACGTGGTCTGATTGCAACAAGCTTTAATGCTGGCATATCAGGCAATCGTCTGACACATGCTGGTTCAGGGATTTCTCGTTGGAAAGACAGCTTTGGTGTTGCAGGAATCGACAGGTTCCAAGCAGATGTCGTGGATCAAAAGCCAGATTTGATCGTTTCATTGATTGGGTTAAATGACTTGTTTCATCCAGGAACGGGCTCTCCACTTTCAGAATTACCTACCAAAGAGGAGTTGATCAAACACTACAAAGTTCTAATAAATCTGGCAAAAAAAGCAGACATTCCGTTTGTTCCCCTCACGCTTCCCCCTTTTAACTATTCTTACAACCAAGGAAAGCCGAGTTGGACCGAGGAAAAAGAAGCTATCCGAACTGCGTTTAATCAATGGATAATGACGCAAGAAAATACGATCGATATCAATGATATGGTAAGAGATCCTTCTGATAAAACAAGATTAGCTTCTGCATTTGATTCGGGGGATCATCTGCATTTTTCTCAAACTGGAGGGGAAATTTTAGGAAAAGCTGTGGCTGAGAAAATTCTTTGCCTTTCATTGCTGTGAATTGATAGACTCTCAACAAAAACTGTTAAAAATAGTCGAAAATAAAACCTACCTCCCGTATACATCTGGTTAAAATGTATACGGGAGGTTGACCTTTTCACTATGAATTTTCTTCAACTCTGCGTTTGAATATCCTTACTCTCGATCACTAGCAATTACTCTACGTACAATGTCACAAATTTTGCATGGTCTATCTTTTCAAGAGTGACTACATTCTTTTCCACAACAAGTGCTTCTTTTGTATCTTCTTTTAAATCGACTGTTTCTACTACGTTCACTGGATGGTTGAATGTGATCGTCGCGTGTCCTCCTTCATCTAAAAGCCCATTGTATAGACGCAAAATATAACCTGGACGAGCTTCGGCTTTTTTCAATACACTTAGGGTCAAATTGCCATTGATCTCAAAAAGACTAAAGTTTGCCGGTAAGGTTGGGTCAACCGGTCCTAAAGTAAATATCAAGCGGGAATTCAGAAATTCTGCGGATTGATAAAGCGTGATCGGTGTTACTGCTTGTTTGGCACGCTGTGCAACATTTGCTTGATCAAATCCTTGCGCAAAGTAAGCAACAGAGAAATCAAAATGCATCGTTTTGTGGCACTGCGCAGCTGGTGTCGCAATCACTGATTCTCCTGAAGCACGCCCTGGACGATACAGTAGATTCTCTTTCCCCATGAAGCCATAGGTTCGTAAAATCGTTAAGCGAATCGTATCAAACGCTTCCCCCACGATCTCATATTCACGTACACCCTGAGGCATTACTGCTACGCCATGGGATGCATCGAATAAACTGACAAACGATTGACACGTTTCTATGGCGATCGGCTGCTCATTCCATTGCTCTTTATTGGCTTCCCAAAGGGCCATTTCTTTTTCAAACATAACCGGACGCTGCAATGTACCAAACTGTTGGTCAGCCAGCGAAAATTTCGAGGCAATTCCGGTATCAAATAGCACACATACCCGATGGCTATCCACTTGTTGATTTTCAACCGTTAATTTGAAATCAATTTGTTGCGATTGTTTTTTTAACACGATCGTCAATTGGATCGGCAGTGAAGCCGAGATCTTCTTTTCTGCACGTTCAGCTAAATCCTTCGGAACCCTCAGGGTGAATGCCACATCAATCTTTTGGTAGATCGCTGATTGCTGAATCGAGATCGTTGGTTGCGCATCAATTGATGAAATCACAAAATCTTTCACAGGTGGTGAATAATTGAATGAATCACCATCGTCGCCATTTTCTTCAATAATCCCTTGATTTTGATAAAGTACTTGATTGGTTTTATCTAGAATATCCAACGAACCATTGCTATTGACAGTGATCTGATAGTACTCATTTTCGATCGTATTGGTTGTAATCTCCTGCAATGGTGCGCTTGTATCACCTTTTAAATCAATCGTCAGCTGGGTATACCCCATACTCGGCACGTCAGTCGTTTCTATGGCAATTTTTGCTTTATAGACTTTCTCCGGCAAATAGATCTCCTTGACTGGATCTAATATGTTCCCCTGATTCAACACATACTCCGTTTGGTCGGTAAGCTCTGAAATCGTATAAGGTAACGCCTGACCTGACTGGTCAAGGATCGCAAACTCTTTTTGCGGCAAATAAACCTCTGCTTCGATCACCCCATTACGTTTTGTGTCATAGGTATTGAAAAGCGTAAAAGTAATTTCTTTTGCTTGTGGGTTGTTGATTGCAGTAGAAATCTGTCGTAACGTCAATTCGACAAGATTCATAGAAATATCTCGCGCTTGCTTATAGCGCATATAGATATCTTCGTTGGTCGTATCAGAAACACAAGAACCAATCGAATCATGCGCCGCATTTTCAAACATTAACTTCCAAATCTCTATGACTGTTTCTACGGGGTACTCAAATCCTAATTGCATAGCCATGGTTAAGATAGGCTCCATGACATTGACTAAGTAATGTTGGATCTGGGTGTTCATCGCCTTCAAATCAGGACGTGAAGAAAAAATCGTTTTGTGGATTCGCATCAATTTGCCGTTGATCAGTTCACCAGCGATTTCTTCCAACTCAGGATGGCGTGCTTTGACCGCAGCAATGTATTTTTCGATCGTTGAAAATTGTAACACATACTCATCCTGATACAGTTGATTCATTCGATCAACCAATTCTGGAAGATTTTCTCTAACTGGTGCTTGATCGAAACCATTTGGAAAATACACTTGATCCGTTGCACTGCGTCCCCAAGTCGTTTTAAACGGTTCTTGATGTAAGAACTTTGCTAATTCTACTTCTCGCTCAGGAATGGCACCGCCAATGTAGTACCCACTTGGGATCTGATAAACATTGACCACAGAACCATCTTCTCCACGCCATTTGTACTCTGTGCATTTAACATCGTCATCACTGACACCGCGCCAAAACATCGTGTCAGTGATACCAAACTCACGATAGATTTGCGGCATACTAGCTGCTTGTCCGAAAGAATCTGGCACATAGCCGACATTCATGTAGGTTCCGAATGCTTCACAAATTTTCATGCCATATAACATATTTCGAACAATGCTTTCTCCCGAAATCACCAATTGATCGGTTTGTGTGTACCATGGACCAATGATCAACTTCCCTTGTTGAACAAGTTGTTGAATCCTTTCTTTGTCCTGCGGACGCCATTTCAAGTAATCATCTAACAGAGAAGCCTGTCCATCTAAGATAAAACTTTCATAAGGATCATCCTTTTCTAGTTGTTCAATGACGTTTTTTAGATCGTGCATCAAATAGATTTTCGAGCGACTCGTCGTAAAATACCATTCGCGATCCCAATGACTGTGGGGTACGACATGTACTGTTTTTTTCATTCAATCATTCCTCTCCCGTGATTAGAAAAGGCACGTAACGATGGGTGTCGTTCGTGCCTATTAATTTTTCTCAATTTTTTTACCATCTGGTACAAATAATTTGATTCTTACACAAATACTTCGAATTTTGAAAATCGATTCTCTTCAAATACTCTCGTTTTCTTCCCCAAGTCTTGACATTGTCAGATGCCTTAAAGCGTTCTTGAAAAATCACCTGCTCGTGCCTTTTCTTTTGCTACTATTTAGCTAATCAGCCTTGTTGCTTAATTTTCAAAGCTCACTTCAATATCATCGAGGGCAATATCTTCTGTTTGTTCTTCTTGCTTATTGAAATTCACGAATAAAGGCGCGACAAAACCGATGAAGGCTGCTCCTGCAAATAGTCCAATCAAATACGCCCAACCGTTTCCAACAGTGAAGAAGCCGTATATTCCCCCAACTGGCGGCATTTTGTCATACATTCCTAATGCGATCCCCAAACCAGAAGCGATTGCTCCTCCCAACATGTTGATCGGCACAAGCCGTAATGGATTGACTAATGTAAAAGGAATTGCTCCTTCTGTGATTCCGATGAACCCCATAATAAAGTTATTACGCCCAGCATCCAGTAGCTCTTTGTTGAATCGATTTTTGTGGAACAAAGTTGCTAAGGCATATCCAAATGGTACCGCACAAATCGCAACATTCACGATGATAGCTGGCAAAAAGACCCCTTCCGCTAGTAACACATTTCCTGCCATCCAAGCAGCTTTGTTTACAGGTCCCCCTAAGTCAGAGCCAATCATTGCCCCCATGATGACTGCCAGTAAAATTTTGTTAACGTCATTTTCAATCATGGTTCGGATCCATTCAACCAAACTAGTATTGATCCACGCCAATGGCTCAGAGAGTAAGGCGCCCATGACGATTGCTACAGACAATGTAGCAATCAAGGGTAAAATTACCAGCGGCATCACCCCAGCAAACGACTCCGGTAATTTGATATGTTCTTTCGCCCACTTCACTAAGTATCCTGCTAAGAACCCAGCAATAACTGCCCCTAAAAACCCAGCATTGGTGCTAGAAGCGACTGCACCACCGATAAAGCCGGCACCTAGCGCAGCCTTATCTCCAACAGAATACGCGATAAAACCAGCCAAGACAGTATTGATCAAGCCGATTCCTGTCCACCCTACTTGTTCAATCAAATAAAGCGCATGTTTAAAGCCTTCCGTGTCAGCATAAGGATCTAAGCTTGTGATCCCCATACCAAGAGCAATCATTTTCGGAATGGCAACAACCAGTGAAGCACCAATAATCAATGGCAGTACAAAACTAATTCCACTCATCAAGTGGCCTTTTAAATCTGCTAGAACTCTTTTCATCATCCTTGCCTCTTTCCTTTAGTTTGCGTTTCTTTGTTCAACAGCAGCGACACATTTCTTCAGCACCGCTTCCGGTGCTTTGATACACGTATTGATATTTACTCGAATTTGCGGTTTTCCTTCAAACCGTTCCATCCCAACAACTTTTTGGTCAGTCGCTAAAAGCAAGAAATCTGCTTCTTTTGCTTCGGCTGCAGTGATCTCATTGACTTGCCCTAACGAGCCTTGCTGTTCGATCTTGACCTCATAGCCAAGTTTCGCACCAGCTTTTTCTAAAGCTTTTGCCGCCATCGGTGTATGTGCCAATCCTGCTGGACAGGCGGAAATCCCTACTATTTTCATATAATTTTCTCTCCCATCATTTCCTTTTTGATTAATTCTGCTAAATAAGCTTTGTCTTCTGATTGTTGAATCTGCTGGATGAATGTCTCTTCAAGCAATGCGGTTGCTAGACGACTCAGCATTTGCAGATGCACCGTTCCTTCATCTTTTTTAGGGACCATCAAAGCAAACACATTTTTGACTGCCGAATCATCGAAAGTTTCCCATTCGATGGCTTGCTCTAAACGAATAAACAAAACGGTCGGTTCCAAAACCGGTTCAGCTTTTGCATGTGGAATAGCAAAGCCTTCTTGTAAGCCGGTTGAATATTGAGCTTCCCGTTCAATGAATGCCGCACATGTATCTGCTGCATTGGTAACGATCCCTGATTCATAGGCATGATGTGCAATCACGTGAAACAGTTCTTCTTTTGATGTAACAGCCACATTCAAGAGAATATTTTTTTCCTGAAAATCCATCTCATCTGCTCCTTTCCTTTATTATGAAACCATTAGCGTAATTCGTGTGGTTTATTTTCTGTACACGTTTAATTTACGGTTTCTGATTCACGATGTAAACACAACAAATTTCCAATTCAAGTGGCAATCATTAGTAAAGCGTTTTCCAAAATGATTGCCAACTCTTCTGGAAATTTTCGGTACTGGTGAAGCATTTCCTTCTTATTCTTTCTATTGTATGATGAGAAAGAGCACGGAGGTGAAACAAGTGTCAAAACTTGCTTATCAACGATTAGATGATCTAATGGAAGTATTAACTAGACAAACGGCGCCGCTACCAATGAAGGAGTTAACGAAAAACTTCTCGATTTCTGAGCGAACGGTTCGGACCGACATTGCAAATTTGAATGATTTGTTAACAAATGTCGGTGCCTCCATCAAGTTGATTCGAGGGCAAGGCTATTTGTTGTCTATTGGTTCAAAAGAACAATTTCATGACTGGTGGACTGAAAGTATGTCAACTACCGAGTCCTTTCTGACTACGAGTGAAGAACGACAAGCCTATCTACTTTTCCTTTTATTTAAGAATGAAAACCCTTTATCCTTAGATGATTTTCTTGATCGATTATTTATTAGTAAAAACACCTTTTACTCATACTTAAAAACGGCTCGAGACAATTTAGCGACCTATCAATTAAAAATAGTAAATCGTCCAAATATTGGCTTTGAAGTCTTGGGTAACGAATTCGCCAAACGCCAAGCAATCAGTGATCTGTTGATTGAAAAAGATCTCCAAGAGTATTTGGTCGGCTTCACGGAAATGGAACTTGAGTTGTTTGATAAGATTGATCTGACCCGTTTGCAAGAATTGTCATTAAATCATCTGGCGTCCTTAGACTTGTTAGACTCTGACTACTATCATAAAAACATTCTTTCTCATTTTGCTTTAGCAATCAGTCGCTTTATAGCCGGTCATCAGATCAACGAATTTCCCTTGCATGTGCCCGCGCTCAAAAAAGATGCCCAGAAAGTTGTAGGTCACTTCTTAGAAGAAATCGATCATGCATTTGATATACAATTGACTGCTGGAGAAAAACAATACTTCATTTACTATCTCGCGATGAATGCACCACGTTTAGTTGAAACAGGTGATGCAAGCGATTCTTCCACGAAAACTGCAAAAGCCATTGTGGAAGAATTATTGACTGCGATCAAACAGACGTCAAACTATGCATTAGAGACAGACAAGATGCTAATAGAAGATCTGACATCTCATATTGAGGGCTTTATCAATATGAATCTAATGGATGCACGCCGTAGCAATCCATTGCTGGCAACGATCAGAAAATCTTTTCCACAGGCTTATGATTTATGTTTGACTCATTTAGAAACGGTAAGCCTGAAACACGGTTTTTATTTTTCTCCTGATGAGATCGGCTATATCGCTTTGCACATCGCAGGTGCTATGGAAAGGAGTTCCATCAGAAATCATCATAAACATCGCGTCATCCTTGTTTGCGGAACCGGTCGAGCCATGAGTCGTATTATTGAAGCGAAAATTATCAAGCACTATCAAGAAACGATCGAAGTCGTTGATCGCTTTTCTTACGTCGAGCTACAACAATGTGATCTTTCTGCGATTGATTTTGTGATCACAACCGTTCCATTAGAACAATTTTCGGTTCCCTCTATTTACATCAACATGGCCAAGCTAGATAAAGAAATTGGCAAAATCGAACCGTTCATTGAAACGCTCAGTGAAACAAAAGACGGCATCTATTCATTGTTTCAAAAAGCATTTTTTCTTCATGAAAATCATGCAGATAAAGAAACCTTACTAAAAAAAATGGCGCAGCAATTGTACCAAAAAGATTTTGTGCCCCAAGATTTTTATGACAGTGTGAAAAAACGAGAAGCAATCAATCAGACCAATATTAACGAGTGGCTTGCTATCCCCCACCCCATGACATTGATGGCAAAACGCTCAGCCGTTTCAGTGGCGATCATTCCTGATGGTGTTGATTGGGGAAATGGTGATTTGGTTAAATTTGTCTTTCTCTTTGCGATTCAAAAAGACGAATATGAAGATACCGAAGAAATCTATAGTCTTTTATTAGAATTGATGGATCGTGAAGATATTCAACAAGCAATTTTGCAAAAAAGTGACTATCACCACTTTTTGAACTGTATCAAGCAATTATAAAAGGAGCTGGGGAATCCAGCTCCTTTTGTTGATTCTAACTTTTGTGAAATGCATGCAAACTATGGTTAGTAAATGAAAAGATCCTGAATTCAGAGAGTTTGACAATCTCTCCCTTTTCAGCTAAGATTTTATTATTGTTACATTAATTGAATATCCAAAACACCACCGGGTGATAGAAGTGTTTGGTAAACTCATTAGGTCCTTGAAGAGTTTACTGAATGCTTATTTTTTTTTGAGGAGGAGAAAAAATTATGACATGGATTTATTTACTTTTAGGAGGATTTTTTGAGGTCGCATGGGCATCTACCATGAAACTGAGCAACGGGTTTAACCACTTTTGGTATAGTATTTTAACAGTCATCGGAATGCTTTTCAGTTTTGGCTTCTTGGCTTTAGCGGTCAAAAACCTACCATTAAGTATCGCTTATCCTGTTTGGACAGGGATAGGTGCGGTGGGATCGATTATTGTGGGGGTCGTGTTCTTTAAAGACCAGCTATCCCTTCTGACTTGGGTTTTCGTCGTCTTATTAATAGTTGGTATTTTGGGCATCAAGTTTACCAGCGGACATTGATTTAGCCATTTGATAATAGTTTTGCTAGCCTTTTTGTAGATACCTTCATCAATCAAGCGCCTTGACTCCTATAACGAAACACGGAGCCAAATCGCCATTTTCAGCCCATCTAAAGAATTTTTTTTGCAATTAGCCTATAGGTAAAAAATATTTTCAAAAAACGTTTGACCTTATAGTCACTCTAACCTTTATGCTATTCATGTAAAGAAAACGGAGGGAAAATAATGAAACAATGGCATAATTTGGATATTGAAAAGGTGCAGTCAGCGACAAGTAAGACGCTTATCACAAATGAGGTACGTAAAGCGTATCAAGAAAAACACGGGAAAAATAAATTACAAGCATCAGAAAAGACACCCGAATGGAAGAAGTTTTTATCTTACTTCCACGATGCGTTAATGTATGTCTTGATCGGTGCAGCTGTTTTAAAATTTATTACGGGAAGTTTAGTTGAAGGAGCGATCGTTTTACTCGTTGTCGTTTTAAACGCAATGATTGGTTACTACCAAGAGAGAAAAGCAGATGATTCACTATCTAGCATTTCAAAATTACTTAGTTCAAAGGCGACAGTCGAATCTGAAAACGGACGTCTTTCAATCGATGCAGAAGATTTGATTCCAGGGGACCGTGTTTATTTATCACCTGGTGATGTTATTCCTGCTGATTTGCGTATGGAAACTGTGAATCAACTAAAAATAGATGAATCGATTCTGACTGGAGAGCCTGATGCAGTCGTAAAAACAACTGCTCGTTTAGAGGGGCAAATAGCACTTGCTGAACGAACCAATATGGCGTATTCAGGTACGCAAGTACAGTCAGGAACTGGAAAAGGGCTCGTTGTTGAAATTGGCTCGGACACTGAGATTGGTAAAATCAATGCTTCTTTAGCAACCATTGAAGTGAAAGAAACCCCTTTATTGAAAAAAGTGAACGAAATGAATCATGCTATTTTTAAAGGGATCGGCGTCTTTATCTTCTTATTAGGATTGATCAGCTACTTCATTTATGGCATGAGTCCGATGTATATCGTGTCAGCAATCATTGCTTTGATCGTTTCTTCTATTCCTGAGGGATTGCCTTCTATCTTGACGATTATTCTGTCTTCCGGCGTGAAAAATATGTCGGAGCAAAATGCGATCGTAAAGGGATTGCCTACTGTCGAAACACTTGGCTCAATGACAGTCATCTGTTCTGATAAAACAGGTACTTTGACCAAAAACGATATGACCCTTACCAATGTGTTTTCTAATAATCAGGTAACAGTGATTGATCATGAAGGCCAAACAGATTCTTCGAACAACGAACTGCTAGCCAAAATCATGCAAAACTGTCAAGAAACACAGAGTTTCGATGATCGCCACTGTCCAGTGACCGGAAATGCAACAGAATTAGCTTTATTACGTTGGACCAATCGTATTGGCACACCGCGGATCAAGAGTCTAGAAACATTACCTTTTGACTCAAAATATAAGTATATGGCAGCAAGCCATTTGATCAATGGGAAAAAGCGGATTTTTGTAAAGGGTGCTCCAGATATCGTTTTAAATAAAGCGACTGCTGCACATATTGATGGGCAGATAGCGGAGTTTGATCATGCACAGTGGGAAAAGATCAATTTGGCTTTTGCTTCAGAGGGACAACGAGTGATCGCGTTTGCTTATAAAGATGTAGATACAACGACTGAATTGACTCATGAAGAGATGGACGAGCTCGTAATCATCGGATTAGCTGGCATTATCGATCCAGCAAAAGAATCAGCGATCGAAGCGGTAGCAGATTGTAAAAAAGCCGGGGTCAGAGTCGTAATGATCACCGGGGATCACCCAACGACCGCAAAAGCGATTGCCAAAAAATTAGGAATCGACCATTCTGAACGGGCAATCACTGGAACTGAATTGGATCGTTTATCCACAGATGAGTGGCAAAGAGTGGTAAAAAATACTAATATTTTTGCCCGAACGACACCTGAGCATAAACTGATGATTGTTACTTATTTACAAGAACAAGGCGAAATCGTTGGAATGACTGGTGATGGGGTCAATGACGCACCCGCACTTAGAAAAGCAGATGTAGGGATCGCCATGGGAATTAAAGGAAGCGATGTTAGTAAACAAGCTGCCGACATGATCCTCATTGACGATAATTTTGAAACGATTGCAAAAGCAATCAAAGAAGGCCGTCGAATTTTTGATAATTTAAAAAAGACGATCCTCTTCTACTTGCCAACCTGTCTGGCCCAGGGGCTTTTGCTGATCGTTTCTATGTTGGGAAATCTTCCTTTACCACTAAGCACAGTGCAGATTCTTTGGTTAAATCTAGTTGCGTCAATTACACTCTCCTATGCGTTAGGTTTTGAACCAGCTCACAAAATGATCATGAATCGAGCACCTCGTGATATGAAAGAAAAAATCATTTCCAAATATACACTCTTTCGAATCGTTTATGTCGGCCTACTCTTGACCTTCTTCGGCTTTCTAACGATGAATGCATTCGGCGACGAAGCTGTCAGACAAACCGTTTTGATCAATGCGATCGTTTTCGGTCAAGCTTTTTACATGATCAACTGTCGTGAGATCACGGATTCAGCCTTCAGTAACAAAATCAAGCAGAATAAAGCCTTGATTTACTCATTACTTGTTATGGCGATTCTCCAATTAGGAATGGTCTATTTTTCACCATTGCAAAGTATCTTACAGACCACCTCTTTAACTTTATCCGAACTGCTTATCAGTGTTATCCCAGCAACTCTACTTTTCTTATTAGTAGAATCTGAAAAGCACGTAACACGAGTCATTCTAAAGGAAACTACTCCCACCTACTCAATGGATACCAAAGTAGAGAAATAAGAACAGTTCTATTTCATAAGTCATCTTATCGATAAACTTGCTGAATCACTAAGTACCAATAGATACGTTTCTCCTTGATCGATTCCGTTTTAATCGGGTTGATCAAGGAGAATTTCTATTTTACTCACGTATTCTTCCGGTAAATTCGTCTCATGAAAATCAATCAAGTAGAACTCATAAAAATTTCCTTTCGCGACCAGTCTATTTTTCTTTAGGTAACTTTTTAGTTCTGCTAAAGCAGCTAAGCGCTGCTTATATGTGCCCGTATAATAAATAGCGAGATACTCTCCTGCAGGCATTGTAAATGCCTTCTCATCTGCCAAATCGTTTGTCAGACAATAGAAAACTTGATGCCTAAATGCGTCTTCGTGCGGCAGTAAAATCGTTCCGAAAACATTTTGATTATTGGCATGCAGTTCTTTTTCAAATTGTTTGTGCAGGCGTTTAAGTTCAAAGTACAAGTCTTTCCCCATTGTGTCTTTCTCTTGACTTAAAACAAGGTACCGTTCTTCATAAAATGTACGTTCAATTTCATGGTTTTGCTTTTTTTCAGCGTAGACAAGCAAGTCAATTCGCTCTTTTAACAAATCTTGTTTCTCTTTTAACGCATGGATTCTATCTTCTAATTGCTCCATCTCGAAATGAAGGATTTCTTTAGTCAGCGCTTTATTCTTTGTATCCAAGTAGTTCTTAATTTCCTCAAGTGACACATCAAAAAAACGCAGGTCTCTAATGGTATTTAATCGCTCAATATCCTCGTATGAGTAATCTCGATACCCATTCTCAGTATAGTTGGGTGATAGCAAACCAATTTGTTCATAGTACCTAAGAGTATGTGGTGTGATATCATAGTTTTCACTCACTTGTTTTATCTTCATAGTTCCATCCCTCCCTTTATCTTTCATAGCGTGTCTCTGTCACAAAATCATATCATAATTTTCTTCAGAAAACGAAGGAGTTTTTCTATTGAAGTGGTCAGAAGGTTTGGTGTGTGATAGTACTTGAACAAGCTTCAAATCATAATGAAAAGACTGCTGATAAATTTCCAAGATTAGTATGGGAAATTATCAGCAGTCTTCTACTTCGCCAGTATTCTATTCCATTTCATAAGAAAGCTTTTTCTGATTTCTTATTTTCGTTTCTGTCTTAAGCGTCTTAAGAAAAATGCTAGCAGGGATGATACCGCCATAGTCACTCCAGCGTATAATATGAAGGGTTCCTCTTTCTCTCCTGTTTTTGGAAGACTTTTTTCACTCGTGACTGTTCTTGTTGTTTCTGATACGTTAGTCGTTATTTTCATATCAGTAGACGGTGTGTTATCATCTGTTTTTGTCTGATCACTTGGCGTGTTGCTCGACTCTTTTGATGAGTCTGTTGGATTGGCTTCGTCTGTTGCATTTTTTATATACGTCACAGTCAGCTCCGTATCTTCATCTTCTGCAGTCATTCCTGTTTGTTCTTTGACTGTCGTCAGGTCTGCCGTGTAGCCCTCAATTTGCTTGCTTTTCACCTCATCAAATGTCGTGTCACCATTTGTGGCTGTCCAGTCAGTATATGCGACTTCACCAGTCAGCAGATTGGTTGTTTCCGTGCGTGTATAGGTTAAGGTTTCCGTATAACTTTCTGCCGCTTGGCTACCATCTTCATAAACATAATGTATCGTCCGCGAAACCTCTTTGCTTTCCTCTTTCGTTTCCGTATTTGCTTTGTAGATCACAGTCAACTCGGTATCTTTTGCATCGGGTTGAATATTCGTAATTGCTTCGATTAACTCATTATCTGGTGTGCAATATTCAATCATTGGGCTGGAAATTTCAGCAAAAGTCGTGTCGTTGTCTTTTGCCTTCCATTCGCCATAGGTCACTACACCAGTTGCCAAATTCTTTGCTATCACCCGGGTGAACGTGACTTTATCGGTATGATCGTCCGCCGCTTTGCTACCATCTTCATAGACGTAATGAATCGTTTGCTTGACTTCCTCAGTTTCTGTTGCGGTTTCCATTTTTGGCACATACGTAACGGTGACTTCGATGTCTTGATTATCAACCGCTACTCCTGTAACTGCTTCGATCGTTTCCTTATCGACGGTATAGTTCTTAATCTCAGGACTCTTCACTTCGTCAAATGTCGTATCGTTTTCTTTGGCTTGCCATTCTCCATAGATCTTGTCACCAGTTGCTTCATTCGTTGTCACTGTGCGTGTAAAGGTCACCGTGTCTACTTTGTCTGGGGCTGCTTCTTTGCCGTCTTCATACACATAATGAACCGTTTGTTTGACCTCTTTGGTTTCTGTTGACTCAGTCATATTTGGTGAGTAAGTAACAGTCACTTCACGATCTTTGTCCTTTGCTGTCAAACCTGTGACTTTCTCAATGCTTGTTTTGTCTGCATGATAGTTCTTGATCTCAGGACTCTTCACTTCATCAAATGTTGTATCATCACCTTTGGCTTGCCATTCTCCATAGGTCTTGTCACCAGTTGCTTCGTTGGCGGTGACCGTCCGCGTGAACGTGACCGTGTCTACTTTATCTGGCGCGGCTTCTTTGCCGTCTTCATACATATAATGGATCGTTTGTTTGACCTCTTTGGTCTCCGTAGATTCGATCATATTTGGCGAATAAGTGACAGTCACTTCGCGATCTTCTGATTCTGCAGTCAGACCTGTGACTTTATCAACCGTTTTTTGGTCCGCATTGTATTTGTCAATTTCTGGACTTAACACTTCATCAAACATCGTATCATCATCTTGGGCTTGCCATTCGCCATAGGTCTTGTTGCCAGTTGCTTCGTTCGTGGTGACCGTTCGAGTGAACGTAACCGTGTCTACTTTGTCTGGGGCGGCTTCTTTGCCGTCTTCATATACAAAATGGATCATTCGTTTGACTTCTTTGGTTTCTGTTGACTCGGTCATATTTGGTGAGTAAGTAACAGTCACTTCACGATCCTTGTCTTCTGCTGTCAAACCTGTGACTTCCTCGATGCTTGTTTTGTCTGCGTGATAGTTCTTGATCTCAGGACTCTTCACTTCGTCAAATTTCGTGTCATCATCTTTCGCTTGCCATTCGCCAAAAGTTTTGTCACCTGTTGCTTCATTTATTGTGACAGTTCGTGTAAAAGTAACAGTGTCCGTTTTGTCTGGCGCGGCTTCTTTGCCATCTCCATACACATAATGGATCGTTTGGTTGACTTCTTTGGTCTCCGTAGATTCGATCATGTTTGGCGAATAAGTGACAGTCACTTCGCGATCTTCTGATTCTGCAGTCAACTCAGTGACTTTCTCAACCATTTTTTGGTCTGCATTGTACTTGTCTATTTCTGGACTTAACACTTCATCAAACATCGTGTCATCATCTTGGGCTTGCCATTCGCCATAGGTATTTTTCCCTGTTGCTTCATTCGTTGTCACTGTGCGTGTAAAGGTGACCGTGTCGACACTGTCTGGCGCGGCTTCTTTACCATCTTCATACACATAATGGATCATTCGCTTGACTTCTTTGGTCTCCGTAGATTCGATCATATTTGGCGAATAAGTGACGGTTATTTCGAAATCTTCTGATTCTGCCGTCAAATCTGTGACTTTATCAACCGTTTTTTGGTCTGCATTGTACTTGTCTATTTCTGGACTTAACACTTCATCAAACATCGTGTCATCATCTTGGGCTTGCCATTCGCCATAGGTATTTTTCCCTGTTGCTTCATTCGTTGTCACTGTGCGTGTAAAGGTGACCGTATCGACATTGTCTGGCGCGGCTTCTTTACCATCTTCATACACATAATGGATCATTCGCTTGACTTCTTTGGTCTCCGTAGATTCGACTATCTTTGGCGAGTACATGACAAATTCTTCAATATCTTCTGAATCGGCCTTTACATCGATAACTTCATCGATAAACTCCCTGTCTGTATAGTAGTTGACTATCTCTGGACTTTTGACTAAATCAAATATCGTATCATCATCTCTTGCTTGCCATTCACCAAAGGTTTCTTCGCCAGTGGCTAGATTCGTCCTTACTTCTCGAGTAAATTCAACTGTGTCTACTTTATCTGGAGCAGCTTCTGTACCGTCTTCATGCAAATAGTGAATGACTCGTGCGACAATTTTTCTTTCCTCATTACTTTCTATTTTAGGACTATAGATATACGTGACCGTTTGCGGAACATTGCTAAAGACAATTTTTTCCTCTCCTTGAACTTCCTTCAATGTATAGTTAGGGATCTCCTCAGGAACAACTTCAATTAAATCGCCAATATTTCCGCCAGTCAATACATTAGGTGGCAATAATTCATTACCATCTTCATCTAGGTAATTGACTGTGACTGGTGCTCCTTCAATAAACCGAGGCTGCCATACATAGGTGTCAGCCATCGTCGCGCCATCATAGGTCAACACTAATTCCTCTGATTTTAATATATGTTCACCGTATGGCGCATCTATGGTACCTGTCCCTACATTTTGCCAGTAGCCGGTATAATAACTTGAATTCCATCCGTACATCCCACTGGGGTCAACCAAGTTCACCGGATAGGAATTGCCTGGCCAATTGTTCCACCCAACAAAACTGAATTTTGGTCCTAATGTTAATTCTCTTAGATAGCGTACATTTGCTAAAAACTGGTTCATCCCAGCACCCAAAGAATTTATGACACCGGTACTATCAACGTTCGATAAATCTAATGTAGATCCGCTATAGCCATAAAACATACTATTCATCGTGGTGGCTTGACTCGTATCAAGATAAGTCAGCCCAACAATCTCATTCAATTGAGAGGGTACAGTGCCATAGTGGGAGTAGCTCTCGAACAAACCTGCCACATCGGCTGGCAGAATGACGGGCGCAGTGAGAATAACTTTTTTTATGACCATATTTTTAAGTTCTTCCGTTAAAGGAATCACTTGGTCCACCGCCGTTGTCAATGTACCTGCTCCCACAGTCAAAACCCCTTCAATATCTAATGTGGCTGGAGCGGTTCCCCAGTTACCTGACCAAAGGATATTTTCTGCTTCCGCTACTTTTGTTTTCGACTCCTCATCAGATGTTGTACTGCTCTCAGTGGCTTCTGGCTCACTGGAGGATTCTGTCATTTGCTCTGTGGATGGTTCCACTTGATCTTCACTTGCTTGCGATGACTCTGTTGACTCTTGTTCCCCTGTACTTTCTACTACTTGGGTTTCTGAATCGACGTTTTCTTCACCTGTAGCTTGTTCGACTATTCCTCCTTGTTGTTCAGATATGAATTCATTTGTACTACGTGTTACTTCTTCTGTCGTTGAAGTGCTGATCGTTTCAGCTGCTGCCGGAACACTGATAATTGCTTGCGTGATCAATGGGCTGCCTAATATAAAAACAGAAGAACTAATCAGAATACGTGATAAAAGTTCTTTCTTCGCTGGTTTTTTCATTGCTTTTCCCTCTTTCAAATTAAGTAAATAAGATCAGCTACACTCTCTCCAATTAAAAAAAGCTGCCCATTGACAACTACTTCTTACATCTATGTAATACGTTCGCTGACTCATTCCTTATGACTGCATTATTGCATGGTTTTCAGGGACGAACACGACAATAATTGTCATGAAAATGACAAAATAAGTCCTATTTTATAAAACGAAAATAAAGAATATGAACAACTGTGTCTCTGAAAGTGTGCACAAAATAAAAGAAATATAGCTTAACTTGCTTCCTAGAACTGGTTCACACTATGTTTACAAAGCGTTCGGAGTCCTCGTAAAAAACTTTGGGTTTATCCGATCAATCCAATTATCTCGAAGGAAAAAATAGCTGTATAGAGATAAAAAAAAAGAGACTGGATATTCAGCCCCTTTTGTTTATCATTCTTATTCA
This sequence comes from Enterococcus sp. DIV0802b, assembly GCF_050543535.1. Classification (NCBI taxonomy): domain Bacteria; kingdom Bacillati; phylum Bacillota; class Bacilli; order Lactobacillales; family Enterococcaceae; genus Enterococcus; species Enterococcus sp. DIV0802b. The sequence goes on along the minus strand of NZ_CP172941.1, from coordinate 788,304 downwards.
TAGAAACAGCCAAGACGCCCTTGATCTTCTCCCCTTATCCTACGGCTAACAAGCAAAAACATCGAAGCCCATTTTGATTTCTAGGTACTTACTTTCCCTGATCTTCCTTAAAGGCAATGGCATCGATTTGAAAAAGAATGCCTACCTCTCCAGAATGAGCGAAAGCTGTCTGAATTGATTTTCTAACCGGAAATTTCCCATGGAAGGTTTCTTTCAAGATCTTCTCCATCACTGGAATATCAAACACATCTTTAAAAAGTACATCCATTTGAACCACATTTGCAAATGTCAAATCGACTAATTTCAAACGTTCTTCTAAATGATTCAATGCCCCTACAATCTGTTGCTCTATTGGCTGCCCGATGTTCCCCACGCAATAGCCCACGAAAACAAAATTTCCCGCTTCAATCACACCTGAAAGTGCCCAGTCCTCATTGATATCGTATCGCTTCATTCGTTTTGTTTCCCCTTTCTATTTATTTTCATAATAAAAACCATGTCTGTTAATTGACTTGGTCATATTATTGCTTTTTTTGTCTTTGAGCGTCAATCCGTACATTCCAACTGATAAATTCCTACTCCACCGAAAAATGCAAGGAATGAGGGGTTGGGGCGATCAATGTCAGCCCGCACCTTTCTTTAAAGTAAGTCTTGCTGTCTTCTTTTGCCACTTGCAAGATTTCCGCTTCAGTAAAAGGCACAACACTGTCACTGCCTCGAAGCTCACTACACTCTAAAATAATCAAAATCTCTGCTTCAAGGGTATTGATTTTCGCAAGCTGTTCGAAAAAATTTTTTTGATTGATTTCTTGAATCGCCATGCGAATTTCTAAACAGTTTCTATGGATTTTTTCTTTGATTTTTCCATACTCATCTTTACTGAAAAGCCGTTCAGATTCCTCAATATAAAAGTTCAAATATTCTTGCAATGTGTGGATTTTAAATGGTTCCTCCATCTCCAGCACCTCCTGTATTTTAATGGTTGATTCTTATGTAAAATGATTTATTCCAGTCTTGTATGTCTGTATTATCACACGGTTTTTAGCTGGAAACGCGTCAATATGTGACTGATTAAATACAAAATACGTCCTGTTATATAAATACTGATTCTAGTTAGTACAGTTCATTTACATAATCACCTTTATCTCCGAACATACTTTGCAAGCTATAGAAGGTGTGACACTGTTGTTCAGCAAATTTCTATCCTCTGGCTATAAAGAAAAACAGGCAGTCCTCTCAGATTTGAGAATACTGCCTGTTTGCTGAATCTTGGGTAAATCAATCATTTTCATTGTATTTTTTATTGGAGGTATTCTGAAATGTTTCCACCGCTTCAATTAGTTCCAGCCACCGGTCACCGGTTGGAAAGCTATTCCACTTAAAAAATTGGACGTTTGGATTTTGGTCCAAAAAGGCTTGCCGATCAACTGGATAATCGGTCACCACAAAATCTGGTTTTTCTGAAACGAAAGCGAGGGTATAGCCAAACCAGCGTTTCAATCGTTCTTTTTGTCTGATTTCTTGAATTTTTCCAAATTTTGATTCATGAAAGATGCGGACTGTCGTTCGATCGATTTTTGCTACAATTGAAAGAAGCATGCTGTATTGAAAAAGCAGTCGATTATTGGAAGCATACATGGTAGTAAAAATTGGGGATTGTTGGGCTAACGATTGGTACATCTCCTGCACGAGTGGAAAAATTTTGGGAAAGACTCTGCGATAATCTTTATCCGTTGTCGTTTTTCCAAAAGCATCAATTTTATTTTTCGACGCAAAGAGGAGTGACACAGAATGAATGTTCAAGGCATTAACGAAAAGATACTCGATCTCCCCTTCAGGGACGAGAAAGATCTTCTGAGCAGTTTTTGCAAACAGTCTTGCTGTTGCAATTGATCCTTCCGAGAAGTGATCAACAACTCTTAGTTGGCTAGGAATCTCTTCAGGCAAATACGTCGTCATCACAGAAAACATATAATATAAGAAGAGAAACTCTGTTTCTGGAACGTCACTTAGAATCAAGTTAGCGTTTAGCAATGGTTTTATGAGCTCTTCTTTGAATTGCTCGTAGGAAATCGTGTGATGGACCATTTTCTTCATCTCTTGAGGAATCTCTTTTACCGGAAAACCTCTTTTAAAACGATAAAGACTTAGTGCAAGCAGTTGGATAAATTTTTCCTGATCGATACCGCGATAAAAACTAGGATAACTTGTCAACTTCTCCTTCAATGCACGAACACTTTGCTTCGACAATCCAATATAACGCACATTCGTCGCATCATAGATCTGCCAATACATGATATGGAAAAAATGACGAATTCGGTATTCTTCCGCTACAAATAACGGTTTCTTTTTTAAATTCAATTTGATTTGATAATTCTCAAGAATCGTTTCTACTTCCTTGAGCTTTCTTTGAACCGTGCGATTACTGACATAATGTTGTTGGGCGGTTTCTTCCAAAGACACGTATTTATCACTAAAGAGTCTGTCTAAAATTTGAAAGGGCATACTTTCTGCTAACATAACCGAATAGAATTTTGACAACAAAAAATTAGGCGCAAAATCAAGGGCTAGCTCCCTTCCTTCTCGCATGTCGATTTCAAAAAAAGGGTATGATTTTTGTAAGTCTCTTGCACGCTCAAAAACTAAAACGATTCTTCTTTTTGATAAATGCACATGATACGCAAGGTCACTCAATAGTTCACGATCAATGGCATGTTCAAAAAAATACGCAAATAGCTCATAGACATCTTGATCCAATTTAGTTAAAAGAAATTTATACATAGTAATACCTCTTAACTTTAGTTTTACAGTAATTATACTCTTTTAAACGTGCATTTTCATTTCCTAGGTGTTGATTCATTCGTTTCTCTCAATGAAACATTCTTGCTAAATAATTCTGTTATTCGAGATTGTCTTGGAACGTTAGTCTGATAAAGAATCAGAGTCTCAAATGATCAGAAATTCTTTGAGCTACTGGGAATAGTCAGATAAAATCCATTCAAAGATTAAGGAGACGAGGAAACCGTCCAATCCATCCTACAAAAAAGGAGTGGATCGCCCCACTCCATAAAAGGTTAACTTTTTAAACCAATCGTCCATTCTGGACATATTTTACTCTTTATAGAGAAGCTTTAATTCTCAGTTTTTCTTTTTCTTCGCCAAATTGCTAAGAAAGAAAATAGAACAATGATCGTTCCCAAAAAGCCCATGATTCGTTGACCTGTTAGTTGTTCTCCTGTGGCAGGTAATTTACTTTTCCCGTTGGTTTGTGTGTTGGTTTGTGTGTTCATTTGATTGTCTTTGTTTCCTGATTTATCCTCTTTTTCTGCTTCAGGGGTTTTGTTTTCTGATTCAGGCGTATCTGCTCCTGAATCATCCTCTGGTTTATTCTCTTTTTCAGCACCGTACACATAGATGACTTCTTGTGCGGTAGTACTGAACATCCCTTTGGCATTGCTTGGTATTTGAGAAACCGTCCAGCCTGAAAGTTCTTTGGCTTCACTCTCATACGGCAAACCTACTTTGCCGTTCAGAATCGTTGGTTCGGCTAACTGATTGCCTTCTGTATCTTCGTATTTTACCGTCACTGGTGCAGCATCACTACGTTCATACACATAGACCACTTCTTGCGCGGTGTCGCTGAAGATGCCTTTGGCATTCGCTGACGTTTGAGTCACCGTCCAGCCTGAAAGTTCTTTGGATTCACTCTCATACGGCAAACCTACTTTGCCGTTCAGAATCGTTGGTTCGGCTAACTGATTGCCTTCTGTATCTTCGTATCTTACCGTCACGGGTGCGGCATCACTACGTTCGTACACATAGACCACTTCTTGCGCGGTGTCACTGAAGATGCCTTTGGCATTGTCGGGTGTTTGGGCTACATACCAACCAGAAATAGATTCTGACTTGCTCTCATACGGCAAACCTACTTTGCCGTTCAGAATCGTTGGTTCGGCTAACTGATTACCTTCTGTATCTTCGTATTTTACCGTCACTGGTGCAGCATCACTGCGTTTGTATACATAAACGACTTCTTGCGAGGTATCACTGAAAGTACCTGTTTTATCCCCTTGGATTTCTTTCAATGTATAGCCAGCAATCGGCTCTTCTTGTGTCGTATACGGTTCACCAACAACCCCTGATAAAGTGACGTCTGGTAACAATGTCTTTTTATTTTCATCAACATACTTGACGGTCACATCTTCTGCAGTATTCACATACTTCACTGGTATTTGATAATTCACTAAATATTGAATGGTACCTGTACTAGCAGCTCTCTCGGTGGATAAACGATTAGGAACAAGAGAAGTGATTGATAAATAATCAACATTGGCGGGAATATTTTTAAATTGAATCCCTTCTTCAGTAAGTTCAAACCCATCATTTTCATATAAGGGAAAGATATAGCCATTTTTATCTATCCCCCGAATCGAATAAGAATACTTTTTGTTGGACAAAGAAGAGAGCAACGCATTTCCTTGGGTATCAACCATCATACGGTCTTTATAAAGAACATCAGATTGGCCGTCTTTTACTAACATTGGCTCTAATAGTATTTTCTCCTGAGTCATAATAGATAGTTGGGAATTTTGATGGTGTTCTGCAGATAGCTCTAACTTAGAAAAATCCGTCATGCTACTTGCATAGACCGTCAGATAATCTGTAACCCATCCACTAAGATATTGACCAACCCCAATTAATTCTTGGGCTGTCAAATAGGCATCATAATTTCCTATGTGGATATTTGAAAAAGATCCTTTTGGAAAAATTTGTGCTAGTACATTAGGACGGGTAAACAATGTTGCATTGTCCGCCATAGTGATTTTGGGAACATTCGCAGCAATAATAGACGTCGTATATAACGCTTGTAAGTTGCTAGCGTATTCTAAGCCAGTAAAATCGACTACTGTGTCTTTGACTAAAGAAGAAAAATCTAGCTGTTTTAGATTCGCCATATCTTCTTGAGTGATTGTATCAACTGTTTTGTTTAGCTCTTTCGCTACCTCATTTTGCAAATTCTTATCCGGCATCCAAGCGTCCAATGGAACGCTGCGATCAGAGAATGCCTCTTTCATTTTTGCTGACGATTCGGTTGCCAAGCTAGCTGTGTCTTCACTTGAATCAGGTAGTTTTTTTTCTGTCCTTTCCGTCGAGCCATTTTTCTCATCATCATTAAACACTTCTTGCGATTCTGAGTTACTTGTGGTGTCCCCGTTGAATTCTTCTATACGAGAAGAAGCGACTGTTTCAGTAGTCTCCTCCACTTTTTCTAATGTTCCTAGTGTCGTTATTTCCTTGTTTGATGGAATGGTTTCCTGTTCCTCAGCCATAACTTGTGCCAAAGGTGCCAACACAGGCTGACTTAACAAGATCGCCAATGACAAATAGCCCCAAAATTTCCTTTTCATAACATTCTCCTTTTATATTCGTTTAAATACGATACGCTTTCCTATCTTTCACCTATCTACAAACTTCGCCTTCTGATGATGGTGATGACTTGTTAATTACAACTTTTAGACACAGGATGCTCCTGTTCATTTTGATAGTATTGCATGGTTCATCATTCTGAACACGTCAACATTTGTATCAGAAATGACCAAACTTGTCAGGTTTCAACGAACAGGTTATTCAAACAAACAGATCGTTCACTTAACCTGCTTCTTCATGCTCCAAGCTTGGACTCGGTCAGTGTTCCAATCACTGATTTAAATTGTTATTTTTACACACATAAAAAGAGACACATAACATGCATCTCTTTAGGCGCCCCATTGTAAGTTCAGTCTATTATTGATTTTTTACTAGTTATCCCGATACTCGATCGTCAATCCTTTTAAAAAGTTGCGGGCATATTTGTCTAAGCATGGCTTGTAATTGCGATGGCCTTCTTTGCGTAAAATGGCGCCCAGTTCACCTTTTGAAACCGTAACTCCCGCTTGCTCGAAAATGTTCAGCATTTCATCCGTTGTTAGGGAAAGGGCGATTTTTATTTTCTTCAGCATCAAATTATTCACATTGCCATTGTTCAACTCTAAGACAGGTTCTGCAGCATCTGACTTTGTTCCTCGTTGCGAGCGAATCAAACCATTTAAGAAACGCTCAAAGGCTTCATTGGTACACTCAATCTCGTAGGTCTCAGGGTCTTTTTTCTTCAATAATTGTCTTACTTCTTCTTTCGTGAAAGAAGCGCCGCCAAGTTCAAAAATTTTCACCATGTCAGTATCTTTGATATCCAAAGCATAGCGTAAACGCGTCAAGCGATCATTGTGATTCATTCTATACACCATCCATTTCTTAGGTTGATTATAACAAATAAACCTAGACGAGTAATCCCGTTTTCGCTTTTTTACTCTAAGAACCCATTGTTTTCGTTCAAATGTATATCGCTTCTCTCATTCTACTTCCTCCGCTATACTTGATTTAGGGAGTAAATTTATTCTAACAAAACAATAAACAAAAAAAAGCATCTGGTACGATGATGTTTTGGATTGCTTTATTGTTTTTATTTTGTATACAAAAAGGAGAGGAAAGAAATGAAGAAGTATGGGAAATTTTTGGTAATGATTGGGGTATCGACGGTGATTATGTTTTGTATGATGTATTTCAATGTCTATGCCCTCGATCATATTTTTTTCAGCCAAACCCGCCTGTTTATGGCACTTATGATGGGCGCGATGATGGCGATCATCATGCTATTGTTTATGTGGAAGATGTATGACAACAAGAAAATGAATATCGGCATTCTAGTTGTCAGTGTTGCACTCTTTTTTAGTTCACTTTTTATGGTCAGAAGCCAAACTGCCGTGGGAGATACAGCCTGGATGAAAGCCATGATTCCCCATCATTCGATTGCGATTCTAACCAGTAAAAATGCCGATTTGTCTGATCCAAGAGTAAAAGAACTTGCAGAAAAAATCATCGACGCACAGGAAAAAGAAATCAAAGAAATGAAAGAATTGATCGAAGAGTTAGAAAACAAATAGCAATTTTATGTGCTCACTTAAAGAACCAGCAGATCAACTTTTTCCTCACGGATGAGAAGCCCTTCAAGCAATAGCTGAAGGGCTTCTTTTTTATCGTCAGCTACTTTCTTTCTACTGAAAAATCCTGACCGTTATTGCATCCGCTCTTGTTTGACTTTCTTATCCACAACATGACGCTTGGCAAGCTCTTGGCGAATAGCCGCTAAATCAATCCCCATTTCTGCCATTAAAACCAATGTATGATACGCCAAATCAGCAATCTCATAAACGGTTTCTTGACGGTCTTCCTTCATCGCCCCAATTACGACCTCGGTTGCTTCCTCGCCGATTTTTTTTAAGATTTTTTCACTGCCTTTTTCAAACAAGTAGCTGGTATAGCTGCCTTCTTGTGGCGTATCTTTACGACCTTTTATCAGCTCATACAACGCATCGATGGTTGGAGAGGATTTTGTACCATAAAGCACCTCTGTAAAGCAGCTTTCTGTGCCTGTATGGCAAGCAGGTCCGTCTTTTTTTACTTTGGCGACTAAGGCATCTTGATCGCAATCTGCGGTCAATGATACTAAATGCTGGTAATTGCCGCTAGTTTCTCCTTTGCGCCACAATTCTTGGCGACTGCGGGAATAAAAGGTCATCAATCGGTCCTTCAAGGTCAAGGTCAAACTTTCTTGGTTCATATAAGCCAAGGTCAAAACTTCATTCGTTTCCACATCTTGCACGATCACTGGAACCAATCCTTGTTTATCAAATCGTACTTGCACCATGTTATCCACTCCTTCTATTGCCTGTCAAAACGCCAACGCTATACGGTTCGTACGGGAATATCGACGGCCTGTAATTGTTTTTTTAGCTCTGGGATTTTTACCTCGCCATAGTGAAAAATCGAGGCTGCCAACCCTGCTTCAATATTTGGCAATTGAAACAGCTCGATAAAATCGGCACTTTTGCCAGCACCACCGGATGCGACGATCGGTAATTTGGTGATTTCGCTGACAGCTTTCAGCAAGTCGAGATCAAACCCCTGCTTCACGCCATCGGTATCCATGCTGTTGATGACTAGTTCACCAGCACCTAACTGCTCAGCTTGGTGAATCCACGCCAATGCTTCTAAGCCTGTATCTTCCCGTCCGCCTTTGGCAAACACATGCCAGTTCTCACCGACACGGCGAACATCAACGGATAAAACAACGCACTGGCTGCCATAGCGTTTCGCGCCTTCTGCTATCAGCTCAGGTCGGCGAAGCGCTCCCGAATTGACGCTGACTTTGTCGGCGCCACAGTTTAAGACTCGCTCAAAATCTGCTACTTGATTGATGCCACCGCCCACCGTCAAAGGAATAAACACTTCTGACGCCACGCGCTGCAAAATGTCCGTGAATAAGCCGCGTTCTTCTGCAGAAGCAGTAATGTCATAAAAAACCAGCTCATCGGCGCCTTGTTCATTGTAAAAGCGCGCCAAAATCACCGGATCATTGACATCTTTTAAGCCAGCAAAGTTGACCCCTTTCACGACTCGCCCATCTCGCACATCAAGGCAAGGAATGATTCGTTTGGCGATCATGACCTTTCCTCCCCTGCTGCTAAGACATCGGCCAATTGGAGACTGCCGTTATATAAGGATTTCCCGACGATCACGCCAGAGATCCCCAACTGTTTTAATCCTTTGATATCTGCCAATGAAGCCACGCCGCCAGAAGCCACGATGTCGCAATCCAATTGATTGAGTTTTTCGTATAAGGGCAGATTGATGCCTTCTCCTGTACCGTCACGGGAGATTTCGGTAAAGATGATCGTTTGCGCTCCCCATGCCACCAATTGTTGGCAAAAAGTAAACGCGTCTGTTGCCGTTTTCTCGAGCCAGCCTTCCACTGCCACTTTTTCTTCCTTGGCATCGACTCCAATGGCGATCTTATTGCCGTATTTCTTGAGCATCGCTTTTGTGAATACTGGGTCTTTCTGGGCAATCGTGCCGAGGATCACCCGATGAACGCCTGCTGCCAAACAATGTTGGATCGTTTCTTCCTCACGAATCCCGCCGCCAACTTCGACAAACAGATTGGTCTGCTGGACGATATTTTTTGCGACATCAAAGTAATGGAGTTTGCCGGCTTTGGCACCATCTAAGTCGACGAGGTGCAGATAGTTGGCACCTTCTTCTTCAAAGGAACGAGCAAATGCCACTGGATCGTCCCCAAACACTTCTTTTTGCTCATAGTCTCCTTGGTACAAACGGACCACTTTTTGATCTAACAGATCGATTGCTGGAAAAATTTTCATAGCGGCACCTCCGTAAATGCTTTTAAAATCTTCAACCCGACTGCCCCGCTTTTTTCTGGATGAAACTGAGTGCCGAAGACATTGTCTTTTTGCACGATACCGGGAATTGCTAGACCATAGTCACTGTCTGCCACGACATACTCTTGGCAATCAGCAGCAAAATAACTGTGGACATAGTAGACAAAGTCTTGTTCCCCTAACCCGCTGACGAGGGGGCTTTCTTTTCTGATAGTCAAACGATTCCAACCAATCTGTGGCACTTTCAGATTCAGTTTGGCTTCTTCAAAGGCGCTTTGCATGGAAACGATCCTTCCTGGAATCAAACCGAGCCCCGCATGTGTGCCAAACTCCTCACTACTATCAAACAACAGCTGCATCCCTAAACAAATGCCTAAAAAGGGTTTGCCAGCTGCTGCCAATTCTTGGATCGGTTCGATCAGCGACAACTCTGCTAACTTTTGGCGGGCATCGCCAAAAGCGCCTACGCCGGGTAAAAGAATGCGGTCGGCAGCTTTTAATTCTGCTAGTGAACGCGTGATTCGGCACTCAACACCCAAGAAGTCCAGCGAACGAGACAAGCTGAACAAATTGCCGACCCCATAGTCGATGATTGCTAACATAATACGCCCCTTTCCTTATCTCATCCCTCTGTGTGGAAGATACGTAATCATTTTCCCCCTCATGAATCACTGAATCGTCCCTTTGGTTGAAGGAATCTCATCTGGGGCTGCTTGATTGATCGCCACCGCTTCACCTAAAGCACGCCCAAACCCTTTAAAGCAAGCTTCCACAATGTGGTGGCTGTTTTTGCCAGCGATTTGATGGAGATGAATCGTAGCACCTAATTCACGGGCAAAAGCAATGAAGAATTCTTCAACCAACTCCGTATCAAACTGCTGCCCGATTTTTTCACTCGGTATCGCCAACTCTACGACTGCCATGCCGCGACCGCTAATATCGATCGCTGTCATAACTAAGGCTTCGTCCATCGGCAGCAGCATACTACCATAGCGTTTGATGCCTCGTCGCTCCCCAAGACTTTCTGAAAACGCTCGGCCAATGGCGATGGCAACGTCTTCTGTTGTGTGATGGGCATCCACTTCTGTATCGCCATCACAAACCAACGTCAAATCAAAGCGACCGTGGCGGACAAATAATTCCAGCATGTGGTCTAAAAAACCCACACCAGTCTTGATTGATTGCTGACCAGTACCATCGATCGTCAACTGCAGGTGGATCTTGGTTTCCGTCGTATTGCGGGTAACTTCTGCTTTTCTCATTCCTTCACCTCTTCTATGATCGTTGTTAGCACCGTCATCAGTCGTTCCATCTGGGCCTTCGTTCCTACCGTAATTCGTAAATACTCTTTGATGCGGGGCTGATTGAACCAGCGGACGAAGATTTTCTGCTCTTTCAGTGCCTGATACAACTCTTCACCGGCAATCGCAGGGTGCCTTGCAAACAAAAAATTCCCTTGGCTGTCGGTCTGCTCAAAGCCGAATTTCGCTAGGGCTTGCTTGCTCCACTCACGCACGTGGATCGTTGCTTGGATTTTCTCATCGACATACGCTTGTTCCTGCAAAACGGCTGCACCAGCGGCTTGGGTCAAACTATTGACATTGTACGGATTCAAGCTAAATTTCAACCGATTCAAGTCTTGGATCAGTCCTTCATTGGCAACCGCAAAGCCTAAGCGTGCTCCTGCCAGCTGCCGAGATTTCGAAAACGTCCCCACAACCAAGAGATTTGGGTATTGATCGATCAAAGAAACCATTGAAGAGCCGCCAAAATCGATATAGGCCTCATCGACTATCACTAAGCGATCGGGATGCCGTTTTAGAAAGGCACAGATTTCGCTTTGTTCTTGATAAACCCCAGTCGGGGCATTGGGATTGGCAAAAATGACGGTCCCTTTGAGTGAATCGTAGTCCGTTAACGCGATTGAGAAATCTTCTTGCAGCGGAACAACGGTGGCAGCGACTTGGTACAAGGCACTATATACTTGATAAAACCCGTAGGTCACATCGGGAAAGGCGATGCCGTTTTCCGTGAAGCCTTGAAAGAGGTAGGACAAGACTTCGTCACTGCCATTACCGAGAAACAGTTGGGCTGGCGTAACGCCAAGATAGGCAGCCAGAGGGTTTGTCACCACTTCAGCAGCAATATCCGAGTAACGATTCAGCTTTTGGGCGGCATCAGCAACCGCTGCTTGAACACTTGGCGCTGGCGGATAAGGACTTTCATTGGTGTTCAGTTTAATAACGACTTGCTCATCTACTTGTTCCCCCGGTGTATAAGGAGTCAGCTTGTGATACTTTTGATGTAAAAAGGTCATTTTTCTCCCTCTCTTCGTACATTGATCGAACGGGCATGGCCGATCAAGTCTTCGGTTTCCGCGAACAACGCTACAGCTGGACCAGCTGCTTTCATGGCTGCCTCTGGGTAATACAAATAACTGCTTTTCTTAATAAAATCGTCCACTGATAACGGCGAATAGAAACGAGCCGTCCCTTCTGTCGGTAGGGTATGGTTTGGTCCAGCAAAATAATCTCCCAGTACTTCCGGTGTATGGTGACCTAAAAAGACGCTACCCGCATTTTCTACTTGTCCCAATAATGCAAAAGGATCAGCCACCGCTAATTCAAGGTGTTCTGGAGCAATTTGATTGGCAATGGTAAGTGCTTCGGTCAAATCTTTGACCAGAATCAGCTTTCCGCTAGATTCAAGCGCCGCAGCAGCAATGTCTTTGCGGGGCAGTTGCTTCAGCTGCAACTCAAGCTCGGCTTGTACTTCTTCAATCAAAGCTGCTTCTGTTGTGACTAAGATAGCTTGCGCTAAGGGATCATGCTCGGCTTGTGCCAAAAGATCCGCCGACAGCCAGCGAGGATTTGCGCTGGCATCAGCGAGGATCAGCACATCGCTGGGCCCTGCGATCATATCGATATCAACTTCGCCGTACACCATTTTTTTCGCTGTGGCGACATAAATATTTCCCGGTCCGACGATTTTGTCGACTTTGGGAATTGTTTCTGTTCCATAAGCCAATGCCGCTACGCCATGGGCCCCACCGACTTTGTAGATTTCATCCACTCCGGCAACGGAAGCTGCCGCTAAAATAGCAGCCGGAACTTTTCCCTGACTGTCCGTCGGTGTGATCATAACGATTTTTTTGACCCCGGCGATTTTTGCCGGCAGGACATCCATCAAAACCGTACTTGGATAAGCTGCTGTGCCGCCAGGAACATAGACCCCGACTTTTGTTAATGGTAAGACCCGCTGTCCCATCACAACGCCATTTTCCTTCGTTAAGACAAAGCCTTGCTGGACTTGTTTTTGATGAAATGCCAAAATGTTTTCTTTCGCCTGTTCCATCACATTAAGCAGCTCGGGTGAGACGGCATGGACAGCCGCGTCTATCTCCCCTGGACTGACGGTTAAGGAAGACAAGGTCACTTGATCGATTTCCTCAATTAATTGAAACAACGCCTGATCTCCTTGCTGCTGAACACGGGCAATGATTTGGGCGACAATGGTTGAAACATCTTTCGTTTCCGACTGTTTCCTTGCCACAATCGTTTCGATCGTATCTTTTTGGGTCGAAAAAATTCTCATAATTGCTCCCTCACCTTCTCAATCACTGTTTGAATGCGTTCTTGCTTGAAACGCCACGTGGCGTGGTTGATCACTAAGCGCGCTGAAGACGGCGCGATGTCTTGGATCACTTCTAAATCATTTTCTTTTAGTGTCGTCCCCGTTTCGACGATGTCAACGATCACATCGGAGAGACCTAATAAAGGGGCCAATTCAATCGATCCATGCAGTTGGATCAATTCCACCGAGCGACCTAACCCTTGATAAAACTGGCGGGTGATCTGCGGATATTTTGTAGAGACCCGCAGCGGTCGGGAGAAATCTTCCTCGAATTCCTTACGCGCCGCTACGGCCAAACGGCAGACCCCCATATGCAAATCAAGAAATTCGATGACTTCCGCCTTGCTTTCCATTAAAATATCTTTGCCTACGACACCGATATCCGCCACTCCGTGCTCCACATAGATTGCTACATCGCTAGGCTTGACTAAGAAAAAGCGCAGCTTGTTTTCTTCATCACAAAAAATTAGTTGGCGATTGTCTTTAAAGACGCCTTGCGCAGCGACTCCGGCTTTCGTGAACAAATCGTATACGGCATCCCCCATACGGCCTTTTGGCAGCGCAATGTTCAAATAGCCTGAACTTTCGTTGTCAGTCGGCAACTTTTGCCCTACATGGTTGAGCTTCATACCAAACCCGATCGCCCCTTGCGCTTTGCCTTGCCGACTCATCAAGCGATCATAACGGCCGCCATATAAAATCGTCTCTCTTGCTTCTTCGATAAATCCTTGAAACAGCAAACCACTGTAATAATCGGCATCATTTAAAATCGAAAAATCCAACCTTATCCGAATGGAGGCTGACAGTTGTTCTTTTTGCAATGCTTGATACAGTTGGTTCAGTTCTGCTAAACCAGCTTGAGCTTGGGGATATTCTGCCAGCAGTTCTTTGGCTTTTTGATACTTGGTTTCAAAATCACCTGACAAACGTACCAGTTTCGCTAATTTTTCAGCTTCTGTTGCTGACAAGCCAGCCTTTTCAGTCAGTGCATCCATGCCATGAGAACTCTTGTCCCGTAGGCAGTGCAGTACCTTTTGTCGATCCGCTTCGGGGAAGCGTTGGCAGATACCGTCCAAAATCCCCATATGGGACAGATCTAAGGTTCCTTTTCCCACCTGAGCCAAACTTTCCCACGCCAGTTTTACAACCTCCAGTTGATCTTCCCACGTGATTTGGTCAATGAGCTCCAAACCGATTTGATCGATTTTTTGGTATTCCCCAGCTTGACGATCCTGTCGATAGACATCTTCCACGTAATACACTCTACGCGCCTCTCCAGACGGTGTATTTTTGGCAATAGACAAGGTAACATCGGGTTTTAGCGCCATCGTCCTGCCATCCGTGCCTGTAAACGTGATGATGGAAGAACCACGCAAAAACTGATCATTTTGCTGATAGTTGCGATACTCTTCAAAGTTGTTCGAGTGATAAGGTGAAAAATGATGCTGCGTATACAATTTTCTTAATTTCAGTTCGACTTGTTCGGCTGGTTTCAATACATTCCATAACTCTTCCACACTTATCACTCCTATTTCATGCCACTGATCCGGCTTTCTCACTGTTAAAGCCACGCTTTATCATCGATTCACCATCAGTTTTTCTAATAATACTAATGGTTTTGCCATAAATAAGCAATGGTATTTTTCGAAATATTCTGGATTTTTTCGATACAATTCATTGGTAGAGACAAAGAAAGGACATCAAATAAAAAAGCCCTGCCGAAAATTCAGGACAGGGCTTTCACTTGAAGGTATAGTTGATGTCTGCGTTAAGAAGCTTGAAAAAGAAATGATTGGGAACCCATTATTGAACTGAAAATAAATAATCGCTGCTATTTACTTTTTGCTGTATCGTCTGAGCAAATGGTTCATGATCAGCTGTGTTTGTGACAATGATGGGGATCGTTAGATCATAGCCTGCTGCACTGATTTCTTTTTCGTCAAAAGAAATCAGTTTTTCTCCAGCTTTAACGTATTGATTTTCAGCTACATAAAGAGTAAATCCTTTTCCATCTAAATGAACCGTGTCAATCCCGATGTGGATCAAAAGTTCGACCCCATTTTCACCTCTTAAGCCAATCGCATGCTTGGTGGGTGTAGTCATAATCACATAACTATCAAAAGGAGCGACTATGGTCTCATCAGAAGGAATGATCGCCACTCCGTCCCCCATCATTTTTTCCGAAAACATCGGGTCCTTGACTGTCTCAAGGGAAATAACGCTTCCCGATATTGGACTGTTGACTTTCAAAGCATCTTCGGCTTTACTCATTTGACTTGCTTGAACTCTTTTTCGTTCTAAGAGAATCGTTGTAGTAAAAGAAACGCATACAGCTAGAAGAATGACGACAATTGCAAACCAAAAATTGCTATTGAATCCAGAACCATCTGTCGGGATAAAAGTCGGGATCGCAACCAGACCTGGTGAAACAACTGCATATTGTTTTAGTTGAACAAACCCTGCCATGATCCCACCTACTGCACCACCTAGAATCGCTCCTATAAAAGCACTTCGATAGTTGATCAAGATGCCAAAAATAGCCGGCTCGGTGATCCCCATCACACCAGTCAGTCCTGAAGAAAGAGCCAATGCTCGTTTTTCAGTATTTTTTTCTGTATAAGAAATAGCTAAGGCTGATGCACCCACGGCAACGTTAGCTGCTAGCATAGCCGGCATAACAAATGAATCATAGCCGTAGTCCCCTAACATAGCAAAGACCAAGGGGAACAACGCTTGATTGGTGCCGGTCATGACCAATAGCGGAGTCATTGCTCCTAAGACACCAACTGAAAACCAACCGAGTTTGTCGTATAAAAAGCTCAACCCACTAGCAATGTATCCGCCCACTGCATTTCCAATTGGCCCTAATACAATTAATGTGACAGGCACTGTAATTAAAATAACTAATAATGGCTTGACGAAATACTTGATCGATTGCGGAATACACTTATCCCCGATTCGATCCATTACCGCCATAAACAAAACACCAAATATTACGGGAATAGTCGTTGTATTATAGCTCATCGTTGGGATAACGATTCCTAAGAAATTCAATCCTTCCACGCCATTGATCAATGAGTGGACGAGGATCGCACCTAGGAACATACCCATCAAACCATTGATACCAAGTTTTCTAGCAGCACTATACCCAATATAAATCGGCAGAAAATAAAAACCCGCATCGTTGATGGCATTTAAAATCGTGTAGGTCCCGCTGTCAGCTGCAAGTCCGAAAAAGGTCACACCAATATTCAATACCGCCGATACCAGCCCAGCAGCTACCAATACGGGCAGAACCGGAACGAAGGTTCCACTGATAAAATCGACAATCAGTAAGCCGTAGTCTTTGAGGGTGCGCTTCGTTTTTCGTTCCTCCTTCGCCTGACCATTCATTTGATTTCGCTCTTCTGTAAAAATTGCATACACTTTTGGCACATCCGGACCGATGATCAGTTGAACTTCATGTCCTCTTCTCACTGTGCCCAAAATGAGTTTGTTTTCTTTTAATTGTTTGTCATCAAAAGCGGTCGGATCACTTAGCTGTAGACGAAGCCTAGTAGCACAGTGATTGACTGTTTGAACATTTTCGATTCCTC
This sequence comes from Enterococcus sp. DIV0802b, assembly GCF_050543535.1. Lineage (NCBI taxonomy): Bacteria > Bacillati > Bacillota > Bacilli > Lactobacillales > Enterococcaceae > Enterococcus > Enterococcus sp. DIV0802b. The sequence continues at coordinate 771,800 of NZ_CP172941.1, read as the reverse complement.
CGATATTTTTTATAATATACGCAACCAGTTCATGATAGTTTGACATAGTGATTCATCCTCACTTTATTTTATAAACCGCTTTCATTAAAGTAGTTTTTGGAGCGATAGAAGCTCTTTCTTCTATCGCTCATTTCTCATCCTTTTGGACGTGCTAACGTTTGACCATTTGATTGGATCACTTCTTTATACCAATAGTAAGAATCTTTCGGGATTCTACGTAAATCCAGTAAGTCTTCATCAGTTGTATTGATATAGACAAGTCCATATCGCTTCGCCATCCCATTGCCTGTACTCAAAAGATCAGTAAAGGACCATGGATTATAACCAAAGACTTTTGCGCCATCTTCAATCGCCAATCCGACTTGATAAATCTGATCATTTAAAAAATCGATTCGTTCTTGATCATGTACTTGTCCATCCTCACCCAGCGTCTCATGCGCCCCGTAGCCATTCTCAGTAATCACCATTGGTAAATGATAGTGGTCTTCCATATAGCGTAACAAGTAACGCATAGCAACTGGATCGATCTCCCAATCCCAATCGGTTGTCTCGACAAAAGGATTGACCGTTTGCGCAAAAATCCCTGGATAATTTGGGTAAACAAATTCCCCTTTTTTCCCCGATTTGTTCAACCCAATTTCTTGATGATCGGATGCCACTGGTGACTCCTTCGCTACGTTGCTACGGTAACAGTTGATGCCGAAAAAGTCGATTTTTGCTTGTGCAACCAATTCCATATCCCCAGGGCGAATATCGGGATCAATATTATTTTCTTTCCAATAACGTTTAATAAAACCATTGTATTCACGATTTGCATTAAAATCATTCCAGATTTTTTCCGTCAGTTCTTCTGCATTCATCGCTGCAATCTGATCTGCTGGTTTTGCTGACTCAGGATAAAACGGAACCATCCCAGGAACCGGGCCGATCTTGCCGTCTTCAACCAATTCATGACACGCAATCACCGCTTTTGCATGACATAGGTTCATAATATGATTGACTTTCCACTTATCTTCAAACCAAGTCTCTGGGTATTTGCATACTCCTAACCAGTCTCCATAGACAATTTGCATGTTTTGCTCATTAATTGCCAGCCAGTATTTCACACGATCGCCGAATGACTCAAAACAGGTTCTAACATATTGGTCAAATGCATCAATGATGCCTCGGTCGTACCAACCATTAAATTCTTCGTCAACCCAGACTGGCATATCGTAGTGATACAAAGTGACGATTGGAGTAATGCCATGTTCAACTAATTCATCAATCAGCTGATTGTAAAAGTCAATGCCTAATTGATTGGGCACCCCTGAATTATCAGGATAGATCCTAGGCCAAGCAATCGAAAAGCGATATGAAGTAAAGCCCGCATCAGCCATTAATTGGACATCTTCTTTGTATTTATGGTAATGATCAGCGGCAATCGAATTATCTGTATAGGGCTTTTTCTTTTTGCTGTTTAAGTCGATGATCGCAGTTGAACGCCCATCTTCTGCTACAGCCCCTTCAACTTGCCACGCCGCACTTGAAGCGCCCCATAAAAAATCCTTTGGAAATAGTGGTTTATCTTTATAATGCATGCCCATTGCCTTCTCTCTTAAATTTAAGTAAATAACCATTGAATAGTAGATCAAGTACGAAATCAATGCCATACGTATAGTAAAGCAGCTCAGTGATTTCTTTCTCATGTGTTTGTGAACTTAAATGATACAATTTATCAAAATAGCGGTTATAGATCGGGTTTCTATTATTTGTAAACAAAATCGTTGGTGCCTTGACCTCTTTTAGTATTTCAAGCATAGAAGAGACGAAGAGACCCGATAGCGAAAAAACAATGATCAAGGGATCTTGGCAATGTTCCAAGGCTAATGTCAGATCGCTCTTTGATGTTAATAAAGTAATTCTTTTACCAAAGATAACCATTCGCTGCTGGAAAGTTTTTACACTACCAGTAATATTGCTTGAACACAAAATCATAACTTCCCGGCTATCATTGATTAATCGGACAAGACGATCGACTTCTTGTGTATTAAACCGCAGACTTAATTCTTCCATTAGCGAAGTAATATTGGCTTGAAGCTTAGGCAAAAAATCAGAGTAGCCGTAAAACTTTAGAAATTCATTGATTCCATCATCAAAAGTTTCCGCGTTTTTTTTCATATCTAAAAAGTTCTCGTAGCCCAATTGTTTCGCAAATCGTCGAATGGAGGCCCGTGATACATGCTGCTCTTCTGCAATCTGATAAATGTTCCAGCGAGTCACGCTTTTGAAGTTCTCTAAGAAAAATTTAGCAAGTTCAAATTCAACCGTCCCTACTTCATTTTCGTTCACAATATGATTTAACTTATAAATGAAATTCAATCGATTATTATCCATTTTTTTAATCTCCCTTGGCCAAGTTTGATTGTATCTAAATTATAACGTATCCGCTTCCAAAGTTGGGGTGCATGTCTTGTCCCCAGTTAAATCTTATCTAGAAATAAAAAAAGAGGCCCAGAATTCGGCTTCTGTCCCCTTTTACCTATTGTATGTTGTATAGTCACTGATAGTACTTCTTTCTAATCAGAGTCTTCTTCACAAGAATGAAGCAAAAAACTACTCTGTCGATCACTTTACAGGTCTTCTGAACTTTGTTGCTATGAAACCTGACTAGCATAAAAAAGCATGTGCTAATCATGTTTTTTAGTAGCTACACGAGGCCGTGCTTTTGGAGCGCTTGCGCAATCCCGCCGTCTTCTGGTCGAGCCGTCACCTCGTCAGCTACTGCCAATAGCTGTTCACAGGCATTGCCCATTGCAATTCCCGTCGCAACAGCTTCAAACATTTCGACATCATTATGGCCGTCACCAAACGCCAAGGTATCTTTGTTATCGATCCCTAGATGGTTCAAGAGAAAATCGATGGCTGTTTTCTTGTGGATATTCTTGATGCCGATCTCGCCGCTATCTTTGCCAAAAACAGGTACCGTACTTCGAATCATTTGGAATTGTTCGTGGTATTGGTCATGGACCTGTTCATAAGGAATGGAATGATTGATGAAGGAAACTTTGTTCACGTCATCGTAATCGATTTTCGCTTCGTCCTCAATCAGTAAATCAAGGAACCACTGAATAGTTTGAACGCGTTGTTTTCCTGCTTCACTTTCAACAGACTCACCTGCTAAGACGATCTCCAGCAAACGATTTCTTAGATTGGTACTTGCAAATAAACCTTGGTTCGATTCCAAGTAATACTCGATTTGGTTTTCTTTTAAGAAATCAATCAATCTTAATAAAGCTTCTTTTTCAAAAACTTTGTGCAAAATCACCTCATTATGCACCTCACAATAACCGCCGCCGGCACCAATCATCCCACTTAGGGGCAGTGCCAACACGTCTTCTGTAATTTCGGCCTTTGAACGACCGGTACATAAGAAAAATTCATGGCCTTTCTTATGTGCCGCTGTGATCGCTTGGCGTGCACTTTCTGGTACATTTCCAGCATCATCACATAATGTTCCATCTACATCTAAAAAGACAATTTTTTTCGTCAAATCATTCCCTCTTTTCTCACTCAATCAATAAAGCGCTCACATGAACGTACTTGCCGAACACAAGGTGTCAAGATCAGCTCCTTAGAATTAGTATAACAAATCACAAGGAAAGTGCGCTAGACTATTTTACTAGATCATAAGATGGGATTCTGTTATTGTGATCCCTCTTTCTATTCCTCTACTCCTGTGTTCATCGCGTTATTGCTCCATGTGTTCTTTCTTGAGATGGTTGAATTATCCTAAAATATGCTTACTCCTCACTTAAATAAATTAAACTCCATTTTGGTACTTGATTGTTTTTTTGACCTGTAAGCTCGCGATAATAAGATTTTTTATCATTTTTGATCATACAAATAATTTCATGCTCATCCATACAAAACTCTTTGCATAGGTTTGTTCTACTATTTTCAAAAAGTTCCAGTAAAATTTGAATCTGCGCATCTATTGCTAGAAGTGCTTTGAGTTGATCAAATAAATTTTTTGATCGATCATAATAAATGTACTCAAATTCATTGCAGAGTTCTTGATAAAAATGAAAAATTTTGGGGAAATCTGTCATTACCCCTAAACTTAGCAACACTTCTTTTGAATAACACAAATAGTCTTTCGGTTCCTTGATATTTTCTGATATCATATCCTTACTCCTTTACATCTATTTTTTTTTGGTGAAAGTAGCGCTATCCCTTCTGCTCGCTTTGATTTTCTTCCGATAGGTTTTTTAATTGAAGCTTAGCTGTCCAAAAACCACTAAAAATGATTGGGTCTTTAGCTCTTACCAATGCAGACACATTAAGAAAATCAGTTACGCCTATTATAGTTTCCCTTTCAGATTCTCTTATAATTACTTTTTATTAAATAAAAGAAATAAGAGTGAAAAAGAGGCGGCCCCGTTCCCTTCTGCTAAAAAGTAGTGCCCGAATGCAACTAGATCGTCTCTAATGACAAGAAAATGACTATAATATCCACAAAAATCAACAGATAGCTAAAATTGTTGCTTCATGTAAATAGACACCCCATATCCATACCAACAAAAAAAACCAATAATCGAATCTATCGATCATTGGTCGAAACCTCAAATATACTGCTGGAAGAAGACGTTCAGTCCATTCTATTTTTCACGCTACAGATCAAAAATAGAAATGATTTTTAAACTGTATCAGTAAAAATAGATCAAGCATAGATATAATCTAAAATATCCTGCGGCGCTTCTGCCAAAGCATCTGGTTTTTCAGCGGAAAGTTTTTTCGCATCGTGGCTGCCCCAGGTAACAGCGATGGTTTTGACACCGGCTGCTTTGCCCATCTGGATATCAAAAATAGCATCTCCTACCATGATCGTCCTTGACGGATCAAACTGATACTGAGTTACTACTTTATTGATTCCTTCTGGATGAGGCTTGTAGTGGGACACCGCATCTGAGCCGATGATTTCTTCAAAGAACGCCACCAGGTTCTGAGCAGCCAAATTTCGTTTGACGACCGCTGTCTTCTTACTTGAAACCACGAAACAAGGAACCTTTCGTTTCATTAAGATTTCTAGGACATGGGGAATTTCAGGAAATACGTTCAAGGTACTTTCCTCGTATGTTTGATAATAGGTACGAAAAACCCGAATCAGTTCCGTTGCTGTTTCTTGATCCAATGGCTGTTCTGACATTTTAAAAAACGATTCTTCGATCGGTATCCCCATGTAATGTTCAATGACTACCTCACTCGGTACTTTGAGTCCCATCTCTGTAAAAGCTGCTTTTGTCGCCTTGATGCTGCATTCTCTCGAATCTAATAGGGTTCCGTCTAAATCAAATATCACACACTCAATCTTCTTCACGACATTTCCTCCTCTGAAAGATACTGCAGCACGTTTCTCCAAAGTGCTTTTTAAATCCTGTAGTATTCCTTTTCATTACTGATTATCTCTATTTTAACACTAAAAAAAAGCATTATCATAATTTTCGATACCATCATTTATTTAATACTAATATTTTTATATAAAAAACGACTCAATTTGAAAACAGAGTCGTTTCTACCTGAAAAGCAGTCGAAGCTACAAAGAGGTCTATTCGTGAGAAATAAGGCTTCGATGCTCTTTTGATCACACAATTTTCTTTTTATTGTAAGATATAGCCTTTGCCCCAAGCGGTACGAACCCGTTTTTCAGTGTAGTCGTATTCATCTAATTTTTCATTGATTCGTTTCGCTAATATCGACAACTGAGATTTTCTTGAGTTTGTTCCACCATTTCCCCAAATTTTCCAACATAGGTCTTCTCGATTGATAAATTGCTCTTCTCCTAAATTGTTAAAAAAGATCTGTTCTTGCAGACTAAGAAATTTAGGAAAGGATTCTTTCGTGACGGATGCTTTTTCTAACTTACGACTAATTGGTGGTAGTGCAGCCAAAAATTCTCTCAGCTCGACAAAAGAGCGATTCAGGTACGTGGCATTCTCAGCTTTTTCCATCCTACCTTCTTGTTCAATATTCCCTGGCAAGATACGGACGATTCGTTTTTGATAATAAGGAGCCAACGCCTGATTGATCAATAAAAATTCTGGATCTGCAATCGTTTCACTGACAAATAAGCAGTCAAATAATTTGGCGCTTTCTATCAACCATTCCGCCTCTTCTGTATTTTTCCCTACGAACACTTCATGACTCAAAATCTGTAACTCCCGCTGCAAATCAATCTCATATGATATATTTTTCGTCAGTATAATAATTCTCATGACACATCCTGCTTTCTTTCCCTTTTATTCAGAAATCATCTACTGAATCCTTTCCGACTCATTTCTGAATGCTTTATGTTGACATTATTACTTATTTTTATCAGTTTGAGGTGTCATTTTTTGTTCATAAATGATAGTCTACTGTCATGTTTTGTTGGAAGGAGCACCATTCGTTTCATGATTCGTTTTCTCGAAAGCTAATAAAAAAGCAACCTGTTGGTCAGGTTGCCTTATTGGTCATTTTGATTTTCTTTTTGCTGCTCCCACTTCAAATCTAACAGCTCAAGCATTTCATGGTAGGCGGTTTCTATGCGCTGTCGTTTTTCTTCAGGAACACGTTTGGCGTATTGTCCATCCGGTAGATAATCTTCGGCCAAGTAAACTTGAAAATCAAAGGCCTGTAAGACGCCGTATTCTGGATCATAATAGGTACGATCAGGGATCGGCTCTTTGGAGACCCAAGTTGGATGTAAGGCAATCTTACTTAAATAGGTCCGAGCTCCCTGTTTGGTGATCTCAACTTCTGGAATGACGCCGCGTTCGGTCCAATAGTTGTTATTGACGGTTTCATAACGTTGATTCGACAATAAGTTCCCCATTGAATAAATGATAAATTTCTTTTCACCGTCCTTTTCGATGATTTCGGTTGGTTCTGCTACATGCGGATGGCCGCCGAAAATAATATCAGCACCAAAATCAATCATCTTCCGATAAACAGTTTGTTGTTCTTCCGTTGGTTCTAAAGAATACTCGACACCAGACTGAGGCATCACGATGGTGATATCCGCCAAGCTTTCCGCTTCTTTGATCTCTGCTTCCACTTTATCTAACGACAAGTCTTTCAAATAGGTGTCATACTCTGCTTGAGTTAAGCTTTCTTCAAGTCCATTGAAGCCATAGGCATAGGCCAAGAGAGCAACTTTGATCCCGTTGACTTCTTTGACCAAAATTCCACTATTGTCGACCGTGACACCAATCGTTGCCAACCCTTGATCGTGAAAAGCAGCCGCCGTTGTTTTGACTCCTTCGATTCCCGTATCTAAGATATGATTATGAGCAAGATCGATCACATCAAAGCCCGCATCTTTGATGCTGGCAACGGCATCGATAGGCGCGTTGAATAAGGGAAAACCGCCAAGCGGTTTATTAGGATTGATGGTTCCTTCAAAATCACCAAGAGCAAGATCCGCCGATGCAATTAACGGTTTGACTTGCTCAAAATCATTGTCAAAATCATAACGCTTTCCATCGTAAGCGCTTAAATAAACAGGTGTATGATAAAGCATATCGCCACTAGCTGTCACTGTGATGGTTTTTACTTCTGGCTTTGTTTCGGTAGAACTACTTGATTCTTGCATTGGCTTAGTCGGTTTTGTCGATTCTGCTGTAAGACGCTGTTCGGGGATGCTTGTCGCTTGAATCACTAGATAAATCACTCCGAATGTGATTGCCAATAATGCTACACTTAACCCAGCAATGATCCGCTGGCGTTTCTGATGTTCCTGTCTTCGTTGCTGTCTCATGAACCCACCCTTTCAATGTCCTTTTTCCCAAATTTTTATTCTATTACAATCGAAAGAGAGTGCTTCTATTCCCTTTCGCACAACATTCACTAAATAATATCTTTTTATTAAATAATTATACTATACTTTTTAGCCCCTTAACAGGTCATTTCATAAAGCATAAAAAACAGCCCGATCGTGATCGAACTGTTTCTCCACTTCTATGGTAGCTGATTTCCGAATGAATCTTTCTTGTAGAACTGGACTAACCTCAACCGGCATAAATTAGTATCATTAGATAATCCTTCGGCTGTTAACAGTTCTGGATGACATCCCTCGCTTTCGGATGAACAGCAGCAAACGATGAAGGCAAATTACTCCCCTTCGCACGCTTCTCTCAATAAAGACCAAAGAGTATATGCTTTATTCTATAATACTTACAGTTTTTTCGAAAAAATTTATACAACAGCAGTACGTAAAATCTCTGCAAACCAGTGATAAGCTGTTTCCGGACATTCATGTTTTTCTAATTCTCGAAAAAAGTCTTTGGATTCAATAAGGGTAATAAACTGAGTCATCGCATTTAGATGCTGCTTGCTGTCTAACGCAGAAAGAGTAAAGATGTACTTTACAGGAATCGTTCCTAAGACATATACTTCAGATTCTAACGTTGTCAATCCCATGCCAAGTTTTTTTGCACCTGCTTCAGGAACCGTATGCGGTAAGGCAACTTGATCGACTATCACCATATAAGCACCTTCTGATCTGGTTTGTTGAATGATCGAATCGATGTAATTTCTAGTGATGATCTTTCTTTCAATCAATGGATTGGCTGCGAGATAAAAGGCCTCTTCCCACGTTCTGGCTTTTTTGTTTAATTGTATCAATTCTGGACGCATCATATCCAACAGCATTGCAGGTTCTTTTGGCTTTTTCTCTTTTTGAGACATGATAGATGCCGTTGGCGAGCAGGACTCTTGTACAAATTTCTCTAGATGATGCCGCAGAGCTGACTCGCTGGTAACCGTTGAATATTGTTGAATAACCTGCATCAAGCCGTCGATCGTAACAGTATTGGGCTTTATACTTGTACTGGTTTCGAATTTGACATCTAAAAACAACTGGGTTCGTTCCTCGTAAGACATGATCGGGTTTACTACAAAAATCGGTTTTTTTAACGGATAAAGTTGAAAGTTGGGTTTTGTCGTAAAAATGATATCGTAAGACTGATCAAATGAATGCAGTTCGCTTGTTTCAATCGGTCCCAATAAGATAAAAGAGGGAAAGATTTCCTTTAATTCATTGTAAATGATTGCTGAGCTTCCAATACCATTTGGGCAAACAACGACCCCCACTTTTTGTTGCACCATATATTCTTCAGAATTCCTGATCAAAAGCGCAAAGTGCATTGTTAAAAAGGCTACTTCTTCATCTGGAAGCTTTGAATCAAAGCTATCACTGATTGGTCTCAAGGTTTCTTTTACGATCTGATAAAGGTCATTATATTTTTCAAAAATTTTCTCCTGCATAGGATTGATGATCGGTAATCGAAACAGCATTCGGAAATAGGTCGGTCGAAAATGACTATATAATTGCTTGATGACAGAGTGTTTATCCTTGAAACGAATACCTGAAAGCAATTCAAATCGCTCGACGATTCTTTCTACCAAGTCAATGATGACCAAATTTCCTTGAAGCCATTCCTTTTCATTCCCTAATGCCATTCCCAGGACCCACCCACAGAGATAGTTCTTTTCTATACTATTCATCACCCCTGCGTTTTCTAAAACTTCTTCAGCAAAGCGGTACTCCTTCATTTTTACTAACTCATGATCATTAGAAAAGGGCTTTAGATTAAATTCATTCAAGCCCATTCTTGGGTATAAAAAAATAAGGATATAGTTCAATTCAATCAATCTATTTTCAACTAACTCTATCGCATGTTTTTCTAAAAGAAGAGAAAGATAGGTGTCCTGCTCATCCGCCAATTGTATTCGTTCGTTATGAATAAAGTAACGGTAAATAAAATCATCGTCCTTGCTAGTCACATCTTCCAAAATCATTCGAAATAAAGCGTAACGAATCATCAGTTCATCACCTGCTAAGTGATACCCCTCTTTTCTCGAGTAACTGATTGAAATATCGTACCCATGTAATTCCGCTTGTAATTTGCGCAGATCACTCATAAAGGTTGTTTTGCCGATTTTTAACGCATCTAAAAAATGATTGACCGACAGATAGTCTTTCTCGTAGTAAAAGAGCGTCAAAAAGATATATTTTCCTCGTTCTTTTGAACTCATCTCATAATACTTAAACATACGCTCACGTAAAAATGACTCCAACAAATATTCCTTGCTTTTTTCAGGCAGTCGAATCACACTTTCCTTATTCACGCTAAGTGGTAGTTTTTGGGCAGATAGAAACTGGTTGATTTTATCAATGGTATACTCTATTTGAGTGCGGTTCATAGAATAATTCCGCTGAAGATAATCGTAACTGATGGTCGGTTTTTCAATCAGAGCCATCATCATCTTTCTCGTCCTATAGTCAATTTTTACCATCAATGTTCCCCCATTTCTGCAGCCTACTGTTCTACTTTCAATGTAAATCCTTCCGCTTGTACATATTTTTGAAGCACTTGATCTACCTGCTGCTTTTCTTCTTTCGTAAGATCTAGAACAGGCAGTTTCGGTAACCCAACATCCTGTCCGATTGCCCGCAAACAGTATTTCAGCCCAGACGGAATCGTTGAGCATTTGCAGGCTTCTCTAAAATCATCAATACTTACTTGTGCTTGCCGCGCTTGTTCTATGTTTCCAGCTACAAATTGTTCATAGATCGCCACATCTGTTTTCGTCACAACATTTGCGGTTGAAGCCACAGAGCCATCTGCTCCTAACTGTAATGCTTCTAAAATCTTAGAGTCGCTTCCCATCAGCAAAGAGAAATCCTCTCGATGATTTAATTCAAGATAGCCCTTGAAGTTTTCTAGATCACCGCTTGAATCTTTTATCCCAATGATCGAATCAATTTTGAGTAATTCCGAGAAAACATGACGATTGATGAAATTTCTAGTATTTGGCGGAATATTGTACAAAATGATTGGTAGTGTCGTTTGCTCAGCAATCATTCGGTAGTGATGGATCAACTCCTCATCGGTATACTTCAAAAGATACGGCGTAATGATGGAAGCAGCATCAACGCCGATTTTTGCAAACTCATTTACTAACTCAATCACTTTATTCGTTGCGATATCTCCGGCACCTGCAAATACTGGTACTCTGCCCGATACTTCATCGACAACGATTTTTGCAAACTGGATTTTCTCTTCTTTGCTTAAGGTATGAAATTCGCCATTGGTTCCTAAAATAAACAACCCGTGGACACCACCAGCAATCAAATGACTTACAAGCTTTCTGGTGCCCTCTTCATTGATGCCGTTCTCATTTAATGGTGTGACCGTTGCTGGTATAATTCCTCTGATTTTCATTGCGTAAGCTCCTTTTTTGTCGTTGCTCCTAAGCTTCCCCCTGGATGCCATTTAAGGTAATCTTCTAACTTGATTTCTTTTGCTTCTTGCAGCAACACCGACAGAATCTGCAGCTGGATCATTTGGGCAATCACAGAGGAACGTGGCGGTTTATTCAAAGAGTCCCCTTCTTGGGAAACATAAGAAGACAATGTGACTTCAGCACAGGAAGCTAGGGAAGAATCTTCATTTCCTGTTACCGCTAAAATTACAGCGCCATTTGCTTTTAAGGCAGCAAGTGCATATTCTAATTCTTTGGTGTTCCCACTATTACTTATCGCAATCACTACATCGCCAGCCACGACTTGTCCTGCCGATCCGTGCACAGTTTCGGTTGTGTCTAAAAAATAGGTTGGCGTGCCGACAGATGAGAAAAGTGAAGCTGCATAGCCTGCTACATAGGAACATTTTCCCACGCCTGTTACATGAACACGCTTATGATTTTTTTCTGCATGGAGAATAAGTTCTTTGGCCTTCACCATCTGTTGATAGACTTCTTCTTCTTCAAGCCGATAAAATTGAGCATCGCTTTGGGCTTTTAAATTCGTACTATATGCAAACAAAACGTTTTTTTCATTCAATACAGATTTTCCTTCCTTATAGCAAGGAGAAATGGTATCCACCTTTCTCCTTGCTAATCATACTGTTTAACTAAATAGTTTTAAGATTTTATCTAGTAAAATTCCGATAATATTGTAGTCGATTTGAGGAAATCCAGCGTCTGTGATGCCTAATTCAGAAAAAGCTGGGAAAAGCACCAAAGGCAATGCAGTCAGCAAAATACCGCCTAAGAAGGATGCGATGATCGCCCCTTTCAACCCGCCTCTTATTGAACCAAAGACACCCATTGTTCCACCCGAGAAAAAAGCAATCCCAGCTGCTGGCAAAAGTACAACGGGAGAACCCATAGCAGCCATGGCAAACGTCGCTGTTAAGCCACCTATAAACGAGGTAATAAAGCCGACAGGAACCATGGTTGGCGCATATTGGAAAAACACAGGAACATCTACTGCCGGCATTGATCCCGGGATATATTTTTCAGAGATCGCCACGAAGGCAGCCGTTAATTCAGCAATAAATTGACGCACACCATAAATCAGTACAGACATACCCGCCGCAAATTGCAACCCTTGAATCAACGGATACAAGAACCATAAGTCGTTGCCAGCCATTTCTTGAACGACATCCATATGACCACTTAAAACTGCTGCGATCGTTGCAATGTAGAAAAGAATAATCATGAAAAATGCAACAGAGAAGACAAAATCTCGGAATACGGAGAAGAAATCAGGAAGCTCGCGATTGGCTGCTTTCTCTTTCTTTGCTTGCCAATTTTTCCCGCCAATGACACTGCCGATGACACCTGAGAACCAGTAAAAAATTAAGTTAAAGTGACCTAGTGCAACCCCTGCATTACCTGTCAGCTCATCTGTATATTTCTGAGCCAATTTGGGCAACCCTGCTCCTGCAAAACCTAGTACCAAAGAACCAAAGATAACTGTTACCCAAGTGGGCATACCATTCGAAATAAAAATCAACCCAATGACAGCAGCAAAGAAAAGATAATGCTGACCGGTTAAAAAAATTGATTTTAAAGGCGTCAATTTCGCAATAACTAATCCGAATATGAACCCTAGCCCCATAATCATTGATATTTCAAAACCATATACATCCATAGCTAACGCTGTAGCAGGCTCTACTGCCAGAACCGTCCCTTGAACACCAAATGCGGTCTGAAACAACGTGGCGAAATTTGCAGCAATCGTTCCTACATGACCACCACCAATATTAAAAATCATAAACCCAATGCCCACTTTGAGGACACCGCTCAGGGTCTCCTTCGCAGGCTTTCTTTGTGCAAGTAACCCGATCAAAGCTAAAATCATTAGCAACACAGCAGTATTTCTGAATTGGTTCATTACTAAAATTGCCATTCAATTTATTCCTCGCTCCATCAATTTATTTTGTTTGCATCGTTTCAAGAAATGTTTCTAGTTTTCCTTGGATCTCTTCTTTACTCATAATATTTTGAATGCCTATGACTTCATAAGGTTTGTTTTGAAAATCAGGTTCCGCTGCGATATCTGCCATACTCATAAAGGCATCACCCGTAAAACCAATGAGAACGTCTAGATTTCCATGAATCGTTTCAATGGGATAGCCGTTTTCTTCAATCACTGATTTTACCTTTATGTGAAGCAGCGTTGAACTCCCCATCCCAGCACGGCATGCAACCGCTATCAAAAATTTCTTGCCATTACTCGCCTTAGGTTTTGCATCTGATTGGATCGATGCATCATTTTTCTTTTTTTGAAAGAATCCCATCTTAACTCCTCGTTTCTTCTAATAGTTGTATAAATGCTTCTGGTGTCTCCACATTTGCTAAACGATCAATGATATTGTCCCTTGCTAAAACCTCTGCTAACTCACTCATCAGTTCCAAATGACTGGTCGGGTCTATCGCTGCCAAACAGAAAATGACTTTCACTGGATCATTGGGCGAACCAAATGAGATGGGGGTATTTAAGGTCATCGCACTTAGTCCTAAACGACAAACCCCATCTTCTGATCGGGCATGGGCCAAAGCAAACCCAGGCATAAGCACGATATACGGCCCGGCATCTAAGACGGATTGAATCATCGCTTCGACATACTGTTTTGAAACGCTGCCATTCCTCAATAACGGCTGGGCAGCTTTTTTGATTGCTTCTTGCCAACTGGTACTGTCTTGCTGAAGTAAAATGTTTTCTTTTGTTAATAATGTAGTTTGCAAACGACGATTTCCTTTCTAAAAAAATTTCTTTAGGTTTTAGTAAAAGAATTTCTCGAGATAATTCCTATACACACACTATAAGTGAAAAGTTCTGACCTGAATAGACGATTTGCGACCACATATTTGTACACGCTTCCAGATTAAGTGAACTGCTCTTCTCAAAAAGACCAGGAATACTGCCTATTTTTTTTGCTAGCCTCCAGTTTTTCTCGATAACCTTCTTGAGCAGTTCACAAAACTTATTCTATCAAGGAAAAAATGAACCAAAAATGGACAGATCCTTTGCTTGCACCCACAATAAAAAAAAGAAGCTCTTAAATAAACTAAGAACTTCTTAAAGCAAACACTCTATTCATGGCTATAGATCTACCGTTTCAATTGTATTTCTACCCGTAGGTGTTTTCACACGAATTTTTACTTACAACCGCTATTTTCTACTTTGCTTCCTCATGCTTCACGGGACAACTGCTGTGGCAATCAGAACAATGATCCTTTTTCACCATGCGGTACACCACACGACCGCCATAGCCAAAAATCAGTCCGCTTAGAATTACTGTAGCAATCATTTTTCGCCTCCTACGACTTGGATCAAGGGCGCACTCCCTCGGAATGGTTTCTTCACCAGAGCAAATACTAATAGACCAGCAATGACTATTGCCGCAAAAACACCTAGCGTGAGGTGTCCGCCTTCAAAGATGACGTGTCCGAATTGGTAGACCAGAAAACTGGCGCAGTACGCCAAGCCGCATTGATAGCCAATGGCTAACCACGTCCACTTGCTGTCCCCCATTTCACGGTGGATCGCACCGATGGCAGCAAAACAGGGGGCACATAGTAAATTAAAGACGAGGAAAGAGTATGCCGCCACAGCAGTGTAATCGCCGCGCAACACTTGCCAAATCTCCGTCCCACTTTCTGACAACTCACCGGTTTGTCCGTAGAGAATCCCGAATGTGCCGATCACATTTTCTTTGGCCACCAAGCCAGTGATCGTCGCCACGGCGCCTCGCCAAGTTCCCCAGCCTAGGGGAGCGAAGAGGGGCGCCAAAAGTCGACCGAAAAAGGCCAAAATGCTTTGGTCTTCACTGACCCGCTGCAAGGTAAAGCTGTAGCTGGAGGTAAACCAGACAAAGATACAAGCTACAAAAATTATCGTACCGGCTTTTTTTACAAAAGCAACGGCTCGATCACAGGCACTTTTCAAAATCGTTGTGAGCTGCGGCAAGTGATACGCTGGCAGTTCCATAATGAATGGTGCCAGATCACCTGCAAAAAGCGGCGTTTTTTTCAAGACGATCCCTGAAAAAATCACAGCGCCCATGCCGACAAAATAGGCCGATGGTGCGACCCAACTATAATGAGGGAAAAAGGCACCCGAAATCAATGCAATGATCGGCAATTTGGCAGAACAAGGCATAAAGGTCGTGACCATCACCGTCAACCGACGATCCTTTTCGTTTTCAATCGTTCGGCTTGCCATCACCCCCGGCACGCCGCAACCTGTAGCAATCAACATGGGGATAAACGACTTGCCAGATAGACCAAACTTGCGAAACAGTCTGTCCATGACAAATGCCACCCGTGCCATGTATCCACAGTCCTCCAAGATAGCCAAGCAAAAAAACAACACGAAAATCTGCGGCAAAAAGCCTAAAACCGCACCGACCCCAGCCACAATGCCATCCAAAATCAGTTCTTGTAGCCACTGGGCGACCTGCAGCTGTTCTAGCCAATGCGCTGCTGTTTCGGGAATCCAGCTGCCAAATAATACATCATTGACCCAATCAGTGCCGATCGTGCCAATCGTCTGAATCGATAAATAGTAGATTCCCCACATAATGAAGGCAAAAATCGGTAGTGCCAATACGCGATGAGTCAACACGCGGTCGATTTTGTCGCTGAGGGCTAAGTGCTGATCTGTTTCCTTGATGACTGCCAGCGCCAACAATTCTTCAATGAAGCCATAGCGCTCATTAACGAGAATGGCGTCACTGCTGTCTTTAAAGATCATCTCTAAAATCGAAATCGTCTCCTGAAGGACTGCTTGCTGGGAATCAGTCAGTTTACACATTGCTTGAATCGCTTCATCTTTTTCAAAGAGTTTTATGGCAAACCAGCGTTTTTGCTGCTGAGGGATCGTCTCTGGCAAAATCGCCATGATCTCGGTCAAGCCAGCTTCTAAACGATCATCGTAGCGGGGAGGGAGCTGTTGTGTGTTGACTGCGTGCTTCGCTGCCTCGATCATTTTGGCTAAACCACGTTGTTTCAAAGCACTGATCCCCACTACAGGAATCCCTAATCCGTAAGCCAATTTTTCGAAGTTGATCTGCAAGCCTTTTTTCTTTAATAGATCGATCATGTTGATGGCTGCCACAGTCGGAACATTCATTTCTAATAATTGCAATGTTAAATACAGATTTCGCTCAAGATTAGTTCCGTCAATAATATTGATCACCGCATCCAGCGATGCTTCCATCAAATAATTGCGGGAAATCAGTTCTTCCGGCGTATAAGGCGACAAGGAATAGATCCCGGGCAGATCTTGGATCAGCACGTGCCGGTCTTTTCGCAGTCGCCCCGCTTTACGTTCTACGGTGACACCCGGCCAATTGCCCACTGTTTGTTTGGCACCAGTCAATTGATTGAAAGTACTTGTTTTCCCGCTATTGGGATTTCCTGCTAATGCAAATTGATAGGTCATCAAGCTTCGACTCCTTTTTCGATAAAAACCAACGCTGCTTCTTGCTTTCTCAAAGACAATTCATAGCCGCGGAGCCGAATCTCCATTGGATCACCCAATGGAGCCAGTTTCACTACTTCCAAATGAACGTTTTTCGTAAGCCCCATATCCATCAAACGACGGCGCAAAGCACCTTTTGCACCAATCTGATTGACCTTCCCGCTTTCACCAACTTGCAGCTGATCCAAAGAGGTAATGACCGTTTGCTGCTGGATTTCTGTGACATCGATTTGTTCCATGACCCGTGCATCTAAAGCAATCCGCGTCCCTTGGTGCAAAATGATGCCGCCTTTGCGATCTTTTTGCACCACAACGATTTCAACCCCCGTGCGAATGCCAAGATCGTTTAAATGAACCGTGATTTCTTTGGTTGTTGCCAACGAGTCGATTTTGTATGTCCCAGAAGCCCAAGTTTGCGCCATTTTCATTGGTTCTTACTCCTTTTGTGAAGTGTTTTTTAATTAACCTACTTTAATTGAGAATGATTATCATTATAATAGAGCCATTTTCATAGGAAGTCAATCTGTTTTCGACTTAACTTTGAATCTTCCTTCACAATGGAGATTTTTTTTACTCATTTTGATTGCATATCCCCTCTAATAATTACGCAAAAACCTTGTAATTCTAAGTATTTTCCGCTTTTTTCATTTGCATAAAAAACACAGAAACACTATAAATTGTGTATGCCGAATTCACAAGCACAAGATATAGTGTTTTTTCGTTGACTTTCTCCGTGACTTATTTATACTAGGTTTATAACTATTACAACTCGGAGGAAACAATTATGAATATCAAACTATTTTCTAAAAACAACTGCATGCAATGTAAAATGGCGAAACGCTTTTTAAGTGAAAATCAGATTGCCTTTGAAGAAATCAATATCGATAATGAGCCTGAAGCATTAGAATTTTTGAAAGAACAAGGATTTCAAAGTGTGCCAGTCATTACCTCTGATGCGCAAACGATCATCGGTTTCCGTCCAGATCAACTACGTCAATTAGCGAGCTAAGATTTTTCTCAATGTGATGCTTTTGAGGGATTTGTCAGTCGTCCAGACCGCAAGTCCTTTTTTATACGAACAAAACAAGAAAAGAGGTTAGCCATTTATGAGCTTGAAAGAAATCAAAGATGTCAGTTATTTCAAATTGAATAATGAGATCAACCGTCCAGTAGATGGTCAAATTCCATTAAATAAAGACAAAGAAGCCCTAGCGGCATTCTTTAAAGAAAACGTTGAACCAAATACCTTAACCTTTGCGACTGCAATGGACAAAATCAATTATTTGATTGAAAATGATTATTTAGAAGAAGAATTTATCAAAAAGTACCGTCCTGCTTTTATTGAGGACTTGTATCAATTCTTAGATGAGCAACACTTTACTTTCAAATCATTTATGGCTGCTTACAAGTTTTATTCACAATATGCATTAAAAACGAATGATGGTACCGCGTATCTTGAGCGTTACGAAGATCGGGTGGCGTTCAACGCCCTTTACTTTGCGGATGGGAATGAAGAGTTAGCCATGAGCTTGGCAGATGAAATGATCTACCAACGTTACCAACCAGCAACCCCTTCTTTCTTGAACGCAGGACGCAAACGTCGCGGTGAATTAGTTTCTTGTTTCTTGATCCAAATCACTGATGACATGAACGCGATCGGTCGTGGGATCAACTCCGCGCTGCAACTTTCACGGATCGGCGGCGGTGTCGGGATCACATTATCAAACTTGCGGGAAGCTGGCGCGCCTATCAAAGGCTACGAAGGTGCAGCAAGTGGTGTGATGCCTGTAATGAAATTGTTTGAAGATAGCTTCAGCTACTCAAACCAATTGGGTCAACGGCAAGGGGCTGGCGTGGTCTACTTGAACGTCTTCCACCCAGACATCATCAGCTTTTTATCAGCGAAAAAAGAAAATGCAGATGAAAAAATCCGTGTCAAAACCTTATCATTAGGTGTGATCGTACCTGACAAATTTTACGAATTGACGCGTAAAAATGAAGAGATGTATCTCTTTAGTCCCTACAGTGTCGAAAAAGAATATGGCGTACCCTTTTCTTATGTCGATATCACCAAGGAATACGACAACTTAGTCATGAATCCACGGATTCGCAAGACTAAAATCAGAGCTCGCGATTTAGAAAATGAAATTTCTAAATTGCAACAAGAATCTGGTTATCCTTATATCATTAATATCGATACAGCAAACCGCAGCAACCCAATCGATGGCAAGATCATCATGAGTAATCTTTGTTCCGAGATCCTTCAAGTTCAAGCACCATCTGAGATCAACGGCAAGCAAGAATACGAGGTTTTAGGAACAGATATCAGCTGTAACTTAGGTTCCACCAATATCGTGAACTTGATGGACAGCCCTGACTTTGGGAAATCTGTTCGAGCAATGACTCGTGCCTTGACCTTCGTTACTGATGCGTCTGACATTGACGTGGTACCATCGATCCAAAATGGGAATGCCTTGAACCACACGATCGGTTTAGGCGCAATGGGCTTGCATACCTATTTTGCAAAAAATCAAATGGAATACGGTTCACCAGAATCCCTTGAATTTACTGATCTTTATTTCATGTTGTTGAACTATTGGACATTGGTTGAAAGCAATGCCATCGCCAAAG
This sequence comes from Enterococcus sp. DIV0802b, assembly GCF_050543535.1. NCBI lineage: Bacteria > Bacillati > Bacillota > Bacilli > Lactobacillales > Enterococcaceae > Enterococcus > Enterococcus sp. DIV0802b. The sequence goes on along the minus strand of NZ_CP172941.1, from coordinate 752,371 downwards.
AAAAAGGCGAAGTTTTCCATAACTTTGAAAAATCAGCTTATGCAGATGGCAGCTACTTCACTGATTATATCCAAGGTGACTACCAACCAAAATCGGAAAAAGTCAAAGCATTGTTTGAAGGCGTCTTTTTACCAACTGGTGAAGATTGGGCAGCCTTGGCACAAACCGTCAAAGAAACCGGCTTGTATCACCAAAACCGCTTAGCCGTTGCACCAAATGGTTCGATCTCTTATATCAATGATACGAGTGCCAGCATCCACCCGATCACTCGGATGATCGAAGAACGCCAAGAAAAGAAAATCGGCAAGATCTATTATCCAGCACCTTACTTGAGCAATGAGACGATCGGCTACTACAAATCAGCCTACGATATGGATATGCGCAAAGTGATCGATGTTTACGCAACTGCTCAAAAACACGTCGATCAAGGGATGAGTATGACCTTGTTTATGCGTTCAGATATTCCAGAAGGTCTTTACGAATGGAAAGAAACGACAAAACAAACCACCCGTGATTTGAACATCTTGCGTCACTATGCTTTCCACAAAGGGATCAAATCGATCTACTATGTACGGACCTTTACAGATGATGCAGAAGAGATCGGCAGCAACCAATGTGAAAGCTGTGTCATCTAATCCAACTTTTGCCTGAAAACGAACCAATAGCCTACCCCTGCTCTTTCTTGAGAGCGGGTCGGCTGTTGTCTTGATACGATTATTGGAGGAACCGACTATGGGTAAGACTTACTATGAAGCAATCAACTGGAATGAGATCGAAGATATCATCGATAAATCCACTTGGGAAAAATTAACAGAGCAATTCTGGTTAGATACGCGGATCCCTTTATCAAATGACCTTGATGATTGGCGGACGCTATCACCATTAGAAAAAACGACGGTGGGCTACGTCTTTGGCGGCTTGACCTTATTAGATACCGTTCAATCAGAAAGCGGTATGGATCAACTGCGTAAAGATGTCCGCACCCCACATGAAGAAGCGGTCTTGAACAACATCCAATTTATGGAATCTGTCCATGCAAAAAGCTATTCATCGATTTTCAGCACCTTGAATACAAAAGCGGAGATCGCCGATATTTTTGAATGGACCAATACCAATCCTTACTTACAAAAGAAAGCCGAACGAATCAATGAGATTTACAAAAATGGGACACCGCTAGAGAAAAAAATCGCCAGTGTGTTTCTAGAGACCTTCTTATTCTATTCAGGTTTCTATACACCCCTTTACTACTTAGGTAATAACAAACTAGCGAACGTAGCGGAGATCATCAAATTGATCATTCGTGACGAATCCGTTCATGGCACGTATATCGGCTACAAATTCCAATTAGGTTTCAACGAATTACCAGAAGACGAACAGCAAAAGCTGAAAGACTGGATGTACGACTTGTTGTATGAGTTGTATGAAAACGAAGAACGTTATACCGAAGAATTATACGATGAGATTGGCTGGACCGAGGAAGTCAAAACCTTCTTGCGTTACAATGCCAATAAGGCTTTGATGAATCTAGGACAAGACCCGCTTTTCCCAGACACCGCCAACGATGTCAATCCAATCGTCATGAACGGTATTTCAACTGGTACCAGCAATCACGACTTCTTCTCACAAGTTGGGAACGGGTATCTGCTTGGTTCCGTTGAAGCGATGAAAGACGATGACTACTTCATCGGACTTGATTGATTTGCTTACAAATAAACACCTTGTTTCTCGCCAATAGAGGGTGAGAAACAAGGTGTTTTTAGTTAGCCAGCTGGTCTTTGATAAAGGTCAACGTTTCTGTCAAACATTCCTGTGCTTGCGGCAAGCTATAATCAAATTGGTATTCGTGGGTCACTGTTTCCGAATCCCCTTTGTAAAAACGACTTGTCACGGGAATATCAAGAGCTTGCAGCTGGTTGGCAAAGGCAATGCCTTGGTCTTCAAAGGAATAGGCGTTGCCATCAGTGATATACGTTGGTGGAAAATCAGCCGTCAATTTATCCACCAGTGAGATCTCCTGCAGTTGGGGACTATCTTGCCATTCTTTTTTGCCTAATAACGACCAAGCCACCGTTTTAACAAAGAATTTCATAAAACGATCATCCGAAGAAGTTCCAACGATCTGCTTCAAATCAAGGGGGCCGCAATAGGAAATAAACCCTTTCAGGGCCGATGCAGGAATGTCTTGATCAAAGGACATTTCCTTCGCATACGCTGGATTGGTTTGCAGCGCCACATATTGCCCGGCAATTTGGGCACCTGCAGAATCTCCACCGAAGAAGAGTTGATCGAAATCAAGCATGGGGTATGCTTGGGCATCTGCTTTGATCGAGTCTACCGCTTGGGCTAATTGTTTGACCTGTCCCGGATAATGCAAACTTGGCGCCCATTCATAATTAATCGAAATCACAGCGGCTTTGGTTTCATCGACGACATAGGTCGCAAATTCTTTGACGCCTTCTTTGTCTCCCCCGACATATCCGCCCCCATGGACCCAAAAAATGACTGGAACAGGGCCTTGTGCATCTTTGGGATAATAAAGATCAAAGGTACTGCGTTGATAATCCGATTGATAAGCCAAGTCCTGTTTGACCGTCACATTCGGCAAACTTTTTTGATAAGCCGCCTCATCCTTGATGGTCACTTCTTGGTTAAACATATGACCGATCAAAAAAGCCCCCGGTCGTGGGGAGAGTTGAAAAGCCAGAAAAACGGCAGCTAAGAGTCCGATCAGGACAATCGCCACCCACATGAAAAAGCGCAGAATTTTTTTCACGCAAAAGCTCCTTCCTTCGTTCTGTTTCAGCTTTTTCATTTAACCATGTTTTTTTAGCAAATTCAATGACAATCGCTAAAGATTAAAAAAGGATGATACCAATAGGCACCATCCTTAAAATAACATCGTTTATAATGGCAACATCATAAACAAACCAGCTGCGATCGCTGCACCGATCATTGGACCGATGATTGGTACTAACGCATAGCCCCAATCGGAAGTCCCTTTGTTTTTGATTGGTAAGATTTGGTGAGCGATCCGTGGTCCTAAGTCCCGTGCCGGGTTGATGGCATAGCCTGTTGGTCCACCAAGAGACAGTCCGATCGCTAAGATCAAGATCCCAACAACGATGGGATTTAATCCATCCGTAAAGGTATTGGCACCAAAAGCCAATAAGCCAAAGACTAAGACAAAGGTACCAATCACTTCAGTGATCGTATTCGATACTAAATTACGAACTGCAGGCCCTGTTGCAAAGGTACCTAAAATCGCGCCTTGGTCTTTTGTTTCATCCCATAATGGCAAGTAGTTGAGCCAAACGAGGATTGCTCCTACGATCGCACCAGCAATCTGCGCCAGCATAAACGGTATAGCCAAACTCCAAGAAAAATTCCCTGTCATCGCCATGCCTAATGTAACGGCTGGATTCAAGTGAGCAGGTCCCATGTACCCTGAAACGTATACGGCGATGGTCACCGCCGTTGCCCAGCCCATCGCGATCACGATCCAGCCAGAGGCTTCTGCTTTACTCTTTTTCAGATTGACAGCCGCACACACGCCATCCCCTAACAAAACCAAAATAGCCGTTCCTAGAAATTCACTAAAGATCTGTGTTGCTTCATTCATCTTTTTTTCCTCCTTTTAAGGCTGTTAAATCTGATTCTGCGATCACTTGGTTCAATTCTAATACATGGGCTGCTTTTTCTTCTTCGCTCCAGCCAAAGAAGTCGGTCATAGCTGCAACGACACCGGCTTTGACATCATCTAAGGTGTCTCGCATAAATAGGATATGGTTGGTCCGACGCAATAGATAATCAACGGGCGTCAGAACCATTTCTTCATGCAAGGAATAGTTCAAGGCAGTGCTTTCTTTTTCATCTAAGCCTTCAAACTTCGTCTTGTAGTTCAACACTTGGGGAAGATTCGACCCATAAAGATGAGCCAAATACGTCGCAGCTGCTTCATTGAACCCAGCGGTTTGTGCTTGGTCAGCCAGCTTCGCTAATTCTTCCTCTACATTGGCTGCATCAAGCTCACCACCAGAAACTGGGTACGTGGTTGAATCCACCAACTCGAAGGAAGCACCGCTTTCTTGGAGCAATTCATTGATCCGTTTGACTGCTCCTTCCGCCATCAAACGATAGTCGGTGATTTTTCCGCCTGCCAACGTCAATAGTCCGTCTTTTGAGCGTTCCAAACTGCTGCCGCGAGAAACTTGCGATGGATCCACTTTGCTGGCTTCTACTCGTTCTTGCGCTTGTTTTACAGCTTTTTCTACAACTGGTCGCTGCCGCTCATCTGCAAGATATTCTTTGACGCTTTCAACGATCTGCTCAAAGCTTTCATCAGATAATTTGCCTTTACCACCACCATTGTAATCCGAACCACCATTATTCGTAATCAATGGACGTAGACCAGCCCAGCTCGCTTCGATATCATCAAGGGTGATCTGTGCATGTGGAAAGCGTTCATTCACGATGGTCAGTAGATAATCGACATCTTCTTGTGTGACCGTCGGATGGGCAAAATCGCCTGTATAGTCCGTATCGGTTGTGCCAAAATAGGTCTTGTTTTCTCTTGGTACCACGAAAACCATCCGACCATCATTTTTCCCAGTATCAAAATAGGTTGGTTGTGGCACTTTTAGTTTTTCCCGATCGACCACTAAATGGACACCTTTCGTCGGACGCATTTGTGGTGGCAGCTCATCATTCTTGTCTAATTGACGAACGATATCTGACCAAGGGCCGGTCGTGTTGATCACGACTTTGGCGTGAACCTCAAAGCGCTCGTTTGTCAGTTGATCCTCCACTTCTACCCCATTGATGATGCCTTGCTCATCATGTAAGATGCCGACGACTTTGGCTTTACTGATCATTGCTGCCCCATCGGCTTGTGCTCGTTTAATGTTTTCGATCACCAAGCGGGCATCGTTGTTGCGAAAATCAAGATAGACTCCGCCACCAACTAAGTTTTCCGCCTGCAGCTGTGGTTCGCGTGCTAAGACCTCTTCTTTCGTCAGCAGATAATTTTCGTATTTACTGCCTGTCACATTTGCTAAGCGATCATAAAGATCCATCGCCACTTTGACAGAAAACAAGGAGAAGGTTGCCCCCGGTTCATCGTAAATCGGTAAAAGCATCGGATCTGGTTTCGGGATATGCGGAGCAATTTGTTGGACGATCGCCCGTTCCCGCACGGTGTCAGCGACCACTTCCACGTCAAAGGTTTTCAAATAGCGAATACCGCCATGAACGAGTTTCGTGGACCGCGAAGACGTCCCTTCGGCAAAGTCTTGCATTTCCAAAAGAACCGTCTTCATCCCAGCCGCTGCTGTTTGAACGGCAACCCCTGCGCCGGTAATCCCACCACCAATGATCAACACATCATAGGTGGTCTTTGCCGTTTCTTGAATGGTTTCCTTCCGATCTTTCTGAGAAAAGGTCATGGCTTACTCGCCTTCTTTCTTCGCTTTGAATTTGAAGGTCTGAGTAGCCGCCACCGCTTGTTTCCAACCTTCGTACAAATTGTCTCTTTCTTCTGCTGGCATTTCTGGCGTAAACATTTGCCCTTCTTCTGCCATTGATTTCAATTCATCTAAGTCTTTCCAGAAGCCAACCGCTAGTCCTGCCAAATAGGCTGCACCTAATGCGGTTGTTTCCAGATTCGCTGCTCGTTGTACGTCAATGTCTAAAATGTCCGCTTGGAACTGCATCAATAAATCGTTTTTGGCTGCCCCTCCATCGACTTTCAGCAATGGGATATCGATACCGGAATCTTTTTTCATCGTATCGATGACGTCTTTTGATTGGTACGCAACAGCTTGCAGTGTTGCCCGAACAAAATCTTCCTTCGTCGTCCCACGAGTCAAGCCGAAGACTGCTCCTCTTGCATCTGAATCCCAGTAAGGCGCACCTAATCCAGTAAAGGCAGGCACCACATAGACTTCATTATCTCCTTTTGCTTTGGCAGCTAGTTCTTCTGATTGTGGCGAAGTCTCGATCATGCGTAGACCATCCCGCAGCCATTGGATCGCTGATCCAGCAACGAAGATACTTCCTTCTAAGGCATAATAGACTTTGCCGTTGATGCCATACCCGATAGTCGTCAGTAGGTCATTGTCAGACAATTGTGGTTCTTCACCCGTATTCATGACAATAAATGCCCCAGTGCCGTAAGTATTTTTGATCATACCTTTTTCAAAGGCCATTTGTCCAAAGAGGGCGGCTTGTTGGTCTCCAGCCATTCCAGCGATTGGTACTTCACTGCCGTAAAAATGGTAGCTGCGGGTGTGACCATAGACTTCTGAGTTGCTTTTGACTTCTGGTAGCATCGAGCTTGGAATGTTCAAAAGATCCAAAATTTCTTGATCCCACTCTAATTTATGAATGTTGTAAAGCATCGTCCGACTAGCATTGGAGTAGTCGGTGACATGGACTTGTCCATCTGTCAGTTTCCACACAAGCCATGAATCGATCGTTCCGAAGAGTAACTCACCATTATCCGCCTTTTCTTGTGCCCCTTCGATATTGTCTAAAAGCCAACGCACCTTGGTCGCTGAGAAATACGCATCAATGACTAAACCAGTTTTTTCATGGATCATCTCTGTATGGCCATCTGCTTTTAATTGGTCAGCGATCGGTGAAGATTGACGGGATTGCCAAACAATCGCATTCGCGATTGGCTGCCCTGTCGTTTTATCCCAAACCACTGTCGTTTCACGCTGGTTGGTGATCCCGATGCCGGCGATTGCTTCTGGTCGGATACCTGATTCAATAAATGCCCCTGCGATGACTGATTGGACAGAGTTCCAAATTTCGTTGGCGTTATGTTCTACCCAACCTGATTTTGGAAAGTATTGCGGAAACTCTTTTTGTGAACTGCCGATTTTTTTCCCGTTACGATCAAAAATAATTGCTCTTGAACTAGTGGTTCCTTGGTCGATCGCCATTACATAATTTTTTTCTGCCATTTGATTCGCTCCCTTTGGTTTTATACGCGCTTTTTTTGTTAGCGCTTTCTGACTTGCTTTTATTTTAGCTGAACTTTTGCTATATGGTTCGTCAATTTTTTTTCAAATCTCTAAGAAATTGACGAAATCCACTATTTAAAGCGTTCACGGATCATTTTTTTGATTGTCTCACGATCATAAGCAGTCCCTAATTCACTGATTCGATAAGTCGGTGTTTTGGTCTCGATGGCATAATTCGCCAAGATCAAATCATATTCTTGTTCTGGACGATAGCGTTCGACAACTACGCCATTCAAATTTTTGAGATACAGCAGCCACATATAATAGAGAGCTTCTTTAAATAGCTCATCCATTTTCAAGGCGATCCCAACACGAAATTCTCGATTGATTTGATAGTCGATGATCGTGATGACACTCAAGTATTTGACCATCGTCATCATCAGTAGACTATTTTTCTCGGACGGCTTGATATTTAACTCTGTTAAGGCCTTACCTAATAGTTCATGACTGATTTGCTGAATGTTGCGGCTGGATAACTGCGCTTCTAACTGCCAAATATTTTCTCGATCAAAAACCTCCACATCCCCTTTGAAAAAATAGACGCGGCTGTGGATCTGCAGCAGGTGACCATAGCAAGTGGCTTCCATTTCACGAGGAACAAACGATGGGCGGTAAAGATGCAAAATATGTTCCAAAATCAATGTATCCGTCAAGGCAGTTGGCGTAAACCGAGAACGCTGCAGCATATACACCTGCAGATCGTGTTCGGATAACACCGAGAACGACAACAAAAAGACAAAATGCAGCATCGCCTCCTCTTCTCTGACTTCTAATGCGTAATGGCCAAAGCCACGAAATACCAACTCACGTAATTGTTGAAACAAAGGGTCTTTCATGTAAGGTGCCATTTTCTCCCGTAAAACTTGAAAGGATTGAGTAGCAATTTTAAGTCGCGCCTTCATGATCCTCAGCCATAGGGACAAGCGCTGCTGGGCTTCTTTCGTAAAGCGCATGTTCAGGCCGCGAGTGATCAGACCGACATATTTCTCATCGATCGGCAATGGCTGACTGTCAAAAGAATGAACATACCAAAAGAGTTCAAAATAGAAATAACGAATTTGGGTTTCTTCTCCAATCAGCTTTCCTTGCCAGATCTCTAACTCAAATTCTGCTAGCAAACCATTTAGCTCTTTGATTTTGCGAAACAAGGATGACTCGCTGACTGTTAATTTTTGTGCCAGCTGGACAGTTGTCACTTCTTGATGTTGTAAAAGATGCTCGAGAATTTGAAATTTCAAGGCCGAACGATAAAATGCCCATTCAATTTGGTTAAGAGAAAAGGTGGGACTCATTTCAAAAACCAGTGAACCATTTCGGTAATACAATCGACACTGCTCATGATAGTGCGTCAACTCATCTTGCAGCTCATCCACATACTTTTCCAGAGAAGGCTTACTGATGCCAAGATAGAGCGCTAATTCATGTAGATCCATTTGACCGCCAACTAGTAAAAGTTTTTTGAGCAGCTGCAATTGTTTTGCTTCTTTTTTTTCTAATAACTGATCAAGTCTCATCGGCATCACTTCCCGACCATATGAAGGTTTGATCCAACACATTAGTGAATCGTGGATGGAAGAAAAAGTCTTTTTGGGTCAGCTCCTCCATCGTTGCCTGCTGCTCGATCGCAAACGCTAGTAAATTGATTTTTTCCAAAATATTGGCTTTTGATAAAAGCTGTGCACCAACGATTCGACCGCTGGCTTGTTCGATCATCACTTTTCCATGAACCTGCGTCGAATCAAAAAGGGAAACGGTAGCCGTAAAAGTGTGACAAACGATCGGTGATTCATAGAAAAACTGATCCGACTCGGTCAAGCCGGTACTGGCTAAATACCACTCAAACAATTGTGTACCGACTGTCCGCAATCCACCACGAAACGGGGTCGTTTTGTTTGCTAGATTGCGAGCTGCCGCAATCCCTGAGCGAACAGCATTATTGACTAAGGGCATGTAGACCGTGTCTTTCGTAATAGCATTTGGAATTTGGATCAAGTCGCCGACCGCAAAAATATCCGTGGCAGAAGTTTCCAAGTAGGCATCTGTCCAGATAGTTTGATCACTGTGTAATTCAAAGACCGTAAATGCCTCTGGCAAGCGAGGATGAACGTTAACTGTCGTCAATACCAGATCGCTTTCATAACCTTGATCGGCGGTTTCGATCCGAAAGCCTGTTTCCGTTTTAACGACTGCCAAAGTTGGCTCCGACCAATGCAGCTGCAAGTTGGGGATTTTTTCGATCTCCGTTAAAAAGGGCTGCAAAAAATCGCGATCAAAGTATTTGAATAAAGGATACGACATTGATTCGATCACACTGACTTTTTTGCCGATCATCGTTAAGGTATTCGCCGCTTCCATCCCGGCTTGACCAGCACCGACGATGGTAATCGACTCTGCTTGGGGCAATTGCTGTAAGAAATGCTTCGCTGCTTCATATTCTTTGTAGGTCAGCAGTGCTTCTTCTGGTTGCGGCAAAACAGTGGAATCTTGACTGGAACCTGCCGCCAAGACGAGTCGATCATAGCTTAGTTCCCGCTGATCCGTCCGAATCCGATGATCAGAAGGAAAGACTTCTAGAAAGGTTTCTTCTAAGGCTACGTCGATTGTTTCTGCCTCCAGCTGCTCCTTCGTACAAAAGAATGCTTCATCCAGTGAAGCGATCCTGCCTTCGATCAGCAATAACAAGCCGCTAGGAACAAACCCAAGATGGGCTTTTTTTTCTATCAATAAAATCTCTGCGTTAGGGTATAATCGACGTGCTTCACGGGCGCAGCTGACACCACCAAAAGACCCACCTATAATTATGATTTTCATTGGATCACCTCTCTCCTTTAGCTTAAATGAAACGCTCTCATTTGACGAGTAAAAAGCTATCTTCCTTACTATTATTTTGTTAACTGCGGTAAAATAAATGAGACCTATGCTACACTATACGCAAAGGAGTGTTCAAATGGTTTTCTTTTATCAATTCATGCTAGGATTGTTTGCCAGCATATTCGTTGCAGCGGCAGCATTCGTCTTTCAGTGGCTGACTATTTCTGGCGCACTGGCTGCGATTCTTTGCGGCACACTGGTCATTGGCTTTGGTCCGTGGTACAGCATCTTTTTGATTGGCTTTTTCTTTGCCAGCTCTGGCATCATTGGTCTTTTAAAGAAAATGCGCCGTCAGCCAGAGTTAGCTGTGCTTGCCAAAGGTGCTCGCCGTGATGCAAAACAAGTCTTTGCGAACATCGCACCAAGCATCTTTGCTCTACTGCTTGCCTTTTGGACGAAAGAACCGCTATTCCTTTGGGGATTTGTGGCGGGAATCGCTAGCTGTACGGCTGACACTTGGGGCTCAGAAATCGGCGTGCTGAGTCCAAGTCCACCGCGTCACTTACTAACGGGAAAAAAATTACCACCGGGACTTTCCGGCGGTGTCAGTTGGTTGGGAACTGCCGCTTCCCTAGCAGGGAGTCTCGCCATCACTGGTTTATTCGCAGCAGCCTTATGGTTGAACGGCAAGCCGTTCTCCCTTGATCTCTGGTTGACTTTGACTGCTTTAGGCTTTTGCGGTAGTCTTTTGGACAGCTTACTGGGCGCAGCGATTCAGGTGCGCTATCAATGCCCTGTCTGTCACCAATACACCGAAAAAAAAGTCCACCACGACGTTGCGACCAAGCAAGTCAGCGGTCTTTCCTTTGTAACGAATGAAGGGGTCAATTTGCTGACTTCAATAGTGATCGTTTTTGTATCAGTCTTGCTAACTGGCTCTTTTTTCAAGTAATCAGGCAATCCACTGCGATGACAATTCCTTCATACAAAAAACCTTCGAGAGCTACACGTTTGTGTTTCTCTTGAAGGTTTTTATTTGTTTAGTGAAAGTATGATACGGGTGCTCACTCCATAAGGAGCCTGATTAAGATGCAGACGAATGATTCGTCACTTTATAATAAGCAAAATCAGCATAGGATTGATGTTGGTGTGCATCCACGGCACCAATGAAATTAAATAATCCTGTGAAGCCGCCTATTTCTCCTGGCATTCCATTGACTCCTTCATCAGATAAGTACGCCACTGACAGATCTTGGAGCAAAACTTGCCAAGTCTCTTGTTCCTCTAATCGATAGTAGACGTTTGCGATCCCATGCTCGTATCTAATTTTCAGGTGAATATTTCCTTCGGGAACGACGACGCGAGTATTTACATATTCGATCCTTTGTCCTAATTTTGCCTGTAAGAGAGTCAAATAAGGACATCGCTTTTCTTCTGAATAGGTAACATGAGCATATAACCAATTGTTTGAATCATAATAAAGCCCAAGTCCTGCTGTTTGTGAATAATGGTTCGGTTGAAACTCCAACAAGGTCTCCACCTCATAGGTGAAAGAGGTTGCTCGTGTTGCCATGATGGCAGGATTCATCTGTGAAAACAAGGAATTGCCCCCATAGATCCGTAAGTACCCCTGCCGCTTTTGCGTACTGACCCATGACTGATGCTGTTGGCGATACGGTGTCATAAATTCTAACAGATACTGCGCCTCTTGAAATGAATCAAATAAATCAGTGTTTGGTTCATTGTCAATTGGAACACCAGCTAATCCTTTAAAAGTCATTTTTGCCAAATTGCTTCCATCTTCCATTTCCAACCAATTGTCTTCGGTCCAGTGCATCCTTTGAATAGAAGCTTCTCTTCCAAGAGGATTCAACAGCTCCCCCTCTAAGGGTCTTGCCATTAAATGAGCCATGAACCATTCATCAGTATGGGTATGGACGAGCGAACCATGTCCTGCTTTTTGCATCACTGAATGAGGATTGACCATTTCAAAATGCCCAGCATCAGGGTCGCCCAAAGAAAACAGATGCCTTGGAGAAGAAGTAAGGATTGGTTCGCCAGAAGGATGCGCTTCATAAGGACCAAAAATAGTCTCTGCGCGACCGACTTCCACACCATGAGCATAGCCCGTGCCTCCAGATGCCAGCAATAAAAAGTATGCCCCTTCATGCTTGTATATTTGGGGTGCTTCCGCACACCCTCTGGTGGTGAACCCTTGTGTTACGCGATGCCAAGGGGACAGTAATTTACCTGAAGGCAAGTCGATCTCCGCAAGAACAATATGTCCCGGCGCTTGATAGCCTTCTCTTGTTTCCCATTCCAAAATCGTTAAATAATGCCGCCCATCCTCGTCATGAAATAGCGCTGGATCAAAGCCAATTGAGGTAAAATAAATCGGTTCTGACCATGGTCCTCGGATATCAGTCGCCCAAATGGCATAGGAATCAGCATTAAATTCACGTCCTGCCATGTTGACCATATGTGAATACGCCAGCCAAAATCGTTTTGTTTGTGGATCATAAGATAAATGTGGTGCCCAGATACCAGCTGGTGTATTGGTTCCACGTAAATTCACTTCTTCATTGTTCAAGGCATAACCAACAAGTTGCCAATTCGCAAGATCCTTTGATTCGAAAAGTTGAATCGCAGGTGTCCAATGGAAGGTTGAAGTTGCGATATAATAACGCTCATCCACACAAATGATAGAGGGATCAGGCGCCATTCCAGGAATAACTGGATTTTTGATGATTGTCATAAGCTTCCTTCCTATTCTTAACTTTTTATTCGTTTTGCAACCAAACAACAGTTTTTTTATCATCGTTTGCAGGCGAATGCGATAAATTGAAACCGTTTTATTCGATTGCTACATTTATCTTACGAAACTTTTAGGGTAGAATGAATATCAAAAAAAAGCCAATACTTACCATTTTTCATTTTTAAGGAGGTCGTACCGAATGAACCCAACACCTAAATGGCTAGAACAGCTGGTCAAATTACCCGATATCGACATCAATTTAAAAACCTTTGGTGGACACAAGCAACGCGTTTCCGAAGGATGGTGTGCACCGCAAGAGACCCACTTTGCTTTTGAGATCATGATGATCATTGATGGAGAGCAGCGCACAATATTTGAAGGCAGGCAGTTTGATTTTGTGGCAAATGATGTGATCCTGATACCGCCTGGTACCGCTCATGAAAATACTTGTCTCGTAGCAGAAGGTTTAGAGTATTTTTGTATGCATTTCGATCTTGATGATCCTGAGATTCAGCAACAGTTGTTGATGTATTGTCCTTTACTACTAAAAAAGACAAATCCCGCTTACCAAGCGATCGTTGAGATCCTTCAGCAATACATTGCGTTTTTGGCAAGCGGATACTTTGGAATGAAAGAAAAAATCGCCATTGAGATCTTACTGTTAGAACTGATGCGTGCCTTACTAGACTATGTCGAAGATGAAAAAAATCAGTTAGCGCATACAGATAACACTTCCCTTGTTTTAGCAAAAGCGATCGCAGAATCGATCCAACAAAATTTTCGTACGTACACACAAAGCCCTACGGAAGAAAACAAAGCCTTGCTTTCCATGAGTTATACGGCCAATTCATTGAACATTAGTAATAGTACGATGCTGACGGTTTTCAAAAAAGTTTATGCTAGTAGTCCAAAACAGTACTTAGATCAATTACGCTTCAACCAAGCAAAATTCTATCTCCATCAACCCAAATTGGCCATCGCCGAAATCGCAGAGATCATTGGCTATCAAAATGCCGCCCACTTTACGAGACAATTCAAAAAATGGGCAAACATGTCGCCGAATAAATACCGTAAGCTCCAGTTAGAAGCAGCAAAATAAGTAATCGACAAATAATGATTCGAGAAAAGCGACTTCTACTTCTTCCTCTGAGGATTCGAAAAAAGCTTTTTTCACATAATAAATGAAAAATGGTAAATTTCCCCTTTTTTTTGATATTTCAAGTCCTGTCAGCATTCTTTATGATTAATACCAAGAAATCGTTTGCAGGAATAAAAATAGTTAGTTGCAAAATAGCAAGATGGGAGATATTCTCAGCACACTTGCTTTGCACTACATTAAGGGGAATATGTATGCTTTCAGAAAATTCAATGTCAATCAAAAGTCGGTTGCCGTTAAAAATCGGAATTTTGAGTCTTTCATTGGTCGTACAAGCTGCTGGTGCAGTAGCAGCAGCCGTACCTTTTATTATGAACGATTTTTCTGACCGAACCACCGCACAAGTCCAATCTATTTTGACACTGCCATCAATGGCAATCTTGATTTTCATTCTGCTAAGTTCATGGTTTATCAAAGCACTTGGCAAAAAGCGAACGGTCTGTTTAGGCTTGATGATCGCTTTAGTCGGTGGTATCTTACCGGCATTTACAATGAACTTTGGCTTGATTTTATTTGCCCGTATTTTGTTTGGCGCAGGTCTGGGGCTCTTTAACTCAATGACCGTCTCCTTGATCGGCGACAACTTTACAGGTGCCGAGCAAAAAAACTTATTAGGTATTCAATCAGCCGTGATGACTTTAGGAAATAGCCTAGCAACGTTTGCTGCGGGCTTACTGTTAACGATCTCGTGGCAAGCTTCATTCTTAGTGTACTTGGTCATCTTACCGATTCTGTTTCTTTTTCTTTTCGGTTATCGTAACGTCAATGAAAATCCAGTTGAAACAACGCAGTCATCAACCATCGATACAAAAAGAAGAAAGCTGCCATTAAGCGTAACTTTAGGTATTTTGACTCTCTTTTTATTCTTCATTAGTTTGATGGTCGTCATTACTTCTTCCGCACTACTGATTCAAGAATTGGCGCTGACGAATCAAGGATTTCTTTCCACCGCACTAGCGATCGCCGGTATTTTTAGCAGCTTGGTCGCATTAGCTTTTGGTCAAATCACCAAATTATTAAAGCGCTTTACACCAGTTGTCGTCATCAGTTTCGCAATGGTTGGTTTTTTCACGATAACTTTAGCACCTACGATGACCGTCTTTTTCATTGGTCTATTAGTGGTTTATCTTGCCAATCTTGTAGTTCCTTATGTATACAGTGTCATTCTTAGCGATGTAGATCCAGAAGCCAATAACTTAGTTGTTTCTTTGGCAATGGTCGCTTGTAATCTTGGTGCTTTTTCCTCCCCCTATGTCATAAACTTTATCAGTCAACTGTTTGGCATGACAACGGCGGTCATGCAAGTCAGAATCGCTGCCGGAATCATGGCAATCATTGCTCTGATTTTTCTATTTCTCGCTTTCAATAAAATAACCACACCTATTAGTAAGGAGGAACTATAAGATGGAACAAAAACTTAGAGGCGTCAACCTAGGCGGTTGGCTTGTATTAGAAAAATGGATGGCACCTAGTCTCTTTCAAGGAACACCTGCCGATGACGAGTATTATTTAGCCTATAATCTACCTGAAGCTGAATACCAAGCACGGCTGTTGATTCATCGTGAAACATTCATCACTGAAGCTGACTTCTTGCGCATTTCAGCAGCTGGCTTCAATACCGTTCGAATACCTGTCCCTTATTTTATTTTTGGTGATCGTGCCCCCTTTATTGGCTGTATCGACTATTTGGATAAAGCCTTCGCTTGGGCAAAGGCTTATGACCTAAAAATCTTGATTGATCTGCATACCGCACCCTTCAGCCAAAATGGTTTTGACAATGGTGGTCTCTCGGGTGTGGTCAGATGGGCACAAATGCCCGAAGAAGTGGCGTTCGAATTAACGGTCTTGGAACGTTTGGCGCAAAGATATGCGGATCACGAAGCATTGTGGGGCATTGAAGTATTAAACGAACCGATCACAGATGGTGAAGTGTGGCACAGCATGAATCCCATGGATCGTTTCCCACCTCGTGATCTTGCGTTAGCAAAAGGTAGTGCACCGATCTCTTTAGACTTTTTGAGAACTTTTTATCAAGATGCCTATCGAAGAATGCGTAACTATTTAAGCGATGACAAAGTGATCGTCTTTCATGATGGCTTCCAATTGCATGCTTGGAAAGAGTTTTTCACCCAAAACGATTTTCACAATGTCATGCTAGATACGCACCAATACGTTATGATGGCAGAAATGGCCGGCACAGAGCAATCCTTGGAAGCATACGTGTCTTTCATTGATGGCTTAGCCAAAGAGATCGCCACGGTTGCACAATATGTCGAGGTTTTTGTTGGAGAATGGTCCTTGTTCAACTCCTATGCTGTTGGTACAGATACCAAAGGCGGTATCAATCCCACACAAGAGGAATTCAGTAGCAACCGTAGTTTGACAAAAAGTGAATTAGAAGAAGTTTATCAAACTTTGTGGCGTGCTTCAATCACAGCTTGGAACCAAGGAGCCGGACACATGTACTGGACCTATAAGTTATCCATCGATACGATCAATGAGCCTGCTTGGTATGGCTGGGATTCCTGGGATGCTAGTCGAGCTATGGCAAAAAACTGGATCGATCCACGTTTCTAAAACACAACAAAAAACGAGATTGAAACGAAGCAAACGATACTGTTTGCGTTACGTTTCAATCTCGCTTTTTTGTTGCTTTTAAGCAATATCCACCAAGCGGATCTTCGTGACATTTTTGTAGACAGACAATTCTTCGATCACTTCAGAAAAGCCTAGTCCTCGCGGGAGATCAATCGTATAAATGTTGGTATAAATGCGATAGTCTTCCATGAATTTGACATCAAAATTGACATCTTCGATCACGATATTTTTCTCTTGGAAGTACTCCGTCAAAAACTCTTTGGTCTCGGTGCGGTGGATGTACTGGATTTCTAATTTCTTTGCTGTTGGTACGCGGACGATCCGCTTAACGATCGTCAATGCAAAGAAGATCCCGATAAAACTGCTTAATGCGATAGTGTAAAAGCCCATCCCGATGGCAATTCCTAAACCGGCGATCGCCCATAAGGAAGCAGCCGTCGTCAACCCCGTCACCGAGCGCTTCGTCACAATGATCGTTCCGGCGCCTAGAAAACCGACCCCGCTGACGACTTGTGCGATCAATCGTGCTTCGTCCGAACGAATCACCCCTGCTAAATCTGGATGATCCAGCGCATCTCTCATGGCACCTGTGGCGATCTCCACTTGGATCAAAGCAATGACACAAGCCCCCATGCAAACCAAAATATGGGTTCTAAGACCAGCAGGTCGGCTTTTGTACTGCCGCTCGTACCCAATCGCGCCACCCATGACCATCGCCAACAGCAACCTCAGTGCTACTTCAGGAATGGATAAATGCATATCAACCATTTGCATCCCTCTTTTCTTCGTATTCTCTCTTTTAACTATAGCATCTCTGATGGAAAAAAGGAAAAAACATCGCTAGAGCGGCCAAATAAAAAAAGCCTCCTCAGAAATAAGCAAGATAGATCCGAACCATCGCTCGCAGCTGCGCTGGCATTACTGCACAAGCGCAGGGGGAAGCTGAAAGGATGGCGCGTTTTCCTTCTGACTTATTTCTGAAAAGGGCTGATTTTGTTTTACAGGTTGCTGGCAGCAGCCTCATCGATGATCACGATCACGTCATCATGCTTTTGTAAAACAGAAGCTGGTAATTCGTTGGTTACGGGTCCTTCGATCATTTTTTGGATTGCATCCGCTTTGACTTCGCCAAATGCCATCAAAATGATTTTTTTGCTTTGCATAATTGAACCGATCCCCATGGAAATCGCCGTCGTTGGGACGTCTTCGACTTTATCAAAGTAGCGTTTGTTGGCATTGATGGTTGATTCAGTCAAGTCAACGACTGAGGTCGTTCCTTCAAAGGATGCACCAGGTTCGTTGAAGCCGATATGTCCGTTTTGACCGATACCCAAGATTTGGATATCAACTGGGTGATCTGCAATCACGCTATCGTAGCGTTGGCATTCTGCTTCTAAGTCTTCCGCTTTGCCGTTTGGTACGAAGGTTTCTTTGAATGGTTTTTTATTGAATAAATGAGCATTCATGAAGTAGCGATAGCTTTGTTCGTCTTCGCCGCCTAGTCCTACGTATTCATCTAAGTTGACTGAAGTCATTTCTGAAAAATCAACTTCACTGGCAGTCATTTCTGCATAAAGGGTCTCTGGCGTGCTTCCTGTTGCTAAACCTAGGACTTTGGCGCCATTTGCCATACCTTCTTGTATCAATTCAAAAGCTTTCTTTCCGCCTTGAGCAGCATCTTTAACGCGAATAATTTCCATGATCAGCGCTCCGTTTCTATTTGGTATAGTCCAATAATACCACAGGTTGTGTTGAATTACAATAATTAGTCTAGACCAGATGACGATTTTTTCTCGGCAATCAAAAAAAGACGAGCTCTAAAATGCGCTCGTCTCTACTCGTATTCTACTTGTTTACCAATTCGTATAAACATCAATACCGCTATGACCGACACCTGTGTCATAGACTTTGTAGGCACCTAAGGATGATTGACCGGTCGAACCTTTCGGTTGATTGTCACTGGCAACAACGATGTACCCATCGGCATCACGGATCGTTCCGTCAGAGGCTACATGGCGTCCAGGGATGTTCAATCCGCCTCCTGGCAAAACTTTTTGTGAGTAGTACGATTCTCTCACACCATTGAAGTAGTTGATCCCATCCACTGGATTCAGGACTCCAGAACCAGCACCAGGAATGCTTGAACGGGTTTGACTCACGTTAGCAGTCGCTGTAGATTCACTTTTTTCTGTGCTTTCTTTCGTACTTGTTTCTTTGTTTTCTACTGATTGGCCATCGTTAGAAACCAACAATGTTTCGCCATCAAAAATCATATTTGGATTTTCGATCGAATCATTCAAAGCTAAAAGGTCTTCGATCGTTGTTTGATAAGTAGCAGCGATCCCAGATAGGGTGTCTCCTGGTTCGACAACATGGGTTTGTTCTGCTGCTGAAACAACTGTTCCTCCAACGAATAAACCAAATCCTGCAACAACTGTAAATGCAAATTTTTTCAAATGAAAAAACCTCTCTTTTGATTATTTGTCCCGCTATCGGGCACAAGTAAGAGAATAACATTACAATGTTGCAGGAAGGTTTCAGAAATGTTTTTCATTATCACAATTGTTAAACAGAAAATTACAAGCTTTTTGATAATAAACAGTAAACTTACAATATTGTTATCCATTTCGATGAATGATTTCGGCTCCATCATGCTATAGTAAACCCAGTAATTGAAAGGATCGATGCACATGAAAAAACTACTTTTGACGCTTGGCGTTTTGATTTTAGCAGTAGGTGGCTATTTTGGCTACACTTACTATACAACAACTTATCAAGGGATAACGGCCTATGCCATCACGCCCAACAAAGTCCTAGAAAAGACCCAAACGTACAGCGATTCCGGTGAAAAAATCGATGGCTCCTTTACGTATAAGTACACGTTTGAGTTTGTTAAGAAAAACGGCGAGAAAGAACTCATGACCTATGATCTTTCTGGTGAAAATGTGAAGCCATTCGCGCCAAATACCTTAGTCAAAGCAGAGATCAGTAAAACCCGTGTCATCTCGGGTCCCAATGAAGTCCCTCAATCAGAAGTCCCAGCAAAAATACTGTCTGAGCTGGAAACCTTTGACGAATAAGGACTTCTTACAAGAAACTTTCTACTTTTTAAGGTTCATTTTACTTTGACCGGCTATGCTAGCTTTATACCAAAACTATTTTTCTTCCTCTTACCAGTCCTCGCCCGACTGGTATTTTTTATTTTTTCTCAATGATCAGGCAAAATTTACGCGCCTTATAGACAGAACCGCTCTAGCTTCGCAATGTTTTTCTGTTCAAATTTTGATCAACCAGTTATTGACTATCGGAAATAAATAAACCGAGAATTATTAGGATAAAAGCTGAGTTCATCATAAAAAAACCGCTAGATTGTTTATCTCTAGCGGTTTTCTTGCGATTTTAGTATAGCTCCAAGTATTGTTCTCTTTCCCACTCGGAGACTGTTTGGCGGAAGGCTGCCCATTCTAATCGTTTTGCTTCGACAAAGTTGGCATAGATGTGTTTGCCTAAAGCATCGATCATCACTTGATCTTTGCGCAATGCTTTGATGGCATTGTGGATCGTTGATGGCAGATCTTCGATTTGTGCTTCTGCACGTTCTGTTTCGTTCATGATGTAGATGTTGCGGTCGACTGCTGGTGGTGGTGTCAACTCACGTCTAACGCCATCAAGTCCTGCTTGCAGTAAAACAGCCATTGCTAAGTATGGGTTGGCTGATGGGTCAACCGAACGCAATTCCAAACGCGTTGACAAGCCTCTTGATTCTGGTACCCGAATCAATGGTGAACGGTTGCGTCCTGACCATGCCACGTATACAGGCGCTTCGTAACCTGGCACTAAGCGTTTGTAGGAGTTGACGGTTGGGTTGCAGACAGCTGTGTAAGCACGGGCGTGTTCGATCAAACCGCCTAAGAAGTGATACGCTGTTTGGCTTAATTGCATTGGCCCTTCTTCATCAAAGAAGACATTTTCATCGCCTTTGAACAAGGACATGTTGCAGTGCATGCCTGAACCGTTGATGCCGAATAATGGTTTTGGCATGAAGGTTGCATGCAAGCCGTGTTTACGAGCAATAGTTTTCACGACAAGTTTGAAGGTTTGGATGTTGTCACATGCTTCCACTGCATCCGCATATTTAAAATCGATCTCGTGTTGCCCTGGTGCTACCTCATGGTGAGACGCTTCAACTTCAAAGCCAAGGCTTTCTAATTCTAATACGATATCGCGACGGCAGTTTTCCCCTAGATCGGTTGGGGCAAAATCGAAGTAGCCGCCTTTGTCGTTTAATTCCGTTGTGATTTCGCCTGCTTCATCTAATTTGAATAGGAAAAATTCTGGTTCTGGTCCAAGATTGAAAGAAGTAAAGCCAAGGGATTGCATGTCCGCTAATGCCCGTTTTAAGTTGCCGCGAGGGTCGCCTGCAAATGGGGTGCCATCTGGATTGTAGATATCACAGATCAAACGAGCCACTTTGCCATGTTCACTTTCCCAAGGGAAGATCATCCATGTCGACAAATCAGGATACAGATACATGTCACTTTCTTCAATACGGACAAATCCTTCAATAGAAGAACCGTCAAACATCATTTTGTTTTCCAGTACTTTATCTAATTGACTTACAGGTACTTCAACGTTCTTGTTTGTTCCTAAAATATCAGTAAACATCAAGCGTAAAAAGCGCACGTTCTCATCCTTTACGATTTGTTTGATGTCTTCGGCAGTTCTTTCAAATTTTGGCATAGTATCCCTTCCTTTTTCCCAATTCTTTTTTTATATCACAGCAATGATCTACAAATGTTCTACATTCGTGGACCTTTTTGCTGGTATGGCTGTTGTTGATTCAATCCACCTTGAGCCAAGAGTTCATCATAAAAAATTCGACGAACATCTTCATCGGTCAGCGGCGGTTTGTTCTTCGCTTCTTTTTCTTTGGCAACTTTCATTTCATAAACTCGTTTGATCCCAGCCATGTTCAGTCCATCGGAAAGATAGTCTTTGATCTCTAGCAAGGTATCAATATCATTCAGCGAATACATGCGTCGATTGCCATCGCTGCGTTCCGGGTGGATCAATTCTTGTTCTTCGTAATAACGAATTTGACGGGCGGTGAGATCGGTCAATTTCATGACTGTTCCGATAGGAAAGACTGACATTGAGCGCCGCAATTCTTTTTCCCGCATAACTTGGCTCCCCTCCGTTTCAATGATGCTGCGTAACTTTATGGAAACTATACCAATTCTTTTTTTGCGTGTCAACCCCTCATGTTAGAAAAAGTGACATGAATGCAAATTTTTTTGATTTTTTCATTAGGTCCTTGATTTGATCGTATGTTCAAGCAGTTGTTTTTATGGAAGAAATGGTGCTTTAGCCAAAAATGTTCGGTTTTTGCGTTCAAAGCAAGCCAAACCACTTATACTTCATAATTTTGTCACGACAAAAAAACGGTGCATCGGTTGCACCGTTTCTGCTTATTCCTGTTCTTGCGCCATTCTGCGTAGTGGATAGGTATCCTCAAGCGCAAATCCTTTGATATGATAGGTCTGTGTTGCTTCATCGAAGGCATTGCTCAAAACTAGTGACTCCCGTTTTAAACGATTCAGCGCATTGCCTTCATCGGCTTGCAGAACCAGATGATAAGGCTGCATGATCTGCATCAACTCCATTTTGATCGCCTGAGTCAAGCGTTCTTTGCCTTTGGTACTCTTTGCCGAAATCAAGACGTTGGGAAAGAGCGTTGGGACAAACTGATCGGCGTCGATGCGATCCGCCTTATTATAGACCGTCAACATCGGTAATTGGGTCAAAGAAAGTTCTTCCATTAACTTCAAGACGGTCTCCTCTTGCTGAACCCGTTCTTCGGAACTGGCATCGACGACATGCAGCAAGAAGTCCATGTTTTGACTTTCTTCCAGTGTGGAATGAAACGCATCGATCAATTGGGTCGGCAATTCTTGGATAAAGCCAACCGTATCGGTAATGGTGACTTCAAATCCTTCCGGCATCCGCCAGCGTTTCGTCAACGGATCGAGTGTTGCGAACAGCTGGTCTTGTTCATACGTATCCGCACTGGTCAAAATATTTAAAATAGTTGATTTTCCGGCATTGGTATAACCAATCAAGCCCATTTGAAAGACTTGGCTGTCTTTGCGCTTTTGGCGTGTCCGGTCTCGATGGGCGGCCACTTCCTTCAATTCCCGTTTGATGATGGTGATGCGGTTGCGGATGTGTCGACGATCGGTCTCCAGCTTGGTTTCCCCTGGCCCTCTCGTTCCGATTCCGCCCCCCAGCCGAGACATGTTCTTTCCTTGCCCTATCAAACGTGGAAGCAAATAATCCAGCTGCGCCAATTCTACTTGCAGCTTTCCTTCTTTGGAACGGGCACGCATCGCAAAAATATCGAGGATCAGCTGGACGCGATCA
This sequence comes from Enterococcus sp. DIV0802b, assembly GCF_050543535.1. Taxonomy (NCBI): domain Bacteria; kingdom Bacillati; phylum Bacillota; class Bacilli; order Lactobacillales; family Enterococcaceae; genus Enterococcus; species Enterococcus sp. DIV0802b. Next base: position 729,606 of record NZ_CP172941.1, on the reverse strand, counting down.
ATCACTGGCACTTCTAGCGCATCACCGATCAACTGGCTTTGCCTTGGTGTCAGTTCATGATTGAAGATCACTAGATCTGCTTCATGTGCTTCTGCCAACTGCTGCAATTCCGCAACTTTCCCCTTGCCAATCACGGTTTGTCGATCGACTTGCTGCCGTTTTTGCACCAGTGAAAAAACAACTTCACCATTGGCGGTTTTTGTTAAGCTTTTCAATTCTTTCATTGACGAATCAAAATGAAGATAGTTTTTCTCCGTTTCTACTCCGACAAGAATCACACGTTCTTGGCTCATCTTTTCTCCTCCAACCATTGGTTGATTTCTGTTTCAAGGGTACGTTGTTCTTCAGGTTGTCTCACTAAATCAATCCATCGGGGCTGTGCTCGGTTATTGAACCACGTCAGCTGCCGCTTGGCATAGCGGCGTGAGTTTTGCTTGATTTGCTCAATTGTTTCATCCAATGTGGCCTGCCCGTGAAAATAGGGCAAAAATTCCTTGTAGCCGATCCCTTTGGCGGCTTGCGTTTCTGGATACTGCAAAACAGCTTTTGCTTCTTCGATCAAACCTTGATCCATCATTAAGTCCACTCGCTGATTGATTCGCTGGTATAACAATTCTCGCTCAGTGGTTAAACCGATCATGAAGAAATCGTACAAAACTTGCGGTGTTTCTTTTGGTGCAGCAATACTTTCGCCAGTCATTTCAAAAACCTCCAACGCACGAATCACTTTCCGCTCATTGTTGTAGTGGATCTTCGCTGCTGCCAAGGGATCGACCGCCTGCAGCTTTTGCCATAGAGCTTCTTTGCCGATGGCTGCTGCTTCTTGTTCATAGCGCTGACGAATCGTTGGGTCGCCTTCTTCTGCCCCTAAACGAAAGTCATACAAAAGCGCTTGGATGTATAGCCCTGTCCCCCCCACAACGATCGGCAGCTTTCCTTGCTGCTGGATCGTCTCAATGGCCTCACGCCCCATTTGCTGGAAATCAGCCGCAGAATACGTTTCCGTCATTGCACGAATATCGATCAAATGATGAGGAATCCCTGCCATTTCTTCCTTCGTCACTTTGGCGGTACCGATATCTAATTGTCGATAAATTTGCATGGAATCCCCGCTGATGATCTCCCCATGGTATTTTTGAGCTAATTGGATACTCAAGGCGGTTTTACCGACTGCGGTCGGTCCCACGATCACTAAGACTTTTTTCATCCTTTTGTTTCCTCGCGGACCTGCTGCACAATTGCCCGAGCGTTTTCTGGAAAATCGGTGATGATCCCGGTCACCCCCAAAGCCAAGCAGGTGCGAATCGCCGCTTCTTCATTGACAGTCCACGGACGGATCGCAATCGGAAAATCAGTCAAGACCGTTGCTGTCTCTTGGACCCAGCGATAGGCCGGATGAATTCCTTCGATATACGGTCGGCTGAGCGCCAACGGTGGTTTGTCTTCCCCGCGTCCCATAATAAAATCAAGGATCGCATCCGGTTCGATCGCATGCATCCGATCCAAAGTCTCGATATTGAAGGAACAATACCAATGAGTAAAAGGCCATTCTTGGCTATTCAATAAGTCGGATACTTTGGCTTCGATTCCTTCATACTCATAATGATCGGTTTTTAATTCGATCGTCAAAATGCCACGATAATTCTTCGCTGCAAGTAAATCCAACACTTCTTTTAGCGTGGGGACTTTGGCGGCTTGGAATTCCTCAGAAAACCAGCTGCCGGCGTTGAGTTCTTTTAGTTCAGCAACCGTCAGGTCACAGATCCGACCTTTGCCGTTGGTCGTTCGATCAACCGTTTCATCATGCATGACGATCAAGCCGCCATCTTTTGATAGATGCACATCTAACTCAATGATATCAGCTTTGACCCGCACCGCTTCCGCAAAGGCCGGTAGCGTGTTTTCAGGTCGGTTGCCGCTACTCCCGCGGTGGGCAACGATTTGTACCATCATTCTTTCACTCCATTCTCACTCTTTATTTTACCATGGAATCTGCTAGAACCAAAAAGCCTCTGTTTGTTTTGATCCTTTTAAGGGGACAGCGCTTTGTTTCGGTCAAAGAAAAACACTCTTACTATGATCGCAGTAAGAGTGTGTGTGATCAGTTGAAAAAGTGCAATCGTCGATACTATGGTTTGGTTACCTTAACCAAGGCGACCGACTGACCAGAAGAATCAAATCGTTTTTGAAAAATAGGTCAACGGTTCGCTCGTCATGTTTTTCATTTGGTTTTTACGCTCATTGACCATTTCAACCAATTGATCAAGGAAATTTTCCATAATGATCCGACCGCCTTTATACGTATACCCACCGATCTTAACGGTTTCCTCTGGCGACAAAATCACCCGACGTGTCCCGATTTTTTTGAAAAATTCTTCCAAGAAAAAATTCGGTAGATAAAAACTATTTTGCGCCGCAAAAGATTGTAGATAGGCGAAATCATCGATGGTGATATAACAGTCATCAAAAGCATCAAAGCTGACATACTCATCCATCAGCATGACCCGTTTTTGTAGAATCTCACTGATTTTTTGATTCAATAAAACCAGCGTTTCGATTTCTTTGACTTTATGCTCCAACAAACGGCGTTGTTTTTCTTTTTGTTCCTCATACCGTATGCGTAAATTAAAAATGATGGTTACTAACAATGCGCCCACTAAGACGCCAATCAAACCTGCTATTGCTACTGCCATTCTTCGATCCTTCCTCATTCCTTTTTTAATATTGTATCATATTTGAAAGTTTCGCAAAAAAGATAACGAACTTTTTATTTGACCTTTCTTGACCTAATCGGTATACTATCTCTTAGATATTGCGAAAACTTTATGCTAAACTATATCTATAACGATTTTTAGGAGGACTATCACTATGAATTTAATTCCTACTGTCATTGAACAATCATCTCGCGGTGAAAGAGCGTATGACATCTATTCTCGTCTATTAAAAGACCGGATCATTATGTTGAGTGGTCAAGTAACCGATGACTTAGCAAACTCGATCATTGCTCAGCTTTTATTCTTAGACGCGCAAGATTCTGAAAAAGACATCTACTTGTACATCAACTCGCCTGGCGGAAGCGTTACTGCTGGTCTAGCGATCTTTGATACCATGAACTTTATCAAAGCCGATGTCCAAACCATCGTTATGGGGATGGCTGCTTCTATGGGTTCATTCTTATTGACCGCTGGTGAAAAAGGCAAACGCTTTGCGTTACCAAATGCCGAAATCATGATTCACCAACCATTAGGTGGCGCACAAGGTCAAGCAACTGAGATTGAAATTGCTGCCCGCCACATTTTGGCAACCCGCGAACGTCTGAACAAAATCTTGTCAGAACGTACTGGTCAACCAATCGAAGTGATTGAACGCGATACCGATCGCGACAACTTCATGACCGCACAAGAAGCCAAAGACTACGGCTTGATCGACGAGATCATGGAATCAAACAAATTGAAATAAGCTTGCATAAAAAGGTGTACGAAGCAATTCGTACACCTTTTTGCGTCTTTTGGTTCATCGTCAGACTTCGCCATATTGGCCTTGTTGGTAAGCATGCCCATTCTCCACGTAATGCGTGATGTTTGCCTGATTTTTGGCGATCTCTTCTTCTGTCAACGGGCGGATCACTCGTGCCGGACGACCAAACGCCAACACATTAGGAGGAATGACGGTTCCTTCCGTCACTAACGAACCGGCACCTAACAAACTATTTTCGCCGATCACGGCATGATTCAAAACGATCGAGCTCATGCCGACCAGCGCCCCTTTTTTGATGGTACAGCCATGGAGCATACACTGATGCCCAACAGTCACATCGTCTTCAACGATCGTCGGGGCATCGTGATCAACGTGGATGATCGTTCCATCTTGAATATTGGTACGCGCGCCGATTTCGATTCGATTGGCATCGCCTCGAATCACTGCTTGAAACCAGACCGTACTATCTTTTCCTAGAGTCACGTTTCCTACGATCGTCGCATTTTTTGCCACAAAACAAGGTGTCGCTTGCGGCGAGGCGGGCGAAACTGTTTTTGGGGTTTCATTCCCTGATTGTTCTTTGTCCATCAACTTCTCCTTCCAATCCATAAACGGATCTGCGCTTTCTTTTTTCACTATAGCACCACCCTTGCTACAATGCAAAAAGAGCGCCAGTCAGACTGGACGCTCTTTTCGGCTTACTCGGCTTCTTCTGAAAATTGACTTTGATACAGTTGGCTATAAAAGCCGCCAGCTGCCAACAAGGTCTCGTGATTGCCTTTTTCAATGATCGACCCTTGATCCATCACTAAGATCAGATCCGCTTCACGAATCGTTGACAAACGATGGGCGATCACAAAGCTGGTACGACCTTCCATCACTTTATCCATTGCTTTTTGAATCAGCGCTTCTAAGCGGGTATCTACCGAACTGGTGGCTTCATCGAGAATCAAAATCTTCGGATCAGAGATGACTGCCCGGGCGATGGTCAACAATTGTTTTTGTCCCAAAGAGACATTGTCGCCTTCAGAATTGATGATCATCTCGTAGCCATCTGGCATCGTACGAATGAAGTGATCCACATTGGCGGTTTTCGCTGCATCAACGACTTCATAATCGGTGGCATCTAATTTCCCAAAGCGAATGTTATCGCCGATCGTGCCTTCATACAACCACGCATCTTGTAAAACCATCCCAAACAGTGAGCGGACATCGTGACGTTCCATCTTCTTCGTGTCGATGCCGTCGATCTTGATGGCCCCTTCATTGACATCATAAAAACGCATCAACAAATTGATCAAGGTCGTTTTCCCAGCACCTGTTGGTCCAACGATCGCCACAGTTTGTCCAGCTTTGACTTCAAAGTTCAAGTCTTTGATCAATGGTTTTTTCGGATCATAAGCAAAGCCGACATGTTCAAAGGTCACGTCGCCTCTGATTTGTTCCGGTAATTGGATATCGGTTCGATTGACTGGCTCTTCTTCCTCATCTAAGATTTCAAAGACCCGTTTTGCTGCTGCTGAGGCACTTTGTAAGACGGAAGACAACTGGGTAATGTTCCCCATTGGCTGACTGACTTGCCAAATGTATTGAATGAACGCTTGCAGCTGACCAACAACGATCACGCCGCTGATCACGTAAAAACTACCCATGACTGCCATTGCGATATAGGTAAAGTAAGCGGTCATTTGCACCAGTGGCATCATCAATCCTGACACAAAGGCAGAACGAAAGCCGTAATAGCGCAACTGGTGGTTAACGTTTTTAAACCCTTCAAGTGTTTGCTTTTCCCGTCCATACACTTTCAACACACTGAATCCAGTCATGTTTTCTTGTACGTAGCCGTTCAGATCTCCTAACGCATTTTGCATGCCTTGGAAGTCCTTTTGCGACTTTTTGACGATTGTGCGAGAAATCAATAAGGAGGCTGGGATCATGATCAATGAAACCAATGCCATGTAAGTATTGATATAAAACATCATAGAAACCGCCATAATGATTCCTAAGAAGGCATTGACGATCCCGATCAAGGCTTGCTGCATCGCACCGCTGACGGCATCCACGTCATTGGTCACCCTTGACAGGATATTCCCTTGCTGGTTGCGGTCGAAGTAAGAAACGGGCAGACGATTGATTTTTTCTTCAATGTCTTGCCGCAAATCTCGCATCGCAGATTGGACAACGTTGGTGATCAGCAGCCCTGACATCAATTGTGAGAAACAGTAACCGACACCAACGACTGCGATCCAGATCAAGCAAAGGATCACGTAATCAAAATTAACGCCTTCGCCTGCAGCGATGTTGCGGCTGATCTCTGTCGTCGGTAATCCAGAAACATACGGCATTGCCGCATTGAAGCCGACGGTTGCAACTGTAAACAGCAAGACTAGGATAAATTGTACTTTGTACGGTTTGATGTAAGCACCTAACCGTTTTAAAGAAGAGATTGCTTTCATTGTGCCAACTCCTCCTCTGATAATTGTGACGCCGCAATGTCGTAGTATACTGGACAAGTTTGCAGCAGTTCTTTGTGGGTACCGATCCCAACCACATCGCCTTCATTCAAGACGACGATCTTATCGGCATTCATGATCGTTCCTACTCGTTGAGCAACGATCAAAACGGTCGATTCCGTGGTTTCTTTTTTCAAGCGTGCCCGCAATTTTGCATCCGTTTGGTAATCCAATGCAGAAAAACTATCATCAAAAATATAGATCTCTGGTTGGCGAATCACCGCACGGGCAATCGCTAGACGTTGTTTTTGTCCGCCAGAGAAGTTGCTTCCGCCTTCTGCCAAATGAGCATCAAAGCCATCTGGTGTGCGAGAAATGAAATCGGCCGCTTGCGCAATCTCGGCTGCTCGTTCCAGCTCTGCTTGCGTGGCATCTTCTTTCCCATAGCGCAGGTTTTCTGCGATCGTCCCTGTAAATAGCAACGCTTTTTGAGGGATAAACCCGATCTTGTTGCGCAAAGTCGTTAAACTGTAATCCCGAACGTCAACGCCATCCACCAAGACGTGGCCTTCACTGACGTCGTAAAAACGCGGAATCAATTGGATCAAGGTCGATTTCCCGCTCCCGGTACTACCGATAAACGCCACAGTTTCACCTGGTGAAGCGGTAAAGCTAACATTACGAATCACTGGACTTTGCGCATGTCCCGGATAAGCAAAGGTAACATTTTTAAATTCCAAGAAACCTTTTGTCTTAGTTTCTGTCACTGGCTGTTCTGGCTCTTTGATTTCAGAAGTCGCATCTAACGCTTCTTGGATTCGGCGAGCAGAAACGGCCGCTCGTGGATACATCGTAAAGACGGTCGCAAACAGCATGAAAGAAAACAGCGCATGGAAGATGTATTCGATAAACGCAATCAAGTCACCGACTTGCAGTTGCCCTTGATCGATTTGAATACTTCCCGTCCAAATAATCAAGATCATCACGATATTGAATAAGAAGAAAAAGCCCGGTTGTGCCGTTGCCATCAAGCGAAACAAGCTGCGAGAACTAGACGCATAGGCTTGGTTGACTTTGCCAAAGCGTTTTTCTTCAAATTTTTCATTGACGAAGGCACGGATCACTCGTAAACCAGAGAGATTTTCCCGCAAAATGCCATTGATTTTATCTAGATTGGCTTGTTGCTTGGTGGATAATGGTTCCGAGATTTTGGCAATGGCGATGACTGCCATTAGCAATATCGGCAATGCCCCCAAGACATATAATCCTAGTTGTGTACTTGTCCGCATGACCATGTACAAGCTGACCACAAACATCATGGGTGTCATCAAACCCGTCCGTAAGATGCTTTGCATAAACAGCATGATTTGATACGCATCATTGGTCACACGGGTGATCAATGATGAAACCCCGATTTTTTCATATTCAGTATGTGAATAGCCTTGGACTTTTTCAAAAAGATCGTCACGAATATCTGCCACAATGTTAGTGGTGATACGTGACGTGAAATAGCCTAACAAAATGTTCATCGTGATCCCCACAATGGTGATCGCGATCATCGCCGCACCCATTTTCCATATGTAGTCGCGATCACCAGCGGCGATCCCTTTGTCGATCATTCTTGCCAATAACGTCGGCAAACCTAATTCAATCAAAATAAAACCAAAAACACAGATGAAATTAAAAACCAGCAGTTTTTTGTTTCTCATCGTATAGTGCCACATTAATTTCAAAAAATCCCCTCCTTTTTTACTTCATTACTTCTACTATAGCATAGGAATATTCTTATTGTAATGCACTTTCAACGAAAAAAAGTAAACTTCGGAAATAGTCGTTTCATTTTCTTTCAGTAAGCCTTTTCAAAAATGACGTGTTTCTATACTTATTCGTTTTTCTGTGATAAACTAGGGATACTTGTAGTGGAACGACTTACAAACCCGGTGAATTTTTTATGACGACATTTGGAAAGCAAAGACGAGGCTTTCTCTTTTTTCTCACAACGATTGTCTGAAAAAAGCATGCAGCGGCTCTCGAAGCCTTCTTTTCAGGTCACTTTATTCGGACCTCGATTTTGTGATGCAGCGAATTCATCAACCAAATAGACTACTGCGAAAAGCAGATAAAGGAGAAAAGATATGATTTACAAAATTTATTACCAAGAAACAAAAGACCGCAACCCAAAGAGAGAACAAACCCACTCTTTGTACATTGAAGCAGACGATGCAGTGATTGCACGCCGTCTAGTGGAACAAAATACCCCATACAACATCGAGTTCGTTCAAGAACTAGATGAAAAACATTTAGCTTACGAAAAAGAAAACGCTGATTTCAAATTAGCGGAGTTTTAAGATGAAAGTTTCGCTGAAAAATAATGAGACCGGCGTATTCGGTGTCGGTGGACTTGGCGAAATCGGAAAAAACTGTTATGGGGTTCAATTCCAAGATGAGATCATCTTAATTGACGCGGGAATCAAATTCCCCGAAGATGAACTGCTTGGGATCGACTATGTCATTTCCGATTATAGCTACATCGTTCAAAATTTACCGAAAGTCAAAGGCTTGATCGTTACTCATGGTCACGAAGACCATATTGGCGGAATCCCTTACTTGTTGCGGGAAGCCAATATCCCGATCTATGCGGGACCATTGGCACTTGCTTTGATCACTAACAAATTAGATGAGCATGGCTTATTGCGGGACGCGGAATTACACGAAATCAATGAAGATACGGTGATTCGTTTCCGTAAAACGTCCATCAGCTTCTTCCGAACGACCCACAGTATCCCTGATGCTTTAGGTGTCGTTGTCAAAACGCCTTCTGGCAATATCGTCGCAACTGGCGATTTCAAGTTTGACTTTACGCCTGTGGGCGAACCAGCAAACTTGCACAAAATGGCAAAAATTGGTGAAGAAGGCGTCCTTTGCCTCCTTTCCGATAGTACCAATGCAGAAATTCCAACCTTTACCAAATCAGAAAAAACGATCGGCAGCTCGATCCAAAAGATTTTTGAAAAAATCGATGGTCGGATCATTTTTGCCAGCTTTGCCTCCAACATTTTCCGTCTCCAACAAGCTGCAGATGCGGCGGTTGCGACTGGACGTAAAATCGCCGTTTTTGGACGCAGTATGGAAAATGCAATCGTCAACGGACAGCGCCTTGGCTATATCAAGGTGCCAGATGGTACATTTGTGGAATCTCATGAGATCAATCGTTTGCCTGCAAATGAAACGATGATCCTTTGTACGGGTTCTCAAGGAGAGCCGATGGCTGCTTTGAGTCGGATTGCCAACGGGACTCACCGTCAAATCCAAATTCACCCAGATGATACCGTGATTTTCTCAAGCTCACCGATTCCAGGAAATACCACGAGTGTCAATCAGCTGATTAACTTGCTGTTGGAAGCTGGCGCAAACGTGATCCATGGCAAATTGAACAACATCCATACTTCTGGTCACGGTGGCCAAGAAGAACAAAAACTGATGTTGCGTCTAATGAAGCCAAAATTCTTCATGCCTGTCCACGGGGAATTTCGGATGCTGAACATCCACACCCAGTTGGCACAAGATGTCGGTGTACCAAAAGAAAATTGTTTCATTATGGAAAATGGTGACATGTTGGCCTTAACAGCGGATACCGCTCGCTTGGCTGGTCATTTCAATGCCAATGATGTTTATGTTGACGGCAGCGGTATCGGTGATATCGGAAATGTCGTCTTACGAGATCGTCGTATTCTTTCAGAAGAAGGCCTCGTCTTAGCGGTAGCGACAGTCGATGTGGCGAAGAAAGAAGTTCTTGCTGGACCAGATATTCTTTCTCGTGGGTTTGTTTACATGCGGGAATCCGGCGAGATGATCAACGAAGCCCAACAAATTCTCTTCCGTGCATTGCGGGAAGTCTTGAACCAACCAGACCCAACAGAACACAAATTAAGAGAAGCGATGTCATCGGCTTTACAGCCATTCCTATTTGAAAAAACCGAGCGTCATCCAATGATCCTTTCAATGATCATGACACCGGATAATTTATAGTTTCATATGCAAGGGGAGTTCTCAGTTTACTGGGAACTCCCCTTTTTCCTTTCCGTTGCAAAAAGCAAAAAAAAGACCATCGAATCGATGGTCTTTTGGGTTTTTGATTTCAAAGTGCTCTTACTGGCAGTTTGTTTGAAAGCTTACGCTTTGTTTACGTTAACTGCTTGAGGTCCACGATCAGAATCTTCCACGTCGAAAGTTACTGCTTGACCTTCTTCTAAAGTTTTGAATCCTTCACCTTGGATCGCTGAAAAGTGTACAAATACGTCTGTACCGTCTTCGCGAGAGATAAAACCAAACCCTTTTTCAGCATTGAACCATTTTACTGTACCTTGTTCCATTATAAAAAAACCTCCTCGTGCATAAGCACTTAATTATGTGTAACATTGCCTTTGTGCGATAGAGGCCTAACGTGCGTTTCAACATCTATTCAGCAAACAAAATTACAATAATATTTTACACTTGCCCGTATTTTTTTGCAAGACAGACGATTAGACAATTCACCTTTATTTTTAATAATGTTCGCAAATTAGCCGTTGTGTCAGCAAATTTCTTGATGCCAGAGGCCTTCTTCTCGCAAACTAACATAGGCATTGTCGCCAATAATTAAATGATCCAGTAGTTCGATCCCCATCAAGTCTCCGCACTTGATCAAGCGGCGTGTAAACAGCAGATCTGCCTCTGAGGCTTGGGGACTACCGCTGGGATGGTTGTGAACGACGATCACTCGTGCGGCACTGTAGCGTACCGCCCAATGAAAAATCTCCCGTGGGTGAGCGATCGACTGATTCAACGATCCGATGAAGATCGTCTTTTTTTGAATGATCTCATTTTTGGTATTCAAATAAATCCCGAGCAAGTGCTCCTGACGAAAGTCTTTTAATTCTTGGATCAGCTGATGAGCGATCGCCATACTGGAGTTGATCTTGCCGTACTTTGGTTGAACAGACCGCTGGATCCGCACACCTAATTCAATCATCGCTTTGATCTCGATGGCTTTGATTTGTCCGACGCCGCGAATTTCTTGTAATTCATCGATTGTCGCTTCTTTTAATTCATACAATTCTTCAAAACGATTCAAGACACTAGCCGCTAATTCCAAGACATTTAGGGGCCGTGAGCCAGTCCGCAACAAAATTGCCAACAGTTCTTGGTTCGAAAGGGCATCAACCCCATATTGCACTAAGCGCTCTCGTGGAAACGAGCTTTGGGGAATCTCTGTTTCATTGATCATAAAAAAACTCCTTTGCGTCGGTCTAATAAAAGATACGCAAAGGAGAGAGTATTTCATGAATAAGATGCGCAAAAAATCACAGTTAAATCGAAAAAGCCGTTTCTAGAAAATCTGGGACATCCTCTAGTGAAGGCAAGACTTTCAAGACTTTTTCTTCAATGATGGTCGTCGGCGCGATCAAATCGGGAATCATAATGACTGAGATCCCTGCCCCATGAGCAGCATGAATACCGTTAGCCGAATCCTCAAGGATCACCAATTCTTCTTTTGGTACCGCCAGTAATGCATGAGCTTTTTCAAAAATCTCAGGATCTGGTTTTGCCCGTGTGACATCATCAAAGCAGACAATCTTAGGAAATTCCGCCGTTAAGTCTGCTGCTTCCAGCAAGGTGTCGATCACTTTGCGCTGGTTACTAGACGCCAACACTCGGGGAATCTTTTTCTCATCAAGATAATGCAATAACTCGTGGATCCCCGGCTTCAATTCAGCCTCGCCCCGTTGGAACATTTCCAACGTTTGCTGAAAAGCCGCTTGAATAAATTCTTCAATCATCTGATGACCAAAGGCTTCATCGAATCTCTCATGATAAGCTGCCCAGACTTCTTCATCCGAAACACCTACATAGGCTAGGTATAACTCTTTTGTATAGGGAATACCCATTTGATCAGCCACGATTTGAGTCGCTTGGTAATAAAGCAGCTCCGTGTCAAAAATCAAGCCGTCCATATCGAAAATCACACCACGTAACTTAGCCATTTCTTCCTCCTATTGCCAATAACAATTCACGAACTTCTGAAACAAAATACAAGGATCCTGTCACCAGCAGCAAATCTTCATTGGTCATTTTTTCTAATAATTCTGCCAAGCCAAACTGCCATAAAGAAACGGTTGAGATTCGTTTTTCATCAAGTTCCTGATAGCCGTCTGCCAAATGCAGTGCTTTGGGAAAATCGAAGGTCGTTAAATAAATCTCGGCTTGGGGAATCGATAGCAATTGCTGAAGCATCTCATTGACGTTTTTGGTTTCAAGCGCTGAAAACAGTACATGGATGCGATATTCGCTGAACTCTTCTTTCATCGTATCTACTAAACGAGCCATGGCGTGTACGTTATGGGCACCATCGATAATCACTAGTGGCTCACTACTGATTCGTTCCATCCGGGCGGGCCAATAGGCTTTTCGCAAGCCATTGCGAATCTCTTTGGCTGAAAAGGGCAGTTGCCGCAGGTCGCAATACAGGCTGTATAATTGGATCGCAACACCGGCATTTTCTGGTTGATGGCGGCCTAACATCGGTGTTTTCAAGCCTTTGATTTTGCCATGCTCATTTTCAAAATCAAATAATTCGCCCCATTCTTCATCGGGACGACGATAGGTCACACGGTACTCTTGCCCTGCATGATAAGCGGGTGCCTGTGCTTCTGCAGCTTTCAAATCGATCACCGAAAGCGCACTTTCAACGATATTGCCAGTAACAAGGGGTGTTTGCGGCTTGATGATCCCTGCCTTATGGGCAGCGATCGCTTCAATGGTATCCCCTAAGACATCCATGTGATCCATGCCGATCGTCGTGATCGCGGTCAAAATAGGAGAAATAACGTTGGTACTATCTAAGAGTCCCCCTAAGCCAACTTCAATAATCGCAACATCGACCTTTTTTTCTTCAAAATAGCCTAATGCCATAGCGGTAATGATCTCGAACTGGGTAATGCCCGTCAACGTTTCATCGCGATCAATTTCAGCAACCAGCGGCTGGATTTTTTCCACCCAAGCGACCAAGTCCTCATCTGATATAAATTGTCCGTTGATTTCAATTCGTTCATTGAACGCTTCAATGTGTGGGGAAGTAAAGGTCCCCACTTGCTGCCCAGCTTCTTCTAAAAGACTACGCAAATAACTGACGGTCGATCCTTTGCCATTCGTACCGGCGATATGGATCATGGTCACCTTTTTTTCAGGATTACCCATCCGTTTTAATAATGCTTCGACACGCATCAATCCAGGTCTTTGCCCAAATGTCAAACGCGAATGGATCCACGCTGTTGCTTCTTCGCTTGTCATCTCGCTCACCTCGCTCCTATTTTAACAAAAAATGAACGGCTTTCCCAATTTCTTTCCTTTAAACGAGAAAATTGTTCGCCCTGTTTCTATTGAATAAGCAAAAACAAGCATCTCCGAAAGATGCTTGTTTGCGTATGATGTGCTCATCCTATTGGATTGTGCGTAATTGTTCGATCCGTTCTTGAACGGCTTTTTGTTTTTCAAGATAATCAGCTTCTTTGCTGCGTTCTTGTGCCACGACTTCCTCTGGTGCATTGGCAACGAAGCGTTCATTCGCCAGTTTGCCTTGTACCCGTTGAACTTCTTGGGTGAACTTCGCTAGTTCTTTCTCCAAACGCGCGATTTCTTCTTCAATGTTGATCAACCCAGCTAGTGGCAAGTAGATCGTCGCACCTGATAGGATGGCAGACATCGCCAATTCAGGGGCTTGCAAGCTGTTAGAGATTTCTAGTTCTTCTGGATTACAGAAGCGTTCGATATAGTTTTTGTTAGCAATCAAGAATTCTTCGATTTCAGGCTCATTTGCTTGGATCAGCAAAGTGATTGGTTTCGAAAGTGGTGTATTTACTTCTGCTCGGATGTTTCGAACCGAACGAATCAATTCTTTCAACACTTCCATCCCTTGCGCCGCTTTTTCATCCGTCCATTCTGGAGCCACTTGTGGATACTCAGCAACGACTAATGATTCCCCTGTATGCGGCAGCTTGCTCCAGATTTCTTCTGTAACAAATGGCATGATTGGGTGCAACAAGCGTAAAATTTGATCAAGAACATGGACTAAGATGCTCTTGTTAACTTGTTTCGCTGCTTCATTGTCACCGTATAACGTTTCTTTCGACATTTCAATGTACCAGTCACAGAAATCATCCCAGATAAAGTTGTATAATTGACGACCTGCTTCACCAAATTCGAAGCGTTCAAAAAGATCAGTGACTTTTTCAATCGTTTCATTCAAGCGCGTCAAGATCCAACGATCCGCCACTGATTTTTCACCAGAAAAATCAATGTCTTCTTCAGTCATTTCGCTGACATTCATCAAGACAAAACGGGAAGCATTCCAAATTTTATTGATGAAGTTCCAAGCAGCATCCATTTTCTCATAGCTGAAACGCACGTCTTGTCCCGGTGCAGAGCCATTTGATAAGAACCAACGCAATGCATCAGCACCGTATTGTTCAATGACTTCCATCGGATCGATCCCGTTTCCAAGAGACTTACTCATTTTGCGACCTTGTTCATCACGGATCAATCCGTGGATCAAGACATTTTCAAATGGTCGTTTGCCAGTAAATTCCAAGCTTTGGAAAATCATACGGCTTACCCAAAATGCGATAATGTCATAGCCAGTCACTAATGTATTCGTTGGGAAGTAGCGTTGGAAATCTTCATTGTTTTCATCTGGCCACCCCATCGTTGAAAACGGCCATAAAGCAGAACTAAACCATGTATCCAATACGTCTGGATCTTGCTGCCAATTTTCGGCATTTGCTGGCGCTTCAAGTCCTACATACATTTCCCCCGTTTCTTTGTGGTACCAAGCTGGGATTTGATGGCCCCACCACAACTGACGAGAGATAACCCAGTCATGGACATTTTCCATCCAACGTAAGAATGTTTGGTTGAAACGTGGCGGATAAAAGTCCACCGCATCGTCGTTTTCTTGGTTGTCGATGGCTTGTTTTGCTAATGGTTCCATTTTTACGAACCATTGTGTCGATAAACGAGGTTCGACTACTACGCCTGTCCGTTCTGAGTGACCTACGCTATGGACCATTTTTTCGATTTTGATTAGACGACCTAACGCCTCTAAATCTTTCACGATTTGCTTGCGAGCAGCAAATCGATCCATGCCTGCATAGGTACCTGCTAAGTCATTCATTGTTCCGTCATCATTCATGACATTGACCCGTGGTAGGTCATGGCGGTTACCGACCTCGAAGTCATTCGGGTCATGGGCAGGAGTGATTTTTACGACCCCTGTTCCAAATTCTTGGTCCACGTACTCATCAGCGATGATTGGGATCTCTTTATTGACCAAAGGCAAGATCACTTTCTTACCAATCAATGCTTGATAGCGTTCATCTTCTGGATGAACCGCGACTGCTGTATCCCCCAACATCGTTTCTGGGCGAGTCGTTGCGATATCCACCACACCGCTGCCATCTGCTAATTCGTAAGACATGTGGTAAAAAGCACCTTCGATGTCTTTGTGGATCACTTCAATATCAGATAATGCCGTGCGGGCTTGTGGATCCCAGTTGATGATGTACTCGCCACGATAGATCAAGCCTTTTTCATATAGCGTCACGAAAACTTTACGAACCGCTTCGGATAATCCATCATCTAATGTGAACCGTTCACGGCTATAGTCTAGGGATAACCCTAGTTTCGCCCATTGTTCCCGAATGTGACCGGCATATTCTTCTTTCCAATCCCATACTTGTTCAACAAATTTTTCCCGACCAAGGTCATAGCGAGAAATTCCTTGTTCCCGCAGCTTTTCTTCTACTTTGGCTTGGGTAGCGATCCCGGCATGGTCCATTCCTGGCAGCCATAAGGTGTCATACCCTTGCATCCGTTTTTGACGAATGATGATGTCTTGTAACGTGGTATCCCAGGCATGACCTAAGTGCAATTTTCCTGTTACGTTTGGTGGTGGAATCACGATAGAATAAGGTTTTGCTTCTTTGTTGCCGCTTGGTTTAAAACGGTCATGCTCTAACCAATCTTGGTAACGCCCGGCTTCTACTTCTTGGGGATTGTACTTGGTGGATAGATTCTCAGTTTCTGTCATAGTTGGTCCTCCTAAAGTTACGTTTTTTAAACGTAATGGTTGGTGTGGTTTTTTGGTGCCTGTTGCTGGGTAAAGCGCGAAAATGTTTGAATCGTTCAGGATGAGTGCAGTGGTAGAGATGATTATCCGTTGTTTGTTGACGCCTCGTTTGTTGTTCGTAAAAAGTACGTTTCTTACAGAGGTCATGGCTCACTTCCGTGATCCTCTATTGTGTCTTAGGGCCTTTGGCAACCGATCTAGCTCGCTTCGTGAACCAATTTTGGTGACTTCGCGTACTGTTCATCATCTGCTCTGTCCACTTTGTGGGCCAATCATAGTGATTCCTAGTATGGTTACTACGCTCCCTTTGGTCGCCTAGTACTGTTCATCATCTGCTCTGTCCCTCTTTGTGGGCCAATCATAGTGATTCCTAGTATAGTTACTACGCTCTCTTTGGTCGCCTAGTAATGTTCATCATCTGCTCTGTCCCTCTTTGTGGGCCAATCATAGTGATTCCTAGTATAGTTACTACGCTCCCTTTGGTCGCCTAGTACTGTTCATCATCTGCTCTGTCCCACTTTGTGCGCCAGTCATAGTGATTCCTAGTATGGTTGCTACGCTCCCTTTGGTCGCCTAGTACTGTTCATCATCTGCTCTGTCCCACTTTGTGGACCAGTCGCAGTGATTCCTAGTATGGTTACTACGCTCCCTTTGGTCGCCTAGTACTGTTCATCATCTGCTCTGTCCCACTTTGTGGGCCAGTCGCAGTGATTCACAGCAAAAAGCGCCCTAATGCCGAGGCATTAGGGCGCTGATACGCGGTACCACCTAAATTGCAGATTGCTCTGCCACTTTGACGTGAGGTAACGTTCACGACGCGCTTGATCTTACTGTGCGGCTTTATCTGCAAGAAACAAACCGTGGTTCGGATCAAAGACCTTCAAGCTACCTTTTCAGTGTCTGGGGAAGTCTTGCACCGACCGACTTCTCTCTGACCGCCAGGGTCACTGATACTCCTCTTGAACATTGTCTTGCTATCATAGATTCTTGTTTCATCTTGCTACATTCTACAATGAACTTTTTTGAAAGTCAATCAGAGGTTTGCTTTCGCCGCATCAATGGCTGCTTGATAATCCGGTTCGTGGGAGATCTCAGGCACGATCTCAACGTGTTGAATCACGCCTTCACGGTCTAAAACGAAAATTGCTCGGGCAAAATGACCGAAGTCTGGGATCATGATTTGATAGGCCTCACCGAAGGTATTCGCCGGATCATGAAGCATGATCATGTCGACGCCTTCTTGGCCGCACCATTGTGCTTGTTCTTCTTTTGTATTGTTAGAGATCGTTACAAAATTTATATCATCCAATTGACTTGCTTCTTGGTTGAAACGCTTGGTCTGCAACGCACAGACACGTGTCACGATATCGGGAACAACGCTGATGATCGTTGGTTTTCCTAAAAAATCAGTCAGTGTATATTCCTTGTCCTCTAAACTTTTCAAGCGAAAATCAGCTGCTTTATCCCCTACTTTTGGTTGGTTGCCGGGCATCTCATAAACCGTTTCTTTGCGTGTAACTTGCATAACATCTCTCCTATAGCATTTTCTCCCAGTATAAGAAAGATTGTCAAAAAACGAAAAGGATTTGCTCAGACTTTCGATTTTTGCGAGTAGGTCGTATCAAAAAAAATCAATGTTTGCAATTCTGTCGTCAAATCAATGTATTGGATATTGACGTCTTTTGGCACGATGACGGGATCAGGGGCAAAATTTAAAATTGCTGTGATCCCAGCATCTACGATCGCATCGATCGCCATTTGTGAATAACGGCTAGGAACGGTCGAAATCGCTACGGTGATTCCTTTTTCTGCTACGACTTCCGCCAATTGGTCCATTCCATAGACATAACGTCCACTAATGGTCTGGCCAATCATTTCTGGATCATTGTCAAAAACCGCGATTACGGAAAGATTTTCATTTCTGCGAAAATTGTTGTTAGCTAACGCTTTTCCTAAATTTCCATAACCAATCAAGGCAATTTTTTTCTCCTCATTGGTTTCTAAAATATAGCTCAAAACCTCAATCAAATAAGGAACATCATAGCCATAGCCACTTCTGCCTAATTCTCCTAAATGAGAAAAATCTCGGCGGATCGTGGCTGAAGGAACTTGCGTGATTTCTGCAAACTCTTTTGATTTGATTCGCTGAACACCAGAGGCATCCAGTAATTTTAAATGTCGTAAATAAGCTGGCAAACGTTTTGCCGTTGCTTTCGGAAGTTTTTTATCTCTTAGTGCTTCCATCCTGTCCACCCTCCTTGTTAAATGATTCACATATTGAGTGTAGCATGTTCCATTTTCAATAGCAAGAAAATATTCACAAACTCTCTCACTCGATGAAAAACGACCACAAATGTTCCCTAACAGTTGTGGTCGTAGTTTAAAAAAGAAACTTTATTATAAGAATTCAGCGAATTCGGCTGCTATTTTTTCTTGATTTGCCGTGATTACTTCTAGTTTCAACCCAGCCATCGCACGTTCCATCATCCCTTCGATATCGAGACGCTCTTCATATTGATGTACTTTATCCAGTCTTGGGCGTGTCTTTGGTTGAGGGGGGGCAAAGATTGTGCAGCAATCCTCAAATGGTTGAACCGACAATTCAAAAGTATCAATGGCTTCGGCAACTTCAATGATCTCCAATTTATCCATCGTTGCCACTGGGCGCACGATTGGCGTATTGGTTACTTCATTGATGGCGACCATGCTATGCAAAGTTTGTGAAGCGACTTGTCCTAATGATTCACCATTTAAGATGATCAAGCCATGACGAGCTTCCCGAATCGCATCTGTCAAACGCAGCATCATCCGACGGGTGATGGTCATCCAATAGCCTTGTGGCACACGGTTTTTGATTTCTTCTTGGATTTCCGTAAACGGAACTTCGATAAATTGGATGCTTCCCACATAAGGCGCAAGCTTCTTCGTTAAATCTTTGGCTTTTTGTAATGCTTGTTCACTCGTATAAGGAGGACTTGCAAAATGGACTGCTTCGATCTCAACACCGCGTTTCATGGCAAAGTAGCCTGCAACTGGCGAATCGATACCACCAGAAAGCATCAACATTCCCTTACCGCTGGTGCCAACGGGTAAGCCGGCTGCTCCTTGGATCGTTTCATAGGACAGATAGGCGCCATCGACCCGTATTTCCACCCGCAGATTGATGTCTGGTTTTTTCATTTGGACTTTGATATCAGGAAAACGGTCGATCACCGCATTACCTAAGGTCAAATTCAACTGGTTGCTATCTTGCACAAACGAGTGATCGCTGCGCTTAGCTGTGATTTTGAAGGTCTCAACACCGGTGTAGATCTCTGCCATAACGTCTTGAACGGCTTTCTTTAATACCTCAATGTCTTTTTCAACCCGAATACTAGGGGAAAAGTTTTGAATCCCAAAGACTTTTTGCAGCTTAGGAATGATCTCTTGGCTGTTTTCACCGTTCAATAGCAAGTGCATGCGATCTCGCTCGGCATGAACTTTGACATGGGGATAATCGGCTAAGGTACGTTTGACGTTTGAAGCTAATTGCATAATAAAACTACGACGATTTTTGCCCTTTGTTGACAGTTCGCCGTAACGAACCATGATTTCTGAATAATTCACGAGAAAACTCCTTTGATTTGGATTGATTTTATAGTGCTATGTCGTGCTTAATTAATTTTCGAAAATTTTTGGTACAACTGGTGGAAGACGATTAGAAACTGCTCGACTTCTGCCATCGTATTGCTCTCATCTAAACTGATACGAACAGCGGATGTCGCTAACTGTTCCGGAACGTGCATCGCATGAAGCGTACTGCTGGCCATCTTTTTACGGGAGGAACAAGCGCTCGTCGTCGAAAGATAGATCTGCTTTTCTTCAAAGGCATGGACTAAGACTTCTCCTCTGATCCCTTTTAATGAGAAACAAAGTATATGTGGCGCAAACCCTTCAGTGCCAGAAAAAAGCGTGACTTTCTCATAGCCAGCCAGTGCTTCTTGCAAATAGCCTTTTAATAATTGAACATGGTTCGGCTTTTCAGCCTTGTGTTCCGTCGCTAAACGCAGGGCTTTTGCCATGGCAACGATTGCTGGTACATTTTCGGTACCGCTGCGCTGGTTTTGCTCTTGCCCACCGCCAGTCATCAATGGCGCCAACTTACGGCCTTGTTTCCAATAGATAAATCCGGCGCCACGAGGTCCGTGAAATTTATGTGCAGAGAACACGGCAAAATCGACTCGCTCATTGAACCATTGCTCTTGCGGGACCTTTGTGATGGCTTGGACGGCATCTACATGGAAATGTATCGTTGGGTAGTCCGCCAACACGGTTGCGATCTCATGGATCGGTTGAATCGATCCTACCTCATTATTGACCGCCATCACCGAAACCAAAATCGTTTCTTTGCGAATCATGTTTGCTAATTCTGACACGTTGACAAAGCCTTGCGCATCAACAGGTACCACACTGACCTCAAATCCTAATTCGGCTAATTGAGCCGCTGTTTCACTGACGGCAGGGTGTTCAATACTGGAAATAATCAGGTGTTTCCCATAGGCTTTTTTCGCTAAAGCAGTCCCTTTGATGACCCAGTTGTCTCCTTCGGTCCCCCCACTGGTAAATGCGATCTCTTTGGAAGAAACGTTTAACAGATCGGCGATCTGCTGACGTGATTGCTGTAGCAGGCGATTGGCTTGATTTCCTAAATCATGCAGGCTTGAGGGATTGCCGATGATTCGCTGACTGACTTGGACATATGTATTTAAAGCTTGTGGATAAATAGCGGTTGTTGCACTGTTGTCAAAATAGATCAATGATAGGACCCTTTCTCTAAAAAAATTCTTTCCCATTATAACTGCTCTTGGGCTGAGTTTCAAGGTGACTCGCTGGCTTTGGCTTTATTTAAAGGAAACTTTCCCTTCCTTCGTAAGCGTTAATCATGCAGCGAGCCATTCTTTCCATGAAAAAAGCCAGTCAGTTTTTCACTGCTGGCTTTCGTATTATACTAAGTCGCGGTTATTGAAGTAGAAGTTTTCGATCCGTTTGAAGGCACCTGGTTCTACTCGTTCCAACGCTGTGCCGATTTCATCTAGCGCATCTTGATAGCGATATTCTTTACTGAACAAGTAAAGTGATTTGTCGATCGCTGCCTTGATATCTGGATGAGAATGACGATAGCGGTTGGCATATTGCATCATTTGCTCAGTCAATGCCGCAGCATCCACCAAGTCTTTCGTTTGTTCATCTAAAAGATCAAGATCTTCTTCACAGACAGAAACCAATTTATTGATTTCTTGCATGTTGATGCGAATCTTGTTCAATTCTTTGCCTAGTTCTTCCACCCGATCTGTTGCCACGAAGAAGAATTCTAAGTACTCACCTGGCAAACCAGGTAAGCGTTGCTTCTCAACAAACCGCTTCAAGTTGCGTAGACGGAATTCGAAGCTTTCCACTTTTTCTTGCGCAACTTTTTCGCCACGACGTAATTCCGCAAGGGAATCATCGATTTCGACTTGCTGGCTTTCCACATCATCCAAAATCTTGTAGGCATCTTTGTAGAAGCTTTGCACTTCTGAATAAGGAATTTCGTGCTTTTCTAATTGTGGTAGGTACTCGTTATTGCGACGAGCCAATTCGTCGACTTCCGTTTGGAAACCACGGACGCGACCTAATTCATTATGATTCAATGTATAGCTTTGTGCCGTATGATCCAACTCGATCAACAACTGACGGTTGTTCTTCGTTGCGTGGTCAATATAGTCTTCAATGATTTGGCGATTTTTCATGACATATTTCTTGGCATTGATCTCACGTTCCATCACCGTATACAAGGCATCGATATCACTTGCAGTATCACGACTTGCCACTTCAACGGAAGCGACTTCTGTTTTCGCTAGATCGTTCATGGAGTTTTCAACTCGTTTTTTCACACGGTTGATTTCTTCTTGGAAGTTTGCTTCTGGGAACACATATTTTTGTTCTAATAATTTTTTGTAGCCATCTTGGATTTCTTTCAACTGATCTGGGAAGGTACGGTTTAATTCTTCGTAGGCCGCTGGGATCCGTTTCATTAAGTCTTCTACTTCATAGGTGTGTTTTTCTGCTTGGTCTAACACTTCCCGTGCTTCCACAGGATCGCCTGAAGTATTTAAGGTAACAAATTGGGTGAACTCAATTTCAATGTTTTTGATTTGTTTTTGCAGCTCATTGTAAGCAGGACCGAATTCTTCGCCTTGATCCCGTAGCTTCTTCTTCAAGTCTTCGTAAACGTCCAACGCTTTTTGGACTTCCAGTGAATTTCGTTCTTCACTTTCTCGTAATTCTTTCAAGCCGGCGCGAATCTCTTCTACTTGGCGTTCCATCTCATCCATGGTCGCTTCCGCTTGAACAATCGCCCCTTTTGCTTTGAAAAAGCGGATGCGTTCGTTTAGTTCTTCCACTTCAAAGATTTGACTCTCAAGTTCAGCAAAAGATTTTGTGGAGATATCTGTCCATTGTTGGTTCCACTCACGGAAGGTGTTTTGACTTTGACCAACCAAGTGCATTCTTTTTACTTCATCGACTTCTTCGATCACCGGTAAGTCAAACAGATTTTCTTTGCGTTTTTCCAAGTCATTTAGCTTTTCTTGGTTTTTCTTCCGCATGAAAAAGCCAATTGCATACAAGACCGCTGCGATGATGATGATGGCAATGACAATTCCAAAGATGATATTAGTTCCCATTTTGTGGTTCCTCCAATTTTCAAATATACATGTTTCGTCTAAAATCTGCTGATCAGCAGATTGATTGATAAGTTCGTTGAGTATAAAAAGGACAGACAGTCCCTTTATAAAAAAGCATCTACGCTAGATTATAGCATAAAGAAAAAAATCAAGCATTAGATTGAGGCAAAAAAGATCGACTTTTTTCGCATCGAATAAAATCATTCACGGCTTTTCCATCGATAATGAAAACAAATCGTGAAATTTACATCAACAAGTGACTTTTTTTCTGATTTTTCCGATTTTTTTCAAGAAACCGCTTGATTTCTCCCTATTGAAACTGTACTCTAGTAAAAAGCTTGAACAGGAGTAATGTCAAATGAAAGTAGCGAAATTCGGAGGCAGTTCCCTTGCCTCAGCCGAACAAGTCGAAAAAGTTGTTGCGATAATTGAAAGTGATCCTAAAAGACGGTTTGTTGTTGTCTCAGCGCCTGGTAAGCGTTCCAGCGACGATCAGAAAGTCACCGATCTGTTACTAGCAGTCTGTACCCGTCTGTCTGCCCAAGAAGAAATTACTGATTTAATAGAAGAAATCTATGCGCGCTATACAGCGATCGCCGCCCCCTTTGGTATCGAACAAGTCCATTTAGACCGCATCTGGCAATCATTGGCGGCTTTTCAAACGTTGCCTACCCAAGACAATCCGCATCTTTATGACACGGTCTTGGCAAGCGGCGAAGACAACAATGCCAAATTGATCGCTGGGATTTTACAAAGCCGTGGATTAGCTGCTCGCTACATGAATCCGCAAGAACTTGGGTTGTTAGTGACGGATGAACCCCAAAACGCCCGTATCTTGAACAAATCGTACGCTAAGATCGCACAATGGCGTGATAGTCCTGAAATCTTAGTGATTCCTGGCTTCTTTGGTTACACAGAAGCCGGCGAAATCTGTACCTTCTCTCGAGGGGGATCTGATATTTCTGGTGCCATCGTGGCGGCTGGTCTGCAAGTAGAATTGTACGAAAACTTTACCGATGTCGATGGGATTTTTTCTGCTCATCCAGGCTACGTTCATCATCCAGAGTCCATCAAAGAAGTGACTTACCGAGAAATGCGGGAGCTGTCTTATGCCGGCTTTACTGTGTTGCACGATGAGGCGTTGATGCCTTCATACCATGCGAAAATTCCCGTGGTGATCAAAAACACCAATAACCCAAGTCATCCCGGCACCTTGATCACCAACCAAAGAGACAATTTGGATCAGCCGGTGATCGGCGTTGCCAGTGACGAAGGCTTTTGTATGATCTATATCCGCAAATACTTGATGAACCGCGAAGTTGGGTTCACGTTACGGGTCTTAGAGATTTTCCGGGAATTTGATTTAAATTATGAACACATGCCTTCAGGAATCGATGATATCTCGATCATTATGCGCTCCAACCAGTTGAATCCAGTATTGGAAGAAGAACTGCTGCGCAAGATCGCCTACGAGATCGATCCCGATGAACTGCGAATGACCCACGATCTATCCATGGTCGTCGTCGTTGGTGAAGGGATGCGTCAAAGAGTCGGGATCACTGCCGACAGTACCGCTGCCCTTGCGCGGAAAAATATCAACTTAGAGATGATCAACCAAGGGTCCTCTGAGGTCAGCATCATGTTCGGCATCCACAAAGAACAAGAAAAAGCCGCTGTCAGAACCCTTTACTACACTTTCTTTGATTAAACCAAACGTGCCAGTTGCACCACTCCTTTTGCTGATAAGCAATCGGAACGGGCAACTGGCACGTTTCTTTATTATTCTGACGATTCTTGGGCTTGCGCTTGTTTTTGTGCCAATTGGCGTTTGATTTCTGCCTTGATTCGCGGTTCAGGAGCAAACCGTTCTTCCCAATCGCTAGGCTTCATGACTTTGTGGGTCTCAGGATCATAATGGGGCTGCCCATCTGGAAAAAGTTTCCCCATGTTGGCGTCATGAACGATAGCCAGGATCGGCGCTGGATCGACCCCTACCAGTGAAAAAGAGCCATAGGTAAAATACAGCAGATCACAGAGCGCATCGACTTGTTCTACTAGGGAATCACTGACAGGCTGTTGTTTGGCAGCCAGCTTGGCTTGGGCTTGATCAATCGCTTGATGCAAATGGGTCAACCCTGCTTGAAAGGTCTCTTCGTCATTGTTGCTGGCAGCATAAAGGAACTCAACTAATTCTTCAATTTTAAAACCAGCACGAAACTGGGCTTTTTCCGCTGAAAAAGCTTGTGGATATGGCGGTCGTGTTGGATCAAAGGTTTTATGAAACTCTTCCGTCATTTCAAATGGACTCATTTCTCTCGCTTCTTTCTGCTTTTTCTAATGGTTCTGTTTCATGGTTCTGCGCTGTCTCCTACGTTGCTTCATGGATTGGCTACACCTTGTTTATTTTTTTTAATTCAATCCCTTGCTTGGGCATCCTCGGCAATGATCCCAAAATGGATCAAGGCTTTCTTGATGCCGTCATGATCGTTGGTGTCCGTCACAAAGTCAGCACTGGCTTTGGTGATGGGCTGGGCATTGCCCATCGCAACCCCGATCCCCACACCTTCTAACATTTCCACATCATTAAAATGATCCCCAAAGGCCATCGCTTCTTCCATCGCGATCCCTTCATAGGCCAAAAATTCTTTGATCCCTTTGATTTTCGAACCGTTTTTCGGCACGATATCAACAGAATAGGCATTGGATCGCTTAAAATCACATTGCGGCAGCTTGGAGCGTAATTTTTCGCGCTCTGATTCAGGGCTCAGCATAATGCACTGATAGATTGGCTCTCGTAAAATGTCCAATGATTCATAACGTTTGGCGTTGCGATTGGGACTGAAGCGCTGCAAGACTTTCTTTAAAAAACCGACGGGAAATTTTTTCGGTACATAGCGCAAATAGCGCTGCATGACGGGTGATTGGCTTAAACGGATCGTCAAGCTGCCAGCCACTTGCGTTTCTCCGCCAAACATGACTTGACGATAATTTTCATCGGCGTATTCTACGATCGCTTCCAGCGTTTGTTTTGGAAAAGGTTTGGCATAAATCAAGGTTTCCTTCGTGTAAACATATTGGCCGTTATAGGTGATAAACATGTCTAACGACAAGTAATCGATCACCTTCTCTAAATCAACCGGACCACGTCCGGTGGCAATGCCGCAGAGGACGCCATTGGCTTGGGCTTGTTTGATGGCTTCACGGGTACTGGCAAGCGCCTTGCCGTTACTGGCAATCAGTGTGCCATCAATATCAAAAAAGATTGCTTTTATCATATGACTCCTCAAAATAATTTCAACTGATTAGGATTTAATGCTTCGTAATCGATCTGCAGCGCATCGATCAATGCGCGAGCATTGTCAGCGGCGTCACGACCGGCATTATTATTAAAGACTACTGCGACTTCTTTGGCATTGGCTTCGATGGCTTGAATCGCTTGTTTTAACTCCGTTAGTTCGGCTTGGTCATAGCGATACAAGGTCCGCAGATTTTTGGCATCTGGCCCCGTCGCTGTCCAGCCGCTGTCGTTGCGTCCATGAAAACGGCACAGGACAAACGCAGGATTGGTCACGGTTGGATCAAGGGGAATCGTGGTCGATAGCTTTTTCGGCTGATCAACGACTACTAAGGAAAACTGTTTTCGCTTCATATAATCGATCATTCCCGGATACAGTTTCGGCTGATACCAGCTGCTGTCTCTCAGCTCAATCGCCACTGGGTAACCCGCAAACCATTCTCGCACTTGATCTAAATAGGCGACATTTTCTTTCGTACATTTAAAGCTGTTGGGAAATTGCGCCAATAGGCAAAACAGTTTGCCCGCTTCTACCATTGGCGCGATCGCTTCTTTATAAAGCTGCAGCGCTTCGGTCATGGTCAACTGATCTGGCAAATCCCCTTGGGTGGTCACACTTTGATGGACTTTCAACACAAAGCGGAAATTTTCGGGAATCTGGGTCAACCAATTGCGCACGTCTTTTTCTTTTGGCAAAAAATGATAGGTGGTATCCAGCTCAACTAACGGAAAATAACGGGCATACTCAAATAATTTCGAGTTTTTTCTTTGCACGAGACTGCCATGTTCACTAAATGTGGTACAACCAATTCGAATCATTTTTTCCCATCGCTCCTTGTTTTCTTATTTTAATAGTATACAATAGTTTTGAGTTAAGAGTAAATAAATCATTGCAGGTGATGAAAAAATGAAACGAATTCTCGTGTTGCACACTGGCGGCACCATCGCCATGAAAGAAGATACCCTGACAGGCGGCGTCAGCCCCGATGTCAGCAATCCGCTGATGGATGCACCGATCCACATTGATGACGATGTTGAATTGATCGTCGAAGACATTTTTAATATTCCCAGTCCTCATATGACGCCAAAAGAAATGCTGCAGCTGAAAGAACGTATCCAGCTGGCGCATTTAAGCGGTGTCGATGGGGTCGTGATCACTCACGGAACCGATACGCTGGAAGAAACGGCCTTCTTTTTAGATACCACGATCGGCGGTCAGTTACCGATCGTGGTGACTGGTGCCATGCGCTCAAGTAATGAAATCGGCAGTGACGGGCTTTATAACTTTGAAAGTGCGATTCGGGTCGCCAAGTCCCCCGATGCCATAGGAAAAGGTGTCTTAGTCGTCATGAACGATGAGATCCATTCCGCACGTTATGTTACGAAAACCCACACCACCAATATTGCGACGTTCCGCACCCCGACATTAGGTCCGATCGGCTTAGTCACAAAGCACCGAATCTTGTTTATGCAAGAGCTGTTAAATAACCGCCATTTGGATGTTGATCGTGTCGATGGTTTGTTTCCGATCGTCAAAGCCTATGCTGGGATGACCGGGGAATTGTTCGATGCTTTAGCCGACTCGCTGATCGATGGACTAGTGATCGAAGCTTTAGGCGCTGGCAATCTGCCGCCTCAAACCATTGAGCCTTTGAAAAAACTGATCGCTAGAAACATTCCGGTCGTCTTAGTTTCTCGCTGCTTCAACGGAGTTGCCGAGCCGGTCTATGACTACTTAGGCGGCGGGATCGAATTGCAAGCTCTTGGGGTGATTTTCTGCAATAGCATCAATAGCCAAAAAGCCCGCATCAAATTGTTGATAGCGAAAAACCGTGGGTTGACCATGGATGAGCTTCCTGATTTCATGGAGAATTGACCAAACAAAAACCCTTTTGCCATTCCGTTAACGGAGGCAAAAGGGTTGTTTTATTTTTCTCGCCAAGTAAAGATGGCTTCGCAGTAAGTATCCTCACCGATCTTGATCTCGTGGATCGTTTGCAGCGGCACAGCCTCGCCGGCTTCATCGACTGTCTTTTCATTGATTTGAAAATGGCTTTCGATCAAATGGCCGTAAGCAACTTCCCGATCAAAGCGGATCGTCACTTGTGTCACTTCATGTTTTGTTAAAAACTCATAGCCTAAGACGTCCATCAGCCAATTGAAATACATGGCGTTGTTGACATGCTGATTGCTATCGATATCGTAGAAACGCACCCGATACGGCAAAAATTGTCCTTGCGTGATAGGGGTGATCTTCGGATAGCGTTTGATTCGCTTAATTTTTTCACTGCCAAAAGGCACCACGATCTCATCCGGAACACTGCTGACTTTGCGCGTCTCCGGGTCCATCAACGCAAAAACCGCTTCGATTTTGACCAATTCCGTTCCGTCTTCTGCCAATAACCAAAAGTAACGGTAGCAGAAAAACTTATTGTATTCTCTCGCCTGGGTCGCCACTTGGATCTGCTCCCCTACGCGCGGCAAACGAGTTACCGTTATATGATAGCTGGTAATGATCCAGGTCAAGCCATAACTAGCGATGACTTCCGGTCCGCGGTTTAACGCCGCACTTTGTTCTTCTGATGTCTTGATGGCAATGCCTAGCATGGCTGGAAACGTCATCGTTTGGTTGACATCACATTCATAATACGCCACTTCATGCGTGGTTTGATACTTTGCTGCCATAGTTCTAATTGCCTCCTAAAAACGACTCAATATTTCATCGACAGTTGGTCCATAACTTTCGCCAAATTGATTCAAATGGACCAATAAATAATACAATTGATACACTGGCAGTCGCTCTTTCCAATTCTCATCTAATGGATAGACTTCTTGATAGCCTTCCAAAAATTCCTGACGAAAACCGCCGAAAAGCTGGGACATCGCAATATCCATCTCTCGATCCCCATAGGCGACTGCCGCATCAAGAAACACTGGTTCTCCTTGTTGATCGAACAGCACATTCCCCCGCCAAAAATCACCGTGTAATAAAGCAGGTGTGACGCTGCGATCACGCCAATTCTCATGCAAAAATTCTTTCAAACGCAGATAAGCGGCTTCCCGTTTGGCATGCCAGTGATTACCCAGCTTCGCTAATTCGACTTGCACATCCAAACGGCAGACTGTGAAAAAATCAAGCCAATCGGTGGTTTTCGGATTGACTTGCGGCAAAAAGCCGATGTAATTATCTTCGTAAAAACCAAAAGTCTCCTGCGTCTGCTGATGAAGCCGAGCCAAGCTTTGGCCTAAGCGCCGCTGCTGTCCTTCCCCACTATCGATCCATTCCATCAATAAAAACGCCCCCTCTTCGGTCTGACCGAGACGTTCGATTTTTGGCACCCGCACGAAAGGGGCTAATTCAGCTAAGCCGTTGATTTCTGCTTGAAAGAACATCGATGAAACATGAGGATGGGTCTTTAAAAAATAGCGATTTTCTGCTGTCGTGAAACGATACGTTTGATTGACATCCCCACCACTGATGGGCGTTAGCGAGCCGGTCATCCCGATTGCTGCGAACAATGCTTCCTCCATACGGATCTCCCTTTCTTTACTCAGTCAGTTGGGCAGTCAAGTACGCTTGTTCCTCTTTCGTCACCCCTAGTCCTTGCAGAAGATACTGATCGACCGAACCGAAATGCTGATCGATTGCAGCCAAACTTTCCTCAAGAAAACTCTCTTTGGCACTCATCAAAACCGTGATCGCCGTTAACAGCTCTTGCGGCAAATGCTGGGTCATTGGGGCAAATTTTTCTTTTAGCATTGGGGCTAGATAGCGATTGGTCGCTAAATAATCTTCTTTGATCGTCGCTGGTGCCACCGCCAACACATGCAGCAATAAAAAGGCGCCAAAGCCTGTGCGATCTTTGCCGGCGGTACAGTGGAACAAGGTTGCTCCTTCGCCTTCCGCATTGTCGATCACATGATCAAAGAACTGCCGATATTGTTGGCGGGCATAGTCGCTTTCAACAAAGTGACGGTAGACTTTTTTCATCTGCTCTTCGGCATCTTCCCCATCTTCCAAGCGCTGCTTCAAGCTTTCTGGCGACAAGGAAACCATCGTTTCGTCTTCTTTGAAAATAGGTAAAAAAAGCTGCTTTGCTGTGGCGATCGGTCGATCAGGCTGTGCATTGGCTTCAGCGATGGAGCGAAAATCAATGACCTGATTGACCCCATAGTTTGCCAGTACTGCTTGATCTGAAGCAGTCAATTCATTGATCGCCGCACTGCGGATCAATTTTTTTCGTTTGATCGTCGTGCCGTTTGTCGTTTGATAGCCGCCAAGTTCTCTGACGTTTGCTGCTCGTTCTAGTTGAATCAATTGTGTCATTGCTTATCCCTCCCGCGATGTTCTAGTTAAAAGTATAGCAGAAACTTCGCTATTAAGGGCACTGAAACCTAGATTTTTCTATGAGCTGAGCTTTAACGGACAAAAAAAAGAAAGACCACACGCAGTCTTTCTTTGCTTTCGCTTGTAAAAAAATGTTTCTATTCGGCTTCGATCACGGCGGCAGAATCATCTAAGATCGAACGATCCAGTTCGTTGATACGGCTGCTGGTCACCATTCCCGCAACCATACTGTCGCTGACATTAACGAGTGTCCGTGCCATATCGATCAATGGTTCAACAGAAATAACTAAGCCTACGATGGCGATCGGCAAGTTCATTGAGCCTAAGACGATCAATGAAGCAAAGGTTGCGCCACCGCCGACACCAGCAACGCCGAATGAGCTGATCGTAACTACTGCAACTAGCAGCAGGATAAACTGCCAATCAAAGACATTGATCCCAACCGTTGGTGCAACGATCGTTGCCAACATCGCTGGATAAACACCCGCACAGCCGTTTTGACCAATCGATAACCCAAAGCTGCCTGCAAAGTTAGCCGTGGCTTCATCAACACCTAACGCTTTGGTTTGGGTTTCGATGTTCAATGGCAAGGCACCGGCACTTGAACGAGAAGTAAAGGCGAAGCTCAAGACTGGAAAAGCCTTTTTGAAATACGTTACTGGATTGACCCGTACAGCGATCAGCAATAATGAATGAACGAGTAAGACCAAAATCAAAGCGGCATAAGAAGCGATGATAAATTTCCCTAAGTTCAAGATGGCTTCAAAATCACTTGAAGCTAATACGTTAGTCATCAATGCCAAAACCCCATAAGGTGTCAGGCGCAAAACTAACGTGACGATACGCATCACGATTTTATATAAGCTGTCCATCAAATTCGCAAAAGTTTCCGCTTCTTTCGGTGATTTGCGTTTGACACCAAGAAAGGCAATCCCAACAAAAGCTGAGAAAATCACGACCCCGATCGTACTTGTCGAACGAGTACCAGCAAAGTCGGCGAAGACATTACTTGGGATGAAAGAAACGATTTGTTGTGGGATCGATAGATCTTGGACTTGTGTCGAACGTTCCGCTAATTCTGCGATCCGCGCTGTTTCCGTTGCTCCTTCGGTAAAGCTGGCACCGTCAAGACCAAAGACCATGACCATCACGATCCCGATCAAGGCAGCGATCGCCGTTGTCCCTAGCAAAGTCGCAAGAACCGTAAAACTGATCTTCTTGATTTTTTCGCTTTCTTTCATCTTGGTGAAAGCACCAACGATCGAAACGAAGATCAAGGGCATGATCAGCATTTGCAAGAGGGCCACATAGCCGCTACCGACCATCGTGATCCAGTCAAGAGCTTGCGTGACAACATCAGAGCCTGTCCCAAAAATCAGCTGTAGCACACCACCAAAAACGATCCCGACGAACAACGCCGCAAAGACCCGCGTTGAAAACTTCACGTGACGCTTTTGCAATAAGTAGAACCCATAAATAAGGGCAGCAAAAAGTAGAACAACAATAATAGTTAACAGATTTGTCATTTGAATCCTCCTTTTGTTCAATAAACATGACAAAGTCTGTCAGAGGAAGTAAAGGTTCCCAGTGACCATTCTTCAACAGTTCACTCTAATGAGACGTGTGGCATCATTAGTGACTATTCCATTTTAAAGAAGTTTGCTTCATCTTACAATAAATAAGTTCCCACTTTTCTGGGATGGTACCGCTTTTTTGTCAGTAAATAAAAAAAAACCGTTGCCACACTCCCATGCTGCTAGGATTTCTGCTTTCCTAACGGTTGGATTGCGGCAACTGGTTCGTTATTTTTTCATTTCGTCTTTTTGAAAAATTTCAGAAAATATTCAGGCAATCATTAGAAATTGCTGACTTACGCCAAAGCGCCCATTGGATCCCAAGGTGCTAAGACCGTTGGTTCTGCTTCAAAGGCAGCCAATTGTTCTGCTGTCAGGAATTCTTTGCGAACCACGATTTGATAGGTGTATTCATCCATCCATGCATCGCTCATGACGAAGAAGCCATTCGTTCCGACTTTTTCACCCCAGCTGTTTTCGACTTTCCATTTGGTTGATTCGCCGTCGATCAAGTCAACGCCAGTCAAGACCATCGCATGGGTCATTAAGCTTTCGCCAAAATCTAAGCGTTCTGCTTTGGTCATCGTAAAGTCGATATCAAATAAGTCGTTGATATCATAGGCATCTAATGCCATGATCCCAGTATCTCTGGTAGAAGATTGACCGACATCACAACCGAACCACACGGACTCCCCTTGTTCCAATTGAGCGATCGCTAATTTTTTGAAGGTCGGCATATCGACGTTCAAGTATTTGACTTCTTTGCCGCCAACCACGTTGCCTAGCATTTCTACGGTATACGATTGATTGTAAGGTTTGTCGGCAGTTGGTGCGTTGATGATGCTGACATAATCGTCAAGGTCCACCCCGACATATTTTTCATAAAAGCTTTGTGGTGTTAAGTTGCGATCAATGTGATAGTTTTTGTCTTCATCACGGTATTCAAAATCAAAGGTTTCTGGCGGTGTGCCTAAAGAAGTCGCTAAGAAACGATAAATGTCTTCCAACATCGCTTCTTTGGCTGTTTGGATGTCTTCAGCTGTTTTGCCTTCAGCCACTAGCTGACGCAAAGCAACCGCATCTTTACGCAGTTTTTTGTTCAAGTAATTGTTTAGGTCACGAGAATTGGAAGAGTTGCTGCTTTCTGGCATGACCGTTTTTGGTACGACACCATATTTTTGGAAAATCGAAACGATCATGTCCCATTGCCCACCATCTTGTTGTGGTGTTTGCAATAAGAAAGCAACTTTGCGACTTGTTAAAGGTTCGTTAGCAGTTGCTAAAATATTTTCATAGAAATAGTTGGCTTTTTCGTATTTGTCCCAAAAGAAGGTATGGTTTTGCGACAATTCAAATTCTTTTAAATTGAAATCATTCAGCATCTTATGACGGAATGTATTCAATGCGGCAAACATCCAGCAGCGGCCTGATTGTTTTTGGTTTGAGACTTTCCCTGTTGTCACATCGACTGAGAAAACCGGCACATTGTTGACTTTTGCTGACACGTTTTCTGCAGAAGCGGTGATCCCATTTTTCACAACACTCCGTTGCAGTGCCGTTTGTTTATTATTTTCTTGATACGCTTGCGCAAAGGCAGCGGTGGTCTTTTTTGAAATTTCTGACATATTTCTTCATCCTTTCACTTTCCGTTCCTTCCATTTTACGCCTCTGCCTCTCAAATAACAACCGCTCCTAGAAAAATGAAAAAATCATCTTTCTAAGAGCGGTTGCTCGTATCAAGGATTTAAAGGGTGAGCATCAAAAGCAAAAAGCCAAGTAAAACAAAGGATAGTCCTCGTTCAAATCGTGCATACAGGAAGCGGATCGGGCGGCTAGCTAGCAAGATCGTCAGTAAAACACTGGCTAACACCAACGTCACAAAGCCTAATACCGACAGATTCAAGTCGGTGATGGCTAATGTCCGCAAGCCCTTGATGAAGATCCCCTGTAAAAGATAGACCAGCAGTGTGTTTTTGCCCCACTTCGTAAAAAATAGGTGCTCTCTGGGCACGAGGCTCAGAAAACCGATGATCCCCATCAGCCCGATCACGAAAAAGACCGCACGCAAGGGACCGCCGAACAACGGATAGCTCAAGTAATCGTCATAAGGCTTGGAACCAAAAACCATGTACTTGTTCATCCCATGAAAAAACGCGATAAAGGTGTAGATGATCGGTAGGAAAAGCAAACTGATGGTTCGAATCTTTGGTTTCAATAAAAAGCGCATCTCATTTTTGGGAAAATAAAACCCGATAATGAAAAACGGCAAAAAGACAAAGGTCCGCTGCAAGGTCAACACTTGATTTAAAAACGGCACGTAGCCAGCAAAGATGCTCAAGCCAACACTCAGCAGGATCGCCTGCTTTTTGGACATTTTTTGAAAGATCAACAGCGAGAGCTGCCAAAAGAACATGCTAAGCAAAAACCAAAGTGCCCATTGCGGATTCAACAGTTGGATTTTTAGCGACTCCCGTAGACCGATCAACCAGTAATAGACGGTGTAAAACACCTGAAAGAAGACATAAGGCAGCAAGAACTTTTTCATCAACTCACGAAGCTTGTGTCCCTTCGTCAACGGTTTGGCAAAGTACCCAGCCAGAAAAACAAAAGCTGGCATGTGGAAAGTGAAGATAAAATAATATAGGTCATGATAAAACTTCTGATCGCCGATAAAAGGCTGCAGCAAGTGACTGAAGACGACCAAGATCATCAGTAAAAATTTTGCATTATCAAAGTAAGCCGTTCTTTGCGATTGGCTCATAAAAAGTTCCTCCTCTAAGTTGTATCTGTCAAAGGATACCTGATCCATGAAACAGAACTGTAACAAGCTATTTACTTTTTTCTAACGATTCTTGTTCATTTGATTACTAGTTGCTATTTTGTATAGTTTGTATTAATATATATAATACAAAGGAGCTGTTTTCGATGATATTTGATATTCAAACCCAAAGCAACCAACCCATCTACCAGCAGTTGCGGGAACAGATCATTGTCGGTATCGCAAAAGGCGATTTGGCCGCTGGCGAATTGCTGCCATCCGTCCGTCAATTAGCCGAAGAGATCGGCATCAATACCATGACGATCTCAAAAGCCTACAATTCCCTCAAAGAAGAAGGCTTGTTAGTCACAGATCGCCGCAAAGGAACCGCCGTTGCCGCGCCACCACCGTTTACTTCCGGACAAGAAGCGGAGTATCGCCAAAACTTACAGCTACAGCTAGCAACCGCTCTCTTACACGGCAAAAGCAAGCAAGCGCTTTTAACGGATGTTCAACAACTTCTGGACCAATTTCCTGAAAGGAATGAATGCAAATGACTTATCTTTTTTTCATTATTGCCCTCGTCCTCTGTGGGACGACCGCATTTGGTTTACGCTTGATCAGTAAACCCCACAAAAATGTTTTACTCGAAAATACCCTTGCCCCTGAGCATCTGGATGATCCTAGCGTCCACAGCTTGATCACAGAATTTCGCAAGCGTATCTTACAAGTCGTTGGTACATTTAGTGTAGCAAGTCTCCTTTTTTTGTTCAATTTATCTGACTCCATCATCCTTACCCTGTTCTGGCTTTATATGGCCGCTTTGTTAGGGACAGCTTACTTGATGCAAGTACATTACATCGGGAAAATGCGGCAATTGATCCTTACCAATGGATGGGAACTACCCATCGATCCGATTCGGATCGATACGAAACTCGTTCAAAACAAAAATAAGCGGATGCTGCCTTGGTATAGCCTCGTTCCTGCGGGGATTTTGTTGATGATCAGTTTGTACCAAGCATGGCAGTTGCCTGATCTTTCTACAGGATACTTGATGGGCGGTGTCTCCTTAGCAATTTTTGCGCTGTTCCTCTATCTCTGGGTGATCATCAGTCGCTTACCCGTTCGCGGGATCAGCGGCAATTCAACTATCGATCAACACATCAATGATCTAACAAAGCGCTATTGGTCCTTAATGATCGCCGTGACTTGCACCATTACGCTGCTCTTGTTGACTGTCCCGCTGGCGTCCATGTCCGCTACCGGAGCATTCAGTACTATCCTCTTAGTGCTCTTTGTTGTTTTGGTGGTTTTCTTGATCGTCTTTACCTTCTTCTTATTGCTTGATCTGCGTAAAAAACAAGATCAGCTCTTAGAACCAGCAGCACAACCGCGCTATTATGGCGAAGATGCTTACTGGCGATATGGTTTTTACATCAATCCTAATGATGCGCGTCTGTTCGTTCCTGACCGTGTTGGGATGAATATCGGCATCAATTTAGGCAAACGCAGCGGACAAATCGTCGCAGGCATCACCGCTGTCTTCTTACTTGTGTTAATGATCGGGACCATCATTCCGATGTATCGCTTAGATTTTACTGCTGATGCGATCACTGGTGAAGTGCAAGGACAAGAAGTCACCTTCGATGCACCAATGACCGGGAAAACTACGGTCTCTTTGGCAGATATAGAGACAGTGGAATTGATCGAAACATTGCCGTCTCCTCGTGTTCGTACCATGGGTGTAGGAACCGCCAGTTACCAAATCGGTCAGTTTACCGTTGCCGGCGAACCTGCCAGAATGTTTGTCGACACGAAGGTGACGCCCATTTTAAAAGTCACTACTAACGATGGCCCAACTGTTTTTTACACAAATAAAAAAGCCGCCGAAACGACGGATTTATACGAGGAACTTTTACAGAAGATTTCCTCAGCGGAGTGAGTGTTCTGGAGAAAAAACTGGGGAACCCATTATCCCCAGGCTATCCACAACCAACAAAAGAACGGACTCTTTCCAACAAAAAAACGACCTTCCGAAACGAAGGTCGTTTTTGATACTCCGGCAGTAGGACTCGAACCTACGACATCATGATTAACAGTCATGCGCTACTACCAACTGAGCTATGCCGGAAGAATCTATCTGTACTATACCAAATAGTCAGATAATTTAGCAAGAGCAAAAATCAATTTTATGATCCTTTTTTTCAAGAAAATCCCCTTTTAGAAACTTCCCTTCCCGCAAAGCGTTTTTCTCAAGAAATATCCGAAAATCTCATTGACAAAGTAGCGCCTTTACGGTATTCTATATCTTGTGTTAAATAACACGCCGCTTTAGCTCAGTTGGTAGAGCGCATCCATGGTAAGGATGAGGTCGACGGTTCAAGCCCGTCAAGTGGCTTTGGTAGGACAACGTTTGTCGGACGTTGTCTTTTTTTGTACATCTCATTCCCAATATATAGCGATAATTTCTAAAGTTAACAATTCGTATTGCCTCTAATTACTTGCGATATACAAAAGAAATAAGATAGTAAAACCCAATAGTACGAAAGATACAACTGCTTTCACCATTCTCGCTGCATCTTTAAATTTGAACAAGAGCGTATAAAGATTAATAAAGTAAATGATCGACAGGACTGCTTCTTGCGAATATTCCTTCACTTGGATCAAGCCTAACCATATACTCAGCAAAGGAATAAAAAAAACAACCTAATAGTTTTCTGCAACACGCTTCATTTCATTCTCCTTTCCAATGATAGCCACTTGCAACCAGCTGAATCATGGAAACTCAGTAAATTATCAGCCCCTCTCTCCAATACTTTTCCTACATCCTTTGCTTATTAAAAGTGTAACAAACTATCTTTTCTAACGGTCAACCTAGTTCAATTTACATAAATATTTTTTTGATAAAACGACGAAAAGACGTTTTCAATCGTTACTCACAGCTCAATTTTAGGCACTTCTTTTTTACAACAAAAAACCTGCTCTCCTAAAGCCAAGAGAGCGGGTTTTTCAACTAAACTGAATTTTTTTGAAAGGAGATGCCTTATGCTGACTTAAAAAATAACATATTTTTTCCGTTTGATTCAACTTCTTACTTCACGACCAGCACCGTACATTTCGAATGATTAACGACATAATCGGTGGTTGAGCCCACGACAGCTCGAGTCAATGTACCTTTGCCAGTTGCACCGATAACGATCAAATCAATTGGATACAATTCAGTCGCTGCATGAATGATAAAACGTTTTGGATCACCGACTTCAACGATCACCTCAACATCTTCCACCCCATGTTGATTGGCATCATAGATTTTTTTCAACATATCCGTTTCCACACGTAATTTTTCTTGATCAAAAATTTTCGCAAAAGCATAGGCACTTGTGGATAACTCAGCATTGTTGATAACAGAGAGGACATACAATTTGGCTTTGTTCCTACGACAAATCGCGAGTGCTTCTTGGAACGCTTTTTCTGACTGATCCGACCCATCTAAGGCAACAAGTACATTTTGAGAATTACGTAGCATCCAAATCGCCTCCTTTTCTTTATTTTACCACAAAAAATGGAAGCGTTACAAAAAAGGACGAGGTCTACTCTTAAGAGACCTAAAACTTCCTTTAAGATTTGTGAAGGTCCTTACTTGATTCCGCAATTATGCAGTAAAATAAGGAGAACAATGATTCGAGGTGAAAGAAATGCGCTCTTTTTTCCATGCTGCAGTCACTGTGCTCTTGTACTTAGGGCTTTTCTTGCTGATAATCGGTATTATCGCCTTTTTCTTGCTAAAACTTTAAGCTTGGCTTGTGGAAAAGCAAGTTGCTGTCACATCCCTAAGAGGAGTGATACACTTGGTTTATCAACAATTATCGAAACGAAACAGCTTGTTGCTCATTCGTTTCAAAAAGGAGATCATGCATAATGGACTTACATATTACCCCTAGTGCCGTTGCTCGCTTTCCAGAAGGACACGACTTATATATTCTGACGAGTAATGACGGATCGAACCAATTTTCTTCAGCAGCTGGATGCTGTATGATCGGCGAACGTTTTTTGATCACACCGATCGACGAACCGTTAGACCCATACAATGAGTTAGTCTCAAGCAATCAGTTTACTTTTTTTACATCAACCTATGATCAAATGTTCTTGACTGGTCATCTAATTCTAGATGTTCACCCAACTTCAGGAACCTTGATTTTGAAAAACGAAAGCGGCTATTTGGATACCAATCTTTTATTGGAAGCCTCTCCGCAGTTGAAGCAAACGAATGTGTAACAAAAGAGCTGACAAACGCCTTGTAAGGTGCTTGTCAGCTCTTTTTCTCTATACGGAATGGGAAATCAACGAAAGAAGTTCCTGTGTCTCATCGGCTAAAGCGATTGCACCAGCATCAAGCAATTCTTCTCGTGACCCAAAACCATATAAAACACCGATTGCCGGTAACTGGTTTTCTTTTGCACCTAAAATATCATGCTCACGGTCGCCGATCATGATGGCTTCCTGCGCTTTTTGCTCCTTTTCGATCTCAGTAAGTGCGTAGCGGATAACCGCCGCTTTTTCCCCACGTTTATTCTCAAGATCCGCCCCATAGATTCCTTTGAAATAGCCATCATACTTGAGATGGGTCAGGATCTCTTTTGCAAAAACTTCTGGTTTCGACGTAGCGATATACAAATCGTGATCCTGCGCCAGCTCCTGCAATGTTTCTTCAATGAACGGATATGGTTGTACTTGAAACATCCCCGCTTGACGATAATTTTCCCGGTAGAAGGCAACGGCTTGCTGGGCAGCAGCTTCATCTAAGCCCAAGCCACGGAAGGATGCAATCAAAGGTG
>NZ_CP172941.1:0-687500 GCF_050543535.1 Enterococcus sp. DIV0802b | reverse complement strand
GGATCTTATCACTCACAGTCTGACTCCCGGATATGAATGAATGGCATTCGGAGTTTATCTGAATTCGGTAACCCGAGATGGGCCCCTAGTCCAAACAGTGCTCTACCTCCATCATTCTCAATTCCGAGGCTAGCCCTAAAGCTATTTCGGAGAGAACCAGCTATCTCCAAGTTCGTTTGGAATTTCTCCGCTACCCACACCTCATCCCCGCACTTTTCAACGTACGTGGGTTCGGTCCTCCAGTGCGTTTTACCGCACCT
This sequence comes from Enterococcus sp. DIV0802b, assembly GCF_050543535.1. Taxonomy (NCBI): domain Bacteria; kingdom Bacillati; phylum Bacillota; class Bacilli; order Lactobacillales; family Enterococcaceae; genus Enterococcus; species Enterococcus sp. DIV0802b. The sequence goes on along the minus strand of NZ_CP172941.1, from coordinate 687,240 downwards.
TCAACCTGGACATGGGTAGATCACATGGTTTCGGGTCTACGACAACATACTCATTCGCCCTATTCAGACTCGCTTTCGCTGCGGCTCCGTCTCTTCAACTTAACCTCGCATGCTATCGTAACTCGCCGGTTCATTCTACAAAAGGCACGCTATCACCCATTAACGGGCTCTAACTTGTTGTAGGCACACGGTTTCAGGATCTATTTCACTCCCCTTCCGGGGTGCTTTTCACCTTTCCCTCACGGTACTGGTTCACTATCGGTCACTAGGGAGTATTTAGCCTTGGGAGATGGTCCTCCCGGATTCCGACGGAATTCCTCGTGTTCCGCCGTACTCAGGATCCTCCTAGGTGTTATCCAAATTTCGCCTACGGGGTTTTTACCCTCTTTGACATACTTTTCCAAGTATTTCGACTATCTGAATAGACTACCATATCGGAGTCCTACAACCCCAACAAGCAAGCTTGTTGGTTTGGGCTTTTCCCGTTTCGCTCGCCGCTACTCAGGGAATCGAATTTTCTTTCTCTTCCTGCAGGTACTTAGATGTTTCAGTTCTCTGCGTCTACCTCGACTGCGCTATGTATTCACGCAGACGTAACATCCTATAAAAGATGCTGGGTTTCCCCATTCGGAAATCTCTGGATCATAGCTTACTTACAGCTCCCCAAAGCATATCGGTGTTAGTCCCGTCCTTCATCGGCTCCTAGTGCCAAGGCATCCACCGTGCGCCCTTATTCACTTAACCTTTGACCTTACGGTCGGTTTTGAGTACTTCTTCTAGCGATAGAAGGTTGCTCAAGAAAATAAGCGTTGAACTTATTAAAAAACTCTTTTAACATTTCAACTCGGTGTGTGTTACTTGTTTTGATTTTTTCTTCGATATCCAGTTTTCAATGAACAAATTTGTTTGAGAGTAGACCTCTCAAAACTGAACAAAGGCAAACGATGTGTAGTCTTCCGAAATATTCCTTAGAAAGGAGGTGATCCAGCCGCACCTTCCGATACGGCTACCTTGTTACGACTTCACCCCAATCATCTATCCCACCTTAGGCGGCTGGCTCCAAAAAGGTTACCTCACCGACTTCGGGTGTTACAAACTCTCGTGGTGTGACGGGCGGTGTGTACAAGGCCCGGGAACGTATTCACCGCGGCGTGCTGATCCGCGATTACTAGCGATTCCGGCTTCATGTAGGCGAGTTGCAGCCTACAATCCGAACTGAGAGAAGCTTTAAGAGATTAGCTTAGCCTCGCGACTTCGCAACTCGTTGTACTTCCCATTGTAGCACGTGTGTAGCCCAGGTCATAAGGGGCATGATGATTTGACGTCATCCCCACCTTCCTCCGGTTTGTCACCGGCAGTCTCGCTAGAGTGCCCAACTAAATGATGGCAACTAACAATAAGGGTTGCGCTCGTTGCGGGACTTAACCCAACATCTCACGACACGAGCTGACGACAACCATGCACCACCTGTCACTTTGCCCCCGAAGGGGAAGCTCTATCTCTAGAGTGGTCAAAGGATGTCAAGACCTGGTAAGGTTCTTCGCGTTGCTTCGAATTAAACCACATGCTCCACCGCTTGTGCGGGCCCCCGTCAATTCCTTTGAGTTTCAACCTTGCGGTCGTACTCCCCAGGCGGAGTGCTTAATGCGTTTGCTGCAGCACTGAAGGGCGGAAACCCTCCAACACTTAGCACTCATCGTTTACGGCGTGGACTACCAGGGTATCTAATCCTGTTCGCTCCCCACGCTTTCGAGCCTCAGCGTCAGTTACAGACCAGAGAGCCGCCTTCGCCACTGGTGTTCCTCCATATATCTACGCATTTCACCGCTACACATGGAATTCCACTCTCCTCTTCTGCACTCAAGTCTCCCAGTTTCCAATGACCCTCCCCGGTTGAGCCGGGGGCTTTCACATCAGACTTAAGAAACCGCCTGCGCTCGCTTTACGCCCAATAAATCCGGACAACGCTTGCCACCTACGTATTACCGCGGCTGCTGGCACGTAGTTAGCCGTGGCTTTCTGGTTAGATACCGTCAAGGGATGAACGTTTTACTCTCATCCTTGTTCTTCTCTAACAACAGAGTTTTACGATCCGAAAACCTTCTTCACTCACGCGGCGTTGCTCGGTCAGACTTTCGTCCATTGCCGAAGATTCCCTACTGCTGCCTCCCGTAGGAGTCTGGGCCGTGTCTCAGTCCCAGTGTGGCCGATCACCCTCTCAGGTCGGCTATGCATCGTTGCCTTGGTGAGCCGTTACCTCACCAACTAGCTAATGCACCGCGGGTCCATCCATCAGTGACGCAAAAGCGCCTTTCAACTTTCTTCCATGCGGAAAATAGTGTTATACGGTATTAGCACCTGTTTCCAAGTGTTATCCCCTTCTGATGGGCAGGTTACCCACGTGTTACTCACCCGTTCGCCACTCTTTTTCTTTCGGTGGAGCAAGCTCCGGTGAAAGAAAAAGCGTTCGACTTGCATGTATTAGGCACGCCGCCAGCGTTCGTCCTGAGCCAGGATCAAACTCTCATAATGATTTGTTTGAATGACCATACGGTCATTAAGCTCATAAAAATTAACTTTGCTAGCTATTGCTTGCATGTATTTGTTTCAATAAATTGAAACGTCCTACACATTGGTTCGTTTGCTTGCTTTGTTCAGTTTTCAAAGGTCTACAGTGCTGTGTTAGCAACTTTTATATCATATCAGAGCGACGTTTGATTGTCAACTCTTTTTTAAAAGTTTTTTCGCTCGTTGTTTTTCAACTTCGCAGCGGCTGTCTCAGCGACTTCATTAGAATAACAAATGATTTGTTATTTGTCAACAACTTTTTTTAATTAACTTTGTTGATGTATCAACATCGATTAACTGTTTTAAAATTGCGACTTCGTTATAATATCATCTGTTTCATTTTTGGTCAAGTCTTTTTTTGAAGTTTTTTCAAAAGCATTTTTGACCCGCTGACTCAATTGCCAACGTTGACTAATTTACCATTCTTCTTGACTCAGGTCAAGGAAATATTTCATTTTATTTACAAAAAGTTTTCAATAAAAAAAGACCGTCATAACGGTCTTCAGTCTTTTCACTAGTATACAGTTGCTAAAAGAACGGAACGCCTTCGATCTTATAGTCTTCAATGATCTTACGAAAGATATTGGGCTCTTCCCACGCATACCCCTCTGGCAGCTGTTGCGTTTGTCCTGCTTCTTGTGTTTCAAAAACAAATAAAGGAATATTTTGCGTATCAATATTTCCGTTTGTGAGTTCAACGAGTTCGATCGCTGTCACATCAAGGTGAATACGGTCTTTAAACAATTGTAAGATCGTAGCCAAGCCGGTTTTATCTTCAGAAAAATCCGTTGACGCTAATTCCGCAGTGCCTTCGTGTATTTGCATCAAAAATCGTTTCGAACCATTTGTTAAGTGCATCATAACTGTACCCGCTACTTTTTTGGATCCCAAAATACCCACCTCAGTTATTCATCTGTTTGTAAACTAATTTTAGCACATTTTCAGAAAATATGCACGATTATCTGTTGCTGTTTTCTTTTTCTAACATTTCTTTAGCTTCTTTCACCCACACTGGTAAAGCTTCTCCAACCGTACGGAAACCAATCCGCTTATTCTTATTTGTAAAGTAGCGTTTACGCTTAAAGGGTGGCTGAACAAAACTTGTTTCCAATGTACGGCGGGACAAACTGATCTTTTGGCTGTATTCGTCAATATCAATGATTTGTACACGGATTTTTTGGCCGATCTGTAAGACTTCATGGATATTTTTAGTAAACCCGGATTGGATCTCTGAAACATGGATCAAGCCTTGCGTTTCTTTATCTAACGAAACAAATGCACCATAGGGTTGAATCCCAGTGACTGTTCCTTCTATAATGTTCCCGATTTGATAATTCATAGTCTTTCCTCTCTTTTCCACTTTCATTATACTTGAACTAGTGGTAGATTTGAAGCATCAGAAACAACGTTACACAATATAGGAGGGAAACGCATGATCAATTTTGACAAAGTTCATCCGCGCTTAAATACCAATAGCGTCAAATGGGATACAATTGCAAAAACCTATAAGGAAGAAAACTTATTGCCGCTTTGGGTAGCCGACATGGATTTTCTGGCACCAGAACCAGTGAAAAAAGCGTTAGAAAAAGCAGTTGCCCAAGGGATCTATGGGTACTCCACCATCCCTGATTCGCTGCTTGAATCCATCATCGATTGGCAGCAAAGACGTCATGGTTATACCATCAATAAAGAAGCGATCCTTTTTAATAGCGGTGTCGTCCCTAGTATTGCACTAGCGATCCAAAGTTACACCCAAGAAGGAGATGCCGTATTGATCCACGATCCGGTCTACCATCCCTTTGCCCATGTTGTCAAAAACAATCAGCGTACCTTAATTCAAGAACCCTTACTGGAAAAAGACGGACGCTTCGTCATCGATTTTGAGGCGATGGAACGAACGATCATCGAAAAGAAGGTAAAATTGTTTCTTCTATGTAATCCGCTTAATCCTGGTGGCCGGGTATGGTCCAAAGAAGAACTACTGGCGATCGGCCGTATTTGTCAAAAACATCAAGTGATCGTTGTCAGTGATGAGATTCATCAAGACATCGTTTTTGCGCCAAATCACTTTGTTTCTTTCCAAACAGTTGAGCCAAACTTTGCCGATTTTTCAATCATCTTGACTTCAGCAACCAAGACCTTTAATTTAGCTGGGATCAAAAATTCGATGGTATTCATCAAAGATAAAACCTTGCGCAGCCAATTTGCAAAAACACAGGAGCGTAACGTTCAAGGGGAGATCAATACGTTTGGATTGATCGCTACTGAAGCAGCGTATCGTGAATCTGAAGAATGGTTAGAAGAACTATTGTCCTACTTAGAGGCAAATCGCACCTTTGTCTGTGACTTTTTGACTGACCAACTGCCAACCGTGTCGTTTCAAAAGCCTGAAGGTACTTACTTGATCTGGCTAGATTTTTCTGCCTATGGCCTAACGGACAATCAGCTACAAAGAAAACTGATCAAAGAAGCCAGCGTCGTGTTGAATCAAGGAAGTATCTTTGGTCCCCACGGGAGTCACCATATGCGGCTAAACTTTGCCTGCCCTAAAGAGCTATTAGAAAAAGCACTCAATCAAATCGCCGCCGCGTTTAAAGACCAACCGATTGATTAACGCTTACGTGTAAAAAAAGAACCCTAAAGCTGCCATTTCAACGGTCTCCTGAGGATGACCGTTGAAACTGCTTTTGGGTTCTTTTTGTTTTATTCGCTGATTTTGATCGTTTCGATCACTACATCGTGCACCGGACGATCTTGTGGTCCCCGTTGCACACCAGCAATTTCATCAACAACTGACATTCCTTCGATCACATGACCGAAGACTGTGTGACGGAAATCTAACCAAGGAGTACCACCTGCTTGATAGGCTTCGATGATTTCAGCTGGATAACCAGCACCTTCTAATTGACCTAACATGTTGCTAGGAACATTTTGGTTGTTTACGATGAAAAACTGACTGCCGTTAGTATTCGGACCAGCGTTTGCCATGGATAAAGCGCCACGAAGATTGAACAACTCTTTTGAAAATTCATCTTCAAAGCTGCCGCCATAGATACTTTCGCCGCCCATACCTGTACCAGTTGGGTCACCGCCTTGAATCATAAAATCAGGAATGACACGGTGGAAGATGATCCCATCGTAATACCCTTTTTTCGCTAATTCAACGAAGTTTTTCACTGTTTTTGGTGCCAATTCTGGGAACAATTGTACAACTACATCCCCACGATTGGTTTTGATGACTGCTTTATGGCCAGTTTGTTTTTCTAATGCTAACTGTGGAAATTCAGACACATTAACTCCTCCTTCTCTCTCATAAATCCATGATAGCAGAAAATTGAAAAAATGCTAGTTTGGATAATTTTTGCTATAATGAAGCTATTCGTACAACACGAACATGCTTCACCCAACGTGGTTAGAAAAGAGGAATAACATGGATATTTTTGATATAACGATTATCGGCGCCGGACCTAGCGGGATGTTTTCTGCTTTCTATGCCGGCATGCGTAACGCCAAAACTAAGATTATCGACAGCTTGCCGCAATTAGGCGGTCAGCTTGCTACTTTGTACCCAGAAAAATACATCTACGATATCCCAGGTTATCCGAAAATCAAAGCGGGCGATCTTGTCCAAAACCTGGAAAAACAGTTGACGACTTTCAATCACCAATATTGTTTAGAAGAAACCGTCTTGTCGGTCGAAAAACAAGAAGACTATATCGAAGTCACTACCGACAAAGGAATCCATTACTCGAAAGCCGTGATTTTGGCTTTAGGAAACGGCTCCTTCCAGCCGCGCAAACTGACTTTGCCAGAAAGCGAGCGGTTTGAAGGATACGGCTTAGACTATTTTGTCACCGATTTGATGAAGTATGCCGGACGCAAAGTAGCGATCGCCGGTGGCGGCGATTCTGCCATCGATTGGGCATTGATGCTGGAGCCGATCGCTAGTGAAGTCTACTTGATCCATCGCCGTCCTGAATTTCGTGCTCATGAACATAGCGTCAGCAAATTACAAGCTTCTGCCGTCAACATTCTGACTCCTTATGTGATTCAAGAGCTCCAAGGAGAGCAACGTTTGACTGGTGTCTCGTTGCAGCAAGTCAAGGGTGATGAAACGGTCAGCCTTTCATTGGATGCTTTGATCGTCAATTACGGTTTTTCTTCCACATTGAACATCAAGGATTGGGGCATGAAAAGCAGCCGCCAAGGAGTCTTCGTCTCTTCAGATATGAGCACGTCTGTTCCTGGGATCTATGGCTGTGGGGATGTCGTTTTATACGATGGAAAAGTCGACCTGATCGCTACTGGTTTCGGGGAAGCCCCAACTGCGGTGAACAATGCGCTCCACTACATTGATCCCAAAACGCGGACACAACCTGCCCATAGTACAAGTCTTTTTAAGGAGTAGCTGAGATGAAACAAGCTGGTCTTGCCACCTATACTCTCCCTTTACAGGGGAAGACCCTCACTGAGCAAATGGTTCAGTATCTGGAAGCCTTCGATCATGCCGAAACGGCGGTCCACAATCTAGCCGTTGCCCAAGAAGCCAAAGGATTGGCAGAACGGTTTCAAGTCAACGCGGACAAAGCTTACTCAGCAGGACTGCTGCACGATGTCAGCGTCGTCATCCCTAATGACCAGCGAATCGCCTTGCAGATAGCGGTAGGCGAACCGATCTTAGACGCGGAGCGGCAAGCACCTTTTTTGCTGCATCAGCAGCAATCCGCTTTGTTGGCAAAAACGGTTTTTCAGGTGTCTGACCCAGAGATTCTGTCCGCCATCAGCTGTCATACCACCTTAAAGGCCCAATATAGTCGTCTCGATCTGATCGTTTTTTTAGCAGACAAAATCAAATGGGATCGCAAAGATCAAGCACCTTTCTTAACCGGTTTATTAGAGCGCCTCGATGATTCCTTGGAATCTGCCGCTGGCTATTATATGGACTGGCTCTTTGCCGGTGACTTAGTGGTCCCCCATCCTTGGGCAGTGGCAGCCAAAGCAAAATTAGCAAACACCTAAATGTCAGAAGGGACTAAACCCAAACGGCATGGGCTGCAACTGGAATAGGGCACAACTTATGATTGCAATCCATCAGTCGCATGTTGACTTTTGAATAAACTATTTTTACATGGAGGGGAACTATATGGTATTAGAAAGCAAAACACTTGAAGACAAAGCAAGAGAATTGTTGGCCGACCGCGGTGTCTCACTGCAAGACATCGGCGAATTGGTGATGTTCTTGCAAAAAGATTACATTGAAGGCATCACGTTGGAGATGTGTATCGAAAGCGTCAACGCTGTCTTAAGCAAGCGGGAAGTCCACAACACGATTTTGACGGGTGTCCAATTGGATATTTTGGCAGAAGAAAATCAACTGCTGCATCCACTGCAAGAAATCGTCAAAGAAGACGAAGGGCTTTATGGGATCGATGAGATCCTCGCACTATCCATCGTCAATGTGTACGGCTCCATCGGTTTTACTAACTACGGATACATTGATAAAGTCAAACCGGGCATTTTGAAAGAACTGAATAAGCACGACGGTCCCCGCGTTCACACCTTTTTAGATGATATCGTAGGTGCCATTGCCGCTTCTGCCGCAAGTCGCTTAGCCCATCAACACCCAAGTAAATCTCATTACATTACGCAATAAAAAAAGACCGACGATCCGCCTTCTTCAAAGGAAGTGGATCGTTGGTCTTTTTTTCATTACGCTGTTTTTTTCAAGCCTCGTTTGCCCCACCAATAGAAAGCAAAAAAGAAGACTTCAATCAAGACAAAAAAGAGAATAAAGCAATGCATGAAAAACGTTTCTGGCAATACGTTGATGATCGGATCGGTGGCTGGATTAAATAGCCAATCGTCGTTACTGAAGAAAATCTCATGGAACGTAACGAAAAAGCGATCAAAGCCGACTGCCATCAAAAACCCGAAAATCAGCGGCAAAATCATCCCCCATTGAAAGGGACGAATCAAGCGCCATTGCTGTTGTTTTTGCCGTAACCGATTGACGAACCAGATACTGGGCAGCACCGTGACGATCATCACGGCATAATTTAATAGAAACAACTGCTTCACATCGTAAAAATGCCCAGCGCCAGCTTCAGACATTGGAAAATCGGGCAAGGCGAGCGTACTTGCAAAGGGATTGTTTAGAAAATCTAGCAATAAGCCATAGTTCTTCAACAACTCTTCTCTTGTTAGCGAGGTATAATCCAGCAGATTTAAGTGATCGACATCAAACCAATATAACGGTCGAAAATTGATCGTTAGGGTGATCGCTAGACTGACCAAAAACAAAAACAAGCAGACAAATCCTAAGCGTTCAAGCCACACTTGTTTTTTCATTGTTCAAAATCCCACTCATCTAAAGAATCAACCACATAGGTTGGTGCTACTGGTAATGTCGGAACTGCCGCTTTCGGGGTAAATCCAGATAATACGAGCAAAGAATCGATCCCGTTTTGGATCCCCGAACGGATATCCGTTTCATAATTGTCCCCCACCATCAAGACCTCTTCTTTTGATAAGCCGATGTGTGCCACCGCTTTTTCCATAATGATGGCTTCTGGTTTGCCAATAAAAATCGGTTGCATTTGGGTGGCAGTCTCCACCATTGCAATCAGTGAACCCGCACCTGGCAACAAGCCTCTTTCCGTCGGGATATTTTTGTCTGGATTGGTCCCGATAAAGGTAGCTCCTTTTTGGATCGCTAACGTTGCTAAAACAAATTTTTCATACGTCACGTGGTTGTCTAAACCAACCACGACATAATCCGGATTGGTTTCTTCCCACTCAAACCCAGCAGCTAAGATCAAATCGATCAACCCCGCTTCGCCGATCACAAACACTTTGCGGCCTTTGCCATGGTCTTTCATAAAATCGATCGTTGCCAAGCTTGCGGTATAGATCGTTTCTGGTGCCACGTGAATCGAAAATTCATCCGCCAATCGCTGTGCCACGACTTCGGGACTGCGGGTCGTATTGTTGGTCACAAATAAATAAGGCAGTCCTTTTTCTTGTAAGGATTCTACGAAGCGTTTCCCAGCAGGGATCGGCTCTTTTCCTAAATAAATCGTGCCGTCTAGATCAATCAAATAGCCTTTATATTTCATCTTATTCTTCCCTTTGTCGAATCGTAAACTCTTTTTTGCCTTTTTTCACCGTAGTTGTTTCGGTTTTTTTGACGTTTTTTTCTTTTGGTTTACGATTTTTAATCGTTGGTTTGCTTTTCTTCTGCGGAATTGCTTCACGCTTTTCTTCTATATGTGCGTTTTGTTGTGTAGTTTGATTTTGATTCGTTTGAGCTGGCTTTTTCTTACGTCTTCGGGAGGTACTTTTTTCTTTCTTGCCGCCAACCCTCTGGATCACGAAATAGGCACAACCGAAGTTGCAATACTCATACAAATAGTCTTCCAGCATGTCAATGCGCTGATCGGGTAATGCTTTGCGGTTATCCTTTTCAAAAAAGCCTTTCAAGCGTAGCTGTTCATAACCCCAATCACCTACGATATAATCATAGCGTGCCAAAACTTCACTGTAACGCTCACCAAGTTTTTCAGGATCGAAGCCTTCACGATAATCCATGACCAATTTGTATTGTCGATTGCCAATCATTAATTCTTCATCATTCAACAAAGTCACCAACTCGCCTTTTTGCGGTTGTTTCGCTGGTTCTTCAATAATTTCTTCTAGTACAGATGTCATTTCATCTGTGATCGTTTGTTTTTCGGTCATTTTTTCACCACCTGCTGTTTATTATACCTTGTTTTATTCCTCAATGATAGTCGCGGTTTTCCTCAAAAAACCACTGGAGGAGTACCAACTACTGAATAGAGTATTTCTGACTCAAGTAATCACCGACCACCGTCCGAATAAAGTCTGGAAAAAGAAACTCAACAGTTCCAGCAATCTCGATCGTCGGGAAAAACGGAATAAACAAGTAGTGATCCACAAGAGTCAACGTGTAGCTTTGAGAGACATCAACTGGTTCTTGCTTCCACAAAACTTGGTGGTTTTTTTCATCAAAGCGAATGCCTTCATAAACCAGTTCGCCAAAAATCTTCCCTCGAAAGCCCATCCCCATAATTGGGAAATTGCGCAAAAAGTTGCGATTTTTTTCCATCTCTAAGACCAATCGAATGACATCCGCGCCTTGCAGCGTCACTCGAATCAAATGCATCGGATGGGGCAAAATCGTGTGCAGCTGATCTTGATCGACCCGTCCTTGTGGTAAATCATCTAAAAATAGCCCCGTATTTAAGATGGCGGCATCCGTCTGTCCTTTGGCACATAATGCCAAAAGAGCCTCCCGAACCAAGGAATGTTCACTTTGCCAATCCCTCGTAAACGCTGCTGGAATTTCTGCCACCTGATTTGCCCGCAGCAAGCGATGGCCGATCGATAGATATTCGGCGATCTCGTCCTCATCTTGCGGAAAAGCCACCAACGAATCCGTCGGAATCACACGTGCGCGATGCTTGATCGGGCGGTGGTGATCATCTAAGACCACTTCGACTTCGCCAATGTTAAAACCAAACTTGCCAGCTGCGCCAATTTGAACCCCATTGATGACTTCGCCCTTTTCAAACAAATGGTGCGTGTGGGAACCTAATATAACATCTAACTCTGGAAAGTCCCTCGCAATCTGGCGGTCAGCATTGATGCCTAGATGGCTCATCAAGACCAGCAGATCGACCTCGGGGCGCAAATGCTGCACCAATGAAGGCAAAATCTCCAAGGGTTCGCGAATGTCCCAACCGTTGGGGGCATATGTTAGCGGAAACGGTGCCGTAAAAGCGATCAAGCCGATTTTGGCTCCTTGATTGCTTTCCATGATTTTGTATTCTTGTGCCCACTTTGGCGGACGCAAATCCTTTTTATCAAATAAGTTGCCTAAAATGACCGGAAATGCTGCTTGGTCATACAGATGCTGCAAGACCTCTTTGGGATTGCCGACTCCCTCATTGTTCCCAATCGTCACCGCATCATAATGCCCTTGATTCATCAAGTCGACATTCGCCTTGCCGTCAGTTGCTTCTGTCAAAGGATGCCAGCGATCGACAAAGTCGCCTAAGTCGACCGCGATCACTGTCTCTTCGGTCGTATCCGCTTCTCGTTTTCTTTGATCCAAATAACGCCGCATCTTCGGCCAATGTTCTAGGTGGGAATGCAGATCGTTGGTATGGATAATCGTAATTTTTTCCATTGTGCGCCTCTTTTCAAATACGTCGCCTGAAATCACTATCCGTTTCTCTTGGCATCAAGGGTTGCCAGTAGAAAGACGACGGAATTCTCTACAAAATAAGCATAGCATAAAATCTCTGGGAAACCATTGGAATGCTTGGAAAAGAATGGTGACTTTTTGTAAAAAAGAAACAGTTACAGTGACAGTTGTTCAAAAGAAAAAATCACTTTTCTGACTGTAAAAAGGAAAGTGATTTTTTCTGGTTATTTGGGGGAATTGCAACCGATAACACGGCGGAGGCAATTCGTTGAAGCGAAAATAAAGAGTTCTTGAAACGAAGATTCTATCGAATATCGAGAGCAGGTAATCCATGTTTCAGTTCGTCAGAACTACTGATTCTTTGAGAGTATAAAAATCGCCAACGGAAAAGTTATCAGAGTAAGGTTCTAAACAGGAATAAAGCCTTTGTATCAAAAATACAACTTAACCCTCTGAGAGCTGCTATCGATTGCCTAGATTTAAAGCAGAATACAATTAGAACAGCCCTTGGTATCACAAAGACTTTCAGACAATAAAAAAACCTAAGACAGTCTGTCTCAGGTTTGAATGATCATCGATTCAATTAGTACTACTGCTTTCTTCAAAAGCAGGCAGTTTTTCAATCAGACACATGGAGAATCCTGCTTAGTGCTGCTTCCTTCCGGATCTGACACGCTTCACAAGACCTCCATTGTCCTAGCCTTTCGGCAAAACTTAGTATAACGTATTTCGTTAGAGATTGCCAGCCTTTTTTTGTTTTTTCTTTTCTCGTAATGCTCGGAAAAAATCTGTTAGCAGCTGGCCGCATGCTTCTTCTAAAATGCCGCCTTCCACATAGGACCAATGGTTGAAGCGCTCATCTTCCAATAAATTCATCAATGTACCAGCAGTGCCGCCTTTGGGATCGTAGGCACCAAAATACACTTCTTCCACCCGTGCCAATAACATCGCCCCACTGCACATCGGGCATGGTTCCAAGGTCACAAACAGCTGCGCTTGTTCTAAGCGCCAACTTCCGACAGTGCGACAGGCTTCCTCGATCGCAAACATCTCCGCATGCGCTGCGGCTTGTTGCTGCGTTTCTCGTAGATTGTGCCCACGACCAATGATTTTGCCATCCAAGACGACGACAGCACCGATCGGTACTTCTGCCACACCTTCTGCTTTTCGGGCTTCTTTGATTGCTTCTTCCATAAAGAACGCTTTTTCCTCGGCAGTCAAGGTACTTGTTTTTTCCACGACTTCACTTTCACTCCTCTACCTCGCACCATTTCGTGCATTTCCTTGTTAGTATAACGAAAAACGCTTAGAAAGACGAGAAAAACTCGCAAAGACCGATGTCCCTGCGAGTTTCAAATGGAATGATTGGCTTAAAAGACGGAATCAACAAAGCTCGTCAACTTGTCTTTGACATGTTCTGTCGAATCTTTGATGTTGTCTCCGTAAACAGAGATTTTGTTGCGGCCCTCATTGACTTTTTTCATCACACCTAACAACGAATCCAATTCATTGTCAGACAAGCCGTCTACGACATCCAACAATTTTTCATTGCCGTTGAATTTGTCATCGACAAATTTCTTTACTTTGTGTCGGTTGCAAGCGAAGCGTACTTTATTGAATACTTTGTCTGATACAACGACGGCAGTAGTGATCCCAGCGATCGCTGCAATGCTTAATCCAATCGTTACTTTTGATGATGTTTTCATATCGATCAGCTCCCTTATTTTGCTACTTCCATCATAGCACGAGGACTGAAATAAAAACACTATTTCGTTTAAATCGCTTTGAATCTTAATCCTTTTGGAAAGAAGTTTTTCACAGTTCCTTGGACTTGTTTTCCAAAACCGACGGGGATCTCATCGACTGTCAAAATCACCCATCCAGCATTTCCTGGCACGCTCATGGTTTCACCTGCCACATACTGCTGCCATTGCGGCAAAGTGATCGGCACTGTCGGTGCCCCTTCTTCTGCATGGATCGCCAATGCCAACGCATAACTAGGTTCGATCCGATTCTTTTTAACGACGCCGACATGCAAACCTGGGCGCATAAACTTGATCCCTTTTAAAGAAGGCATTTCTTCAGGAACGAGCCAGAGGTTTTCTCCTAGCAGCTGAGGTGTCGCATTCAGTGCCTGTAAAAAAGGAAACTCCTTGCGAAAGGCTTGCCACAACTTTTGAGTCGTTGCATCCAATGGGCTCTTGGCTGTCGCTCCTTTGCCTTTTTTCTTCTTTTTCACTGGCGCTGCTTCTGCTTGGGAGGTCAATTTCGCAGCGAAATGACCTTCTCCTTGGTTTAAATGCGGCCATAAGCGGATGGTTTTCTCGATCCCAGATGCAGCTCCCCACTCGCTGCGCCCATGAGATACATTGGCCAAGTCGATCGCTTCGATTGTGAAGGGATACTCCTCCATTAACCAAGCCATCATCGCTTCGTTTTCTTCAGGGGCAAAGGTACAGGTGGAATAGATCAGCTGGCCCCCCGGTTTTAGCATCGCAACGGCTTGTGCCAAAATGTCTTTTTGCCTGATCGCACACTGATCAGGTGTTTCTGCCTGCCATTCTTCTAAGGCGACGGGATCTTTACGAAACATCCCTTCACCAGAACATGGGGCGTCCACCACGATCTTGTCAAAAAACTGAGGAAAATGGCGGCTCAATTCTTGTGGAGCCTGATTGGTGACGACTACATTCGGAAAGCCCCAACGCTCCACATTTTCTGATAGGATTTTGGCACGCTTCGGGAAAATCTCATTTGCTACAAGCAGCCCTTTTCCTTGTAATTGGCTTGCCAGCTGCGTTGTTTTGCCTCCCGGTGCCGCACATAAATCTAAGACCCGCTCCCCTGGTTGAGCGGCTGCGATCGTTGCCACGATCATCGCACTAGGTTCTTGGCTGTAGACATAGCCAGCTTGATGGAGCAACGAACGGCCTTTGACTTCGCCAATATAAGCCGCTTCTGCATAGGGGGCGGGTACAGCAGCTGGTCCATATTTTGCCAGCATCGCTTGTGCGTGCGGCTTAGCAACATTCAAGCGAAAGCCTTTGACTGGCTGATTATCGGTTAAAGCGGTAAAAAAAGCTGGTGCTTCTTCTCCTAGCAACCGTTGGTATTTTTCAATAAATGGTGTTGGTAATTGCATACTACCCCTCCTCGGCTTTTTTATTCTAGCGACTGAGAAGCAATTATGCAAGAATTCCTTGAGCAAATGGCAAAAAAACTGCAGCTGAGTGAAGTGGGCGATTAAATCGCTTCGACTTCTCTTTGCTGCAGACCTTTTTTTATTTAAAAATCGCTTTTTTGACACTGCTTTCGATGAATGGCTCAGAGACACGGTTGTCCCAGAATTTGATCAGTGGGCCCACTAAAAAGGCACTGATGAAGGTTCCGATCCCGATTGGCCCGCCTGTGAAGAGCCCAATCAAGGCAAAGGCAACGTCTTGAATCACCCGCACCACTCGATAGTTGGCTTTCGTCTGATCGACGATGGTTGGGGCGATCGCGTCGTAGGGGGCGCTACCCAAATTCGCTGACATATAAAACGAAGCACCGAAGGTAAAGAAGATGATCCCGATCAACAAGAACAAGAGTTGCTGCCACCAGTTATTTGGACCGACGGATAACCAATCAAAAACGTTGGTATAAAAGTCGATGAAAAATCCTGTCAGCACCATATTGATGACCGTCCCGATGCCGATATGACGACGGCCAAAGATAAAAATCAATACTAGGACAGCGATATTGATCATCAATTGATAGACCCCAAGGGATAACCCTAGCAGCTCGCCGACACCGATATTGGCTGCTGTGTATGGGTCTAGCCCTACTCCGCCGACCCGCAGCAATGCCGCCCCGAATCCTAAAATGGCGACACCAATCAACGCATAAAGCGAGCGTATTCCTGTTTCTTTTTTCATTAAAATTTCCCCTTTTTTCTCATCTGTTCTTTCAAGTATAACGAGAAAAAAGAAAAATGGGAATTTCAACGCTTCACAGGGCTTTTTGTATGGAAGGGATCTGGCTTAGTCATCTCCTTTGCTTCTATTGAAAAGCCAGCGGCAATAATCATTGCTATTGCGTATCTTAGTTTTCGTTTCTTACAGATACGCGTGCCTCGTCCATTACTCGGGCTTCACTGGAACCATCACTTCAAATATCTGCAATTCTTTTTGTGTGGTAAAGACTTCATCTTGCCATAACAATTCCCAAACATCGCCATCGATTTTCAACTGCTTCTCTTTTAGAAAGGCTTGGATGCGGTGGGTAAAAGCGGCAATTTGTTCTTCTCCCTCACTGACAAATCCAGAAACATACGTACCAGCGGGACGTGTGATGATCAGCTTTTCCGGATAGAGATGTAGCCGATCTTGGGGAATCAAGATCAATGCCCGATAAGGCGATGCGTGAAAAGTCTGATCCTCCAACGTCGTTCCTGCACTTAAAAAGCCGATGGGATAGCCACTGAAGGCATCTTTATAATCCACTAGCGGATAAAAACGGGCGTACACTTGATAAGCAGATTCTGGATCATCGCCAGCGATCTCTTCGGAAACGATAAACGCCTCTGCTTCGTGCTGCGCTATCGTAAAGGTCTCAAAATCGGCTTTCTGTACTTTTTCATAGCGCTGGATGTAGCGATCGAAGGTTCGTTCCAATTCTTGTAGCGCAGCGATTTTGTCACGGACTTCTCCTCGCCGTTCCACAAGTTCCTTTTGCGTGTATTCCGGGTTGCGGTTTTTCAAAAATTGGCGAATGTCTTGCAAGGGCATGTCTAAAGAACGCAACATCAAAATCACGTCTAACTCAAGGCATTGTTCAAAGCCGTAATAGCGATAGCTGTTTTCACCAATCGATTGCGGTTTGAACAAATCGATTTGATCATAATAAATCAATGTGCGCCGACTCACGCCAGCATAAGCGGACATCTCACTGATGGTCAATTGTTTTTTCAAAAAAATTTCACTCCTTGCTTGACTGTAACGTAACGTTACAGTTTATTCTACCATAGAACGACATTTTTGGAGGGAAATCATGAAACAATTACAGTTATTTTATAAAGAAGAACGACGCTTCTTTTTCAGTTTATTTCTTTTGATGCTAGTCCAATCCTTCGGCACACTCTTGTTGCCGTATTTTTTGGCAAAAATCATTGATGAAGGGATCTTAAAAGTCGACACGACGGCCATTTGGCACAATGGCTGGTGGATGTTTGCCATTGCCATCGGCACCGTGATCGTCTCGGTAGGCGGTAGTTATTTATCTGCCCACCTTTCAGGAAAATTCGGGCATTTTTTGCGGATGCGCTTTTTCAAAAAAACACAAGAACTCTCTGTATCCGCTGTTGATGGCTATGGTACACCCACTTTGCTGGCACGTACCACCAGCGACATCAACAACATCCAACAAATTTTGATGATGGCGCTGCAAATGATTTTGCCAGCCCCAATGATCGTCGCAGCTTCGATTTTTCTAACCGGCACCGTCTCTTTACGGATGATTTGGGTCCCAATCGTAGCGATCCTATGTTTTTCAATGATCGCTTATGGGGTGATTCGCAAAGCGATCCCATTATCACAAATCACGCAAAAACTAGTCGATAACATGATGCGGATCTTACGAGAAACCTTTACCGGCGCTCGGGTGATTCGGGCATTTGACAAAGCGGCTTACGAAAAAGAACGGACAGATCAAACCTTGACGGAATATGCGAAAACCATGATTAAAGTCAATCGCCTCTTTGCTGTCTTGAATCCGACCGTCAACTTAGTAATGGGACTCTCGATTTCGACCATCCTAGTCTACGGCGGCTATCAAAGTCTTCAGGGCCACCTAGCTATTGGTAGTATTACTGCCATTATCGAATACACGATTTTGAGCCTTTGGTTTTTGACCATGGCAGCGATGGTGATCGTGATGGTGCCTAAAGGCTTGACTTCCTTACAACGAATCGAAGAAGTCTTAGAAGAACCAATTGATTTGATTGACGGTGACCAAACCTTAAAAAAATCCGCCTTGTCAGAAACGATCGCCGCTTTCAATCACGTGCAATTTACGTATGAAGGCGCCGAAGAACCTGTCTTAGAAGATATCAGCTTCGAGATCCACCGAGGCAAAACGACAGCGATCGTTGGCGGAACCGGCTCTGGCAAAAGCACCATCGCCAAAGCGCTGTTGCGTTTCAAAGATGTGACTGATGGTTCGATCACGCTTTTTGGCCGCAACATCAAAGAGATCTCACAAGCCGAATTACGGGACCAAATTAGTTATGTCCCGCAAAAAGCGCTCTTGCTTAGCGGCACAATTCAAGAAACCTTGCGTTTCGGCAATCGTCCAGCAACCCATGAGGCGATGGCAAAAGCCGCTGAAGTTGCCCAAGCCAAGTCATTTATCGAAGGCTTACCTGAAGGTTATGAAAGTCCAGTTGCTCAAAAAGGCAGCAATTTCTCCGGCGGTCAAAAGCAACGGCTGAGTATTGCCCGAGCGCTAACAAAGCCCGCAGAAATCTACTTCTTTGATGACAGCTTTTCTGCTTTGGATTATCAAACAGACGCCAACTTGCGGCGTGCATTGAAAGAATACACGAAAGATGCCGCCGTCATTATCGTTGCTCAACGGGTATCGACCGTTAAAAATGCCGATCAAATCATTGTCTTGGATAACGGCAAGATGGTCGGTAAAGGAACCCACGAAGAATTATTACGCACTTGCCAAACTTATCAAGAGTTTGCCTCATCTCAAGGAATGGGAGGAATGAAGGATGAGTAAACAAACAATGGATACACCAAAAAACATGAAACATACAAGCCGGCGCCTACTTCGATTACTAATGGAACAAAAAGCCCGCTTTCTACTGATCATCGTCTCTGCCTTGTTCTTTTCCTTACTAATGTCCATCGCCCCTTTGATCTTGGGACGTGGACTGGATAATCTGATCGCCTTGTTTCAACAAGAAGGCTGGCAAATCAATGATTTTTGGCAAAGTATTTTAGGCCCGGTCGTCCTATTAGCGGGAACATGGCTTTTGATCAGTCTCTTTTCCTTACTGCAAGAGTATACGATGGCCAGTGTCAGTGAAACCCTGACCTTGACTTTACGCAAACAAATCAGTGACAAATTCAATCGCCTGCCTATCAGTTTTTACGACAAACATCATACCGGCGATATTTTAAGCCGAGTGATTCTCGATTTAGATAAAGTATCCGAAGTCTTACAAGTCGGTTTGATGCAGCTGATCACCGCAACCATCAGTATTACCTTCGGCTTGATCGCCATGCTTTATCTCAGCCCATTACTGACGATCGGTGTGGTCCTGATTTTGCTTTTGAGTGCTTTTGTGACCACCGTTCTCGCACGAAAAAACTTGAGCTACTTTACCAAAAACCAAGAAACATTAGGTGCAGTCAGCAGTCGTGCGGAAGAGTTTTATACCGCAAATCCGCTGATCAAATCCTACAACCAGCAAATTGCCGTTGAAGCGGAAATGACGGAATTGAGCGAAGCCCAATTTAAAGCTTTTCGGAAAGCACAGTTCGTCAGTGCAGCTATCAATCCTTTCGTGCGCTTTATCAATCAAATCGGCTTTATCTTAAGCGCCGTCGTTGGTGGTCTGATGGTGTTGCAAGGGCAATTATCCATTGGTCTTGTACAAGCCTATCTGCAATACATCAACCAAGTGTCTGAACCGATCACGCAAGCTTCTTATATTATGAACACCTTGCAAAGTGCCTTAGCATCTCTCGAACGAATTTTTGAGATCCTTGATTATCCTGAAGAAGAAACAGCGACCCAGCAACTGCCGGTACCGCAAACCATCAAAGGAAAAATCGATTTCCAACACGTCTCCTTTGGCTACAGCAAGGAAAAACTCCTGATGGAAAACGTCGAATTTTCCGTCAAACCAAAACAAACGGTGGCGATCGTCGGACCAACAGGCGCTGGAAAAACCACCATGATCAATCTTTTGATGCGCTTTTATCCTTTGAACGGTGGAAAGATTTTGCTGGACGATCAAGACATGATGTCCTTTTCGGCACCGGCAGTCCGGAAAAAATTCGGTATGGTGCTGCAGGATACATGGCTGTTCCAAGGAACCATTGCTGAAAATATCGCATATGGCAATCCCGATGCCACTCGGGAAGACATCTTGGCTGCAGCCAAAGCCGCCCAATGCGACCACTTCGTGCGGACCCTGCCCAACGGTTACGATACCGTCATTGGCTCCGAAAGCGAACTGTCTCAAGGACAACAACAATTATTGACGATCGCCCGGGCGATTTTAGCGGACCCAACGATCCTGATCCTTGATGAAGCCACCTCCAGTGTCGACACTCGGACGGAACAAATGATCCAAACGGCAATGGATCGTTTGACCCAAGGAAGGACCAGTTTTATCATCGCCCATCGTCTTTCTACCATCAAAAATGCCGACTTGATTCTAGTGATGAAAGACGGCTCCGTCGTCGAAAAAGGCTCTCATACTCAATTGCTGGCACAAGATTCCCTTTACGCCCAACTATATAACAGCCAGTTTGCAACAGCTTGATGAAAAAGCCGAACCACCAACCAATGACTTTATAAACTGTCGAGGTTATGGTTCGGCTTTTTTCTTTTTCCGTAAAAATCTGTGAGCACCAAAGCTAACTACTATTACCTTCAATTGTTTCTTTTTTACTCAACTTTTTTTAGTACTGCTTGGATAAGCGGTACTTTTCCTGGTTCTTTTTTTATGATTGCCATTAATTTTCCTGAAAAAAGTTTTTTCTCTTGGCAATTATACCCGTCTAGATCTGCGGGATCGCCATTAGCAAGTCCGAGGATTGTTCCATTTTTTACCAAAACCGCTACAAGTTCGTCTGCAGTTGGCACCTCGATCCCTTCTGAATCGATTCCTTGGATCTCAAATAGAGAGTAGTCCGCTCCACAGAATCGTTCTTTAACTGTGACAGAATCAGTCGGACCGCTTGTTTTTCGAGTTGCTTCAATTGTTTGTTCCTCTTTGACACCAATGGCTTTTAAACAACCTGGTTCATAAGGAATACGCCAAGATAGACCATCTTTATCATTTTTTTTCTTTCCAAAACTCTTCCCGTTCAGAAACAACTCAACAGTATGACAATTAGAAAAAATCCTCACCTCCGTAACCCCTTGGTCAATTGTTAACCCTTCTTTGTTCCAGTGAGGAAACACATGAACCATTGGTGTTTCAGTCCACCTTGATTGATAATAATAAAAAGAATCCTTTTCAAATCCGACCGTATCTGTAATTCCAAATTGAGAACTGATCCCAGGCCAGCGAAACGGTGCTGGCTCACCGTAGTAATCCATAAATGTCCACAAGAAGACACCTCCCATATAGGCATGTTCTTCTAAATAACGCAGTACTTCTGTCGGTTTAGCCGTACCACCGGTTCCTGGCTCTTCAGGCTTTCGTTTCCCAGGTAAGACCATAGAATAAAGAGAACCAAAGTTTGAAGTATGACATTTTTCGCTGTTATCTTGATAGACCCCTCTTGTCGAAAAGTAAGAAGCACTTTCCGTACTAAGATATGAAAATAGCGGATACTTTTCCTTTACAGCAACTAAACCTGTCCCATTTACAGCAGACTCAGGATAATTGACCCCGTTCACATCAAAAATACGCATATAAGAAGCATCCACCTGACCAGCAGGATTAAGTAATTCCGCTGAAACAATGAGACTTTGCGAAGTATGGGTTCGGATCACAGCTGCTAATTTTTGTGCCATTCGGTAAGCAAGCGGCGTATGACCAATCACCTCTTCATTACAAAGGGACCAAAAACAAAGAGAAGGATGATTACGTGTTTGCTTCACCATTTTTACCAGCTCATTTGTCCGCCACTCACTAGATTCCAAGATGCGGTTCTCGTTCATAACGATGATACCTAACTCATCACATAATTCAAGGAGATCTTTGGAAGCAAAGTGATGTGCACTGCGATAGGCGTTTACCCCCATTTCTTTCATTTTCAACAGCTTATACCGTAAAATATCTTTTGGTAATGCGACACCTAGACCACCAAAATCTTGATGCTCACAGACCCCTCTTAATTCTTTACGTTCCCCATTAAGCAGAAAACCTTTCGTAGTATATGCGACTGTCCTAATACCAAAACAAAGCTGATAGTCATCGATTTGGTTCTCGCCATCAAATAGTTGAAAAGTAGCTTGGTATAGATGTGGATTCTCGAGAGACCATAGCTGAGGCGCGCAGATTTTTTGACAATAACTCCATTCTGTTGTCGCCAAAGGATCCACGTTACACTCATGGATATTTTGTTGATCAGCCACCTGACTTTTGATCGTTATCTTTTGTTTTTTCTCAAAATGATGGTTAGCAAGACCAATGGTGATTTTAAGGAGCGCTTCCTGCTGGTTTATTTCAGTTGTTTCGATAAACGATGCTTCTGCCACAATCTGAAGCTTTGGTTTTATTTCTAAATATACATCCTTATATATACCTGCTCCCTCATACCACCAGCCTTCCGCGCCTTTCGTCGTATCCACTTTGATCAACACCACATTCACTCCCTCTGAGCCGATGCGTATCAGTTCAGAGACATCAAAAGAAAAATCAGAGTATCCACTGTAATGATCACCTAGAAATACACCATTAAACCAGACAGATGCCATACGCATGACGCCCATAAAGTGGAGAGTCACTTGCTTTTCGTTCACTTCATCTAGAGTTAACGCAAAAGTCTTACGGTAATAGGCAATGCCATCTGGCTTTGATCCACTCATCAGTAAATCGGGATCATTAACATACGGAAGTTCATTTTTCCAATCATGAGGGAGATCAACAGATACCCAATCTTCGTCAAGTTCACTTTCCAAAGCAGTGTTCGCCAACATTCTCAAGCCTTTTTCACGATCACCTTGAGCAATCAGCCGTAGAAAATGTTCTCCACCAGCACCTATCAAAACAGTATCCCCCGCTTCATTTTCAAGCGGAGCTGCCAAGCCACCGATAGCTGCGGCTTTTCTGACTGTTTTCATTGGCTCTTCTATCTCACCTAAGTGAAATTGCCAGCCATCATTCAGTAATCGATTTTGTCTCATTTTTTCTCCTCCTTCTTATAAAAGTTATTTTGCTCTAGCTAAAAAGTTCCCACAAAATGGATCGATCGGGCTCTTACCTTTAAACGGTTCTTTCCCTAGCAATTTCTGGATTACAGCCTCCACTGTTTCTGGATTTCCTGTATACGCATTGATAAAAGTTGAAACATAAGGGGTATCAAATAAGTGATAGGGATTGGCAGTAGAAACAAAAATGGTAGGGAGATCCTTTTCATACCAGGGAGCATTTGCGGCCATCAAATGATTCCAATCCAAACGAACTGTTGTCTGATTGCTGGCGGTCTCAACATTAGCAACATACAATGCCAAATCAAATTTATTTCTAAGATCCTCAACCCCTGCCTCGAAAACCTCTTGGAAATCCAATTGTTGATTATCGAAAAGGTTGACTTCAAATCCAGCAGCTTCTAATCCAGCTTTAAAAAGCGGACCCACTCGTCCTCCCTCTTTAAATCCACCGTCGTCAGAATCACCCAAAATAACGAGACGGATTCGAGGGTATCGTTTTGGGGTGAGTGGTAAGTGTTTTTCTCTGTCTTTGACCAATGTAATCGACTCATCAGCAATTTTTTTCGTTACCCACTGATATTCAGTACGATCGATGACACTTTTAGGAGTACTATTGACTGTCTCTTCCCTTACTTCAGTAAATAAACCATGGTACATCTTGACTGCTAAAATTCGTGCGACTGCTTCATCCAAACGTTCCATACGAATGCTTCCCTCTTTTACAGCAGATGCGATCACTTCATAATCTTCATCAATATTTTTATTAAAAAGCAACATATCGATTCCTGCATTGATTGAAGCAACGAGTCGCTCTCTATGAGGCATGATCGTCGTGTAACCGACCATTGGTGTTGCATCAGTGATAGCCAAACCATTGAAGCCCAGTGTATCTCTTAGTAACCCGTTAACTAGAAGTTTCGAGCAAGAAGCAGGCATCAATTCGGTTTCTCTGATAGTTGGTGAAAGTTTTCGCTCCCACGCAGGCTGATAAATGTGTCCCACCATGATACAGCTGACGTTTTTTTCAATAAACTGGCGATAAATAGTCCCATACGATTCCGTCCACTCATTCGCGGAGAGTGAATTGATCGAACTCAGTAAATGTTGATCCCTTTCATCAACACCATCCCCAGGAAAATGCTTGATCACTGGAATGATGTTACTCTCAGAAAAACCGTCTATCTGCGCTTGAGCCATGCGAATAATTCGTTTTTGATCACTTCCAAATGTGCGAGTATTCGTGATTGGGTTCTTGAAGTTATAATCAATATCGACAATCGGTGAAAAAGCCATATTAATACCAATTCGAGCCGCTTCCAGCCCAGCAATTTTTCCTAAGTAATAGGCATTTTCGGTGCAATCTGTAGCGGCGATCTGCATAGGATTACCGACCCATGTCCCTTCCGTAAGAATACCATTCCCACCTGACTCTAAATTTGCTGAAAGAAATAACGGTATTGTGCTAGCATCTTGGACTGCTATTAACTGATCCTTCAATTTTTCAGCATTGTCGGGGCGATACATCATTCCTCCCGGTTGGTATTTCTTAATAAAAGCCGTCAATTCCTTTACAGAACCTGATTGTCCAATCACGAAAAAAAGCTGACCAATTTTTTCCATAACTGACATGTTTTCTACGATCTTCTTAATTTGTCGTTTTCTTGTCTCTGTAAATTTGAAAAGTGTTTCTCTTGTCTCTCTCACTGAGTTGTCCTCCAATCGATAGTTTCACAGACGACGAGCGCAAGAATCACTTCACTCTTGCGCTCGTTTGTTGTTATTATAGTTAACTGTAAATCCTGTGCGAGTTTCTTATCCAGCTTGTTCTTGTGCTAAACGTTCTTCTTGAACTGCTTGATTATCTAAGGTTTTAAAGAACGGGTAATAGATAGCCATAGAAATAGCAACTGCAAATAGTTGATAGATACCAAAAGAGAGACTCCCTTGAACGATGCCGTGGATCAGCGGAGGTAACGAGCCCGCCCCTAGGATGCCAATCGGTGCGGTAATGATTCCCATAGAAATCAATGCGTACCCAAGAGAAGTGATCACTAATGGCGTCAATAAGAACGGAATCAAAAGCATCACATTCAACATCACCGGCATTCCAAAGACAACTGGTTCATTTACACCAAAAAGACCGCTTGGAAATACGATTTTTGAAAATGATTTGTAGCGCTTACTCTTGGAAAATAAAAACATGTCAGTCACTAAACCAATCGTTGCACCGCTCCCCCCTAAACATGCCAAATCGTATAACCCAAAATTAATGGCATGAGGGACTGCTTCTCCCGCCGCCACAGCAGCACTATTGTCTGCAAGATAACCCAAGAAAATCGGCATGAGAATCGGCAATACGGTCATTGAACCATGAATCCCGAAAAACCATAAGAGATTCGAGATCAAAATAAGAATCAAAAAGGCAGTTAAGGAACCCGTCAATCGCTGCAATGGTTCTTGAAGCAATGTATAAACAAAATCTGTCGCTGAATTATAACTAGTTACGCTAAAACCAAATTTAACAATTCCAAAAAGTGACGCAATCACAACTGCTGGAATTAAAGAAGTAAATGACTTGGTCACCATTTCTGGCACCCCATCGGGCATTTTGATCGTAATATTTTTTTCCACAAACAATTTCATCAGTTGAATCGTGATCAGTGAAACGAAAATTGCCACGAAGACCCCGCGCGCGCCTAAATAATTGGTACTTAAAAATGAAGCTCTTGCTTCGGGATTTTCAGTGAGTGGCGTTAATAACAGGAAACATACCAATGAGATGAACCCCGTCCCCAAGGCTTGTTCTTTGATCCCGAATATTCCTGCTCCACAGTAGGCAATACTAAATGCCATATACAAACCTAATAAATCAATTGTGTAAGCTGGAATATAATTCATTACTGTCCCAATGTTGGTCACTGATAGAAAGTTTTGATACGGTTCCCAGCTTAAACTAGAAATAACTGTAAAGATGGCACCTAACATAATAACGCCTAGTAATGACATCGAACCTGTACTCACACTTTTTAAATAGCGATTCGAAGAAATTTTATTCGCAACGGGAATAAATCTTTTTTCCATAAAGTGGATAAATGCATTCATTTTTCTTACCCCTTTTTAGTGTTTTTTATTTTATTTTGGTACCAATAGTAACTGTCTTTGGGAATTCGTCGACATTCTTTTGGATCTTCATCTGTGCGATCAACAAAAATCAAACCATATCGCTTTTTAAACCCTTGGTGTGAACTAACCAGATCAAGTAGTGACCAAGGACTATAACCCAATAAAGGATATCCTTCCTCCATAAAACGCTCACATTGCTTAATATGCTGTTCTAAGTAATCAATACGATAGACATCGTGAATTTGCCCATCTTCAATACGATCAGAATACGCTAAACCGTTTTCAGTCACCATCATTGGTAAATGGTATTTTTCATAAATCGACCGCATACCTATATATAATCCTTCAGGGTCAATACCAAATTCCATCCATTTCGTCTTCGTTAAATAAGGATTGTTCCCTAAGGTAAATCGCTCATTTCGATAAAATGGTGGTAGTTTGCTTGTATCTTCTCCCGGTTCAACGGCACGTATACAGGTACTACAGTAATAGTTTATCCCTATAAGATCTGGTTTATTCTTCTTCAAAATTTCTTGATCAGCTGGTTCCGTTTCTGGATACCAACCTTTCTCATTCAAATAATTGCAGTAGCTTTTCGGGTACTCGCCGAATACTGACATGTCGAGAAAACAATTTTGTAAAAAGTCTTCGGCGTTCTTAGCTGCTAAGATGTTCCTTGGCGAAGGTGTTTCAGGATAAACAACTTGCATAGAGCACACCGGTCCAATTTTCCCATCTCTTACGATTTTTCGAAAAACTTGAATTGTCTTTTTCTCAGCTAGTGACATATTGTAACTCATTTGATACATCTGCTTCATTTTTTCATCTGCATCCGTTTCGTGATTGCCATTTAAATCAGAAGCTGCTGTGACGATCAATTGCTCGTTGATCGTTCCCCACAACTTGACTCGATCACCGAAATGCTGAAAGCAAACTTTTGCATAAGCAACAAAGTAATCAATACATTTTCTTGATTTCCATCCGCCAAATTTGGTTACCAATGCTTGCGGCATTTCAAAATGATAGAGGGTAGGAAAAGGTGTGATTCCTTTTTCAAGACACCCATCAATCAAACGATCATAAAAATCGATGCCTTCTTGATTCGGCTGATCACCATCACCCATGACACGTGTCCAATTGAACGAAAAACGATAGAGATCGATCCCTAAGTCTGCCATTAATTCAATGTCTTCGCTTAGATGATGATAGTGATCGGACGCGATCTTCGAATCTGCAATTCCCTCCGGTACGTGACGCACATCTGTTGTTGCAATCCCTTTTCCACCTTCACCAAAGCCTCCTTCTACTTGAAATGCTGAAGTTGATGCCCCCCAATAAAAATCTTTTTTAACCATTGTTCCTTCCACCTTTCCCTTATAAGAAAACGATACCATCCGGGATTAATTCTAACGACAACAAAACAAGACCTCTGGTTTCAAATCCAAAGGTCTTGTTTCAAAATATGAAACTATTGAGGCAAATAGAACTTTTTCATATACATATAAATCAGTAACTCCATCGTGTATAGAATAGCAATCCGTCCTTCGGTGTTTTCGTTGATCTCTCCACAGAGGATAATTTGGTCTGCACTTCGCTCAATGATTGGAGAATGCTTAAACGTAAAGACGATAATTTTGATTCCCTTTTTCTTCAATGCTGCAATCACTTTTTCACTAAAGTAAAAGAAACCACCCTCCATCGAAAAAATCAAAACCAAGCTATCTGGCGAGCTTTCTTCCACAATTTTTAATTGCTCTTCCACTGTAAAACCAATCCGAATAATTTTATCCATGCTTGCTAATTTGCTTTGCAAATGCTGTCCCATAAAAGCAGCAAATTCTAAGCCAAACACAGCAACGTTTTCTGTTTCATGGATCTTAGAGACCACTGTTTCAAGTTCTGAAATCGAGAGATGTTCTTTGGCGTACCTCAAATTGATCAAAAGATTTGAGGTGAATTCGTCCAGAAATTCCTCCCTTTGTTCCACGGGCTGGATCACTTTTTTGGAATAATCGCTGACGATATCGATCTCTTTTTCAACCGCTTGTTTGAATTCCGTATAAGATGAAAAAGCCAAAATTCGAATGAATCGCGAAATCGCTGCAGTCGACACAAAGCATTCTTCTGCGAGTTCATAAATGGTCATCTTAGGGATTTTCGAAAAACTTCTTAGAATCGCCTGTGCAATAAAGTAATTATTGTCTTGTTTTTTCTGATTATTTAAATAGCGCAACAAAAGACTTCTGACTGAGGTTCCTTTATTTTCCATTCGTGCTACCTCCTAAATACGCTTTCACCTAAATATACAATGAAAGCTAGGGAAAGCAAAGTTGAATTGGTGAAATTCTCCTTATACTCTGCGCCCATTTCGATAATTTGAATCTAAAAACCTTTCCCTTGCCTTGCCAGTATCCATATTCCATAATCAGACGTGAGAGACGATCCACCAAACAGACCATATGGGAGTGTTACGAATGAAAAATTTTCAGATGACGTTTATTACTTCTACTACCACCATTCGTTGGTTGAAACTATTGAATCTTTTGGAACGGCATAAGACCCTTTCGAATCGTGAATTATCAAAAGCTGTCCAGAGTTCGCGGCGCACGATCATTTATGATATGGAGGGGCTACGGAGCTACTTTGGAAGTACTTTAATGATCGAATCCACGTCGAATGGCTATTCTCTTCACGAATTACTACCGAAGGAATATCTTGAACGAAAACGAGCGCTCCTTCAGAATGAACCATTATTCGTTATTCTTGAGCATCTGTTTAAGGGAGAATATCGGACAGTTTCCGAATGGGCAGACTATTTTTATCTTTCTGAAAGTTCCCTTTTACGCTATTTAACGCTTTTTGAAAAAGCCCTGAGGCCCTTTCAGTTATCTGTTGATCACAAGAATTTCCGTCTGATCGGATCAGAAGCGGATATTCGCAAATTTTTTCATACCTTTTATTATGAGTCAGACGCTACGCCTCATACGGTACGTCCAACGATCGCTGTGCAAAACATCGTCTTAGATTTTTTTCGAAATATACGCGGCAAAACCAATAATACGGCTTCATTTTGGTATATCAGTTATTGGTTGTATATTGTCCTTGAGCGTACTCAAGCAGGAGAAACTGTCATTGTCTCCGATCAA
Organism: Enterococcus sp. DIV0802b; assembly: GCF_050543535.1. Taxonomy (NCBI): domain Bacteria; kingdom Bacillati; phylum Bacillota; class Bacilli; order Lactobacillales; family Enterococcaceae; genus Enterococcus; species Enterococcus sp. DIV0802b. The sequence continues at coordinate 658,071 of NZ_CP172941.1, read as the reverse complement.
TTAAAAAAGATCGTCTTGGCAGATGAGCTCTTCCAAGAAATCCAGCCCCTCAATCAACGACTCCAAACGGCTTTTTCCTTGTCTTTACCGTCAGAGGAGCTGGTCTACCTTTTCGCTCTACTAGCAAGTAACCGTGGGATAAACAACTATCTCAGGGAAATATCATTTGTTAACCGCTTTGACCATTGGCCTGAGCTAAAAGAACTGACTGCCAATTTTTGCCAGTTTCAGCAAATATCCGATCATGATCAGTCCCGAGATTTTATTTTTCTCCATTCTTTCTTTATAACAGAAAAAATAAAACAGCTGATTTCCCCTACCTATAATCTAAGTATGGAAGAAATTTCCAGTTACGCACAAACGCAATACCCTAAAGAGTATGAGGAAAATACAGAGTTTCTTTTTAGGCAGCCCCTCTTTGAAGCAACCGCTCTGTCAGCAATCAGTGCCCGCTTCACTTTATACTTTGAAGGATTAAAAGAAAAATACTGGGGCAATCCACGCCGAATCGCTTTTCTTTTAGAGGGGGATGCGCATATTTGTCTTCACATCAATGCTTTTGCCGTAAAATATTTTGGTCGATATCATATTTTGCAATTTCCTGATTCCAGTGAGTTTTCTTTAGATTATGTTGAACGAAACAAGATTGATCTAGTCGTGACGAATTACGCAGAGTATTTGGAAGAGTATATTTTAGATGTTGAATGCCTCCTGATAAAATCGATCCCAGATGCAGATGATTGGAACAATTTCTTGAAAATCATCAACCCAAAAATCATCCATAATTTTGCGTTGCGAAACATCGAAAAAAGCACCTTTTATAAGTGAAAAGACGTGTGCGGCACTTGAACGCCGCACACGTCTTTTCCATTCGTTTCTTATTGCCGACTAGTATTCTTTCTTCACTCTGGCACACTACTTAACGACCATTCAATCGTTGCACGGTACCATCCCAACTTGGGATTTGCACCAGCAGGCACTTCCAAGGCGACACTGGTGGCTGCCGTCTCTTGATCACCAAAACGATAGACCCATGTTCCCGTACTCTGACTGTCGCCAGTTAGTAGAGGCTGCGCTTCACCTGGCGTCAAAGTTACACTATCATTCACCGTGGAAAGCTCTGGCATACTGGTATTGGAATTTGCTGAGGTCGTCATAAGCCGTTGATTGGCTAAGCTGATTTGAGCACCGATCAAGGGCTCATTGTCTTCATTTTGGAAGCCCTGCGAATCAAGAGTCGCCGATAAACGCCAACTCGTCTCTTCTGCATCGTTACGCTGATCCGTGATTTGCACATAATTCGGACGTTCCTTAGTTTCGGTTGCCCCTTCGGCAAGATTCATATGCTGAGGCAGTGCGTGATACGTTCCTTTGGCACTGCGGATCGGCACCTGACCAAATCGGAACTGGGAAACAAAATCAAGACTGAGCAACCCTTGGTTCTCAGGAATGACCGACGGATTTTCTGGATTCACTTCTACATCCGGTTCTAATGGATCAACCGGTGGCAGTGGTCCAGTCTGGGCGATTCGCAGGGTAGTTGCAGCGGGAAACACAGCGTCCCGAAAAACAACTTCTGAGGCTGGATTCTGATTGCCGTGTTCGTCATTCGTTGTCGGCGGATTGATCACTCCAGCTTCTTTTGCCGAACCAGCAGAATCTTTCAGAAAGACTTGGATCTCATCCCCCGCTTTTAACTGCCGATCACTTACATCAATCGTAAATGTTCCATCTTCATCGATAACCACCGCCTCTGTATCAAACCAGGCACCATTATGTGCAGCACTTAGCTCAACCTCTTTGTCTTCCGTGTGGCCATGGATCTCAGTTGTTTCTTCAAGAAGTACGTAGGAAGCAAAAGCTGCGGGCGTTGGCGGCAAAATAGGGAAAACCTGCACAGACTCGGTCCGTATTTGATGTTGGGCACCTTCTGTCAGTTCGCCGCTGGTTAATTCGACAGCGACGACTCGGACGATGGTTCCTGCTTCCAAAGGAGCCTCAAGAGGAATCTCAAAAATCCCTACTTGCGGCTCTTCTCCATAGATACTGATCCCCGGTGTTTCTTCTGTATGTCCGACGGTTTTCGCAGTGACTTCTTCCGTCTCACCATCTGCTGTTTCAATTTCAACGGTCACTTTCGCTTCATCATCCCAAGCAGGGCGAGTGCCATCAAAACCAACAGGCAAGCTGACTCGCCCATGAATTTTTTTGTCCGCATTCGTCGGCACCCGTAACTCATCGACGATCGCCCAACGCGCATTGTTTGAACTTACGCGAGAGTACGCTGTCAGTCCCTGATTGCCAAAGGTCTCCGTATTCAATATCTCTGGTTTATTCGTCAAACCTAACGTGCCAAAATCAGCTCCTGAAAAAGCAAAATCGAGGGTTGGGAAATTTAGATCGGGATCTCCTAAGAGATTTGACCCGTTTTTCCAAACAGCTAAGTCACTATTCGTCGCTGTTAAAGTTGAAAGATTAGAAACACTAAAGATGTTTCCTCCATCAAGTCGCTCATTACGAAAATCAAAAAAGACTGGATCGTTCAAGAAGACAGATAGTTTACCTGAACGAAACACGCCACCATTCGGGGAACTTGTCCGCCCTTCCACTTGGAAATATCCTTGTTCAACGTAGATCGTTGAATTGAAGTAGGTATGCATGTCAATCCCTGGACCACTATCTGCTACACACATAAATTTACTATCGACACCTACGATTGAAAAATTATTCTCTGTCCCGTTATCATGGATGCCTCTCGCATAAAAAATTCCTTGATTTCCTCCAGCGACATTCCCATCATGCGCGCTGCCGTTTCCCGGATTATAAAGGTCAACGATGCCGCCTTCTGTGATCTCAAAAGAATTTCCTCCACTAGGAATTCGGATCAAGGGTGCGCTCCCCCCTATTTTACGAACTTTTACTATTCCACCATCCGTTACATGAAAGGTCACCAAACCAAAGTATAAAAATCGAATCACTGCATGGTCCCCGTCAGCCTCATGGCTGCTAGCTATTAATTGTCCATTGCTTTGAACTTTAAAAGTAAAGTTCAGACTAGTGATATTGATCGCACTAGCAGTGATGCTTTCGACCTCTAAGACTGCTGATTCACTCAAAGTAAGAGCCCCAGCTTCTGCCGCATTCGACGGTGTCGATAAAACAAAGGATGCTGCTCCTTCTGCCGCTGCAATCTCACTGAAAATCCGTACATGTGTCTCTTCGCCACTAATGGTGACGTCGGCATTTTTTCCGTTGACCCGTAAAGCATTCGCATTTTCGGCGGTCAAGCGTACTTTTGAGCCGTTCTGGATCGTCAACTTAGGATTCTCACCAGTCAGAAATACGCCGCGCCTTCTTTGTGTCGTTTCAATCTGCAATAAGGCAGCATCCCCCACAACCATTGTTGGATCCGCCCCCTTCATAAATAGTGCAATATTTTGTTCCTCCGACATTGCTGTGGCTGCTCCCTGACTTTCTGCAATGAGCGTACCACCATCAAAAAGATAAAAATTGCTGTTGTCTCCTACTAGTTCGATCGCATTGGCATCTGCCGCCGTCTCATTGTTCACCCGTACTTGTGTTTCATCTCCTGCGATCGTAGCAGAAGGAAAGAAACCATTTAAGAGGATGGCGCTCGCATTCATTGTGTTTATCGTTACGTTTGCACCAGATTGGATCGTCAATTCTGGCTGCTCTCCAGTCAGAACAAGCCCGCGTTTTCTTTCTGTAACCTCGATTGAAAAAACTGAATTCTCTGCTGCAATAAAGCGAGGATTTCTCCCAGACAGAATAACGGCATTATTATTACCATTGGTCGGAGCAGCAGTCGTTCCTGGACTGCGAATAGTTAAACGAGCACCATGATTGAGTTCCATTTGACCATTATCGCCACGTAAATCGATTGTATTCGCATCCCCTAGTCGCGTAGTAATGCTCACTTGCGCACCCTCATCGATCAACAACCTAGGATCTTGAATATCTGGTGCTGTATAAAAAATCCACATATTCGGCTTATTAATAATCACTTGCGCTTGATTTCCTACCTCCACTTCTTTCAGATTGAACAAGGTATCGGAAGCCATCGTCATTGCTTCGAAGCGATTGATCCCACCAGTAAAGTGAACCTTCGCTTCTCGTGCTAAAATAAAAGGTGACCGATTCTCCGAGGCTTCTTCTACTTCCTCTAGTTCAACGACCCAGTTTTTACTCAACGCATTGGTGGTCTGGATCAAAGCGGTATTGCCTGTTTTTTGGTATGTGAGATTTTCGATACGAAAAATCGTTTCTTCGTTAACGGTTAATAATTGAAAATAAGCACTATTGTTATTGAGGGTCAATGCATGACCATTTCCTTGAATCATTATCGGACGATCGATGGTCATTATGCTGGAAGTAGATTGGACAAGGTCCGCTTGTAAGGAAAGAATGGATACGGCTGGATCTTGTAAAGCACTAATAAACTCCGCTATGGTCGTTACGTAAGCTGTGCCACCATCAAAGGCGCTTGGTACGATCTCACTAGCCGCCTGTACCGCTGACTCCTCCTGCGGACGCTCAATGTCTGCTACTTTTTCAGCAGGATCACTATCCGTTTCTTGCGATTCTAAGGACTCATTTTCCAAGTCTTTCGGTGTTTCCTCAGTGTCTGTCTCTGCAGCAGCTATTTCAACGATCGCTTCGCTCCCTGCACTGGCTATAACAAAACTTCCAGGAAGTTCGGCAACGATCAAAACAGAAAATGTCTGCCGTGCTTGACTTGCTTTGATCTGCCAGCCTTGATCGCTTTGTTTTACTGCTGTTTGTCCGGGAGCCAATGCATCAGTCATCAGCTTGACTTCTGCTGGTAATTCTAGGAAGATTTCTGCCACGGCTTGGTCGCTGACCAAATCGATCGTAAGCGGTTGACCTACCGTACCAGCAAATTTAGGCTCTTTGAACTGCACCGTCCCTTCAGGCTCAGATGTTCCTGTGGCAAACTCCCCCAGAACTCCCTCATCCGCTAGCGGTTGTGCGAGGTATGGCGGCTCGGTTTCAGCAAAAACAACGATGAGGGGGACACTCATCAAGCGTAATCCCATAAAAACAAGCAGCAAGCGAATCCAATATTTCAAGTTTTGCTTTTTCATTCCATGCTCTCCTTTACTTCTTACGTATCCATGGTCGGCTTTTTGTTCTTCCATAACAGCCAAACGATTATTCCAATAAGGAAGATCACTAGTCCTAATGCGCTGATCAACCACCAGTTTTGCCCCTCTTCAATGGTGACATCCTCACGATTCAACTGTCGTGCTGTGTCTGCTTCCACAGTAAACGGATATTCCCATGTCCACTCCTCACCTTCAGCTCGAGCTGTTAAGCTCATTACATATTCTCCGCTGTAAAAACGATCCCCCTGTAATGAAACGGGAAAATGAAAATGTGAATTTGGCGCCATTTGCATCCCTTCACGCTGCGCCTCATATAAGACTTCTTCCTGATCCGCTCGTCGAACAGTTGCCTCTACCTCTAGTCGATTGACAAAACGCGGCAACGGATTTTGTAGCGTTGCCCGAAACGCATTGCGATAATTGACTTGACCGGCAAACACATCCAATAACGCAAGCTCTGGTTCAATAATAGACGCTTCATTGCGGACAACAACGCCTAGGATATAAGCAAACCGGTTTTGGATCGCAACACCTTCTTCCTCTGATCCAGTCGCTTCTGCGATGACCTCTCGAATACGTAAACCGCCGACTAGACTACCAGTAAAGGCTTCTTCAGGCATATGTATGGGTAACTCGATCGTCTTTTTTTCCTTAGCTGACAAAATAATCTCTCCAGGTGATTCGATTAGATCAGCTATCGAATAAGGCAAAGTCGGATCAGGTTCTGCGGCATCTTTGCCATATTCCACGACGCCATTTCCGTTAGTGAACGCCGTATGTGCGGAAACTTCGATCGTGATTTCCTTTTCCGCGCGATTTTGAATCGTAATCCCCAGAACATCATCGGTCCCTGGTGCTAGTTCTAGATCAAAATAGCCACTATTCCCATCTGGCAATTGGCTTTTCGGCAAATTGGGGACCACATGAAATGGCAATTCTGATTGTGTTTCTGCCCAACCTGTCATCGGCAATCCAACGAGTACCATCACCAGTAAAACAAAACCAGCTACTAGCCTATTCTTGATTGATCTCTTGCTTTGTGTCTTCATAATGAATCATTCCTTTCAAAATAGGCAGGAACAACTCGTCTCCTGCCTATTCCCTATATCCCTTGCCCACTTCCCAATTCGTTTTTCCTATCCGCAATACGCTGATCATTCGCTATCGCGCTTACTGGTAAAATGATTCGTCAAAACCATGTGCCTTTATTCATGATTCTGAGCCAAGCTAAAAGACTGGCTTCTTTGCTTGTGTTCTTCCAAAAAACTTATCCCTTAATTCCCAGGAGTGGCACTTAAATGCCAAGTCAGAGTAGCCGTATAAGCGGTTGCTTGCGGATTCGCTCCTGTCGGTATATGGAGCCAAATCGCTTCATTGAGAATATCCTCTTCCCCAGCTGCATGCTGTTGATTTAGCAGGGTTTGATTGCCCCATTGAACCGTTGAAAGTCCCGCCCCTTGGCCAGGAGCCGCAGACATCAAGGTGTTGCCTTCCGTTCCAACATCGATGGTTTGATGGTTAAATTGATCGCTAGGTGCCGTTGGGAAAGTCGCCGGATCTAATGCATTCGAACGAATCTGTGGATTTTGAAATTCGATATAAGCCCCACGTAATACATGATTCGAAGTGGCATCTGTACTTGTAAATTGATCCAAATCGACATTTAACGTCCAGCCGTTGTGTCCACCACGGGTATCCAATACTTGAGCAAAAGAGACATATGGCGCGGTTCCTGACCCATCAGACAGTCGTTCCAGCTCCGCAAACATTGCGGATTTTCCAGGGCCTGTGCTGATCACTTGGGTTCCAAAATCGAAGCGCTTTGGCACATGCACCAAAGTGAACGGACCGGTTACCTCTGGATCGATCGGATCAATTTCTACCTCTGGCTCTTTTTCAGGTAACTCAACATCAATCTCTTCCTCCTCCCCAGGGATGAAATCTACTTCATTTTCGGTATTTCCTTCCAGGATGGGGGTTGCTGCTGCGGTCACTCCCCCAGATAACACAGCGATACTCATGACACCGATTGTTGCTAAATAAATACGTTTCATAAAAAATTACTCCTTTTACTATTATTATTCGCAGAAAGAATCTACGATGATTACTATTGATTGATGCATAAGCCTTTTTTCGCTAGAACTGGTTGCCAGTTGGCTTACTAATCCTCTCACTTCTTCAAAAACCACAACTGTCTTTTCCTAAAACAAGCGTGCGACCGTATTGCCTAAAGGTCATTTTTCTCGTTAGCTGATCTTCGTGCGCATCGTTTCAAGTAAGCGACCACACTCAAGAGGACGAGCAGCCGACCTATCCAGCGAATAAGCAGTTGTTGGTGACTGTTCGTTTGCGGAAAACGATCATTTTTTGCGTGACCAGATGAATCATCTTCAGGTACTGTCCATTCACCTGTCGGCGGTTTTGGCTCTGGCTTTGCAGGTTCCTGACCACCAACAAAACGGATGACCCCTTCTGTTCTAGCGGTGGACACTTCTTTGGCTTCTACGAAATCAGCGACTAGCAGACAACTTAAAACCAACATCGCTACAATGAAATACCTCAATTTATGAAGCGCCATGTATTCCCCCTCATTTTCCTTTCTCCCCTTTTTCTCTTTCAAAAAACATACTTCAGACACAGACGAAGTCCTCCAATCCTTCATTTAAGATGGAGACAACCATTTTAATCGCTTCTTTATACCCAATGTATTTAGGCAAAAAAAATACCTGCGGTTGCTTTTCTATGGAGTAATCAAATGGAATGATATTGGTGATCAAAATATCACAGTCAAGCTGGTTGATCTGTTCCGATGTTAATTGTTCTTCATAGAGCACAGCCATTCGACCACTAAAATGATGTTCAAAAATACTATAGACCCATTCATCGATCACATAATTATTGGCAAGCAACACCACGATTTTTTGTGAAACCCGGATCAATTGATTGCCAAAAAGATAGAGGACGAAGGAACAACAAAAGTCCCTCAAAAATTGATTTTTGAAACATTGCGGAATCTCATTCACTTCCATAAACCTAATCAAAGGCTCATAAAGATCAAAAGGCAAAGAAAACACAAATTGATTCGTACTATCCGGATTTTTTAGGTAGATAGGTGCTAAGCCAACCTTTGCATATTGCCGGACTAAAAAATCTTCCACGACCTGTTGAATTCCACAAGGCTCGTCAAGGTAAGTATTGTGCTGTTCAAAAAAAGCAACAAAGAGTTCAACGAATCGCTTACTCGTTTTTGAAAAGGTATTGAGAGGAATCCTCGTTTTCCCTCGAAGCGCCCACTGCGCATAAAGCATTAAGTAAATAAAGCACGCTTCCTGAACGAGCCGTTTTTTCGCAATGGGTTGGAGACTGCTGCTTTCTTGAAGTGTTTCACTGATCGTCAAAAAAAGCGGATCTTGCTGGATCAATGCTAGGATCTCAGGATCAAATATCAAGGTTCCAAAAGTGGCACGCTGAACAGACAAACGAATAATATTGATGACCTTTTTTCTTGAAACGATCCCCACGTTTTGCTCAATTCTTCTTAAAAGCGTTTCTTGAAGCTGATGTTCAATGACCGGCAACTCAAAATAGTGCGTTTCGCAATAAAAATCCCAGAAGAACTTTCGCTGATTGATCTCTTCTCCCATCAGCCCAATCGGTGCTTTGGTTACCACCAAACTGTATTCATCAAGAATCAGCTGTAATTTTTTTATGAGTCGATTTGCCGTTGATTCTGAAATATGCATGGCTCGAATCCAAGCTAAAAAAGGAAACGTTTGTCCCGCATAAAAAGCTTGTACTAATAAAATAAGTGGTTCTCGCTCATAGAAGGAGCGTCGTTTTTTATAGTATTCACCATGATCATTGATTACCAACTTCATCCCGTGATGGGTCCCTTCAAGAGAGATCGCATCACCAAAAAATGTGCGTAGTGCTTTTAAGTCCGTTAAGATCGTCCGCCGAGAAATACTCGCTTTTTCTGAGAGCTGTTTGACACTCAAAATCTGTTCGTTTTCCATGTACGCCAATAGTATAAGGCTTCTTCGATTCACTGAGTTCGTTACCAATTGGAATGTAAGACTGTTCACGGGCGTAATCTCCTTTAGCAAATTTCCTATAAATTTTCCATCAAATCGTAGGTCCCTCCTTTAGTGCTGCCTTCGAATCGTTGCAATGTTTCTTGTTTGATTCTAACAAAATTACCACCTATTTTTTATCCAGCATTTGCACACGAGGGTGCAAAAATATTGACTTTCCGCAAAGAATCATTTGTTCTGCGGGCTCTCAACGGTAAATATTAGGTGTTATTTTAAATAGTTCAGACACGTTTTTGTTTATTGTTTCTCTTTTATAAATTGCTAGCTGTACTCACCCATAAGCCGCAGCTTTTTTAGTAACAGCGCCGATTTCAACTGCCTAAAGCACAAAAAAACAGCTAGACACTTGTCTAGCTGACTTTATAGAATTATAAGTTAGAGCTAACTCCTATTTCTTTTTCAGTACGCTTGTAAACACACCGCCTACCATGATTGCGCCTAGAATCACCCGCCATGCAGCCCGTTGCTCATTCGTTTGAGGAAGAGCCTTTGCTTTTTCTTGACTGGAAGATTTCGTGGTTTCGCTACTAGCACTTGTTTCAGTAGACTGGCTCTCATGGGGATTTACTAGCGTGGCACCGTCATGGTTTGTGGTCGTTGTACTTGGTTCTGCTATACTTGGCTCGGTCGTACTTGGTTCTGTGGTACTTGGTTCCGTGATACTTGGCTCTGTGGTACTTGGCTCCGTCGTACTCGGTTCTGTGGTACTTGGTTCCGTGGTACTCGGCTCCGTCGTACTTGGTTCCGTTGTACTTGGTTCCGTTGTGCTTGGTTCGGTTGCGCTTGGTTCTGTGGTACTTGGCTCCGTTGTACTTGGTTCTGTTGTGCTTGGTTCCGTGGTACTTGGCTCCGTCGTACTCGGTTCTGTTGTGCTTGGTTCCGTGGTACTTGGCTCCGTTGTACTTGGTTCCGTTGTGCTTGGTTCGGTAATGCTTGGTTCTGTGGTACTTGGTTCCGTTGTGCTTGGTTCTGTTGTGCTCGGTTCTGTTGTGCTTGGTTCCGTGGTACTCGGCTCCGTTGTACTTGGTTCCGTTGTACTTGGTTCGGTAATGCTTGGTTCTGTGGTACTTGGCTCCGTTGTACTTGGCTCCGTCGTACTTGGTTCCGTTGTACTTGGTTCCGTTGTACTTGGTTCGGTAATGCTTGGTTCGGTTGTGCTTGGTTCTGTGGTACTTGGCTCCGTTGTGCTTGGTTCCGTTGTACTTGGTTCGGTAATGCTTGGCTCCGTTGTGCTCGGTTCGGTTGTGCTTGGTTCCGTGGTACTTGGCTCGGTTGTACTTGGCTCCGTCGTACTTGGTTCCGTTGTACTTGGCTCCGTTGTACTTGGTTCGGTTTCTTTTTTTGTATTGGTGATTACAAGGGTATCTCCCTCAGTCGTCACACTGCTTTCGAAGCCGTCGGGGATATTGACTTCTTCAACCTGATACACGAAGTCTTCCCCTTGATTGTTGTATTTTGGTAAGTCTGCCATTTGACCAGCAACGGGTATCTTTGTTAATGATGCTTGAAAATCATTGGCTTTTTCAAGGGTCAAACGGTCTGACTGCTGCCAACTGTCTGCTGCCGTAGTGGTGGTTCTTTTGATTTGATAATCGATTTGGTCTGGAATCTCAGCTGCTGAGACATTGACCCACTTTTTGAGAACAGCAAGGGAAACATTGGGTGCCTTGATGGAAGGTATCGGAAAATCCAACGCTTCATCATCGCTTGCTGGTGTTAAGGTCGTACGGCCATTGCACAACACCCACGCCTCTCCTTTAAAATCTGGGGCTTCCGTATTCAAGCGAACTTGGTAGGTCAAGGTCAATTTTTCATTTTCACCTAAGGCTATCCCACTGACGGTAATAGTCTGATCCTTTTCAGAAACGGTTACTCCAGTTGCAACTTCCGGCGCTTCGACCCACTCTCCTTGCGCATTTTTGCGCCATCCGACTAACTGATACTGATCAGCATCAAAATTACCTGCCCCTTGCAAAAGAATGCCCTCTCCCATCGGATCTGTAATCGTCCCGTCAGGGATGGTTTTATCGATATGATTGGCGATTTCTGTCAATGCTGAACCCAATCCGCTCAGGTTTTCATCCGTTGTTAAGTAATTGCTCGGTGCAGACGCCAGATTGCGCCCAATGTATTCCCCTCGTGCGGAAGGCGCCGTTGCTACCGAATAATAGGTAAAACCAGATTTTTTAAGCGCGACGATCGTGCCAAGGGTCTCGTCTGTCACCACAGTGTTGCTAACAGGAATGGCTTGCAAATCTGATGGATTTTTACTTGTCGTATGGTAAGCAGTGGCTGACGTTTGAAATTCTTCAACATAGCTTTCCGTGTGATAACCGTTATAGTCACTGATTGCGCCGGTATTTTGATAAACCGCTGCATCATCTACTGGCAAATAACTACGATTGGCACTGTCGTCACCGATATGAATAAACAGCTTTTCCGCTTCTGGACGACTTTCTTCCAGTAACAGTTGTTGTCCAGCCAATAAGCCTTTTTGCATAAAAGTTCCAGAATGGGATTCGGCCGTCTCACGCAGAAATTGTTCCAAGTAGGCGATATCGGTAGAAAAACCGTTGGTAGTGTAAACTTCTCGATTGTAGGCAACGATCCCGATCCGAATGGAGCCATTCGCTAGCGAATCAGCTAATTCATTTCCAAACTGTTGCAGCCCCAACAAGGCGTTGGTTAATTTTTCTCCAGTCATGGAGGATGAGTAATCAATCACCATGACCAGATCAACAGGGGTACTGGTCTGGTTGCCTTTGATAGCTAACGTTACATCAAATAGTCCTTGACCCGCAGCTTCTTTGACACTCTTTTTCAGATAAGCTTCATCTGCATAATTGACATAGTTCTCTTCATCAAAAGCAACCCCCGGCGCCTGTCCATACTTGTAGTTGTACGTATCTCCTTGCGCCGTTCCATTTGTCAAATACTGTCCGGTCGCATCAGTTTGATAGTCAAAATCATACGTGGTGGTTTCACTGTATACAGTCAGACTGCCCATGAGAACCCCCATCAACAACAGGAAAAAAATCCCTGCATGCTTTTGCCAACCTCTTTTGTGTTTCATCACTTTCGCTCCTTTATTTCCGCACTGCTTTCCTCAGCAGATCCATGAATGCTGAGGAAAGCGAGTCTTTGTCAGAAAACAGTATAGAAGGTTTTGCTGCGAAAAGGAGACAAAAAATTGCTGATTTCATTTACAAAAAAATCACGTTTTTTGTGCTATCATAAGAGAATCGAGTACATAGAGAAACCTTTAGAACGGAGCTTGAATTATGGAACGGTTTTATCCATTTTTTGGACACACTCTCAAGAGAGATATCGACCTGTTGCGGTTTTTGTATCTTCAAAAACGTTTTGTTCCCATTGAAGAGATCAGTCAAGCGTTGGCTTTGGATCGCCGCTCCATCCAAAAAAGCTTCGACACTTTAAGCAAACGCTCGCTTTCCTTACAAGACGATCCCTCACCGCTTTTGGTTGCCAAACACGGCTTTGGGTTATCCTTCATTGGGACTAAGCGAGACTACAAGCGATTGAGTCGGCAGTTTCTGGAAGCGAATCCCTTTTTTTATTTACTGGAAACCCTTTTGCTGCAAAATGAGATCAATTTGATCCAATTCGCCGCTGACCATTACTTCTCCGAATCAACCGTTCGTAAACGAATCTATGCGTTGCAAAAACTGCTTGCTCCATTGGGATTTCAGCTGCAAAAGCAAAAAGGGACGGTTCGACTCGTAGGCAGCGAAGCCCGTATCCGCTACTTTATGATGGTCTTCTTTTGGCGAACATTTGCCGGTCTGCATTGGCCCTTTACTGGTCTTTCCCAGAAAAAATGTGAAACCATCGCACAAGACTTCTACCAAAACAATCAGATTCCCTTTAACCCGATCGAATTGAAAATGACCACATACATTTTGGCTGTCACTATTTTGCGGTTTCGCAAAGGACAACGGATTTCAGCAGAAGCAGTAGCGATCGAAGCCCCTTTGATTGGGGAAGATCTTTCCCTATTTCAATCCCTGATTGATGAAGAGACCGCCATCTACAACCATTTATCGTCAGAACTAGCGGAACACTTCTTTCTTGATGAGAATGAACGCCGCTTTTGTTTTCTATGGCTAGCATCGAATCTCGATCGAACGTTTGCCGATGCGCAACTGGACGCTGCGTTTTCCCCAAAAAAACCAACGACGAGCATCCAAAAACTTCTCTGGTCGATGACCGCGTTCGCACCAAAATCCGAGTTGACCCGCACTTGCAAAAGTAGGATCGTGAATACCCTCTTGAATGGGCTTTTGACTGTCGAATTGTTTGGACCGGTCGACCATACATTAGCCGGCTATAATACTGCACAGTTTTTAACAGAACATTTTCCTGATTTGCAAAAGCAAGCCGAAAAGCTAGTGACAAAAACTTCGTTATACCAAAAAGAGCCGCTGAAACAAAGCGGATTTTCTCTTCATGTCGCTATGGCGTGGACGCTGATTTTACCGCCAGCTACTTTTCAGCAGAAAATCAAGATCAAACTGGAAACAGACTTGCCGCTGGCGATTTCGCTGACCATCAGAGAACTGATCAAAGCGCCCTTTCAAGGGTTCTACAACCTTGATATTCGTGATCAGTTTGTCGACGACGACTACGATCTCTGTCTAAGCACCACTCCATTGTCTGAAACCTATGAAAAAGCACCGGTCCTATTGATCAATGCACAAGTCACCCTTCCTGATTTGTTAGCAATTCATCAGGCGATTGAAGTATTCCAATCGCAAAAATAATGATTGCTCTGCTCAAATCACTCCAACAAAACGAGACGACGAAGTAATGAAAGTAGGTACTTCGTCGTCTCGTTTTGTTTCATTCATTCAATACAGTATTACTTTTATACAACCAATAGTTAAATCTGTTGCTAGTTCCTTTAACGAAAAGGAACACTCGAGTGTTGCAACTGGATTCGAACGTTGCCGTCTTCATCCAATATATACCCAAATGTATATTCGACCTTTACCTCTTCTCCGGTCTCACCGGATGTAAAATAATAGTTTCCTGAAGAAAGTGCTGTATCACCATTTAGAATCGTATCGTGATTGTCAAAGCGTACATTTGTCCACGGCTCTAAAGCAAACCCGCTGTCTTCTTCAATATCACCACCAACGAAATAAGACAAAGCTTCTTCCTTTGTTGAGCGGAAAGGAATTTCAGCAGCTTTCGTTGGTTTAAAAAGGACTGTTCCTTCATCAAATGCATACAACGTATCAAGGGTTTCTTTAGCTTGTTCTTCTGCAGCTTCCTCACTCTGCGTACTTGCTTCCCCAATAGCTACGATGCTCTCAGCCCAAGCTTCTTGTGCTTCTTCGATTGCAGCGAGAGTGATCGTTGGCACTTCAACCGTATCTGCTTGTGCTGTGTCGTCTTCATTTTGAGCCCCACACCCTGTTAAAGTAACTAAGATTATTGGTAAAATCAGTGTTTTTTTATTCATTTTATTCCTCCTTCTTTATCAATCAGTCTAATAAAGAATAGGTTTAATTGAAATAATAATCATAAAATCTTAACAAAAATAGAAAAATACTCGTATTTTGATTATTAAATGCATTTATCGCAGCTGATAATGAGAGCTCATTTTTCAATCCGTTGTCTGCTTTTCTGCATATGTCAAAAAATACTGTTTATACGGACGCCCAATTTTTGTATACACATTTTCACTGCGAATGGCTTTGGTCTTTTCTAAGTGGGCGACATACTTTCTTACCGATACATGGGACAATGCGCAAGCTTGCGCCAATTCTTGGACTGTAAATGGCTGTTTGATGGTACGAATCGTTTCTTGGATCAGCTGAAGCGTGTCTTCTGTCAACCCTTTTTCTAGTTCGATCCACGGACTTTTTTGGTTTCCCTGCAGCAGCAGATCGATTTGTTGCTGAGCGATCCGTGGATGTTTGAGGCTTTCCCGTCGTTGCTGAAATACTTGGATACTTTGGGCAAATCGTTCGAAGGAAAACGGCTTGATCAAATAATCCAACATCCCCAAATGTAGGCTTTGGCTGATCAATCGTGTTTCATCGGCAGCCGTGATCATGATCACATCCACAGCCTGTTGTTGTTCCCGTAATGTTTGCAACAGCTCCAAGCCATTGCCATCTTTCAAATGGATATCCAACAAGAGCAGCTCAATGGTTTCTTTTTGCAGCATTTCTTGTGCTTCTTCCACTGTTTCCACCGAAAAAATTCGCTCAAAAACCGCTAAACGTTCTAAATAGCTGCGATGAATAAATTGAACCATCGGATCGTCTTCAACAATCAAAATATTGGCTTTCATAGCTGCTCCTTCCGATAATCATTCGTGATCGTCACTTCCAAAACACCTTGCGCTTCCTGAAAAGTAATCGTCCCATTGACTTCATGCAGTAATTGCTGAAAATAGCCTACTTGTTGTAAAGTCACTTGTTCCGCTGGTGTCAACATTTCTTCCGCTAGCTGCCAACTCGTTTGCAACTGATTTTCTTGGTACTCGATTTTCATAAATATCTCTTGAGTCAAATGCTTTTGCAGCAAAAGATGATGTATATATTGATAAAGGTTTAATAAGACTTTGGTTTCATGTGCAACGGCCCCTTGAGGAATCTCTGGAAAAATTTCTAACAACAGCTGGCATTTCTTTTCTAAAAATTTTTGCCGCTCGCCAATCAAAAACCCTGCCAACAAAGGGTTTTTAATAAGAATCGCTAGCCGATGAGCAAATTCTTTCTCTGGTTTCAAAATATCATCCAAATAGATCGTCAACTCTTCATAGGCTTCTAAATCCACCAAACCATAGATGACATGCAGCTTGTTCATAAATTCGTGGGCTTGACTTTGCAGTGCCGTCGCATAGGCTGTCGTATTTGCCAACTGATCCGCAATAAATAAAGACTCTGTCGCATTTCTTAGAAAAATAATATGCCCTATCTGCTGATTTCTCACGATGATCGGCGCCGATGAAAAGACATAGTCCTGCCCTTCTTGCTGTACTAACCGCTCTTGCTTCTTGTCAAAATCGACGTGCTGCAAAGCAGGCAAGATCGTTAGCAGGGATTGGCCAACCAAGCCATCTTCTGATGCAGTAGCAAGCGGCAATGCCGTGGCAGCTCGATTTGCCAGCAAGATATTCTTCGCTAAGTCTAAGACAAAAACAACATCCTTGGTTTCTTCCAGCATACTATTGCGTTCTTCTAACAAACGTGAGATTTCTTGCGGTTCCAGATTATGCAGTTGTCGTTTCAAATAAAATGCCACGAATAATGCAATCCCCCCGCCTAATAGCAAACTGATGAACAATGCTTTCCGATAGCCTTTTTGCGATAGTAAGATTAGCGATTGCAGTGAAGTCATTTTAATCCCTAATGCCACGACGCCAAGTTGTTCTCCATCTTCTTTCACTGGAACGAACCCACGTAAGGACTGTCCTAAGGTGCCGTTGCCAATGGAGAGAGACTCCTTGCCTTCAATTGCCGGTGTTTCATCGCCACCTGTAAAAGGTTGACCAATCTTTTCAGGGTCTGGGTGCGTGATCCGAATAGCGTCTTGATCCATCAAAACAATAAAATCCAACCCATAATTTTTTGCTAATTCATTGGTATATGATTGCAACTGGGGACTGGCTTTCTTTTCCCGCAGTGCTTGCTTGACCTCCGCTTCTGATGCTAACTGACGACCGATCGATAGCAGCAGCGTTTCTTCATCCCGGTGCATTTGCTCTTTTTGTTCCATCATCATCAGTACATAAAATAATGTTAGAACGATACATAAGGTACTGGTAAAAATTCCTACTAACAGCACCCACAGCCGAACTGGCCGCTCTCGCATAGTCGTTCCTCCTCAATTGCTAATAAGCGTTCATTACACGCTCATTTTAACATAGGAATCTTTTTCCGAAGGTCTTTTTTTAAGTTGTATTTAATTAAATTAGTTAAATAATCTTCTTTGTTTGTGAGCGCTTCCTTATACTGGAAACATCCAAAGGAGGTATTTGAATGAAACAAGTCGTCGCAAAACAACCCGTTGTTGAAAAAAAGCAAACCAAAGCAAAGTGGTGGTCTTTCTATGTTGGTTCCGTTCCTTTGCCCGTCTATCTGGTAATGTCTGCCATTATCTTGATCACTGCTTTTCTACAGCAACTGCCTGTCAATATGTTGGGAGGGTTCGCCGTTATCCTAAGTTTAGGCTGGTTATTAGGAACGATTGGTGCCAACATCCCCATCATCAAGAATTTTGGTGGTCCCGCTATTTTTTCTTTGTTGATTCCGTCAATCCTGGTCTTTTTTAATCTCATCAATCAAAACGTATTGGAATCAACTAATATCTTAATGAAGCAAGCAAACTTCCTTTATTTCTATATCGCCTGTCTGGTTTGCGGCAGCATTTTAGGTATGAATCGCAAAATCTTAGTCCAAGGGTTGATGCGAATGATCATTCCTATGATGTTAGGCATGGTCTTAGCGATGGGCGTAGGTACCCTTGTCGGTGTACTGTTAGGGCTAGATTGGAAACACACTTTGTTCTTTATTGTGACTCCTGTTTTAGCCGGCGGTATTGGAGAAGGAATCTTACCGCTTTCCTTAGGCTATAGTGCCATCACTGGTTTAGGTAGCGAGCAATTGGTCGGTCAGTTGATTCCAGCCACTATCATCGGCAACTTTTTCGCGATCGTTTGTACTGGCTTGTTGACTCGCTTAGGGGAACAAAAACCGCAGCTTTCAGGAAAAGGCCAACTCGTCAAAATGAGTGATGGGGATGATTTGAAAGATGCGTTGGTTGAAGATCAATCACCGATCGACGTCAAATTGATGGGTGCCGGTGTGCTGACCGCTTGTACGCTCTTTATTCTCGGCGGTTTGCTGGAACACGTCACTGGGTTTCCTGGACCTGTTCTCATGATCGTAGCAGCCGCTTTCTTGAAATACTTGAATGTCGTACCAAAAGAAACACAAAAAGGATCAAAACAGCTTTACAAATTCATCTCTGGTAACTTTACATTTCCACTCATGGCAGGATTAGGACTGCTTTATATTCCTTTGAAAGATGTCGTCGGTATGCTGACCTGGCAATACTTTTTAGTCGTTATTAGCGTCGTTTTCACTGTGATTGCCACGGGATTTATCGTTTCTCGCTTTATGAACATGTACCCTATCGAAGCAGCCATCGTTTCTGCTTGTCAAAGCGGAATGGGTGGAACCGGCGATGTCGCGATCTTAAGTACCGCCGACCGCATGAATTTGATGCCATTTGCCCAAGTAGCTACACGTTTGGGTGGCGCGATCACGGTTATCTCAATGACCGCACTTTTACGACTATTATTTTAATTGTTTGAAATCGGAAGGGAGAAATCAAGAATGTCAACGATGAATGTCAAAGAAGCAGCTATGAAACAAGCCGAGGAAAATGGGGGCAAATTAGCCGTCGTTTCTAAAGTCACTATTGATTCAAAAGAAGATTTAAGTATCGCCTACACCCCAGGAGTCGCAGCTGTTTCATCAGCAATTGCTGAAAACGAAGAACTCGCCTACACCTTGACCACCAAGAAAAATACTGTCGCCGTGATCAGCGATGGCTCAGCGGTGTTAGGTTTGGGCAATATCGGTGCCAAAGCAGCTATGCCGGTCATGGAAGGCAAAGCGGCCTTGTTCCAGCGCTTTGCCGGAATCGATTCGATTCCGATCGTCCTAGATACGCAAGACACCGAAGAAATCATTCAAACGATCAAAGCGATCGCACCAACCTTTGGTGGGATCAACCTAGAAGATATCAGCGCCCCTCGCTGCTTTGAGATCGAACGACGCTTGATTGAAGAATTACCGATCCCCGTGTTCCACGATGACCAGCACGGAACTGCCATCGTGGTATTAGCCGCTTTGATCAATAGCCTGAAGCTGATCGAAAAATCCTTTGAAGAGGTCAAAATCGTGATCAACGGCGGTGGTTCTGCTGGCCTTGCCATTACCCGAAAATTTTTGGCTGCTGGCATCAGACACATCACTGTTGTCGACAAAGCAGGGATCATTTCAGAAACGAACCATGAACTTGCGCCCCATCACGCAGAAATTGCCAAAGTCACCAATCGTCAACATCTAACAGGAACACTAGAAGATGCCCTCAAAGGAGCAGATGTCTTCGTAGGCGTTTCAGCTCCCGGTGTGCTGCACCCTGAGTGGATCAAAACGATGGCAGAAAAACCAGTGATTTTTGCTATGGCGAATCCAACGCCAGAGATTTTCCCTGATGAAGCACTGGCAGCTGGCGCCTTTATCGTCGGTACTGGTCGCAGTGATTTCCCTAACCAGATCAATAATGTCTTGGCCTTTCCGGGAATCTTCCGAGGCGCATTAGACGCTCGAGCAAGAGACATCACGATCGAGATGCAGATCGCAGCAGCACAAGGGATCGCTAGTTTGATCCCCGAATCAGCTTTGACTCCAACCACTATCATTCCAGATGCGTTTCAGCCTGATGTCGCTAAAGTCGTGGCAGAAAGCGTGAAGAATGCGGGGAAAAAAGATTAAATAGATTGGTATCATTAGTGACTGCAGCGCTAGTTGTTTGATACCAATAAAATGAAAAATAGCTACAAAAATGTACCGACTATGAAAACTAGTCGGTACATTTTTGTGTCGGATTTTACAGATAATCGAAAGTTTCCTCCCAGAAGACAGTCCGAAAAAATCCTCCCTAACTTCCCATTCACTATTGCTTCACTTGGTTCACTTCACAGAGGGCACTCTTTAGTTTGAGGATACAATCGACAAATCACACGCTCCCAATCTTTCTTCGTTGGTATGCTACTTAACAAGGTATAATCATCCGTCAAACCATAATCCAGGATATAGGGACGATAATTTGTGACGATCAAAACCTTCTGGTCCGCTTTTAATCGTTCTTCTGTTAATTCGTGCAATGAAAGAAAAATGACTTGATACTTGTTTGCAAAGAGCCGAATTGCTTGTAGTCGAATCATTTGAACGACCATTGAGTCCCCTTCTATAAGAAACAAAATATTTTTTTTCGGCTGATAATAGTCGCGCAGTAAATCACTTACCGTTGTAAAACTGATAGCAATATCTTCCATAAATTCTGTCGCAAAAGCTAACTCTTCTTTGTACTTTTCCAAAAATGCTTTATTTTTGTAGTAAGACTCTCGATGGTATGTTTTTATTGAGGCGACTTCTTCAGCTTGTCGCTTGTTCAAAGATGGACAAATCACTTCATTAAGTTTTCTAGACACCAGAAAGGAGGTTAGATAATCTTCTAGCAGTGACTGATCCCAGCCCTTAAATTCGGCACCAGCAAAATACGCTTTTACGATCGGCTTCACTTCTGGCCAGAAATTAAATCGAGCTAGAAAAGTTTTTTCTCGATCGTATTGATTGATTGTCCGCGTACATATAATCATGTAGTGAAGCCAAGCAAGTTCTTCTTTGGGTAAAGATACCCCATACTCTTTGAAAATGACTTCTTTCAGAATCTCTAGCAATTTAAAATCATTTTCTTGATAGACAAGCTCTTTTGCCCAGTCAGGAATCGAAACATAGTGCTCCTTTTGCGCCCGTACAATCGTTATATACAGCAGTGAATAAAAAGCCGAGATCGTCAAGCCAGTCCCTACTTCATATTTTCCCAATTTATCAGAAAGTCCCTTTAGAATTACATGATGCAGGCCTTCTGGTGGTCTGATCGTATAGGGGGTGGGCTCACCTACATAGTAAAAATCAAAAAAGAATTTACGAATATTTGCTTCATCGCCTACCAAAGTAACCGGTGTGAAACTTAGAGAAAGTCCATACTCTTTTAAGGCTGGTTGCACACGTGCAATAAACCTTCGTAATGTTGTTTCCGCATAATTGTATCGATAAGCCAATTCATTCAGATCAACTACTTCTCCATAAAAAATGTTCCCAATGATTTCAAATAAAACTTCCTGATTTAATAGCTGCTCTTTTTTTTCTTTAAAGAGAACACGATTTCGTTCTTCGAAATGAAATCCGCTATTACCTGATACCAATTCAATACATTCGCCAAAATGCTCTTTGATCAAGCGTAGGTCTTTCACCAATGTCCGCTGAGAAATAGCCAATCGCTCAGAAAGAATCCCAACTTTAAAAACTTGTTCTCGTTCAATAATCGTTAATATCTGCATCCAACGCTTTGTACTCGGACTTGTAATAAAAGACATCTGAAGTTCCCTCATGCCATTTCTTCACTCATTTCCTTTTCTGACTTGGCTCTATTCATTCTACCATACAACAGAAACCCCTTTCTTCGCTACGTCAAATGAACTTCTTTCTAAAAACATAAGATGTGGCACGAAACATCCATTGTCAGAAAAGTTCGCTTTCGCTTTTTTGAACTTGCTGCGGGCTTTCTTTCAATCCATAGCAAGGCAAGCACCATTCTTTTCCTGGATCAAATGATAGCACTGCGACACGCGACAAATAAGAAAAGTGCTGACACCCATGTATACACACAACCTTTTGCCTGTGCGCAACAGATTTTCTATTGCAGATTCAAATAAAAAAGCTTAACACCTCGTAGATGTTAAGCAGAATCAGCTATCATTCTATGTTTGTTCAATACTCGGTGCCCGATTTTCATTTGGCATTCTTCTCTGGATCGGATTTAAAACCTCATAACCGCTTTGACCAACGGATCATCTTCTAACGTTTGGCGTTCTAGCGCCTCTTGCAGTTTTTCCAATGGGTATTCATCCGTGATATATTTTGTGGGATCGATCATGCCACTAGCAATCAAATCGATCGTTTCTTCAAACTCTTGGCGGGTGCATGAAACGCTGCCGATGAGCTTGATTTCTTGCAAGACCAACCGATTTAATGAAAAAGGAATTTCGGGAGCAACGGAATTTCCGATCGCCACGATCGTTGCGCCAGGACGAGCAGCCTCAATGCATGTCGCTAAGGAACTGCTGGAACCGACCGCTTCAAAAATCAAATCGAACCCACCAGCAGACGCGTCTTTCAATACTTCCCCGCGGTTTGAATCCTTAGCGTCAAAGTAATCGTCAAAGATTCCCAATTCCTTGGCTTTCTCAATTTTTGTATCGTTGATTTTGGACATGGCCACATAAGAAGCCCCAGCTTTTTTTGCCAATTCGCCAATCAATTGCCCGATGATCCCACTTCCAGAAACCAAGACTTTGTCATTTAACTTAATATTGGATTTACGGATGGCATGATAGGCAACCATCAAGGGATCAATCAAGCTAGCTGCTGTATCTGAAACTGTATCTGGCAATTTATAAGCATTGGACGCTTTTCCGACAAACCGTTCGGCATAGGCGCCATTGCAGACAAAGCCGATATAATTGGTGCCGTTTACTTCCCGACACAAATGCTCTTGCCCTTTTTGGCACATCTCACATTTTCCACAATAAAGATTTGCCCAAAAAGCGACGCGATCGCCGATTTTAAAGGAACTATCGCCTGCATCCGTCACGACACCGCAAAACTCGTGACCCATGATAAAATCGGACTCCCCTGTTTTGCCCCAACCTTTCCCTGCTTGCCACATATGCACGTCACTGCCGCAGACGCCGCAAGCTGAAACTTGGATCTCGATCAGTCCTTCTTCCACTTTCGGCACAGGTACTTGTTTGACCTCGATCGTTTCTGGTCCTTTTAATACAGCAGCTTTCATGTTTTTTTCTGTCATCTCTGTTTCCTCCTCATTGCTTTTTCCTTTGCTTACTGTCATACTAACATTAAAGTTAACTTTAAAGTCAACGTTAAGGAGTGAAAAAAATGACCTATACGATATCCCAAGTTGCGAAAGCCTTAAATATCCCCACGTCAACCATCCGCTATTACGACAAAGAAGGCCTTTTGCCGACGTTAGCGCGCAAAGAATCTGGCTACCGTTTATTTTCAGATACCGAAATTGAGATGCTGGAATTGATCGAATGTCTGAAGGAAACAGGCATGACCATTAAAGAGATCAAAGATTATGCACAATTGACACGCCTTGGTGATGACTCGCTGCAAGAACGCCATAAAATGTTTCTTGAACAAAAAAAAGCGCTGCAAGCGCAGATAGACGCTTTGCAGCAATCAATGGCGTTGATCGACCATAAGTGCTGGTATTATGAATCAGCGATCGCAGCCGGTACAGAACAAATCCATTTCCCAATCAAAATGTCGTTGAGAAACAAAGAAAAGTTTCAAGCGATCACCGCCCAAAGCGAAGATCGCTAACGTTATGTAACGTTCACAGTACTATCTGCCTGCTTCTAGTGATCCGAAGCAAACCTATTCTTGGTACTTTTCAAATACTTGCTTGTCTGCTAGTGAATAGACTTGTTCATACAAATAATCAAAGAGAGTATTCATGTTCTCTTTCGTATCGCTCACTTCATCAAGGATCTCTTTTGCCGTACGATGGGCGATATTCAAGCGCATTTCGGCGTTGTAGATCATCCGTTCTGCTTCAACCTGCGCTTCTTCAAGTGTCCGGTCTGCTTTCTTTCTAGCAAACAGCAAGATCTCTCGCATCTCCGCTTGAAACTGCTGATTTTCTTTTTGTAACTCTTGGTTTTCTTTTTGCAGCTCATTGACCGCTTTGCGAAGCGCAGCGGCTTCTTCTTCCTGAGGGCCTCGATCCTGCTCCTCCAGCTGTGCTTCTTTTTCAGCGAGTTGGTTCGCCAAATTTGTGATGACCTCTTCTTTTTGGAGCAGCAGCTGTTTTTGTTCTTGGGCTTTGCTTTCATACCATTGTTTTTCTCTTGCCCAATCCAAGCGTTCAAAAATCGCTTTTTCTTTCACTTGCTGGATATCCGACTGTGAGCGATGCAAGGTTTCTGCATGGAGCCGCTTTTCAAGTTCTGTGATTCTCGTTCGTGCCAACACTAACTCTTGATGGGTTTGTTCAAAGCTCATATCTGCTGGTGAGACAGGCGCCAGCTCCATCTGCTCCTCGTTCGCTTCCGCGGTAAACGCTTCAAAAGAGCGTTTTTCTTGATAGCTAGGCAAGGGCGCATTGACAGTTTCATTACGCTTTTTGGTGCTTTTACGCTTTCTCTTCCCTTTACTGCTTACTGGATGTGGCATGCCAGTTTCTGAGGACCAGGGTTGCATCGAGTGCTTAGGCGATCCTTCTGGCTCCAATCGTTCCTCTAGTTCCGCTTGTACTGAAGGAGACGGTGCCGGCGCCTGTCCACTTCGTTGCCCTTGTTTTTTGCCTTTTTGGGGTTTACTACTGGTACCCGTCATTTCTTGATCATTGCTAGTAGCTTTCTTTTTTGCGGTATCGGCGAAGGCTTCTTTCGCCGGTCCATTGGCAACAGCTGTCTCAGCGGTTCTGTTTTCTTTCTCATACGTTTCTTCAAATCCTTTTAATTCTTTCAATGACACTTGGTTCATTTCGTCGAATAGCGTCTGAGCAGAAAACCACCCACGTCCCTTCTTCTTACTCATCCCTTGAATCCCTCCCTTTCGTCAATAACTCTTTTGATTGTTTCATTCTAAGTTCCCGTGTCTGAAGCTTGGACAAGCTCTTTTCGGTTGAGTACTTGCCACTGTCCCTGAGCATTGCGGACGATCGTTTGTTCAAATGACGTATCGGGCGTATCTGCTACTTGCAACACGAAATGGCACCGTTTCACGCCTTGCGCCTGCGATAGATCATCGATGATTCGCTGCAAATTAGCTTCCCAAGCAGGAAAGTCCGCAGAAGAGTTCAAATGACTTGAACTCGTTAGGGTGATTTCTTGCAGCGGTTGGTCAATATGGATCAGCACGACTGTCGGTCCTAAAAAAGGCGTCACTTGCGTCCCAAATTCTTCTTCTAGCTGAAAACGCGCTTCTCGATCATCCGCCATCAGCAGCGTCTGCCAAGCAAGATTTTCAAAAGGGAGACCTGCAGACGGGTACACCGATAACGGTCGTTGCGTCCCTTCAATCTGTTCTTTTTGTAAATGTAAGATTTCCTGTTTCATCTGCTCCCTTTCCTCTGCTACCCTGCAGCTTTGCGCATGTATGGAAACATGAGTAAAAGTCAAAAGCAGCAAACTCATAAGAAACAGACCACTCACCATCAGTAACGCTAACGGATGTTCATTACGAATCTTATGCTTAAAAAAAGCCAGTTTTCTTTTTTCCAACTCCGTCATATTTGTTCGTCGCTCAAGTCTTCGAACAAAGATTTCGAGGTATCCCCGTTGAGCAAGCACCCCGATCGCCACAAAACAAAGCAGCAGTATGCTGACATAAACAATCTTCACGGACATCCCCCTTTCCATCTTTTGTCCATAATTGAGCCTCGATTTTCAAACAGACACGCTGACTGACCACGTTGAATCCTTAAAAGAAATTCAAGACGACCCCACGAAGCGCCTCGCTCGTCACCATACCAAATTCACGACTATCGATCGAGTGCATGATCGCATCCCCAACGACGAAATACTCTCCTGGCTGCAAGATGCCTCCGACCGGCAATTCCCTCGCCGTTTCTTGCGTCAGTGTAAAGGTATAGGAAAAATCATAATAGGACCCTGATGCCCCCAATAGCAAACGATTGCCACTGCGCGCATAGGAATCCCCAGGAACCCCGATCACTCGTTTTACGATCAGCAGCCCTTCATGCTCAAAAGCGACGAGATCATAACGATGCGGCAACTGATTCTTTTGAATAACGACTAACTCGTTGTTTTGAATAATGGGGGCCATCGAATCACCGCTGACACGAGCCATTTTGTAGTTTGAAAAGAAATAGAACAGCAGCAGTAGCAGACAACTTATCCCCAACACACGAAGTGCCCATTGCTTTTGGAATCGACCCATGATACCTGTTGCTCCTCTACCATAATTTTACGTCGTACGTAGCCTTTGACTATTTATACCGTTGGCTCTACCGCTTTTAGCGAGAGGCAGACGCTGCTGGAAGCTCTTCACTAGGAACAGAGCCTTCACATGAACCAAGAAAATCGGCTAAAATTGCCTTGCCGAGGCGTTTGATGGAGTTTGGCTCAATCGGTCGTTCCAACCGATAGATGGGCTGTTCCAATTCCAGCAAAAAGAGCGGTTGATCGGTGACCAACACCTGGCGGGCGGTGAAAATTGACAGCTCACTCGTAGCCTCGACGACGACATCTACTCCTTGTGCAACCAGCCAATCCCTCAGACGTTGCTTGATCCAGCCTTTGATTTTCTCATTTCCACTCAAATGATAGGTGATCATCAGCTGCTTGTTTTTTAACTGCTGCTTGTTTAGATAGGACTCGCCTATTGTCTGCAAATAGTGAGAAGCAGCGCTAGAAAGTACCTTAGACTTTCCAATACCCGACACTGCTGGCTTTTTACAATCCCGCAGCAAAGGAGGTGGCACATGGAAGAGCCGATCCAGTAACATGACTGCTAACGCCACTTGCACGAACACGCGATCTTCTCTCAATGTCTCTGCTTGCTTGGGAAACGTCTCTCGCAAGCTATCGATTGGATCAAACGGCACCGTTTCTTCGATCCACGGATGTTTTAATAAAAACGAAAGTACCCCTTCATCTGCCATCATCAGGAACAGCAGGACACACCGTTCTTGCTGCGACAAGGACCTGCAGACCTCCAAGCCTTCGATGACAAAGCCCGTTTTTTCTAGAAACAACCGACAAAAGTCAGCCATTTCCCAATTTTCCTCCAAGCGCCCACCTTGTTGCGCCCGTAAAAGAAAGACCTTCGTCCACTGCAACGAAACCACTGGATCGATCGGCAAGGACGGACGATACCGCAGTGTCAACGTTTCAGCCAGCTGCTCAAAGATTTGGTAGGGCTGTTCCTCTTCTTCAAAATAAAAGGCTTTATAGAAATACCGTATGTTTCCTTCTGCCCCTTCTAGGCACCACTGCTTTTTATTCAAAGTCAGCTCATAAGCAGCGAACAAGGTCTGAAGCTGACGGCATTGTTTCAAAAAAGTTTGATTGCCTAACCCGGTGATCGCAGCCAGTTTTTCCGGTATCGCCGTTTCTTGCTGACACAAGAAATGCAGAAACAACAGATTTGGGTCATCCGCCAACAATGCTCGCTTTTTTTTCTGATACTCTGCCAGTTCTTGGATCACCAATTCATAGCCATTGCTGGCAGATGCGAGGATCGTCGAAGCCCCAAAGAGTTGGCGCAGTTCCTCAATGTCTGAAATAATCGTCCGCCGAGAAGCGCCGCAAGCATGTGCCAGCTGTTGCCCACTTAAAGGACCGCAACATTCCAACTGCCGCAAAATCGTCAATTGCCGCTTGCACGTCATTGAAAATAAACTGTTCATCAATAAAGACGGCTTGTTTCTCATCGTTTCACCTCCCCACACATTCGAAAGAAGAGAAGCTGCAGGCGACTTCCAGCAGCTTCTGCTTCCTTCTTATTCAAACTTTTATGACTCAGGTCTCGGAACAAAGCTTAATTCCCAATAAATCGTGCCGCGATAAGCAGTTGCTTGGGGGTTGGCACCAAGCGGGACTTCCAGTTCCACACTGTTTTCCATTGTTTCACTTGAGCCATAATGTTGGATCCACGTCCCTCCACCATGATTCTCTTGAGCCGAAGCCAAGGTTTTACTTTGACCTGCAATAAGTTCAATGGCTTCTTGATAGTCTGGCGTCTCCGACTCATTCGAACCAGTGGTTACCATATGGATATTTGACAAATAAACGCTTGCCCCTCTTAGTCGTTGCCTTTCATCATGCGTACCCACAAAACCCTCTTCAGATAAGCGAGCACTCAGTGTCCAACCAGTAGTAGCGACCCTCCGATCCGATACTTGGATATAATTGGGACGGTCCCCTTCATGCACATCCTCATAAACTTCCCGCAACGCCTGCGGCTTTGCTGGATATCGAGTGGTACTTGAAAGAATTGGTACTTCTCCAAAATCGAATTGAGAAATAAAGTCGATGCTGACAAATCCCTGGTTTTCTGGCAAAACAGGAGGATTCACAGGATCGACCGTTTCATCCGGGCGAAAAGGATCCCGCGGGTCCACAATGTCGATTTTCTCTACAATCACCGAATCCTTTCCCCATCTCCCATTCAAAAACGCCTCGGCTGTCACTAGCTCTTCGTGACGAAAATGTTGGAAGTTTGGAAATTCGGATAAATCAAACTGAAAGTTTCCCTCTTCATCAGCTTGGACGTGAAAGAATTCTCTGCGTCCATCTGGATCCGTTACAGTACCAAGGGAAGGATTTGGTTCGGGCATAAATGCTTCCCGCTCAAAACGAATATAGCTATTGGGATTTGCTCTTCCAGAGATGATCCGAGAATTTGATAAGGTCGGATCTTCCGTTAATGGATTCAACTCTATTTCAACTTCAGAAACTTGCTCGAAAAGCAATCGTTGGCTATGAGTCGAAAAATGACTACGTACCCCTTGTTCCACTGTTGGATCCAAAGTTACGACACTGTTGATTGTTGGATTGATCCAAGTAAAGTTGGTACTCATATGAATCAAAGGCATCCACTCATGGGTAGGCTGCACCTCATCAAACTCACCGTATTGCCATTGTTTGATTCCTTGAAATTCGATTTCCAGTTCATTGGTTCCATTTAAGTTGATCAAACTTCCGTTATTAAAAGAAAGCGGCGCCGTTCGTTCTAAATTGACCTTTCGGGCCTCATTGAACGTCAACTTCGAAAGATTTCCAAAAAAGATCAAATTTTGAGAATCATTGCGACTGTCCGAACGAATATCTAAAACAGCATCTTTACCAACAGTGATACTGTTTTGAGGTTCCCAGAAGCCAACAACATGTGCCGATAAGTTGGGTTGATTTTCCGCATCAATTTTTAACATACTACGTTCCTTTAGATTGATATGGGTGTTGCCTCCTTGAAATGAAAGAATATTCCAATTCCATCCATTCGTGTGGCTTCGATTCTCTAAGGATTGGATATGCACTTTGCTGTCTTCCAAGAGATCGATGGTATGGTTTCCATGAAGTGTGGAAATCGCAGAGGCGTTGATCTGAGTGTCAAGTTTTAATTCTGCTCCCTTGCCAACAGTCAGATTCCCACCACCATTTCCAAAATAGACATTCACACCATCGGCTTCCCCTCTAGTCCCTTCAAAATTTGCTTTCATGGAAACTTTGGCATTCTCTCCAATAATCAGTTCTGGATGATTCAAACCATGATAAAATAAATTTCCTGAACTGATGGTCGACAATTCTACTTCTGCATTGGGACTGATCAAAAGTCGATGGACTTCAAAATTTGCTTGATTCCAAGCATTGATCTGCCAATTTTCATTAAAAGTCGAACGGTAGCTTCGTGCTTGATGTGAGGTAACCTTTCCTGAAAGCACTGCGGTTGTACCAACGGAATGCAAAAGCTGATTCCCAATGTTTTCAACATTATGGTACCGCATGGTCGATATGGCTTGATTGTTAACACCTAAAGTAGTAACGTTCATAGGTCCGTAATAATTCCCATGATAAAGGGTAATATTTTGATACGAAATATCCCAAGGAGATTCTGGTACCATCGTACTATCCAAGAAGCCAACAGCAACCGCACGAAAATCAATTTGGTATTTTCCTTGTCCATCAATAATAAGAGTTCTTGAGATTCCCGGTTGGCTGATATAGACATAAGAGTCTCCACTCGAAATATTAATTGTACTTCCTGATACGCCTGAAGCTATACCTTCAATCGGATTATCACTAGATTCAAAGCTGTCGATCAACTTTATATGATTCACCTCTGGGTCCATGACAGCTTCTAAAAATTCTAGCCAGGAGCCTACTTCTTGTTCTCTTCGCCTATCTTCCAAAAGATCAAGATTGCCTTCATCCACCTCGATGTCATCAAAAAATGAACCATCTGATGTGACAGGATCCGCTGCTAAGTTAGTGCCAATCGGGTGGTCGTCCGTTTCCATAGGGGGCCTCTCCCCCTCATCTCCGGATTTTCTTTCTTCCACGTTCAAGGTAAGCACTGTCTCTGCTACCGTTATTTCATAAGTACCTACGGATTCTATCGTCAGTGGTAGACTAAACGACGTCAACGGCACTTCGGAGTTCAGAAGCCATTGCTCGGGATCCTCGGTTTGGGTGATCACTATTTCTTCCATTAAAAATGTTTCTTCTATGATCGTGGCTGCAGGCAGCTGGATGTCGATGCTTGTTAGTGGGCGGTTTGTTAAAAACATGATCGGAAACGCTTCTCCAACATAGGCTTGCTGGATTTCTTCCAGAAAAGAAACCACCAACTCCTCTTGATCCTCTAAAGATTCTTCAAAAGAAGATCCAGTGAACACCTCGCCTAACGTACCTTCTCTTCCTTGCCATGCATGTAGTGGTTCAAAAAAGAACACACGAATAGACGGAAAAAACAAGTAAACACTAAATAGTCCTACCATAAGTGATAGTACTATCTTTAGTGTTTTCTTTTTCATTTTACTGATCCCCACCTTCTTTTGTCTTTTTTTTCTTGTTAATGATTAAAACAACAACGATGATCAATAACAAAACAAGTGCGGCGATTCCGCCAATCAGCCACCAATTGGTTTCTGGTTCCAATGTCACGTCTTCCTCATTTAAACGTCGGGCATCAGCAGCCGCAATCGTGAAGGGTTCTTCCCAATGCCATTCCTCCCCTTGTGAACGGGCCGTCAGAGTCAGGACATAGTCTCCCGGACGGAAACGCTCGCCATTTAGCGGGATCGGAAAATCCATCTGCGAATTTGGTGCCATCTGCATACTTGTGCGCTGTGTTTCATACAAGACGGTGTCGCTACCGCTGGCACGAATCTCGGCATCAATTTCTATGTGGTTGACGAAAGTCGGTGTATAATTTTGAATCTTGGCACTGATCACGTTCCGATAATTGACTTGACTGGCAAAAACGTCCAGCAATTCAAGTCCCGGATCCGTTGACGAGCGGTTATTGCTTACGACGACTCCTAAAATAAAGGCAAACTCATTACGAATCCCGATGCCTTCTGTTTCCGACTCTGCTGCCCCAGCATCGCGGACCTCTTCTACTCGGATCGCCCCTGCCAGTATCCCATCAAATTCTTCCTCAGGCATCGTCAGAGGCAGTGTAAGGATCCGTTCTTCTTGGGCTTCTAAGGTGATGACCCCTGGTGCTTCAATCAATTCGGCAATCGAGGCAGGCAATGTCGGGTCAGGAGCTTCGGCATCACGACCGTATTCTACTACTCCGTTGACGTTGGTGAAGGCAGTATGAGCCGATACTTCGACATCAATGGTTTCTTCCGATGTATTTTGGATGCGTAACTGCAATTCCTCTTGTTCCCCTGCGCCTAAATTCAGATCAAAATAACCGCTAGCACCGCCTTCGATCTGACTGTCAGGGAATATCGGGGTTACAAAAAAATTCAACTCTGATTCAATGTCATCATTTGCTCGTACTGGTGTCGGCCAAGCAATCAATGAGCATAGCACGATCATTGCAGTCAAAAGCCGCAGCCAGCGTTGGTTTGTTGGTTGTTCAATCACTGTTGTTTCTCCTTCCAAAAAAGGCAGGAATAACGGTCTACTCCTGCCAGTTGTTTCACATTATTGTTGCGTTGCTTTGAAGATTAATCTTCTGGATTTAAAACGTTGTCGTCTCCATCGCCGCCATTACCACCATTTTCACCATCTACACTAACTGTGGTAGCTAGTGTCCAGGTCAAGGTTGCTGTATAGGTGTCTTGTTGCGGCGTCGCAGCTGATGGAAGATGCAGCTGAATACGATCATTCAGAATCGTTCCGGTAAAATCATTACCCTCAAACTCATCCATCATTTTGTCTTGGTCTCCCCAGAAGACAGAGGAGCGTCCTTGTCCTTGATTGGGTCCTGCGGTCATGACTGGAATGCTCGATGCTATATTCGTATTAGCATTTAAAATCACACGATCACCATCAGTTATTGATGCTTCAGGCGCTTCTTCAGCAGGCCCGGTACCATCATTGTGTTTGATCTGCGGATCAATAAAGTGAAGTTGGGCGCCATAAAGGATATCCCCTGTATCTTGACCGACAAACTCTGTCAAAGCAAGACTTAATGTCCAATCTGCCGCACTGTTTCCTCGTGTATCACTGACTTGTGCCAAGGAAACGTAAGGAACTGTGTCTGGAAGTCCGACCGCAAGAGGATGGTTTTCATCTACGTTTTGCATTTCAGCAATCACAGAATATTCAGCTGCAGATGAAGTAATGGCTTGTTGACCAAAATCGAATTTTTCTGGCACGTAAACGATCGTTAATGGACCTTTTACTGGAAGCGGATCAATGATAACGGGTGGGTAAGGAACTGGATTTTCAACGTCATCCACGTCTTCTTCCCCTTCGATAAAGTTAACCTCATTTGGTGTCTCTACTTCAAAAAGTGGTGTTTTTGGTTGATTATTTTCTTCCTCTGCTGCTACTACTTGTACACCGCCTGCGAAGATCGTAGAGGTCAGTGTTGCGACTGTTGCTAATCGAATCCATTTCATTTTTATTCCTTCTTTCTTTTCTTTTAGTTTGTTTCATCGGCTTGCGCCGTTGGAACTGTTTCTCCTGATTGCGAGGTAGTGGTCGTCAATTGCCACTTCAAAGTCGCCACATACAAGGCTGCATCTTTAGCAGTCGCTCCCGGGACGAACAATTGGATCGCCTCATTGCGAACCACCGGCGCCTGGGCTTGGACTTGCGCATTCAACTCATCTTGGTAGCCCCAAACGACGGATGAAGTGCCTGCCCCTTTGCCGGCATCAGCAGTCAGAACAGCTTGTGCTGAACCATTGGCATCCAAACGCAAGCCTGCTTCATGTGCGGCCGGTGCGTTTTCTTGGTTGTGGCTATTGTAGTCAACTTCTCGTGAGGCAAAGATGATTTGTGCCCCTCGCAGTTCGTTGTGTTGCGTCCCTGATTCAAACGCACTTAGTGCTACAGTCAAACGCCAGCCAGCATTTGACCCACGGGTATCTTGTACTTGGGCGAAGGAAACATACGGTACTTGGTTTTCTTCCCCTTGGGTATCCGCTAATTGTTGCTTTTCTGCCACCATCGAATAGACGGCATCTCGGTTGGAGATTTCTTGGGTACCAAAATCCAAAGTCGGCGCATAAGCGATCGTCAATGGTCCTGTTTGTCCATCTGGTCCGATCGGCGGTATCTCCACATCGGGGCCATCGGGTCCTGGATCAGGCGGTAACACTTCCGTCGGTTCTCGATCATTGGGCACAAAACTTACTTGCCCATCGGTTTCAGCGACTCTTACTTCAGCGGCGGTCCCTTGGATCCCACCAGTCAAAAGGGTTGCGGCAAGTACGGTGCTCGTTGCAAATCGCAAAAATCTCATAAGATCATTCCCTTATTCTCTATTACTCAACTTTTCTTGTGTTCTTGAGGTTGTTCGTTCTTTTTGGTACCTGCGTGTCTTCTTCACTGTTGAATAGCCAGCGATCAATAGCAGCAATGATCCGAGTGCCGTGGCACTGGAACTTTTTCGGGTATTTGTCTGCGGCAAACGTCCCCCATCCCCGCCAGGTTGTGTCGGTCCGGTCGGTGGTGAAGGTTCTGGTTTGTCTGGTTCATAGACACCCGTGAACTGGACTGAGCCTTCTGTATCGACGGAACGCTCTTCTTGTGCCGAAACTAAAATCGTCGAAGCACTGATCACTTGAAAAAAAGCAGCGAAGATCATCAGTTTGACCCAAAAATTCCCCCTCGCTCTTTTCATTCTCCCTCCCCCTTTTTGACATCATCAAGCCTAAAAACCACCCTTTTTTAGACACCTTTACTTAGACGGTAACCTTGAACAAAGTCGATTGGTCTTTGTTTCAGTTGGCTTCCAAAAACGCTGGGTTTTATCCTCGATATACTTCATTATAGCTATCTTTGTGATGCGGGAAAAATCAATAAATTCACTGGCTGATGAAATCTATGCCTAAATAAAAAAACAAACCCCCGTTTTAAATAAATTATTCAACATAGGATATGGCTAAAGTGAGAAATCCTTAACATCTACCAAAGTGCTTGTTACCATAGAAAAATCATATATCAATCTCCAAAGCACCTGCAGTTCTCCATTCTATAAAAGCCACAATAAAATAACGGTAAAAAAAGGAGGGGGACTATCCTTATTAAGAACGTTCCTCTCTTTTCATCTGATCCCCCAAGCTACGTTTGTCGGGTATTCTTTCTTTTATGTTGTTTTTCTTAGAATCACTAAACTGATAAGAACATGAAGCATGCCTGTCAGTGGTCATCTCCTGCTCGTTTGGTATTTCTCTACGGAAAACAGTTGGGTGGTTCCTCGACGATTGGCGGATCATCAGCTATGGTTCTTCTTTCGGAGCGCCACCTTTCCCATTCATTTTCACTTATCCAGCCCTTTCCCGGTACTCTGTTGTTGCCAATACAGATGCAGCCAAACCAACGCATACTCCAATAGCTATTGCAGCGCTAAAAACTTTGGCGTCTCTGTCCATTGCTTTATCTTCTCTATCTATTATCCTTCGGTACTCCCTTGAAATGCCGCTTGGCTAAATCAGCCATTCCTCCATGAAGCATTTTATTGACTCTATCGTATGTAGTTCTTCGGCCATCCATTTTTTGATTACTATTTACAGAACGAATCGATTCTTCCAGCCTCCCCCTTAAGAATTTTTCATTTCCTTGAAAAAAGCTCTCCACGGGACATTTGAAAACAGGCCTATTTGTTAGCACAAAAAAACAGCAAACGATCCCTTCTTGGTTTCACCAAAAGAAGCAAACGTTTGCTGCAGATTTGTTTATGTTAAGTAAGAGCCCACGAAAGGCTCGTCTCGGTCGTACTATTTTATGTATACTTTTTCTTACAAACAAGCGCTTTCTTCCTACTGTAAAAACGCTTCTTTGCTGATCATTGCTGTTTAATTCTTGATCATTCTCCTAAAGATTGCTTCTCTTTCCTTGTTCTGCCACGCTGTACCCAAAAATACATAACCAGCAGAAAGAAATAGCCAAGCAAAAGAATGGTTTGCCCCAATTGAAACCAGCTGCGAAGGATCACAGATATGCTGGGAAAGAAATCATACATGCCGTATTGTGCCACCGATATGCCTACCGACAAGGAGGCAAAAATAATAAAAAGTTTCATTCCGTTCATGTCCTACCTTCAAGCGCTTTTTGCTTTTTTTCACGTCTTACACAGTAATTATTTTATGAAGAGCAAAAAACATTCGTCTTTGTCGTTGACTTTAGCGGTCAATCTGTTGTTTCTTAAAAACAACTCTTACTCAAGCAAGGAAGACCAACCAATTGCCTTCCCCACTGCGTTGTTTGAGTAGTCCATCTGCTCTCTGTCATTCTCAAGGGTACGTTCCACCTGAAAATCATCCTTTTAGCCCCACTACTACTCTCCATTTATTTCTCCAAAAAACTATCTATGAAACTTCCCCAATAGTCTACTGAGCATCATCGTTTCCCATTTATCTCAATTTTTTTCCTAACTCTCAGGTCTACTCGACGTATTAGACATAAAAATTCAGGACTCCGCTAAGTGTTCACTCAAATAAATCAAGCCCATTTTGGGTTTTTGCGTTAACTTTGCCCCCGTGATCTCACGGTAAAAATACTTATGGTCATTTTCTATCATTTCAATGACTTCTTCCTCACTCATCCCAAGGTCATCTAGCAATCCCTCTTTGCGATTGTTGCTGATTTCCATCAATATTTGCAATTGTGCATCAATCGCCAATAAGTGGCCCCACTGAACAAACAGGTTTTCTTCCTTGCTATGAAAAATCGTTAAAAACTCTTTTGCTAACCGATGATAAAAGGCATTTATTTTTGGAAAAAAGCGTAACACCCCTTGTTTTTCTAGCTCTGTTTGAAAATGCGCCAAATATTCTTCTGCTCCCGCTATCTTTTCTGCCAGCATATTAGCCTCCTCGTAATCTATCTGCATGTTCGTTTCCAGTTTACACTTTCTGGTAACCGTAGATGTTCTTCAACCAATCAATGTCTTCTATTTTCTTTCTCTCTCATTCGTGGATACCCCTCAAGTACACTGCATTTCTAGGTATTGATGGCACATTCACTCATTTGCTAGTTACATTTACTGTTTATTTTCTCCCTTTTGATCCAACCAACAGTTCACAGGTTTCCTCTTGAGAAAAAACAAATACTCCTAAGCATCGGACTATGGTCTCACTATAGCGTCAAATATCCTTAAAAAAAAATAGCAATTTTCACCTGTCGGTGAAAAAACCTACATTGTATCAATTCGTTTCAACCGTTTACATCCACCAGAATAATAAAAAATCGAATATTTAGTCAAATAAAATAAAATTAAATATAAAAATTGAAGTTTTTTAACCAATTGTTTATAATGTGTTTAATTCTTTTTTTAATTCAACGGGGGCAACTATGAAAAATTTTCAGCTAAAATTTATCAAAAATCGTTCTTTAATCCGACGATTGCAATTATTAAATGAATTTGAGAAGAATCCATCTGCAACATTGGGCGATTTATCAGAAGTAACAAAAAGTAGTACCCGTACGATCATTGCGGATATTGCCATGATTCGCGACTATTTTAATGACGCGATCGAAATCTATTCCTCTAAGTTTGGGTATTTATTTGAAGAACTTGATCCCGAGGGGTATATCAAACAAAAACAAAATTTAGTTAAAGACGAGCCATTTTTTATGATTTTGGAGAGTATTTTTTTTGATGAATTACAATCTGCTCTGGATTGGAGCTTGACCCTTAATCTTTCGGAACAAGCATTGCTGAGTTACTTAAAAAAAATGAACGAATTATTAAAGCCCTTCAAACTTCGTCTATCAACAAACCCTGTCACATTGATAGGTTCCGAAATCGATATTCGCCGCTTTTTTTGTCTGTTTTATTATGAGTCAGATATCAATGTCAATACGATCTTCCCATCGCTGGATGTCCAAGATGCTGTCATTGAGATCACCAATCTTTTGCATTCAAAAAAGCAACCGGCTTCTACCTTTTCTTACTTTTCCTATATTCTCTACATTACACTGGAACGCAGCAAGAAAGGGTTACAGGTCGAACTTTCACCTGAACTAAAGGACATCTTTTATGCTTATCATTCATTGATTGCTCCAGATACGTTAAGAGAGATCCTTTATTCCTATTTTCATTACCATCTGCCAGAGGACGAAATCATTTATTTGTTGCTTTGTCTCATCTGTCGCCGAAAAATCAATCATCCCTCGATCGAAGAATTTTGCCGAATGTATAATCGCTGGCCTGAGATCAAACAAGTGACAAAAGATTTCTATGCCCTAAATCAAGGCAATTCCTATGATGAACAAAAAGATTTACACTGGTTAGAATCATTTTTTACGATTGTGAAAATACGCGATATGCTCTCGCCCATCATGAATGTCAATATTGACGATCTTACGCAATTCGTCAAAGAGAAGTTTTCCTACGAATATAAGAGAAACTATGCATTTTTGGCAAAACACAAGCTAGTCAAAAAGCTGTATTCATCCTCCTATCTTGACGATTTCTGTGCCAGCTTAACGATTCATATGGAAGCGATCAAAGAAGAAAATTGGGGATCACAACGGACGATCGCCGTGATTTTTGAAGGAAACGAATATGTTTGTGAATATGCCGAAAGTATCGTGCGAAAATATTTGGGTCGCTTCCATACATTGTATTATCCTAATGCCAGTGAACTCTCTCCAACCTATTTAAAAGAAAAGCAAATTGATCTATTAGTCACCAATTATTCGGAGTATACGACAGAATACTTACTGGAAGTAGAATGCGTTCTTCTAAAATCTTTTCCAGATGCGACAGATTGGAATCGATTACTTAATCAAATCAATCCACGGATCTTGCGTCTGGTTGTGTTGGACAATGCGTAAGTCAACTTGCTAGACACTATCTTGTGGAATCATTACGGTCACAAAGCATTTCGAAGTGTTATTTTATAAAAACCATTCTTACCCAACGAGTGGTTGACACTCTGATTTATCTCAGCGATCACAGTGTTCATTTCTCGCTGAGATAAATCAAGCCATGGGGCGCTTTCTGGTTTGTGCCGATCCCTGCCATTTGTCGGTAATAGACATTTTTGTCCTTTTTGATCATTTCGACGATCTCTTCTTCTGCTAATTCGATTTCTTTAAAAAAGTCGTGTCGGAAAAAATCTAAAAACATTTGCAGTTGGGCATCGATTTCTAGCAAATCCGTCATTTGTTGTAGCACATTATCGTACTCGGTATAGCAAATTTCTTTGAATCGTGTTTGCAACTCTGTACATACTTGTTTGATTAAGGGAAATTCCTGCAAGTAACAAAGTTCGCTGTAATTTTTTAAATAGGCTTCTGGTGTCATATGTCCTTTTTTCATCATGATTGCATCATTCCTATCTTTCATCTGAGAATTATTTTGCACCTGGACCATTGTTAAAGTTTAAAGTCGATCAATGACATGAGTCTGCGCCAATCGGTTGAGTTCGGGATTTTATTGAACAATAAATACACGCCAGAACAAGAAAAATTCGACATATGCTCATTATAATTTGTGACGACGATATCAAATTGGTTCGCCTCAAAATAGCCGGGATTGATATCTAATACATTCGGAAAAAAGAGTTTCTGATAACTGCCTAGATACTTACGAGCAGTGACCTGAATTCGTTGCGAGATAAATTGATTCCCTTCTAACAGGAACGCAATTTTTTTAGGCTTCCCCCAGTACAATTCTTTCACACAGTCCATATGAATGGTAAACACTGCGCTGATATCTACGATCATGTCTAAAGACAGACACTTCACTTGTTTGAATTGTTTTTGTAAGAACGCTGTGTTTTGTGCCATTTCCTCTGGAAAATGTTTTTTTACAAATGAGATCAAATCGGGAATCACTTTGTTCAAGACCGGTGAAAGTTTATTTTTTAGTAAGATCGTCGCAAAAAAAGACTGGATCAAAACCGTACTATATTCCAGCGCATACGGCGGTACGCCTGCCTCCTTTAGATAACGTTGGGTTAGTTGCAGGATCTGCGAGTCTTTGCCTAACTTGTTGCAAAAGTCCCTTTCCATATCAATATCAAACACCGTCCGTTTTCCCATCGATAACGCATAAAAGTAGATGATTTCTTTTTCGGCGATCGTCGTTTGCAAATGGTTCGATAGCATCGTCTTTAATTTTTTCAGCTCAAGATAATACTCTTTACGAAACTGCTTGACGATGGCTGGATCGATCGTGACGTAATGGCCATGAGAGGTTCGCTCTAAAATGATATAAAGCATGTAACTGATTTCCTCAAAGGCAAGATTAGAGAAATTGCTATCGAATTCTTCTTTTTTCAAGTTTAAACCGATCTCATGAATGATCAACGGCGGAAATACGGTATGCGGCGTACTATCGGATTCATAATAAAAGTTCAGAAAAAAATGGCGAATATTGACTTCCTCACCAATAAGATCAACGGTGGTTTTGTTTAATGTCAGTTGGTACTGTGCTAAAATTGGGTCGATCTTTCGAAAA
Organism: Enterococcus sp. DIV0802b; assembly: GCF_050543535.1. Taxonomy (NCBI): domain Bacteria; kingdom Bacillati; phylum Bacillota; class Bacilli; order Lactobacillales; family Enterococcaceae; genus Enterococcus; species Enterococcus sp. DIV0802b. The sequence continues at coordinate 618,342 of NZ_CP172941.1, read as the reverse complement.
TACCGCATCAACGTGGCAGGGGAAATAAACAAAATGTCTGACCACTCATTGATGGTCAATATTTCCCCTAAAAAAATGCTCTCAAAGATGCGAAACAACGGCTCGTTACTGATCAAATTCCGTTTTTTTTCTAAGTAGCTTTCTGTGTCGATGACTTGTAGCTGATAGCCACTATTTGACGTTTCCATTTCGATAGCATCTTCGAAATACTCTTTAATGTTTTGTAAATCTTCAATGATGGTTCGGCTAGAGCTTTTGATCACTTTTGACAACCCACGGATCGGTGTATGAGAAGCGTGCTCCATATGTTCTAGCAAATGTAGCCACCTTAGCGTCGTTTTACTAATGACAAAAGATGATTGGAATTGTCTCATAGGTTCGCCTTCCTCTACTCGAAATAACTTTTTAATTCAGCCACGATCCGCTCACTGGCTTGTCCATCTCCATAGGGATTTTTGGCTTGCGCCATCTGTTTGTATGCTGCCTCATCAGACAATAAATGAACGATTTCTGAATACACATGCTCCTCATGGGTACCAATGAGTTTCAAAGTCCCTGCTGCCACCCCTTCTGGGCGTTCCGTCGTTTCACGTACGATCAAGACAGGAATCCCCAAGGAGGGTGCTTCTTCTTGAATCCCTCCTGAATCGGTCAAAACAAGGTAGCTGCCTGCCAGTAACTGATAGAATGCAGGGGCATCCAATGGTTCGATCAGCTCAATATTTTGCTGCCCTTCTAAATAGCGCTTGGCTAGTGTACGGACACGAGGGTTTTTATGCATCGGAAAGACCATCGTCAGTGCGGGATAAGCAATAGCGATGCGTTTTAGTGCACGAAACACTTGTTCCATGGGTTGCCCAATATTTTCTCGCCGGTGCATCGTAACTAAAAGGATTTTTTTCTCACTGATTGGTTTTCGGTCTTTTTTTTGTGCCAAGGTGTGGTACAAAGCATCAATAGACGTATTGCCAGTAACGACGATGCGGTCTTGTGGATGATTTTCTTTTAGCAGATTTGCCTGGCTTTGATCTGTAGGGGCAAAGAGAAAATCTGCTAGTTGATCAATCAACCGGCGATTCATTTCTTCTGGAAACGGATCATTCTTGTTACCTGTTCGTAGCCCAGCCTCCACATGACCAATCAAGATCTGCTGATAAAAAGCGGCCAGCGCAGCTGCCACTGCCGTCGTCGTATCGCCATGGACCAACACTACGTCTGGTTCTTCTGATTGAAAAATACCTTCGAGTCCTTCTAAAATACGACTGGTGATACTAGACAAGGTTTGATTTTCTCGCATGATAGCCAAGTCGTAATCAGGGGTCAGCTCAAACGCCGCTAATGTTTGCTCAAGCATTTCTCGATGCTGCCCTGTCACGACGATCTTTGATAGAAAGCGTGGATCATTTGCTATTTTTTTTATGACCGGTGCCATCTTGATGGCTTCTGGTCGTGTACCAAAAATAGATAATACCTTTATTTTTTGCATCGTACTTCTCCTTTTTTTCAGCAATTTGAGCATTAATCAAGTTGCTTTTTGTAAATCTTCTGCCAGCGCTTCATATACGACGTTAAGGCATACTGTTGCTCAATCGTTGCTCTGGCTTGTTGGCTGCTTTTGATTCGTTCTTCCTCGTTAGCTAACAGACCGCTCAACGTCTCGATCATTGCTTGAATATCACCGGCAGCTACTAGGTAGCCGTTTTCACCCGATTGGATCAACTCTGGGATTCCCCCAACCTTCGTCGTTACATTGGGGATACCTGCCGCCATGGTTTCTAAGATCGCCATCGGCAAACCTTCGTGATAAGAAGGGAGAAAATGGATGGCTGCCTTACGAAAAACAGCTGGTAACGCATCGGTTGCTACCCACTCATTTAAGAACACATTGGTGAGATCCTCTTCTTGGAGCTGTTGGGCAACCTGTTGATTTTCTTGATCGCCAAATAACATAAAGCGAATCTCGGGAAAGGAAACAGCCATTGCTTTTGCAACTGCCAACAGATCAAAACTGCCTTTTCTTTGCCCGATCCTGCCAAGAGTGATGATCCATTTTGCGGTGGGGTCATAAAAGGATTCCTCCGACACCGCTACGGCATTTGGCAAGACCTCGATTGAGGTATCGGTAATCGTTTGGTAAAATGCTGACCAGCTACTACTTAGCACTACGAGCTGATCCACCCGAGCTAAGGTAAAACGGACCCACCACTTTGCCCACGAAGGACTGTTTTGATAAAACTGGTCAAATTGCGAAGCATGCATATGAAAAATCGTCTTGCAATGTTTTGGTGCTAGCAACAACAGCAAACTCTTGCGATAGAAACTGCCCTTTTGCGCAACGTGGAAATGAAGGATCTGGCACCTTTCTTTTTTGATGTGCCGACGAAACGTAAGAAACGCTTTGATCTGCGTCCAATATTTTCCTTTTTCCGACCAAGTCTTATGGACGACGAAACGCACGTCCTCTGGCGCTTTTGCTTTTTGGAAATTATGAATGACCGTTGCGATCCCCCCTTTTGCTGCTGGATCTGGACCGATAAGTAAGATATTCATGCTTTGTTGATTTTCCTTTCTTGTACAAATCTAGTTACCTGCTTTAGTTCCTTGCGATAAAGAACAACGACGAAGAGCATCAGCAGCAAAACGAGGCTCTTTTCCAGCCAAAGAGTCCGATTGAATGCCGTAAACAGCGCAAAGCAATACAGCATGATCGAAAGGCTGATTTGGCGTTTGACTGAGAACCCCTGCCAATAGGTCATCGAAAAATATGTACGGGCAAAAAAGAAGACCAAGTACCCTAATGCCGTAGCACAAGCCGCTCCTGTGGCGCCAATTGTCGGTACGAGTAGGAGATGACCAAGGGATGCGGCTAAGACCGCCAGCAAAGAGGCAGCAATATTCAAATGACTTTTCTTATAAAAAACGATCCCGAGATTGGTCGTTTCACTGATCGTCATCATCAAGGGATAAAAACATAACAAGGGAAACAAGTACTGGGCCTCTAAGTAGTCTTGCGACAATAAGATGACGATCGTTTCTTTGAAAAAGACCATCAGTAAAAAGAAAATCGACAAGACGAACATGATAAAGTGACTGACTCGTTCGTAATAAATCAATGGTTTGCCTTTTTTGAACCATTCATAGGAGGTGGGAATCCAAAAATTGGCAAAACTAACTTGTAGAATCATCAAGGCACTTGCCACTTTGAATGCAGCCGTGTAGATGCCCAAAGCGGCAAAATCAGCAAAATAGCGCAGCATCATTTTGTCGATAATCATTAACAGGCTATAGAGGAACGTTCCCACCACCGTCGGCAAGCCAAAACGACTCAGCTTTTTGATCAGGTTGCGATCGATTTGGCGAATGAGCGGCATAAAAAGCGCCAGGTTTGCCAGAATCAACAGACAATCACCGATAATCTGACCGAAGAGCATGCCATAGACCACCGTAATAAACGTCGGCGGACCAAAAAAGAGAAACAGCAACGTGATGAACAAGACCATGAATTTCACCAAAATACTGTAAACGGAGAACTGGATCGCTTTGTTTTGCATTCGAACCGTTAACAAAAGAAACCGTTCAAAAATCAGCAGTCCCGACGAAAGAGCAAATAAATAAATCGCACGGGTGTACTGTGGAGATTCAAATAAAAGCTGCGAAAAATCTGCCGCAAAAACCACTAGGATCAGCTGAAAGAAAAATGAACCGAGCAACGGGACGAGCATCGCTTGTTGCAATAACTCGCGTTTGTTTTCGTGGTCATGGTATTCCCTCGTAAAGGCTTGGTCGAAACCGAGATAGATCACGTATATCAAAAAGGTCTGTGCAAGGAAAAACATACTGGTCTTCCCATATTCTTCGGGTGTCAAAAAGCTGGTCGTTACGGGCAAAAGCACCAAGTTTAAGACCGCCGAACCTAACGAACCGAGGGAGAAAAAGCCCAGCCTCAAAAGTAATTTTTTCAATCAGTTGTTCACTCTTTCTCTGTTAAAATAATGCCTCCACAAATCAATCCTAAAAAGGTGGAAGACAATGCCGAATACAAAACATGCCCGGCAAAAAAACTATAAAAAAGCACCACGATCAAGGCAAAACTATAAACCGATCGTTTTCGTGGCTGAAAGGCCAAATAGACAAAATAGGCGAGCATTAGCAGCAATAACGCTATTCCCAGTAGGCCTTGCCCGAAAAGGGTGTCGAAGAAGTCCATTTCAATTAAGCCAAGACGACCAAAGTGTGCCAAACGGTATTCAAAGCCTTGGCCAAAGATCATGGTAAAGTGTCGGGCCTCATCATTTAAGAAGGCGTTCATCCCACCAATCAAAAAATCACTTCTTGAACTAGAAAATAGCCGGATCAAGTCCCCGTCGAAAAGATGATAAAAATACACCATGCGAAGATAGGTTCCTTCGACGGCTTGGATCAGCAATGGTAGTCCTTGAATAAGCAGCCAAGCAATCGTAATAAAACTCATAAACCAGATAAACAATTGTTGCAGAAATGCTTTACGTTCAATGCCTAGCACCAATCGGATTAAAAGATAGAACAACACACCGACACCATAAAACACGCCGGTTTTCGTACCGACCAAGACCAAACAGACGAAATTTCCAGCGAATAAACTAGCCAAAAACAGTGAAAACTTATGGGTCTGTTCTTTGATCGAAACAATTAGTGCCTGGACTGTAAAGGTGATTGAAACAATAAAGGCAAAGCTCGTATCATTATTGGCAAAGAAATAGCCTTTATACCCAGCATCAGAATTGTCATAAGTTTGGTAGCCTAGCCCTAAAAAATAAGGAATCAGTAGCCCCAAGGTGAAGCAGACACTGATAACAATAAACAAGCTGTCGTAGTGCAGTTTGGAGAAGTCGTTTTTTCGTTGATAGACATAATAAGGAATCAGTACCCATAAGAGGTATTTGATATACACCGATAGATCCTCGATCACCCACTGCCAGCTGTACCCTAGAAAAAGTGCTTGTAACAGAAAAATCGTAAGCGTCACAGCGATAAACCCATACGTTAAATATGTATAGTAGCTATGGGGAATCTTTTCTGTCACGATCATAATCACTAAGAACAAAAAGAACAGCAAACGGTAGAACACGCCAATGGGAAAAGGAATGCCCAGACTTAGAAATAAGCCGTTTAAGACGTCGATTATCGGAAAAATGGCCACAATCCCCAGGAAGAAGCGGTGATGGCTTTGCTGTTTTGATTTCATGCGTTTCTTCTTTTTTCTCCCCACACATACTGTAAAAAGCGTAAATTTCCTATGATATAGCGATCAAACATCCTGACTGGCTCTTGCGCAAAGCGATAAAACCATTCCAAACCTGCCCGCTGCATCCACAAAGGCGCTCGTTTGGTTTTGCCTGCGACGATATCAAAGCTGCCGCCAACGCCCATCGCAAATGGCACTTGCAACACTTCGCTGAATGTATCGAGCCAAATCTCTTTTTGCGGGCTAGAAAAAGCGACAAACAGCAAGTCTGGTTGCGTCCGTGCAATCTCTTTTGCCACGTCCAATGATTCGACTTCGGAAAAATAGCCATGGTGAAAACCCGCTATGTTCAGGTCGGGATAGAGCTGTTGGTCATGTTTGACGACGGCTTCTACGACTTCGGCAGTTGCTCCTAAATAATAAGGACGCCAGCCTTTTTCTGCTGCCAATTTGACCAGCTCGCGAAAAAGATCGATGCCTGTTACCCTTTCTGGTACCGGGCACCCTAAATATTTCGCTGCCCAGACAATCGACTGCCCATCAGCCGTGATCAAAGCTGCCCGATTGACGATCGATCGCAACGAGGGATCTTTTCGCATCAAGTTTATTTTTCCCGCGTTAATTGAAACATGCTGTGCGGGCATCCCCTGTTCGATCATTGCCTCGATCTTAGTAATGGTTTCCTGAAAGTTTAAGGAATCGAGATTGCTGCCTAAAAGTGATACACGTACTTGTTGCTCCATTAGAATGCTCCTTTGGGTAAGAAAACAACGCCAATCGTTTTCATAATTATTTTCAAGTCCAATAACCAGCTCAGGTTATTGATGTAATAGAGATCCAATGCGACCATCTCTTGAAAGCTCAATTCGTTTCGTCCACTGACTTGCCACAACCCTGTGCACCCGGGTGTGACACACAATCGTTGCTTGTCTTTTTCTGAATAACTGACGACTTCTCTTTCTAAAGGAGGACGGGGGCCGACCAGTGCCATCTCCCCTTTCAAGACATTGATCAATTGGGGCAGTTCATCAAGACTCGTTTTTCTTAAAAAACGGCCTAAGCGCGTCACTCGCGGATCTTTCTTCAGCTTGAACATGGCCCCTTCAATTTCGTTTTTATCAAGGTATCGCCCTAATAATTGATCGGCATCAGGCACCATCGTTCGAAATTTGTACATCACAAACGTGGCCTCATTTTTGCCAACACGAACTTGCTTAAAAATAATAGGTGCCTGCCAGTTAGAAAATTTGATCCCTATACAAATCAGCAGTAACAGCGGGCTAAGGACGACTAATAAGCCCAAGCTAAAGATAGTTTCTATCGTGCGTTTCCAACGTAAATAGCTAGTCGCTTGAACCCTTGACTGCTTGTCTAAAGCGGGTCTTTCCACAAAGTTCCCCTCCTTAATAATAGTAATTTTCACCCGTGTCCGTGCCATTCGCCACGACACCTAAGATGTTTGCGTTAACTAGGCGTAGCTTTTTGACGGCATTTTTTGCGGATTGTTTGTTCGTTTTATCCGCATGAACGACTAAAAGTACACCGTCGACTTTCTTGGCTAGGATCAAGGCATCCGAAACGACATTGACTGGTGGCGTATCAATAATGACCACATCGTATAGTTGTTTGACCTCTTGCAAGGCTGCGGTCATTTTCGAAGAAGCGAGCAGATCATTAGGGTTTGACATAATGGCTCCACTAGTGATGATTGAAAATTCGCAATCTTCTAAAATCACTTGTTGGACACAGCTTTCGATCGAGATGTCCCGTCGGATATAGTTGGACAAGCCCACGTGCATTTCTTGTGAAAACAAATAATGTTGGGTGGGTTTACGCAGATCCGCATCGATCAATAAGGTTCGGTTCCCTTTTTGGGCATAGGCGACCGCCAAATTTGCCGAGACCGTGGATTTTCCCGTACCGCTTTCTCCTGAAGTAATCAAAATCGTTTGAGCATCTTGTTGTTGGCATAAATAGTCGACATTTTCGCGAATCAACTTGACTTGTTCGCTGATGATGGAATAATTTTCCTTCATGCTACGCATCACACACGCTTCCTTCCTCTAAAGCTTCTCGACTGGATGGTTTTAAACGAAGCAACTCGTTTTTCTTTGCTTATCTCTCCGATGACCTTTACCCCTAAGACCTCTTCGATTTCCGTATTCGAAGCAAAACTGCGCTCAAAAACCAACAGGAGGAACACATACGTAAAAGCGAAAAGAAGACTTAAAAAAGTGGTCAAACTGTACAACAAAAACTTGTTTGGACGAGCAGGCGTTTCTTGTGGCAAAACGGTTCCTTCTGCTAAGATCGTGACATTATCAATGTTCATGATTTTAGGGATCTCTTCACTAAAAACGCTGGCGGTCGTATTGGCGATTTCGGCTGCGATCTTCGGACTTTGATGGTAAGCGTTGATTTCGATGATCTGCGAGTTGGTGGCATTGGTAACACTCAAAATCTCCGACAATTCAGACACATCGTAGCTTTCCTCTAACGCCTCACTGACTTCATTTAAGATGCGAGGACTCATGATGATGGTGCTATAGGTACTGACGAGTTGAAGGTCTGCCTGAATCGTCTGGTTTTCCAGACGATTGCCAGCTATCGTTTCTGACTGACTAATCAGCAACTGTGCACTTTTTTGATAAATAGGTTCAGCAAACAGGGTTAGATAAAGCAACATCGCTAGTAAGGGAATACTAATGATCATGATGATCCAGCCTATTCGTTGCTGAAGGACTTGCTTCAATTTTTTCATATTTATTTCTTTATTCATTGGTTTTCCCTTTCAATAACAGAAATAGCAATCAAACCATTTACTGGGCGCTTGGTAATGACCCAAGAGAATAGGCAGCCTCGAACCTCGTTTTACCTGTCACAATATTTTTCGTGTCAAAAACGATTTTTTGTTTCATCGCTTGAATGGCTGCCGGCGCTATGTCTTTAAAGGCATCATGGTCACAGAGGATCAATGCCAGATCACTGTCTGTTAGTGCTGCTTCAATTTGTGCAACATCAGAAGTGGCGACATAAGGATCATAGGTAGTGACTTGCAGAGCTTTCTTTTGTTTCAATCTTTTGGCGATCTCAACAGCCGGACTTTCTCTGGCATCGTCAATGTTGCCCTTATACGCCAACCCTAGGACCGCGATTTTGTTTCCACCATGAATCGCTAAGATCTCTTCGACTTTTTTTATAATGAATTCAGGCATCTCTGTATTGATCATCCGCCCCAATTGAATTAACTTCGCGTCATCAGGTGCTGCCGCGACAACAAAATACGGATCGACTGCTAAGCAATGACCGCCGACACCAGGTCCCGGTTGATGGATATTGACCCGTGGATGCTGATTGGCTAACTCAATCACTTGGAGTGCATCAATGTTTAGGCGATCCCCAATTTGGACCAATTCATTGGCTAGTGCAATGTTCAAGTCGCGATAGGTGTTTTCCATCAATTTCGATAGCTCAGCGATACTTGCAGAAGTCTCCAGCACGTTTCCTTTGACGAAGGACTGATAAATGCGTTTGCCTTGTTGGGTGCAAGCGCTCGTCATGCCACCAATGATTCGATTGTTCATCACCAGCTCTTCAAAGATTTTCCCTGGCAAAACTCGCTCTGGGCAATGCAACAAATAGAGATCTTCTCCAATGGTATAACCTGCTTTTTCAAAAAAGGGTCCAACGATGTCTTCCATCGTGCGGGGTTGAATGGTCGATTCAACAATGACTGTGTTGCCTTTTTCAAGATAGGGTAAGATAGCAGCCATCGCCGCTTTCACGTAGGACAAGTCGCAACTACCAAATTGATCGGCGATATTTGGCGTTGGTACGGCAATAATAAAGACATCCGCTTTTTCTGGTACCAACTGTGCCTTGAATGTCTTTTTCGCTAAAGCTTGTGCTAGATAGCGATCAATGTCGGGTTCTTCGATTGGTGCCTGACCTGCTTGAAGTGATTGAACGACTGTTTCTGACACATCAACCCCAACGACTTCAATCCCATGGTTTGCAAAAGTAAGTGCTGTGGGTAGCCCGATATACCCCAATCCAATAACGTTTACCTTCATTCGCTCTTAACATCCCATTCTGCTAATTGTTCTTCACCGGGTTTATAAATCAGTTTTTTCGCCACTTGTCCTTCTTCTAAAGCAAAGGAAACTTGTCCAGTGATGGTTTCACCTACAGCGATCTCATTGCCAAACATCGCCATGGTATGATCAAGTTCAAGAAATTCTCCCTCTTCAGTTTCTAAAAGAAAATCAATCGAACCTAATCCAGCGGCAACTGATCCCATATTTTCTGCTGTGATGGTAAATGTATGTAATACTTGTTCCCCATCTTCTGTTTTCTTTTGATTGATTTCTTGTTTGTCGATGATGATCTTTAATCCACCAATGATCGATTGCGGCTCGGCATTGCTTTGATCCGTGATTTGTTCGATTGGTTCGCTGCCTTGGGTAGTATCCGTCTTTGCTTGGTCATCCGTCGAGCAAGCCGCTAAAAAACTCCCCATGAGGGCAAGGCTAAAGAGGCTAACGATTTTTTTCTTCATGTTCATTTGCTTTCTCTCTTTCTATCAATGAAGAGCCCCTTGCAACAGGCAAGGTACAAGGGGCTCTCGTAGTTTCTGTTTCTTATTCTGTGATTGAAACGGTTGCTTGTGCAATCTCTCGTGTACTTAAGTCAGCAAAGCGATGCAATGCATAGATCGTCATCTGGCTGTCTTTTGTCACACTGTTGGCTTGTTCTTGGTTCAAGTAGGCGGTAAAGGTACCCTCCGCAAAACCGCTCACCCACAGAATCATGCCATCAATTTCAAGTCGTCCAAAGTTGATGTCATCTCCTGTATAGGTTCCCGTAATGGTTCTGTCACCCAGCTTGTATGGGTCTGGTGTAATCGTACCAATAAATTCTTTATCGATAGTGACTACACTGCGATCCAATTCGGTGTCCACTGGACGGCCATTAACAACCTCCCGATGGTAAGCAACCAATTCAACTGTTTCCGCATCGCGAATTAAATTACGTGTATCTTGATTGACAAAGTAAGTAAAGGTTTGGTCTGTTGTGTTAAAGGTACCACCCCATGAAACTGAACGCCCATCAACGATCAAGTTGGCGAAATTCACATTACCAGTAAAGGTTCCGGTAATTTCACTCTCTGTCACTTTGAAGGCTGCTGGTTGAATCGAACCTGTTGCTTTGACAATTTCTACCGGCTGCAACACCAGCTTATGATCAATCGTTTGTCCATCGACTGTTTCACGATGGTAAGTTTGTAATTCAACTTTCGCTGCTGTTCTGATCTGGTCTCTAAATTGTGCGTGAACAAAGAATTCAAAGCGACCCGTCTCTTTATTGAAGGTACCACCCCAGTTACCTACCGATTGTCCATCAATCACCAAGTTGGCAAAATTGATATCCCCCGTAAAGGTTCCCGTAATCGTGGTATCAGTGTAATTGTATTTATCTGGTGTGATCGTCCCTTGAAGTTGATCAATCACTGTTACTTCTTTGGTTTCTAGCACTTCGATGGCTTCCGTGTTGCCATTGATTTGACGATTCAACGCTTGGATCTCAACTTTGTCGCCCGCTTTGATCCCAAGGTTCGCTACATAAAACGAGAAGGTGCCATCGGCATTGAAGGTACCACCCCATGCATTAGAAGGCGTGCCATTGATCACTAAACGTGCAAAGTTGACATCACCCGTAAAGGTCCCTGTAATCATGGTTTCACCAACTCGATATTGATCCGGTGTGATCGAACCAGCCAAATCTCTAGTTAATTCAACGGTTGTCCGATCAAGTACTTTGCCATATTGATCCAAGGCTTCGATTTCTACGACATCATCTACGGATTGGATGCGATTGCCGATAAAGAATTCAAACGAACCATCAGCAAAATTCCCACCACGAACGGATGATCCATTTACATACACACGGGCAGATACAACATCACCGGTATACGACCCTCTCAGGAACTGATCGGCCGAAGAAACATTGTAGCTTGCTGGTGTAATCGTGCCTTCGGTGTTTGCTGGATCAGTGACAACGATCGTTGAAGCAATATTTGATTGCAATCCATCGATGCTTGCTTGAGCAGTAATAATTGTTCCCGCTGCTTGCGGATCAATCTCTACTTCAAAATTGCCATCACTGTCAACAGTGGCATTTTTCGTTTCAGAATCGCCTATAGTAATTTCCACATGTGCATCTGGTTCGGCTGTTCCGCTAACGGTAGTGGATGTGGTTGTCACCTCATTCAATGTTGTTTCGGCGATCGTTGCTCGATCAACCATGGTTTCTGCAATATTTGATGAAATGCCATTTAAGGTTGCTTGGGCGGTAACTACCGTACCAGCTTGTTGTTTCTCAATCGTCAATGCATAGATGCCATCACTACCCACTCGTCCATTCGCAATGATCGTGTCACCGGCTTTGATCGTAATCTCAGCATTCGGCTCAGCCGTTCCCGTCACACTTGTGGAGTCAGTATTTAGCTCGGAAATCGTTGTTTCGGCAATCGTTTCTTTTTCACTATCCTCTACAACTGTTTCTGCAACCGATTGAATACCATTGGACGTTGCGGTAACAGTCACTTTTGTTCCAACTGCTAATGGTGCGTTCGGAATCGCAAATTGATAAGTTCCATCACTTGCAACGCGTCCCGTTAAACTTCCTTGTCCTTCAATAGTGACTGCTAAATCGGCATTTGGCTCAGCTCGCCCCGTAATGTGCGTTGAGCTTGTGGTTAAGTCGTCAATGGTCGTTTGTTGAATCGTTGCGGTATCCACAAAGTCACCAAAAGCGATTTTTCCGATTTGAGAACTATTGAATGTTGCGTTGAAGATTGAGTCATTGGATTCAATCCGCGAAGTAACTTGTTTGTTCGTATAAGTATTTAGTGAGAAAGAACCTTGTCTAAACTCTGGATAATTAAAGCTGGGCTCTCCTGAAAAATCAGCTGATCTTCTCCAAGTTTGCATTCCTGTCGATGAGTGGATCGTGTAGTTCGTTGTTCCTGGATAGGACCCAATTGCGGTTCCATTCGTATGATTGTTTTGGATTCGAACATTTGATCCTTCGTGGAAAGTGCTTGATTGTCCAACGTTTACCGTTGAATACGTGCTTCTTCCCACGACATCCAGTGTTCCCCCAGATAATACGGTCAAAGCACCTCGCAACCCCAATGCTTCTTGTGTTTTTTGCGTATTTGGCGCACTTGTGATCTTAAACGTTGCATTCGAATTAACTACTACGCTTGAGGCACTTCCTTCGATCAAGACTGCTTTTGCTGTATTTGAAGGATTGTTTTGAGTAACGTCTAATAAACTGCCTTCACCTAAATCAATTCGACCACCACTTGCAAGATAAATCGCACGAGCTGTTCCATTGTTATTTGCAACTACAGAAGCACCACTGCCGATATTCATTCGGACATTCGAAGTAGCCCAAATCAAGGAACCTGCATTTAATCGGTTTTCGCCAAAGAAATTAGCTGAAGAATTGCTAGCGGCTAAATAGAGTAAGCGCCCCGTTGCATGACTATTTTCATGAGTAACGTTTGTGAAGGAAACACTGGACGTTCTATTTTGATAGATCGTATTTGTTGCATGAGCCACGATTCTCACATTTCTGATACTTAATCCTTGATTTACCGTATTTCCATACAACCGAACATTATTCCCGAAGGTTAACGTATGACCATTACCTTCAATCGTTTTGGTCGTCCCTGTCCATGTCACACTACTGGTCATCGTGATGTTATTGGCTAAGCTGATTTGTGTAACCGTCGCATTGGCTAACGCTGTCCGTAATTCAGCATCAGATGTTACTTGGACACTTGCCCTTGTTGAACGGGTTTCAGCAGCGTCTTCTGATGATTCGTTAGAATTACTTTCTGAGGTTTCTTCATTTGGTGCATCCGCTTGTTCATCATTTTCTGCGACTTCATTATTTTCTGAAGAGTTCTCAGTAGAAACTTCTGTTTGAGCTTCTTCACTTTCAGTAGGAGAACCCTCTGTTTCCTGAACTGCTTGCTCATTGGTTGCTGTATGGTCATTTTCTGTGCTTTGAGTTGCTTCACTATCTGATAATAAATTTGGAGCTTCTATTCTCTCTTGTGTCACTCCTGAAGAATTATCAGTTTTTTCTGTCGCCATCGCATTTATTGGCAACGCCGATAAAGTTAAATGACTAATCAACAATAAACCTGTGACTTTTTTACTAAATTTGTTATTCATAAGTAACTCCTTTTTCTCTATTCTTTCTCTTGTACTTTAAAGATTCATTTCACGTTTTTATCAGTCACCCTTTCTTACTCCCTCGAAAAAAATCAGTTATAGCTCTTATCGGAACAACCTATTCGATACAAACTCTCTAAAAACCTAAATTAGAGCTATAAAATAATGCTTTTTTGACGAAATTTTATCGTTTTTAACGAGATTAAATTTACCATGGTTGATCATCAATCGATAAATCAAGATTTGCAAACCTGTATGAATAAATTGATTTTCATTTTCTTTTTAAATAAGGCATTTTAAAAGTTTGTGCAAAAAAAAGTGTTATAAAAAAAAGACGATTCCTTATCATTTAAAAAGGATCGTCCATTTTTGTTATTACCTGTAACCACTTGACTCAATACGATGGATACAAGGTTTCTGCCTACTAATTCTTAGTATTATCACAAACATTTTTAACAACAGTTCCTTTCAACAGAACGCTTCTTTTCTTCAAAAAAGGTCCCAAAAAAAGCAAAATAAAAGAAATTGTATGTAATTTTACACATCTTCTAAAAAAATTCATTTTTCTTTGGTATACTAAACATAGATCTGCATATCATTAGATTTACGTTGCCCGTTAGTGAAGTTTCAGGCAACGTTTCTTTATGGGGGATAGATAAAAATGGAAGAGAAAAAGATTTTTGAGAAGCGGTGGTTATTAGCTACCAGTGAACAACGAGAGAAATACCATGCCTTGATTGCCTCTTACCCTTCGATCGAATGGACATTCAAAGAAAAAAGCTACCTTTTATGGCTTTGTCAGTTAGATAGTGATACGTTCAAAACCTTTGAAGCAATTTTTGATAAACTAGTAAATGCCAACTAACTGTTTCAACGTAGGCTGTTCTTTCACCAAAATAACCCAATCTTTTGGTATTCAGGAACAGTGGGCCTATTTTCAGATAACTCCCTTTTTTATTAGATGAACGAATAAAAGCCGCAACCGTCGATCGCAACGGTTGCGGCTTTTCTCTTTGATTTATCCACACATGTCCTCGTCATGCTCTTTTTCAACACGTATATTAGGCTGTGGGAGCGTTTAACGCTTGCCCTAACTGAGGATCGATTTTTTCAATCACTCTTTGCCAATCTTGATAATCGGGGATTGCTTTGAGCAAAAGATAATCTGTCGATAAGATGAACTCTGATAAATATTCGCTATAATTTGTAACCACAAGATCAATGGCATTTCCCTTCAAATAATCGGTCGTCAATTCATTGATTTTTGGAAAAAATACCAGATGATCATTGCCGACATAACGCAAAAAGCGCGCACGAATCGTGTGACAGGCATAGAGATCGCCTTCTATTATCAATGCGATCCGTCTGACTTTTTGAGCATAGAGCTCCCTGATTGCTTCACTGTAAAGGGTCAGTGCCGCACAAATATCTACCAGATACTCCTGCTTGATCCCAAGAATCGCTTGGTGCTGCTTCATAAATGCCAGATTCCTTTGATAAGCGGCAGAACGATGCTTCTGCGCTTCATTTTTCACTTCTGTTAGCAAGTGATTTAAAACGGGCGCCAGTTGCTCATTGATTTTCTTTGACAGGAAAAAGGCGTGGATCATCGTCTTGACCCGTTGGGGCTCTTGAAAGGAAATGCCCCATTCTTGAACGAAGCGCTGACTCAGTTCTTCGAGTTCAGGATACAGTCCAAACGATGCAACGAATTGCTGCTCTTTTTCAGGCTCGGTTAAAGTCCGTTTCATCACGGTCACTAAATAAAGCCACATAATTTCTTGTTGCGGCAGTCTTACTCGGTATAGCGCTTCGATTTTAGGTGCTAAGTCATTCATTACGGCAAATGCCTCATGGGTTTCGATGATTTTTGCCAACGATTGAGGAATCTGAACCGTCTTTCCCAATTGGTAACGCTTGATCGCAATATACAAACTATAATAAAAATCACTCGGAGAAACGCCTGTATTCACCAGCTCTGCGGGAATTTCTGAGAAAACATCACTGACTAGTGCAATCAGTTCTTTGGGGGGCAAGAGCGTATGAGGGGTGACATCTGATTCATAATAAAAATCTTTAAAGAACTTGCGAATATTGGCTTCGGAGCCACTCAAATTAACCGGTTGCAAGATCCACTCCACATGATACTTTCGCAACGTCACAGAAGCAGTATTCAAATAACGACGCATCGTACTTTCTGATACATACAAGCGCTGCGCCCACTCTTCAACCGAACAGAATTCACCGTGGAAAATGGCTTCCACGATTTGATACATTCCTTCTTCTGCAACAAGCTCCTTTTTTTGGGACAAGTATTTTTTCGGATTCGTTTCCCTAAAATGATAGCCATTGGCTACAAGCGAAAATTCGGCTGCCTCTTGTAGATAGGTTTTCAATTCTTTGATATCCGAGCTGATCGTCCGTTGGGTCACATCAAGTTTGTTTGCTAAACTTGCGATGGAACAAGTCCGTTCTCGCTCAAAAGTATTTAACATTTGAAGCCAGCGAACGGTCGTCTTATTTAGCATAAAATTTAACTGCAATTCTCTCATTTTCCCCTCCGTGTTTCTTCCTCACCGACTAGTGTCTTTACTATAGTACAATATTTAGGTGCATTAAAAAACCTTCCTATTTCCCAAATTCACATTAAGAAGCTTCTTGAATGTGTACTTAAGTGAACAAACAAGGTATTCTCTATGTAGACTTATTTTTGTGCAACTGGAGGAATTCGTATGACAAATATGGTTTATGGGTACGCACGTGTCTCCACAAGACAACAGGATCTCTCGCGTCAGTTAGATTTACTTGACCGGTATGAGTGCAATAAAATTTATACGGAAAAGATCAGTGGTGTTCGTGCGAATCGTCCTGAATTAAATAAATTAAAAAAACGAGTGAAAGAAAACGATAAAATCATCATTGAAAGTTTCTCGCGACTAGGAAGAAGTACCAAAGATCTCATTGATCTTGTCTACTTTTTTGAAAAAAAAGGAGTAAAGCTTATCAGTATCAAAGAAAATTTTGATACGCAAACCCCACAAGGGAAATTGATGATGACTGTTTTCCAAGCCTTTAGCCAATTCGAACGAGACATCATCGTCGAACGGACCAAAGAAGGCTTAGAGTCCGCTCGTGCTAGAGGAAATATCGGTGGTCGCCCACGAATCGATCCTGGACTGATCCAACACGCATTGAACCTTTATCAAAAAGAAGGAAAAACCGTTGTGGATATCTGTGCCCAAACAGGGTTAAAACGATCAACTTTTTATCGTTATCTTAGTCTGGAAAAAGAAGAGATCGTTTCTTGAAGGAATAGGTTCTTCTAGATTTTTAGTTCAAAATCAGGGTAGATCAGAAAATTTATTTAAATATGGGTAGCAAAAAATCACAGGAAGAGAACTATCTCCTAACTCTTCCTGTGATTTTTTCGATTATTTATTGTTCTTTCCTTTATTTGGAATGAAAATTGTTAAATGATCGTACTCTTTATCGTTATGATCATAGGCTTTCACATTCGTTAGTCCAAAGGTGATGATTGTCTTAAATCAGCGAGAATCTCATCGTATCGCTCGCTATTCAAAAACTCATCTACTGACTGAAAATGCGCAGACGGTGCAGCTTTTTTTGCTCTTTCTTGAAGCTCTTTTTGAGTAATCACTAATGACGTTTCATCTGCTGATAAATCACGAATAGCAACATTTGTAACCTCAATATCATAACCTAGTTCTTGAACTTTTTTTCTAACAATCGCTGCCCCCATTGCTGAAGAGCCCATTCCTGCATCACAAGCAAATATAATTTTTTTAATTGAAAAATCTTTGCTAATTTTCCCTTTTCGCTTCATTTCCTTGGTCTTTTCTTCTGCTAGGAGAAATTCTTCATTGTTCTTATCCGACGTTCGATTTGTTAATTTATGAACAAGGGAAGCACCAATAAATGTGACCGCAGTTGCAACAGTGATTGCCAATAAAATACCAAAGTGGCTCCCCCGAGGAGTCACAGCCATGAAGGCAAAGATAGAGCCGGGCGAAGCTGGGGAAATCATTCCTGCTCCAGTAATCATTAGTGTTGCAACGCCACTCATTCCTCCTAATATAGCTGGAATCAGCAATAACGGATTCATCAGTACATAAGGAAAGAAAATTTCTGCTATTCCTCCAAAAAAATGGATAACGATGGCCCCAGGAGCGGTTTTCTTAGCTGTTCCTTTTCCAAAAACCATATATGATAACAAAATACCTAGCCCAACACCTGGATTATCAATTGCAAACATCATGGAACGACCATTTTCAGCTACTTGCTCTAAACCGATTGGTGCAAAAACACCAAAGTTAATGGCATTGTTCAAAAACAAGACTTTTGCTGGCTCCATAAAGATGCTTACTAAGGGCAAAAGATGGTTTTCAACGAGTACATTGACTGCATCAGTCATCATATAGTTCAATGTATTGAATATTGGACCTACTAATACATAGCCAATAACTGTCAAAATAGCAGCATAAATGCCCCCACTAAAGTTTTTAACAAGCATTTCAAACCCAGTTTTTACCTTTTCTTCATAAAGGGAATCGATTTTTTTCATCCCCCAGGCAGTACTCGGTCCTACTATCATTGCGCCTAAAAACATCGTAACATCAGCACCTACGATCAACCCCATAGTCACCATTGAGGCTACTACTGCCCCTCGAGTGCCATACACTTGTTTCCCACCTGTATACGCTACCAGCAATGGTAGCAAATAGTTTAGCGTAGGTGGCACGATTTCATTAAATTTTTCATTAGGAAGCCAACCCGTGGGAATAAACAATGCCGCTAATAGTCCCCAAGCTATAAAAGCTAGTATGTTCGGCATGATCATACCGCTTAAAAATGAGCCCATTTTTTGCAGTTTTACCCGGATCCCAGCACTTGACACCATATTTGTCCTATTCATCTTCTTCTCCTCTATCCTTAATTTTTAGTGACTTCGTCTTCCGCTATATCTTGATAACTAAAATATTCAAAAGTAGCTTCTTGCCTCATCCCTGTTAAATCATTGCAGTGAACGCCTACAAAAGCACCCGTAAATGCACTTCCTGTAGGTCCCAAGAATGGTTTTGCAATGTAATCATCTGAAAGTTTGTAAGTATCAAACATGAAAGAAAGTTCTTTCCAATTCTTCCTATCCAATGAATAAAAAAACTGATAAAAACGAGCATTGACCTTAACTCTCAGATACACATTCCCTTCTTCAGTTAAAACGATCGGAACTCTCAAGGGCCAACTAAGTTTTGCTCCTTCACATTTTAAAATTGTCAAAACTTTCCCTAATTGCTCGTTAGCCGTTACCTGTAGTGAGGTCCAATTCTTACTGTTGTAGTAACAGACCAAACCAGCACTTTGTTGAAAATACGAAGGGGAAAAATCAACCGCCGTTTCAGCTATAAAATTTACAGATTCAAATCTACGGGCAAGTAAGGATTGTTCGAAAACTGAATACAAGGATTCCTGTCCGTATAAAATCAATCCTTTCTTTGTTATCTGCCCCATTTTTTGGCTAAACGGAATTCTTAGGGTTTGAAACTCAGAAGGAATCCCCGAAGCGAAATAATTCTTTTTAGGTTTGCTGGACCAAGGGCACTCTGGTAAGTTTGGTTTGGGTACATACTTTTGCGCAACTTTTCCACCAGTCACGATCGGCCAATCGTCTGGTGTCCATTCAATTTTTGCTAATGCCGATTCACGCCCTAAGGTACAAAATCCTCTTTCTTCAAATAAGCCTTTTCCTTTTCGTTTAATTGGACGGCTTGCTAAGTATGCGATATACCATTCCTCACTATCCGTTTTAATTAATGACGCATGTCCCGTTTTTTGCAAATCATTTTCGGGAGAATACCAAGCGGTCAGGATAGGATTATCAGGGTGTACTTCATACGGTCCATACAATGATTTCGAGCGGGCCACAGTAACTGAATGCCCCCACTGGGATCCTCCCTCCGCTGTGAAAAGATAATAATAACCATTGATAAAATAAATATGTGGCCCCTCTGTTTTCTCTAAATGGGTTCCTTTAAAAATAATTTCTGGTTTTCCTACCAATTGTTCTTTTCCCTCATCAAATTCCTGAATAGCGATTCCGTAATTCCAAGGATGATCATTTCTAAAATCATAGATCATATTCAATAGATACTTTTTCCCGTCATTATCGTGGAAAAGCGATGGATCAAAACCACTCGCATTTAGAAAGATTGGTTCACTCCATGGACCTTCTATATCATCAGCGGTTACTAAATAGTTGCGGACATCTTTAAAGGCACGGTGTTCACGCATAATTGAATACACCAACCAAAATTTTCCGTCTTCGTATGTCAAACAAGGAGCCCAGACGCCACCACTATCTGGAACACCAACCATATCCAGCTGACTTATTCTATTTAACGGACGAACAAGTAAACGCCAGTTCTTTAAATCTTTCGACTCGTATATCTGTACACCGGGAAACCACTCGAATGTCGATGTGGCAATATAATAAGTATCCCCCCTTTTACAAATTGATGGATCTGGGTTAAAGCCTTTTAATATTGGATTTTGAATCATAAAATCATCCCCTTTTTTTGAAACCACTTTCATTCAGTTCCTATCTAAAGTATACTTTTATTAATAAATTTAGAAATGGTTTTTACCACGTTAAACTTACCAAAAACCACGGAGATCAAACTATGAAAAAGAGCTTATATAATCATCTAGCGTTTCTACCGAATTTAGATACTAGTGTCCGTTTCTTTTCTGCGCATACACAAAAAGTTCCTTATGGCTGGACTAGCTACTTAGACTCTCATAATGCTTTTGAAATCCTACTTATTTTATCTGGGAAGCAGAAAACCACGATCAACCAAAAGGAGTATTTATTGGATGCAGGAGATATCTTGATTATCCCTCCGGGTATGCTCCACTTAAATGCCTGTTACTCAGAAAATGGCTTACGCTACTTTACCGCACATTTCGATATCGATGAACCCGTTTTACGCTATGTACTAATGAAGAATATTCCCTTGATCTTCGAAAAAAACACAGCTGAGAACACTACACTCCAAGTAATCATCAATGAATGGATCGATCTCTATGATAAAGCACCTAGTTTTTCACTTTCTGATAAAATCTTAACCATTCAAATTTTAACAAAACTGATTTTTGAACTTATAAGATTCACTGAACTGGATCCTAAAAAAAATGCCAACATTCAAACGCTTAGTATCGCTAGAAGTATTGCAGAAGTTATCAATCACAATTTTCATCACTTTTTTGAAAGAAAAAATACTGAAAAGATCGATATCTTGATTAAAAAAATTTATGCTGAAGCGAATGTGTCTCCAAGTTATGGTCTTGAAGCTTTTAAAAAAATTTACGGTATTTCACCAAAAAATTATTTGGACTCACTTAAATTAAAAGAAGCCAAACGACTGTTAACTATCCCTGATATTACGATAGAAAGTATCTCGGAAAGACTTGGCTATTCGCACCCCGCACACTTTAGTCGACAATTCAAAAATTGGGTAGGCGTTTCACCAAACAGCTATCGCAAAACGAATATTGCCAATTTTGTATCCTGAATCATTTGTTACTAACAAATAAGGAATAGCGTAACAGCACCTTTATCTGCTGTCACTCTATTCCTTTAATATGCTTTACTATCGAAGTTGTCATTCCTCTAAACTATCTACCCAAATGCGTGTTGAAAATATTTTTCAACAATCCCTTTATTAGAAAACTATCATAGCAGATAAATGAACAAGTTAAAATTCAGTAGCCATTTGGATTACACTTTTATCTAGTTCTAATTTAGCAAGTTGTTTTGTTGATCCAACTGCTATTTTTTCTGTGATTTTTTCGATAAAAAAGGATCACCCCACCGATTAAAAATACAATCCCGGTAACGCTTAGGAAGACACTACTTATTTCTCCTGTTTTCGGCAGTTGCTTAGCTGTTGAGTACTTTCTTTCTTTCAGTGGTGGTTTACGGCCGGTAGCTGAGAATTCATTTGATTGTTCTGATGGACCATTTTCATTTTTTCCCACACCCGCTGTTTCTGATTCCCCGGTCTCAGGTCCCAACTGTATTGGCTCTTCAGTCGCTGAATTAGATTCTTCCGTCTCAGGTATTTCTGTCTCAGGACACTCCTCTTCTGGAAGATCCGTTTCTGGTGCTTCGGTTGGTGGTGTTTCGTTAGGCGCTTCGCTGACTTTTGCTTGTACAGTAATGACAGCACGGGCGGTCACTGCTCCGTAATGGTAGGAAACCATGTATTGACCAATTTTATCGGTGTTCACTTTGCCCTGAACTTCTACTTCTGAGTACGCTACTTCTTCGCCATCACGATCAGTGGCAGAATCAAAGTTTGTTTCTGGCTGCCATTCATCACCTTGATCCATCGTTGAATCGTGAACGTTCAGGGACGTTTGATCCGCCTTGACGGTAATAAGGGCTTTGCTTTCTATTCCGTGATAGCTGTAAGTGACCTCGTACTTGCCAGCTTTCGTTGTATCGACTGTTCCCGTGGCAGTGATATCCTCAAAAGCAACAGGTTTACCATCCCGATCTGTTGCGCTGTCGAAGTTGTCTTTGGCTGTCCAGTTTTCCCCTGTGTACAACTCGCTATCGTGGACTTTGACTGTAGTTTGATCGGCTTTGACGGTGATAAGGGCTTTGCTTTCTAAGTCATGATAGCTGTATATAACTTCATACTCGCCTACTTTCGTCGTATCGACAATCCCTGTGACAGTGATATCCCCAAAATCAACAGATGAACCGTCTCTATCTGTTGCATTATCGAAATTATCCTTAGCTGTCCAGTTATCCCCTGTGTACAACTCACTATCGTGGACTTTGAATGCCGTTTGGTTGGCTTTGACGGTGATAGTGGCTTTGCTTTCTACGCCGTGATAGCTGTAAGTGACCTCGTACTTTCCTGCTTGCGTTGTATCGACAGTCCCCGTGACAGTGATATCCCCAAAATCAACAGATGAACCATCTCTATCTGTTGCACTATCGAAATTATCCTTAGCTTTCCAGTTGTCCCCTGTGTACAACTCGCTGTCATGGGCAGTCACCTTGGTTTGGTCGGCTTTGACGGTGATCACAGCTTTTGATGCTACTCCATCATAACGATAAACTACCTCATATGACCCCGGTTTTTTAGTATCTACGCTTCCTTCAACGTTCACATCCGCAAACGAAACTGGGCTGTTATCCCGATCTACGGCTTGATCAAAGTTATCTTCTGCGGCCCAGTCATCGCCGACGTATATCGAAGAATCATGAACCTTAATCGCAGTGAATCGTGGTTTTACGAGTATCGTTGCTTCTTTACTCACCTGATTCAATTGATAACTGATTTTATACGTAGCGGCTTTGTTAGTATCTACTTGTCCGGAAACACGACCACCCTCAGCAATAAATTCCTCATAAGTCAAAGTTTTGCCTTCTTTTGAAATAGCTTGCTCAAAATTATCCGCCGCTGTCCATGTATCCTGTTCATAAATCGTGGTATCTTTCACGGTCAGATCGGTATAGTCAGTCGGTGCTTTTTGATAGACGTACGTCACCGTTACTTCGCCACGAGGAAGAACACCTTTTGCATTCGTTGGCAGTTGACTGGTATCAAGGATGTACCCCGGAATTTGTGGAATAAACGCACTTGTAGAGACATCATAAGGCTCATTGGTACTATCATTGATCGTTTGGGAAGGATAGATTTCCATACCAGTCTCATCCACATATTTAATGGTCAGATGGCTATTTGTAAAGCGAATATTATATGTTGCTGTAAACAAAAGGTTACCGTTAGCGTCGGTATATTCTAAAACCGCTGTTAAACCGTAGTAGTTGATCGTAAAACCTGTGAAGCTTGTCCAAGATATATTTAATTGATTGGTACCAGTCACTTCATTTGTATACCATAGTCCCACCAGCATGTATACCTTATCCGTTTTGTAGACATAAAAATCTTCTGTCAGCTGCGGGTCTTGGTATAGTGTTTGGTGTGCGTATTTTTCCGGGATTGGCAAATCCAAAACCAGTGCTTTATACTTGATCGGATCATATTCTACAGTCAGATCGTAGTTGAAACTCTCGATACTCTTCGTTGATTCTGCAGCGAGAGGTTGACTATCCGTAGATTCTACATTGGTTTCAGCAGATGGGGCAGTAACTGAAATTTGAGTTTTTTCTGCAGCATCAGCTGCGTTAGATTGATTTGTTTCTGAGTTTGAAGTGGTGGTCACCACTTCACTTTCGATTGTTTCAGAAGATATGACGTCAGCATTTCCTTCTTGGGTATCTGTCTTTTCTCCTGTGTTCATGCTTCCTGTTGAATCTGCCAGCAAGGGAACCGATGAGTCTATGAATGGTGTTTGCTGCTCTGTTTGTTGTGTTTCTGTTGCCTGAGCGATCGGCCATGTGCTTGGAAAGGTTGTCCCTAAAATCAGCATCCCTATTAAACCGCTCTTAATTATAACTACGCGTTTTTTCATTTTTACTTTTTCTCCTTTTTCTTTTTCCAAACTTTATTCACACTTACTTCCGTTCCAATCTGTCCAAATTTTGGTTGACTGCAACTGGCAGGGGTGTTTTCTATAAAATAACTCCCTTAAATGACTGTCCTTCGCAAAAATATGTGGGCGCCGCATCTTTAACATGAATTCCTTCAATTTTCAAGGGATAAGACTTCTTGAATGGCCCAGAGTATTATATAATTTACTTAAAACGAATGGTTTTTATATTCGATCGCTGATCGCTCCCACAGGGTCTTGAAAGAGGTGGTGACATCAATGTTAGAAAATTTATCCATCAACTTACATCGAGATAAGGCATTTTCTCGTCAAGTAAAAATTCTGCAAGTGCTAAATGCAGCACCCGCAGGATATCACCCGCAAGAGTTGGCGACATTATTGGGACTTTCCTTGCCTACAGTCTCTAAAGAATTAAGTATTTTAAGCGACAGTTTGCCGAAAGATCTGGTCAAGATCAAACTTTCTGGATCCAACATCGTTTCGATTGAGTATGCACCAAATGCTTCAATCAATTCTGCCATTCAGCTTTTGGGCATGGAAACGTTGGAGTTTAAAATCATGTCTAGTATCATTGATAATAAAAAATACTCTATTCACCGAGCAACGATCGAATTTGGCTATTCCCGCAGTCATCTGTTGCGAACGATCAGTTATATGAACAAATCTTTACAAACCTATTCTGTGACCATCGCAACGAATCATCTTGATTTTATCGGTACCGAAGCCGATATTCGCTTTTGTCTGTTTGTCTTTTTCTCCGCTTATGGCGATAGCACGATCTTAGATAAAGACAGCCCTGCAGATGCGCGTCTTCTGGTCCAAAAAGCAAAAGAAGCCAACAAAAAAGATTTGCATTACAGTCATTATCGACTTGCCCTATGGCTAAGTATTGCCAAGCGTAGGTGGCGCTATTCTTACTTTTTGACATTGCCACCGTCTTTAGAACGCAATCTATTAGAGAAAGAACGCTTCGCTGTTTTCTCAAAAATATTAAACGAACATTATTTAAAAAAATACCGGATCATCCACTTGCCGCAACAAGAACTCCTTTGGATCTTCCTCAATGCTCTCCACTGCATTTCGTATAGTACGATGGATATTAATGGGGAAAGCGAGGCGGATTACATTTTTCACCATACAGAGAAACCAGAAATTCTCGCAGAAGTTGCTGCCTTTTTAAAGAAACCTGGAATAGCTATCCTTCCTGCAGCATCACACAAAATCATCGCATATCTCGTAAATCTCCGCTTGTTAACGATGATTTCTGCGAATTACGAATTTGCCGATCCCCAGATCAAAACCTTTGTTGAAGCGACATTCAAGACGGACTACCTTGCTTGGAATAAATGGTTGAAACAGTTTAATGAACAAAGTCGTTTCTTTTCGTTTACTCACTTAGAGCATGTCGCAGTTACGTTGACCTTGTTAAGCGAACTTTCTTCTAGCAATCAGTTGAAAAAACATCTCAAAGTGGCCTTTGCTTTTCAAGGTGGTGCTGGATTAGATGCCTTTTTAGCCGCATCAACAGAGCTATTCAAAAATGACCATACAGAAATCAGTTATTTTTTTGAAGTGGCTCCTGATGAACAAGAATTGATCCATCGAGAAATTGATTTGATCGTTAGCAATTTTGACTTGCATCTGAAAAGTAACCCCAAATTTCAGCAACTACGAATTTCCAATGTTCCTACCCTTTCGGACTGGACGATCATCCACAAAACGATTGAACAGCTGATTCAGCCAAGAATCACACCGATTCATTGACCTAAGGAAACTGTCGGCCTTCTTGAAGGAAGCGCCGTCAGTTTTTTCATTGCATGGTTTGCTATTTTAGTCCTTTCCTAAGTATCCATTTTTCATTTCTCTTAGCGTGTCTATTTTTTTTACATCAGAAAAAAATCAGACCTTTTTTCAAGATTCCTCTCCTAACAAATGCTTTTCTTTTCAAGCGCAGCGTAAAAATTCATTGTCTTGTTTTCGTGTGCTGCTCGTAATCCCTGAAAAGTTGGGATGTTTGGTGTATTTTTTTATGATAGAAATTTTAGCAGCTACTCTTAGCACCAAATGTGAAAAGCGTTATTTTAAAAGCAAAGAAACATACGATCAAAACAGACTGCATGTTTTAAATAACTTTTGTATCTATTTTTTTTATTTACTAGAAAAAAAAGAAATCTTCTCCCCGCTCCTTTTTTGTATAATAGGTAAAAAGAGAGGGGGACCAATGTGGATTTTATCAAAGAGCTGCACTCCTTTAAAACGATCGTTGAAGAAGGTACGTTTACGAAAGCTGCTGCTAAATTAAACTATGCCCAATCGACGGTTACGAACCATATCAAAAAGTTAGAAGAAGAGTTAGAAGTAGCGTTATTTTTGGAAGGAAAAAGCAATGTACTCACGTTGGAAGGTGAATTGTTGAAACAGGCGGTTCCTGGTCTGATCGCTCAGTGGGAGGAGGTCAAAGAACAGTTGCTCAATGCTTCGAACACAGTCGAATATTCTTTACGGATGGGCATCGTCCCCCCTTATGACATGTTGATTTTACCGGAGCTTCTCCATGTATTTTCCCACCAATACCCAAAAATAAAATTCGAGATCATGGTGGGATCCACGCTGGCATTAGCCGATGCATTAAAAGAAAATCGTATTGATTTTGCGTTATGCTCACTTCCTCACGAAGATTCCTTTGTCTATGAAGAACTTTTACAAGAAGAAATCTGCTGCATCACTTCGATCACGAACCCATTGATCATTAAGGAATTAGCCGACCTTACAGGAATCCATCTATACAGTTCCGGCGGTGACTGTCCTGCACTTAGAAATATCGAGGGCTACCTTGACCAGTGTGTACCTTCGCTCCAATGGGAATATGTCAGCAGCAGCACGACGATTCCTTATTTGATTGAACAAACAGGCTTCTGCGGTCTAGTCCCGCGTTCGATCATTGATCAAACATGCGCTCAAGTAAAAATTTTATCACTGCCTTTACCGAATCTCCGCATGACGATTGGCTTACTGTCAAAGCAACCATTGACACTTTTCCCGAATATTACAAAAAAGTTTGTCTTTGAGTTAAAAATGCGCTTACTGTAATTGTTATAAAATCAGTTTGATCACGATCGATTTTTATGCAGTTATTCTTCAAAAAAAAAATGATAGTATTTATTCTAGCAGCAAAGAAGCAGCGTGAAAACAAATAGCCGCACAACCTCTTTCTGTTCTACAGACGTTGTGCAGCAGAGCTTTTCATTTCGCTTATTATTATTCAATCAGATGATTACCTCTTGTTTCGCCACTCACTTTTTGTTATCATTTTACTTTTTTTATGCAAACTGGTACGATTATTCATACTATCCGCAGGAGATAAAAAAGCCACTGTTGTTCTTTAGATTTCAGAATTTTTTACCGATTATAAAAAATAGAAACGTTCTTTCATCCTTTCCAATGTATACTCTACTTTGGAAAAGAACAATCACCAAAAAAGGCTGGACTTGAAAACCGTTCGATCATGTTTTTAGTAGCAGGCAGTTATTGCTCAAGGAGCCTATTTTTGCAATTGTCAGAAAAAATAGACGATGAGAAAAGGAGGAAAAACTATGTTTATCATTGAAGCGATCTTCAGCTTTCTAAGAGACACATTAGGTGTGATCCTGGCCATTCTCTTAGGGACGCTTTGTTTGTCGATGGTGATCAATCTGATCGTTATCGTTGTAAAAAACACCTATTCAAAATTTAAAAAGAATTATTAACGAATCGCTGTCTTCTAATAGATAGCTTTTTTAGATAGTTTTTTCAACCTCTCAGGTCTCTTTTTTGCCTTTGTAATATCTTTTTTCAAACTCAATCCAAGATTTGCTGAATTCATGGTTGGAAAAGGCACTTTTTAAGCCTGAGCGCTGCTTAAAGCGAAAGACCTCTTCGCGGTCCATCCCCAATTCCTTGGCAATTCGTTCATCCGACCACTCGTTAGCGACCAACTGCTGCACGATGTTTCCCATCTTCTCGATGCCATGGGTACCACGTGCTCGATTGTGGCGAATCGTTGAAGCGATGCGATTCTCAAAAGGCTTATCGATCACTGTGACCGGAACGCTTGGCAACGCCAGGCGGTCTTTTGCTACGACATACCGATGAAACCCATCGATCAAAATATACTTGTCCTGCTCCTTATCGTGGTAACAAACCAGTGGCTGCGTAAAGCCATCTTCCCGAATCGACAGTTCCAGCAAATCCATCTCTGGAGCAGCCACGGTGTTGGGATTATACGTATTCGCGTGAATCTTGCTGACTGGGATCAGCTTCGCCGCTAACACTGGAAAATCGATATCGCTCATGAGGTACTACACTCCTTTTTAGAAATGAATAATTTTTTGTTTGTCGATAGACCGCAAACCCTTTTGACTCCAAAAGTGCAATTTCACTAGGCTGGTTACTAGAAGCGAGAATCTCTGCTTCTGGGTAGTTGCGGCTGATATCCACCAACATTTTCCGTAAAAGAAACTTTTTAAATTGAGCAGTTGGATCTTTTTCATAAAATTCCCCTAGCTCCACTTTATTGACGCCTTTTTCATAATAAGAAAAAGCGGTCACCCGTTTTTCGTCATCAAGAATCACATACCAGTAGCAGTTCTCATCATTGACTAAGTACGGAAATTGCTGCTGATACACCCGTTCCGCAAAAAAAGCCCCCATCAATTGATAGAATTGGCTTTTCTTATACGGTGGAAAAAATAAAACCAATCGTTCGTTCACAAAACCCTTCCTCTCTATGGACACATTCGTCCATCGTCAGGTGATTTTTTTCGTTAAATACTCATATTTGGCATTCAATTTTTTTAACTGATACTTGGGTAAATGCTCGATTCCCAACGCCGCCCCAAAATCGACCGCCAACTCATACAATTCCGTCTCATCTTTTTTCGTCAGACTGTATTGTCGCGTGCTCAAAGAAAAATCATTTTTTTCTAACGCACGAGCGATCCCTTTCCAGTCATGCCAGAGCACTTCGTTTTTCAGCCACTCCTTACGTTTGGTCACATCGGGAATGTCTTCCACTTCGATTCCGTGCTTTTCTCGATAATGATCAATCAAGATCGTGATTTTGCGGTAATAATGGTCCTGTAATTTCTTTGAATAAAGTCCAATTGATTCCAGTAAAAAGACCGCATACTCTTGCCAAGTCATATGACTTGGCTTTCTCGTATTGTAATGCGCCAATAATCCCGTCTGGGCATACAATCGACCAAAATTGGCTCCTGACACGCGGTTGACGACCCGTTCCCACGTTTCCGGTTCCACCAGAGCATATTGGTATAAGCCTTTTCGTTGCTGCATACCATAAGGCTGACAGATTCGCATTTGATGAATCGGAACGCCATGATCATATAATTTTTCATAAAAGCCATTTATCGGCCAGTCAAAATGGGCATAGGCGCCCCAGACATCTTCTGTCTTCCAATCATAGATGGGGTAAAAATTGACGACCATGGAATCTGCTACTTGCCGTTTGATCCAGCATTGCTTCCGAAAGTTATACTTTGGCGAAGTTATCGACCGATATCGGTATAGACTTTCCTGTGTTCGGATGCCAACGCCACAAGCAACGGGTTCACACTGATGATAGTTTGCGTACCAGTGAGCAAAGTTTCGTAAGAACTTATCTGGATTCATATTTGCACTCTGATAGATTTCCATCAATGATTCATCTAAATCAGCAAGTGAAATCGCATCTTTTGGCATCATCTGTACCCACTTCTCACGTTCTTGTTCATCCCACATCAGCCATTGTGGCTGAAATACGCTAGTATTGTTGTCCTCGTAAAAGGGCAAACAGAAGTGAAAGGTTTGATTGATAGTTGGTAACGCTTTGATTTTTTCCATGAACGTTCTCGTAGCATCATAATTTGCCTCGATATCTAAAATCAGCAGATCAAAAGTTTTCTTTTTTTGTCGGGCGACTTGGTCAGCCAACTGAATCATGGCACCGCTATCTTTTCCACCACTGAAAGAGAAATAAACATGGGGAAAGGTATCAAAAATATATTCCAGGCGCGTCATCGCCGCTTCCAGCACATTATCCTTACAATATTTCTTCATAAAAGCTCATGTCCTCATTTTATTTGTCCTTTTTTTGAATAAGTATTACATTCTAGTATAAAGTTTCACTTAGCTTCTTACAAGGACTTAAGGGAGATTTTGCATTCGATACATGCAAATAATTGTTAGCTATCATTGCAATGTGTTCCCCATTGCTCACTACTGTTCCTAGTAATCAAGAAAAATAGTAGAAAAATTCCTTCTGAAACAAGTTTTATTGCTTTTCTTGATTCATTCAGCCAAAAGGGTTTGAAGGACTTTTTCAATACGCTTCACTTGTTTTTCATTGAAGTGGGACAGCCATTCTTGATCCGCAAGTAAACGCTGAATCTCTTGCTGAAGGTCTTTGTATCGACTGGCTTCCTGGATGTTTTCAGTCATTTTCAAGAAATTACTAATTTTTTCTCCTTTAGGCAGCAGTACATACTCTTGCTTGATCCCTTCAAACTTGTCTTCATGATCAATCACCAAAAGTTGAGTGATCAAATCATGAGCGATCCACCGATGATAGGAGTTTTTATGGGTATGCAATGCCCAGATCCGTTCCCATTCATCATAAATCAGCTCAGGGTTTTTAACGGCTACTTCTTTAATGATCAAATAACTATTAAAATACTCATTGATATGATTTTGACCATCAACGACATTCTCCACTAGCCTCTCTCTTACCTTTCGATCATCGATCGCCGTTTGCACAAACGGTTGGGGATCAAAGGATGTTGTCTGGAAATGACCTGCGATTTCTGGGTAGTCCATGCTTTCACCTTCTTTAAAAATTATAAGATTATTTTACAGGTTTGAACCTCTAAGTTTATTTTAACAGAATCTATGTGCGAAAAAAGTGGCTTTTATATTCCCCTTCTTTTATCAATCATCCATTCTGATAATGTAGGTAGACTAACGCCACTTTGAATATCATACTTTTTGGAAAACCCAATTTAAAATTGAAAACAGCTGGAAAGAATCCTTTCGATCCTTTATCCACTAACACTGCTATCTATTGATTTCTTCCGTTCGTCTATTGAGCGCTAGGAAAAGTGCAAGCTTCCTTTTATATCCTTTTCTGAAAGGAGCCCTTCACAAGAGAACCTGCTGGCAACTACTTTCTCGTTAAATTCCCAATGTCACTGACACAAAAAAGGAAGTCCCGCGTTCGGGACTTCCTAACGTTCTTTTCTCTTCAAATACTATTTCACGCATAGCTGCGAGATGCTGGATCACGCGTCCTTTCTCCGAATACCTCGGTCGGTAGGCATTTTGATCCATTGTTCTGGTGGACGCTTTCTGATTTTTTTTGGTGCAAACATCAGTTGAATAGTTCTTTTGACAAAGTTATTTCGGTATACGTTTTCCATAACTTCCACGCCCTTTTCAATTGATTTAGGAAGCGGTGACGTCGATCCTTCTTCCTATTTTTATTATAAGCCCCAATCCGGTACAAAACAAACAATTCAGCTGCTGTTTTCTCCCATTCGTTTAGATGAAATCTGTGGTTGCTGCTAAAAAAAGAGGCACATATTCTTGAATAAAGTTCAATAAGCCACCGCATATTTATTGAAAAAAATAATGAAAAATTGCAGAAAAAGATCGAAACTACTCGAGACAAACGCCAAAGGGCTGTGTTTTTGAATGAAAAATCGTTTCACTTTACTTTTTCTTAAATTTTAATTATTATTCTTTTGAAATAAGAATAATGAAGGAGATAAAAACATGGAAAAATACCAAGTGTTCCCTGGTCAAAACTATCAGGCAAATGTTATTGGCTTTACCGGTTTACAAGAAGTTAGTGTGATTCATGTTTACGAGAATACTGCAACTGTTCTAATCAAAGAAACAGCTGAAACAGGTGTTGCTAAGCTATGTAATTTTCTAGTTGGTGCCACACAATTAGTTAGTTGATCCTCTTTTATTAACCAAAACATGAGGAGCCATTTGCCATCCAACATGTTGTAGGAAAACGATTTGAAAGTAGTCCTTTGTGAGCTTGCTCTTTTCCTATTCATCAATTACAGCAGTATTTTTATTTATCTACTCAATATCTCTCTACTTTATATATAAATAGTGTTAGAATGAACAAAAGGAAACGTATCAGGCTTCCCCCAAGAGAATCTTCCCCAAGTACTCTTGTCTGATACGTTTCCTATTTTTGTGGCGAAAAAGCCACAGACCAATGGTAGCCCTTTACTCTGTGAAAAGCAAGCATTCAAAATTGATTTTTTCTTTATTTTTTTATTTTATCTCCTCAAATTCCCTTTAAAAATCAGGCAAAAACACACCTCTTGTAATAAGGTGTGTTCTTTTTTTGACAATGATTATTCACGAATAATAAGTTCATAAGGCAGAATGATCTGTTCTTGTTTTCTTTCTTGAAACAAGCGAAAGGCTTCTTTGCCGCACTGATTCAGATGAAACTCAACGGAAGAAAAATGCAGCATTTGACTGATAAGCAGGTTTTCTTGTCCAATCACGATGGGTGCTGTCCCGTGGGAGTATTGATTCAAAATCATTGCTGCGATTTCGTCTCCATTTGTGATCACCCCATCGATTCCTCGTTCTTTAAAAAAGGCTGCTGCGGAAATCCCGTCTTGTGCTTTGATACAATCCCAATAAATATCGGCTTCCGAAAAAGCAGGAAACAGCTCCTTGGCTTTTGCGATGGTATTGACTGAATTGCAGCTAAGACGTTTGCTGCGCCCGAGCGTCAGTCCCAAACGTTTTACGCCTTGTTCTTTTAAATAATTGATACTAGCTGTCACAGAGCCGACCAAGTCGATCGCAACGAAAGGAACAGCAGTACCGGTCGAATTTTCACAAAAAACGATCGGTCCTTTTTCCATGTAGGGATAAAACGTCTCGATATGATTTGCGCGGGTAATGACGATCAATCCGTCAAACCCTTTTGCAGCGAATTCTTCTAGATATTCTAGTTCCAATTTCCGATCAAAATTGGTCGGCAATAACGTCACTTTGTATTTTTTAGCAAAGGCTTCTTCCATAATGCCATTTAGAATCCCATCAAAAAAGGCGTGATTGACAAACGGCACGATGACCCCAATATTATAGGTTTTCCCCGAGCTGAGCTTTTGGGCGATCTTATTCGGTTTGTAATCCAGTTCTTCCATCACCGCCAAAATCGCTGCTCGCTTTTGCTCATCGACATAAGGATGGCCATTGATCACACGAGAGACTGTCGTGATCGAAAAACCAGTGATTTTTGCTATATCGCGTATCGTTGCCATTTCCTTCATTCCTATCTGTTTGTTTTACGATTGACCTAAGTCTACCATAGAAAATTTACTGATTCACTTTCGATAAATTTTCTGAAAAGGTCCCTTGGTTGATTGTACGGTATGAAACGAGTTTCATAGCAAGACTTAGACTCCTTGAAAATAAAAGAAATTTATTTATAAACAAAAACTGATTGCTTAGCAAGCTACAAGCGCTACTTAAGCAATCAGTTTTTCTACTGTTTACTGAATCATTTCTTTTGATAAGCTTTTACGTTTCTTCGTATACCTTCGCATCAGTAACTCGATGCCCTTATCCGCAAAGCGTTGCATATAGGCGGAAAAATTCAACAAGGCAATCAAGAGAATGAGGTTGAGATAGCTGGTATTGCCTAGGTTAAAGAGGTCACGACCGACGATCAAGGCAGCAAAGTACAAGATCTGGGTGCTGAAAAAAATCATCGTTCGATAGCTGTTGATAGCTGGATAGACCTTTTTCTGGATCAAGCGATAGTTCCAAGCGGTAAAAATAATGCTCATGATCGATAGAGCTTTGCTGCTACTGTTGAACCAATAGCCAAAGTTGATGATCAGCAGAGTTCCTACCGTAATCGTCAATGCTGTTGGAAAAGCATTTT
Source organism: Enterococcus sp. DIV0802b (assembly GCF_050543535.1). NCBI lineage: Bacteria > Bacillati > Bacillota > Bacilli > Lactobacillales > Enterococcaceae > Enterococcus > Enterococcus sp. DIV0802b. The sequence continues at coordinate 584,363 of NZ_CP172941.1, read as the reverse complement.
TGAAAATCGTTGTCATAAATTCCCCTTTGATCCGATTGAAGTCTGGTTCAAAGTTTAAAAAGAAGGTCGGAATGCCGACAAAGCAGGCATTGATGATCGTTAATTGGATCGGCTCAAAAGGATATGTCGTTCCTGATAACAACGTCCCCATAGTGATCATGATGGAGAATAAGACTTGCACTAGCACCAATGAACCTGAGCGAGTAATGTTATTGATTACTCGGCGGCCTTCATCCATGACCGATGGCAAAGCATCGAATTGATTTTCCAAAAGCACCAAATTTGATACTTGACGCGCAGCATCGACACCGGAAGCCATCGCGATGGAACAGTCGGCTTCTTTCAGCGCCAAAACATCGTTGACGCCATCGCCAGTCATCGCGACAGTATGCCCTTGTTCTTTCAAGTAGAGTACCATTTCTTTCTTTTGTTGCGGCGTCACTCGACCAAAAATCTGATAGTTGCTGACAGCTTCTTTTAATTCGGCTGCAGTTAATTTTGATACATCGATAAAATCAGCAGCCCCTGGTAGATTGACTTTTTTCGCGATTTGACTGACTGTCACTGGATCATCGCCAGAGATGATCTTGCATTGGATTGCTTGTGAACGAAAATACTCCAAGGTCTCTTTGGCATCTTCACGGATCGTGTCTGACAGTAAATAAAATCCTAACGGTTCAATATCCGTCGGCAGTCCTGCCTCCTCATAGCCTTGCGCACTGTGCGCCAAAACGATCACCCGATAGCCTTCTTCTGCCAGCTGTCTTTCCTGTTTTAAGACAGCTTCATGGTTGGTTCCCAGTAAAATCGACGCAGCTCCGATGAAATAAGTGCCTTGCCCTTCAAACGTGACACAACTGAATTTGCGGTCAGATGAAAAGGGGATGACTTGCTGCATCTGGTAAGTCGTTTTTTCTGAAAAAAAGGTTCGTAGCGCCATTGCCGTTGGGTTCTGATCGGGTAGCTGAGCCATTAAGTTGCCGGTGATTTCTGCCAACGGTGTTTCCGATTGTAAGGAAATCGTCTTTTCCACCGTCATCTTGCCTTCGGTGATCGTGCCGGTTTTGTCTAAGCAAAGAACATCGACCCGTGCCAAAGCATCAATGCAGTTCAATTCCTGCACCATCACTTTTTTGCGCGCCAGATAGACGGCACTGATGGTCAATGTGACACTGGTCAATAAAAACAAACCTTCGGGGAACATCCCTACAGCTGCCGCCACCGTCCGTAAGATGGCGGTGTTGAAAGCCGCATGAGAGAAATAGAACTGTTTGACAAACAAGAGGGTACATAACGGTACCAAAATCAAGCTGATCCAACGAATGATTTTATTCAAACTGCCTTGGATCAAGTATTTTTGTCGTTTGATGGTCTTGGCTTCTTTGTTGATTTTTGCGATATAGTTATCAGCGCCTATGTGGATCACTTGGCACAACGCTTCACCAGCAGTGATAAAACTGCCAGAAAACAACTCGTCTGCTGGCTGTTTGTGGATCGTATCCATTTCACCAGTCAGCAAGGATTCATTGACTTCTAAAGATCCTTGAATGACTTTGGCATCCGTCGGCACTTGATCCCCGCTTTTCAGTCGTAACACATCATCCATTACGAGTTTGTGGATCGGCAAATTCTCCAGCTTACCATCCCGATAAACATCGGCTTTGGCAACTTTTAGCAGTGCCAGCTTATCTAGCGTTCGTTTGGAACGAACTTCTTGAAAGAGATTGATGATCACATTGCTGAAGACAACAAAGACGAACAAACCGTTTTGATAAGAACCCGTCAAACAGACGAGAAAGAATAGGACACAGTTGATTAAATTGAAAAAGGTAAAGATATTGGTAAACAGGATTTTCGGGTACGTATTCGTCGTATCCTTTTTTGTCTTATTGACTTGACCGCGCTGCACCCGCGCCTTGACTTCCCCTGACGTTAAGCCAATGGTTTGGTTGTTTTCGATGATCCTCACCCTTTCTAATCATAGTCATTTACTTTTCGTTTGCTGAATATTCAGCAAACGTGCATCGGACTTGGGAATGGTTTTGCGTTTTTTCTATAAAACCAATTGGCGGCGATTGCGTAAGTTACGCCATCATCTATCGGCTTTTTTCCGTAAAAAAACAAGTACTGTCTAAAATATAGCATACCCTTTTAAGTAATGGCGTTTCATTTTTGTCACCTTCGCGTCACTTTAGGAATTAAAATAACAGTTTATTTTGTTAACTCAACCCACTACACATCAAGCGATCACAGGCTTCATCGGTTGTTTCTTACGATGACACAAAACAAAAAAACAGCTGATCTTCACAGATCAACTGTTTAACAATTCTTTAAGTCAGCTTTTTCTAGCAGCTATTAGCAGCATCATTGGTCGGCGCATTTCGTCTTTCATTCCCGGTACTTCCAGTAATTCTTCTGGCGGCTGCGGCTCAATCACTTTTTCTAAAATGAAGCCGTTTTGCAATAAGGTCATTAAATAGGTTGTCAGGGTACGATGGTATTTGGTCACCGTTTCACCTAAAAATTGCGCTTCCCGCTTGCCTTCATAATAGTAATGATCGACTGGGAAATGCTGGATCCCCCCCTGCCTATCATACTGCCAATCTTGCGATCCTTCCGCAGTATAAACCGGATGCTCCACCGAAAATACGAGTACACCACCAGGTTTCAGCCAGACCGATATGCTTTTGATCAATGTTTCGAACGTTGCCACATAGTGAAACGCCAATGAACTTAAAACAACGTCTATTGTGGCTGGAGGAAGTGTCACTTCTTCCATTGCGACACATTGATACGTTATTTTCGGATCAGGGTGCCTTTTCTTGGCCTCCTCGAGCATCCGTTGAGATATGTCAGTTCCTAGTACTGCTGCCGCTCCATGGTTTACAGCATATTGGCAATGCCATCCATACCCGCAGCCTAAATCAAGTACCTGCTTTTTTTCGAAATCAGGCAACATTTTTTCTAGCGTCTGCCATTCCCCAGCTCCTTGCAGGCCTTTTTGCGAACGAGTCATTTCACTGTATTTCGTAAAAAACGTTTGGTCATCATATTTGTTTTCTTTCATCATTTGTTCCTCCCATGTAAATCGTTTTTTGCTGGTCTTGATCTACATGGGCTTAGGCAATTTTTTGGGAAATAATGCCACCACACATCAGCTTTTTCCTCCTTGCTCTGATTAACGCCATCATAGCACGATTTTCAGTCTCTCACAATTGATAGCAAGTCGCTGGCGCTTCTTTGCCATTGTTTCTCAATAAACCGTTTTTTTATGTACAGCAAAAAATCACACTATGAAAAGGGTGTGATTTTCCTGTTCGATTCATTCATTTCTCTATTGATCAATGCAGTGCTTCCTTTTTCCATTTTCGGATTTTCGTTCGGAAATTGGTAAAGGGTGCTACTGTATTGATATGGATCCATTTATAGACTGGCCACTGTGCTTTGGTGGTTGCCCAATCCCGTTGCCCTGCTTCAAACAATTCCTGATCGGATAAGCCTTCGATCCACTGGCAAAGTGCCGTCACCTTTTGGTCTAAGAGCTCTTGCTGCTGTGCTAAGGTCAAACTGCCATATGTCTGATAAAAGGATTGATACAATCCACCAAGGTTGTTCCATTTATACCCTTCAGCAGGTGTGTGAACGCTCATCCCTTGTTGTTCCTGTGTTTCCCATGACAATAACAAACTGACCCAGCCGATTTGGTAAGACAAATTTTCTGAAGGGGTCTTGTCGACACTTGCTATCCGTTGATTTCGTAACGCTTCGGGAATTTCAACAAATTCTTGGCGAAATTTTTGGTAACGTTCTGTGATCTCTTGGATCAAGTCTGCTTTGCTTTCGTACTGTCTCATTGACTGTCCTCCTATTCAGGAAAATGGTTACTCTTTGTCGCTTTCTTCAATGGCGATAAAAATCGTTACTTCGCCGTCTGGCGCATACTGTTCGAAATCAAAGGAATACCTGCGCTGCAACTGCTGGTTTTCTTCCTCTGACCAGACTTGACGCCAAGTAGTCAGAATGCCCTGCGCATCGCGCCAATCGACCGGATACTTTTTCCAAGTATATTTTTCTGTATCAAAGTCTGCTTGCTCCGTTTCTTCGAAACAAAGCGAAACGGCATAGTCTCCTTGATAGTTTGACTCATACTCGTGGTAAACGCAAGCGATGACCGTTCCTTTTTCTGCGGCTTTCTTGACCGCCTCGCTGTTTTTCCCCCATAAGCCAGTGATTTTTGCTTGAATCGCTGGATCAGTAAAATTATTGGTTCTTTCCGTTGCCATTATCGAAAATTTCATTGGAGTTCCTCCTTCTTTGTCTTTATGATACGATAGAAACCTAGACACCTTCTGTCAGTGTTTTATCATCTTTTTATAAAAGGAGTAAACCAAGTGAGCACGACACGCCTGTTCGGCCTTATCTACCACCTGTTGAATCATGAAAAAGCAACCACTTCTGAATTAGCCAAACAATTTGAAGTCTCGACTCGCACCATCACCAGAGATATCAATACCTTAAGCAGTATTGGCGTACCCATCTATACCGAAACGGGTCGAAATGGCGGCGTCTATTTGTTAAGCAGTTTTGTGTTGGATAAAGTGTTATTATCAGAGGAAGAACGGAAAAACCTGCTTTTGGCGTTGAAAGGGATTCGCCAGCTGACGCCACAGATCAGCGGAGAATCATTGGCAAAACTGCAATCCTTATTCCAGCAAAACGATGCAGACTGGCTAGAAGTTGATTTTTCCACTTGGCATCGGCGAGAAAACGGCAACGACACGTTTGATTTATTAAAAAAGAGTATTTTAAGGAACCACGTGATCACCTTTGACTATATCAGTAAACAGGGACCGCAAAAACGCGTCTGTCAGCCTTACAAACTGCTTTTTCGTTCGCAAGCATGGTATCTGCAAGCCTTCGACCAGCAAAAGAATGCCTTTCGGACATTTAAAATCAGCCGTATGAGTCAGGTCCGCGTCACTGAACAGCATTTTTTTCCGGTCACTGCGCCTAATTCTGCCATTGAATTGACTGTTGACACCTATCCCGCTCGTCTATTCTTTCAAGCCGACGTTCTTTATCGGGTATATGATGAGTTCGATCATCAGGATATTACTTTGACGGAGGAAGGCACTGCTGTGGTTACCGTTGATTTACCCGAGGAAAGCTGGGTGGTGCCCTATTTGTTCTCTTTTGGAAAAAGCCTACGCATTTTAAGTCCCCCTCGACTAAAGAATCGTTACCAAGAAGAAGTTGCTGCGATTTATGCCAATTTGACTGAGAACGAGGGTGCGAACTGATTTTTCAAGAAATGGATCCCTATTGAAAGGAGTGTTTGATTTGAAAGAAGTGATCGTAGACTATGGCGGGGTTTCGCTAGCCCGCCTTTGCCAGCAGTTGGAAGAACAGCAGATTCACTTAAACGCGTATGCCAACCAGCTCTTGCGCCATCCCCACCTCTCCCTCAGTGCCGATAAACAGCGTACTACTTGTGTGATTGTTTCCCTTAAAGAACTGGGACTCACACAAGGTGGCTCGTTGACGGAGATTTTTGCAGCTGCACCTTCTTATGGACTGACCGATTGTACATTGGAAATGGCCTTACACTTTCGCCTCAGTTATCATCAACTGGCAAATAGCACCGGACTGAAATCCCAAGGAAAAGCGCCAGCTGCCGCAATCACGATCGCTTCTATGCCTTTGGAGAAAACCGACGATTTCCCCAAAGGATTCTACGTTCGCCGCATCGATGGTTGTGACTGGTTGCGGGGCTATACTTGCGATGCACGCCACCAGTTTGCACCGGATGACCTGTTTTTGTTTCAACGACGAGACCCGTTGTCAGAGACCTTCAACTGAAGGGGGAACAAATAGTTACCAATCAAACGTCCCCATTTACCCTTACTGCAATCATTCTGCAAGATAGGGAGAATCCAAAAGGACGAAAGGAGAAATAGATGAACTTAATACCAATGAAAGACAGCGACTACGCTGCCTACTTAGCCAATGCTGTTTTCGAATACGCCAATGACAAAGTCCAAGCAGGCACATGGGCCAAAGACGAGGCCCTCTCCCTCGCCAAAGAAAGCTTTGCTTCTTTACTTCCTCAAGGGACTGCCACTGAAAACAATCACTTGTTTTCTTTATTTGCAGCTGATTTTAGTGAACCGATCGGGGTGATTTGGATCAACACAGCTGCCCAGAAAGCCTTCATCTATGACTTTATCATCGAGGAAGACCAGCGAGGAAAAGGCTATGGAACCAAAGCGTTACAAGCTTTGGAAAAGTGGGCGATCCAGCAAGGCATCACTGAGATCGGCTTGCACGTTTTTGCCCATAATCAATCTGCGTATCAGCTATACAAAAAAATGGGCTATTTGGAAACAGATATTACGATGGTTCGACGTTTCGCTGAATGAGTAGTGTTGAATAGGCCCGATCATTAGTACGAAAAAATTGATCGATCAGTTCCGAGCCAAACAAAAAGAAACGACGAAAAATCATCGTTTCTTTTTGTTTCTATTTACAGAAAACTACTCTTTCAGTTGTGGCTTCTTCAAAAGTATCGCCATTGTTGAATCTTCTTCGCTATAAGGACTGCCTTTAGCATCGCCAAATACCTCACAGATATCAAAGCCTGCAGCCTGAACTTCCCTCAGCAATGCATCTTTTGTAAAATAGGTCGTCCATAAGTAATAATTTGTGGTCTCACCTTCTGCTAAAATCGTTGTTTGCTCCAGCAAGACGTGATCAGGATATTTCCATCGTTGATATAGCACAAGATGGGGCTCCCCCCGCCAAAACCCTTCTGATTCGTGACTTTCCCAGGTCTGCTCTTCATTAAGCGTTAAAAACTGTTCAATCGTAAATACATCGAACAAAAATTTGCCACCCGGTTTTAGATGCGCCAGCACATTTTTTAGCAGTAGTTTGCGTTCCTCTGGATTTAAGGCACCATAGTCGCAATAAATCAAGGTAATAAAATCAAATTGCTGAGGCAATGCCATCTCCAAATAGTTATCAAATAGATAGGTAATATTTAGTTCCCGCTTATTCGCAGAATCTCTCGCATAGGTAAGGGATCTTCTGGAGTAATCAACGCCTGTCACTTCATAGCCCAGCGCTGCAAATTTTTCCGCGTAGATCCCTGGTCCGCAGCCGATATCAAGAAGTTGCGTCTGTTTTTCTGGCGGAACAAGGCGACTGATCCATCGAACGGATTCGTTGATAAAGTCAACCTTTCTACTAGCTCCCTCAAAATCAGGATCCAAATGAGCCTTTAACATTTGCTTGGAAATATACGCATCGTCCCAAAACGCCTCTGCCATTTTTTTATAGAGCGGTGGCCGCTCGATTGCCTTTCTCAATTCTTGGTACATCTTATTTTCCCCTTTCAAAATAATTGAAAAACAAAAAAGACCGCAGATTTCACTCTGCGGTCAACCTTCAAACGATGAAGATCAAAAAGCGAAGAGTAAAATAAAATCAATGATAGGCACTTCAAATAAAACTGCATGCAGTCAATTTTTTGCCTATGAAATTGATTTTATTTACTCTTTTCCAGTCCTACCCCTGTTAACGAAGGAATAACAGCAGATAGGCCGGAGCCATCACCTTTTTCTCTTGTTTTTCTGCTTTTAGTTTAGAAGGCGCTAGTCGATTTGTCAATGGGAATCGCCTGCTTTCCTTCGATAAAAGAAGTTCTTACTGCAATTCACACCTTGCCTAACAAAAAAACTGCATCAAACTACGTCTTTGCTTACTGTCGCCTGCTGATTTTTTCAACAGGAAGCTGGATCTCAGTCAGCCCTTCCTCTTCACTTTCTTTATTCCAAATACCATCAATATAGCTTTCACGAAAAGGCACTGTGATTCGATAGCCGTTGTTTTCAACAAACTGGATAACTGCAGCATAGGCTTTCGGAAATTCTGCATAGGCTCCTCTATGGACCGTACAAACTGCTTCTGGTACTTCTTCTATCTGCCACTATCTTGTGATGTATAAGAAACAGCCCCCTCACTTTATCTCCACCAATCCTATTGGTCAAAAATAGTACGACCAGCGGTATTCCAATACCAAAAAGGTCAGTTGATCAATTGTTTTGCGTCCATTGATTTCTTTTGACAGCCCAGCAACCTCGATCATTTTCTACAGAAATCGCCCTATTCTACTAAAGCATACTGGCTCCTCTTGAGGGAGAGTCAATAGCAGATTCGCTTTTTTCATGACGAACAAACTCATGCTCATTGGTTAACCAAACGTGGCTTTTTCTTTTTTGTACCTATTCGCATCAATATTTAAATCACAATTAACTATTTTTAATTCCTGACCTTGTTTTTTTCTTCTATCTCCACTATATTTGTGGGTAACCCTATTTATTTCTATGTAGAGAGGATGTTCCCCTTGAATTATCCCTTATTAAATGAACAAATGCCTCAGACCATCATTCGTGTTTGGCGGTTGCGAAGGATTACGTCACTGATTATTTTCAGCCTGATTTTCGCTGCTTCTTTTTGGTTTCTAGCCACGCAAAACTGGCTGCATTTCTGGGTGATCACCCTTTGGTCAAGCTTATTGGCGCTGACTTTGATCAGCCATCTGCTTTCTTTTGTGCTAATGAACTACCGTTACAAATTCCATCGCTACGAGATTCAAGAAAATGATATCGCCATTCAACACGGCTATCTATTTCGCAGCACCACGTATATTCCGATCCGCCGAATTCAGCATATCGAAACAGACCAAGGGATCTTTTTGCGAAAATACTCCTTAGTCTCCTTACAGATTCATACGGCTGCCACCAACCACACCATTGAAGGCCTACCAGTGGCGCAAGCCGAACGCTTGCGAGAAACCATTATGACTTTAGTCGAGGTGGTCAAAGATGATCTATGAAAAACAACGACTGCCGTTGCTGTGCATTGGCCTTTACTGGTTCAAAAATTGCAAAAATTTTCTGGTACTAGCGTTTCTGCTTGTATTCAAATTATTCAACGACGTCCCTTCTTTGCCGATGATTCTGGGCGGCATTCTGCTATTTTTACTGGTGTGTCTGATTTTTGCGGTACTGTCTTACGCCCGCTTTACCTTTCAAATCGATCAAACGAGTGTACTAGTCAACAAAGGACTCTTTATCCAAAAACAAACGATTTTGCCATTTGAACGCATCCAAACCATTCAAGAGAATCATTACTTTTATTTACGTCCATTTAAATTAGCTGAAGTGAAATTGGAAAGCGCCGCAAGTTCGAGTGGCGAAGCCGAAATTCTTTTCCCAGCGTTGCCGCTGGCTCTCATTGCCTCCATCGAAGCGTCAAAAAAAGCAGCTGCAACACCACAAGAGCCGACTGCCCAAGCAACTAGTGGAGAAGAACCAACCAATAATTACGCTACTGTTTTTTCGGGTGAGGAAACAGCAAATCCGCCGTTAGAAACATTCACTTTGAAATTCAAGGAGATTTTCTTGTTTTCTCTCACTGATTTTTCTGTTTTCACCTTGGTTCTAGTCATCGGCTACAACGTGATCGACAACATTCCCAATCTCTTTACCTATGCATCGGATTTGCAGCAACTCGGCCTTTTATTTGGTGCTGCGCTTTTGCTGGGGCTGTTAATTTTGTTTTTCTTTCTTGCGATTGCTAGAAATATTTTCCGCTATTATGGCTTTACGGTGGAAACGAACCAACAACAGCTGCTGATCACGCAAGGCTTGTTTTCTAAACGACACCAAACGATTCCCCTCGCTAGGATCCAAGGGCTAAGTGTCGAACAAAATCTTTATCGCCGAATCTTTCATCTAAGCTCCGTCAAGTTACTGCTGGCTGCTGGCAGTTCTTCAGAAAGCGATGATACGGTCTATCTGTTCCCCATTTTGAAAGAGGCGCAGCTGACCGAAACATTGGCCCGCTTTTTACCTGAATGGTCGTTTCAACAAACTGCTCTAGTGAAAAATCCGCGACCCAACTTTTGGTACTTTTGCCATTGGCCACTGCTTATCGGGCTGCTTGTTGTAGGAATCTCCGCCTTCTTTTTCTGGTGGTTAGCGCTGATTTTCTTCGTGTTCTTTGGCTCCTTCGTGTTATCAAGCATCTGGCGGGGCAAAATACAAGGGTATCAATTTTTAGATAACCATGTATTGTTGTGTCAAACGATTCGCGGCTTAACAAAGGTGACCGCTTATCTGAAGAAAAATAAAATCCAAGATTTCACCGTCACCACGACGTATTGGCAGCACAAAAAAGGGCTGGGCAAGTCACAGTTGACCATCAAAACCGAAGATACCTTCACCGAAAGTAAGCTGTTCTACTTCCCATTAACCGAAGCAGAAAAGTTACGGCGCTGGTTTTTGTCTTAGTTCACACAAAAAAACGTCAAACAGCAAGACTTACGCGCTGTTTGACGTTTTTTCGCAAGACCTGAAAGGAATGAAAAGGAAGCATCAACCATTGATTCGTTGATGCTTCCTTTTTCTATTCCCTGACCTTCCCCTCAACTATTTGCTGCTTGATTGAAGCAGCATCTAAGCCATATTCTTTTTGCAGGAAATCGGGTGTGCCGACTTGGCCAAATCGTTCGTTGACACCAATACGTTTTAAGGGAACAGCACTGCCAGTTTCAGCAAGCACTTCGGCGACGGCACTCCCTAGTCCACCGGTGATAGAATGATTTTCGATGGTGATGACTTGCCGTTTTCCCTGAACTTCGCGGATGATCAATTCTTTATCGATCGGTTTGATGGTGAACATGTCGATCACTTCGCAGCTGATTCCTATTTCTGCTAATTCTTCTGCCACTTGCAGTGTTTCAGAAACCAGTTGGCCACTGGCAATCAACAACAGTTCATCGCCTGGTCTTAAAACATTGCCTTTCCCTAGTTCAAAGGTCGAGCCTTTTTCATAAATCGTTGGAACAGCTTTCCGATTGCCTCGTACGTAATGAACGCCGGATAATTGGCTAAAGGTTTTTATGATCCACGCCATTTGGACTTCATCCGCTGCATCGCAGACGATCGATTGGGGAATCATTCGCATCAAAGCCACATCTTCCCATGTCGTATGGGTGCCGCCGTTGTGTCCGACTGCAAACCCCGGATCAGAACCGTAAATATTGATCGTATTGCCGCCATAGCCGCCAGAAATAAACAGCTGATCGAATACCCGGCGCGTTGCAAATGGCCCAAAAGTGTGGATAAAAGGTGTATAGCCAGTTAAACTCAAGCCAGCAGCGACGCCAACCATATTGGCTTCCGCGATCCCCATGTTGATAAAGCGTTGGGGATGTTTGTTGGCAATCGCTGTCCAGCCGCTGGCAGAGCCAAGGTCGGCATCCAACGCAACTAGCTGGTTATTTTCATCCATGAGTTCCACCAATGTGTCAACGACACATGTTCGCAGCTCTTTACCAGTAGCAGTGGTTTTGCTTAATGTAAACATGCCTTAGCGTCCTCCTTCGATTTTTATCGTCAACTCTTTGATTGCCGCTTCTGCCGCTTGATTGATTTCATCCGTGGTAAACTTCACGGAGTGATTGGCATCTAATTCTTCAAAGAAAGGAACGCCTTGTCCTTTCACGCTGTCCAAGACAATGCAAACCGCTTGGTCTTCGATCGCTTTGCAGCGCTCGATTGCCTCATCAATGGCTTGCATGTCTGCTCCTGGAACTTTTTCTGTATAAAAGCCAAATGCAGTCATCTTCTGCTGGATGTCAAAGGGATCAAGAATGTCTTTGGTTGGCCCATCTAGCTGTTTTTTATTGTCATCAATAATGACGATACAGTGATTCAGTTTGAAGTGGGCAATGTATTGGAAGGCTTCCCAGCACTGTCCTTCATTTAGTTCGCCGTCCCCGACGATCAAATAAACAAAATTGTCCTTCCCTGCCAAGCGCAGACCCGTCGCGATCCCGGCAGCCATGGAAGTCCCCTGCCCCAGTGAACCTGTGGTGGCATCAACCCCCGGCGTTTTCCAGCGATCCGGATGGGAAGGCAGTCTCGTGCCGCCCTCATTGATCGTCCATAACCACGACCGATCAAAATAGCCCGTATTTGCTAATGCACTGTACAGTGCGGCGCCAGCATGTCCTTTTGATAAAACGAGTCGGTCACGATCCGCCCACTGTGGATCTTGTGGATTGACCCGCAGCTGTTTGCCGTACAAAACGGCCAATAATTCAACAATTGAAAAGGAACCGCCCAGATGGCCTTGCCCCATTTTCTTGATGCTGCAAAGGGTATCTAAACGAATCTTTGCCGCTAATCTTTCGAGTTCGTGGTATTCTTGTTCACTGATTGCCACTATTTATCCCTCCATCCTCTATTTATTCAGAAACAGATTTTGCCCGGCTGTTTTTCTTGAAAATCGTCAATCCGATCAAGACCGCGACTACCGCAATTATCCCTGAGAAGATGGCGATTTGACCTCCCATATTGGCTAAGTTTCCTAGGAAGATCCCTGCAACTCCATAGTCGGTATCAGAGAAAGTTGATCCTTGGAACCCAAGATCCCCCATGACTGGCATCAACAAGATCGGCATGAAGCTGATAATGATCCCATGAATAAAGGAACCAATCACGGCGCCTCGCACACCACCCGTTGCATTGCCGTAAACACCTGCCGTTGCGCCACAGAAGAAATGGGGCACGACACCTGGAATAATAACGGTTGTTCCTGTGAAGACCATGATGATCAAACTAACGATCCCACCGACAAAGCTGGTTAGAAAACCAATCAGAACAGCATTTGGCGCATAAGGAAAGACGATCGGGCAATCCAATGCAGGAATCGCATTAGGAACAAGCTTTTCGGAAATCCCTTTAAAGGCTGGTACGATTTCTGCCAAAATCAGACGGACACCAGCTAAAATCACAAAGACACCAGCGGCAAACGAACCAGCTTGCTGCAACGAATAAATGATCGAGTTCGTGCCATTGCTAAGATTTTCTGTAATAAATTCACTCCCAGCAAAAATTGCTACGATCACGTATACAATAGCCATCGTAATCGTGATACTAACAGTAGAGTCCCGCAAGAAAGACAGGCCTTTCGGAAAATTGATGTCTTCGGTAGATTTTTCCTTATTGCCGACGTATTTCCCAATCAACCCGCTCAATGCGTAGCCGAAGTTCCCCGTATGCCCCAATGCGACGGAATCATTTTTAGTAATTTCTCGAGTAAACGGTTGTGCGATCGCTGGGAAAATCGTGTTACAGATCCCTAACGCTAAGCCGCCAAATAAAACTAGATTAAAAGTATTCATTCCAGTAACGCTCAAAATCACCGCAATCATGCAAGCCATATACAACGTGGCATGCCCAGTCAAATAAATGTATTTAAAGCGAGTGATACGGGCAATCAAAATATTGAAGGCCATTCCGGCTAACATAATAAGTGCGGTATAGGTGCCGTATGTCGTCAACGCTAGCGCAACGATCGCTTCGTTATTAGGTACGACCCCTTGCATGTTAAAGGCTGCTTGGAACATCTCCCCAAATGGCGCCAGAGAGCTTTCGATCACCCCAGCCCCGGCAGTGACCACGAGAAACCCAACAAAGGTTTTGATGCCCCCTTTGACGATCGTGGCAATGTCTTTTTTCTGCAGCACATTCCCCAAAACGGCGATCAGCGCAACTAAGATCGCTGGGGTACTCGCGATATCTACAAGAATATCTAAAAATTCGTTCATGACTGTCTACTCCTTTTTATAGTAATCCTTTTTCCTGACAAACGGCTTGAACCTTTTGCTTCAATTCATCGAGATCGATAATACTGTCTAACACCACGATCTCACCTAGATGCTGCGCACTATCGGCTAAATCGCCACCAACGAAGAAAACATCCGCCATATCGGGTGCGGCACTTCCTAAATCATAATGGGACACTTCCACACCTGAGACACCCAATTCATTTAAAACAGAATTGATATTCATCTCCACCATAAAACTTGATCCTAATCCTGACCCACACACTGCTGCAAATTTCATTTTTCATCTTCTCCTTCTCTGATCACTTCAATTATTTGATCCGCATTGGTTGCGGAAAGTAACGCAGTTAGTTTTTCATTATTCGACAAAATTTTTGTTAAACTCGCTAACGCTTTTAGATGGAGCTCATTGTCAACCGCCGCCAAACATATAAACACTTGAATGGGGTGTTGCGGATCATCATTCAAAAGTACTGGCTCTTTGACTTTTAATAAAGACATCCCGATCGCATTGACCCCATCTTCTGGACGCGCATGGGGCAAAGCGATGCCTTTTCCAATATGGATAAAAGGACCGTGATCTACCACTTTATTGATCATGGCGGTTATATACTGTTCCTCAATTTTATTGGTCTTTTTTAATGGCGCAGCAGCTTCTCGAATGGCTTCTTGCCAAGTCAGCGGCACCTCAGTAAATTGGATGGTTTCTGCTGTTAATAAATCTGATAACATCGGACGTTGGTCTTCCCTTCTATTCAATTCTCGATTGATTTTTCTTTGCAAAATTTTTCTCAGCTTTTGCTTACTGATGCCTGCTTTTAAATCAACATAGGGCAAAATCACTTCTAACACATCGTCAATGGAATGCAAACCAGTTTTTGAAGGAAAGAATGCCGCTTGTACGTTTCTAAGCAGTTCATCCTTCTCAATGGGCGTCATAATCGGATTGATCACATAACATGGTCGTTTGGTTTTGATCGGGGCACTGGAAAAAATCAGATCAATCTCTTCATTGAAACGAACATTTTCATACTCTTCGATCGAACGAGCCGGCAAAAAATGGATCTGGGGAAACAGTTCCTTTAATTCTGATTCCAAAATCAAGGATGAACTGATGCCGCTTGGGCAGACAACTAATGCATTCAATTGGAAGTAATCACGTTTGGCCTTTTGTTTACTGATTTCTCCACCAAACAAAATCGTAAAATAACCGATTTCTTCATCAGGGATCGTACCGACTAGGTCTTCTAAAGAACCCAGTGCTCGTCTCGTCAGTTCAAACAACTCATTGTATTGCAGCTTGATTTCTTCAATCAGTACATTCTCCAGTGGAAAACCGTAGCGGATTCGAAAATACGCCGGGACAAGATGATAGAATGTGTTCATCAAAAGGGTGCGATAGTCCACAAACTCGATAGCTGCCAGCCGTTCCATTTCATGAATGATCTTACTGGCACATTCCAATAAAAACTCTAATGAAGTATCTTCGATATCTCCTTGCAGAATCGTTTTCAACAGGATCGTTACATAAAGTTCTTCTGTTTTCCGATCTTTGATGGCAGGAAATTCTGCTAAAAACTGCTGACTAACTTGATGGACATGCAGCGACTGTAGCAGCGATGTTTCTGTCTCCGCTAAAGAAACAGCCGTTTCTGCCATCCGAAAGGATAAATAATTAAGAAAATAAAGCATTTCTTCGAAGCGGCTCGGTACGATCACCAGATTGAAGGCAGTCAATGTTGCGGACAAACGATCTCTTATTTGAATATATATCGTTTTATTCTGCTCGTAGATTCCCTCAAATAAAAGCAAATTCCCATTTTTCGTATTGGATAACGCACTGACTTTTCGAAAAGCAAGAGCGCGAATCTGATATTCCTCTCCCTCTAGATAAAAGCCATATTTTCGAGAGTACAATAGTTGAATCTTGAAAGCTGCAAGTTCCTCTCTGATCCCCTTTAAATCCTTCAAAATCGTATTTTTACTGACATAGAACAGCTCTTGAAACCGGTAGACGGATAAGTCTTTCACTGCTGAAAAAGTCAGAAGATAAATCATGGACCGCCGCTCTTCTTCCGAAAAAAACAACGTGTTCTTCTGGACATCGAAAAGAATTTCCGGCCATTTTCGTTGAATCAGCGAAGGAATCAAAACTTCTCCCTCATGCATCGTGATTCGTTGATTCAACCGCTGTTCAGTGATTTGATTGATCTTGGCAATCTCCGCCAGAAATTCCTCATCCCTCCACTTCGTCAACTGAAGAAACGCCTCAATATTTGGTTCTGAAAACAGATACGTCAATTTGAAATGAATCATATTTGCTACCCCCACCTAAACTATAGCTTGCACAAAATGAAATCGCCATCATTTCTCGGCACAACTGAAGCTCCGTTTTTTTTAAACGATGGACCGAAGAGGAGATTTCAAGGATTACCATAACATCCAATAAAGTATTCGAGAAGGTTTTATTGATAGAAGCAAATGATAAAAAATACAACATTAAAAAAAGCGAATCATTTACTGATTCGCTTAGATAATGATGCTATTTGTTGTTTTATTATTGAAACTATCAGAATCATGAAGGACAATCGTCTTTTTTCCAATATACTTTTTTAAAGTTATTTTCTAATACCTAAAAATACTTATCTTAATGAATGATGGAAAATAGGCTTCTTCTATCTACTCACTTATACTCACAGGAATCGTTGTTCCCGTTTCTTGCGCCTCTGCGGTTTCATTTTTCACTTGCTGCTTTTCCAATATTTTGAAAAATGGCATATAAATAAAATATGAAATGAAAATCGATACAAAAGACCAAACGGCTGCTCCAATACTACCATTAGTAGCTAAATAAGGACCAATAATAGGAGGAATAGTCCATGGAACTTGAATAACAATCGGTCCTACTATACCAATATTCATTAAGATATACGTACCGATACATAGGACCATAGGCGTTGCTATAAACGGAATAAGCATTACAGGATTCATCACAATAGGCAAACCAAAAATAACCGGTTCATTGATACAAAAAATAGCTGACGGCAAAGATAATCGTCCAATCGACTTATACATCTTACTTCTGGAGTGGAGCATATTTAACACTAGACCGAGTGTTGCTCCAGTTCCGCCTAAACACATAAAGACAATCCAAAATCCATCGGCAAAAACATGAGGTACTTCTGCACCACTTTGAAAAGCTGCCGTATTATCAGCAAGATAACTTAGGAAAACAGGGGTCGCAATTCCAGACAAAACATTGTCTCCGTGGATTCCACATATCCATAGCAAACAAACGAGAAGTGTGTATAACAGCATGCCTGGGAGTGTTCCCATCCCTTGCATTAAAGGTTGGAAAACAATAGTAATGATTTCATTGATATCAACCCCTAATAAAGTTCTGACGATCCATATAACGGTCAGAATAAATGCCCCTGGGATTAACGTTGCAAAAGAAGTTGCTACAGTGGGCGGCACACCTTCTGGCATTTTTATTACAATATTATGAGTGACAAACCATTTAAAAGCATGAGTGACAAATACCCCAACAATGATCGCGGTAAACATACCACTAGCACCAAAATTAGCCAAATTTATCGTCCAGTCATCGTTTAATGTTGCTAGAAGAAAGCCGATAGTTGTGAGCATCGAATTAGAAATAGCATCAACACCAAACTCTTTTCCTAAATGATAGCCTATACCAATGGCAGATATCAGTCCAAGGATTCCGAACGTAACATTGACTGGTGCATTCAACTGCGGTCCCCAATTTGACACAAAATCCATCCATGACTGTATTGGAAAGTTACCAATGATTAGGAAGATACTTCCAACAATAGTAAAAGGAATCGTCATGGAAATCCCATTTCTTATAGCAACTAAGTGTTTACTATTGCCTATTTTCAGCAATATAGGCAATACCTTGTTCTCAATGACCTGCATCTTTTTTCCTCCTTTTAGTTCACGACTTCCTTATCAACCACCAATACAGGATCTTTGTGCAACCATAGAGAAGTAACTGGACACTCTTTTGTAATCGTACCGCATAGAAACTGTTGTATCGCAGATTTCTTTTTTGCTCCACTAGCTTGTACGATCATTGTTCCAGATTGTAATAATTGTCCTATCCCTAACGTAATTCCTTTCGTACGATCAACTTTCTCGTCTGAAAAATATTTTTTCCCAACACTTTGGGTTGATTCGTCTAAGTTCACTATATGAGCTTTATCTTCGAAGGACGAACCAGGCTCATTAAAACCTAAGTGACCATTTTCTCCAACCCCAAGCAAACTCAGTGTTAATCCTCCATTCTCCTCGATAAATTTATCAGCTTTTTTGCATTCCTCATTTAAATCATCGGCTAAAGGATCAAATGTGTGAAGTTGCTTTAGGTCAATAGGAACCCGATTGAATAAGTTTCTTTTTAAATAGGATAGACAACTGCCTTCATTTTTCGGATCGATTCCAACCCATTCATCTAGTTCAATAAACTTTGCCTGGGATAAATCTATTTCTTTGTTGATTGCTGCTTCTGCAATGATGTTAAGCGTTCCTACGGGTGTATCACCACCTGCAAAGCAATATAACCCATTTGGCTTTTCTTTTAAGACATCTAAAATGAGTTTTGCACAGATCTTACTGACTTCTTGGTAATTTGCCTCAACATAGTATTTTACTTTCATTGTCATTCTCCTTTAAAAAAATTCGGCAGATATTCTTTGTGTGCTAAAAGCATTTCATCAAGTAGTTGCTTTGCTGTCCTATCACTTGGAACTAAGGGATTGATCGTCATCGCTAATAAAGCAGTGTTATAGTCTCCCGTAACAGCTGCTTGGGCCGCTATACGTTCAAAAGACTTAATTTGTTGAACTAGTCCTTTGATAGGAATAGGTAATTCACCTGTAGTCAAAGGGATCGGTCCTTGTTTTGTAATCAAACAATTTACTTCAACCGCTGAATCACAATCGATATCACTGATGGCACCATTATTTCTTGTATTGACCGTTTGAATATCACGTTTGTCATTATAGATGGAATTAATTAAATTACATGCTGCTTCACTATAATAAGCGCCCCCACGTTCTGACAATTGAGGTGGTTTGATTGCTAGATGTTCATCTTTATAAAGTTCAAACAACTCATGCTCGATTTTCTGCACAACTTCTGCACGAGTTCCTTCTTTCTCTGCTGATCGTTTTTGCTCAGACAACATAGTAGCTGTTTGATAGTAATACCTTAAATAGCCGATGGGAATCATGCCAAGTGTTCGGAAAAAATTTGGTTCCCATTCTAAATCAGCAATGTTTTTCAGACCAACTGCATCGCCAGTATCTTGCGTCATCAATGTAAGTACTTTTTGGGTCACATCAATCCCTTTATGATAAATCTTTTTCGCAAAAACCATATGATTTAGCCCAGTAAATTCAACATATAATTCTTCTTTGGGTACTTTTAATGTTTCTGCAATGCCACGTTCTATTCCAATTGGTCCATTACACAAACCTACTACTCTACGCATATTGCTATGGCGTAAGACAGCTTCTGTCACCATGCCAGCTGGATTAGTGAAGTTGATCAGCCATGCTTCTGGGCAAAGGCGCTCCATATCTTTCACTATTTCTAAGATAACAGGAATCGTGCGTAATCCTTTAAAAAGCCCTCCTGGACCATTCGTTTCTTGTCCAATCGTGTCATATGTTAAAGGAATTCTCTCGTCTTTCGCTCGCGCTTCCAAAAGACCTACACGAAATTGCGTCGTAACGAAGTCCGCATCCTTTAATGCCACTTCACGATCAAGAGTCATATAAATTTTCATTGGAAGGTTCGCTTTTTTTACCATACGTTTAGCAAGTTCCCCAACTATTTCTAATTTCTCTCTTCCTTGTTCAATATCCACAAGCCATAATTCTGAAATCGGTAATTCAGCATATCGTTTAATAAATCCTTCTATCAATTCTGGTGTATAACTTGATCCACCGCCAATTGTTGCAATTTTTATTCCTTTATCCATCCAGAAACACTCCTTTAACTTAACTACATGGTCAGTATAGATTATTTTTATCCCCTTAAATACCGCTTTTAAGTAAACGGTTACAAAAACAGACGATTGACACCGGTTACAATCCTGTTACAATTTGTAACAGGAGGGGATTACTATGTTGTTTCTTGACTATCAACCAGACTTAAATGAAACGGATATTGAGGTATATAAAGCAATTATTTCAGAGGTAAATGCAGTTGCTTCCATGAGTATTCGAGAATTAGCTGAGAAAAGTCATACGAGTACTGCCAGCGTATTACGCTTTTGTAAAAAATTTCGCTGTACCGGTTTTTCTGAATTTAAAATTTACCTTAGTGCGTATCTCGAATCTCTTAAAGAAGAAAAAGAGGTAAAAACACTTGATTTTGAGAGTGAACTCTTGAATTTTTTAGCACGGACACAAGACAAATTCTTTGAAGATAAATTTGATGAGGCAGTTCACTTATTGATGGAAAAAGAGCTGATTATTTTTATTGGCGTAGGCTCCTCAAATGTTGTTGCTGAATATGGTTCTCTTTATTTCTCGTCACTATTTAACATGGCGATTCGCATTGAAGATCCTAGTAATTATCCTATTAATTACCTATCCACTGAGTTAGCAAAAAAAATGTGTATCGTCGCTTTATCCGTTTCCGGCGAGACCACAGAAATCATTCAATATTTAAATCATTTGAATCTATCAGAAAGCTCAGTAATAGGAATTACCAGCAGCTCTAATTCAACACTTTCTAAATTAGCTGATATTTCAATAACCTATAATATTTCGCTAGAAAAAATTAATGAAGCTGATATTACAACCCAGATACCGGCAATGTATATTATTGAAAAGTTAGCCAAAACCGTGAGAAATAGAATGGAAACTCAATAGATTTGTATAAAAAAATTCTTGCTAATAAATTCTTCAGGTAATTCTTTCCGTCTAAACACAAGTTCACCGACCGATATTTCCACAAAAAAAGAGACTCACATACATCTATGTGGTCTCTTTTTGTTATATAGATTTGTTCAGTTTATTTGTTTCACTTACCTTTGGTTTGAGACGACTTCAAAAAATCTTGTGAAGTTTCCTCTTCTCAATCATTTGACTCTTCATTTCCTATTGTTGAGGTAACTTTTTCATCGATACGTAAAAATGGTAAGTAGATAAAAACACTCACAGCAATGATCGCAATTTGTAAGACTGATGCTCGCCAATCGCCACCAGTTGCTAAAAATCCAGATATGACGGGAGGAGTGGTCCAAGGTATCTGCACGACTACATGATTGATCAAACCAACAGCTGTCGCAAAATATGCAACTGTTAGGGAAAAAATCGGCGCCAATACAAATGGAATAATCAAACTAATATTGAAAACAATTGGTAAACCAAAAATGATTGGTTCACTGATATTAAAAAGTGCTGGAGTTACGGATAATTTTGCAAAGTCTTTGTAATCTTTACGACGACTAAAGATAAAAATAGCAATTAGCAAAGCAATAGTATTTCCTGACCCTCCCATAACAGCAAACGTATCTTTAAATGCCATGTTTATGATATGTGGAATATCTTCCCTATTCGCATAAGCAGCCATATTCTCTTGCATATTTTGAATCAAGAACGGATCGAGAAGTGAACCTGATATCACTGCTTGATGAATTCCAAACCCAAAAAAGAGATTTGCAATTGAGGTAATTAAGAGGAACCCTGGTAAACCTGTCGTTACCCTACTTAAAGGCCCAGTGATTAGAGTAGTAATCAACGAATTAACATCCATATTGAATAATTGATTGACAGCAAATGAACCAATTGCGAAGGTAGTCACGGTAATCATGATTGGAATAAGGACGTTAAAAGACTTCAACACAGCTGGAGGGATATTTCCTGACAATTGAATTTGTAACTTTTTATTATTAGATAACTTAATAAAGAGTTCCGTAGCAGCTAAGCCCACAAAAATTCCAACGAACATTCCTGACGCACCAGTATGAGTGACAGGAATAACCCCACCTACTTCCAGCGCTTCTTGACTTCCTTCTGGTGTAAACATCGTCATCATAGGGGTGAGAACAATAAACGTTGAAATAGCGACTAGAACAGCAGCAATATGATTTGTATAATTTCTGCTAACACACATATGATAAGAAACTGCCGCAACAACTAATAGTGTCGTTATACTTAGCGTTCCATTACTGATGGAAGTCCCGATCTCTTGAATCGTCGTTAATGTTGCTGGATCAATAATATTTCCCATAAATCCTGTTGGCTCTAAAATAACATAGTTGATCAATGTAACAAATCCCGCCAACATCATAAAAGGCATAAAAGTGGCGAAAGCATCCCTTAGTGTTCGAAGATGAATCTGGTTACCTAACCTTGTGGCTATTATTCCGAACTTTTCAAAAATAGCATCTTTTTTACTCATAATTCCAATCAGTCTCCTTTTTTAGTTGTAAGCGATTGCTTATGGGATGATCATACACCAGCTCCCCTAAAAAGTAAATATCTTTATTTAAAATTATATATCTTTTTTGAAAGTCAAAAAAAAGACCAACAAAATTCGTTAGTCTTCACTTCTCAACAAAAACTGCTTCAAAAATAAAATCTTTGTATAAATGTCTCGAAAGAGAATATTCAAACGGTATACCAGAAGACAATGACACCACTTTGTCTACCTCTATCATAAACTCGCCTGGTTTTACAGAAAGAATTTCCGCATCGAAATCATTTGCCACATCCCCTTTGATCCAAATATGGGAAGATTTAATCTCTAGACCAAGCTCATTTGTAATGTAGCCATATACAGAACGTTTCAAATGCTTTGGTTCTAACCCCGGTATAACAGAAAGTGGCATAAACGTTTGCTCAATAGAATAAGGCTGTTCATCAATAAAACGACTTCTAATAATATTATAGACATACTCTTTTTGATTTATTTCTAAAATTTCTGCAACTTCATTCGATGGCAATTCAATTGAGAACGTATGGATTTCAGAAGTCACATGTTCTTCCCCTACTAAATCAAAAAGACCTTCATTTGGTCCAAACACTTTCGAATTATCAATTGGTCTGCGTAGAACTTCCGTTCCAAATCCACTACGTGTTCGTAAAACTCCCTCTGATACTAGCATATCAATACCTTTCTTCACAGTGAGCTTACTTGTTTGATACTCATGCGCAAGTTCATCGCCCGTAGGTAATTTTTCACCGATTTGATAGGTTCCATTGGCAATTTTTTTCTTTACCTCCGTATAAACCTCCATATATTTTGGCTGTTTCTTCATAACTTACTCCCTCATACTCATCTCTATTACTTATACTTTAACATAAAAATTGTCTTTTTACAGCTAAAACCATACCCACCATAAAAAGATATATATTTTTAATAAAAAGTATTTATTTATATCAAAAGCAATGTTACACTGTTAAAAACGAACAGGAGGAAACGATAATGTCAATACATACTCAGTTAACATTTCCAGATGACTTTTGGTGGGGATCCGCTTGGTCAGCAGAACAATCTGAAGGGCGTGGAGAAACAGGAAAAGCAGAGACCGTATGGGATCGGTGGTTTCACGAAGAACCTCATCGTTTTTATAAACGAATTGGACCTAGTATTACGACAGACCATATCCATCGTTACCACGAAGATATTCAATTGATGAAACAAACCGGGCACAATTCATTTCGGGTGTCTATCTCATGGGCACGAATGTTTCCAAATGATGGGGTTGGTAAAGCGAACGAGAAAGCGATAGCCTATTATCGAGATCTTTTTACCGAAATGAAAAATAATAATATCAAAGTTTTTGCGAATCTCTATCATTTTGACATGCCAGCAAAATTACAAGATAAAGGGGGATGGGAATCACGTGAAGTTGTTGAAGCTTATGTAAATTTTGCTGATACCTGTTTTCTAGCGTTTGGCGACTTAGTTTATCATTGGTTCACCTTTAACGAACCTTTGGGGCCAATCTTGGGCTCTTATTTAGAAGATTTTCACTATCCAAATCTCATTGATTTTAAACGTGGTGCTCAAGCAGCGTTCTTTACCATATTAGCCCATGCAAAAGCCATTCAAACTTTTAAAAAATACCAGCTATCTAGCAAAATCGGAGTAATTCTCAATTTGAGTCCGACTTTCCCAAGAAGCCAAAATTCAGCAGATAAAAAAGCAGCAGAAATTGCGGATCTTTTTTATACTCGTAGTTTCTTAGATCCCATGGTCAAAGGAGTATTTCCAGAAAAACTAGTCTCTTTGCTGGAAGAATATGACCAATTACCCGTTGATTTCAATGACACAGACCTAAAAATTATTGAAGAGAATACCGCGCAGATACTTGGTCTAAACTACTATGAACCACGCCGTGTCAAAGCAAGAACTTCTGCCGTTAATTTAGAAAGTCCATTCTTACCAGAATGGTTCTTTGAACCGCATATTATGCCTGGTCGTCGAATGAATGAATATCGTGGATGGGAAATCTATGAAAAAGGAATTTATGATTTATGTATGGACATCAAAAATAACTATGGAAATATTGAATCCTTTATCTCAGAAAACGGTATGGGTGTTGCTAATGAAGAACGGTTCATGGATGAAAATGGACAGGTGATTGATGACTATCGCATTGAATTTATCCGGGATCATCTCGCCTATTTATGGAAAGCAATTCAAGATGGCTGTAATATAAAAGGGTATCATCTATGGACATTCATTGATTGTTGGTCATGGATCAATGCATATAAAAACCGCTACGGCTTAGTTTCTTTAGATTTAGCCACACAGAAACGTACAATAAAGAAAAGTGGCTTGTTTTACAAGGAACTAAGTAAGCAAAACGGTTTTTCCTACGATCTCGAGCGATTGGTAGATTAGCATTCACGAATATGATCGATAGTGATCTGTATAGAAGAAATCTGTTGCCACAACTCCTCTCTAGCACCTTTTAAGAAGGCGACAGGGTTTTATTAGTAAAAAAATAACCGTTTCCTTGCTAAAGTCGACGGTTATTTTTTTGTCATTTTTCACTGTGGCTAGGATACGAAAGAGCAGCATGGCAATAAATGTACCAGAATTTATCTGGAACTTATTAGCCGCTAGTTTCGATAATAATGCTTCCCTTTTCTTTAAACATTGCATTCGTTTTTAGATGTTCGAACACTTTTCAAAAATGACTACATCGAACACCTTATTCCAATTGAGAATAAGGTTTTGCCTATGTCGCTTATCGATTTTGTTTGAAAATATCCTTGTTAAAGTTGAAAAATCACTCTCTTCTTGCTATACTAACTATGTAAAGAGGAGTCGTTGCCACAACCCCTCTGCAGCGCCATTTAAGACGGCGACAGGTTTTTTAACTTAAAAGATAACCGTTTCCCTGTTAAAGTCGACGGTTATTTTTTTTTGTCATTTTTCACTGCGGCTAGGATACCAAAGATCAGCATGGCGGTAAATGTACCAAAACTGATCATTAGCCCGATTGCTTCCGCTGTGGACAAAAAGGCTTCTCCTTTCTGAAGAGTTAGTACTTACATTCATAAGCACCACCACCTTTCAAAGATAGCCACCGTCACAAACTTTACTGCAGTCAAATGGTACCATACTTCCATCAATAAAACTTTCAAATGCCAAGGATTTATCGTTATTTTTTTCACGGTGCATGGTCCATTTGCTTTGATTCATTCCATAGAATCGTCAAAATAACCTGCTGTTCTTTCTTCAAGGCTGATCCGCTCTTTCCCGACATTCTCCAGTCCCTTTTCTCAGTCCCAATCAAGGGCCTTCCATCAAGAAAAATAGTCAAAAGTCAATATCATTCTATTCACCAAAAACCACTTTTGTTATAGTAACAAAAAGGAGAATGCAGATGAGAAATGAACGAAAAATCATTCAAGATAGCACCCTTGGTGTAGAGGCTTTATTATTTAACGGCATCCAGCAGGAGTTTCCTAACCATTGGCACGAATATTATGTGATTGGCTTGATGGAAGCTGGGACGCGTCAATTCACCTGTCAAAATACCTGCTATATCGTTGAAGCAGGCGACTTGATTTTGATTCCGCCAAAGGCCGCCCACCGCTGCCAGCAACTCACGGAGGAAAAGCTGGTTTACCGCAATATCCACTTAACCCCGGAGAACATGGCGGTACAAGTACAAAAAATTTTTAACACTCAATTGACGCCGCACTTTCCTGAACCGGTCATTCGCCAAGTGAAAGAAAAAGAGGAATTTCATGCAGTGCACCAGCTGTTGCTGTCGGATCGCGGCGATGAGTTTGAAAAGCAAGAACGCTTTACTTGTCTCCTTCACGACCTGCTTGTTCAGTATGCGGATTTCACCCACGAACAAACAGATCCGGTTTCAAATAAAGCCGCAGCGGCAAAAGCCTATATCGATCAACATTATCCTGAAAAATTGTCCTTGAGTGAATTAAGTGACGTTTTTGGAATGAATCAGTACGTCTTGATTCGGCAGTTTACCAAAGCGTATGGGCTGTCGCCGTTTCAATATTTAAGTACGGTGCGCATCAGTGCTGCCAAGAAAAGACTAGAAGCACAAGAAGCAATTGCAGAAGTCGCTTTTCTGACAGGTTTTAGTGACCAAAGTCATTTTACCCGTATCTTTAAAAGCTTGATTGGGGTTACCCCCAAAGCTTACCAAACAATTTACCAAGAAAATGGAGTGAGAACGTATGAATAACCAAGAAAAATGTGTCATGATTATCGATGAACAATTACCGATTGGCTTAGTTGCAAATACTGCTGCAATTTTAGGCGCAACCTTGGGCAAATTGTTTCCCGAAGGAATCGGAGAAGATATTTACGATTCGACAGGCAGAAAACACCTTGGCATTGTCAACTTTCCCATTCCTATCTTAAAAACGAACAAGGAGCAGTTGCAGACCATTCGTGAATCGATCAGTCAGCAAGCTGATCCAGAAGTAACCATCATTGATTTTTCCGACGTTGCTCAGATCACCAATTCTTACGAGCAATACCGTCAGACGCTTGAGACGATTCCCACAGAAACACTGGCTTATTTTGGTCTTTGTTTAAAAGGCAAGAAGAAGAGTATCAATAAAGTCGCTGGTAGTTTGCCGTTGTATCGGTAAAGCGCTAGTAAGAAAACGGTCGTTTAAAACAAATTTTCTTTTTGTCGGCCGAACAGTCTTCTTGCTATATACGTTATTTATAAACAGTCCTACAAAATAACAAACCCTTTTGAGGTGTTTGTTTTTTTGTAAGAGATTTTCTAGCATACATTTTCTTGCTCTTTGATTTTGCCAAGATCAATTGAAAAAATAAACTACTCTCCTTGATAAATATTCAACCCCACTTCAGTATCTTCTACACAACTTTTCGCTGGTGCTTTAACAATCAGAAAAAGAAAGTAAAAGTCTCCCACACAAGAAGAGGCATGTGCGGTAGCAATCAAGGTAAAAAGAGATGCCGTCAACCAGCCAAATAAATATAATAGAAAGAGGCCCACAGAAATGCCAAGGAATGGCGCCAATAAAATGATGGCAAATTTCCCTTTTGAATAAAAGGAATGGGGACTCGTGGCATATGCTACCCCATTTTTGAACCCAAACTTTACCTTCCCTTTAGGGTCAAAAAGCTTGAAGAAGGCACCATGGATCAATTCATGAACAATGATGAGAATAAAATACGCAACCATTAAGAGCAAAAGATCGAAAATAAACGAAGTTTCAGCATTTGACCCATGACCACCTAAGACGAAGAGTGTAAAGAACACATAGAAAAAAATAAAACTAGGGATCGCCGCGAGATTCAATCTCTTTATTGTTTTTTGATCATCCATTAAATTAATTTGTTTGAGTAATTTCATCGCTGTTCTCCTTTTCTTTTCGACATTCTTCTTAGTACTTAATTTCTATGAATTCCCTTTACCCAACCAACAAGAGCAGCAAACACAAAACCAGTGCCGTTAAAACGAAGAGGAAATTGATCGTTTCTGGCGCACCTTCGATCCTTCTCTTTAATGGCGGAGGACGAAAACTTGGATTCATGCTTTTCGTTTGGTAGTCCACGCTGCTTGATAAAAAGCTGTCGGAAGGGATCATAAACACCAAGAGAACGCCATAAATAATGGATGCAGGAATCAGGAGTGAGCATTTGGCTAAGTAGCCAATCAGTAGACTCACGATCAAAGGAATAGCTACGTATAAAGCACTTTGGTACAGTGATCGCCGAATTGGTTTCATAGGGAAGTCTCCTTAGTCAGTCTTCGTTACACACAGGAAAAAAATAATTTTATTTACTTATCAAATAAATATACCATTGCTTTCTAAGGGTGTAAACACGCAGAAAACCAATTCGATGCTGCCAAGTGCGGCTACCCAATGCTTGGTGCAAAAAAAGAAGTGGTTTCTTCCCACTTCTTAAAAAGCACTCTCCTTGCCTTTCTATCCTCGCTTAACCTCTCAAGATAATCGGAAACCGTTTAGTAAACCATTATACTTACCAGATTGCTTCCCCTCTTCCTTTTGAAAAAGCTATGACGCTGGACAAAGAAGCCTACGATCCTTGTCTCTCCTTTTGGCTTCCTACAACACCTATCCACTTGAGAAAAGACTGCTGAACCTTCTTTAGAAAAGAAAACGTCTCAAGAAAATATAATCGTGCGGTTTCTGCCCTTCCTTTTGGCTTCGTACAATGCTTGATCCGCTTGATAAAAAATTTCTGAAATGTCTAACGTAGGACCTGCTTCTGAAATCCCTGCTGAAAAGTAAAGGGTCAGTTGTGTTCCCTCTAGTTTCAACTGTTCATTGCTTAAGAACAAATGAAATTCTTCAATAATTTTTTTCACTGACACGGAAGTATTCTCTTTAAATAGGACTAAAAATTCTTCGCCACCATACCGATAGACTTCGACTAAATGGGAAGGACTTTTTTGATAGAGAAATGTCGTCAGTTTATCCGAAAAGAAGGTTAAGGCTTGATTGCCGATTTGATGTCCATGGTGATCATTGATCTGCTTAAAATGATCTAAATCCATCATCACCACGACCAGCTGATCCTTCTCGTTTATCACCAATTTTGAAATATCTTCGTTCAAACTACGGAAATTTTTTACCTTCGTCAACTCATCATAATTGCGCTCAATGATCTTCGTATTGATTTTTTCGAGAAAGTTTTTTTGATTCTGCAGATAATACTTCCATAAAGAAACGATTGCCACTGATCCAATCCCTAAAGTGACAGCATCCCAAAGACCAACTTCACGGCGATGAAAAAGCAATGCATTGACCATCGGCGAGACAACCGTAACCACAATCGAAAATAGATAAAAGACAGTATGATTTGTCTGTCCGTAAAATCTTTTCTTTAATAAGTAAGTAATGATTAAAATGATGTAATTTAATCCGATAATAAAGAGCATGGCTCCCCATTCGAATTTATTGATCAATGCAAAAAAAGTTAGCAAGATGACGGGGACCAGCCCAATCAGATATATTTTTTCTTTGAGGATACCAAAATAATAAATAAAGATTGGAATCGTATATTCATACGCAACATAACCGATACTGTTCAAAGAAAATGATATAATAAAGTAGACTTGCGAAATGAACAGAACGACACCGATAAGAATTTTAAATGACAAGCGTAAATTCAATTCTTTGAAGTTCTTGATAAACAGATCATACGAAATGAGCAAGCTTACAACTAAAACAGAATAGATCGCAGCATAAATCAGATGGACAAACACACTATTCCTTCTTTCTTTCATAGATTTTTCTTTAAAATCCTTCGCCCATGATTTTGAAAGGCTCGATTCTTTAACAATGCAGGTAAAGAACTCGATCTTCCTTTCCTGCACTTCATGAAACCAAAAATAAAACTACCCCAGAAAGGAGCAGAAACCAATGTCTGAGAAAATAGAACAAGAACTCTTATCGATATTTCCCCAATTATATTTTGATGCCCAGCCTATCTTTCAAATGAAAGCAGATAGTCAGAAAGTGATTGGCTACGAATTATTATTGAGAAGTACCGAAAGAAATAGGTTTCCCCTTTCCTTCTTCCAGCAAGTGATCAAATACAAAAAGCTACACACTCGCTTACTGCAATGGTACCGAAATGAAATTTTCAGCTTACTTCACCCGAATGAAGAAACAAAAATCAGTCTTAATATCCACCCGCAACAACTCAGCTACCCAGAAACCTTTCTGATGTTAGCTGACTTAGCACCCTACCATGATCGTATTTTGATTGAGATCACCGAAGACGATACGGAACCTTCTATCGCCTGTGATCCCAAGTCTTTTCTTATGAACAAAATCAACCAAATAAAAAAGATGAGCTTTTCTGTCGCATTGGATGATGTAGGGACAGGCATTCATTCACTGACAAATATTGCACCGATGCTGGATAAAATCGATGTGATCAAATTTTCGCCTATCTCGTTGCGAGTGCTGTCCCAAAAGGAGATTTTCTTTTTGATCGACTTCTGGCGAAATATCGCCAGCAATCGTAAAATCCAATTTATTGTCGAAGGGGTCGAAACCTCGGATATCCATGAGTACTTGCTTGAAGAAGAGATTTTTCTTCAACAAGGGTTTTATTTGGACAAACCTTCCCCAGCTAATCAATTAAAGCGAAAAAAATAGCCATCGCGTCGTTTATTTTTCTCACTATACGCGATTAAAAATAAACGAATATTAAAAAAATGAACAGATGCCCTTCAAATATAACACAAATAATTTTATTTGCAGAATTTTTGCTGATTCGGCATCGTTTTAACGGTGATTTTACATGAGAGGGAGTAGAAACCAAAGCAAAGACCTTTTTCAGATAAATGAATAGACAAAAAGCATTCAAGAAACCAATTCCTGAATGCTTTTTGTCTATTCACCCTTTTCTTCGATACAAACCTTCTATTTCAATCGCTCACCTTTACTAATTGCAGAAACATTAAAAATACTCATCACTTCTTACCAAATCGTTTTGCTAGAAGTGATTCCGACTATTCCCCTCCTTGATTTATCTCACGTTGAAAACCAGAGAATGCTTCGTTTCCATTCCTAGATTGTAACCGCACAATTCTTTCAGATAAAAGCGATAATCTTTTTCGACGATTCGGATGATCTCGTCATCGGAAAAATCGTCAAATCGCATCATTTCTGTGACTAAAACCAGTTTGGCATCGATTCCCAGAATATCTGGGGTGATCGCCCAAAATGTTTCTGGAGAAATCCCTGCTACCAATTGATCAAGTAACGTTAATTGCTTTTCTACATAAGAGGCTAAGGCACCATTTTCACGATTGGAATCCGTAAATTTCTTTTGAAATCCATCAAGATATTCTATCTTTGAAGTAAATACAGTCAAGCTTCTTTGCTCCTTTCTTTGAGGGGAACAAGCCCCCTTATTTTCTTCCTAAGTCTCAGCCTATTCTTTCTCGTTATCTATTCACTACTTTTTCTAGCTACTGAAAAAACACCAAGGTCCAGTAGTCAATGAAGAATATCCAGCAACCCTCTGACCAGCTGCTTGTAATGCTCTTTTTGATACTTCGCCTCATCTTCTGCCTTGATTGAAAGACTTTGCTCAATTGCTTCTTGAGGCATCAACAAATGGGTGTTCAAATTTGAGATGTACGAGACGCATTCTTCCAACAACTGATACTCTTTTTGTAGGACACTAGGTACTTTATACGTACGAAAAATGAACAAATAGCGAGCATTCGCTTTTATTTCTTCTATGTGATTATTTTCTAATAAGTAACGCATCTTATCTATTTGTTCCCCTTGGGGATAGGGGCTAGAATCTGCAGTCAGCAGATGATAGTAGTAGCCAATATATTCACTATTTATGATGGTTCTTTCAAACGCTTCTTTCTTGATCTTCATCTTCTGTATCCTTTCAAAACTATCACTGACCTCACTTATACAGCGTTTGTGGTATCACTAAGGACTGCTTACCTTTATGATTCATTTTTTATCCGCTCTACTCTTTCATTAAAAAAGAGAAACTGTAAGTTTTCCTCACAGTTTCTCCTTTACGCTTCTAGCGATGACGATAGTTAAGGAGCGACGCTTTCACCGTGCTTCTTTTTTCTTGTCGCTGCAATGACAAACAGTACTAAGAGTGCATACCCAAGGATGATCAAACGAGTGGTGTTTGAAGAACCTGTTTGCGGTAATTTCCCTTGTCCGATTTGAGAAGCATCTGCGACGATCGTTTTCTTATTGTCATCGTCTGCTTCTTCCTCTTCCTTCGCTGTTTCACCAATTCGACCAGTCACAGTGACCTGCCCTGTTGTCGCCTCTGCGACAACGGTTTCTGATAGATCCCAGACAGTCAGAGCCAGTAATGCAGCGATGAAAAAAATGATTCTTTTTCGTTTTTTCATACGATAGATCCCTTCTTTACTGGGATTTCAGTTTTTAGTCTTCCTCTACATCCGGCGCAAAACTCAAGACCAATTTGAAACTTGGGTTTGATTCTTCTGATGCATTGACAGGTGTTGCTTCACCAGTGAACGCAAACGTCCCTTCATTCGTTCCTTGGTTGCCTTCAAGGGTAAACAATTCTGTTTCTGTTACAGTTGGTGTGCCGTTTTCAAACAACTCAATCCCGTTTACGTTTAACAAGTCTACTTCAGACATATTCAATGGTGTATCAACACCTGCAACAGAAGCGATCACACCAACTGCTGAGTTATTTGTCACTGTGTACGTAGGCGAAACGATCTCTGTATGACTTGACGCTTCTGTCGTATAGAACAAAGCAGTCGTTGGAATCGTTACATTGATCCATTGGTTCAAATCATCGGGATTTGGTCCAGGTGTTGTATTATCGAATTCACCGATGATCCCGTTTACTTGGACATCTCCTGACGTATCGCCTTCACGTCCGTCAATAGTTTGTGTCGCAAAAGCGGTGGTGCCGCTTGCGATTACTCCTGCGATCGTTGCTGTACTTAGAATAGCTGCTACAAATTTTTTCATTTTTATTTCCTCACTTTTCCTTTTTTTAATTCTTAACGATAATCGTTAATTCAGCTTCAGTGACCCCTTGTTTTTCTTTGCTTTCAGGGTCGTAAATATTGATGGTGGCTTTGGCAGGATACTCGCCTTTTGCCAATGGTGTCGCCAAGGCGACATTTTCAACAAATTGATTTGGATAGATCGCACCGGAAGAATAGATGACTTCCCCGCTCGACAGTAAAGAGATATCCACGGCGATTGGGTACACATTGGTGCCTGGATTAACGATTTCGATGGATCCCGTGCTTTGACCATCTTCAAAAATGGCTTCTGGATTGATTTGCAGGGTGAAATAATTCGCATCTGCAATTTCCTGCGCCCGTTCAGATAATCGTTGATCGGTGGCATCGCCAGATTCAGGCAAAAGGTCTGCACTGATCAACGGAACTGCTTCTTTTGATTGATAGAAATAGTACCCGAGTCCACCGGCAAGTACGGCCAATAGCAACAACCACCAGAGCCATTTCCGTCGTTTTTTATTTTCGGTTTGATTCGTTTGCTCCAATGGATTCACCTCCTTCACGTTTGGTACGATCTTTTTTTTCTTAGTCTCGTGGAACAAAGCGTAAGACGATGCGATAATTCGGTACGAGCAAGTCTTCATAATATCCGCCTTGATCGGCTTCTGAATCAACGACCCATTGCGGGTAATCCCCATAGAAATCCCCTGTTAAGGAAATCGGCACGCGACTTCTTTCTTCTAAGCGAACCAAGTGTTGTTCTTCCATCGCTTCATAGAGTTGAATCTGGGTTTCTTCCGTTTTTAGGTTCAATCGCAACAGCGGGGTTGAGATATCGTCATAAGTAAGGGTTGGGTCTTCCTCTTCGCTTTCACTTTCAGCGTAATCGAGGGGGTCTTCTCCCTCTTCTAACAAGACGATTCCGGCATGATCATCGATCGCCAATTGATTGATATAGGTATCCACAGCAAGTGGCGATTGATTGCGGATCTCATACGCTTGGCTTTCAAAATTACGATTCGATTCCGCCGTATTGTACAAGGATTCAAAGACCATTTTGGTCGGGATCGTCACTCGCATATGCTCAAGTTTCGATGTCACATCGATACCGATGGTCATCTGGTAGGCTTTATTCCCCACCTCAAGAACAGCGAAGTAACTGCCGTCTTCGTCCACTTCTCGTGTAAGATCCGTTTCTACGATGCGAAAGTCATCCGTCATATCCGCTTCCGTCAACACATTTGCGGCTTGCGCGCGACTTTCTTGAAGGATCAAAGCATCTAATTCTTCTTGCGTGCTTAATTCATTAATTTTATAGCGATCTAAAGTGATATTGTATGCTTCAAAATTCACACCTTTAATCACGGTTTGACGAGCGGTCACATCGACATAGGTCTCAATCGAAGGTTTCGATAAGAAAATCGACACTTCTGTCTCTGTTTCCAATCGCTCATTTTCTCTTAAGGGAATGCGGAAATAGCGATACAGCTGATTTTCATCCCGATAGTCGCCCCATTCGATTCGTTCAGAGTTTTTGTCCAATTCGACGATTTCTCCATCGGTATTTGTATAGGAGATCAAGGTGACATCGGTATCCTCGTACATGGAACCAGTGATTTCAGTCGACTGATCACTCAATGCATCGATTCGGGCAATGAGGCCTTCTGGTTCTGAAAAACGAATCTTATTGAAGTTATTCTTAGCAATCACTTGGTAAATGTCCGTTTGTTTTTCCAGACTTTCCAAAGAACCCTCTAATTGCTCGCCACTCAGTAATCTGGAACGCGCTTCGCCATTTCCTGTGCCGCCATAAGGGAATGTATTCCCCCCATTTCGATTGATTCGCATCGTTCCGGAAATATTGATAAATTCTTCTGTTGGTTCATCTAAAGAAGCATTTTCCCAAACTGCTAATTTTTGACTCGCAACATTGATTCTCAAACCGTTCGCAACCGTATTTTGTGCAGATCGGATCAAACGCTGCAATTGCGCATTGGCTTGACCAGTTCTTGTCGTAGGATGACTAATTTCAAACAAATTCACATTGTTTATATTCAATCGTGCATTGGCAAGTCTGAAATAAAGAACTTCAGATTTATTTCTTATGGTTTCCAATACAACCGTAGAATCTTCTCCTGCCGAAAATGAATTCCGCACATTGACTAACGGGCGATTGATAAATTCCGCCGATGTTCCCATGCCTGTCCGATTATCGGTCATGGAAAAATTAGCTCTGGCCCCTACTGTGATATTCGCAAATGAATTCGAATGATTGCTTGAGGCATTGCCTCCCGCCTGAGTATTTAAACCTCTCGCAACACCTTTAAATGTTGCCTCATCATTGAGAATGAAATTAGAGGAAGTCGTTACTCTAAAGATTCCTCCAGATTGATCCACGTCGAGGGTAGCCCCTTTACCAATCCGAACAAATGAATTACTAGCAGTCAACCAAATAAATCGGGAATCTGAAGTCGTTCGATCTCTTCTTGACGTCATGGTAGCATTGTCTTGCAACTCCACTCTTTGTGATACTCGGATTCTGGAATAATTTTGACTTGTTGCTGAATTTTGAATCGCCGTCGTTGTTGGCTCTGTCAAATGCACTTCAGCATGTTGCGCAAGCGTAACTGAACGAACAGTGGTGTTTCCTGTCATTCCTCTAGCAGCGTTTATTCTCGTATAGGAATTTTCGCCGAATAACAGATCTGTTGTTCCGACTCCCTGTAGAAATCGTCCACCAGTATCAACTTCGACTTTACTTCCTTCTTCCATCGTAAATTTCGAATTCGCCAAGGTTAAACGAAAAACGGCTCGTGCAGCTTGTCGCGTTGTATGATTGACCGTTACTTCCGCTTCACGACCTAGTTTGATTTCTTCTCTAAACCGGAAAAAATCAACATTTGCATTGCTTCGTCCAGAAACGGTGATTTCGGAGTGATCGCCCACATGCAACCGGCGAATGGTTGAAGAAGCAGCAGATGAGGTACCACCGGTAAAGCCTTGTGCGGTTTGTAGGCTGATCGTATTTGCTTCACCAATATAGATATCTGTTGTGCTGCGACCAGTCACCAATGGTCCTACTTGATTGAGGGTGATGGTTGCATTTGCTTCTGACAAAAATTGTGAAGCCGTCGACGTTGAACCCAGTGCAATGAAAGGATTGGCTGCTGATGATGTGCGAGAATAATTGATCGCTGCTTTTTCTCCTAGGAAGAAACGTCGTTGCACGGAAAAAGAATTGGCTGCTGTGCTCGTTGAATGCTCAGCAACATTGATTTCAGCCCCTTCAAGCAGCTCAAATTGATCGACCATCGTTCCAGCGGTAAAACCATTCCCTAATACGCCCGTTAGTTTTGAGTATTTCCCTAAAGTGACATGGGACAAACTTGCGTTGACAAACGCCCCTCGCTGGTTCACGGCTATTTCAGAATAGTCACCAATGGTGATTTTCCCGTTGCTTGATGCTAAGCCGATGACGACATTCGATGTACTTGCTGAAGAGGTCGTTCGCGTTCTCGGCACGTCAATTGTTGTATGACTTCCGATTTGAACCGAAGACGTTGCGAAAAAGGTTCGATACGCTTGACCAACAGTGGCATTACTAGGTTCACTTATGGTTATATCCACCTGATCACCAATCGCAATACTGTTGACTGCTACGTTGCCATTAAACCCGTTGCTATGCTGATTGTTCATTTTCACGTGGTCTTGAATCACTATCGTGGTACTAGCCACACCCGTAAACATCGGTCCATGCTGCGATATTCGCGTTTGTGTATTCTCCCCAAAATCGATGGAGGAATTTGCACTTTGGAGCTGGATAAAAGCTCCGGTCGTTGTGCCCGTCCGCGTTCCTTCAATAATGGTAGGTTGGTCCGCGGTACTATTTTCAACGATGAAGCGGTGTCCGACATTGATGGCGGGCGTCCCGCTGACCGTCCCGTACTCAGATAGTTTTAACTGACTCCCTGCTTGTAACCTTACTTCGCCTAGCGTGCTGGTGGAATTACCAGAAAGCCCCTGTCCCGTGCCAACATCTAGTGTTGCCCCGGTTGCTAGCGTCAACCGACTATCTTGATTGGCATTTGGTAGGGAAACCATTGCGCCAGATTGGCGAATCGTGGTCATACTTCCTTGACCAAAATCAAGGCTTGCTGCGGTACCTGTCATGTGAAAGACAGTGCCAGTATTGCTGTTGGTACTTCGGGTGACAGAAATTTCAGCTTGGCTAGCGACTGCTACTTGATTCATTTCAAAGATTGGTGTGGCATTTGATGAGCGATGATTGATCGTCAATTGGCCTTCGACCAAGAGTCCTTCAGCCGTGAATAACGTTGGAATGGAAGACGTCGCTGTCGTCACCACATTGGTTCCTTTGAAATGAAGATGTGCTTGGTTGTTATTCACCACGCGTCCTGCGGTAGTGGTCAGCTCCAGTTGGGTATCTTCAAAGGTAATCGTTGAAGCCCCAGTTGTTTGAGCCAGCCCTTGCGCCGACTGAATGCCTTGTTGTTGCACCCCTTGCCAAGTCAGTTGAACAGGTGCCGCAAACTGCATCAGGTTCTCTGCCGCCGTCTGCGAAACGATCACAGGTGTATCTTGACTACGAAAAGTAACGTCTGCCCGTTGGATACCACTGATTGGCTCAGTTAATGCCAAGTTGTTGGCAAAAGTAAGCACCAAGGATTGATCATTGGCGATTTCTTCGTAATGATACTCCGTGCCATCTTCATCGGTGAAGGATTCCCCAAGTAAAATTGCCCGCAATTGCGCCTCACTTGCTACAGTCAATGCGACCGCTGAAGCTTCAGCATCAAACCTTTCGACTTGCTCATTCTCAGCTTCTGTTTCCGCTTCATCTTCTGAGCTATCTGGCGTTTCTGCTTCGGGCAGTGCTTCATTTTCCTCTGCTTCTTCTTGGCTAGCTGTCGTGGAATCATCCGTGGCTTCCGAAGAAGATTGTTCTTCACTGCTTTCTTCGGTTGTTTCTTGGTCTTCCGATAGATCAGCAGAATTAGTGGTTTCCTCAGTTGAGGAGTGTTGCGTCTCTTCAGAAAGTGACTCTGTTTCTGCATAAGCAACTTGCTGGAACGCCAGCGTCGTGTTGACCGCCGTGCTGCTTAGTAGGAATACTGCAGAAAACAATGTAAGTAGTTTCATCATATCCTCCTTTCTTCAAGTCTTTGGTGCGTCAAGAAGGTTGAAGCTAAGAAACAGCCTCCTCCTTTTCACACAAAGTTGTCTCAATATTCTTCGTTTTTGGGGGAACGACAAAAAAAGACATTTGGACGAATCAAATGTCTGAAGAAAGTTGTTAGATTGGGTTTTTGTAAAATAATATCTACATACGAGTTCCGTTTTCTTAAAAACGAAGGTTATTGAGACGAAAAAAACTGTAAGTGTATCACGCGTGGTCCTTACTAAACTAAGAATAGCGTGGTCCTTTAGCAAAATAAAATCATTATTTTCATAAACACCTGAAATAGATGAATAAATAACCTACCTCTTTCACTGTGTGAAAGGTACGGGAATGGGTTTAAAAAAGCGGTTTTTGATACGGGTTTATTTTCCGTTCAAGATGTTCCCAATCTCGATCATCTGGAAGAGATTTTAATAATAAATAATCTGTTTTGACTTTGTAATCGACGAGATAGCGATTGTAATTGGTCACGATCAAATCAATATGTGATCCATTTAGCGTCTTCTTTGTTAAATATTGCAGCTGCACAAAGGTCAACTCGTGCTTGCTGCCAAACCGCTGGATTGCTCGAGTTTGAATGTGCTGGCACACAAAATGATCTCCTTCTAGGAGAAAATAAATGGTTTTTGCTGGTGCGTAATAATCGAAAATCAACTCGCTATAAATTGTTAAACTGACACAGATGTCTTCTAAGTAAGCACTAGACAAAGAGAGTTTTTTGCTCTGCTCCTTAAGAAATTGTAAGTTCTTTTGATAATTCTCGCTGTTGGAACGCATGATCACTTCTTTGATATCATCCATTTCCTTGTTCAAAACCGGCGCAATCGCATGGTTTATTTTCCTCGATAAAAAGAAAGAACGTAAAAACGTCGCCACCGTAATGGCTTGCTCTTTGGGCACATCATGGTTCTGCAGAAACAATTCGGCCACGTTTGCAATCGCTGTACCTTGATGAAACTGACGGTAAAATTTTTGCTCTCGTTCTTCTTGATCCAAGGTTCGCTTACACAGGGTGACCAAGTAAATCCAAGCAAATTCTTCTTTGGGCAACTGGGTCTGATAGATTTCTTCAATGCCTTTTTTCAAGGAATAAAGTTTGGCGAAACTATTCCCTTTATACGCTTGCCTGACCAGTTCTTTGGGCACAGTGATATGATAGCCAAGGCTCGCGCGTTTGATGGCAATATAAAACGTATAGTAAAACGCTGCGGGGGTCGCCCCAGATCCGATTTCATAATAGCCGAACTTGTCATCCAATTGCCCTAAAATCAAGTCATGCAATGCTTGGTCTGGGACCAATGTATAGATCGTTTCGACCCCTTCATAGTAAAAATCTTTGAAAAACTTACGTAAGTTGGCTTCGCTTCCTTCAATCGTTAAAGGATTGGAGGTCCATTGTAAGCCATAGCTTTTCAAAATAGGGTTGCGCTGATTAAGTAAGCGCCGAAATGTACTCTCTGAAAAATGGTAATGATGTGCTAGCTCATCCACCTTAGCTAACTTGCCATGAAAGATATTCCCGATAATTTCAAATAAGCATTCATTTTTTAACAAACTTTGTTTTCTTTTTTGATATTCTGTAGGCTTTTTCTCTTCGAAAACAAACCCGCTATTGCCGGAAACAAGAACTATACTGTCCCCAAAATATTCTTTCATGTATTTGATATCATTGGCAATCGTCCGCTGAGTTACCTGATTGCGCTCAGCTAAGTCGCCAATCGTAAACACCCGATCTCGCTCAATCGTACTCAACAGCCGAAACAACCGCGCGGTTGTGCGGTTGCTGATGAAGGCCAATTGCAGCTCTCTCATCCACTCCACTCCTTTTTCAAGAGATTCTTTTCTATACTATTACATAAATAGACCACTATTTGGTAATTATATACTCAAATTTACAGTATTTTTATCAAAAAACCTACTAATAATGAAAAAAATAGCGTTCTGAATTTTATTTTCTAACTTGTAATCGCTTCTTCGATGGAATGAAAAAAGCCGCAAGCAACACTCGATGAAAAGAGCTGCTTACGGCTAGTCTTGGTTTTTTCGTTAAAATAAATACTGCGCAGTAATCGACGATTGACAATTAATCAGTTGGTCTGGGGTTCCTTCGTACAAGATTTCACCACCACGAATCCCACCATCAACACCGACATCGATCAGCCAATCCGCTGCTTTCATGACCTCAAGGTTGTGTTCGATCACGATCACCGTATTGCCTTTTTCTACTAATCGTTCGATGATCGCCAAGATGCTTTTGATGTCTGCCATGTGCAATCCGGTCGTTGGTTCATCCATAATGTAGATATTGCCTTTTTTGCTTAATTCTTTTGCTAACTTCAGTCGTTGGCATTCACCGCCAGACAAGGTATTTAATGGCTGTCCGAGGGTCATGTATCCTAGTCCTACAGCCAAAATCTGTTTTAGTTTTCTTTGAATCGCTTTTTCCTCAAAAAACTCCACCGCTTCCGTGATACTCATGGCAAGGACTTCATCGATCGACTTGCCTTTCAAGCGATACTGGTAGACTTCTTCTTTAAACCGTTTGCCGCCGCAGGCCTGACACAAAACCTCGACGGAATCCATAAAGGACAGCTCCATCTTGATGGTCCCGTGGCCCTTACATGTTTCACAAGCACCTTCGGAATTGTAGGAAAAAAGACCTGCTGAAACCTTGTTTTCTTGCGAAAACAACTTGCGAATGTCATTCATGATTCCTGAATAGGTTGCAGGATTAGAGCGAATATTCCCCGCCACCGCTGATTGATCGATCGTAATGGCTTCAGGGTATTCTTTGGCAAAAACACCATTTACCAAACTGCTCTTTCCAGAACCAGCGACACCGGTCACCACCGTAAATACCCCTAATGGCACCCGCAGTGCTGTGTTTTTCAAGTTATGCAGCGTCGATTTTTTCGTTTCGATAAACTGTTGGCTTCTGCGAGGGGTTTCTTTGAAATCCACCATCTGTCCAAAGGCTTTGCCAGTCAGTGTATCTGAGCGCAGCAAACCTTCAAAGGTTCCTTCGTAAGTAATATAGCCGCCATTTTTTCCAGCTTTAGGACCAACATCGATAATGTGATCGGCTGCTTTAATGACATCTGGGTCATGCTCCACTACGATGACGGTGTTCCCTTTGTCCCGTAGTTTGACTAACAATTCATTCAATCGATGGACATCCCTTGGATGCAGCCCAATACTCGGTTCATCAAAAATGTAGATCACATCGTTCAAGCTAGAAGACAAGTGTTTGACCATTTTTACCCGCTGACTTTCCCCACCAGAAAGCGTCGTTGTTTCACGGTCTAAGGAAACATAATCCAACCCGATATTGATCAGATCAGTGATTCTCGCTTGGATGTTTTGAAGCAGGGGTTGGACACTCTCCTCCGAGATTTCTTGAAGAACCGTCAATAGTTCATCCACTTGCATCGCCAAAACGTCCGCAATCGAATAGCCCGCGATTTTACACGCGAGTACTTGTGGATTGAATCGCTTTCCCTGACAGTCAGGACACTTCTGCTCATTCATGAAAGAAGCGATTTTCTTCTGCGTAGCAGCGGAGCTTTCATTGCCACCTTTGATATTGGAGCGATTAAAACGAGCGACTAAGCCTTCATAGGTGGAACTCATGCCTTCCATATACAAGGAATCGATTTTTTCTCCTTGGGCATACAAAAAGCGGTTCATTTCCTCTTCGCTATATTCTTTCAACGGCTTGTCATTGTCAAAAAAGCCCGTATTGGTGAAGGACTTCAGTAGCCAAGAGCCGACTTTGTAGCCAGGAAGCAGGATCGCCCCTTCGTTCAAGGACTTTTCAAGATCCAGTGCCTTTTCTAAATCTAACCCGACGATCCGCCCAATCCCTTCGCAAGTGGGACACATCCCATGAGGGTCATTGAAGGAAAAATTCCATGCAGGACCTAAATACGGTTGACCAAGACGAGAAAAAAGCAAGCGGATCAAGGGGTTGATATCCGTGATCGTCCCTAATGTAGAGCGGGAATTGCCGCCTAAACGGCTTTGATCAACTACTACCGCCATCGAAAGATTGTCGATGGCATCCGCATCGGGCTGGCTGTATTTTGGCAAAAAGTTGCGGACAAATTTCGAAAAGTTCTCATTCAGCTGTCGACCAGCTTCTTGTGCGATCGTGTCAAAGACGATCGATGACTTGCCAGAACCAGAGACACCCGTGAAAATCGTGATTTTTCTTTTGGGAATCTTCAAGTCAAAGCCCTTCAAATTGTTCTGCCTGGCGTTGTGGATCGTAATGTATTCCTGCATGCTATACCCTCCCAGATTCTATTGAATTTTTACAGTGAGCGACCATTATAGCACAAACATTCTCGCTGTTTCTCGGAATTTTGCAAAAAAACTATGTTTATTTTATGTTTTGTTCTCAATGTTGGAATAGCAAGGATAGAGGGCTTATGCAATTTTTCAATAACTGTTGCATAGGAAGGAATTTAGAGTGCGAACGAAGTTAGAAGATAGAGCGAAGAAGGAGTATTTTGAATGACCTTAAATTGCTAAAAGGTAAAAAACAGTCCATTTCCCCTTGCTTGCAAAGTGAAATGGACTGTTTTCATGAAATAACCTTTAATCGTTTGAAGCCGAATGTTAGAGATCGGCCAGATCAGCCAGATCAGCTCAATACAGTTGACGGAAACATTTTGATCAATGTCACCGTTTCTTCTGCCCCATAATCCCCTTCGGCATATAAAGTAAGATACTCTTCCAACAAATAGTCAGCAAGGTCTTGGGTAGATTGCGTAAAACCAGCCTTTTCGTAAGATCTGACTGCAGGGATATTTTTTCTCGACGGCCGCATCATCAATTTTTGAATGCCGAATGTTTCATGTAA
This sequence comes from Enterococcus sp. DIV0802b, assembly GCF_050543535.1. NCBI lineage: Bacteria > Bacillati > Bacillota > Bacilli > Lactobacillales > Enterococcaceae > Enterococcus > Enterococcus sp. DIV0802b. Next base: position 541,609 of record NZ_CP172941.1, on the reverse strand, counting down.
ATGATCACCGAGGGTGACGATCGCATCGGTACCAAATCCTTTGCCGCAATGAGCTTCTCGATTCAACCAGATATCCAATTCTGCTATGCCGTCTTTTAGATGAGACGAGGAGTAACTAATAAAGCCAATAGGTTCACCTGCATGTAGAATCAAAAAGCCTCTGCCATCTTGCGGTTGGGCACCAGTAAAGTAATACTCTTGATAGTCCTCAAAAAACTCTGCTTCAGTGGCGATCGGTGCATTAGGATAAGAAGGTGGTCCGGAATGATATTTTGTGGTTTCAGAATGAAAACACCATTGATAGACCGCTTCTTTATCTTTGATTTCCGCAGGGGTTAAAGTGACTTTGTTGCCTGTTAGCATGTGGTGTACTCCTTTCGCTCTTCCTAATGTTCCCCCCAATTATAGCGGAGGATGTCCCTTAAAAACAAACCGCGTTTTTTCTTTACTTGAATCGAACATCGACATTGCTTAAATTTTCATTGTTGCGCCAACAATCTTCCGATTGATTCCTCTATTTTTTCATCCTCTAAAAATTAAATTCATTTTCCCAATTAAAATCAGCAGATTCTTCTAAACTGTTCGGCCAATGATGGCACCAGGAAGGAACTCTGGGCACTTCTACTCGATCCAAACTTGGTGTGTACGGTTTGATATCTATTAGTGGCGTTTGGTCGTTTGCATCAATATAAGGAATAGAAAGAATTCCTTTCTCAACATCGACTGATAATACTTGAACAACACTTAATGCAATTGGATTTGGTCGGATGGGTGATCTCGTAGCAAAAATCCCCATTTTTTCAGGCGCATGTTTATAGGGTTGCTCAGCATCCAAAATCATTCGATACTTTGCATCCGCAAAATCACTGAACCACCATACTAATTGAAAGTGACTAAATCCTTCAATCCCTGCCAAAGCTGGAACATATTCTTTCTTTAGCTTGAGCAAGCATCCGTCCTCATTGTTTTGAATGATTCCGATCGGTTGTAGTTTATATTCTGTCATTTTCTTTCCTCCATTTCCTCTTTGTGCTCTTAGAATAGTGCCTGACACAATGTGAGAGTCAAGAGAAAATAGAAAAAATCTGCTACTCATCGTTTTATGAGTGGTATTTGTATTTCAGTCAAATAATTGCTTTCCTCCTGCTCATTCCAAGGACCGCGATGCACGATTTGCCTGTCTGGTCCGTCCATTTGGTAATAAGGATGTTCTTGTAGCCACTCAGCCAAGGTCAAATAGACGTTGGCTATGTTGGAGAATGCACCGTACACCATCGTGCACGCCATAATTGGCACTGCCTCCGTTTCGTAGATAGAAAATACTTTGGAATCTACTTGCAGGCCTGCTTTCACTTGCACACACAATTCAACATCGACATTTTTTTCTTTAAACTCTTGGTCGTGATAAATCGAAAATGATTGTCCGAAATTCTTTATTTTATGAAGCTCCATAAAAGTGGCTAGTTCTCTCCACAGTTCCTCTTCAGCAAAATAATTTGGTATGACTTTGCGAAGGGAGAGCACATGATAACTCGGGATTGCTTTCATTGTGACCTGATAATGGCGCTCTGTTCGTTCCTTCGTCAATTCTAATTTAGCTACTTCTAGTTTGATTAATTTTTGTTTTTCCGCCTCTATAGTTGTCTCAATTTCATCTTTTTTTCTTTCTAATTGTTCTGCAAGGAAGTCCTGCTCTTGGTTTTTCAGTAACACCGCAATTTCTGCTACACTAAAGCCGCTATCACGTAAATAGAGTATTTTATTGAGTTCAGGCAATTGAACAGCCGAATACAGTCGATAACCAGTAAACATATCAATCCTATCGGGCTTTAATAGACCCATCTCATCATAGTAACGCAACATTCTGATACTCACTTGAGAGAGCTTTGAAAATTCACCTATCTTAAACATACGCACCTCCGATAGATTTATTATAAAAACACTTTATCCACACTTCAATGCTACTCACTATAAAAAACCGAAACAAAGAGTTCACTCTCTGTTTCGGTCTTGCTTCATTATTCAACATTCAACGAAAAATTCTTCTAACAATTCTTGCCTTTCATAGGCATGTGCCGATTTGTTCCACCTATCGATTCACTGAGACGGCCATTCGGTGATAGGTATGGCGCTTACCTCTGATGGCGATGGATAGTTGCAAGATGTTCTCGGGATCAGCGGTCCCAGAAAAACCCGCATCTCCGATATGATGAAGGTCGCAACCGGCACGTTTGCTAGTCAATGCCAAGGCACGGATTGTGCCTATATCTGCACCTTCTTGTGTAGTACCGATGGTGCCCATGACCAACTTCCCTTTTTGGTGGATAAAGGCCACTAGATCACTCATGTGTTGTTCACTCAGCCCAGGAATCGTGCCCGCAATGGGTACAAGAATAACATCGGCTCCAGCTTGAATGAATGCAGACGCAATTTCTTCATCCAACACAGGTTCATTGACACCAGCTCCGTGCATTTTTCCAGCAATAATGATCCCAGAGAAAACAGCTCTTGCTTGTTTGATTGCCGCTGTGATTTCCTTATTTGAAACGCCAGTGGAAGGATTTCCTGTCAGACAGATAAAATCAAATCCAAGTGCTTCTGCACGAGCCATGTTTTTCTTTGTTGCCAAACGCCCAGTAGCGATAGTTGTCAACTGTTCCATCTGCTCCGCACAATCGTCGACAGGCTCAAGATTGACCCCAATAGGCCGCCCCGTTAAGCACTGCAAAAAGCGAATGGGGTCATCCGTTGTCGGTAAACCTTTGATAGCGCCGTTTTCGCAATCAAAAAGGTTCAGCAAAATCAAATCCGCCCCAAATGCAGCGACGAATTCAGCATTGGTGATTCCTCTAGACATCGGATCGATCTGGACGTCATTTTCTGCTACGATCGTCCGACCTGCACTTCCTCGAATACTTTCCAATAGTTGGTCTTTATCAAATGATTTAAAATCAGCTGCCGTGCAATTCAAAAATCGCTTTGTCTTCATTTTACGCCCCACTTTCTGAACCGAGTTCACTGGCTAATGTCCGATTATCCAGCATTTTGAAGAATGGATAATAGATGGCGATAGAAACCGTCAGATTCACCAGCTGTAAGATTGCCCCCGAAATATGTCCGCCTGTGGCTAGATAACCACCGATGATTGGCGGCATCGACCAGGGAACCAAAACGACGGCAGGTCGGACGATCCCCATGGCAACTGTCGTATAAGAGATAATATAGCAAACGACCGGTGTCAGAATATATGGGAACAAAATCAATGGATTCATGACAACGGGCAACCCAAACATGATGGGTTCATTGACATTAAAAACCGTTGATGGAAATCCGAGTTTCCCCAACTCTTTTAAATACTTACTTTTACTTCTGACTAAAAGCAAGATCGCCAAGCCCAAAATCACCCCACTACCGCCAATCCAGACAAAGGTATTCATAAAGGTATAATTGATGATATGCGGAATCGTTTCGCCGTTTTGAAAAGCGATCCGATTCTCATCGATCATTTGAATCCATGTCGGCTGCAGGACGCTCAGGACCAAGTCCCAACCGTGGATGCCCACTGACCAAAACAATGACGTAAACATAATGGCAAACAGACCGCCTATAAAGCCTCCGCCAATGATCGATAAAGGTTGTCCCACAAGGCTATACAGCAGATCATGAACATTCGTGTTGCCGAATGATTCCACTAATAAACGAATCACCCAGAAAAGCGAGAGGCAAAAGAATGAGGGGATCAATGCAATAAAGGAGCGACTGACCGCCGGGGGAACGTTTTCTGGCATGCGAATCACGATATTCTTTTGTACGAATAATCGGAAGATCTCCGCCGTGATCAGGCTGGTGATGATTGCTACGATCAGCCCGCGGCTACCAAGATAAGACATTTGAATGCCGCCATCTTCAATCGGAGTGACTAAAAGAAAAACCGACGCTGCCAATACACCGGCAGATAAACCGCTGACGCGGTAAGTGGTTGCTAAACTATACGCAATAGCAAAGGAATTGAACAGCGCCATCACACCAAAGGTCACTTGGACGACAAAGTCTAATTTGCTGCGCCATTCCCCGCCAAAAATACTCGTAACAAATAGGTTAAAGCCTTCCCATGGAACGTTAGATAAAATAACAAAAATGGAGCCGATAATAATCAAAGGCATCGTGGTGACAAGTCCATCACGGATGGCAACTAGATGCTTTTCACTGCCAATTTTCATTCCCCATGGCAGCATTTTTTCTTCCATAAATTTCTTTAACGAATCCTTCATAAGCTTCCTCCTTAACCTTAAAAGATCGCTGAAAGAGTGCGTTCAGGTATCTTTTCGAAGTGTGAATAGAAACCAAGGCTTGCCACCTTCAAGAACCTAGGATTGAAGTGCTGATCGCCAGAACGCTATTGCTATGAACACAGTAAGAACGCAAGGCATTGGATTTCTCAACTATGACTGCCTATTTTCCATGCAACTGTTCTCAACTGATCTTCATACCTTTTATTTGCCGCAAACGATCCTGCGCATGAACCGTTTCAAACGACAAAAAAGGCATTGGACAAGATTGTCCAATGCCTTTGGCATAGCAAAATAAGCGTCCAGCATCCCCCGGTTTTTGCCCAAAAACCTGCCTGAATCTACTAGAAATCGACAAGGAAATCGGGTACAATAAACACGTTGATGCCTTTGGCGATCAACTATGGCAACTTGATTGGTCATCTGTCTAAAGGTTGTGACTGATCAGGGCCTCGTAAATCTGTTGGCGCAGAGATACGAGGTGCCTATTTTTTTAGTTTCTATTCGCTTACATTTTATAGAATGTTTTTGGGAAAAGCAAGCGAACATCGTAACAAAATTGTAAATAATGGTCAAAAAAATAAAAAACTATTGTGATTTGTTCGATTAAAATAGAAAATAGTGATTGCTTTACGTATTTATAAAAAAAGGAGGACCGAATCATCCATGATTCAGCCCTCCTTTTCGCGCTAGACAAATACAAACAAAATTCCAGAACAGATTGTGCCTACCAATAGCCCACGAATACTGCCTTCCCCTTCATTGGGTAACTCAAATTTGATGATATTCACCAGCAAAGCCCCGGTGATCAAGGCTTCAATGATGACCACCAGATAGTAAGGCAATGAAACAAAGAGGGAGAACGCAGCTCCCGCGAAAATACTGAAGGAAAGCACAAAACGACCATATTTGTTGTAAAGGGCACCATGATGGTGATAGAGCAGCCAATCGTTCATGAGAAAGTGCAAACCAAAGGCAATAAAGTAGGTCAAAATGTAAAAACGCTCTGATAGCGTATTGGCAATCACGATATAGCCGATCATGATATTGTAGATCACATGAAAAGCGATATCCGACCAAAAAAAGGCGTTTTTGGCACTGGTGATGTCTTTCTTTTCTAACACCATAAACGTCCGCTCATCGATTTTGTAGATCACGTAACTGAAGACTAAGCCAAACAAAACGATGCCATAGACCCCATGACTATAAAAAATCCCCGAATCCCAGCCAAATTCATCGATCAACACCGTTTGAAAATACGCCAAATGGGGCAATAGATGAACGATCGCATAGGAGATCCCTACCCCAGCGGCAAAGGAGCTCATGTATTGCACGTTTAGTTTTCTGGATGAGATAACATTTGAAAATAGATGGATGAAGATAAACCCTAAAGTGATCATGCAATTCACAAAATTATTTGTTAAATACGTCATTGTTTTCCCCTTCTTATATTCCGTTTGCGGCAACGTTTAATCGCAATTTTCAATAACGAAGTCTTTTTAATTAGTTATTTTTGGTTATTTTCATGAAATATTCTTGTTTACTATACAGTAAGTGGGCTTGGGGGGCAATAGGTTTTTTAGGTTTTTGGGGAGAAATATTTTTGATAGAAAACGGCCTTCATTGTTGCCGATTTTTTACCGATGATCTTGTCTTCATTTTCGGATAGGATAATCTTGTTTTTGCTCTAGCAGAAACTAGGTCTAACTTCATTTTTTATCAAAAATTGCGCTTATTTGAGGTTAACTTCAAATTTCCGAAAAATTGTAACCAATTTGAAGTTATCTTCAACTTTCTCAATTATGTCAGATTTTTAACGTTCGTAACCAATCACTGATGAATTCAGAAAGCCGTTGTTGCTCCTATTCCATCAAAAAAAAGAAGCAAGAACTTGCAGCGTCCTTGGTTCTTTTTTTGTTACAATTCATTATACTTCTTTTTCGAATCTTTACTTTCTCTCACCGGATACTTCATGTTGTTTTTTTCCAGCTTTTCTTTGATGATCTCATCAATATCAAGCCCCAAATTGTCTGCCAGCATATAAGAATAAATCAGAACATCGGCAATTTCTTCTTTTAGATGTTCGAAATCTTGAGTGGCTTCTTCAGGTGTTTTCCATTGAAAAATCTCCAACAATTCGGCGGCTTCGATGGAGATAGAAATAGCTAGATCTTTTTCATTATGAAATTGTCGCCAATTGCGATCATCTCGGAATTTATTGATCCGTTCCATTGAAGAGGGTTGGTTTTGCATGGTAGGCCTGGCTCCTTTCGTTTTGTAGGGTTAAGAGTTTTTGGCGCAGATTGGGATTGATTGCATAGATGTAAAGCCCTTTGATTGCTCGTTTCATTAATACATTCAATGAATTAAGGATGATCGTTTCTTTGGCTTTCTTCGTCAATTCTTGGTTCATATCGTCACGTCCCGTAAACGCCCCTTTGTCCTCATATTTATCGATATCGATGACAAGCTGGTCGGTCTCTGGATCGTAATCAACGGAAGGGCCAATGACGACTCCTACATTGTTTAAATCAAACCCTTGGACGGTGTAGATTGAACCGACTTCACTGATTGTATCTGGTCGCTCCGCCCATGTTCGCTTCGTATCGGTCGTATTCCATGGCAGGTTGATCCCACCAGGATCTACAAGATATGAAGCTCCGTCTTTCTTATGAACATAATCGAATGTTGAGATGATCCGTGACAGACCTTCCTTTTTATCGAGAGAAAAGATTTTGTTCTTCAACGCATCATGGGTTTCCATAATCTGAAGCTCAAAAGATGCTGTCGATTCTGGAATCGGTGTTACACGTTTTTCTACGATATCATCGATCCATTGAATAATTTGTGGACTACTTTTCATTCTTAATTGATCTTTTAGCTGAAAGCGAGAAGCATTGTACCTTTTCTGAAACTGATCCAATTTGTCCTGATCCCAATAACTTTTGATTTTCAATACTTGCTTCGGATCAAAGATACAAATCGTGATTTTTGCTCGCTTGATAATCTCTTCTAGTTGGTTTTCATAGTGAAAACTGTTATAGCTGTCTTTCTTCGTTAAAAGCAAATGGGCCTCATCCACAATAACGATGTCTGGGTGCAACTTCTGATTATCTGTTTTATTAATAAAGGAAGTTGGCTTTAGCATATGATTCTTTTTTAAATTTGGCAAACTTTCTGCCATTGTATGATAGGTTTTTAACATTTCTGAATGGTTGACCAACAAATAGTTATCGGTGCCTTTTAATACAGGCTCTGACTTTGTATAGTCTTGAAGGGTGTTATAGAGAGATGCCAAAAGGACGCTCTTTCCCGTTCCAGCTTCTCCTTCGATCATCAAGACTTTTTGTGTCTCATCCTGCTGAATCGCTTGTTTACAGTACTCACTGATTTCAAGTTTTATATCTAACTGTTCTGGCGTCAGTTCTTTAAAAGGGGATAATTTATATACATCTTTGTTGCGAATCGTATCGATTGAGTGCTTCGCCAATTGACGCCTTTGCAATTCTTCCCATAACTCTTGGAAGACCACTTCATCATAATACTCTTTTTCATAATACTGATGCATCTGCACCTGTCTTGTTTGACTGACATTTTGTAACTGAAACTGCTCATCCCCAATGAAGTGATTGATCAAATTGGTTTCGATATTGTAGGTCGCTGATTGATTGAATTTTTCATGTCCAATCAGCAAGACTTCTTTAATTTCTCTGCGCTTAGAGTTATTCAAGTGCTGCTTCAATCGTTTGTTCACTTGAACCGTTTGACCAATGTACGCAACAGGCCTTTTCTTTTCATTTCGGTTGTAGAGTATGTAAACGACTGGGTACTGATCGATATAAGCCGTCGTTATGCTAGATAGCTCACCTTTCTTGAAATGATGATCTTCTATGATTAGTTGGTTGGTCATATTTTAGAGTCTCCGTTTAGTGTCTATTCCATTAAGTTTATTTATTTTAGTATATCATTGCATATTTTGCTCTTAAAGCATTAAAGACAAAATTGGTAATTTTTTGTTTTAGCAAAATAACCATTATCTAAAAAAATCGCTGTTGATTAATCTACTAATTTCGTCCAACGTGCATACTTTGCTAATGATTTAATAGACTAACTTATTATCCTGAAACTCTTTTCAAACGAATCCTCTCTAAGACGTTCTAAAATAAATAGCTGAAAATCCCATTTGACAATTCATTAAACATCCTCTGTTTAGGATATTTATAAATTGTTTAGTAAATTAAAAGAATTTATTTTTCAATATTAATATAAATAAATATTTTATAATTTTAATTTAACCAAATCATTCAATATGAGATAATCATTTACGAAAGGATGATTTGATGAACTATACAGTTACCAGCCTAAGACATCTGCGGATCGCTCAAATTTCTTTGTTAACATACTATATTTATTTAGCCTTCCATGACAATATTTTCAAAGCAATTCCATTACTGTTTATCAGTGGTATTTTAGATTCCGTATATCCGCCAGACTATGCAAACCAGTCATTTTGGTTTCCTTATAAAAACAAAACGATATTTTTAAAAAACAACAATTTATTTCTGGAAGGAGCATTAGAAATCTTAATCATAATTATTCTTGGTATTTTCCTATCTCTTGTTTTTTAAAGTAAAGGAACAACTTGTGATTGCTGGTTCCCTTCTACCCAACAACTGATTTATTTTTCTATTACTCACTACTTTTTTATCCATGTGTCTATTAAAATGGATTTACCAGATAAATAACGAATTCTTGACTGTTGAGATGACGCTAGTATCTAATCGAAAGGAAAGATGATTTTTTATGAAAAGAATTTGTTTTGTCTTAGTGTTGAGCAACGGATTATCTTACACACCATTAACTCCAGGTGTTCTTTATCAAAGAGACACAAGCCTCAAAGACTATTTTTCACCGTTTTACGATGTTTCAATCAATTATCTGAGAGATAAAGATACTGTTGATTACTTGGTACTTCCTGAGCCATTTGCTCCTTTTGATAATGAAAATAACCTCCCTATCATAAAAGTTCCTTCAAAATTTTTTCTGACTAAGGACTTTGAAAAAATTAAGGATTACATTGATGACTACTTTAAAGAAAACGATGCTAAGTAATACTAATCTTCGATCGTTTTAAGCTCTTACTGATTGATACCGTTACCAATCAGTTTTTTCGTCGGATTGTCAACTTATTTTGGGATGAGAAAACAGTCCGAATATTCTAAATTTATTCTTTTGCAATAAAATTATTCCAATATAAATAATAAGGTAATATTTATTTGGTGGCTCTCAATTATTCTTATACTTACTGAGGGCATCACTTGCTTGACCAAAAAATTCAATGATCGAATACGGGCTAACGGTTTTAATCTTACTTAAAGGGGTTTTAGTTTTGACAGACGAAAGATGGTTCCAAATAAGAAAAAGACGAAAAATAGAATTATATGTTTGTTTTTTAGTCGTTTTCCCAATGGTCTATGGGCTATGGTTCAACATAGTTTTTCTTGTACAATATACTGCACTACTTTTTTGTATCGCAGTTTTAACAGCAATTTATGAACTCGGAAAACTATTAATTGATAAAACTCTAAGAAAAAGGTAGTAATGTTCAATCTATATTTTGTAGGTTGGACATTACTACCTTTTTCTTGAAGGAATTTAATAACAATAAGCCTAAAGAAGATACAAAAAGGAGCACTCCTTAGAGTACTCCTTTTTTATTATTTAATGGAAAACAGTAAGATACTAGTCAAGTCAACAGAGCTCTGAAAGTAGTGGTATACACCTATTACCCCACAGACCCTTCCATCTCATAACTAATCAACCGGTTCAATTCGACTGCGTATTCCATCGGTAATTCTTTGGTGAATGGTTCGACGAATCCCATGACGATCATTTCGGTTGCTTCGCCTTCGGAGAGGCCGCGGCTCATTAGGTAGTACAGTTGTTCTTCTGAGATTTTGGAGACTTTGGCTTCGTGTTCTAGGGACACTTGGCTGTTGTGGATCTCATTGAATGGGATGGTATCGGATTTCGATAGGTCATCCATGATGATAGTGTCACACTCGATATGGGAGATAGAGCCTGCGCTCTTCTTGCCGAAGGTGACTTGTCCACGGTAGTTTACTGCACCGCCGTCTTTAGAAATTGATTTTGAGACGATGGAGCTGGAGGTGTTTGGTGCGTTATGGATCATTTTTGCACCGGTATCTTGGATTTGGTTGGCACCTGCAAAGGCAATGGAAAGCATCGTGCCTCGTGCGCCTTTGCCATCAAGATACACACTTGGGTATTTCATGGTTGTTTTGGCACCTAGGTTGCCATCGATCCATTCAACGGTAGCACCTTCTAAGGCTTTGGCCCGTTTGGTTACTAGGTTGTAGACGTTGTCTGACCAGTTTTGAATGGTGGTGTAGCGGCAGTAAGCGTCTTTTAGGGTAAAAATTTCAACGATGGCTGCGTGCAAACTATTGCTTGAATAGGTTGGGGCGGTACAGCCTTCAACGTAATGAACGCTGGCGCCTTCGTCAACGATGATCAATGTTCGTTCGAACTGACCGGTATTTTCGGCATTGATCCGGAAATAGGTTTGTAATGGCACATCGACACGAACGCCTTTTGGTACATAGATAAAGGTACCACCTGACCAAACGGCTGAGTTTAAAGCAGCAAGCTTGTTATCGGTTGGTGGGACTAATTTTGAAAAGTATTGTTTGAACAGCTCAGGGTATTCCTTCAAGGCTGAATCGGTATCGGTAAAGACGATGCCAAGTTTTTCAAACTCTTCTTTCATGTTGTGGTAAACGACTTCTGATTCGTATTGGGCAGAAGCGCCAGCAAGGTATGCCCGCTCGGCTTCTGGAATACCAATGCGCTCAAAGGTCTCTTTGATTTTTTCTGGTACGTCATCCCAATCACGGGCAGGACGATCACTTGGTTTTTGGTAATATTTGATGGCATCAAAATCGATGTCAGACAGGTCTGGGCCCCAGTTTTGCATGGGCATCTTGTTGAAGGCTTCAAGAGACTTCAAGCGGAACTCAAGCATCCATTCTGGCTCTTGCTTGACCCGTGAGATTTCACGGACGATGTCTTCGGTCAATCCTTCGCCGGTACTAAAAACAGGCTGCACGTCATCGTGGAAGCCAAATTTATATTCTTCTAATTCGGGTACACCCATGGTTCTCACTCCTTTTGTAGTGCGGTTGTCTATTCGCTGGTTTCTTCAGTGTCAGATTCATTGGCGTGGCTGTGACTGACAGATGCTTGTGTACTGTCGGCAGCAATGGCTTTTTCTAATGCTTTCCAAGCTAAGGTCGCACACTTGATGCGTGCAGGAAACTTCGCCACACCCCCAAGCATGGAAGCATCGCCTAAGCGATCGCTTTGGGGAATGTCGTTTCCTTGGACGAGCTCAGAAAACAAGCCTGATAGTTCACCAGCTTCTGCTAGTGTCTTACCGATAATCGCATCCCCCATCATGGATGCACTGGCGGTACTGATGGAACAGCCTTCGCCAGTAAACGCGATGTCTTTGATAGTGTCTCCTTCGACAGCGAGCTCCAAGTGGATCACGTCGCCGCAGGTAGGGTTATTCAATTCGACTTTGTACGTTGAATCATCCAAGGTGCCTCGATGATGTGGGTGGCTGGAATGATCCAGAATGACTTGTCGATACAAATTATCTAATTTCGTTAGTGCCATGTTGGAAAAACTCCTTCGTCAGCTTGATGGCGTCAACCAGTCGATCGGCGTCCTCTCTTGTATTATACAGGTAAAAGCTGGCCCGTGCAGTCGCTGGGACTTGCAAATAGCTCAAGAGAGGTTGGGCACAATGATGACCTGCCCGTACCGCGATGCCTTCCATGTCTAAAGCGGTGGCAACATCATGAGGATGGATGCCTGCTAGATTAAAGGCGATCACTCCCGTGCGTTTTGCTGCTTCTTGGGGGCCATAGATGGTCAAGCCTTCAATGGCTTGCAGTTTTGGCAAAACGTAGGCAGCTAAGTCTGCTTCATGGGCGTGGATGTTTTCTAAGCCGATTTCTGTTAAGTAATCCACCGCTGCACCTAAGCCGATCGCGCCGGCAATATTTGGTGTGCCCGCTTCAAATTTCCACGGCAGTTCTTTCCACGTGCTTTCTTGCAGATGGACAAAATCGATCATTTCACCGCCAAATTCGACGGGCTCCATTTGATCCAGCCATTGCCGTTTGCCGTATAAGACACCGATGCCAGTTGGTCCGCACATTTTATGGCCAGAAAAGGCATAGAAATCACAATCCAGTGCCTGGACATCAACTGCCATATGTGGAACAGCCTGAGCACCATCCACCACCATGACGGCTTGGTGCTGATGCGCCAATTTGGTTAGCTCTGCAATCGGATTGATCACGCCTAAAACATTGGAAACGTGCGCGATCGAAACGATGGCGGTTTTGTCTGTGATCTGTTTCTTGGCATCTTCCATGTCCAAGGTGCCTTCTGGTGTCAACTGGATATATTTCAAGGTAGCTTTTTTCCGAGCAGCTAATTGCTGCCAAGGGATGATATTGGAGTGATGTTCCATATAAGAAATCACGATTTCATCGCCTTCATTGACAAAACGGTCGCCGTAGCTGCGGGAGACCCAATTTAAACCAGTGGTCGTCCCTCGAGTAAACAGCACTTCCGCCGTTTCATTCGCATGGATAAAACGGCGAACTTTTTCTCGTGCGCCTTCATAGGAATGGGTCGCCCGTTCTGCGAGGGTATGGACCCCACGATGAACGTTGGCATTGTCTTGATGGTAATAATCGGTGATCGCCTGCAGCACCGCCTCTGGCTTTTGCGTAGTGGCGGCATTGTCGAGGTAGATCAATGGTTCGTCATTTACGAGCTGATCCAAGATGGGAAACGCTTGTTTCACTTTTTGGGCATCGATCATGCGAGCAACTTCCCTTCGATAACGGCAACCAATTCTTGTTGCACTTCTTTGACTGGGATCGCAGTCAAAACGGATCCTAAGAAACCACGAATCACCAAACGTTCCGCTTCTTCTTTGCGCAACCCACGACTCATCAAGTAGTACATTTCTTCTGGATCGACCCGTCCCACACTGGCTGCGTGTCCGGCTGTTACTTCGTGCTCATCGATCAAAAGGATTGGGTTAGCATCGCCACGAGCCTGGTCAGAAAGCATTAAGACTCGGCTTTCTTGTTGCGCGTCCGCCCCTTTGGCTCCTTTTAAAATGTGTCCGATACCGTTAAAGGTTAAGACGCCGCGTTCTCTGATAACGCCGTGTTGCAGGATATGACCAATGGAATGCGGTGCTTTGTTGGTTACGCGGGTATCGATCCCTTGTGTTTGGCGTCCAGCACTGATTGCGACCGCTTTGACTTCCGAATGCGCGCCTTCGCCTACAAGATCAGAATCAAAGTCTGCCACGACGTCGCCGTCATTCATGACTCCGATCGCCCAATCTACCATCGCATCTCGTAATACGTAGCCGCGACGATTCATGTACGTAGTAATGTTGACACCTAGCTGATCAATCGCAGAGAATTTGACCTTCGCGCCTGCTTTGGCAATTACTTCCACTACGATATTGCCTGACAGTTTTTTCGCTTGGTCGCCTTTGGTTTGGAAACGTTCCAAATAGCTGAACTCACTGTGCTCATCAGCAACGATCAAAATGTGTTTGAAGAAATGCGCTTGGCTATTGCCATTGTGGTAGAAAATCGCTTCAAGGGGTTCTTCGATCACCACGTTTTTTGGTACATACAAGAACATGCCGCTATTCATAAACGCCGCATGTGCTGCGGTCATTTTGTCTTCGTCCATTGGTACTGCTTTGGTCATATAGTATTGATTAACCAACTCTGGTACTTCTTTCATTGCTGTAAACAAGTCGGTAAAGATCACGCCTTTGTCGATCAACTCTTGCGGTAATTGCTCAAAGATCGTGGTGTCATCGAACTGAACGAGGGTCGGATGGTTATCCATCGCGTCAAAGGCAGGAACTGCGCCTGCCACTTCTTCTTCTGACAAAGCGTACTCACCAGCAAGTGCTTGTTCGTCGATATTGAACAATGGCCAACGCTCGTAACGCACGCGCTCGATTTTTGGAAATGCAAGTTCATCCACTTTCGCAAGGGCTGCTTGGCGTAATTCCAACATCCATTCAGGCTCTTCTTTTAACGCTGAAAAAACGTTGACTTGTTCAAGATAATCCTGTAATTTTGCCATTTACCTTGCCTCCTTACGCTTCTTCTTCTTTGTAGTCGATCCCTAACTCTTTACTGATCCCAGCATAGCCTTCTGCTTCTAGGCGTTTGGCTAAGTCTGCCGAACCGGTCATCACGACACGGCCTTCCATCATGATATGAACCACGTCTGGTGTGATGTAGTTTAACAGACGTTGGTAATGGGTGATGATCAAAGCGCCAAAGCCTTCGCCGCGCATTTCATTGACGCCTTTTGCTACGACTTTCAAGGCATCGATATCTAGACCAGAGTCGATCTCATCCAAAATCGCAAAGGTTGGATCTAGCATCAACAATTGTAAGATTTCATTTCGTTTCTTTTCTCCACCGGAGAAACCTTCATTCAAATAGCGTTCCGCCATTTCTTCGGGCATATTCAATAAATCCATTTTTTCATCTAATTTTTTCAAGAAATCCATGACAGAGATTTTGTCGTCTTCGTCACGTTTGGCATTGATCGCTGCCCGCATAAATTCCGCATTGGTAATGCCTGGAATTTCACTTGGGTATTGCATCGCCAAGAACAGACCTAAACGAGCTCGCTCATCCACTTCCATTTCCAAGACGTTTTCGCCGTCGAACAAAATTTCCCCTTCTGTCACTTCATAATTCGGGTTGCCCATGATGGCAGCGGACAAGGTTGATTTCCCTGTACCGTTTGGTCCCATGATGGCATGGATCTCTCCAGTTTTTAACACTAAGTCAACGCCTTTTAAGATCTTTTTATCTTCGATTTGGACGTGTAGATTTTTGATTTCTAAAACTGACATTTCTTTCCCTCCAGTATCTTTTCTTTCTCACTATTTTAGACTAATTGAGAATGAACTTCAAACGCTATTCCCGACTTTTTTAAAATATTTCTAATCTGTACATTGGAATTATTATAAAGTATTACATAGAGATAGTACATGGTTATTGTTCAGAAAGTCGACTATTTTTGAAATTTTACTTTTATCTTTCAACTATCTTCTTTTCTCTATTGTTGAAACCTTGTATTCTTAGGAAATCAAAGTGAAGGACCCTCACTCGTTTTTTGTGAGGGTCCTTCACTTTTTCCATCCTGCTGTTTTTTAACTATAATGGAAAATTAAAGTTCATCATAAAATGCTGTGCAACGTTAATCAGTTCTTTTTTTGATAGTTTCCCTAAAATTTCAATCTTTCTACCGTCACGCTCGGAATAATCTAGCGTATAAACTTGCTTTGTATTTACTTTACTCCCAGGTTTCAATTTATCGTGTTGAATATCGACAAAGTAAGGACGCTTCCTATCTGTACTCGTTATTGGACAAACAATGATCAAATTTGAAGTGTAACTGTACTCATCCCTGCTGATGACTAAAGCAGGCCTGCGCTTTTTGATTTCACTCCCTTTCGAGGGATCAAAATCAATAAATACAAGAGTCCCTTGTTCGAGCCTATTCATCAAGCTGCCTGCCTTCAACAATAAAATCAGCAGCTAGCATATCTTCTTCATCAACAAATTCTTTCTCTTTCGCAGCTAAAAAATAATCATCGATCTTAGGAATCAAGGAAATCGTACCATCGTTTTCTTTGCTGATAAAGTAGGTCTTACCAGCAGGAATCTCAAACTTACTTGCTAGCGTGACCATTACCGCATTTCCTTGCTTTCTTGTTTTCACTGTATCCAAAACAATCACCTTTCCTTCATAACATATATAGTCTATTTTACTACGTAATTACTGTAATTACAAAATACAGCTAGGAGATCAGCCCCTTTTTTACTAGGTACTTTACTATACGCAAAATGCATCTGATCAATCATCAACAACAAAAGAGGACACGAAAAAATCTCGCATCCCCTACCTTCACTTCTGCTGTGCCCATTCTTCTCGCAAGATGCCATACTTGATGGAATCATAATAGGTGCCTTCCCAGAAACGGACTTTGCGGATCTGGGCTTCTTTGGTCATCCCTAGCTTTTCTCCTAGTTTCATCATGCGGTGATTGCCCGACCACGTGGTATAACCAACACGCTGGATATGAGGCTGTGATTCAAACAACTCATTGATCCACTGGCGAATTACTTGGCTGCCAATCCCTTGATTCCAAAGGGAAGCATCATAGATGGCTATCCCGAATTCCAACCACTGCTGCAAGGTATTGTCTTCCCAATAAGCGGTCGCGATCCCTACGATTCTTCCTTGATAGCTGATCGCTTTACGTAACGGGTTGTCGATACAGCTAGCGCCAAACCCCGTTCGAAATTCTTCCCACGTCAACACGGGGTCTTGGAAATACGGTCCGTCCCATTTTTTCCATTCTAAATCTGCCTTAGGCCCATAGCTGATCGACCAAAGTTCAGCAATCATTTCTTCCGTAATCGGTTGAAGTGTGACTGTTTCTGCCATCTTCAAGCCCCCCTTTCTCCTAAAGAAAGTCGTCTCCTTAAACGGTTCTTCACACATTGTGAAGCGCCGTTTTTTTGGTACAAGTGATTCATGTTTTGATTGACGATCAGTGCTTATTTCCCGAAAAGCTTTTGGAGAAATCCTTTTTTCTCAGAGACTTCCTTTGTTTCAGTCACCTGAAGCGGTCCAGTTTCCTTCACGACTTGCTGAAAACCACGATTGTCTTGCAGCAACAGACCGTTTAGTTCCAGGATCCCAGACAGACTGCCAATCATCCGCCGCACTTCTCCCGCACTTTTGCCGAAAAAGCGCTGGTCATCGTTTTCTTCGGCTTCTTCCAAAATAACCAGCAGCTGTTGGATGCTTTGATTTTGTTCACCTAAGACGTACGACAACTGGTCAACTTCTACTGCGGTCGTTGCCGCTGACGGTACTAAATCTGTTACGAGCTTTAAGCTATCTAAATAATCCTTTAAGTCAAAAATGAACGTTTGTGCCGCTTCATTATTCATTAATTGGCTTTGACTCAATTTTCTTTGTAGCGCTTCCAATCCACTTGAACGTTTAGAAAGTTCGCTTACGATCATTTCTATATCCATATGCCACCTCCTAATGACATTGTCCCGTTTTCTCTTTCATCCGTCAAGAATTCGTCGGACTTTTTTCTGCGTTTTTACCAATCACCCCTGACTATTGCTCCTGTTGGTACTTTGTGGGTGCACAGCCATAGCGCTTCGCAAAGAGCCGATTAAAATGGTTGATGTTTTGGAACCCAGATTGAAACGCCGCCTCTCGAATCGTTAGTGTTTCGTTGCTGCGTAGATAAAAAAACTTTTGAAACCGAGCTTGCAATAAATCTTCTTTGGGCGTGGTATGAAAAAACTGTTGATAGAGCTTGTAGAATTGGCTTTTACCGATGGAAAGCTCTCGGCTAAACTGGTAAAAATCCCATTGCTGTTCGCAATTGACTAACATTTTCAACCGCATCGCTTGAAACAGTTGATAGTGTTCGTTTTGTGGTTGCGGAATGCTTTCTTCAAAATTGCGTTCAAGTAAGACCAATAGATTTGTCATATACGCCGCAATCAATTCTTGCGTGTGCCGTTGTGGCAACAAGGATTCATGATTGATCTTTTGGATCAATTTGTTGATTTGTTGAATGTTTTTCGGCTGGAACAGTTGGTTGCAAGGGATCGCATAGGTTTTTTCGATCACCTGATCCGTTTGAAACTCAACAAAGCTATTAAAAAAATCTTCTTTGCCACGATAATCTTGATAGACGGTTGGAGGAAAAAGAATGCAGCTACCTTTTTCACTAGTTTCTTGATGACCATCTTCAAAAGTGAAAACCATTGGAGACAACGTCAACACGAAAAGATAATGCTTTAAGCCAGAGGGTCGATAAATATGATCGGAAACAGCATTGTGCATTTGAAATCCTGAATAGGTTACGTTCAACTTCTCACTCCTTCCTACTTGCCTTTAGTATAAAGAAAACGGACAAAACGTCAATAGAATAAGACAGAATGTAGTGTTTATTTTCAAGGACTATCGCTACAATGAAAGAAAAGAAAGGGGTTGCAAAATTGAAGAAAACTACGATGTATTTAGACAAACACTTTATTTTGGCACCAGTCGACGAAAGGATCTATGGCTCTTTTGTGGAGCACTTAGGGCGCTGTGTGTACGAAGGGATCTATCAACCAGAAAGTCCTTTTGCCGATGAGCAAGGCTTTCGTCAAGATGTCGCTGCCTTGATCAAGCAGTTGAATGTGCCGATCGTCCGTTACCCAGGAGGCAATTTCGTCTCTGGGTATAAATGGGAAGATAGCGTCGGCCCTAAAGAGCAACGGCCAGCAAAAATCGATTTGGCCTGGCGGGTAATCGAAAGCAATCAGTTCGGCTTAAACGAATTTATGGGTTGGACCAAAGAAGTCAATACGGCACCGATGATGGCGATCAATCTTGGGACACGAGGAATCGAAGCAGCGAAAAACTTGATCGAATATACCAATTTAAAAGGCGGCAGCTATTATAGTGACCTCCGTCGTGCCCATGGGGTGGCCGATCCTCATGACATCAAACTTTGGTGTCTAGGCAATGAAATGGACGGCCCTTGGCAAGAAGGACATAAGACAGCCGATGAGTATGGCCGTCTCGCAGAAGAAGCTGGCAAAGCGATGCGTCTGGTGGACCCAACGATCGAAACCGTCGCTTGTGGTAGTTCTTCTCTCACGATGCCGACCTTTGGTATGTGGGAAGATACAGTATTAAGTCATTGTTACGATCAAGTCGACTACATTTCCATGCACCAATATTATGGCAACCGTAACGGCGATAGCCAAGATTATCTAGCAAGCAATGTCGCAATGGATCAGTTCATCAGTCAAGTCGCAGCGATCTGTGATGCGGTGAAAGCCAAACGCCGAAGCAAGAAGACGATCAATATTTCCTTCGACGAATGGAACGTCTGGTATCACTCAAATGAACAGGATCAAAAAATTGAACCTTGGAGTCAACACCCACCACAATTAGAAGACGTCTATCACTTTGAAGATGCGTTACTCGTCGCAAGCATGATGATCACGATGCTTCATCACGCAGATCGCGTTAAAATCGCCTGCATGGCACAGCTGGTCAACGTGATCGCACCGATCATGACTTCCGATACTGCCGCTTGGAAACAAACGATTTTTTATCCCTATGAAATGATCAGCAACTATGGTCGCGGTCACGTGTTGCACAGCATCCTTCGAGGGGCCGATTTCGATAGCAGCCACGGAAAAGCTTCTTATGTGGATGCCATTGCGATCGAAAACGAAGATGACTATTTGACCTTTTTCTTAGTAAATAAGGATTTGCAGGATGCCAATGAATTCACTTGCGACTTGCGTCAATATGATTCATTGCAAATCGCTACCCATCAAGTCTTGCACCACCCAGACTTGCATGCTGTCAATACCGAAGCAACCCCGAACAACGTTGTACCCGTCAATGGAAAAACAGCGGAATTGAATGACGGCATTTTGCGTGTCGTCTTGGAAAAACAAAGCTTCCAGATGCTACGCTTGAAGAAAAACGGCAGCAAGTAACGAGCCTATCTGTTTGAGCAAAAAAGCAGCAGCCTTGGTGACATCCTGAAAAAATGAGACTTTTACGGAGTGGAGACATCCACTCCTTTTTTACGATCCACCGCCCTGTTCAATTGCTATTTTTCGCATTCTTAACTGATCTGGGCAAGAAGGCGGCAACTGCCAGCTTACTTTCTCAAAAAAATGAGACGACAAAAGAACACCCTGCGGCAGCTAAGATACCGCAGGGTGTTCTTGATTCATTGTTTAGCCGTTATAGGCATCAACGATGATTTGTTTCAATTCAGAGATTAGTGGTTCTTTTGGATTTGCTGTTGTACATTGGTCTTCGTAAGCCAATTCAGCCATGCGATCAACTGTTGTATCTAGTGTTTGTTGAGTGACGCCTTGCGCTTTCAAGCTCATGTCGATACCCACAGATTGTCCTAATTCGTAAACAGCTGTTGCCAATGCTTCAACCAATTCAGCCGTTGTTTTGCCTTTAAGGCCTAAGAATTTCGCAATGTCTGCGTAATCTGTATCGGCACGGAAGAAGTCATATTTAGGGAACATTGCATGTTTTTGTGGGTCTTTGGCATTGTAACGGATAATGTGCGGTAAAAGAATCGCATTTGTACGTCCGTGAGGAATACCATATTCACCACCGATTTTGTGGGCTACTGAGTGACAAATACCTAGGAATGCATTGGCGAAGGCCATACCTGCCATTGTTGAGGCATTATGCATTTTTTCGCGAGATTCCATATCAGGTGTTTTCACTGATTTTTCTAAGTAGTCAAAGACTAACTTGATTGCTTGTAAGCTCAATCCACGAGTGTAATCAGATGCCATTACGGACACATAAGATTCGATCGCATGAGTCAAAACGTCCATTCCAGTGTCTGCTGTAACAGAAGCAGGTACTGACATTACGAATTGAGGGTCAACGATTGCAACATCTGGTGTCAATGCGTAATCAGCTAATGGGTACTTCACGTGTGTTTCACTGTCAGTGATAACCGCAAATGGTGTTACTTCAGAACCAGTACCAGACGTTGTTGGGATACACACGAATTGCGTTTTTTCTGGTTTGTCGATCTTGTATGTCCGTTTACGGATATCTAAGAATTTTTGTTTCGCGCCGAAGAATGAAGTATCTGGGTGCTCATAGAACATCCACATGCCTTTGGCAGCATCCATTGCTGATCCACCACCAAGGGCGATCACTGTATCTGGTTTGAAATCAACCATCATTTTTGTTCCAGCGTAAACGGTGTTTGTTGATGGGTTTGGTTCTACGTCAGAGAAGACTTCGATTTTCACGTCATTTTTACGACGAGCAAGTACTTCACGAACCGTATCGCAATAGCCGAATTGAACCATACCAGGGTCACAAACGATCATGACACGTTCAACGTTTTCCATTTTCTCCAAGTACATTAGAGAGTTCTTTTCAAAGAAGATTTTTGGTGGCAATTTAAACCATTGCATATTATTTCTCCGTTTCGCTACAGTTTTCACGTTGATCAAGTTCACAGCAGAAACATTTCGTGATACAGAGTTTTTCCCGTATGAACCACAACCAAGTGTCAATGATGGAATCATTTCGTTGTAGATATTTCCGATACCACCTTCTGCAGATGGTGTGTTAACTAAGATACGGCAAGCTTTCATGCGTAGGCCGAAGGCTAATTGCAAGTCTTCGTTTTCAGTGTGGATCACCGCTGTATGGCCTAATCCGCCTAAATCAAGCATTGCTTCACATTTTTCGAACGCGTCTTCTGTGTTGTTTGCTTTGATCATTGCTAAAACTGGAGAAAGTTTTTCTCTTGATAGTGGGTAATCAGCACCGACACCGTCAAGTTCAGCGATCAATAATTTTGTTCCTTCTGGTACGTTGATGCCTGCTAATTTCGCGATATCCATTGCTGAATGACCAACGATTGCTGGATTTACGGCATATTTCCCTTCATTCATCACGGCATCTTCAAGTTTTTGTAATTCTTTTGCTTTTACAACATATACTTGATGTGCTTCAAATTCTGCTTTCACAGAGGCATAGACTTCTTTATCAACGATCACTGCTTGTTCAGAGGCACAGATCATTCCGTTATCAAAAGTTTTTGATACGATCAAGTCATTGACTGCTCGTTTCACTTTCGCTGTTTTTTCGATATAGGCAGGTACGTTCCCTGGTCCAACACCTAATGCAGGTTTACCAGTTGAGTATGCTGCTTTGACCATGCCAGCCCCACCAGTTGCTAATACGATCGCAATTCCTGGGTGGTTCATCAATAAGCCAGTCGCTTCGATTGATGGATGTTCGATCCATTGCACACAGTTTTCAGGTGCCCCAGCAGCGATGGCTGCATCACGAACGATACGTGCAGCTTCTGCTGAACATTTTTGTGCAGATGGGTGGAAAGCAAAAACGATCGGGTTACGTGTTTTCAAAGCGATCATTGCTTTAAAGATCGTTGTAGATGTTGGGTTGGTTGTTGGTGTTACCCCACAAACGACACCAACTGGTTCAGCGATTTCGATCAAGCCTTTTTGTTTGTCTTCATTGATCACGCCGACTGTTTTGTCATGTTTGATACTGTTCCAAATATATTCTGAAGCGTACATGTTTTTGATCGCTTTATCTTCATAGATACCACGGCCAGTTTCTTCTACTGCCATTTTAGCTAAAGGCATGTGTTTGTCTAATGCTGCCATTGCCATTTCATGAACAATGTGGTCCACTTTTTCTTGATCAAAGCTTTCCATTTCTTTTAACGCCACATTTGCCTTCGTTGCTAAATCGTCGATCATTGCTTGTACGTCGATTGTCACTTCTTTTTCCAATGTCTTAGCCATTGTTTGTCCTCCTAGTTTTTAAACATGTTTTGTTTGTTAACTACTTCACATACAAATCATACAACATCTTTTTTTGTTTGTAAATAGTTTTTGTGATTTTTTTCACAGTTTTATTAAACTCCCTTTAAATTAAGCGTTTTCAAGAGCTTTTAAGGAAAAGAAGTGGACAAAAGTTTCGGTTTTTATTAAGAAAAATGTCATGTGCTAAGTTGAACAATGGAGGGATTTACGAAAACACCTTATCCCTACTAAATATGATCATCTGCTCTTTTCACTTTTTCTGTCAAACGTCATATGATCTGAAAGGATTATTCATAAGAAGGGTCCTCTAATACATCCCATTTCATTAGGCGTTGGCTTCTTGCCGTAAATGCCTTCTGTTTAAACACCTCACAAGCTTTTATTACAAGAGGTGATGCATTTTGTTCATTTAGCTGCTCGATGGGGAAAAAAACTGCTCCCAATGAATCTTGGCCTGTAAATTGAGGAACATTCTTCTCAAGACTTCCAACGGTTGTTTGAATCTCATAAAAGACACAGATGTGATTATTCATAGATGTTCCTTGATAGTGCCAGGGGTAAAGAAAATTAATTGCCCCTAATTGATGATAGCTAGTGACGGTCATGCCGGTTTCTTCTTTAAATTCTCGGCACAGCGTGTCTTCCAGCAATTCACCTGCCTCCATGCTGCCGCCTGGCAAATCATAGCGGTTTTGATAAGGTCCCGCCTTCTTTTTGATGACGGCCAAGCAGTTGCCTTGAAACAAAATTCCATATACTCCAAATGCGGTATGGTACAACCGAATCCCTCCTAACTTGTATCTATTCTACGTAAATCAAAACAAATCATCAACAGGCTTAGTCGATTTATGTCTTACATCGAACATGCTTGGCTTGATTCATAAAAAAACGACCAGCCAGCGCTGATCGTCTTTCTCTTTAAAACAAATCTTCTTGGTCTGCTTCTGTTAGAGGCTTCCCGTGGGCAAGCTGGGAAACAACATGCGCCATCTTTTTGTAGGAATCATTCAATCCGATTCCGCCTTTTTTCGGCATCTTCAAGATATAGATATCTTTGGCATAGATTGCCACTGCTGGGTTTTCCTCTGACATCGCTGCAGCCCCTGGAATTCCTTGTGCATTGAATACTTTCGTCAATCCTGCTGCCATTTCGCCAAAATTAGGATAATGCATCGCAGGTCCGCAAAGAACGGCATCGGCGTCAAATTTTTTAGCAAACCCCACAAATTTTTTATTCACTTCTTCTTGATGCTCGTGATAATATTGGTCACCACAATAAAGCGTTGCAACGATTTGTGCGTCTTGCTCTTGAAAAAGTGGATTCAAGGTTCGACCTGGACCAAGGGCAGCTTTTTTGCCGCTTGGCGGCAACTGAGCATTTTCATCACTTCCCATCCCTGCAGTGACATGATTGAGAATCAAAATTATTTTTTTCATGAGCGGTGCCTCTTTTCTTACAGATCATCAAAATCGAAATCATCAAAATTGATTTCCTCTTCTTCTTGTTCAACGGCATCCGCTTCTTCTTTTAGATATTGATTATCTAAGACTTTGATAAACGGGTAATAAATAGCCATTCCTAAGAGGATCAACAAGACTTGTAACACGGCCGCTTGCCAACCACTGACTAAGAAACCAGAAATAATCGGTGGCGTGGTCCATGGCAGCTGAATTCCATTGGTATAGTTGACTAACCCAAGATCCATACAGAAGTAAGAGATAATAATATTGATCGTTGGCACTAAAGCAAAAGGAATCAGCAGAACTGGATTCAAGACGATTGGTAACCCAAAGATGATTGGTTCATTGATCCCGAAAATACCTGGGATTAACGATAACTGTGATAGTTTTTTGACCCTTTGGCTTTTACAGACTAAGATCATGACTAAAATCAAAGATAATGTCGAACCGCCCCCGCCAAAGGTCGCGAACATGTCTTGAAATTGACCGGTGATGATGTTAGGAATTTCTGCGCCATTCTTGAAAGCATCTAAGTTTTCAATAGATAATGCCCGTAAGATAGGGTTGAAGACGGCACCGACCACACTGGAACCATTGATCCCAAAGAACCAGAAAAAATGCAAAAATAGGTAAGCTATGATCATGGCACCTAAAGTATTTCCTAAACTTAACAACGGTGTCTGTAAGAACTTAAAGAGGATCTCTTGGAGATTGCCATAAGACGTCAAGTTGGCTAACCAGTTGGCGATCATAAAAACCGTCACGATCACAAAACTAGGAATCAATGCCTCAAAGGATTTCACCACGGTTGGGGGAACACCGTCAGGCATTTTGATCGTCCACCCTTTGCGTAATAACGCAACGAACATTCTGGTGGAAATCAAGGCAACGACCATCCCTAAGAACAAACCGCTGGAACCCATCCACCGTAATGGCAGGCTGCCAACTTCATACACTTCCGTAGAGCCTTCTGGTGTGAAAACGGTCGTAAATGGTGTCACGATAAAAAAAGAAACGAGTGAAATAATGGCTGCTTGCATGGCATCAACTTTAAACTGTTTTGCCAAACTATACCCGATCCCACCAACGGCTAAAATCGTCATAATGTCAAAGCTGGCTGTTGCTGGCATATTCAACATCGTTGCCCAGTTGTCTCCCAGCAAACTGCTCATCATCTCGTTCCAATTTGGAATCGGAAAATTGGTCAAGACTAAAAAGAGTGAACCCACGATCAACAACGGTGTGGATAATAAGAAACCATCACGAATCGCAATCAAATATTTGTTTTCACCAATCGTCTTTGCCATCGGTGTTAACACTTTTTCTAACCAGTTTAAAAATTTCTGCATTTTTCTTCCTCCCATCTGCGTGCTATCTGGCAGATAACACGTAGTCCCCTGTTACTCCAACACTTTTATTACTTTGCTTTGGCTTTTTTGATCAAGCTTAAGGCATCTTTCAATGCTCGTTCGCCATCCATCATGCCGTATGCTTCTGTTGCGATCGTGCCGACTGGAATCCCCATTGGCTCGAAAGTTGCTTTCATTTTGCTATCTAAGTGTCGTACTTGTGGACCTAACAAAATAGCAACTGGTTTTTCTTGTTCGACTTTTTCTTCTGCATGGATTGCAGGGAATGCTTCGATCGTCAAAGGCATGTTGTGCTTTTTGACGACTTCCATCATTTTATTGACCATGATACTCGTTGACATTCCAGCTTCACAAAACAAATAGATTTTTTTCGTTGCCATATCCATTCCTCCAATGTTTGTTTTTCTCAATCGCGGTTGTTAGACCGGCGCTTTGATTCGTTCTTCATACGCTTCCAACCATTCTTTCGTAATAGGCTCGATCATGGTTGTCTGCTCAGGTCCTGGCGTTGCCATAAAAATAGCTGGCGCTTGATTGGTGGTTGCGACACTAAAGGTAAATTCTACATTGGTTGCCACGCCCCAGCGCCCCTGTTTATCTAAGGCGATCAGCGAGAAGGCGCCGGCTTTGCCATAGCGCTTCTTCAATCGCGCTTCAAAGTCGTAAACGGCTTGATCACATGCTTCTTGCGGTGCTAGCCCTTCTCCCATCAAACGGACGATTTCGTAGGAAAGGCAGCCTTTCATCAAGTCTTCCCCTAACCCTGTGGCAGCGGCACCGCCGATTTCACTATCCACATAAAAACCAGAACCAGATAAAGGTGAATCGCCGACACGACCGCTTTTTTTCATAAATAAACCAGAACTAGAGGTTCCTGCTGCCATACTTTGGTGTTCATCTAGCGCAACTACTCCCACTGTATCGTGGCCGTCATAGGGATCGAGGTTGTTGGCAGCGATCTCTGCTTTGCGCTTTTCCCAAATGGTTTTGGCTCGCGGTGTCAGCATCGCTTTGGGCTGGAATCCTTCGGCAAGCGCATAAGCGACCGCTCCTTGGCCGATCCGAAAACTATTGAATTTTTCCTCACTTAGGCGGCGTGCCACGGAAATAGGATTTTCCACATCGACGATCCCAGCGACGGCACCAATTTTGAAGGTATCACCATCCATGAAGGCAGCGTCCATTTCCAACACGCCTTCTTCGTTGGGCAGCCCGCCATACCCCACCGATTTATAAAATGGATAATCTTCCACTGCTTTAATGGCTGTTTCTACTGCATCTTGGCAGGAGCCTTGTTGTTCTAATAGTGATTTAGCAGCGAGCACGCCATCGTGTGCCATCCGCCATGTAGCAATCATTCCCCACATAAATATCCCTCCATTTTTCATAGCGCTTTCAAGTATATTCTATACGGTATATACTACTATGTCTATACTAAAAAAAGAGTTTCTCAAAAAAATTGGAAAAACTCTTCTTCGTTCGCGTCTTCGCTTATTTTGTCAGTGCTTGTAAGCTGCGCAGATAAATTTCAAGATTCATCCGTAGATCGGCAACCGCCATGTACTCATCTTGGTTATGAGCGATCCCTTTTTGCCCTGGAAAAGACGGACCGAAAGCAAGGATATTTGGCATCTTGCGGGCATAGGTTGCTCCTGTAGTGGTCACGGGGGTTGGATCATTGCCCGTTACTTGGTGATAGATCGTCGATAGCGTTTGGATTTCGGGGGCATCTTTTGATCGGCAGAACCCCGGAATGCTGCGAAGGATCGTAAGGCTTGCCCCTTCTGGCAATGCCTTTTGCACCCCAGCGAGTACTTGTTCCTCCGTTACCGATACAGGATAGCGAAAGGCCACTTCTAACGCTAGTCCACTGGCGGATTTTTGGAGAACCACAGGGGTCAAGATCAACTTTCCTGAATCAGCATCTTCTAGTACCAAATCAACGCCTTCGCCATAGTGCTGCTGGTGAAAACTTTGGGCGATCCACTGCAAAGCTGCTTGCAAGGACGGTGTCGCCGCTAGTTGCGGTGCTGCTTGCTGGGCAAGCTTTGTAATGGCATTGTCCCCTAGCTCAGGGGCATTGCTAGGGGAGCGTTTGCCTAGTGCTTCAAAGGACTGGCTGCCTATGGTTACCGATAGGTGGTCTGGCACATGATCGCGGAATTGATCGCCAGAAAACGCCGCTAACAGCTGCTGTTCTTGGGCGGGCAACGGAAAATCAAGTTGCACATTGACGACACCTCGTTCGCCGTAAACCACTGGGTACTTGCAGTCTGGCGTAAAACCAAAACGCGGTGGCTGCTCAGCCGCTAGATAATGCGGGATATCCGACATACCGCTTTCTTCATCTGTACCGAAAATGATCCGCAGCGGTAATTGCGGTTGATGACCAAGGTCTTTCAACAATTTCATGGCAAACAAACAGCTGATGATTGGGCCTTTGTTGTCTAAAATCCCTCGGCCATAAAAGTTGCCGTCCTTTTCAGTTAGTGCAAACGGTGGATAGCTCCAGCCAGAACCTGCCGGCACGACATCCAAGTGTCCTAACACACCGATATAGTCGGTATCCGTTGGTCCCCAATGGGCATAGCCGATTGCATCATCAATGACCGTTGTTTGAAACCCGTATGCTGCGCTTTTTTCCATGACGTATGCTAACACTTCTCGTGGTCCCTTGCCATAAGGCGCATGGGGCGCCGGCTCACCTTTGACGCTTGCAATCTGCATCACTTCGCTCAAAAGCGTGAGAAATTCTGACCAATTGGCTTCAATACTTGCTGTGAGTGGATCCACTGTCTTCACCTCTAAAGGATTGATTTTATTTTTGACGAACTAATGTATTTTTGAAGGTATATTTGTCTGCTCGGTAATAGGATGTATCGTATAAGATCGGTTTGGCTGATGCGGAATAGGTCATCGAATGGACCAAAAGCATCGGTTCCTCTTGAGGCACCTGTAAAAGTTTCGCAATATCGGCAGGACTTTTCACAGCTTCCACCTCTTGATGGGAATAACCAATCTCGATGTTGGCTTCAATGACTTGATATAAAGACGACTCTAATTGAGCTTTCGTGAGTTCTGCGGTGCCTTCTTGCAGATAGCGTTTCAGTACGTAAAGATTTTCCACCGTCATCGGCTCATCATCAAAGTAACGCAAGCGCACCAAATAAACGATCGGTTCCTTGGCGTAATCACCAAACAACTGACCAATCTCTATCGGGAGCTCTTTGACGGTTTCGATATGCAGAACTTCCGTACGGGTCTTTTTCCCTTGGACCTTTGCAGTTTCAGTAAAACTTTGAAGGCCGCCGGAGCCGCTTTGGATCTTGGGCTGTTTCATGACATAGGTTCCTTTGCCTTTTTCTTTCACCAACAAATTCTGGCCAATCAATAGATCGATGGCTTTGCGCACCGTTAAACGGCTGCACTGAAATTCCTCTGCTAAATCATAATCGGAAGGAAGTTTTTGGCTCGTCACGTACGTACCTTCATGAACCCGTTGCGCAATCTGCTGGGCAACTTCTTGAAATACTGCTTGTTTTTTCAACGTCTCTCCTACTTTCTTTCACTTTGCTACCATTCATAAAACGATCGATTGGCACTGACGCCAGAAGAAACACTGACAAACGCTTGTTCATCGATTCCTTGGATCATGCCTTCGACGGTCTTGAGTTCTCTATGGGAAATGACAAGTAATAATAGTTTTTTCTGTTGATGATCAAATCCACCTTCGACATCGTTGATGACCGTGATGCCTCGCTGCAAGGCACATTGCAGCGTCGTAATGACGGGTTCTGCTTTTTCTGTAACGACCAGCAGCTGCACACGCCGCTGCTTCAGGTTGACGTAGTCGACCATCCGCCCACTGATGAAGAAGGAAATGGCACTATAAAAAGCATAGGGCCAGCCAAAGATCAGCCCGGCTGCTAGCTGCAAACTGACATTGAAGCCGATAAAGAAACTGCCGATACTTCTACCAGTGGCTTTTTTCACTAAAATCCCTAAAATATCAAGCCCACCCGTTGAAAAATCGTCGTTCAATGTCAAGCCCACCGACACCCCGTGCAGCAATCCGCCGAACACGGCACAGATCACCGGATCGGTCGTTAAAGCAATGACCGGTACCACCTTCATCATAACAGAAGACAGGACGACGGTACAAACCGTCATGATGGTAAATTCTCGATCGATTTTGACCCAAGCAACCGCTAACAATGGCGCATTAAAAAAAAGCACCAAAAGCGGGATCGAAAGCTGCAGATTCAACTGCTCGTCTAAAAGCTGCGACAACAATTGCGACAAACCAGTGATCCCACTCGCATAAATATTTCCCGGCAGCCAAAAGAGATTTAAAGCAATCGACGACAACAATGCATAGATCAAAGCAACAAGCATTCGTTTTCTATAACGTGCCATGTTTTTCCTCCTCCACTTCGCTTTTAGTATATATCATTAAGTATATACTGTCACGCGAAAAAAGCAGGAGAAATGAAGGCAGAAATGGAAACAAAGCAATGTAAAAAAACGCCAAAATCAAGGAGTAAAACGTTGGTATAAAAGGTTTTTTAAGATTTTTTTAAAGCGAGTAAATCACTTGAAATTCGCTAAAAAATGAATAAAATAAAAAGTGTAAAAACAAAAGAATAAAGAAAGGATGATTCTTATGACACATGAGATTGTGCCACGCCGCTCAGATTCATACAGTATGACACCTTTTGATTTCTTTGAAGATTTTGGCCGCAGTTTTTTTGATGGGTTTCCATCGAACCTGATCAAAACCGATATTCACGAGAATGACAAGGAATTTCTCGTTGAAGCAGAACTGCCTGGCATCCCTAAGGAAAATATTCAAGTAACCTATGAGAATGGGGTTTTAACGATTACGGGACAACACCAGACGGATCATGCGACCGAAGATGAAAAAGGACGTCTGGTTCGCAGCGAGCGCAGCTTGACAAGCGTTCGGCGACAATACCTGTTAGAAAACGTCAAAGAGGATGAAATCAAAGCCTCTTACGCTGAAGGAATTTTGAAATTGACGTTGCCAAAAGATCAAGGCAAACAAGCGTCAAAGAAACTGATTCCGATCGAGTAGCGAAGGCAATCAAAACACTGCAGCAAAACGAGCGATCTCTGTTTTGCTGCGGTGCTTGTTTTATTTTAGAAACTGTCCGACTACTAAAAAAACGCACCATCGCTTCTGAGAAAGCGACGGTGCGTTTGTGCTTATTCTTTGGTTTCGTCTTGGATGCTCGTTGCGTCTTCGACATCAGCTGGTTCGATTTGTGTCTCAACGGATGCAACAGTTCCAGGTTTCACTGTGCGGATCGCTGAACGATCAAACTCTAAGAAAATTCCTTCACAGTCGATGATCACGGTGCTTTTTTCTGTGTTGACTTCAGAAAGAACGCCGTGGAGTCCGCCGATGGTTACGACTTCATCGCCAGCTTTCATATTTTCTAAAAGATTTTTACGCTCTTGCTGTTGTTTCTTTTGTGAACGACTCATAAAGAACCACATTGCCACTAAAGCAACCAGCATAAAGAGCATTGGTAAAGATTGTGCCATTTTTTTCACCTCGATTTATTTTCTTTCTATAAGATACTTTATCAGAATTCCTCTATTATTCCCACCATTTTAGTAGAGAATGTTAGAAATTCCTCGCATTTTCCTTGTTGAACCCATACTCTTCAATAAAATGCTCACGGAACTCCAACAAGTTGTCGTCCATGATGGCTTGACGGACATTTTTCATCAGATTCAATAAGAAGTAGACATTGTGGTAAGACGTCAAACGCATACCAAAGGTTTCATCACATTTGATCAAGTGGCGGATGTACGCACGAGAATAGTTTTTACATGTATAGCAATCACACTTCTCGTCAATTGGTCGAAAGTCACGGGCATATTGCGCATTTTTCACGACTAAACGACCTTTTGAAGTCATACAGGTACCGTTTCTTGCGATCCGTGTTGGTAAAACGCAGTCGAACATATCGACACCGCGAATCACGCCATCGATCAAGGAGTCGGCTGCCCCAACGCCCATTAGGTAACGTGGTTTATTTTCTGGAATCCAAGGGGTCGTAAATTCCAACACGCGATTCATTTCCGCTTTTGGTTCGCCAACTGACAGGCCACCGATAGAATACCCTGGGAAGTCCATACTAATCAAGTCTTGGGCACTTTGCTTGCGCAAGTCTTCAAAGCCTGCACCTTGAATGATCCCAAACAAGCCTTGACGATCTGGATTGGCATGAGCTTTCAAGCCACGTTCTGCCCAGCGAGACGTCCGTTCCACCGATTTTTTGACGTAGTCATAGCTTTCATCAAATGGCGGACACTCATCAAAACTCATCATGATATCTGATCCTAATTTGTTTTGGATATCAATCGCTTTTTCAGGAGATAAAAACATTTTCGACCCATTCAAATGGTTTTTGAAATGGACACCTTCTTCGACGATGTTGCGCATTTCGGCTAATGAAAAGACTTGGAAACCACCTGAATCTGTTAAGATCGGTTGATCCCAATTCATAAATTTATGTAAGCCGCCTGCTTCTGCAACAATGTCTTCTCCTGGACGCAACCACAAGTGATAGGTATTGCTTAAAATGACGCCTGCACCCATTTCTTTCAACTCTTCAGGGGCAAGGGTTTTAACCGTTGCTAATGTGCCGACTGGCATGAACATTGGCGTTGGAAAGGTTCCGTGAGGCGTGATCAGTTCGCCTAAACGGGCACCGGTATGCTTTTCTTTCTTTATCAGACGATAACGAATGGCTGGTTCCGTCATTCATTTCCCTACTTTCTCTCTAAACTCAATTAACTGTGCAACGCTATCTATGATAAGGGTTGCCCTTACATTTTGCAAGGAAGTTTAAAGAAACTAAGAGTATTTTCTCCTAGTTATGCGAAACATCTATTACTTTTTTTTGAAGATTTAGCGAAAGTTTGCTATCATGTTATTTATATTGAAGGGAGGTTTTTTGAAATGAAATCAAATAGAGAACTAAAAGCAGAAGCAAAAGCAATCCTGAGAGGCCGCTGGAAAGACAGTGTTTTGATGTGTATTGTACCGACTTTGATCTCGATCGCTATCGCACTCGTCATTATCGTTCTTGCTGTTATTCCATTGTATCAAAGCGGTATGTTTAATGATCTTGGTTCCACTGACGCAGTCAATTCCGCAGGAGGAAGTGGCAGCGGCAGTGGTGGCGGTTTGATCAGCGGTCTATTTTCTGCCTTATTCGGTGCTGGGATCTCTTGGACTTTCCTTGACATTTTACGCGGTAAGAAGCAATCGATCCAGCCTTTTTCTGATGTCTTTCGCGGCTTCAGTGGCGCTTTCGTGTTAGGGATCATCGTCATCTATATTCTGTCGACTATTTTCACGACGTTGTGGACGTTCCTGTTTATCATTCCTGGGATCATTAAAGCTTATTCTTATTCTCAAGCATATTTTGTCTTTTATGATACCTATGAAGAAACGGGCATGCGGCCAGATTTTCTCAGCTGCATCACAGGTAGCCGTCATTTAATGAAAGGCTACAAAGGTCAACTGTTCATCCTTGATCTGAGCTTCATCGGCTGGCACATTTTGGCCATCATGACAGCAGGAATTGGCTACTTATGGTTGACGCCATACATCAGTGCAACCAAAGCAGCATTCTATGACAATCTGCCTAAACGAGCACTTGCTTAAAAGATCGGTTCGCCGGTCTTTTTTTTTGAAGAAAAGAATCGTTTTCTTTTGCAAACGCTTCCGTTTCGTGTTATAGTATAAGTGTAAGGAAGGTAGCAACTCTGTTGGTGGTTTTCGTAAATATCGCAAACTCAATCTACTAAAAGTTGTTGAACGTACAAGTTTCACCTAGTACCAAACGTGTAAAGTAACAAGAAGAAAAACGTAACAAGGATCGAACATTTCCATATCGAAAAATGATACGTCTCATTTTGTATCGGAATACACGAAACATGTGTAAGTTTGTAAATGAAAACAAATTTTCGAGAAACATTGCTTTGCATGGACCACAAAAAGCGACCACCACTTATACCTTCCTCTAGTAGTAAGCTGGGCGACAAAAAAAGCAGTTCTAAAAGTTGAGAAATTGATTCAACTTAAAGAGCCGCTTACGTCGCTCAGTTTTTTTGTTTATTTTAAGAACATCGCATCGCCAAAGCTAAAGAAGCGATATCGCTCATCGATGGCATGCTGGTAGGCAGAAAGTGTTAGGTCGCGTCCTGCAAAGGCACTGACTAACATCACTAAGGTTGATTTTGGTAGGTGGAAGTTGGTAGAAAAAGCTTCCACGATTTTAAACTGATAGCCTGGCGTGATAAAAATACTCGTCCACCCACTATCGGCTTTGATTTGCCCATCAAACTTGGTCCCAATGGTTTCTAATGTACGGATCGAAGTCGTTCCGACTGCAACGATCTTGCCACCATTTGCCCGAACCTCGTTCAATTGTGCGGCAGCTTCTTCTGTCAAACGGTAAAATTCGCTGTGCATCTCATGATCAGCGATATTATCGACACTGACTGGACGAAACGTTCCTAAACCAACGTGCAAAGTCAGATAAACCAGCTTGACGCCTTTCGCTGCAATCTGCTCTAGCAATTCTGGGGTAAAATGCAAGCCGGCAGTTGGTGCGGCCGCTGAGCCGTTTTCTTTGGCATAAACCGTTTGATAGCGGTCTGGGTCTTCTAGCCGTTCTTTGATGTAAGGCGGTAACGGCATTTCGCCAAGCGATTCCAGAATCTCTAAAAAGATTCCTTTGTATTGAAAACGAATGATCCGGCCGCCGTGATCGAGCTCTTCTTCCACCACTGCCTCTAATCGTCCGTCGCCGAAGGTGATCTTCGTGCCGACTTTGGCTCTTTTGGCTGGCTTGATCAAGGTTTCCCACGTATCCCCTTCAATATTGTTCAGTAAAAGGATTTCCAGATGGGCACCTGTTTCTTGTTTTTCGCCATAGATACGAGCTGGTAATACCCGCGTATCATTCATCACCAAGGCATCCCCTGGTTCCAATTCATCAATGATGTTATAGAAGTGCTTGTCCTCAAATTTGCCAGTCTCGCGGTCAACCACTAATAAACGGGAACTTGAGCGATCACTTAATGGCGTTTGAGCGATCAGTTCTTCCGGTAAGTCAAAATCAAAATCTTCAGTTGTAAGCATGTTGTTCCTCTCTTTCCCTAAATTCTTCTCTATTCTAGCATGTTTTTATAAAAATTGAAAAAACAGCTTTTAATTCTGCCCTTTCTTAGAAAAAAATAAAGAGACTGCTGCTAAGGCCTTCAGCAAAAAAGCACCCCTTTTCCCAATGAAAAATAACGACATATTTTCGCTGCTTCTTTTCTCTATGCATCGCTCCTTAATTTGGACTTGCTTATGGCGCTATTTTCGTTTTTGTCTATACAATTATGAAAAAAATGGGCAGATTATTTGAATAACACGTGACTTTTCGGCATACTTAGTACAGATTATAAGCCATTATTCAGATTGCTTAAATAAAAATAGAGGTGACATCATGATTGAGTTTCAGCAGGTATCCAAAATTTACAAAGGTGGTAAAGTCGCTGTTGAAGATGTGAATCTTTCCTTTGAAAAAGGCGAATTCATTTGCTTCATCGGGACAAGTGGTAGCGGAAAGACGACTTGTATGCGGATGATCAACCGTATGACGGATCCTTCTAAAGGAAAAATCTTGATCAATGGAAAAAGCGTTACAGAGATCAACCCAGTGGAGTTACGCCGTCAAATCGGCTATGTGATCCAAAGCATCGGTTTGATGCCTCACATGACGATTCGGGAAAACATCACATTGGTTCAAAAATTGTTAAAAGTCAGCCAAGAAGAACGCAACAAAACTGCCGAGCGCATGATCGACTTAGTGGAATTGCCACGAGAAATGCTCGACCGTTACCCCAACGAATTGTCTGGAGGGCAACAGCAACGGATCGGTGTTGTCCGTGCCTTGGCAGCTGACCAAGATGTCATTTTAATGGATGAGCCTTTTGGCGCACTAGACCCAATCACTCGTGACTCCTTACAAGATTTGGTTAAAGACTTGCAAGAACGGCTTGGAAAAACCGTCGTCTTCGTTACCCATGATATGGACGAAGCATTGAAGCTTGCTAGCCGTATCGTGATCATGAGTGAAGGAAAAGTCATTCAATTTGATACACCAGAAAATATTCTGCAACACCCAGCAACACCGTTTGTGGAAGAATTGATCGGTGAAGACCGCTTGTTACAAGCAAAACCTGACACGACGCCAGTCAAAGACGTAATGTTAAATACCCCGATCGCTATCACACCAGAAAAATCCATACAAGAAGCGATTCACTTGATGCGGGAAAAACGGGTCGATACCTTGCTTGTTACCGACAATAGCAACGTGCTAAAAGGCTACATCGATGTCGAATCCATCGACCGCAACCGTGGCAAAGTTACTAGTGTCGGCGATATCTTGAACAAAGATGTCTTTTTCGTTCGCGAAACCGCCTTGTTGCGGGATACCTTGCAACGCATCTTAAAACGCGGCTTAAAATATGTCCCAGTAGTAGATGCCGACAAACATTTAGTTGGGATTTTGACCCGTGCTTCCTTAGTTGATATCGTTTATGACGTGATTTGGGGCGATGAGCCATCGATCATGGAAGCCATTGAGTCGGCGAAACCTGAAGAAACTGAGGAGGTCTAGCGCATGCAAAGCTTCTTTAATGAATATGGCGGCCAATTGGTCACCAAAAGTCTTGAACATTTGTATATTTCCTTTGCGGCTTTGCTCTTAGGGATTCTTGTTGCCGTACCGATCGGTGTGATCTTGACCCGTTTCCCCAAAGCAGCAACGATCGTGATCGGCATCACCAGTGCGTTGCAAACCGTGCCTTCTTTGGCACTATTGGCATTGATGATCCCGATTTTAGGTGTCGGAAAAGTCCCTGCTATCGTCGCTCTTTTCATTTATTCCTTGTTGCCGATTTTGCGAAATACCTACATTGGAATGAAAAAAGTCGATTGGAATTACCGCGATGTTGCCAAAGGGATGGGGATGACCAACTTGCAGTCGATCATCAGTGTGGAATTACCTCTAGCGATCCCAACGATCATGGCAGGGATCCGCTTATCGGCCGTGTATGTTTTAGCCTGGGCTACCTTGGCTTCTTACATCGGTGCCGGTGGACTTGGTGATTTGATCTTTAGCGGACTAAACAACTACCAACCGCCTTTGATTTTTGCTGGGACGATTCCAGTGACGATCTTTGCTTTATTAGCTGACTGGTTACTGGGTTTGTTAGAAAACAAACTGACACCAGCTGCCTTAAGGGGGGATGCGTAATGAAAAAAACTTCAAAATTAGCGCTGTTGTTTTCCTTAAGTGTCGCTTTACTGTCTGGCTGTTCCTTTCCCGGTTTAGCATCGACTTCTGATGAGAATACCGTGGCGATCACAGGCGGGATCACTTCCGAAGCCCAAATTCTTGGCGCGGTGGTTGCCGGTATGGTCGAACACTATACGGATAAAAACACAACCGTCATTAACAACTTAGCAACAACGACCATCAATCACCAAGCGATGATGAATGGCGATGCGTCGATCTCAGCTGCCCGCTACACAGGAACTGACTTGACCACTACGTTAGGGTTGGAACCAGAATCTGATCCGCAAGCCGCCTTTGACAAAGTCAAATCAGAATTTGAGAAACGATACCAACAGACTTGGTTCCCATCTTACGGCTTTGATAACACATATGTCTTTCTTGTCAGGAAAGACACTGCTGAAAAATACGGATTGGAAAAAGTCAGTGACTTGAAAGATGTCGCAGATCAATTGGTCGCAGGGGTCGATACCGCGTGGATCACACGGGTCGGCGATGGGTACGATGGCTTCCAGGAAGCCTATGGATTCTCTTTCCAAAATATCCTACCGATGCAGATCGGTCTCGTCTATGATGCTGTTGATAACGGAAAAATGGATATCGTTTTAGGGTACTCAACCGACGGCCGGATCGGCAGTTACGATCTCGTGATGCTAGAAGATGATCTAAACTTCTTCCCGCCTTATGATGCCGCACCGATCGTCGATGACAAATTATTGAAAGAAACACCTGAAATCGGCGATGCCCTGAACAAATTAGCAGGCAAAATTGATACCGAAAAAATGCAAGAATTGAATTACCAAGTGGATAATGACCTTCTAGAACCAACGGTAGTTGCCGAACGTTTCTTAGAAGAAAATAATTACTTCGAAGGAGAGTGACGAAATGGCAGACATGAATTTATTCCAACAATTTCTTTTCTATTTTCAAGAAAATGGCGGCTATGTTTTTGCCCAGTTCATTCGTCACTTCTTGATTTCAATCTACGGGGTACTTTTTGCCTCAATCGTCGGGATTCCAATCGGGATCTTGATTTCTAAAAAAATGCGTTTGGCAGATTGGGTGATTCGTTTCGCCAATATCATCCAGACGATTCCATCTTTAGCGATGATCTCGATTTTAATGATCGGCATGGGCTTAGGTGTGAATGTCGTGATTTTAACGATTTTCCTTTATTCTTTGTTACCGATCATCAAAAATACCTATACCGGCATGCGCCAAGTCGACCGCAATACGTTAGATGTCGGCAAAGGGATGGGGATGACTAGCTGGCAACGATTGTATATGATCGAATTGCCATTGTCTGTTTCGGTGATCATGGCAGGGATTCGAAACGCCTTAGTCGTGGCGATCGGTATCACCGCCATTGGCGCTTTCGTTGGTGCTGGTGGACTGGGGGACATCATCATCCGTGGAACCAATGCGACGGATGGTGCATCGATCATCTTAGCCGGTGCTTTACCAACTGCCTTGATGGCGATCATTACGGATCTTGGGCTAAGCTTTATTGAACGCCGCTTAGATCCAGCCAGCCGTACGTCACGCTAAACTTATTTGCAAAAAGCAAAAGCCGTTGTGACCATTTATTGGTCGCAACGGCTTTTTTGGTTCGGTCATTTTTCAGGAAAGTATCGCTTCAGTCGCTTCCCTTCTTAGGGTTAACGCCCTGCTCTTTTCGCTATTTATCCATTCCGTATACTTCGACTTCATAGATTCGGGCTGCTGAGTCTGCTCCTTGTGTTGGTTTATCGATACTGATTTTTACATATTGCACCTTCTTGACGGCAAACGTATTGGTGCTAGTGCCCGCTTCATTTTTCAACGTTCGTGAAACTGGCTCATAGTCTTTGCCATCTTCACTGACGAGCACCGTATACGCCCGCGTATTCATGTCTGGGCCTTCTCCACCAGCTTCCGCATGGGCGAGGCGTACTTCACTGACCGTTTGTGGCCGACCGAGATCGATCATCAACTCATGAGGCGCATTGCCTGTCGCACACCACTTCGTACTCAAATCACCATCGAGGGCAAAAGCTGGTGCTTCGGCATCATTGACAAACGATGAAGCAGTTGCTTCGGCATCTTTTGAAAGCAGCAGCAACTCTTTCGGCGCATCAGCAGAAATCGTGATCAATCCCGCCATTTCCAGAGGGGTCTCTCCTGCTTCGTTTTTGGCAACAAGCGTGACTTTGTAGGTACCTGGTTCCGAATAGGTCACTTGGGGATTTTCTTCTGTACTGCTCGTGATATCGCCGCCTTCAAACGTCCATTCGAATGCTTCAGCATTCGCAGATGAGGTATTCGTGAAGGTGATCGTTTCCCCCGGTGCTGCCAAGGTTCTAGAGGCTGTAAAGGCCGCTTTTGGCAGCTGATTGTTCGGCCAAGTGATCTCCACCGTATCTGATAGCTTGCCACGATTGCCATAGCGATCCACTGCCACCACCGCGAACTTGGTTTTCGTCCCTTTTGGACGTTCAACGGCATTCAAATAGTGGTTGGTTGCTGGCGTAGCTGCTAAGAAAGAGCGTGAGCCGTCATCGTTCAATTGGTAGATCTCATAAACCGCAGCTGTCTTGTCCTTGGCAGCTTCCCACGTTAAACGGACACCCGCATAGTTGCCCTCTTCCTCATCAAAGAGCACATCCTCAACCGTCAATGCTTCGGCAGCGAATTTCTCCGCTTTCTGATCTCCGATCGTTAATTGCCCTAAATTCAATTCATAGACATCACTGGTTTCTTTCGTGGTTATGTCATAACCGATCGCTGTCACTTCTCCTTTGATGTCTTTCAATGAGTAGGTGATCGTCGTCCAGTCTGTTGCGACCTCTTTGTCTCCTTTGATTGTTTGTGT
This sequence comes from Enterococcus sp. DIV0802b, assembly GCF_050543535.1. Classification (NCBI taxonomy): domain Bacteria; kingdom Bacillati; phylum Bacillota; class Bacilli; order Lactobacillales; family Enterococcaceae; genus Enterococcus; species Enterococcus sp. DIV0802b. The sequence continues at coordinate 501,682 of NZ_CP172941.1, read as the reverse complement.
CGAACCATCGGCTAAGGTCACGACCAAATCAAGAGTTGTCGGTACCGTTGCTTTGACAGTCGTTGTTAGCTTCGTCTTTTTCGTCACAGGAAATGCTGTCTGATACAATGCCATGTGACTGGTACTGCCTTTTGTCATCTGTCCACGTAGTTTCAGTGCATTTCCGCCATTATAGGCATCCGCATAATTGATTGATACAGCTAAATCATTGTCTTTTCCGTGGTCAAAGACCCAACGATAGGTCGGCAAAACAGCTTGCAAACTCCGGTTGTTCCAATTGCGGCTGGACACTTTTTCTCCGTCGATAAAATAGTTGTAGCCATTCCCCAGACTAAAATTCGTCACAAAAGGCAGCTCTGTGATAGCGGTCTGTTCCAGGGCATACGTGGAGATCCCAGGCCACTCTGTCGCTTCTGGCAGCTGGCTTTCCCGAGGATCGCCCGTGTTATTGACCCAAAAAGCATTCTCTTTGCTTTGGAAGTCATCCGGCGTACTAGCAGAAGAATAGGTCCAGCTAGGCACATACAGGCCCAATGAGGTATAAGGAACGCCTTTTTCATCCGTAAACAGATCCCAGCGCACAGGCGTTGAATAGCCATTTTCTTGCACATCGATCCCAGCAAAAAGATCGTAAGGATCGACGCCGATTTCACGGGCTTTTTCATTGGAGGCCTTCAGCAACTCTTTGTCCGCCAGTTTGTCAGTAGTCCACCAGAAATTCAAGAACATACTATCTGCCAATGGGTTCATCTCTGCATCCACCAAATAGGCTTTGTTCTTATCCGTCAACGCGTTTTGCCAATCCATTTTCCCATCACTCGTCATAGAATCATACCACATGATCTCTAAATGCTCGTCGGCTTGTTCTTTGAATTGGGCGATCAATTCTTGCATCGCTTTGGCGTGGCTTTCATTTAGTCCTTTACCATCAGTCCCCGATTGTTCGACACCTTCCGCTGCATCATCAAAACTAGTGACCGCCGTATCGGTTTCTTGATTGATGAACCAGCCATCAAAGCCATACGTGTTGGCAACTTCGATCATCTTTTCTACGATTGGAAAATTGCCATCCTCATCTTTAGCTAAAAACGTATCTAGCCAGTCCAGCTTCCCACCATGGGCAGTTTGCGGAAAGAAGATCGTTCCTAAAACAGGCACGCCATTCCTATGAGCAGCATCCGTTACATCAGGACTTGGTGGTACGATGATCCCTTCGCCAGAAGAGCCGCCCCAATAAACCAATTGATCGATGTATTGCCAATAAGAAAAGACATTGGCATCAAAGGTATTGATCCCTCGTGGTGCATTGCCGCTCGTACTGCTATTCATGATCGAAAGCGCCACGACTTTGGTTTCTGCCGTTTGCGTGTCATTCATCTTCGGCAACGTCTCTTTAGCTGCCCGCTGCGCTAATGGAACGACGCTGGTATTGTATTTCGCATCTGGATCTTTTTCAAAAGACCATGCCAACAAATCCTCTGGGAACCAATAAGACGACTCCGGTTGATTGTCCATCGCTTTTTCCAACGTACTTTTGGCTGTTTCTTGGTAAACGACTTTTCCAGTTGTCTTCGCCTCACTTTGGGTGCAGCCGCCGATTGCCGTTGCCGCTGCCAATACCAACAAAGATACGCCAACTTTACTGATTTTCCTTGTCACACTTCTTCCTCCTTGTTTTACATAAACCCGCCAACATTCCTACACTAAAACGATAACGCTTTCAAAGGTAGGAATATAGGAACAAATTAAAGAAATCATGCAACAAATCCAAGAAGGTTGAGTTTAGAAAAAAAAGAGCCTCCTTTTTGGGAAGCTCTTTGGCCCTGCTTACTTCTTACTCCTTTCCAACGAGCGGCAGCCAAATGCGCATTTCGCCTATGCCCCGATTGCCCCATAAATGGTATGGGATCAGTTGCCACGTACGAGGTATGACCGTTTCCGCTCGTTCTTCGTAAAGGGTTGTTCCCGACCATTCTTCGCTTTGGTAGCCTTTGATCGCCAAACGTAAAGTAGTTGGCAACAACGTATCCTCTTTCGAAAAGGTCGCCTCCAGCGCCTGTGGGTCGATGCGGCAACGCCAGAGTGCTTGACCATTGTCGGCTTCTTCTATGCAATACACGAATGGGCCACGTTGCAATGCGACTTGATTGATGTCTTGAATAACTTGAGGATTCGCACGCAAGATTTGCAATGGTTGTTCAAAACGGATATTGGCCGTCACGTTTTCGACTGCCTCAAAGATGATTGCCTCGTTCGTCTCCTGCCATTCGTGTTCACTATCGATTTGAAACTTACTTAGTCCGTTAGGTTTGTGGATGATGAGCGTCTTTGGAATGCCTTGATAGCGAATCGTGAGGTCCTCTGTAAAAGGAAACCCGCCCGTTTGTTCAAACGTAAATTGGTCAGGTTCTTCTAAACGGCTTGCTACAAATAAATTCACGTAAAGCTTCTCTTGATCGCAAGTGTAAACCAAGCGCTGCAGCGAAGCGACCATCCGTGCAAAATTGGGCGGACAACACGCACAACCGAGCCAATCGGGTCGTTGGGCTTTGACGTGACCTTTGCCAGGATTTTCTTGATCTCGTTGGGGATTGACCTCCAAAGGATTCACGTAGAAAAAGTGTTTGCCGTCAATTGCCGCACCAGAAAGGACGCTATTATACAACGCTCGTTCCATCGTCGCTAAATATTTTGGTTCATTAGTTAGTTTGAATAGCTCAAAAGAAAATTGGACCAATGCAATGGCTGCACAGGTTTCACAATACATCGTATCATTTGGCAAATCATAGGGACCGACAAAGGCTTCCCCGTGAACGGTTGAGCCGACGCCACCGGTCACATACATTTTCTTACAGGCGATGTCTTCCCAGATCGCTTCGCAAGCATCGATCAATTCTTGATCTTGGGTATGCTGGGCGACTTTTGCCATCCCGCTTGCCATATACAGCATTCGTACCGCATGACCTTTGGCTTCATGCTGCTTTTTAGGTTGATCGTAGGCTTGTAAATAGGTGAGGTCTACCCTTGGCGTTTCATCTGATAAGCCATCCGCTTGGTTTTTCAAAATTTCTTTTTCGTAAAAGGCAGGATCTTCCCCACGTACTTCAAGAAAAAAATCAGCGAATGTCAAATAGGTTTGTTTACCAGTGTATTCATACAAACGCACCAGCGCCAATTCGATCTCTTGATGGCCATCAGCACCTTGAATTTTTCCAGACTCCCGCCCAAAATACGTGCAAATATTGGCGATATTTTTCTCTGCCACGGTCAGTAATTTATCCTTGCCTGTTGCTTGATCATAAGCGATAGCCGCTTCGACTAGATGCCCGGCACAATAAAGTTCATGACTGAAATACAGCTGACGGTATTTTAACTTCGGTCGGGTCAATTGAAAGAAGGTATTTAAGTAGCCGTCCGCTTCTTGCGCAGCAGCAACTAAGTCAATCACTTCATCTACTGTCTTTTCCAATTGCGGATCGCTAGTATTCAACAAGCTATACCCAGCCGACTCGATCCATTTGTAGACATCACTATCTTGGAAAAACCAGCCAAAATGTTCCCCTTCCATTTGCCCTGCAGCGATGCGAAAATTCGCCAATGCATGGCTTTTCCCAGCTGGCAAATTGGGATCTTCCCGTTCTGCTTGAACATCTACATCGATTTCATCATTTAGGACTTGGTATTGGTAAGGAATCGTTTCTTTGCGAACAAGCTCTTGGTATCCTTGCCAAAACTCGTCCGTGAGCTGGATCTTGTTTAATGCGAATTCTTTCATTTCGTTCTCCTGTTCTTTTATTTTGAGATTTTATGGTAAATGTACGAGCTTAGACAGTCGTATGCTTTTTTTCAGGTAAAAAGACATACGCATCTTTTTGTTTAAACAAATTAAGTTGAAAATAAACCAGCGGTGTAACACCAAATACGAAGAATAAACCCGGTAGTAGGTAGTAGCAACAGCTGATCCCGACCATAAGGACGAAAATTTGACCGGTCAATCCAGGTTTGCCAAGCATTAGAATCAAACTTTTTTTAAGCATGGGTTTCCAAGCTCGTTCGTGTTGAAAAAACCAAAAGAGATTGGCTAAAAAAAGGAGACTAATCACTATCAGAAGTTGGATCAACAAATAAACGGTTGTATCGGCTTCGGTAAAGACATAGTGTCTCATTAGCATCAAGTCAATCGAAAAAAGGGCTGTTAAAGGAAGGATAAAGAGTCCTAATCGATTCATTCTCCAAAAGTTTTTTCGAAAGCTTTTTGCAAAGGACTGAAACAATTTTATCGCATTTGCTTCTTGATATTTTTCATCATTGCAAAGTTCGTAAACCGCATTGGTTGCTGGTAATAGTCCGAAAAGAACTAAGCCGAATAAGGTAAACAGCAGCCAATAGCAATGCAACAGAAATAACAATAAGCCTTTTTTCCCAATGCTCACATGTAAATCGACTAGCTTATTCATGTAATCACCCTTTCATTGCACCAATCATGACTCCTTTATCAAAGTATTTCTGTAGGAAAGGATAGATCACCAAAATCGGTAAGGTCGAAACAATGATGGCGCCATATTTGATCTGATCTGCATATTGTTGTCCGTAGCCATCACCCAAAGCGCCCGCACCACCTGCAGATGCTTGATTTGATAGTAAAATATCTCGCAGAACGATCTGTAAAGGTTGTTTTTCGTAGTCGCGAATAAATACGAGTCCTGTAAAGAAATCGTTCCAATGTTGGACCAAATAGTAAAGACCCACCACAGAAATGACTGCTTTGGATAGCGGTAGTGCTACAGTAACAAAAAATTTTGCATAGGAGCAACCATCTAGAGCGGCTGCTTCATAGAGACTATCCGGAATGCTTGTCTCAAAAAAGCTTCTTGCAATGATCAAATTATAGACATTGACTGCCGAGGGAATAATAAAGACCCACATACTATCGATCAACCCCACATCTCGATAAAGTAAATACGTAGGGATCAAGCCACCATTGAAAAACATCGTAAAGGTAAAGAGAAACATCAAAAGTTTTCGAGGTTTAAATTCCTTTCTTGATAAGGCAAAAGCTGCGGGTAAAGTAAAAATTAAATTGACCGCCGTTCCTCCTAACGTATAAATCAAGGTATTGCGATAGCCCGTCCAGATCCTAGCATCTTGTAAAATTTTTTCAAAACCAAAAAAGCTGATATTCCTAGGAAAGAGCGTGACTAATCCTTTAGAAACCATGTTGGAATCACTAATTGAAGCGATGACGACAAAAAAGAGCGGATAGACGACAATCAAAAAGATACTCAAGCAAAGTATGATGATCGCTAGGTTAAAAAGAAGATCTGATTTAGGTTTGTTTGTTAGTGATAGATTCATATAGCCACCCCTTTACCATAAACTACGGTTCGTGTATTTTTTCGAAAGACCATTTGCTAAAACTAAAAAGAGAAAATTAATGATGTTATTGAATAGCCCGATCGCTGTTGAATAACTAAATTGACTGTTTAAGATCCCAATTTTATACACATACGTAGAAATGACTTCTGAGACGCTCAAATTCAAACTATTTTGCATCAGGAAAATCTTCTCAAAGCCAGCATTTAAAACCCCACCCATATTCATAATCAACAAAATAACCATCGTTGGCACTAATGCTGGTATATCAACATGGAGGATTTTTTGAAAACGATTGGCGCCATCGATATCTGCTGATTCATAGAGTTGCGTATCGATACTCGAAAGTGCCGCTAAGTAAATAATGCTGTTCCAGCCACAGTGCTGCCAAACCTCAGAAATGACATAGACGGGCACGAACGTACTGTCGCTCCCCATTAAGTTGACAGAAGAATCCAAGTTCAAGAGGTTGACTAAAACACCTGTTTCTGGTGAAAGAAAGACTTGCAATATCCCTACCATCACGACCGTAGAAATGAAGTGAGGTAAATAAACCGCAGTTTGCATGACTTTTTTTCTTTTAGGGTTTCTGATTTGATTGATGATCAATGCCAATAAAATGGGAGCAATGAACCCAAAAATCAGCGTTGTCACACTGATCCGCAACGTATTGACTATCACGGTTTGGAACATCGGGCTTTCGAAAAATTGTTGGAAATACTTGAAACCGACAAATTCGCCACCAGTGAGTCCCTTCGTAAAATCGAATTCCCGAAATGCTAGTTGGATACCATACATTGGTATGTAATTAAAAACCAAAATGATCGCTAATGCCGGTAAAACCATCAACCATAGCTGCCATTGTCGACTGAAATGAGAAAGTAACCGATTATTTTTTTTCACGAGAACTGTGTCCATGATCTTCACTCCTTTGATAGATTTAGGTAAATGGCTGGTCTTTGTTATTCAAGCATGAACTTGCGATTGCTTTACTCAACTCTGACCAGCCTCACCACTCACTTAATTCCCGTAATATTGATCAAATCCTTTTTGAACGATCTCGATATTTTGATCTAAGCCGCTATTTTGCAAGGTTGTGACATATTGCTCCCACTCATCTTCAATGCCACCTTTTGTCACCCATTTAGCAAATTTTGTCATTGCTTCATTGAGGATCGTTGTATTGTTGTTTGCTAGTGTTGTGGCATCCTCATTACTAAATTTCAAGAGATTGAATGGTACTACTTGTTCTTCAGGAACGATTTTATCCACGTAAGGATGCAACACTTCATCTTGGACCTCATTCGCTTTCATATCTGCGCCAAGTTCGACATCAAGAGCGTCTGAAATATACATTGGACTATTGTCCGCCCAAGTTGTTGTCCACTTCCATGTCCCTGGATCGACATTTTCATCCGCAGGTGGCAAGACGCGGTAAGTGTCCCCCTCTTTTTCGATGTTAGTGCCCAATGACCCAAACAATGCTTGGATTCCGATTTCTGGATCGTATAGCGCATTGACGAATTTTAAGGCTCCGTCCATATTTTTGGTTTGAGAGGAAACAACGGCAAAGTTTACCCCATAATTAAGCGAGGTTTCATAGCTCCATGTCGGTTCCACTCCAGCTTTTTGAATCAATGGTGCCATTGATGTATATTGATCTGCTAACTGATTACCAAATCGGTCTGAAGCTTCCCAGCCCCAAGTAAAACCGACTTTTGCCGTCTCGCCTTCTCCTCTACCAGTGGACTGATAGGCACTATAATCTTGAGAAAAAGCCTTAGGATTAATCAAGCCAGCTTCCCAGCACTTGTTCAAAAATTCCACTGTTTCTTTGTAACGCTCATCAACAAAGAAGTTGCCTACCTGTCCATTTTCAGCAAAGTAGCCGGTATTTCCTCCTTCTGAAACAACGATACCCGTACTTGCTAAAAGCTGCATTGGTTGGAAATAGCCAAAACCGCCGGTTCCAACTGGACTCCAATCCATTGGAATTTCATCGCTGGCATCCCCATCTCCATTCGCATCGTTTTCTTTGAATGCGACCAACACTTCGAATAGTTCATCCCATGTTTCAGGTACGTCTAACCCAAGATTGTCCAGCCACGTTTGATTGATATATTGACGAGAAGCAGATTTAGGCCAAAAACGCTGGTATTTTGGTAAGCCATAGATCTCTCCATTCAGTTGAGTAGCAAGTGCTTTTGTTTCTGGTTTTTCTTCAAACATCTTTTGAACATTTGGCAGGGCATCTAAGTGATCAGATAAATCGGTGAACAAGCCAGGAAACTTCGCAAATTCCGCATCCGTCACAACATTTGGTCCCAGAATCAAATCGGGAATATCTCCAGAAGCCAACATTGGGGCTTTTTTCTGATCCCAATCAGCGGAAACTTCCTCCCACTTTATGGTCAGCTCAAGTTCTTCTTCTAGTTTGTTCAACCACTCAATATCTTTGTTCTTTTGCGTCAAGCCATGCTTTACCACTAACACATTTAACTGGTTGCTTGACGACTCTCCATCTCCCTCACTTGAAGATCCTCCCCCGCATCCAGAGAGCAATCCGATCAATGCTGCGGAACAAAACACCAAACCTAATTTTTTCATTTTCTCATCCCTTTCACTCTTGTTACACTAAGTATAACGTCGAAAATGAAAACGCTTTTATTAACAATTTTTACTTCTACTCTCTTTTTTTTACTCGCCAACCATTTTTACATGATTCGCTTCATTCATAGTCCATAATGTTGCGGTTAAACTGATATGGAGAGATTCCTACACGTTCTTTAAAAACACGGAAAAAATAATTATAGTTCGCAAATCCGCTTTGCCTTGCGACTTCATTGACACTACAAGACGAGATACTCAACAATAATTTTGCATAATCGATCCGCAACTCAGACAAGTATTTTGAAAAAGACTGTCCCCATTGCTGCTTAAACACCCTACTTAAATAGGAATAATTTAAATCAATCGCTTCGGCGCAGGTCTGCAAGCTGATCGGTTCTTTGAAGTGTTGATGAAGATAAAGAATACATTTTTTTACCGGCTCGTCAACAGGCTTAAAGACTTCTTTTTGGAAATTTTTTACACTTAATGAAATGGCTTCAAAAAAATCTGCTTCGATTCTTAGTAACGTATCGAACTGTTGATAATAATTGATTTGAATCATCGTTTCCATCGGCTGTCTAAAGCTATTACTCATCGCTAAACTGATTTGAAAATCAATTTGTGCAATTAGCTCTAAGGCCAGCGAACGTGCGACCCGTTTTTCTCTTATATACTCAAACAGTTTTTTACTATAATATTCGATGTTTTCTGGTTCGATGTATTTGGTATAAAAATAGATTTTTTTCAGATACAAAGCGATCTCATGCTGTTGAAAGACGTTTTTACTGCATTCTTGGCTTGAAAAATGCAGCAACTCATTCGGACGTGAAAAAAAGAGTAAATCTGAGATTCGTTCATCGCTCTTAAATAGTTCTAATACCTCCGACAGTTGATTGCTTACTGGGGATCGCAGGAGAAAAAGTTCAACATCTAGTAAGCGCTTAGCAGCATGGTAGCACTTGGTTTTGATCGTTTCCAAGTAATCATTGATCGCTTTATAGGATTTGATTTTTGCAAACGAGTAAAGCATAAAAAGCTTCCCATCATCAGTCACGAAAGAGAGCATTTCTATGGTTTCTTTCTTTGTGTCTAAAATCAATTGCTCTAAAACAGCGCTCACTTTTCGTTTATACTTTTCTTTGTCCCAAACATTTTTGCTGATAGAGATAGGTATCATAACAAGTCCTACCATTTTTTCAGTTACAAAATGCGGATACTGTTGCATCAAGAAGCTTGTATTTCCATGAAAAAAGTCTCGTAGAGAGGGTGTCTCGTAAGCAGGCGCAGCCATTGGCTCGTCTGTAAAAAAATTGATTTTTTTCAGCGCTTCCGAAATCACTTCCTCGCTCAATTCATGTTTCAAAAGATAGTCAACGACCCCATATTTCATGCTACCACTCGCATAATTAAAGTCGGCGTAGCCACTCATCACGATCACTTTAGTCGTGCGATCGATCAGTTCCAATTGTTCTAAAAAGGCTAAGCCATTCATAATTGGCATATTCATGTCTAAAAAAATGAGATCTACAGAATAAATCTCCAAATAATTTAACAACTCGTAAGGATTTGCCGTACTGAGTACAATTTCAAATTGAGGGAAATTTTGTAAAATAGTACTTATTTTGTTGCGTGAAATCAACTCATCATCTAAGAGGGCTATTTTCTTCATCGTCTTTTTCTCCAATCATAGGAAGCTCAATAATGACCCGGGTGTAAACCCCTAACTCTGTTTCATATGTGATCCCATAGTCTGGACCATAGTAGAGCTTGATTCGTTTATCGATATTATGGATACCAATTTTCGAATAGTGTTTTCCATTGCTTTTTTCTCGCTCGTTTATCTGTTTTATCGCTTCTTCTGTTAGTCCATTGCCATTATCTTCAACCATTAAACAAAGCTTATCTCCCTTTTTTTCTCCACTTATTTTTATTTGCCCTTTTTCGCTATTCGTTCCAACAAAATTGTGCAAAATGCTATTTTCAACAATGGGTTGCAAAATAAATCGAAGGATACGGCAAGATAAAATCGCTGGATCAAGCGCCCAATGAACATCAAAGCTATCAATATAGGCAACTTTTTGGATGGACACATAGCTTTTGACATGGGCTACTTCTTCAGACAAAGGAATCAAGTCTTGTCCCTTATACATCGTGGCATGCAACAATGATACAAGTGATTTCGAAAGATGGGCAATATTGTTAGCCTGTTGTAATTCAGCCATCCAGGTAATCGAGTTTAGCGTATTGGACAGAAAATGGGGGTTGATTTGAGCTTGTAGAAAGTCGATTTCAATTTCTTTTTTCTCTTTTTCTCTGGCTTTATTTTCTTCCATTAAAGTATTGATATTGGCAACCATCGAATTAAAGACTATACTCATTTGTTTTAATTCGTCATTTCCTTGAATCTCAACAGTGGTCGATAAGTCCTTATTCTTGACCCGCTCCATTGCTTGGTTTAATTGATCGATTCGTTTCGACAGTTTTAATATAATCAGCGTAGCCACAAAAATACTCATGCTGACGATCACGATACACAGGAAAATCATCAGTCGCAAATTCTGTGTCAACGGTCCCAAAAATGGTTTTTTGGGGAGATGGAGATGAAACCACGCTTCGACTTCTTCACTATAGAATGATTTCTCATACAAATTGGCTTGGTCTTCATCAATGGTGCCAACTTCAGCAAGCACCGTTTGCTTTTGATCTAACAAGGCGATCTGCGTCCCAGCTGGGAGGTTTTCTAATTGATCATTAAGAAACTCGCTTGTATGAAGAAATCCCACCAAGTGCCCTAGGACTACTTGCCCGACTTTGATTTCATTTTTGATATAAACAGTCGAATCATCAATTTCTCTTGCATAAGCGGCCTCATTGGTGTAACCAATCAACGTTTCTTCAACAACTGGATCAACTAACCCAAACGACATCAACCGATTTTCTTTGGAATAAATCGCCATTCCCAGCAAATAAGGTTGAAATTGATACAATGGTTCCACGATCTCCTTCAATTCCATGGTCAGTTTGATGCTCTCAAAGGTGTCTCTCGTAATCCGTGGTTGTTCACTGGCCTCTTTCAACGTGTCGTAGCCATCCATAATCAATTTATAATTGATATGATTAAGATCCGTACTGATCGTATGGATATTACGTAAAATAGAGACCTCGATCTCTTTCGCTTGGATCTCCATATTTTTATCAATGATCTTATTCGCGGTATTAGAAAAAAAGAGAATGATCAGTGACGAAGTAACGACATTCGCAATAATGATCGTTACCATAAGTTTCATTTTTATCTTCAATCGCTTCACACTTTCTAACTATCTGTCTTTACTTCATTCTTAAAAAAGCTGTATGTTCCCCTAATATATGTTGTCCTGCTTCTTCTTTGATTTGATGGGTGTAGATTTGACGATAAACTTTAGGACTCATGCCTTTTTTCTGTTTAAAGGTATTGGTAAAGTGCTGCCTACTGTTGAATCCTGCTTGAGCGGCAATTTCGACGATTGGCAGCTGACTATTGCTTAGTAAAAATGCTGCCTGCTTCAGACGCTCACTGGTGAGAAAATGGTTGACCGTCACTCCCAGTTGCTCATGAAAGAGTTTATGCAAGTAGGCTTTCGTAATCCCCACAGCCGCTGCGATTTGGGAGACTTGAATATCTTCATCAAAATGCTGTTGAATATAGTTGACCGCAGCGTTCACATAGCAATTGCCCCGTTTGGTTTCTTTCGTACGTAATGAAAAGGCTAATTCCATCAACATCCGCTTAAACAAGAGCTCGATCGTAAATTGCCGTTCAGCAGACGGTTGCTCTTGAGTATCATCGATCATTAGCAGCTGCAGCAATGACTTGATCGCTTGTCCAAATTGGCGGACATCGCGACTTTTCGCGTAAGGCTCATTCAATTGTACATTTCCTTTGATGTATGCAAAAACATCACGAACACAAAGGCCGGACGGTGTCTCACTCAGAAGAAATTCAATATTCAGTAAGGTGCAGGAATCTCCTTCAACGAGTAAGGCGTGTTCCACAAACGCGTTTATGAAAACGAAATCATTTCTTTCCAGAACAATTACTTGATCTTGCACCTTTATCTTACACTTCCCTTTGGTCACAAACATGATCTCACACGCTGGGTGTTGATGTGGATCCATGGAAAAACGCTCAAGGGCAACACTATAGTATGCTGTAATCTTCGCATAGTTTGTTTCTTGTGGAAACACCATTGATCAACTCCTTTTTCATTCGTTGACGATTTCTTTCTTTTTTATTGCTAGTAGACAAAACTTTCCCTCTCTTTTTTATTGCTTACTATACTATAAGAAAAACGTACTAGGAGGAAATCGATGTCTTTTTTACATTTTGCACAAACACCCCCAATGGGATGGAATTCTTGGGACTGCTATGGCGCTTCTGTGACCGAAGCAGAAGTGATCGCCCATGCCGATTTTATGGCAGAGCATTTGAAAGCTTATGGTTGGGAGTATGTCGTCGTGGATATTCAATGGAGCGAACCAGAAGCAAAGTCTACAAGGTACAATGATTTTTATCCGTTGTGTATGGACGACTATTCTCGCTTGATTCCTGCTGAGAACCGTTTCCCTTCAGCAAAAGATGGCGCTGGTTTCAAAAAACTTGGTGACTATCTGCATCAAAAAGGGCTGAAGTTTGGTATCCATATCATGCGCGGCATTCCACGACAAGCAGTTCATCAAAATACGCCGATCAAAGGAACGGATAAACGGGCACGGGACATTGCTATGAATTCAATCTGCCCTTGGAATTCCGATATGTATGGGGTCGATGTTTCATTGCCTGAAGGACAGCTTTATTATGATTCTTTGCTCGAATTATATGCTTCTTGGGGTGTTGACTTTATAAAGGTGGATGATATCGGCGATTCGAAAATTTACGGTGATGCCCATAAAGCAGAAATCAAAGCGATTCGCCGTGCAATCGATCGATCCGGTCGAGAGATCGTCCTTTCTTTGTCTCCCGGACCCGCTGCCCTCAAAAATGGTAGTTTCTTTCAAAATCATGCCAATATGTGGCGCTTGACGGATGACTTTTGGGATCATTGGGATGCCCTTTACGCCATGTTTGACCGAGCAGCAGAGTGGGCACCTTTCGTCCGTCCAGGTAACTGGCCTGACTGTGATATGTTGCCGTTGGGTCATATCGGCATTCGGGCAGTTGATGGTGGCGGTGGTGACAGCTGGACACGTTTTACGGAAGACGAGCAATACTTATTGATGAGTTTATGGACGATCTTCCAATCTCCATTGATGTTTGGTGGTACTTTACCAGACATCGATCTCTTTACCTTACGTTTATTGACGAATACTGAAGTCTTAGAAATGTATCGAAGAATTTATACGAAAAAAGAGTTCTATCGTGATCAAGAGTGGATCATTTGGGAGGCGTTGAGCGACACAGCAGTCTACTATGCCATTTTCAATGTTTCTGATCAAACGCAAACCATCCCAAAATCGATCACTGATTTATTACCAATTAAAAGCGGCACTGAGTTATGGCAACAAAAAGAACAGACAATTGCCGATGCTGAGGTTCCTACTCATGGTGTCTTGTTACTCAAAAGCCCATTACAATAGTCCTCTCAATGAAAGCAACACAATGTGCCGAACACATTGTGTTGCTTTTCTATTCATATAGTTCTTCCCCTTTCAACAAGGTACCTACCACTCTTACAAACAACTGACCGTAACCATTTCCTGCCTATACTTCATGAATCAAGTAACTCTGTTTTCCCTCTCGTAAAAAGATTGGTAAGGAAACAATTTGTGCCTGTGCGACAATCCATTGTCCACCTTCATAAATAGTTCCATCTCGAGCATCGGTCCATTTTGCTCCTGTTGGCAAATATACCTCACGCTCAGTAGCATGCGCTACAACGATGGGCGCCACTAGAATATCAGAACCATAGAGATACTGTGTTGTCAGTTCCCATACCTGGCGATCCTCTGGAAATTCATAAAAAGTTGGTCGAATGACTGGCGTTCCTTTTTCATGAGCTGCGCGCATCAATTCACGCGAGTAGTCCCGCATCAATTCACGAATTCCAATAAATTTTTTCATAATCTCATAGTTCTTTTCCCCAAACGCCCATATCTCGTTAGCTGCTCCGGTTTGCTCTGTTTCTTCACCATCTGCTTTGAAGATTTTTTTATGGGGAGTACGTGAACCGTGCAATCGCATGACTGGACAAAAAGTCCCGTATTGAAACCAGCGGATCAATAAATCTTGAAAATCTAGACTTGTCACAGAACCACCATGAAATCCGCCGATGTCACTTGTCCACCACGGGATGCCTGCTAACCCCATTTGCATGCCAGCAACGATTTGGTTGCGAAAGTCTTGGTAAGTCGAATGAATATCGCCGGACCAAACCAATGCCCCATATCGTTGGCTGCCCGCCCAAGCACAACGAACCAATTTGATTGAATGTTCTTTTTGTGAGGAAGCTTCTCCCTCATCAAAACCACGAACATACTCACGGGGATAAATATTGCCTTTTTGCAACACACTCCCTACATAATAACGATAGGAATCATAGTCATACGTACCAAATTCTGGTTCAGCCTCATCCAACCAAAACAAGCGAATGCCGTTATTGACATAATTTTTTGATACTTTCTCCCAGACATAGTTTCGAGCTTTAGGATTTGTTGGATCATAAAAGATGTTATTCCCATGAAACAACATCTGTACATCAATGCCGCGATCCGTTTTGACTAATAAGCCTTGTTCTTTCATCTCTTGAAAATTCTCACTACGCGTGTCGATTTGGGGCCAGATCGATACCATTAGCTCGATTCCATATTTATCTCGTACTTCTTCTGCCATCGCCTTGGGGTCTGGAAAGAAATTTTCATCAAAGCGAAAATCACCACAGCGCGGCCAATGATAATAATCGATCACTAGTACATCAACGGGAATGTTCCGCTCTTTGTGTTCCCTAGCGATCGCCACTACTTCCGCTTGTGTCGCATAGCGAAGTTTACATTGCCAAAATCCTAGACCATATTCGGGCATCATAGGTGCCCGTCCTGTCACTTGGCTAAATTGTTCTTCGATTTGAGCTGGTGTCTCTCCAGCAGTGATCCAGTAATCCAATTGCTTCGTACTTTCGGCACGCCATTCGGTCGTATTTTTACCAAAAGAGACCGAACCGATTGCTGGATTGTGCCAAAAAAAGCCGTATCCTTTGTTTGATAAATAAAAGGGGATCGAAGCTTGTGAATTTCGATGCGCTAATTCTAAATTACACCCTTTTAGATCAAAAATATCCTGTTGATATTGCCCCATACCATAGATTTTCTCCTCATGATTTGCTTCGAAAGTAGCTTTTAGTTGAAAATCTCCTCCAATAATCGACTTAAAAAACCGCGCCTTTTTCAAGAGCGCACCGCCAGATGCTACCTCTTTCAAAATCACTTCGCCTTTTTGATTGTAAAAAGTGATCTTGCCATAGTTGTTCCAGCCTGCGTCTTTGGTGACTACTGCGTGGATTTTTCCATTACCGATAGATCCTACATCCCCCTCAATCGCAACCTCGGCCTTAGAATCTTGTGTTAATAATGCACAACAGGATAAATCTAGTTCACCAGACGGTGCACTCACCACCCGCAAACTGTTCGTGCCCCAAGCAATAATGCGCACGACTTCATTTCCATTTTGAAATTCGAGGTAATTCTCACCTATTGAAAAAAACGACATTTTTGAACCCTCCTTTTTTTCAGTATAGCTGGATTACAGAGGGCTATCCTTCGATTTTATGGCGTGTTCTATCGTAATCATGTCATTTTTCCGATATTGTGTAGGGGTCTCACCAAACATCTTTTTGAAGCACACAGAAAAATGATTACTATTACAAAAACCGACAGCTTGAGCGATCGCCACCATGGTCAAATCAGTCTCTCGCAACAATTCTGCCGATCGGATCAAGCGATAATGATTTAGATAAGCCATTGGGGAAGTTCGAAATGATTGTTTAAAAAATCGTGTAAATTGCTCTTTACTTAAGGAAACAGAATCGGCTAAATCTTGCAATTGGATCATTTCATGATAATTAGTATGAATATAAGATAAAACCACTTTTTCCCGTTTTTCTTGGAGGCGCTCGCTTGATTTTTTTGCTGGCTGGTCGGTCCCAACTTCTAATAGATATGACAAGAGTTGGATAACGATCCCTTTCAGACGTAATTCACGATAGGACGATTTCCCCAGAAAGCATTGATCAAATAGTTGAAACAAGGTGAGACTTTGTTGACTTTTATCTGGAAAATCCACATAAGAAGTAACACATTCTTGTATCAAAAAAGGATCGATTTGTTGGCTTTGAATTCTATCTGATTGCCGACTCGTAATTAATTTTTCAGAAAAAACGATACATGAAAAACGGCAGCTTTGTTGTGCGATTCGATAGGCAGTGTGTAAAGTATTGGGAGGAATCAGTACGATCGTATTTGCCTTAATCTTGCGTGAGACTCCATTAACGACTAATTCTAGCTGTCCTTGATGGACACATAAAATTTCGATTTCTTTATGCCAATGTGGCACAAAAAAGAATTCTCGCCAAACACTCACTAAATTAGGATAATATGCTAATGGGAAATCTTCCGTGCCATGATTCGCAGCTTCATAATAAGTAAGCGCTGCGGGTTGATTTATTTTCATTGAATCACTCGCTCACTTTCCACTTTATTAACATTGTTTTTCGTTTAATCATAGCGTATCTACAACGATTATGTAAGCGTAATCAAAAAAATGTTTTATCTGTTGATCCTTCTGACCAATTGAAACAAACAGGACAGCTACTTGACGAGCTGTCCTGTTTGTTCCCACATTCCTGCAGGACAGTTTTTCTTAGCTAAGTTTGCGCGAAACCGATAAAAGCAGCCGCATTTTGTACAGGTATGATTCAATCGCAGTGGACAGGTCTCACAAACAGCGATTCTCCTACTGACGATCTCCGGCGAAGCCAAGTCGCTTTCTAAAGAAAGTTGTTCTGCAATCAAGGATTCAATGTCTTCCTGTGCTGCTGCCGCAGCATCTTTCACTTCGCATCCTTTACAAGTCATGGGATCAGACTGTCAATGAGATCGTTAGAACACTCATTGCTGGCACCCGCAAGCTGACTTTGTTCTCTTCAACATTGTAAGCGGTGAAGTCTTGGATCACCACATCTTCAGGATGATCAAAATCATTGTGTGCGTTCATTTTGTTTCCCACGATATAACGAGCTTCTTTCACTTCATTGATCGCTGTTTCAAGGGAGAAGGATAATTCTTCCGTGCCTTGGGTAGCAAAATTACAAACCGATAGATGGATCGTATCTTCTTTTCTCGAAATCGTATACGTAATGGTATCGCTGCTGGTTCCATGGCTATCAATGGTTTCAGCATCTTGATGGACTTTGTACAAATCAAAGACATGATAGCTTGGGGTTTTCACCATTTGTTCGCCATCTGTCAAAATCATCGCCTGCAGGACGTTGACGGTTTGTGCGATATTTGCCATATGCACTCGCTTGGCATGTTTATGGAAAATATTCAAGGTGATCGCTGCGACCATGGCATCACGGATCGTATTTTGTTGGTATAAGAAGCCTGGATTCGTACCAGGTTCTGCTGAGAACCAAGTGCCCCATTCATCAACAATGATTCCCACACGCTGTTCTGGGTCATACTGGTCCATAATCGCGCTGTGGCGGGTCAATAATTCATCCATGTAGGCTGCTTTTTCACAGGTCACTTGCCACTCTGCCTCATCAAATTCCAAGGCGCTACCTTTTTCTTCCCAGCCTTGCGGATGAACGTAGTAGTGCAAGCTTAGGCCGTCCATCAACCAATGGGCGTTTTTCATCAGCGTTTCTGTCCAATGATAGTCTGCGACATTCGCTCCGCCGGCGACTTTGTAGATTTTTTTGTCGCCGTATTGGCGGACATAGGTTTGATAACGGCGATACAGATCCGCATAATACTCTGGCCGCATATTGCCGCCGCAGCCCCAGTTTTCGTTTCCTACGCCAAAAAATTTCATTTCCCACGCTTCTTCATGGCCATTTTCTCTGCGAAGATCAGCCATCGGAGAAATGCCATCCATCGTGATGTATTCCACCCATTCCGACATTTCTTGTACCGTTCCGCTGCCGACATTGCCGTTGACATACGCATCACATTCCAGTTGCTTGATCAATTCAAAAAATTCATGGGTCCCGAAATGATTGTTTTCAGTCACGCCGCCCCAGTGGGTGTTGACCATCGTTTTGCGGTTTTCTTTAGGACCAATCCCGTCTTTCCAATGGTATTCATCGGCGAAGCAGCCGCCTGGCCAACGTAGCACAGGGATTTGAATGTTTTTCAGTGCTTCAACCACATCAATCCGCATCCCATTTTTATTTGGGATCGGCGAATCTTCTCCAACGTATAATCCTTCATAGATACAACGGCCTAGATGCTCTGCAAAATGACCGTAGATATATTTACTGATCGTTGTTCCTGATTTTGTGTTTTGAATGTTAATCGTCATTGTTATACTCCTATTCTTTGATTCCCCAAATGGATTCATTATTATCGCCAATCGTTGAAAACGTTAATTTTTGCTGCTCAAATTCTGTTATTTCCTGACTTAATAAGATACCTTTGAAGGTCGCTTCTTCAAAAGTCAATGCCAAGTATCCCGCATCGTACGTCCAAGTTCCGGTCAAGTCACCAGTAATGCTTCCATCTTTTTGAAGCTCGATTGTCTGCGTTTTTAGCATGGTCGTTCCATTATCGGTACCATGGTTAATGATTTCATAGCGTCCGATAATGTCATCTTCTGACAAAGCATCTGCTACTTGTTCATTGCCTCGATACTCGTAGGGTGCTGGAACTGGCCAGCCCTCCTCATTCATATACATTCTGTTGACCCGTACTTCATGGGCTTCGGTTCCATTGTTAAAGCGCGTATGGTACACCAAGGACCACTGACCATTCTCATCGATGATCGCCGAATTGTGTCCCGCTGCTCGATACCCCATTTGTTGAAACGAGAATTGGTAGTTGCCAATCAATTTGATGCCGTAGTTTGAATTTTGGTCCCCTTGTTCGAAGATTGGGCTATTTCCTTGGGCATCAAGGTAAGGTCCTTCTGGTTTTTCAGCGCGAAATAGTCGCATATTGTAACCACCTTTTGCTGCTAAACCACCATAAGTGACGAATAGGTAATAATAATCGGTTTCCTCATCATAAACAATATAGGGACCTTCTCCTGATTGATGATAGCCGCCAAAAAGCTTGATCCCGAAATAGCGATCAATGATACGCCCATCTTCCGTCGTGCTATCTTCCCCAGGATACATTGGTTTTCCAGTGGCTGGATCAACTTCTAATAAAAAGATACCGCCAGACCAAGAACCATAGGTCATCCATAGTTTCCCTTCTTCATCATAAAACAACGCTGGATCAATGGCGTTTGGCGCATAATCGGTGTTATACGTCAGACCATCTTCGATCGCCCAGTTTTCACTGAACCCACTGATTTTCCCCTCTTTGATCAATTTCGCCAAATGGGTATTTTGATAGTTAGTATTGCGTTCACTACCATCTGTCGAATCTTTTTCTGTAAAGCCAGAATAGATCACGGTATCCGCATAGCTATAGGGTCCTTCGATTGTTTTAGCTACGGCCAATCCAATCGCTGAACGCCGCCACGTAGAACTAGCTGAGTAGTAGAGCATATAGGCTCCTTTGTCTCCATTTGACCATTCATAATCAGCATTCCAAATGACATCTGGTGCCCAAAGGCTGTAACCACCTTTTGAATCGGCATCATCGTAGCCTGCCCATTCAAAAGTCTCAGCTAGATTTTCTTTTGTGTTACCATAGATCATATTGTCTTCCATTGATTCATATTCGTGAGTGAAAGGTACTTCCCAAGTTTGTAAATCTTCTGTTTTCGCTTGGGCGAGATGCGAACCAAATACGTAAAACAGCTCTTGGTCACCAACATGAATAGAAGTAATCGATGGGTCATGAATCGACACTCGATTTTTTGTCGTTGTTTCCCACTCCTTTTGTGAAAGTTGCTCAGCAGCATCTCCTGTTTGACAGCCAGCAAGAAATAAACTAGTAAAAAAAACGGACATGGTTAAACAGAGCATTTTTCTTTTTGTATTCATTTTTTCCCTCTCTTTTATCTATCCTTTGACTACACCGGGTTCGCCAAAATCAGGCAATCCATTTTTCTTCCAAGTAAACGGTTGGACGTACGCATGTCGATTGGGATTTTCTAAAGGATTACTGTAATCATTTTTTTCTGGTCTTGCATGATACACTAAGATATCTTGTTTCCCCTCCTCATCGACTGTAAAGGAGTTATGTCCTGGTCCGTATAGGGAATTTTGTTCAGAACTTGAAAAGACTGGTTCCTTCAACTTATGCCAAGAATACCCATTCAATAGATCACTATCCTCATCTGCCCACAACAGTCCCATCGCGTAGTTTTCATCCGTCGCACTGGCTGAATAAGTAATGATCACTTTTCCATTTCTAATCAAAGCAGCTGGAGCTTCGTTCACTTTGAAGCCGATTTTTTCCCATTCATAATAAGGAATGCTCAGCAGAATCTGCTTTCCTTTCAATGTCCAAGGATTTTCCATCTCTGATAAATAAAGATTGGAATTGCCTGGAATGTTTGGATCTGCTTGTGCCCAGACATAATACAATCGGTTCCTGTGTTCAAATACCGTAGCATCTAAACTGAAACTCTCAAATTGCGTCTCGATCTGTCCTTTTTCTACCCACTCGCCTGCAAAGGGATCTTCATTCGCATTTTCGATCGCAAACATCCGATGATGATGCTGATCATTTCTGACTTCTCCATGATCTGCAGCAGCAAAATAGATGTACCATTTTCCTTGAATAAAATGAATCTCTGGTGCCCAGATCAGCTCACTCATGGGGCCTTCGGCATGAGCCGTCCAGATGACTTTCACTTCACTGTCAGCCAGACCTTTCAAGGTTTTCGCACGCCTTAATTCGATTTCCTGATACCCTGGTTTTGATCCAGTGAAGTAATAATATCCATCGGTATGCTTGTATATCCATGGGTCTGCACGTTCTAATACAATCGGTTCCAAATAATTTTCTGCCATAAATTCTACACCTTCTTAAAAAATTCCATTTTCCGTTTTTAGTATTTTTATTGCTTTGTTTTTAGACATATACATCGTCGTAGCTAGTAAATAGAGGACGACACCGATCACATCATAGATGATCAAATGGATGATGACACAGGCGATCATCCAACGTATCGTTCCTTTGTTTATTTGTTTGTCTCGCATATTCTTCGCGTTGATCCAACTGATAACGCCCATCAAAATCGTCGCTAACGCAACGATCATAACTACCTTCGATATCATTCCTACCAGACTTGACTGCAAGTATTCATACTGATTTTGATTTTGAAATGCTGCGATCCCTTGTTCTTCAAACCAAGGATAATACCCAAACATCGTTACGAGACCAATACAGACATCCCAGACCGCACTGGCACGTAGTAAATTTCTTTCCAATTTTCGATTCATGATCTTCACTATCCTTTTATTCCTGCATTTAAGTTCATAGATTCAATGAAGTATTTTTGAGCAAATAGAAACAGCATGACGGTTGGAATGATCGCAATCAATGCCGAGCCCATCAATTGACCAATCATTCGGTAGTTGCCATAAATGTCTTGTAGTAATAGCAAACCTGCTGTAATCGGCATCTTACTAACATCCGTATACACGATCACTGGCCACAAGAAATCATTCCATGAGCCTGTGAAAGAAAAGAGGCCTGCAACGATCAACACAGGTTTGATCAAAGGAACGATGATCTCTGCAAAAATTGTAAATTCATCTGCACCATCCATTCGTGCTGACTCGTCAAATTCAAGCGGGATACCTTTCATAAACTGTCGCACAAGAAAGATATTTCCCATCCCTGCTAAGCCTGGAATAATCATAGCAAGAGAAGAGTTGACCCAGCCGAAGGTTTCAATGATTTTGTAAGACGGGATCAAATTCACTACACCGGGAAACATCGAGATCCCCATCAAAAGATAAAAGATACGATCACGGTATTTAAACCGCATTCTGCCATAGCCATAAGCGGTCACTGAAACAACGATCACAACTAAAACAGTGTGCGTGACTGCGATAAACATTGAATTCCATAACCACTGCATAATTGGTGCAGTAGACGTATTAGTCAAAATCGCTACATAGTTATCTAATATCCAGTTTACGGGTAATAAACGAAACCCAGTAGAGACGATTTCGGTTTGAGAACGAAAAGAAGTGGCAAAGCTAAAAATCAATGGAATAACCCAGATGATACATAAAACGATCAGAAACAAATATGCGATGACCATACTAGGTATATGTTTCTTTTGTGTATTCATTTTTTTGCCCCCTTAAGTATTGCTTCTATCTAAAAGAAAATATTGAAATACGGACACACACATAATGATCAATCCTAAGATGACTGCCATTGCCGAAGCCATTCCTGCAATTGATTCTCCTTGACTAAAAGCCAGTGAGCGGATATACATCATCAATACAGTCGTGCTTTGGTTTGGACCTCCACCTGTCATCATCAAAGGCTGTGCAAAGACATTAAATGCTCCAGCAGTTGTCATCACGATCGTATATAACAGTGGAAAGCGAATAGATGGCAAGGTCACATTCAAGAATTTTTGGAATGCTCCAGCTCCGTCGATCTCTGCCGCTTCATAAAGGTCTTCATTGACACCCGCTAAAGCTGAGCGATAAATGATCATGTTACCACCGATCGCTCCCCAAATGCTGACAACAAAAATCAAGATCCATGCATAGGGTTGTCGCGAAGCCCAAGAGAAATCGAACCCAAAAATATTATTGATGGCACCTAATCGAGAGTGGAAAATCAATGACCAGATCAAAGAACCTGCTGAAACAGAGATAAGACCTGGAATATATAGAATTGCTTGAAAAAGTCCTTTCAGCTTCACTTTTTTATGTTGCAATGCAGCTGCAATCATCAGTGGAATGATGATTTGTAACGGCACCATGATCAAAACGAAAATAAAGGTATTTTTCAAACCATTCCAAAATTGGGTATAGAATGTCGAGGAACTATCAAACAATAATGTTTTATAGTTGTTAAAACCGACCCAGACTGGATCAGAGATCAAATTCCATTGCGTAAATGAAGCATAAATACCATAGATCGTTGGAATACATACAAAAATAATAAAGAGTACCATGTGTGGTCCAATGAATGCGATTGATGCCCAGTTAATGCTCTTTTTTTTCATTCCTTTCATTCCCTTCTAAAAATTGGAAAAGGGGATAGAATTATCCCCCCTTCACTTATCTAGCTACTTCTGCAATCTTATCTTCGACATATTGTTGCATCGTTGCTAATCCTTCATCCATATCTAATTCACCGTAAGCGATATCTGTACTATAAACATCTAATGCTTCTAAGACATAAGAGAAATAAACGTAGTCAAAGATGTAAAGAGTTTCTTCTTCCTCTGGTGTAGAAGTAAAGAATGATTGTGGGTATTGTTGGTAATCATCACTTTCTAAAATATCTTTACTTGCAACGATTTGACCGGCTTTTGCCCATTCGATCGAGTTTGTACGAACGAATTCTAAAAATTGTGCGATTACTTCTTCTTTTTCTTCTGTTCTGCTTTCACTCTTCAACATGCCAAACATATGAGAAGCTGCTCGGTTAGTTGCGATGTCATCTGAAGTCGAATAAATATTTGTTACGCCCCAATTCAAGCCCTCAACCGCATCATGAGCGGTGGAAGTCCAAGTACCATCTGTTGATAAGAGTACGTTTCCGCCTTGGAACATCAAATACCCATCTTCTCCATAAGGTGTCATCAAACCTGCATCTGTTAACGCTTTAATTTTTTCTAACGCTTCTTTCATTTCTGGCGTATTCACCGTCGGGTTCCCAGCATCGTCAGAAATTGCGCCACCTAAGTTACGGATTTGCGCTAAGATAACCCAAGAAAGTAACGCATTATTTACGACATAATCGCCTTCTTCCATCTGCCCTGCTAATGACATCATTTCATCAAACGTCACGATGTTATCGTCTAGCCAAGAAGTGACATTGTATTTTTCTAAAAGATCTTGATTGTAATACATGGCACTGGCATGGATATCTAATGGGATCGTATATTGAGTATCGCCGATTTTTCCTGCATTCCACGCTGTATCTAAATAATTGCTTTCTTCTAACTCAGGTTGATAAGAAACCAGACGATCAACCGGATCAATAATATCGGAATTGACAAATTCCTCTACTTTATAAGAATGCATCAAAGTCAAATCTGGAATCCCACTTTTAGAACTAACAACCGTACTTAATTTAGTATACATATCAGACGTGATCACATGATTGATTGTATAATCGGAACCTGATTGTTCATTGAATTCATTTACGATCTGATCCATATAAGCGCCATCATCACCAGTAAGGGGTGACCAAAAATTAATCGTGTATTTTTCTTTTTCCGCTGCCTGATAACGATTAAAACCAATAAGGGCAACTGCAACGACTGCAACTAAAGCACCAATAATAATAAGTTTCTTCTTCATGTTTTTCCCTCTTTCATAGAAATTGAATTTTGGTCTTTGAAGCCGAACACACGCCTATCCTCCTTCTCTTATTTGCTATCCCAGCATTTATAATTGCATTATTCATTTCTAGCGTTTGCAAACACTTTCAATTTACAAATAAATCATAACTTGATTTGTAATCGCTGTCAACAATATTTTGATTAATTTATCAAGGATAATATCTATGTTAATTAATAAATATATTAATAACTAGCGAAATAAACAACGCTATTTACACAAATTAGCAAATATGTTAACATTCAAGTAAATCAAACAGTTTAAGCGGAGGTGACACGATGCAATTAGAAATCAATCAAGAAGCATTGCCTGTCTATGAGGCACTTGCCAGTAACGTGCGAATCAAAATCATTCAATTGCTGGCTAAAAACAAGATGAATGTCAAAGAGTTGGCACAAGAGTTAGGCTTAAGCAGCGCTATCATTACGATGCATATCAAAAAATTAGAAGAAGCCAAAATCATCAAAACAGAGCGTGTAGGGCAAAAAAAGATTTCCAGTTTGAGAGTGGATCATATCGATATCAACTTTCCTGAGAAAATCTTTAATGCCTTTGATACGAAAGAAACGGCGATACCGATCGGTCATTATACAAATTATTCGGTAGAACCAACGTGCGGGCTTGCTACTTCAGCTGATTTTGTGGGAATGGTAGATGAACCGAAGTTTTTCATGGATCCCCGACGAATGGATGCCCGCATCTTGTGGTTTACGAAAGGATTTGTCGAATACCAATCGCCAAACTTCTTAGCAAAAGAAGAAAAACTCGAAATGATGGAGATTTCAATGGAGGTTTCGTCTGAATTTCCTTTTTCCAATAACAACTGGCCTTCAGACATCACCTTCAGCTTAAATGGTGTGGAGCTTGGTACATGGACTAGCCCAGGGGATTTTGCAGACATTCGTGGAAAGTATACACCGGATTGGTATCCAGACAATCTTAATCAGTACGGGTTATTGAAGACGATCCGCATCATGGATCATGGAACCTACATGGAAGGTGTTCCTCTTTCCGACATTACGATCAAGGATATACCTGCCTACGAAGATACGTGGCATTTAAAAGTGGAAGTCAAAGAAGATGCCGAGCATGTCGGCGGTTGTACCCTCTTTGGCAAGGGGTTTGGGAATTACGATCAAGATATCAAACTAAAAATGTTTTATAGCTAAAAAAAACGCTAGTCTTAGCGGCTGACCTAAACATTTCTTTTGGGAATCAGGTCGCTAAACTAGCGTTTTTGTTATTTTTTCAAATGGTAACTGTACGTACTTACAATGATGTTTTCACGCCAAGAGAGTCTGAAACGCAAGCGCAGGCTTGTTTGGTTGTGCAAAATATTTTGCCAGCGACGTCTTGGGACAAACTGTGGAATGATGACGGTCGTTGTGTAATTGTGTTTGGCTGCATTGCGGCTGACTAGATCCACATAACGTAAGATGGGATTTTCAATCGAACGATAAGAAGAATGAACGACGGAGAAACGCACGTCTGGGAATTTTTGCTTAAATTCTTGTTCGATTTCTTTTTCTTTCTTCACATCTTCATCCAACGATACGTGCATCGCTACGACATAATCACCAATCGATTGGGCATAGTTCAATGCGCCGATATTTACTCGGGTAACATTTCCGACTAAAACGATCACAGTATTTCCTTCATAAACATGTAGTGCTTCTTGTTTTTCCAACCGCAGCTGTTCTGCGACTTTCTTATAATGATCATGGATCTTGTAAAAGATATACAAGAGGATCGGCATGATAATAAAGAATGGCCAAATATCGCCTAAGCGATACACGAACAAGATGGCAATGATCGCAAAGGAAATCAAAGCCCCAACGATGTTGGCGATCGATTTAAAGAACCAGCCTTTGCCTTCTTTTCTCCATTTGATCACCATTCCGCTTTGGGACAAGGCAAAAGGAATAAATACCCCAATGGAATACAAAGGAATCAAACGCTCGGTCGATCCTTGGAAGATAAACAATAATACGATGGAACCAGCAGCCAAGGTGATGATTCCGTTCGAATAGCCAAGACGGTCCCCACGGTCTTGATACATATGAGGCATATATTTGTCTTTCGCTAGGTTATACGCCAACACGGGGAAAGCTGAAAATCCGGTATTTGCGGCAACTGCTAAAATCAGTGCCGTAGCAAATTGCAAAACGTAGTACATAAACCCATGACCAAAAACGGCAGAACCGATTTGAGATAGGACGGTCACTTCTGTTTCTGGTACGATACCATACCAATAGTTGATAAAAGTGATGCCGACAAAGAAGAATCCTAAAATCGACGCCATGATTGTCAAGGTCGCAGCTGCATTTTTCGCCCGTGGTTTTTTGAAAAACGGCACAGCGTTACTGATCGCTTCGACCCCTGTCAAAGAAGAGGAACCCGATGAGAAAGCCCGTAAAATCAAGGCCACGGATACCCCAGGTACGACCGCTCCCGGTAGTGCGGTTGCATTTAACGGTTGCGCACCCGTTACGATATTGTACAAACCGACCACGATCAAGACTGTGATCACTGCGATAAAGGTGTAGACAGGAATCATCAAGAAGCTAGCTGATTCTCGCAACCCTCGCAGATTCATCATCATGATCAAGATTACGATCACGACAGAAATGGCCACTTGATGACCGAACAACGCCGGCACAGCTGAAGTGATGGCTTCTGCCCCTGCTGAGACGGATACTGCCACTGTCAGCATATAATCGATCAATAGAGAGCCGCCGGCAATCAGGCCCGCATTTTTCCCTAAATTTTCACTACTTACTACATATGCCCCACCGCCGTGAGGGTAAGCATGAATGATCTGGCGGTAAGACAAGGTCAATGAAATCAAAAGAATAATAACAAAAGCAGCGATCGGCAATGAATACCAGATAGCAGCAGCGGAAAGTGCCACTAATACGACAACGATCTGCTCTGTCCCATAAGCAATCGAAGACAAAGCATCAGAAGATAGCAACGCAAGGGCCGCCGTCCGGCTCAGTTTTTGTTCATCATTCTCTGCGGATTTCAATGGACGTCCGACCAACAAACGTTTCAAATACTCCACTTTTTCTACACTCCTTTTCATGAAAAAATCCTTCGTTAAACTTGTAACGATATCCTCACAAATATTGAATTATCAAGACTGTATGCTACTCTTGTAACCGCGAAAAGTCAATGAAAATCAGATGAAAAAACAACCCTTTTTCCCTCTTTTGATTATTAGAAATTTCACGTGATGGCACAAAAGCAGAAAGAACAAATGCTCTTTCTGCTTTAAGATTTTAGTGGAAGAAATGACTCTCTTTGGAAATGTCACTTAGTTTTTTCGTAGAGTTGACTAGATAAGGATACGCGTACGTACCGACGATCCCAAAGACTAGGAACAAAATCGTTAAAATGATCAACTGCGGGATAGCATTTGGCCAATAGATACCACCGGCTGATTCTCTTAACAGATTGACCGCATGAGTAAACGGCAGTAGCGGATTAATGAATTGGAAGAACTTCCCAGAGACTTGGATTGGGTAGTTTCCTCCCCCACCTGAAATGGAGAGAACCAAAATAATGATGGCGATCCCTTTCCCGAGGTTGCCGAACAGTCCCGCCAGTACGTAGACGATCATCATAAAGGCGAGTCCGACGAGTAATGCGAAGAAGACACTGTACACAGGGTTGTGGACATCGACGCCTAATAAAAACATATTTCCTAGGGTCACGATCAAACTTTGGGCGACTGCCATCGTCAAGAACGTCAGCATCCGTGCCACAAAGGTTTCACGTTGTGTAAAGCGTTTTTTGTCTTTCTTCTCTAAATGATACTCCGTTGTAGCGACACTTGACAACAATAATGCCCCTACCCACAAACACAATGCGGTATAAAATGGTGTGCTCGCTGAACCATTGTTGGCGATTGGGTAGATTTCATTGCTTTTTAATTCCACTGGTTGTTTGAAGAAGTCGGCTTCATCCGTGGCATCAAGTTTCAATAATTTGATGACTTCCCCGAGATCGACTTCATTTTCTCCTGCTCGGATCGCATCAGCGGCTTTGTGGATGCCTGCTTTGATACTTGGCCAATCGTTATTGATTAAATCGACAGCCGCATCCAAGGCTTTTTCAACTTCTGGCAGTTTTTCATCCACCATCGCCATCGTAGAACTGATTTCTGATTTGATGGTTGGCCAATCGTTTTGCAAGAAGTCTACGGCCAGCCCTAATTTTTCTTCGACAACTGGCAATTCGTTGTTGTACAGGTCGGCTCCTTTGTTGATGGCATTGACGATTTCATCCATATGACCATTCAGCATCGTATTGGCATCGTGCAATTCTTGCTTGATGGCAGGCAATTCTTTTTGGTATTTTTCCAAAATCGTCACGGCATTGCTGACCACTGATTTGGTGGAAGACAGCAACGAGTCAAAATCGATTTCTTGGGCTTTTTTCAAGACATCTTCGGCAGTGGTGATGGTTTCGATTAGTTTGGTTAGGATGTCGTTGATGGTTTTAGTTATAGATGGTACATTTATTTGTCCCAACAAGCTTTCTATTTCTTCAGCTGCGGTAGTTATATCACTAAGATATCTCTTCACTTCACTGACGTTGCCCTTTTGAACAGCTTCTTTAGCGCCTGCTAATTGCTGGGATACATTTGTCAAATGCCCTTTTACATCGTTTAACTGCCCAATCACACCTTGAATTTGGGCATTTTCAGCTGAGCCTTCAATATTTCCTAAAAATGCAATTAAGGCATCTAGCATACTTTGTTGTTGCTGAATACTTTGCTGCAACCCATCAATCGTTTGTAAAATTGATTCTCGATCTTGGTCCAACTGATCCTGATCGATTGAATCATTCAGAGCCTTCGACCATTTAGCAGTTGTCGAAGCAACTTGTTTAACTGAATCAATCGTCACTTGCGCACTGCTAGAGATACTTGGCAAGGCATCTTTGAACTGTTGCGCCCCATCTTTGGTCGCGGTGGCGAAGCTGGCGGCTTGGTCGCCTAGTTGTTCGATCTGTGGTAACGCTGCTTGAACTTGTTCGATGACTTGCAGTCCTTGTTTGGCGGTATCGATGCCGTCCGTCATGGTGCTGGCAATGTCATCAAAATCATCATCGATCATCTTCAATTGTTTGCCGGCATTTTGGATCTCTGGAATCTTCTCTTGCAAGGTCAAAATGATGCTGGCTTCTTTCTTCAATGTCGGCAGCTTATCGTTTAGGCCAATCAGTTTTTCCCCCATAGCATCCACTTGCGGGATATAATCGGTAAATTCTTCGGCTTTTGCGATCTTTTCCTTGATTTCTGGAAACTTATCGTGCAAGGTGACGATCTCTTTCGTATAACCGTCGATCGTAGCCAAATTGTCATCGGTATCTAAGATCATGGATTTGACTTTGTTGATGCTGACTAAGTTGGAATCAATGTCATAGCCGATTTCATTGAAGACTTTTATTAACGTAGAGCTGGCGGTTTCAATAAAGTTCTGTGAGATCTCTTCTTGAAGACTACTGGCTCCTTTCTCGGTGATTTTTGGTGCGATGGCGTTGATTTTTTGGTTGCTGTAATACTCAATGGTCGGTTTTTCAATTGTCCCGCTGGTAAAGCTGATCAGATCATCTGAAAAATCAGCTGGCAGATAAATACCGGCGTAATACTTTCCTGATTTGACTCCTTCTACCAAGTCCTCTTTTGAATCCACGAAACGCCAGCCTAACTGTTTGTTGTCATGGAGGGTGTCGATGACTTCATCACCGATATCGATATGCTTGCCTTGAAATTCTGCCCCTTTATCCGCACTATACACGGCGATTGGCAATTCACTGGTGTTGCCATATGGATCCCAAAGTGCTTTGATATTGAACCACGCATAAAGCGAGGGTAAGATCATTAAGGCAATGATCAAAAATGCAGAGATTGGATTGCTGAAAATTCGTTTCCAGTCCAGTTTATATAAATAGAAAACATTCTTTAGTTTATTCATTTTTTTCTTCCCCCACTAGTTCTTCGTCGAAGGATAATTTACCATGTTTTTCCCCCGCCGCCAACGGCTACGATCGACCAAGAAAAGTCCTTTTGACAAATGGACGTTTTTGTCAAAATGAAACCCCTTTACTTTTTGTTTTTTTTCGCTTATTGTTAAACTTTCTTTAACTTTACCATGATGGCGAAAAACAAACCACTCATATCCTTTGAACTGTTTTTTTACCGGTCTTTTCTTCACAAAAAAAGCTTCCTTTTTCTGCAACGAAAAGGAAGCTTTTTTAGGTGTTATTTCAGTTGATCCTTTGCCAATAAATCATACACATATTTCAGTGAGGTGGCTTCGCCATATAACTGAAGTCCGGCCTTCTCTTCTGGGGAGT
Source organism: Enterococcus sp. DIV0802b (assembly GCF_050543535.1). Taxonomy (NCBI): domain Bacteria; kingdom Bacillati; phylum Bacillota; class Bacilli; order Lactobacillales; family Enterococcaceae; genus Enterococcus; species Enterococcus sp. DIV0802b. Next base: position 470,642 of record NZ_CP172941.1, on the reverse strand, counting down.
AGACTTGATCAAAACTTTGATCGGGAATCAACACGACATCGATCTCCGCACGTGTCGCAGCTGTTGCTCCCACAAGAGAATCTTCCATGACTAATGCTTTTTCTGCTGCGACTTGCGCTTTTTCTAAAGTCAGCAAGTAAGGTGCGGGATCAGGTTTATGGGCGGAGACATCATCGCCAAAGGTCTGATAGTCAAAGGCCTGCAACAAATCGAAATGCGCCAACAATTCAGAGGCTCTTTTTTTCATCGTCGAGGTGGCTAGTGCCGTTTGGAAGCCTTTCTCCCTAGCCAATGCGATGGTTTCTTTCGCATAGGGTTTAGTTTTGAAGGTGCCATCAGTTATTTGCTGGGCAATATAGACTTCCCGTTCTGCTCGTAATTCCTGCACCCGCTGCTGACCGCCTACGAGGTCGGCTAATTTACTAGCCGTCTGTTGCCAACTTTGACCACGCCAACCAAAAATATCAGCGGCTGTAATCGGAAGCTGATACTTTTTAAATAGAGCCAACCACCCATCAAAATAGACTTTTTCAGTATCGACTAACAATCCATCAAAATCAAAAATCAAAAGTTCTTTCATAAACGCTCCTTCGTTTTGCTAAGATTTTCCCCTCACTCACTGGGTATCAAGACATTTCCCGACTTTTGTCAGCAGCTGCTTGCACTGCTTTGATGACAGCCGCACGAAAGCCATTTTCCTCTAAGGTTTTGACTGCTTGGATCGTTGTGCCCCCAGGCGAGCTGACACGATCCTTTAAGACACCTGGGTGTTCCTTCGTCTCTAGTACCATCTTCGCTGCGCCTAATACCGCTTGAGCAGCAAATTCATACGCCATCGGCCGCGGCATACCTTCTGCCACTGCTCCATCTGCCAAAGCTTCAATGAATAAATACGTGTAGGCTGGCGAAGAACCACTGACACCAATGACTGCATCGATCATGCTTTCTGGTACTTGCTCGGCTTTCCCAAGGCTTTCAAAAAGTTGTTTGACTTCGTTGGCTTCGGCTTCCGTTACTTGACCGTTGGGGCTGATAGAAGACATCCCTTCGCCGACAAGTGCGGGGGTATTTGGCATGACCCGCACGATTTTGTGCGCACCGATGATTTCTTCCATTTGCGCGATCGTCACACCCGCGGCAATGGATACTAGCAAATGTTCCTCAGTCAATCCTGCTTTTAAATCAGCAAGCAAGCGGGGAAAGACAAAAGGTTTGACTGCTAAGACGAAGATCTCTGCTTTTTCTGTGACATCCGCCAGCTTAGTTGTCCCAGTGATCCCGGTTTCTTTTTCTAATTGTGCCAAAGTCGGCTCGTAGCGATGGTTATAAACCAAGATCTCTGCTGGTTCATACAGCTTTGCTGCAATCAAGCCATTAATGATAGCTTTTGCCATGTTACCGGCTCCTAAAAAGGCGATTTTTCTCATGTATTTCACGCTCCACTTCTGATTTTGATACCACTTTTTGCTAAAAAAGCCTAATCAATGACTAGGCTTCAAATTCGATCATATACGGATGCAAGGCAGTGTTATAGATCCCTTCTGTATATTCTACCACTTCTCCTTGTAGATCATACGAATAACGGGTTCGTTTCAAGGCAGCGACCTCCGGCGTGATCATAAACTTCTGTTGCTCTTCAGTCAACGTCGTTGCCACAAACGCATCTTGAAAGCGATCGATGATCATTCGATGTTCATCCAATAGGCGATACAATGATTTCTCTTCAAAGACCTCGATGGAGGTTCCCTTTAGTTGCTTTGGCAAATGGTACTCATAGTAAATAAAAGGTTGGTGGTCAAAATAGTACATGCGACGTAAACGCATGACTTCTTTGCCCATCAAAGAATACGCAGGGTGTTCAGGCGCAAGTTCGACTAATTCATAGCTGAGGTTTTTCTTTGTGTATTCCTTGCCGGTCTTTTCAAGCAATTGGCTAAACGTCGTGCCTTTTGACAGCTTGTTGTAGGGGCGATTGCTTAAAACCGTCGTCCCACGTCCGCTGCGTTTTTCCACATACTCATCTGCCGCTAACAATTCGATGGCTTTGCGGACAGTGATCTTGCTGACATTGAAGGTAGCTTCCAATTCTGTTTCCGTCGGTAAAAATGAACCAATCGGGTAGCGACCCGACATGATGTCTTCTTTGAGCTTATCGGCAACATCACGGTAAAGAATGTGTTTGCGTTTCATTGCTATCTCGCCTTTCTCTCATTGGATTGGTCTGGTGTTCTCCTTATTCATCAAAGGTAGGAATGTCTTCTGGTTGCGGCTCGATCAAGACTTTCCGTGGCTTGCTGCCTTCAGAAGGTCCAACGACGCCTTGATCTTCTAATTCATCCACTAACCGAGCCGCTCGGTTATAGCCGATGCGAAAACGTCGCTGCAAGAGAGAAACGCTGGCGGTCTGCATTTCCACCACAAGGGCTTTGGCGTCTTCGAACAGCTCATCTTGCGGTTGTCCGCTGCTGCCGGCACTCGTTTCTTCCTCAGTGACCATCATTTTTTCTTCATAATTGGCTTCTTGCTGATCTGTCACGAATTCAACCACTCGTTCGACTTCTTGGTCGGAAATAAATGCCCCTTGGACCCGAATCGGTTTGTTCTCACCCATCGGCAGATAAAGCATGTCGCCGCGGCCCAGCAGTTTTTCGGCCCCGTTCCCATCAATGATGGTCCGAGAATCGACACCGCTGGAAACAGCAAACGCCATCCGTGATGGAACATTGGCTTTGATGATCCCTGTAATGACATCCACACTTGGTCGTTGCGTTGCTAAGATCATATGGATACCAGCTGCCCGCGCCATTTGTGCCAAACGAATGATGGCATCTTCGACTTCGTTGCTAGCAACCATCATCAAGTCAGCTAACTCATCAACGATCACCACAATGAATGGCAAGATCGGACGATTTTCGCCATCTTCTAAATTCTTATTGATTACTAAATCGTTGTAGCCAGTAATATTTCGGACCCCAGTTGCCGCAAATTTTTCGTAGCGTTCTTCCATTTCCTTGACCACTTTTTGCAACGCTTGCGCCGCTTTGCGAGGATTGGTCACAACGGGTGTCAAGAGATGGGGAATCCCATTGTAAACATTTAATTCAACCATTTTCGGGTCGATCATCATCAGTTTGACTTCATGGGGTTTTGCCCGCATCAAAATACTGGTGATGATGCCGTTGATGGCTACGGACTTCCCACTCCCGGTCGATCCGGCAATCAAGAGATGGGGCATTTTCGTTAAGTCTGCCGTTTGGACACGGCCAGAAATATCGCGTCCTAAAGGTACTTCTAATAGTTTATCTGGATGATCTGGTTGGGCTTCGATCACTTCTCGGAATGAAACCATGCTGACTGCGCTGTTTGGAACTTCGATCCCAATCAATGATTTCCCTGGGATCGGCGCTTCCATCCGGACGTCTTTGGCGGCCAAGGCTAAGGCGATATCATCGGTCAACCCGACGATTTTGCTGACTTTGACCCCTACTGCTGGTTGAACTTCGAATTTGGTTACTGCTGGTCCTAAGCTAGCTTTGACGACTTTTGCGTCAACACCGAAGCTTTGGAAGGTGGTTTCTAACACACCAATATTTTGTTCGATCTTTTTGTACTCGCTGCTTTGATCCGTTGAAGGGATCGAATCGAGTAATTGCGCTGAAGGCAATTCATAATCACGATTTTCAGCTTCTTCCGAAATCTCAAATTCCAATACTTCACCATCGTCATCGAGGATCTCCCCGTCTTCGTTGACCTTTTTGCTTGGTCCCGGTTTGTTTCCTGCTGGATGCGGTGCTTGAGCGGCCTCTGGTGCCGCCGTTTGCGGCAATTCTTGGAAGTGGTCGATGGGTACAAAGCTCAGCTGCTCTGGTTCAAAATCAGCTGGCGCTTGCATCTGCTGTTCTTTTGCTGATTTTTCGTCTTCTGTCATTGGTCGGACTTGATTCTTTTCTTTGATCTCCGCCATGACTGCTGCTCGCTCGGCTTCTTTTTTGGCTTCTTTCGCCGCTTGTTTCTCTGCTGCTCGTTCCGCTTTGCGGGCTTCTCGTTCGGCTTGCTTTTCTGGAGAGCCTTCTAACAACCGCTGCAGCTTGTCACCAGCTGCTTGCAGGTGCTCCACTAACTCGTGGCTGCTCATTTGGCTGAACAAGAACGCCCCGATCAGCATGAGTAAAACAGCGATGATGTAGCTGCCGATCTGGGAAACAAGAAAATAGGCCGCCCCATAAAGCATGGCGCCAATCATTCCGCCCCCGACATTTTGGGTCACTTGGCTGCGCCGGATATCGCCTAACAGCGTCATCCACGTCGTTTGGAAGATATTGGCTTGTTCTCCCACCACATTACTAAAGATTTGCGCATGGAGGATGATCAGTAAACCAAAATACACCAATATACAGCCGATCACTCGCCGAATGCTCTTAAACCGAGCATCGGTCGTTTTGATCGCTAACCAGACACCATAAGCAGCTAGGGCAACACTCAAAAATTGGTACGTGTTTCCGCCAACGATCCGAAACCCGTTGGCAATCAAGGTTCCTAAAAAACCTAAATGGAAAAAGCCAAATATCGAAAACAAGACAAAGAGCAGGCCGACGCCGACCAGCATTAATTTCTCTTGCTGTTTTTGTTGTTTTTTTGTTTTGCGTTTCTTTGCGCGTTTTTTTTGCGCCATTTCTATCCCTCTTTTCATCTTTCCCTATTATAACGAAAAAAGAAGGCGAACAAAAGTTTTCCTGTGAGAAATTTTGGTTAGCTGTTGGAATTTAAGCGAAAATTTCTTAAATGATGAAAAAAACACCAGCTGCTAAGCAGCCAGTGCCTCTTGTTGACTTGTTTTTTAGTTTGGTGTGACGTCTTCGCCAAACCACTTTTCAGAGATTTCAGCAAAGGTACCATTGTCTTGCAATTCTTTCAAACCATCATTGATTTTATCTGCCATGGCTTGATCGTCTTTACGCACACCTACAGCAAAATCTTCTGCTTCAAAAGGGCTTTCGATTTCGTTGAAGTCATCGGTTTTGCCTGTTTGAGTCAAATAATATTCTGCGTAGACGCGGTCGATCAAAAGACCGTCGATCCGACCGTTTTCTAGATCGATAAAGGCTTCATTAAAACTGGCATACAAGGTTGCGTCATTACCGTCTACAAGATCCTTCAAAACTTCCGGTTGGTTATTGAAGGTCTCATAACCAGAAGAACCTTCTTGGGCACCTAAGACTTTGCCCTCCATATCATCGAAGCTAGTAATGCCGCTTGATTTCGCTGTGACCAAGACTTGTTTATTTTCCATATAAGTATCTGTAAACAATACTTTTTCTTCACGAGCTGCGGTTTTGGTATACCCGTTCCAGATCATATCGATGGTGCCATTGCTTAGTTCGGTTTCTTTCATGGACCAGTCGATTGGTTGAAATTTGACTTTGGTTCCTGTTAGATCCAAAATCGCTGTGGCTAAATCCACATCAAACCCAACGATGTTGCCTTGGTCGTCTTTAAAGCCCATCGGTACGAAGGTATCGTCTAAGCCGACGATCACTTCTTCTTTGTCAGCGGCACTGGTTGTGGTGTCATTGCTGCTGCCGCACGCCCCTAATAAAAATACACTTGCTGCTGCGATTCCCGTTAATAGTAATTTTTTCATTTTGTTCTCCCCCTTATTCTCCTGCTACTTTTAATAATTGATCGCCGATATTTTCGGCAAAAACCAAATCATGGGTCACCACGATCTGGGTCACTCCTTCTTTTTTCAGATCCAAGATCAGCTGTTCGACTTGCTGTCTCAAGCCTGGATCTAAGGCGCTGGTAGGCTCGTCATAGGCCAACACTTTGGGATTCATCGCCATCGCTCGTGCGATAGCCACCCGTTGCCGCTGCCCCCCGGACAACTGGAAGGGGTATTGGGCTAATAGGTCACTTAACCCTAGTTTTTCTGCCAACTGTTCGGCTTTTGCTGTATACGCGGCTTTGTCTTGTTTTAGCACCATTTTTGGTGCCAAAGTGATGTTTTCAAAAACCGACAAGTGGGGAAACAATTGGAAGTCTTGGAAGACGACACCGACGACTTGTTCTTGTTCTTTTGTGTCGGTGGGATCAAAGGCTTTGCCATCCAGTAAAAAGCTTCCAGAATCGATCGTTTCTAACCCAGCCAGTGTCCGAAGCAAGGTGGTTTTCCCGCCACCGGAAGGACCGACCACCGCTAAGATACTGCCGTCTTCGATCGTCAGGTCTAGCTGATCGATGACTTTTTTGGCGCCAAATGATTTTGATACTTGTTTTAGTTCTAACATATGTGGTTCCTCCTAACGGTAATAGTCCAGTTTGGTCTCGATTTGTTTTAACAATAACGTGAAGACGCCCGTCATCACCAAGTAGATCAAGCCGACCCCAACTAACGGAAGCAAGGTACTGTCTCGCTCCATGGCGATTTTTCCGATTCGCATCACGTCTGACAAGCCCAAGATGTAGACGAGGGATGTGTCTTTGACAAGATTGATGACTTCATTGCCGACAGATGGCAGGGTGATCTTGACGACTTGTGGGATGATGATTTTTTGGATCGTTTGGATTGGGGACAAACGCAAGACTTTCGCAGCTTCGTATTGTCCGGCTGGAATCGATTGGATCCCCCCACGGAAAATCTCAGCAAAATACGCAGCGTAATTGATGATAAAGGCGATCAAGGCTGCTTCAAAGCGATCAAAGACGATCCCTAAAATCGGCAGACCGTAGAAAACAAAGATCAACTGCAGCAATAAAGGCGTTCCTCGCATCAACCAAACGTAGACTTGCACGATCAATTTCAAAATACGCAGGCGACTGGCTAAAACAAAGGCCAACAAGATGCCTAAGGGAATGGACCCGATTAAGGTCAGTGCGAACAATTTAACGGTGATTCCGGTTCCTGAAATTAGTTGGGGCATAACATTGACTAAATACTCAAACATGGTGACTTCCTCCTTGATAGGTTTCAATTTCGCTTGGCAGAAAAACAGCTTAGCGACGGCTTACTCCGACGCTTATGTGGCGCTGTGCGTTGGCTGGTGAGGGCAACTGGCAAGTTTCATTTTTCTAAAAAAGAAAAACAAAAAAAGCGCACACTGGCATTTGCCAGAGGACGCTAGATACGTGGTTCCACCTCAATTTGCCTTTCCTTCACAGGAAAAGGCCTCGTGCAGTTCTTGTGATCCTTCCACTTTCGATTTTCGGTGAGCCGCAAAAAAAGAGAAAAAAAAACGTCCCCTAGCCATTACAGCTAAAGGACGTTATCAACGCGGTTCCACCTTTGTTTATCAGTGCTTCACAGCAACTGAACTCAGAAAGTCATCAATCAATGACTGCTGCTGTAACGGGCAAACCCGGTCTCTCCTACTTTTCTTTCGGAAAAACGACTCCAAGATGTGTTTCACAACCATGCGTTATCTCTTTGCACCAACCAGAGACTCTCTTCAAACAGCAAGCCTTGCTACTCTTCTTTTCGATGTCTGTTTCATTAAGTTGTGTCTTACTTTACTCGCTCTTAAAGAAAATGTCAAACATTTTTTCTGAAATTTTCGAAACTTTGTGGAATGCACCGATTTCGAGGGGAAGATTCAGGGTAAAGAACACGCAACTGCTTAACCGAAGTATGCTTCAGCTAAGGCTTGCCCTTGCTTGATTTTTGCCCATTGCTGCTCAGTCGAAAGCTCATTGCCGCAGTCACAAGAGGCAAAGCCGCATTGATGAGAAAGATAAAGCCGATCCTTAGGAATGATTTGACTAGCTTTGTCTAATAAGGCGATCACTCGCTCTTCATCGTCTAATGTGGCGGTTTTGCTGGATAATAAGCCTAAGACAACTTCCACTTCTGGGCGATCTTTCAGCGCTTCTAAAGCCGAGATATCACCGGCACGGTCATCATCCCACTCTAGGAAAAAGCGGTCATAATGCTGATCACGTAAGAATTTTTCGGCGATCGCTTTGTAGGTACCACTGGCTGCCGCGCGGCTTTGGTAATTGCCGCGACAATTGTGGGTCCAGACTTTTAATCCTAATTCGTGGGCGTAATCAGCGACTTCGTTGTTGATCGCCACGAATTCATCGGCTAACGCTTCTAAGCCGTCATTGCCTTGGGTGAAGAAGCTCTTGTCATTGTCTTCAGCAAATAGTTCCCATAAACAATCATCGAACTGAACGATCTCACCACCGGCTTCTCGGTATTCCTGCAAGAATTCCTTGTAGGCGTTAAGCAGCCCTTCCCGCAAGGCTTCTTTCGTTGGATATACCTGACCTTCACCAACGAGGTCGTTAAAGACAGTCAGCTCGGTAAACGCATGGGCAGCCCCCCAGACGGTGATTTTGACTGGCAGGTCGCCAGCTTGGCGTTTGGTTTCTTTAAACAATGTCAAATAATGATGGTTTTTGCCAGATAATGGTTCTGTGATCCGGATGCCGATGTCTTTACGCGTTTCAAAATGTCCACCGTCCAAATCTTCAAAGGCATACCCATGATCGGAGATATAGCGCTCAACGCCTTTTAATCCCCAGAGAAAATCCAGGTGCCACATCGAGCGGCCATGTTCGCCATCTGTGATGACTGTAATGCCGTGTTCTTTTTGCGCTGCAATGATGTCAGCGATCGCTTTTGCTTCCGTTTCTTGGTAGCCAGGAAACGCATCATAAAACGGGTAGCGGATGTCCTCCCGATGCTCGATTTGATTTTTGTAGTCCAATAAATCTTGTGGTCGTAACAATGACCCCACAAGCTGAAATTTGTCTGTTGCCATATCCATTCCTCCTATACAAAGTTTTCAAAATTGTTAGATTTATTCTAGCAAACATCTTATACTATAGATAATACTTATAAACTTATATATTCCATAGGCAATACCTATAACACAAAAAGGAGGTTGCTTCCCATGCGTATCCAGCAGCTTGAATATTTGGAAAAAATCGTAGAGACCGGCTCTTTCAATGAAGCCGCCAAACAGCTTTTCATCAGTCAGCCCTCCCTCTCTCAAGCCATGAAAGAGTTGGAAAAAGAATATGATCTGCAGCTGTTTTACCGCAGTAAATTAGGGGTGACCTTGACCGATGATGGCCGTTCCTTTCTCAATTATGCTCGAAATGTTTTAGACCAAGTCAATCTCTTGGACGAACGCTTTCGCAAAGACAGCCATCGCAAGCATGTTTTCAGTGTTTCCGCACAACACTATGCCTTCGTCGTCCACGCCTTCGTGGAACTGGTCAAACAGTTAGGGGAAGATGAATTTCAATTCACCTTGCGGGAGACCCAGACACAAAATGTATTGGATGATATCCAGACGTTTAAGAGCGAATTGGGGGTCATTTATCTGAATGATTTCAACACGACGGTCCTCACCCGTTTGATCCACGAAAAAGACCTGCAATTCATTCCTTTATTTGAAGCCAAACCCCACGTCTTCATCGGCCGAGAAAATCCACTGACTCAGAAAAAAAGCATCACATTAGCTGATTTGGAACCTTATACCTATTTGTCGTACGAACAAGGGGAAACCAATTCCTTCTACTTTTCTGAAGAGATCTTAAGCACTTTACAACGCAAAAAACACATTCGCATCAGCGATCGTGCCACGATTTTCAATTTGATGGTGGGTCTCAACGGCTATACCATCAGCTCTGGGATCATCAGCAGTGAGCTGAATGATGAAAAAATCGTTGCGATTCCTTTGGAAGTCGATGATGCGATGACACTAGGTTACCTCAAACACAAGAAAATGGAACTGAGTGAGATGGCTTTGGACTATCTCGCCTTGTTGAAACAGCATATCAAAAATTACGGTTTCGACGTCTTTTAAAAAAACGATCCGCAGACAGTCGGTCGGGCTTCCTTGGTAAGGCGTCCCGACCCTGTTGCGGATCGTTTTGTACTTATTTTGTTCTTAAATTGTCTTACGTTGGTGTTATGGAGAAAAAATCAACGCAATGGTTTCCATTCCCACTCTTCGACTTCGGCGATATCATAGCCGTTTTCTCGAATAAAGTCATGGTGATACGCAACGGTGTCTGCCATTTTTTTGGCAAAGTCCGTTGCTTTTTCTCCATAGACCCATTCGGCGGCGTCTTTGGCTAAGTGGAAGCGATCCAATTCAGAAAGGATCCGCATATCAAACGGTGTCGTGATGTCGCCATTTTCTCGGTACCCATGAATATGAAGCTGTTGGTTGCGACGGCCAAAGAAGATGTCGCGAATCAGTCCTTCATACCCGTGGAAAGCAAACACGATCGGTTTGTCTTTCGTAAAGTAGGCTTCGAATGCTTCATCGCTCAACCCCCGAGGATCGACTTCTGGACGACGCAATTTCAATAGATCGACCACATTGATGAAGCGGACTTTCAACTCTGGGAAGGCTTCAATCAGCAAGGAAACAGCAGCTAATGCTTCCAAATTCGGTTCCGTCCCGGCAGCTGCGATCACGATGTCCGGTTCTTGTCCTTCATCTGTCGATGCCCAGTCGATGACTTTCAAGCCATCTTTGACAAGCACTTTCGCTTCATCCGCCGAATAAAACTGCGGACGTGGGTGTTTCGAAGAGACCACTAGATTGATCTTTTCTTCAGAAGCGAGCGTTTCTGCCATGACAGCCATCAAGCTATTGGCATCGGCTGGCAAGTAGACCCGCACAAAGTCGGCTTTTTTCTCTGCAATATGGGTCATGATCCCTGGATCTTGGTGGGTGTACCCATTATGGTCTTGTTGGAAGACCGTTGATGAAGCGATCAAATTCAATGAGGGGTACGGGTTGCGCCAGTCAAGATCATGGGCTTTTCGTAACCATTTGAAGTGCTGCGTGATCATAGAATCAACGACTCTTAGGAATGACTCGTAGCTGGCAAAGAAGCCATGACGCCCCGTCAGCACATAGCCTTCCAAGAAGCCTTCTGCTTGATGTTCTGATAATTGTGAATCAATCACACGGCCCACTGAAGACAGCCATTCATCATAATCAGGATGTTTTGGCTCCAACCATTGGCGGTCCGTGACTTCGAACACATGGTTCAACCGATTGGATTTGGCTTCATCTGGGCCAAAAATGCGGAAGTTGTCAGGATTTTCTTTGATGATGTCACGGGCAAATTTCCCAAAGACCATCATATCTTGGGCCGTCGTTTCCCCTGGTGTCTCAATCGCAATGGCATGTGCTTGCCAATCTGGCAAGCGTAGCGGTTGCGGATCGATCCCCCCGTTGGTGATTGGGTTGACAGCCATCCGTTGCTCCCCTTTTGGCGCCAATTCTTGAATCTCAGCGTTGATGCGGCCGTTTTCGTCAAAAAGCTCTTCTGGACGATAAGACTGCAGCCAATCCGTCAAAGCATCCACGTGTTCCATATGTTTCGCATTGACAGGGATCGGCACTTGGTGGGCACGGAAGCCCCCTTCAATCGGCTCGCCATCCCAGACTTTCGGTCCAGTCCACCCTTTTGGTGTGCGAACGATTAAAACAGGCCAATGAGGCATAGCGGCTTCTTCCGCAGAACCTTTGCGGGCTTCTGCTTGGATCGCGTGGATCTGTTCGATGGCTTGATCCATCTTCTGAGCCAATTGCGGATGAACGGCTTCTGGATCGTCCCCTTCTACGAAATAAGGGGTCCAACCCATGCCTTCAAAATATTTCGTGAGATCTTGGTCACTTTTACGAGCCAAAATCGTTGGATTGGCAATCTTGGCGCCATTCAAATGCAAGATAGGCAAAATTGCGCCATCATTGACTGGGTTGATAAAGGTATTTGAAAACCAGCTGCCCGCTAATGGTCCGGTTTCGGCTTCACCATCACCGACCACTACTGCTGCAATGACATCGGGATTGTCTAAAATAGCTCCGGTAGCGTGGGCGATGGAATAGCCTAGCTCGCCGCCTTCATGGATCGAACCTGGCGTTTCAGGTGCCGCATGAGAAGCGATCCCACCTGGGAAAGAGAAGGTTTTGAATAGATGTTTCATCCCTACTTCGTCTTGGGTGGCTTTTGGATAGATCTCGCTGTAGCTGCCGTCTAAATAAGCATTCGCAACCATGACTTGTCCGCCATGGCCTGGTCCTTCGATATAAAACATGTTTAAGTCGTACTTATTGATGACGCGATTGAGATGGGTGTAAATAAAATTTTGTCCTGCGATCGTTCCCCAGTGACCAATTGGATTCACTTTTAAATCTTTTTCTTCGATGGGGCGGCGCAATAAGGGATTGTCTTTCAAATAGATCTGACCAACGGAAAGGTAGTTGGCTGCTCGCCACCAAGCGTTCATTTTCTGATAATACTCTGGTGTATCGTAGGTTGTCTTCATTGTGCTCCTCCTTTTAGTCCATTGTTCCACTCTTACATAAAAGTCTATGCCCCCTATATTTAAAAGTCAATTTTGCTGATTGCTGGTGCTTTCAAGGGTTTGCTTGCCCGCACTTTACAGCCAGAAGGCAAGAAAGCTTAATAAAAACGCAAAGAAACCGCCGGCATCGCCAACGGTTCCTTTTGTGATTGGGTACTTATTTGATCGTTACGTATTCCAATCCTACAAGTTTCGCCCATGTTTCGATCTGATCAGAATTTAGGACAAGTGAGACAACGGTGTGATGGCCACCGCCTGTTTCGATCCACTGTTTGACGCCATCGTGGAAGTTTGGTTTTGGCGTCCACATTACTCGTGCAACCGGTAGTTTTGGTGCTTCTTCAGTTGGCTCAAAGGCATCGACTTCATTGATCAATAATTTGTAGTGAGTGCCAAAGTCGGCCATCGAAACCACGACACCTTCGCCGCCTTGGCCGTCAAACACGAGCCGGGCTGGGTCTTCACGATCCCCCATCGACAATGGCGAAACCACAATTTTTGGTTTGCTGGCTGCTAATACCGGATCGACTTCCATCATGTGGGATTGCAAGATGGCTTCTTTTCCTGGTGTCAGCTCATAGGTGTAGTCTTCCATAAAGCCAGTCGCTTTATTGTGAGCCATGATTTTCATCAAACGGTCAATAGCGGCTGTTTTCCAGTCCCCTTCACCGGCAAACCCATAGCCTTCTGCCATCAAGCGTTGTACAGCTAAACCAGGCAACTGCTGCATACCATACAAGTCTTCAAAGTTCGTGGTGAATGCCGTATAGCCGCCTGCTTCAAGGAAGCGGCGCAGACCGATTTCTTGTTTGGCTTGTGCTTTGACATGACGTGCCCACTCTTCTTTGTCGTAATCGCCATAATCGAAATCATACAGCTGGCTGTATCCTTCAAAGAGTGCATCGATTTCTTCGTCAGTCACCGCATCGACAACTTGTACCAAATCGCCGATCCCAAAATAATCAACGGTCCAACCAAATTGGATCTGTGCTTCGACTTTGTCGCCTTCCGTCACCCCAACGTTACGCATGTTGTCGCCAAAACGAGCGACTTTAATTTGGAAGCTTTCATTGTAGCCGACTGCCACGTCCATCCAAGCAGCAATTTCTTTTTGGATGGCTTCATTTTTCCAATAACCGACAACGATTTTGTTTTGCTTTTTCAAACGGGCATTGATAAATCCGTATTCTCGGTCACCATGAGCCGCTTGGTTCAAGTTCATAAAGTCCATATCGATGGTTTCCCATGGAATTTGTTCATTATATTGAGTGGCAAGGTGCAGCAATGGTTTTTGTAATAATTTCGTGCCGCGAATCCACATTTTTGCAGGTGAGAAGGTGTGCATCCAGGTGATCACCCCAGCGACTTCATCCCGATAGTTGACTTCTTTCATGATTTTCGTAATCGTATCGGCAGTAACAGCGAGTTCTTGTAAAACAACTGGATAAGGCAGCTTTGAGCTGTCATTTAAGCTTTTGACCATTTCTTCTGCATGATCCCGTACTTCTTGTAATGCTTCTTCTCCATATAAGTGCTGTGATCCTACGACGAACCAAAATTCTTTTTTCCCGATTTCTAACATTCTACTTGCTCCTTTTTCGTTATTTTTGCCCGTAATAGGCATTTTCTCCATGTTTGCGTAAATAATGTTTGTCTAAGACCCGCTGCGGCAATTCGGGTGCGTAACTGTTGAGCTGGTGCGTGATAAAATTCATCTTAGCGACTTCTTCTAAGACAACTGCGTTCATCACCGCCGCATCCGCCGTTTTGCCCCAGGTAAACGGTCCATGACCGTGAAGCAAGACACCAGGAATTTCTTCTGGCGTGATGCCGCGTTCCTTAAAGGTTTCGACGATCACCTGTCCTGTTTGTGCTTCATAGCCTTCATCGATTTCGGCTTGCGTCAAAAAGCGGGCACAGGGGACTGCTCCATAAAACGTATCGGCATGGGTCGTGCCCATCGCTGGCAGATCGAGTCCTGCCTGAGCCCAGCTCGTCGCCCAAGTAGAATGGGTATGGACGATCCCACCAATTTCTGGAAATGCTTTGTATAAAACGGCATGCGTTGGCGTATCGGAGGAAGGATTTTTCGCTCCTTCCACTACGTTGCCCTCAAAATCACAAACCACCATATCACTGGCTTGCATGGTTTCATAGTCAACACCGCTAGGTTTGATGACAAACAACTGCTGTTGGCGATCCACTGCTGACACATTGCCCCAGGTGTATTTGATCAATCCTTGCTTCGGCAATGCCAAATTGGCCTGAAAGACTTCTTCTTTTAATCCTTCTAACACAAAATTCCCTTCTTTCTTTTTAAATCAACGCATCGATTGCCGCTTGCTCGATCGGCAACCCTGCTTGGTAACGTTGAGTAAAGACGGTGAACCCCTGAATGTCGGCTTCTGTCGGGGCTAACGTCACGCCGTGGTCATTTTTAAATACTTGATCTGCTAAAAATGCGGCCAAGGATTGTTCTGGCGTGTGACGGCGAAGGTATGCTGCTAAAAGGGCGATCCCCCAGGCGCCGCCTTCACCAGCCGTTTCCATGACCGTGACTGGGGCTTCCATGACAGCTGCCAAGACACGTTGGGCAACTTCTGGCGTCTTGAAGATCCCCCCGTGACCAACGATTCGATCAATGGCGACGTCTTCGGCTTCCAGAATCTTCATCCCGATCTTCATCGCACCAAAGGCACTAAACAGATGTAAGCGCATGAAATTTGCTAAAGTAAAAGAACTCTCTGGCGATCGGACGAAAAGCGGCCGTCCTTCAGGGATCTTAGTGATATTTTCACCAGAATAATAGCCATAAGAAAGCATCCCGCCACATTCTGAATCCCCTTTCAATGCTTCGTTGAACAAGGTCGCAAACAATTCTTCCGTGGAAAGTTTCATTCCAGCTGCGTCGGCAAATTCGCGGAAAAGTTTGACCCAGGCATTGATCTCCGAGGTACAGTTATTCGTATGGACCATCCCCACCAAATCACCAGAAGGCGTCGTGACCAAATCGATCTCTGGATACACTTGCGTTAAGGGTTCTTCTAAGACGATCATGGCAAAAGCCGACGTCCCGGCTGAAACATTCCCGCTTCGCTGTGCCACACTATTCGTGGCAACCATGCCAGTGCCCGCATCGCCTTCTGGCGGACATAACGGGATGCCGGCTTGCAAGGTACCGGTTGGGTCGAGTTTTTTTGCGCCTTCTGCCGTCAATGTGCCGGCTGGTTCGCCTGCTGTCAACACTTGTGGCAAAAGGTCTTTGATCTGCCAAGGATACCCCTGACTGCTGATTTGCGCATCAAATTGCTGCAGCATATTCGCGTCATAGTTTTTTGTCGTACTATCGATTGGGAACATCCCAGATGCATCACCGATTCCGATAACTTTTTCCCCTGTCAGCTGCCAATGGACATAGCCGGCTAAGGTAGTGAAAAAAGCGACCTCTGGTACGTGAGCTTCTTGATTCAAAATCGCTTGATACAAGTGCGCGATACTCCAACGCTGCGGGATGTTGTATTGGAACAATGCTGTCAAAGCTTTTTCTGCTTCTTCCGTGATTGCATTGCGCCATGTCCGAAAAGGGACCAACAGCGTGCCTTGCTGATCAAAGGCCATATAGCCGTGCATCATTGCAGAAAAACCGATACTGCCGATCGTCGTCAAAGGTACCTCGAATTGCTGCTGGATATTGTGCGCCAACTCTTGGTAGCTGGCTTGCAGTCCTTGCCAAATCGCTTCTAGCGAGTAGGTCCAAATCCCTTGCTCCAATTGATTTTCCCATTCAAAGCTGCCAGAAGCGATCGTCTGAAACCGCTCATCGATCAAGACAGCTTTGATCCGTGTCGAGCCTAGCTCGATCCCAAGAGACGTGCGCCCGTCAATAATTGCTTGCCTTACTTGTTGCGTCATCTTCTTACTCTCCTTTTTGGTTATTGACTGAACCGCGAACGATCAGCTCTGGTTCAAAATAAAAGTGTTGTGCTTCTGTTGCCTTACCTGTAGTGATCCATTGTGCTGCCAATTCCCCCATCGCTTCTTTCGGGTGAGTCAGTGTGGTGATCGTCGGTGTGGACAAGGTGCTAAGGGGCGAGTCATCGTTTCCTACGATCGAAAAATCAGTAGGAACGTTCTTCCCAGCAGCCGTCAATGCTTGAATCAAACGATGCGCGATCTCATCGTTGTAACAAACGATGCCTGTGACTTGATTATCGGCAGCCGTCAAGCGCTGGATCGCTTGTTCAATAACGGCTTCTTTCGTCTCCGTCGTATACGTCAAGACGTCTTCTGCTGCAAACGTCCGCTTGGCTTGGGTCAACGCTTTGACAAACCCTTTCATCCGATATTTCCCTTGTAAGTCATCGATTTTCGTGATCATCATCAACTGCTGATGCTGTTGTTCTAATAGATAATTGGTTGCTAAAAAACCAGAACGTGTATCGTTGACACAAATATGCGGCAAGTCTAGTTCTTCGTAATAGGCATTGATCATGACGAGAGGAATCCCAGCTTCTTGGAGGGCGACATAATAGGCAAGATTCGGGTTGTACTGGCTGCTCTTCGTTGGTTCAACGATCAACCCGTCTACCCCTTGATCCATCATTTGCTGCAAGCACGCTCTTTCTTGCTCATGGTCATTGTTGGTTGAGCCTAAAAGCAGTGAGTAGCCTTGCTCCCGCAATGTCTGCTCCACGCCACGCATGATCGATGGGAAAATATAATCAGACAAATAGGTCATGATGATCCCAATCGTTTTGCGGTTTTTATGATTGACAGTCTCAGGTTTTGAAACGTAGGTACCTGAGCCCCGTTCTTTTCTTAAATAACCTTCATTGACCAAAACAGCGATCGCTTGGCGCACCGTGTGGCGGCTATAATGAAATTCTTCCTGTAAGGTTGCTTCTGAAGGGATCGCATCGCCTTCTTGATAGGTGCCTAAGCGGATCTTTTCTCTTAAGATATCCGCTAGTTGTTCGTACTTATTCGCCATTTTCATCCCAGCTTTCAAAAGTTGTCCGTACATCTAAAATACCAAGAAACCGCTTCCTTGTCAATTGCTGCTATACTAATTTTTCTGAAAAAGTAATAGAGAAAAAATTCCAAACGATCATTCACCTAGATTTTACTCATAATAAAAATAAATAAGATTAGATTTGTTGTATAATTGAATAAATAGTTAGTTATTTCTATGAAGGAGGCAAACACTTTGACGAGAAATATGAATGAAAATCGTGAGGCGCCAATCATTCTTTATTCAAAAAAATATCGAGAGAATCGCAAACACGAGGCTAGTTGTCGCTGGTTTATTACCAGTAAAGGTGTTTTGATAAACCATACCCATCCAAAAATCCCAGATGAAAAGATTCCCATGGCAAAAATTGCCGATGTGGAATTACATATAGGCAAAGGTCTCTTAGTGGACTACCTCCGACTGCAGGTACCAGGTAATTCTCATCTGCTTTATTTCACCAATCGAATCGATGCCCAAAAAGCCTATGAATTTTTAACGGATCATTTGGCAGCACTTGGCGGACAATCAGCCAAAAGTTACGTGGATGAAGAGGCTGGTAAAATCAAATTACTGTCTTATCATTATCGTGATGCTTGGATCATCGCAGAAGATACCCTCACGATCATCGACTACAAAAAGAAAGAAAAGCAGGTTTTGCAGATTCCCCAGATCACCAGTGTCAGTCTGAAAGAAGTTGCCGAATCTGGTCTTTGGAAAGGCAATGGCTTCTTGGAACTGTATATTGGCGGCGGGGCAATCAGAGAAACCCATTCTCGCAGAAGGACGGAACCAAACCACTCCCTTTGCTTTGCCGAAAAAGACCTGCTGATTGCTCGGATCATACAGCGCTATCTCACTAACTTCCCCCGTAAGCATGCGATACTGCCCCCGCGACCAACTGTAACCCCGACGGAACAGGTCATTGCTGATCTTCGCGAACTGAAAATGTTGGTCGATGAAGGAATTTTGACTGAAGAAGAATTTGCCTTAAAGAAAAAACAACTGTTAGGATTATAGAAGCCATCGCTTCGGGAAAAAAGCAGTCCTCCTGCCATGCAAAGGCAGAGATTTCGGTGAAGGGCTGTGCTTTTTTCTGGGAAAATTTTGAACGGTTTTTTTAGAACATGCTATACTAAATGAAGAATACGTAGAGTATCTCAAAGGAGGTCTTTCTCATTTTTTCTTTTAATGACATCAAAGCGCGTTTCCCCCAGGCAACGCTGCATGACAAAGTATCCACAACGAAGGACATCGAATCCATCGCTTTCGGCAAAAAATATATTTGGCTGCCAACTGACCAATTAAGTGACAGTGAAAAACTGCTGATCCAACTGGGAAACGGCTCTTTGCAACCAGAAATCGATAACCGAAACCATCCATGGTATCCGATTTTATTTGAACATCAGCCCGTTCAAGACCAAACGTGGGTCCGAATGCTGCAAGTTCATTTCACCCGAACCATTGACTCCTTGCAATCCGAATGGCTCGCAGAGATCCAGCAAATGCTCCCTAGCGTGGTGGATCTTTTTTTCCTCACCGAACACCATGCGGTGATCGTAGAAAAACAAGACGACACTAATTTACCCATCGAAGATCTCGACGGCTTATTCGTGGCTTTGGATATGGATTTCGACTGCTATTCCCAGCTGTTCGTTGGCCCCTTCCATCACCCACGCCACGACTTCACTACCTTATGGACGAGTGAATCTACCCTGTTTAAAAATGAGTTAAAAACGAAAACTACCAGTAAAAGTATGGATCTGCCCAAAGTGGTCTTCGCTCTTTTTCGCAATGGCTTTTCCGAGTATATTTCCTTGTTTCGTACCTTGTATCTAGATTGGTTTGAAGAAGAGACCGAAACGATCATTCAATCACTGTGGCGCAATCAAGGCAATGCGAGCTCCACTGCCAAAGAACTGTTTATGCATCGGAATTCTCTCCTATATAAGATCGATAAGTTTCAAACACTGACACGTTTAAATTTAAAAAATATGGATGATCTGCTGCTTTGCTATTTACTGATCGACCAATTCACCCATCAGAGCAATTAAACAACCTGCACAAGAAAACGTTTTTTTCTTGTGCAGGTTTCCGTTGCGCATTCGAAGCGTTTTCATTTATGCTATTCATGTAAACTAAATGGAAAGAGGTAATCCCAATGGTAGAAATGGCCTTAAAAAATATCCACAAAAAATATGACAATAATGATGCGTATTCGGTAACTGATTTTAATTTAGATATCGCGGATCGCGAATTTATCGTTTTCGTTGGACCTTCTGGTTGCGGAAAATCAACAACCCTTCGAATGATCGCTGGTTTAGAAGATATTTCTGAAGGCGAATTGAGCATCGGTGGAAAAGTAATGAACGATGTAGCACCAAAAGACCGCGACATCGCGATGGTTTTCCAGAACTACGCATTGTATCCCCATATGACTGTTTTCAACAACATGGCATTTGGTTTGAAATTGCGTAAATACGACAAAGAAGAAATCAAAAAACGCGTAGAAAATGCCGCTGAGATCTTAGGTTTGACAGAATACTTAGATCGTAAACCTGCTGCCCTTTCAGGTGGTCAGCGTCAACGGGTTGCCTTAGGCCGTGCCATCGTTCGTGATGCCAAAGTCTTCTTGATGGATGAGCCGTTGTCAAACTTAGATGCGAAATTGCGGGTTGCCATGCGTGCGGAAATCGCAAAATTACACCAACGTTTAGAAACAACGACGATCTATGTAACCCATGACCAAACAGAAGCGATGACCATGGCTGACCGGATCGTTATCATGAAAGATGGTTTCATTCAACAAATCGGTTCACCAAAAGAAGTCTACAACACGCCGAAAAATATTTTCGTTGCCGGCTTTATCGGTTCACCAGCAATGAACTTCTTCAATGTTACGTTGAATAACGGTATGATCTCTGATGGTCAAAGCTTGAATTTACGTATTCCTGAAGGCAAGAATAAGATTCTTGTGGAAAAAGGCTACGAAGGCAAACAATTAGTCTTTGGTATTCGTCCAGAAGATATCCACAGTGAACAAATCGCATTGGAAGCTTCTCCTGAAGCAACTGTACGTGCTGAAGTGGTCGTATCTGAACTATTAGGTGCAGAAACAATGCTTTATACACGTGTAGGTGCGACTGAATTTATCTCGAAAGTTGATGCCCGCGACTTCCACCGTCCAGGTGAAACAGTTGATTTAGCTTTCAACATCAACAAAGCGCATTTCTTCGACAAAGATTCAGAAAATGTCATCACACTTCCTTAATTTGTAGTTACCATGCACTGTTCTCGGATTTGCCCCCTAGGCAGTCGCATTTAACTAATATCCACTTTTATTCCTTATTTGTATCCCTCAAAAACAGACAGTCAGCCGACTGTCTGTTTTTGGGTTATTTTATTCTTCCTGAGGCACATAGCGCGCGGCCATGGTTTGAATGATCGGTGTTTGCCGAACTTGAGTAAAAACGATTTTGACAGCAGACACGCCGACCGCTTCAAAGCTGATGATTTTTTGATAGCCGATCGTCACTATTTCGGTCAGTAACTGTGGTCCTGCTACAGTTTGCAGAAAAATTTTTGCTTTTTCTACCCGTTGCCCATATTGAATCGCTTCCTTCAATACAAGTGAATTGATGACGACCGGTTCTGCAAAATGTAGGGTCAGCCATGGCCGTTTGTCTTCCAAGTCCGGTTTCCAATACTGGCCAAACGCTTGAGATAGTTGGAGCTTATCCATTCTGCTGGACACACTGGTTGAAGAGCTCGCAAACGTGCCGTTCCTTTCAGTCGTCACCTCTTTCAATTGTTTAATCGAGTGACCTAATTGCTGCAATGCCTTTTGATCCGTTGGATGGATCATACCATCCGGCATCGGCGGCACATTAAATAGAAAAGAACTATTGCCCCCAACGATCTGCTTGTAAAAAGACCAGAGCTCAGCGCCGCTTTTTACTTGTTGGTCTTCTGATGGATGATAAAACCAGCCGGGGCGAATCGATAAGTTGACCTCAGCAGGGTACCAAGCCAATTCGGCAGCTTCTTTAATGCCATACTTTTTCAGCGCTTGTCGGCTTCCTAAATCCATTTCCATACTGGAAATCGATTGCCGAAACGCTGTGCTATCGGCTTTTTGCGAATGACTCGCTGTTTTTTCAGCATCCTTTAATGCTGCTGGCACCACACTCCATTCTTGAAGTCTGGTTTGCCCCGCTTCGTTTCCTACCCAACGGACATCCGGTCCGCAAACCGCAATCACTGCATTGGGTTGCAGCTCACGAATCACTTGATAATACCGTTCCCAATCATAGTTTTGGCGTTTTCCATTGGGTCCTTCACCATTGGCCCCATCTAACCATATTTCGAATATATCACCATAATTGGTTAAAAGTTCTGTCAACTGCGCCGTATAAAAATCATCATAGGCTTGCCCCATTCCATAACAAGCTTCATGCTGATCCCAAGGCGATAAATAAATGCCGAATTTCAGGTCTGCTTGACGGCAAGCATCAGAAAGTTCTTTCACTAAATCACCTTGACCATTGCGCCAGGGCGTTGAAGCGACTGTGTAAGCAGTGTGCTGGCTTGGCCATAAGCAAAAGCCGTCATGGTGTTTACAGGTCAAAATGATTCCCTGCATACCGCTTTGCTTCATTGTGGAAACCCATTGATGACAGTCTAGCTTTTGCGGGTCAAATACCGTTGGCGACTCATTGCCGAGCCCCCATTCACGATTGGTCATCGTATTGAGACCAAAGTGGATAAAGCCATAAAATTCCAACTGCTGCCACTGTAGTTGTCGTTTACTGGGGCGAATCTGAGTAAGTTCTGCTGGTTCGATAATCTGTTCCTCCATTCTATGAGTTGTTTGCTGCTTTAAGGAAACAGATACAAGATCGATTCTTGACTGTTTCCTCATTGGAAAAGATCCAACGCCTTTACTGTACTTCCGTCATCTGTACGCTCACTGGCAAACGAAGTACAGGAACTGACTGAAGCACCATTCAATCGACGGGTCTTCCCTATCAGGTGATCAAACTACTTTACGATAAAAAGAGTAGTGCTTGCTTGGGGGATTCGCAAGGCACTACTCTAAACAACATATTCAAACGCTGAAACACATAGCTCTTTTTTGAGCCTAGCGATCGTTTTGTAAGAGGGTGAGGCTGTCTGCAAGGACAGCTTCGCCATCTAACAGCTCGTAATCTGTTTCTTTGATTAATTTATATGGCACCGCTTTGACCATGAGAAAGTCTTTTAATCGATTGACTTCGTACTTCGACTGCGGACCGATCAGCAAGGCATCGACTGTTTGTTGCTGCAGGATCTGTTCAGCAATGATGGCTGGTGCCGAATAGATATGCACAGCTAGCCCTTTTTCATCTGCGGCCCGCTGCATATTTTTTACTAAGAGTCCCGTAGTGATGCCGGCGGTACAAATCAATAAAATCGTCTTTTGTGCTTGGTCCTCCATAAACAGGCCCTCCTACGAAATTTTCTTTTTCTTATTGTAGATATCCAACACGACAGCCAGCAGCAAAATCAACCCTTTGATGGCTTGCTGCCAATCGACACCGACTCCTAAGATCGACATCCCATTGTTTAAGACACCCATCACGAGACCACCAACGATCGCCCCCATCACGGTACCAATACCGCCTGAGGTGGAAGCACCGCCGAAATAAACTGCGGCCATTGCATCTAATTCCATTGACGTTCCCGCTTGCGGTGTGGCTGCATTCAACCGAGCGGCTAAAACCAAGCCCGCCAAAGCTGCCATCATCCCCATGTTCACGAAGACCCAGAAGGTGATTTTCTTCGTCTTGATCCCAGAAAGTTCGGCTGCTTTTTTGTTGCCGCCGGTTGCATAGATTTGACGACCAGCGACGGTTTTGTTAGTCAAAAAGCCATAGGCAGCCACGATCACCCCTAAGACGATCAAAATGATCGGATACCCTTGATAAGAGGCAAAGATGTAGGTAGCACCGAGAAAAACAACCGCAGTAAAGACGGCTTTAAAGGCAAAGGCTGCCATTGATTCCACTTCAAAAAGATTTTTTTTGCGGCGCTCACGGGTCCGCCATTGGCCTAAAATCAGGATGCCCGTGATCACTACACCTAAAATCATGGAAAGTAAATGGATCTGACCGCCTGCAATATCTGGCAAATAGCCGGTGGAAATTTGTTGGAATGCCTTGGGAAACGGTGCCAATGATTGACCGCCTAAGACGACTTGGGTCAATCCTCGAAACATTAGTAAACCAGACAAGGTCACGATAAATGCTGGGATACCGACATACGCGACCCAGAAGCCTTGCCAGGCACCGATCACTGCGCCCATCAGTAAGCAAAGAGGCACTGCCAGCCAAGGACTGATGCCGTTATTGACCATCAAGACGCCTGCAATCGCACCGACAAACGCCATCACGGAGCCTACGGATAGATCGACATGTCCTAACAAGACGACCAAAAGCATACCGGCTGCTAAAACGAGAATATGACTGTTTTGCAACACGAGGTTGGTGATATTCAGCGGCCGCCAGAAAATTCCGTCGGTCATGAGCTGAAAGGCCACCAATAATACTGCTAAGATAATGATCATACTGTATTTGCTAAAGATTTCCAGTGCCTTTTCTTTCAGCGAATGGCTGCGTTCTTTTTTTAATTTATTGGTTGTTTCCATCTCAAACCCCACTCTCTTCTAGTGTCATTAGATTCATCAATCGTTCTTGGTCTGCCTCTTCCCGTAACACTTCGCCCGTGAAGCGGCCTTCGTTCATCGTGTAGATCCGGTCGCACATGCCTAATAGTTCTGGTAACTCCGAGGAGATGATACAGATGGCTTTGCCAGCTGCTGCCATCTCTTCGATGATCGTATAGATTTCGTACTTCGCCCCGACATCGATCCCGCGGGTCGGTTCATCTAAAAATAAGATATCTGGTGTGGTCATCAGCCACTTTGCCAAAACGACTTTTTGCTGATTCCCACCACTCAAACTGCCAACGTTTTGATAGATTGAATTGGTTTTCGTCCGCATTTTTTTGCGAAATTCTTCTGCCATCGTGACTTCTTTTTCTTTATCGATGACCCCTTGGCGGCTGATTTTGGCAAGACTAGCGATGGTGGTGTTCTCGCGAATATCCATCAGCAGATTCAAGCCCAGCGCTTTTCTGTCTTCCGACACATAGGCTAACCCATTTTTGATGGCGGTTGGCACGTCTTTGACAGAAATCGGTTGGCCGTCTTTATAGACTTCCCCCGAAATCGAACTGCCGTAGGAATGACCGAAGACACTCATGGCAAACTCAGTCCGGCCAGCACCCATCAAACCGGCGATGCCGATGATCTCTCCTTTGCGGATCATCAAGTTCAAATTTTCATTCACCACACGGGTATGGTCGATTGGATGATGGACCGTCCAATTTTTGACTTCAAAAAACGGTTCACCAATAGTGGGTTTCCGCTCTGGGTAGCGATTGGTCAAATCTCGCCCAACCATGCCCCGAATGATACGCTCTTCAGAGATTTCGGCCCCGCTCAGCGTCTCGATCGTTTGCCCGTCTCGTAAAATCGTGATGCGATCCGCCACATTGACGATTTCATTCAGCTTGTGGGAGATGATGATCGAAGTGATCCCTTGGTTGCGAAACTCTTTGATCAGCTCTAACAGATTGGCACTTTCTTCTTCATTCAACGCTGCGGTTGGTTCATCTAAAATCAACAATCGGACGGATTTTGAAAATGCTTTGGCAATTTCCACCAGCTGTTGATGCCCGACACCGATTTGTGAAACCAGCGTATTCGGGTCTAATTTTAAGCCAACGATCTTTAAGAGATTGTCCGTTTTCTTTTCGGTCAGATCCCAATCAATAATGCCGTGCTTGGCTTGTTCATTTCCTAAAAAAATATTTTCTTTGATCGACAGGTAAGGACTTAAGGCTAACTCTTGATGAATAATAACGATTCCTTTGTCCTCGCTGTCCCGCAAATCTTTGAACTTGCATAACTCCCCTTCATAATAGATCTCTCCATCATAACTGCCGTAAGGATAGAGTCCGCTTAAGACATTCATCAGCGTGGACTTGCCAGCGCCATTTTCTCCACACAGTGCGTGGATCTCTCCTCGCTCGATCGAGAGGTTGACGTTATCAAGGGCGCGAACCCCTGAAAACTCTTTGACGATGCCTTTCATCATCAAAATATTATCTGCCATGTTCTTTCACCCTTTTCCTTTTTATGTAAAAGTGATGCGCTCCCTTTGTAAGAAAAGCGGAAAGAACGAATACTGGGGATGATTCGTTCTTCCCTGCTGCTTGAGGGGAAACTAGCATCTTTTCTCGCTGGATCTGCACTCCTTGCTTAAATGCCCAGCTCTTCTTCTGTATAGTAATCGGTATCGATCAATTCTTCTTTGTAGTTGTCGCTATCCACAGAAACAGGATTTGACAAGTAGGTTGGTACGACTTTGACGCCATTGTCATAGGTTTCAGTATCGTTGACCGGTACTTCCTCGCCATTGGTGATGGCTTCGATCATTTCGATCGTGTTTTTCGCTAACACCCGTGTATCTTTAAAAATCGTTTGGGTTTGTTCGCCCGCGATGATTGATTTCACTCCTGCCACCGTCGCATCTTGACCGGTGATCACAGGCAGTGGTTTATCAGAGGAACCATAGCCCACACCTTTAAGCGATGAGATGATTCCTAGGCTGATTGGATCATAAGGTGAAAGAACAGCATCCAATGTTTGATCCGTATAGTTGGCACTCAACAAATTGTCCATCCGAGCTTGCGCGGTTGAACCATCCCAACGCAAGGTAGCGATTTGGTTGAAGTTGGTTTGACCGGAAGGAACGACTAGCTGTCCGCTGTCAAAGTACTGTTGGAAAACCGAAAGGACCCCATTATAATTGATCAGTGCATTGTTATCATCTGGAGAACCGCCGAATAATTCAATGTTAAATGGTCCTTCACCATCTTTGAGGCCTAATTTGTCTTCAATATAAGACGCTTGCAGCACGCCGACCCCAAAATTATCAAAGGTGGCATAATAATCGACGTATTCCGAGTTCATCAGTAAACGGTCATAGGCGATGACTGTGATGTCTTCGTTATGGGCTTTTTCCAACACGTCCGTCAGTGCCGAACCATCGATCGAGGCGATCACTAAGGTATCAACGCCTTTGGTGATCATA
This sequence comes from Enterococcus sp. DIV0802b, assembly GCF_050543535.1. Classification (NCBI taxonomy): domain Bacteria; kingdom Bacillati; phylum Bacillota; class Bacilli; order Lactobacillales; family Enterococcaceae; genus Enterococcus; species Enterococcus sp. DIV0802b. The sequence goes on along the minus strand of NZ_CP172941.1, from coordinate 444,097 downwards.
TTCTCAATTTGTGCCACTTGGTTTTCTACTTTGTCTTCTCCATATTGCAGGTCAGTTTTATAGCCGAGCTTCTCTAATTCTTCTACCATGTTGTCGCCATCTGCGATCCACCGTTCTGCCGATTTGGTCGGCATCGCGATCCCAACAAATCCTTTGTCTCCGTCACCGTTTGCCCAGCTGTCTGATCCATTCCCACAAGCTGCTAACAATCCGCCAACCAATAAGGTGGATGCTAGGACGACCAATTTACCAAAAGTACCTTTCATTGTGATCCCTCCATGTCTTTTTCTTACATTCTCAGTATAGCCAGTTAAGGAATCGCTTACATTTAGATTTTTTCGAGGTTTCTTGGATTTCTTGAGAAAAAACGACTCAGTTGCCCCCTTTTCTTTTCGTAATCTTGGATTTTTTAAGATTCCCTTGGTTTTTATTTGATTTGATATTTTGTGTAAAGCGCTTCCGTATTTTTTAGTAGAATAGACCATAGAGGTGAAAAAAATGAGGAATATAAAAATTGGGTTACTCCTTTGGTTGTGTTTGTCTTTCTTGGCTGGTTGCCAAGCAGTCAAAGAAACGACCGCTGAAACATCGGAAGAAAGTATCGTGATCGGTTTTTCTCAATCGGGAACAGAAAGCAGCTGGCGCAAGCGCCACACCGAATCGATTCGCACTGAATTAGAGAAGGAAGGCTATGAAGTGCTCTATCGTAACGGCTATATGAATCAAGAACGTCAGATTCAAGATATCCGCAGTTTTATCGTGTATCAAGTCGATGCCATCGTCTTTACCCCGATTCAGGAAAACAATTGGGAACCGATTTTGGAAGAAGCTGCGCAAGCGGGGATTCCCGTTTTCGTGGTGGACCGTCATGTCAACGTCAGCGATCCCTCCTTGTTTCTGACTCATATCGGGCCAAGCTTCAAAGCCGAGGGCAATCGTGCAGGTCTCTACGTCAGCAATTATTATAAAGAACATCAAAATGAAACGATCAATGTTTTAGAATTGACGGGACTGGATGCTACTTCTCCGACGTATTTGCGCTCAGAAGGGTTCCGAGAAACCATCAAGCGTGATTATGCCCACAACAATGTAACGATCCAAGTCAAAGATGAGCTAAATGGTGACTTCATTCGCCGCAAAGGCAAAGAAGTCATTGAACAATACATCGCAGAAGGCAAAATGGAGCAGATCGATGTCTTGTTCAGTCACAATGACGAGATGACTCTTGGCGCTCTTGAAGCCCTCGAAAAAACCGATATTGAGCCAGGGAAGGATTTGGTGATCGTATCGATCGATGCCCAAAAAGAAATGATCGACAAATTGAAGCAAGGGATCGTCAATTGTGTCGTTGAATGCAACCCAGATGCTGGTGTGTTCGTCAAAAATGCCATCTCGCGCTACTTGGCTCGCGGCGCCGATGCCATTCCTCGTGAAATCTATGTCCATGAAACAGTTTTTTCCAGTGATATGGACTTTGATCAGATTCCACCAAGAAATTATTGAGGAGATGAAGATGAAAACAAAAAGTATCAAGGGCATCTTCCAGCAGACCAACAAACTGATGATCCTCGTCGCCTTTATCCCCCTCGTAGTAAGCAGTGTCTTTTACTCGCGGCAGATTTTTATTTACCAAAACACCATCAACAATATTGAAGAAGCCAATCAATTATCGGAAAAAGTCGATGCCATTGTCTTGGAAGAAATGTGGGATTTAGTCTTTGGTCAAAAAACCGTCGCACAAGTCCAAGAAACCAATGTGATCGATGAACTAAGGAGCGATCTGCAGCACATTCAAGAAAATACCAGCACTGCCAAAGAGCTCAATATTTTAGCAGTCGCCTTTCGAACGCTCGATTCTTTAGAAACCTATCAGCAACAGTTGATCGATAATATTCTCAACGATGAACCGGTGGAACAAAACCAATACGTCATGATCCAAGTGGATTCGGTGATCGATTTGCTATCCGATATTTTGCAGCAGTTTGTCGGGGTAGAGATCAGCTTAGCCAGCCAAACCAATCACGAACTGGTCCAATCCGTGTTGCTGCTAATCCTTTTTCAGGTCGTGTTGCTTTTGATCATCTTTGCGATCATCAATAAAAACCGCCGCTTTGTTCGTGACAATCTGCAATACCCGCTGGATCGGTTGTTAGACCTTTCCAATGAACTATCCCAAGGACATTTGAGCTACCGAGCAGAACTGCCCGAAACCCCAGAGCTGCGGACTCTGACGAGTAGCTTGAATCGGATGGCAGATGACTTGACTCGGCTCTTGGAAGAAAATGCCTTGAAGCAGTATCACTTAGCCCAAAGTGAGGTGCGGGTCTTACAAGCCCAGATCACTCCACATTTCATCTATAATAGTTTAGATGCGATCGTTTCTTTGATTGAAGCTGCCCGTTACGAGCAAGCAACCGAAATGACTTATGCGCTGTCAGATTTTTTCCGCATCTCCTTAAGCAAAGGGCAAGACTGGATTCCGCTGGAAAAAGAATTGCGGCATGTGGACGATTACTTGAAGATTTTGCAGATCCGCTATGGCAGGATGCTGTCTTACACCATTGAAGATCAAACTGTCAGTCCAGAACTACAGGTTTTGAAAATGGTCCTGCAGCCCCTTGTTGAAAACGCCGTTTATCATGGCACCAAGTTTGTCCGTCGCGTCGGCATGATTCGAATCACAGTGTCAGAATTGCCTCACCAGATTCAAATGACCATCAGTGACAACGGTGTTGGGATCGACCCTGAGCGTCTGGAGGAGATTCGTCGTAACCTTAAAGAAACCACTGATCCCGCCTCTGAGAGCGGCTATGGCCTATATAACGTCTATCGCCGTCTCCAGCTGAACTACGGCAGCGAAGCGCAACTGACGATCCACAGTCAATACCAAGAAGGCACCACGATTAACGTCACAGTACCAAAAAGGGAGGAATCCAACCATGTACAAAGTGTTCATAGTTGAAGATGAACATCTGATTCGCGATAGTTTGCGCCACCAAATCATGACTCTCGCCAAACAATACCCGATCGTTTATAGCGATGAAGCCGCAGATGGCGAGTTGGCGCTGGCTTCGATCCTTGATCTGCGTCCTGATATTATTATCAGTGATATCAAAATGCCGTTTATGGACGGCTTGGTCTTTGCGAAAGAAGCCAAGAAATTATTGCCGCAAGTTCGCATTATTTTCGTTAGCGGCTTTGATGATTTTGACTATGCAAAAACGGCACTGCAGCTGCAAGCAGATGATTACTTGCTCAAGCCCATCAAAAACGAAGAATTAGAACAAGCCATCAAAACCGTCGTTCAACACTTAGATGAACAACAAGCCACTCATCAGCAATTATCCAAAGAAGACGATTTATTCGAAATGGAAATCAAAAAGAATCACTTTCTGAATCACCTCTTTAAACAAAAGATCACAATCTCAGAAGCCTTTTTGCAAGCAGAAGAACTGGGCCGACGCTTTTCAGGCAAACAGTTTTGTGTGCTGTTAGCAAAAACCCCCTTCAGTCAAAGCTTTTCTGACTACACTCGCTTTAGCCAGCAGCTGACCAAAGCCTATGAACAGGATGATGCCGTCTTGTTCTCCAGTGTGTCCAGCCGCTTCATCAAGTTTTTGCTTTTTGACCATGACCGAGAACAAGTTTTAGAAAAAGCCTATCAGATCGCTCAAAGCCTCGTTCATGGTTCTGGGGAAGAAGTAGCAGTGGCGATCGGACCGGTAGCAGATCGCTTCTCGGGTATCTCTCTTTCTTATCAGAAAGCTCGTGACATGCTAAAAACCTATGGCAGCATCCGCAAGGAAAAAATCATCAGCTATGAAGACGACATTCGCGAAGGGGAACTATCCCCCACCAATCCTTTCAAAACCGACCTTGCTTCAAGACTGGCAAATGCTGGGAAACAGACGATCCCTGAGCTGATCGCTGAATTGATGGCGCCTCAAGGAACCGTTGAGCGAACGCAAATGTACCGTTTGTTCGTCTTAGTCGAACTGCTGGCATTGTTGAAGAAAAAAGACAGTCATTCGCTGCCCCAGATCGTTCAGCACGCCCATGACTTAGACTATCTAGCGGCATTGACCCATGAGCCAGAGAACTATCAAACGACTCTGGCAGAACTGTTGCCATTATTAACCAAACAACCCATCAATCCTGCAATGGCGAAATATCAAAGCGTCATCAATCAAGCCAAAACCTTTATCAGTGAGCACTTTTCTGATCCCAATATTTCCTTAAATGTAGTTGCTGAAAAAGTTCATTTGAGTCCAGCACATTTCAGCACCATCTTCTCGCAAGCCACTGATTCTACGTTTATCGAATACTTGACCGAGCAACGGTTGACCTTAGCTAAGGAACTGCTGTTAACGACCAATCTACGACTATCTGAGATCGCCTTTGATGTTGGCTACAATGACCCAAATTATTTTTCCTTTTTGTTCAAGAAGAAAGAAAAAATCTCACCGAAAGAATACCGTCAAAAAAATGCCTAAATGAGTGAAGGGATGCAAAAAAAGAGTGAGGGACAGCAAAATCGTCCTCACTCTTTTTCATTTTCTACCTCATGCAGTTATTTCTTCTCCATCGCAGCTTTTAAAGCAGCTGCTAATGGGCTTTCTTGCGGTTCTTCTTGATTGATTTTGTTCATCAAGCGGCGTTCTTCGTGTTTCGACAGCTTTTTGCTGCGTTCCTTTTTATCCGCCATTTTTTCGGTGGTCCCATCGAATTTACAGCGGAAATAGGCGCCGTTTTTGCCTTCAATGATCTCCATCTTTCGGTGGCATTGCGGGCAGCGTCGGTTTGAAACTTTCGGGTCTTTCCGACGACGGTACTTGCAGGTCCCACTGGAGCAAACATAGATCTTGCCATCACGGGTATTTTTCTCCCGCAAGGGTTCGCCGCATTCGGGACACCGTTTTTGGGTCAATGAGAAATCTTGGTACTTGCTTTCGCTTTGCTTGATTTCTTTGACCAGTTGTTTTGTGTCTGCTTCGATTTGTGCGAGGAAGGTTTGGGCAGAATAGGTGCCTTTCGCAATGGCTTCCAGTTCCTTCTCCCATTTTTCCGTCAATTCTGGTGTCACCAAGGATGGATTGACTAAGACTAACAGCTGCTTGCCTTTTGGCGATACTTGCAAGCCGCTTGGGGTCCGCTCCATCAGCTCAGATTTGATCAGCTTTTCAATGATCTCCGCACGGGTTGCCGGCGTACCAAGACTGTGTTTTTCCATTTTGCCTAAAAGAGTTCCTTCATTCAACGGTTTTGGTGGTGTAGTCAACTCTTTTTGGATGGTGAACTCAGGCTTGACGGTACTGCCTTTTTGCCAAGCCACATCACTGGTTTCTTCTTCAGAAGTCGTTTTCCACCCCGCTTCTAACACGGTATTGCGGTTGAATACAAAGGTTTCTGAACCAAAGGTCACGGTCACTTTCTGCTGCTGCTTTTTATGGGGTTTCGCAAAGAGCATTAAGAAACGACTAACGATCATTTGATAGATCCGTTGTTCATCGGTAGTTAATTTTTCATAACGTGCCCGCTGTTCCGTTGGCAATAAGGCATGGTGATCGGTAACTTTTTTATCATTGAAGACAGCTTGCTGCACTACTTGTCCGCCATTTTTCAAGTATCCTTTGACTTCTGGGGCAAAATCCGCAACTGCCTGCAGGCGTTCCTTCATGGTTGCCTTCATATCATTAGTCAAATACTTGGAATCCGTCCTTGGGTAAGTGACGATTTTATGGGTTTCATACAAGCTTTGAACAAGCGACAAGGTCTTCTTGGCTGAAAATCCATAACGCTGATTGGCTTCTCGTTGGATCTCGGTCAAATCATAAGGCAATGGCGCACTTTCTGTTTTGACCTTTTCTTCGATCGCTGTCACGCGACCATTTTGTTGACTCATTTGCTTGACCAATGCTTCGGCGTCGCTGCGTTCTTTTAGTTGATAGGGATTTTTTTGCTGCAGGCGGGCCTTGGCATCGCCTACGTTTAGGGTAATCACATGATAGGTTTGCGGACGGAAACTCTCGATCTGCATTTCCTGACTGCGCACCAAAGCTAAGGTAGGGGTTTGGACCCGACCCGCACTAAGATTGTCTTGATATTTGACCGTCAATGCCCGGGTGACATTCAACCCTACCAGCCAGTCGGCTTTTGCCCGCGCAAGGGCGGAGTAGTAAAGATTGTCGTAGTGCTTGGCTGACTGCAATTTTGCAAAGCCTTCTTTGATGGCTTTAGGGGTTTGCGAAGAAATCCACAAACGTTTGACTGGTTTGTCAAAACGAACCCACTCCAAAATCCAGCGAGCGACTAGCTCCCCTTCTCTTCCCGCATCGGTAGCGATCACGACTTCCCCGACATCTTTTCTTTGAGCCAGTTGTTTGATGGCTTTTAGTTGATGACCGGTTTTTGGTAACGGCTTGATCCCGATGGACTTAGGGATCATCGGTAACGTTTCCATCTGCCATGATGCCCACTCTTTGATTAAATCTTCAGGCATTTTCAAGCCCAATAAATGACCAAGGGCCCAAGTAACAATCGCCTTGGGTCCTTCGTAATAATTTTTATGTTTTTGCTCACAGCCCAAAACTTTGCTGAGGTCTTTGGCAACGCTTGGCTTTTCCGCTAGAATTAGTTGTTTCATAAAAATCTTTCCTGCTTTCATCGACGACTTGCTGATATTCTTTAAGCAATGCCAGTCCAATATATTGTTGGAGGTAATCGTCGCATTCTTCGCACCAGCGTTCGTCTTCTTCATTCCAAAAAGCCGTCATAAAGTTTGATTTTGCATTTATGTACGAATACTCTTCTCTGATTTCTTGCCATTTTTGTTCATAAAATGACTGCGCCTCGCTGAAAGTTGCAAATGTGAACGCCTCTTGAATATCTGACTGCCATCCCTCAAAAAACCACCACGGTTCATTGTCCCCATACATGACTACTACTTGATACATTCCATTGCTCCTTTCACGATTCCTTCCCCATATTAGTCACTTTTACTTAAACTTGCAAGGAATAAGTTTCAGCATTTAAACATTGCTTTAAAAATTCATTAAACCCTCGTTTTTTTTGTACGATTTATCGGTTGTTTAAGATTACATCATTTCTATGCCCCTATAGTCTAGCACAGATGTTTCCTGTTGTGAATATAACATCAAAAGATTAAAAAAATATCAAACAAGATTTATTTTAACCTCGTAAAAAAAATTTGTCTGCGATGGATATGCTACAATAATGACAACCATGAAATTGCCAGGAGGTGCCCTATGTATCTCGAACAAATCACTTTTCCCGATCAAGAGACCGAGTTTGATTTTTTCCTTTCCATCAAACGAACCGTTTATGATTCTTACTACCCTTTTCAGATTCTCAGTGCCCGCCTTTTTCAGCAGATCGATTTTGAACCGGTCACGATCTTATATGGCGGCAATGGTTCTGGCAAAACCACCGCATTGAACGTGATTGCCGAAAAGATCCACGCGCAGCGCTTTGCTGCGTATAATCGCTCGAATTTTTTCGAGGACTACTTAGCCTACTGTACTACTGGCAGCATCGACGAACCGCAAGAAAAAGTACTTTTGACCAGCGATGATGTCTTTGATTACATGCTGGCTATTCGAAACTTGAATCAAGGGATCGATCATCGCCGAGAAGAAGTATTCCAAGAATACTACCAAGCAAAGTATGCAGACTTTCGTTTCACGGGTTTTGACGATTACCATGAATTGAAGAAAATCAATCTTGCACGATCCAACACACAGTCCAAATTCACCCGCAAGCACTTGATCGACAATGTCCGAGAATATTCCAATGGTGAAAGTGCCTTTCGCTTCTTTCAAGAAAAGATTCGTCCCAACAGCCTTTACTTATTAGATGAACCAGAAAATTCTCTTTCTGCTGAGCGTCAGCTGGAACTGGTGCAGTTACTGGAAGATTTTGTCCGCTATGAACAGTGTCAATTCATTATTGCTACCCATAGTCCTTTCGTTTTATCTTTAAAGGAAGCCAAAATCTATGATTTGGATCAAACACCTGTCGATGTTCGGAAGTGGACGCAGTTAGCTAATGTCCAGCAGTATTACCGCTTTTTTCAAGCACATCAAGCCGAATTTGATGATCGATCATGACCAAAGCAAACCATTTTCCGTCAAAGATTTCTTTTGGCATTTTTTTCCGCTACACTCACACAAAGACCAAAATCAAACTGATCAGAGCAATATAGAAGGCGACCACTCCCGCAATTTTGTCCCACTTGACTTCTGCTTGGTTATACTGATCGGAATGCTCCGCAATCTGAGCGGACAAAAAGTAGAACTTTTTAAAAACAAGCAAATACCCTGCTAAACCAAATAGTACGGCTAAGGCAAGTTGGTTGATTTGGCTTGAAATGACCTGATTCTGATGAAGCATTACCAACCCTACGGCACTAACCTCCCCTCATTTCATGAGGTTGGCTCTTGTACGATTCATGCACCTCCCCCTTTCTTTCAAAAATGCCAATACATCAAAAACATTCATTTTCTGACTAAATTATAGCATATTTTGAATAAAAAAATAAAATCCAAGAACTCGTAAACGAATGTTCTTGGATTTTTATCAATCGAAAAAGATGATTACTTGCTGGCTAATCACCACCAGCAAAAATTTCTTCTTTATTATAAATCGGTGTATGTTTTTTCAAGTCTTCAAGTGTTCCTACTTGTCTCCCTTTGGAGTAAAAACCATCTAACAAGCCTAAAGATTGAAAAATCGTTTGCTTATAGGCAATTTCCGCATTCCATTCCGTGGTATCTAGTATTTGCAAAGCTTTATGGATTGCTTCGATGCCAGATGCTCCTGGCGCACTGATCAGTACCCCATGACTGTTGAGGAGCAACATATTCGGTAAGGCGAGTTGTTCTTTTTTCATGTAATCAGAAACTAATTCTGCTAATTCTGGTGAGCAATTAGGTTCAAAGTCTAGTACAGGAATATAGCCAATTTTTTGGGTCGCTTCTGTTAAGTTAGGCATATCCAATCCAGCGGTTGCCCAAAACATCGAGTGAGGAGAATGGGCATGTAAGACTGCTTTTATCGCTGGATTCGTATCATAAACCGCTTCGTGTAAGTTGATTTCTCGTGTCAGCTGACCAACCCCATCAATCACTGTTCTCGTATGAGGCTCAACGACTAAAATCTGGGCTGGTGAGACCTCTCCTAAATAGGCTTCTGACATCATAGTTGGTGTCATAATAATGTATTCTTTTCCAGTTTCATCGGTTGTTTTAAAAGAAAAATTACCGCCTGCAACATTTGTATTCTTCCGGGTAAAAATCAATTTTACGATTCGTGCTAAATCTTCCCGTTCTCTTTCAAAAATCATCCGTCCATCTGACATATTCAAGACCACCTTTTTTATTTTTCAAACGTTTTGTTGCGTAAGATTGTTTGTACAGCTCCCCTTACTTTAGCTGCTTCTTCCTCTTTTTTCTTTTTCCGTTCATCGTATTCTTTAAAAAGTACTGGACTGCCATATTTGTATACACAGACTGCTAGACCAATCGCTACGACATTAAATAGGTACTGTTGTGTCACCAAAGCTAAGAGATAGCAGCCAATTGCTAGAAAAAGAAGCAATTGCCATTTTATTTTTTCGCTCTTTCCCATTCCTGTCGTCCTTTCCTTTTTGAAAATATTAGCCATTCGTCGCACGTACTTGCGTCGATGGGGTCCCTTGTTCTTCATATCTTTGACTTGGTACCTTTACCTTATTCATATATTTATACAACCAGACAAACATTGCGATAAACACAACGGAACCGACGATACCCAAGATATTTCCTTTAAACGCTTCTGCAAATAAAATTCGAAATTCCGGTCCTTCGATCGAAGACCAAGTGATTTGCTGCCCTTTTTGTATTCCTTCTACTGCGCCGGTTCGATCTGCTAAGCCCGTTAGGATCGGCGTCAAATACGTAGCTGCATATAGATAGATTGGCATCGAAATAACCCCCATGATCAGCATACGAACCAAGTTTCCGCCGGTGAGCAATAATCCACCTACTGCGATCGAATAGTTAATGATTCCTGCTAAAGGCAACACAGCATTTCCCGGCAAGATGATAGCATAGCCAATAAAGACAGGTACCAACAAGATAGCAGCGACCCAAATCTCAGAGCGACCAGCTAATACGGGCCAATCTAACCCAATGTAAACTTCCCGATCTTTAAAGCGTTTTTTCATCATTTCCGACATTGCATCAGCCAGTGGTGAAAGAGACTGCATAAACATTTTTGAGATCATTGGGAACAAAGCCATTGCAGTCGCGATTTGAATAGCTAAGTTCAATGAGCCTGACACGCCATAAGCTGCAGCTAATCCCAAGCCCAAACCAATGAGAAAGCCCATCACGGAATTTTCAGAGAAGATACCGATTTTCTTTTTTAAGGCTTTGGTATCGGCCCGTCGATTAAAGAAAGGAATTTTATCCATAATCACATTGATCGGTAATAAAAGCACTGCTGAAATATTCATCAAGTGGGTCACTGTTACTAAAGGAATACCAGTCAAATCCTCAATGTGGCGTTGGAACATATCCCCCATTTTAAGTTCCAAGATAACCTGTACGATGGCGGTGATAAACCCAGCAAGTAAACTTCCACTGATAAAGTAGACCAGATAGGCAGTCAGCGCTTTGCCCCATACATTCCACATATCGACATTCAACGTCTTGGTCCAGTTCAAAATCAACATGACAAAATTCACGCCAAGAACGACGGCAAAGAAAACAAATGCATAGGACCATGACCAGGTGATACTTGCCGCTCCTGTCCACCCTAAATCTAGCGCAGGCAAGTTCAAGCCAGTGTTTTTTGCCAATGCTTCGGAAGCTGGACTAACTGCATTTGACATAAAGCCAATGACCATAGACATCCCAGTAAAAGCAATACCTAACGTGATTGCAGACATAAAGGCTTTTTTGAATTTCATCCCTGCAACCAAGCCTAGGATTAAAATGATTAGCGGCACAAAAATAGCGGAACCTAAACCTAAGATATAATTGATAATGTCTTGAAATACTTGCATTTTTTTCACTTCTTTCTTTTGATAGGATGTTTTGTACTAGCCAATCAATTCTTTGATTTCTTCATAAATCGTATCCATACCCATACCGGTAAGAAACGGAATCCCAGCAAAAACGTGTACACCTAGCTCAGCGGCTTTTTCCAATACTTCATCATCTGGCTGAGCAACATACACATAAATTCCTGTCGACGGCAATTCATTTTGGATCGACTTGTAATCAACTGCTTCAACGGGGAAATCGATTCCGTCATCTTCAAGCATTCCAGCAATTTTACTTGCGATCGTTTGACTTGTTGCAACCCCACTTCCACATGCTACGATCAATCTTCTTTTCATCTTAAATTCCTCCAAAAATTTTATTTTGTATACTGTGTAACTAGCTGATAAATTGCCTGCACTTCTTGTGTTTCAATGAATGCCTTTACAAATCCTTCATCCATAAATAATGCCATTAACGATTGCAGTAAGCCGACTTGCTCTTTTGGTTCTTTGATTCCTAGAAAAAAGAGATCCTTGACCTGCATTTCTTGACTGTCGCCCATTTGCTTCATCTTCACCTCGTTTTTCAGACGCACGATCGCAATAAAAGGCTTTTCGACATACGCTGGTTCTGAATGAGGCAAGCCAATATTCAAATACTGTGTAATCAGTCCAGTTGGAAAAGCTTGTTCTCTTGCTAGTAATCCTTCTACATACTGTTCATTCACAAAACCTTGTTGCTGTAATCGTTTTGCTATTTCTTCAAATAGTTCTTTCAACTCCTCTCCTTCCACATCGAGAAAAATTAGCCTTTCATCAAACATGCTCGTATAGCCCACCTATTCTTCCTCCTTGTTCAACTCAAATGATAAATATTGTTAAAGTTTGTTACAATATGTTTTACAATGTAAATATACAATAGTTAATTTTTCTTATCAACGCTTTCTTTTGGTATTTTTTTCAAACTGATTCCTTTCACCAATACACGAAACTATCAAACTTTAACAAAGATGAACATTTTCCCTTGCTTTTTCCAAAAGTAAATGCTATTAATTAATGTATAAAGAACATCGATAAAAAAGAAACTTAAAAAAATCGTTAATCAACCAGAGGTGAAACTATGTTAAAGAAAGAACGGCAAGAAAAAATTCTAGCGCTAGTGAATCAGCACGATTACTTATCCATTGCAGAAATAGCCAAAACATTAGACGTTTCCGATATGACCATTCGTAGAGATATTACAGAGTTAGCGAATCAATCTTTATTGGTAAAAATCTATGGTGGCGCCCAAAAACTCGAAAAAATCGAACACGAGCTTTCTACTCAAGAAAAAATCGATACGAACGTTGCCGAAAAGAAATTCATCGGAAAAGTAATGAACAGTATCATATCAGACAACGATACTATCTATATCGGTGCGGGAACTACGATGCTCCACGCTTTACCTGAACTAAAAAAAGCAAACTTATTCGTGATCACAAATAGTTTACTTGCTTTTAATTATTTGATTTACAACACAGACTATCGTGTCTTATTGACCGGTGGAGAATTTTCCCGCACGACGGAAGAATTTTATGGGGAAACAGCAGAGAAGAGTTTTGAAAATTTAAATATCGATATCGCTTTTGCTGCTACAAATGGGATCTTTGAAAATAATATCACCACTGCAAATCTTGTTGAAGGTTCGATTCAACGAGTCGCATTCAAACATTCCCGCAAAAAATGCATCGTTGCAGATAGTTCCAAGTTTAATCGCTCTGACGTTTATACCTTCTACTCGCTTTCAGATATCGACTATTTGATCACTGATGATAAACTTTCTGAGACTACTTTTGACTATTATCGTTCCTTTACAGAGATCCTCAAGGAGGAACAAAAATGATTTTAACCATCACAATGAACCCTTCCATGGACTACAACTATCTTGTTCCTTCGCTAAAATTGGATCAAGTAAATCGGGTAGATAACCCACATACATCAATTGGAGGAAAAGGCATCAATGCTGGCAGAGTCATCGCACAATCTGGGGAAGCCGTTTTATTGACAGGTATTTTAGGTGGACCTGTAGGCAAAACGATCCTTGATTCTTTACTAGCTGAAGAACGTTATGTATTGGATTTCCTCACCATCGACGGCAATTCTCGCAATGCGATCACGATCATGCATGACGGTAACACTCATACTGAGCTAGTAGAAAAAGGACTTTATCTGTCGGAGGAAAACGAACAACTTTTTTACCAACACCTTGCAGCAATAATTAAACAACACCCCATCACGGTCGTCTGTATTTCTGGATCAGTAAATTCTGATAATGGACACTTTCACGATCAGTTGCTTCAATTCATCCGTCAATCATTAGGTGAACAAGTCCCGATCCTCATGGATATAGCTGGGGAACAACTAAAAAATTGTTTGACTCAAACGAATGCTCGTCCGAATTTTATTAAACCAAATCAACAGGAATTAGAAGAACTAATGGGTCAAAAATTGCATTCATCGCAAGACATTTTCTCTGTCTTAGAGAGCACTCTTTTCGAAGGGATCGACACCGTCATGGTTTCTCAAGGCGGCGATGGGGCAATCGTTAAACACCAGTCGACTTTTTTTAAGATCGAGATCCCTAAAATCGCCATCGTTAATACGACTGGCTGTGGCGATTCAACCGTTGGTGGTATGGCTGTTGCAATGAATAAACAGTATCCAATGGAACAAGCATTGACCTATTCTATGGCTTGTGGCATGTCTAATGCGCTTTCGAAAACAAACGGTACGATCGATCCTGCACAAGTCGCTGCATTTAGCGAAAAGATCCACCTTTTCAAGATCAAAGAATAAACGGCTACCTATTTTTTTGGTTCTCTTGATTACGCAAAACATTCGTTGGTACAAAGAAAAAAAGCCCTAGCTAAGTGCAACTGATTGGTTCAGTGTTCTTAGCTAGGGCTGATTTTGTTAGTGGTTAAACATATTGTAATTCTTTGGCTTCTTTGTAGGCTGCATCGATCAAACCGCCGCCCAAGCATTCCATCCCGTCATAAAAAACGACTGCTTGTCCAGGAGTGATGGCGCGTACTGGTTCGTCAAAAATCACTTCTGCCCGATCTCCATCTAATAGACGCACCGTTACTGGTACATCTTGTTGACGGTAGCGGAATTTTGCTGTGCATGAAAATTCCGTTCCGCGGTCTTGTTCTGTAGTAAAGTGGATTTGGCTTGCTTCCAAGCGATCTGCATACAATGCGGGGTGATGGAATCCTTGCCCCACATACAAAGTGTTGGTTGCTAAGTCTTTTCCTACGACAAACCATGGTTCTTGAGTGGCACCGCCGCCGCCAATGCCTAAGCCTTGACGTTGTCCGATGGTGTAGTACATCAAGCCATCGTGTTGTCCTTTGACTTCGCCATCTAATGTAACCATATTGCCTTTTTTCGCTGGCAAGTAATTACTCAAAAATTGTTTGAAATTCTTTTCTCCGATAAAGCAGACACCCGTGGAATCTTTTTTCTTGGCTGTTGCTAGACCTGCCCGTTCAGCGATCGCTCGTACTTCTGATTTTTCCATGCCGCCTAGTGGGAACATGGTTTTGCTCAATTGTTCTTGTGACAATTGGCTTAAGAAATACGTTTGATCTTTGTTGTTATCCACGCCTCGCAACATATGAGTTACGCCGTTTTCATCAACGGTCACTTGCGCATAATGGCCGGTTGCTACATAGTCGGCACCAAGATCCATCGCATAATCCAAAAAGGCTTTGAACTTGATTTCCTTGTTACACATGACATCTGGATTAGGTGTCCGTCCGGCACGGTATTCTGCAAGGAAATATTCAAATACACGGTCCCAATATTCTTTTTCGAAATTCACTGAATAATAAGGAATCCCGATTTGCGCAGCCACTTTGGCTACGTCTTTGTAGTCTTCTGTTGCGGTACAAACACCGTTTTCATCGGTATCATCCCAATTTTTCATAAAGATCCCGACAACATCATACCCTTGTTCTTTCAGCAAAAGTGCTGTTACTGACGAGTCTACCCCGCCACTCATTCCAACCACCACCCGGGTGTTTTCGTTAGACATGATTGTTTCACCATCATTTCAATTATAGATTCTGAAATCATCTACGATTTGAAGGTCGCAACTTTTCAGTAATTTGCATTATACAACAAAACACAAAAAACTTCACTGTTTGCTGTCTTTTCTTAAAAATTCCTTTTTTAGAAAAGACATCTGGAGAGAAGTAACTGTTCGTTATTCCACCTACTCAGCCAAATAGAGGAAGCGCTGCTTTTGTGTCTGTCATCGACAGCTGTCCAAACAGTAACAACTTACTTTTCAAATGGTGGTTGTCATAAAATCGTATGAAATTCTTCAGGAAATGCAGAAATGCTCTTATTAGAAAAAGACTATACTTCTCTTAGATACTACTTTACGAGGAGGGGCATTTCATGCGATCGCACACAAGGATATCGAAAACGAGGAGAAACGATGGGAAGAAAGAAAAGAGCCTTGCACTGCTGCTTTTTCTCATCGGTGGTGTTTTTGTCATTCATTACGTGATTGATCAGGTCAGGGATGCTGCGTTTGATCAGACAGCGCTTGTCTCAAAACAGTTCACTCGCCAAGCCAATCAAGCGATTCAACAAGCGATGGCAGACACGCAGCAACTGCCGTTGATTGTACAAACCGATCAACGCTGGGGCAATAACACGTATGGATATGGAGAAGAGCAAAACACCTTTGCGGCAAACGGGTGCGCTATTGCTTCTTTAGCCATGATCGATGCTTTTTGGACGGATCTTCCGCCGAATCCTGACAAACTATTGGAGTGGGCTGGCGATCAATTTTATCTTCCCAAACAAGGAACAAGTTGGCAAATCTTTCCTCAGTTTGCCGAAGCTTTTGGTTACCAATTTGCCGATTTAGGGGATTCATTTGAGGCTACCTATGAGAAAATGACACAAGGCATCCCCGTTGTGGTCTCGGTTCAAGCAGGAACCTTTACGACATCCGGACATATCATGGTATTGGCTTTGAACAAAGAAGGAACGATTCAAGTATTCGATCCTAATGATTCCCCCGAAAAAGCCCATTATGAGAAAAGCTATCCTAACGATGTCTTTCAAGCAGAAGGAATCCATTATTGGAGCTTTTGGCTTTGATGTTCTGATCGGCTGAAGCTGCAAAAATACACCTTTTGTGGGACAAAAAAAGACTAGCCGCAGCTAGTCTTTTGCTTATCTTGCTATTATTGAACGCGTGGTTCGTTGTTTTCTTGAATACGCGTCGTTGTCCGGTTGAAGGCACCTTTGGCTTTACGTGTTTGTTTTGACGCAAAGTCGCCAGTTGTTTCTGCCGCACTGCTTACTTTGTCTTGAACTGTTTCAGAGTCTTTTTCGAATTGTTCACGTGTTTTGACATCTGCTACATTCACGTTTACTTCGATGACTTCTAAATTCGTCATTTTGTTGACTTGTGTTGAAACAACCTCTTTGATTTGGTCGTAGATCGTGGTCATGTCGCTGCCATATTCTGCAACGATATCAAGATCGACTGCCACTTGTTTTTTCCCAACTTCAACGTTGATCCCTGAAGTCACATCATCGGTGTTGACTAATTTACCTGCAATATTTGAGAAGAAACCGCCATCGACTGTTAAGAGTCCGTCTACAGATTCTAATGCAATGCCTACGATTTTTTGAATCACTTTATCTTCGTAAGTTAATTCTCCTTTAACACCTGTTGTTGGTTTTGTTTGGTTTTCCATCGTACATTCCTCCTACTATAATCTTGATATAAATTAAACTAATAATGTTACCAAAGTTAACGGCGCGGTCTTTGAAATTGTTCAAAGAATCCGACTTCTTTGAGATAAAATCCCAGATACGTACCTAGTGCCGTAAATAGCACCAGCAGTATGGTTTTCAAAAAGCCGATCGTTAGAAACAGGATCGCTAGGATCAAACCGAAACCTGCAAAGATAAGCGGGATCTTATAGTGGTAGAACCATTCACTCATACCTGTTCCTCCTAAACTACACGCGGTTGGTCATGGGCTGCTGGCGTTTCTTGCGTATCTTTTAAAACAACTTCCGTTTGGATATTGCTTTCGATACCGAAAAGCTGCTGCAGACTGCTGCTGATCTCACCAACCAAAGCTTCTTGTTTTTGCGGGATGGCTGCTGTTTGTTTCATTTCTCCATCGATTTTTACCGCTACTTTATTCTTGACGATTTTGATTCTTACCGATGGCTGATGGATGAAATCTGCTTGTTTCACCCGCTCGAGCACAAAATGCTCTAACGCCTTCTTCTGAATCACTAAATCGCCTGTCTTATGGGGAATGATCAAGCGGTCTGAGCGTTTTGGATAAAACAAAACGACAAAGAGTGCGATCACTGTAAAAATAGCAAAGCCAACAGATAACCAAAAGAGCAGCATACTCATGGAAGATCCGACCCAAGGATATTCATCCAAAGGAATCAAGTAAACAGGCAATGAAGCCGCTTGCTGATTGGCGATGATCCCAAAATAAAAGACAAGTAAGAGTAAAAGTAATCCGATGATAAAAATCACTTTAGAAATCTTACGCATTGGCAACCTCCTTTACTGCTTTCTACTTAAAGCATACACATTTCTTAAATATCCATCAAATAATAACTCTTGGAATCGATTATTTTTTACATATAAAGTTTATTTTTATCAAAAAAATTTCCTTAATCAAAGCTTGCTGTCAAAGTCATCACAAAAAAAGCAAGCCGTCCGACGTTGTCTTGACGCTTGCTTTTCTTGTTATCTGTTAACGAGCTAGCTTGGCAAGTTCTTGTTGTTTTGCATGATACAGCACCGCCAGTTCATTTTCGGAAACTGGTCGACCGAAGGGACGCGGCTGCGGCAGAAACGCCAATTCCGGCGCATCGACTCCTACGTTGAGATTCTCAGCGATTGGCACACTGTGATGATGGATATGCCCATGCAGATTGCGGCTGTTTTTGGTGATCCCCAGCAGCATAGGATAATGGGTCAGTATAAATTGCTGATGAGCAAACTTCAGCAAGACACCGACATCTTCAAACGCATACTTTTGGGCTCTCAAACAACCAGGATCATGCTTGCGCAAGTACGCAAAGAAAGCCCGGGTATCATGATTGCCTTTGATAAAAACGATTTTGCCCTGCAGCTGTGCTAACAGCGCCGCAATTTCTGGAAAACCTGCTTCATAAGCAGGGTGCATCGCGACATCCCCTAAATGATAAACGACATCTTTATCCGCAACGACCTCATTCCAGCTGGCGATCATCGTTTCATGCATTTGCGTCACTGTCTCAAAGGGGCGTGGGGCAAAGTCATTGTCCCCGAGCAAGGCTGCATGAAAATAATGGGTATCAGACGTAAAAAATTTCATAGTCGCTCCTTACTTTACTGCTTTTTTCTGTGATTAGGGTCTTCAAATCATCGCTAGCGGCTGCTTTTTCGTTGGCTCCGGAAAGCGTGCATCGATTGTCGCCAATTCGCTTTTGGAAAAAACGATTTTGGCAGCTTCAATGTTCTGCAGCATATGCAGCGAGTCACTGGTTTGGGGGATCGCTAAGACGTGCGGTTGTCGGAGGGTCCATGCCAAAAGCAGCTGAAAAATCGTGCAGCCTTTGGCTTCTGCCAGCTCTTTCACCACTTCATCATTTTTGAAGTGGTGCCCTAGCCGATCGCCTTGAGCAATGGGTGAGTAGGCAATCACCGGAATCTCAGCCTCTGCCTGCCAAGGCAAAAGATCGTATTCGATCCCCCGGGCACCTAAATTATAGAGTACTTGGTTGGCGGCACATTGATCGCCGTTTTCTAACCGCAACAGCTCCTCCATATCTGCCACGTCAAAATTAGAGACGCCCCATGCACGAATCTTTCCAGAGGCTTTGGCAGCTTCTAGTGCGTCAACTGTTTCTGCTAACGGCACATCTCCTCGCCAGTGGAGCAGATACAGATCAAGATAGTCGGTGCCTAAACGCGCTAAGCTACGGTCTAAAGCTTTCGGCAATTCATCTGCGGAGGCATTCCAGGGATAAACTTTTGAAATCAAATAAAGATCCCCTCGTGTAAAGGGCTGGATCGCCTTGCCAACTAGCGTTTCTGCGTTTCCCTCGCCGTACATTTCTGCGGTATCGATGACAGCCGCTCCGGCTTTGATGCCCGCTTGCAGCGCATCGATCTCGGCTTTTTCCTTAGCTGGGTCATCCCCCATATGCCAAGTCCCCATTCCAACGGCTAACACGGATTGCTTGTTTAAGGTTCGTTTCATCTGGATTCCTTCTTTCTCGTCTCAACGTATCCACTTTCTGAGAACGGCTTAGGTTTGTTTACTTTAGTATAAAAAGAAACCGGCAAAGATACAAAAGAAGTGTATCAATCCCTTGCCTGCTTGGCGGAGTGACACACTTCTTGCCCTTTGAACGGTATAGCTGCTTTTGACAAAAGCTTACGCTTTGACAAACAACCCGCGGCTGATAAAACCATCCATTAAAAAGTAAAATTTTTCTTGCAGCATTTTGTGCTGTTCATCTTTGAAAATATTGACTGCTTTTAATCCATTGGCTGTCGTGATCGACATCTTGAAGGTTTGCAGATCTTTTGCAACAGTGATTTTTAATTTAAATCCTTCTTTGCTTTGGGGTGTTGCTTCAAGGCCACGAATCAATTGGAAGTTGCCGCCGTTCGTTTCTGTAAAGCCATTGTCCCGCAACGTATATTTTTTTGCTTCAGGAGCAATGCGGTATTGGGTTGCTGCGCCTAAAACGGTTGCTGTTGTTTCAAATGCCATGTTCTTCACCTCTTTAACATCATTTCTTTCATTATAAATAGTTTTCAGCGAGATTGCTAGCTGTTCTCCTACTTTTTCGTTGCTAAGACAGTTTCTGCTAATAGCTGAGCAAATGCTTCGATTTCCGCCAATGTGTTGCCATAGCCAAAGCTGACTCTGACCGATTCCCGGATAGCTGGATGCTCTTTGCCTACCATCGCTTCTAGCACATGGGAGGGTTCAACATTGCCCGCCGTACAAGCGCTGCCTGTCGAGATGGCGGCTCCTTTTAAGTCCAATTTCATCAGTAACAAGTCACTGCTGACCCCTGGGAAACGCAGATTCAAAATATGGGGCAATTTGTGTGCTGGATCACCATTCAACTGAACATCAACGCCTTGTGCTGCTAAGGTCTCCATCAGCACATCGGCAAACGTTTGATATTGTTCTGCCGCTGCTTGCTGCGCTTCGGGGGTATGCAAAGAAGCTGCTTTGGCCATTCCCATGATGGCTGCTAAGTTTTCCGTCCCTGCTCGCCGTTTTTCTTCTTGTTCGCCACCATGGAGTAGCGCAGGTAGCGACAAGCCATCTCGTTTATACAAAAAGCCGATCCCTTTTGGTCCGTTGATTTTGTGAGCGGAAATGCTTAAGAGATCAATACTGTTTTCATTGATTTCAAGCGGGATTTTGCCATAAGCTTGCACGGCATCGGTATGAAAAACGGCGGGATGCTCCCGTAAAAGGGCGCCAATTTCTGTAATCGGCAACAAATTGCCCGTTTCATTGTTTGCCGTCATTATGGATACTAAAATCGTATCGGGACGTAAGGCAGCCTCAACTTCACTGACGGCCAATTGCCCCTTTTTATCTACGGGCAAATAGGTCACCTCAAAGCCTAAGCCTTCTAAATAGCGCATACTCTCAATGACCGCCGGATGTTCGATCTGGGTCGTAATGATATGTTTGCCTTGTGCTTGTTTGCTAAGGGCTGTACCGATGATCGCTGTATTATCGCTTTCGGTACCTCCACTGTTAAAAATGATCTCATGTTCCTTGACCCCTAGCTGCTGAGCGATCGCTTGACGAGCCAATTCTAATTGGGTGTGGGCGTCTCGACCATAATGATGAATGCTTGATGGATTGCCAAAAAATGTCTGCATCGTTTCACTCATCACTTTGATCACTTCTGGGTGCAGCGGTGTCGTTGCTGCATGATCTAAGTAAACCATTCTTTTCACCTATCCTTCATTACTGCCATTATAACAAATCTTCCTCAGACGTCTATCGTGAGTGTCCATACGAAAAAACCTGTCAGTCAAAAGCGGAAAAATCGCCAATGATGACAGGCAGCTGAACGCGTTCAGCCTTACGAAAAATCAGGAACGTGTGCTGTTTTGCTTGTGCGAATCACGTCACTTACTGATCGTTTTATTTTTTTCCAGGTTCAGAGGCAATGACAGTCAATTCACCAACCAATTCCCATTTCTTGATCGGGTTTGGCAAAATGCAGCTCGTGCCCATTTTTAGTTCATAGGAATGACCGTCGATCATCAACTGCCCATACCCATCGATCACAGTCATCAAGGTATAATCGGCATTTTGTGCCAAAGATAATTTTCCACGTACTTCCCACTCATACACATTGAAAAATGGCGTTTCAAGATAGGTAACGACTGCTGATTGTCCTTGTTTGACTTCACGGATCGATAATTCTGGCGTCCGTGCAGGAATCGTCGTCACATCGATCGATTGTTGGATATGCAGCTCCCGAGTTTGTCCTTGATCATCGGTACGATCATAGTCGTACACCCGATAAGTCGTATCCGAGCTTTGTTGGGTTTCTAAGATCATGATCCCTTTCCCAATGGCGTGGATCGTTCCACTTGGCACATAGAAGAAATCCCCTTTTTTCACAGGGACTTTTGTTAACAAATCATCCCAACGACCCGCTTCGATCATTTCCGCAAGTTCTTCTTTGGTTTGTGCGTGGTGGCCATAAATGATTTCCGCACCTGGTTCGGCATCAATAATGTACCAGCATTCCGTTTTCCCTAATTCCCCTTCATGGGCTAGCCCATACGTGTCATCAGGATGGACCTGAACGGATAGATCATCTTCCGCGTCTAGAATTTTAATTAATAATGGAAAGACTGGTTCGTCTGAATGTCCAAACAGTTCTTGATGGTCTTGCCAAAGATCCGCCAATGTTTTGCCTTTAAAAGGACCATTTTCAATGACGCTCACCCCATGAGGATGCGCACTGATCGCCCAATCTTCACCGATTTTGTCACTCGGTAAATCAAAACCAAAAACAGAATGCAGGCGACTGCCGCCCCAAATTTTTTCTTGAAAAACAGGTTTCATAAACAATGGTTCCATAATTGTTCCCCTCTCTAGTTGTTCGTGCATATTATAGCAT
This sequence comes from Enterococcus sp. DIV0802b, assembly GCF_050543535.1. Classification (NCBI taxonomy): domain Bacteria; kingdom Bacillati; phylum Bacillota; class Bacilli; order Lactobacillales; family Enterococcaceae; genus Enterococcus; species Enterococcus sp. DIV0802b. Next base: position 421,846 of record NZ_CP172941.1, on the reverse strand, counting down.
GAATCCGCTTATTCGGCAGATTCTTTTAAGTAACATTGCAGGATTTCGTCACGATGACCCAAGTAGCTTTCTCGATGATCCACTGGATGGACCCGATTCGATAAGAAAATAAACGCTTTTTTGTTAGGAATATCTACTGCGAGAAACGTGCCTGTATAGCCTGTATGAAATAATTGGTACGGCGCACCCAATAAGTCCCAGCCATAGGTGCGGGGCTTTGTGCTTTCAGGCGTCTGCCTCTGAGCCAGCGCCTGCATCACTTTTTCTGAGAAAAACGGCGCACCTTGCTGCTGACCATTTGCCAGTAACAGTTGAACGAACAGCGTCAAATCATCCACGGTAGAAAACAACCCGGCGTTGCCGGCATGGTTTCCCAGCACTCGTGCTTTTGGGTCATGGGTGATTCCTCTAAGGATACTGCCGTCTGGCTGCTGCTGGGTAGGCACGATCAATGGCAGCTGTGAAGGAGGAAAAGGCGGAAAGCCGCTGTTCTTCATGCCCAAAGGCGTCAAGACTTCTTCTTGAAAAATCTCGGTCACTGGTTTTTGATACAGCTCCTCCAATAAAAAGCCCAGCAAAATCGTCCCAGTATCCGTATAGCTGACCGTTTGACCGATCGTATCACTGCTTTCAAGCTGCAAATACGCCTTGCGCAAGGCAGCAGCATCCAACTGGTCTCGATGGGGAATCCACGTGTTGATGGCTGCCGTATGCGTCAGCAAGTGCTTGATCGTTACCCGATCGTCTTTAAACGCTGGCAACCAACGAGTAAGCGGTGCCTCCATCTCGATTTTCCCTTGATCCCACAATTTTAACAGGACGGTGGTTGTACAAATGACTTTCGTCAATGAGGCTAAATCAAACAAATGATCTTTCGTCATGGGTTCGGTTTTCGGAAGAAGCGCTGCCTGTCCGAATACCTGGGTCTCTTGGGTTTCACCAGCGATAAAACGCAGCACCGCTCCTGGGAAAACGGTCGGCATTTTTTCTTGAATGAGCTGTACTGTTTTTGGGTACATTGTCATCGTTCCATACTCGCTCCTTTCAGGCTTGTCTTGCTTCTAACTTTAGCACTTTTTGCCAATGAAAAAAACTACCCATTAAGGATAGTTTTCAGATTTTTTTCTAATCAGTGTTACATAGATTACTCATCGGCTGGTGCAGCTTTTGCTTGCGCCTTTTGGATGATTCTCAAATAACTGTAACACGCACATTGGCTACCTAGTCCCCCTACGATCAATCCCGCGAGTAAGGGATTGATCAAGACGAGCAGTAAAGCGAGGCCACTCAACAGCCCTAGCAACATCAGTGTCTGCAACGGTGCCCAAAAGATGATGAAAAAGCTTTTGATCAAGGCGAGCCGCATGGGTGCCGCCAAATGCACACTGTCGCAGATAAAATACAGCAACCACACGAGTAAAATGATACTTAAAAACAAATAGCCGACAGCCAATAAGGGCAACTGAAAGGAATCGATTTGGCGATAAGAGCCTAACAGCAGCAAAGCGAGACTACCGAAAAAGAGGCCTGCGGCAAAACTGCGCCGATAATTTTCCCGATAGAGCCGCCAAAAGGTCCCTCCGATGGCCTGTCGTGGTTCTTGATAGTACAACCAGCGCCGCATGACCCCAAATAAAGCAAAGGTCGCTGGCAAAAGAATGCTAGGAAAACTAATGATCAAACCAACCAAAGAGAAAAGAAACTGACGAGGAGAGCTGGGGAAAATCAGCCCCAAAGCTAGCAATAGAACAGGCAGATTGAACAGTAACCAGTAGCCATTCAAAAGCAACATACTAGCTATCGCTTGACTGGCACCATACCAACGATACCATCGTTCATTTCCCATCAGTCCGCCTCCTTTCTCTAATCAGCTGATTTACCCTCTAGCGGGCTAAGTTTTGTAGATTTTGCTGCCATTTCTCTGTTTGATAATCCAGCAACTCTTGATAGCCCGCTGCTTGTGCTTGGGCTTCCGCCTCAGCAAAGATGGCACGCACTTCTTCATCGCTGTCAGCAAAGATCGCTGAAGCATTGGCTTCTTCAAAAATATCGTTGATCCGTTGCTGAATGATTCCTTCTGGTGAGTCTGGCATCGGGTTGATCGCCGCAAATTCCGTGTCGTCTTTTTGCGTGTCCCAAGTAATAGCATGCTGCCATTTCGTTGCCCAGTTCATTTGATCTTCTGGAAGATTCAGTTCAAATTTTGTTTTGGTATTGTCTAAAAAGGCGGAGTTGCCGTTCCATTGGAAACTTGAAGTTGCTTGCTCAATCTCCGAAACGCCTGCACTGTCTTCTGCATAGGCATCCGTAAATTGCGTATAGCCTTCTTCGTCAAAGCCATCCCAATACTGGCCTTCTGGACCAAACATCAAGATCGATTGGCCCAACGGTCCTGTCAACCAATCTAAGAAGGCAAAGACTTTTTCTGGGTCTTCTGCATTTCTAGTAATGACACTGACATTCCACCCTAGCATTTCATAGGAACCTGGGAAAATATTGTCAGGATCTAGTCCTGGTTTAGCAATTGGTTCGATATAGAAATACCCCGCATCTGGGTTTTGCTCTTGCAAGATGTAATGGGCATCGCGAGCATGGTTGGACGGGCTGGCAGCCGCATAGACAGCTACACGACCACTGGTTACTTTTTCTGCCACCATATCTGCATCTTGGGTCAAGGTATCTTGGGTCATCAAGCGCTCACGGTACAGTCTTGACGCATATTCAATCGATTCTACGTAGTTTTCATTGGCAAAGATCGAGGTCAATACGTCGCCTTCAGGAACAGCGCGAATGCGGATATCTGCTGGTGAACGCCCTTCTGCAAATGCTGAGTACAAGACATTGATCCCTTGTCCGCTGACATCTGTTTCAAATGGAATGACATCAGGAAACTCTGTTTGAACTTCTTTCAAATACTCATAAAGATCCTCTGTTGTTTTCAATTCTGGCGCACCTAAAGCATCATGGATCTCTTTATTGACGACATAACCGGCATTCCCGAAAGGCTCCGAGCTATACCAGTTGGGAAACTGATAAAGTTTGCCGTCTTCTGAACGAATCATGTTCAGGATGTCTTCTCCCGCCCATTCTTTCAAGTTTGGATACTTATCCAAGTAATCATCAAATGGCACTAAGGCACCCGCTTCTCGCAGCCGTTCCACATCCGACCCTCGATCAAGCCAAATAAAATCAGGTAGATCATCGCCAGCGATCATTGTGCTTAGCCGCTGTGCTGCATTCCCGCCACCATCGATTGCGCGAATATCTACCTTGGTCAGTTCTTTGATAGCAGCAGTTGCTGGATCATCTCCCCAACGATCCATCGTGTACCAATCATAATTACCAAACATCGTGATCTCCAACGGTTCACTACCTAATTCAAAGACCTCCGAACTGTCACGGTCATTCGCTGCCGCCCCATCACTTTCTTTTGTCCCTGACTCACTGCCGCAAGCAGCCAGTAAGAGACTCATCGCAGTCACTGACAGCACGCCTTTTAATACCTTTGCTTTCATTCTTTTATCCCCTTTCAACGTTTCGTTCCTTCTCTCCTCTAATCAAGAGAGTTCCTCCTGCTCTGCTAATCTTTCAACGAACCAATCAATACACCTTTTACAAAATACTTTTGGACAAACGGATAAACCATTACGATCGGCAAAGTCGCCACCATCATGATCGCCATCGACAAGGATTTTCCTGTGACACCAGTCATTTCCGCCAAACGTGCTGCTGAGCCAGAATCAATTTGACTCATTTGCGAACTCACCGTGTTCGAATTCAAGACTCGTTGCAAAAAGGTCTGCAAGGGAATCAGATGATCTGAAGTAATGTAGATGCTTGGCATAAACCAATCATTCCAATGCCCAACGGCGGTAAATAGCGACAAAGTGGCAATGACTGGACCTGATAACGGCAAAATGATTCGGAAAAACGTGCCCCAATAACCACAACCATCAATTTTCGCTGAATCTTCCAATCCTTTCGGCAGTTGCTGAAAGAACGTACGGAAGATGATCATATTCCAAACACTGATCAGACCAGGAATGATCATTACCCAAAAAGAATCCATCAGTCCAAGTGAACGTACCACTAAAAAAGTTGGAATCAAGCCGCCGCTGAAGAACATCGTGAGGATGAAAAAAATCGTAATAAATTTTCGCCCTATCAGTTCTCTTTTTGACATTCCATATGCTGCCATCGCTGTCAGCATGATCGATGAAAACGTCCCGATCACTGTCCGTAAGACACTGATGAAAAAGGCATTCATCAAGCGCTGATCTTGAAAGACGATCTGATAGTTTTCCAACGTAAATTCTCTTGGCCAAAACGTGATCCCACCGGTCACCGTGTCACGTCCAGAATTAAAGGAAATCACCAGTGAATTCCAGAAGGGATAAAATGTCAAGAATGCAAGCGTTATCAAGAAAAGGTAGATAAAAATCATCATCGCTTGGTCGCCCCAATTTTTCTTCATTGTTCATTTCCTCCTCTGCTGATCACCATAAGCTGTGACCCACTTTGCGTGCGAAAAAGTTTGCTCCGCTCAAAAGAGTGACACTAATGACTGCTTTGAACAAACCAACAGCTGTTGCGTATGAATATTGAGAGTTGCTGATCCCTACCCGATACACATAGGTATCAATGACATCCGCCACATTTCTAAGAGCTGGATTGCTCCCAAGTAAAAGCAAATCTTCAAAGCCCGCATTCAATAAGTTGCCGATCTCCAAAATGAGAAAAATCGTAATGATTGGAACGATCGAAGGCAGAGTGATCAAAAAGACTTGCTGAAATTTCGTTGCGCCATCTAGTGATGCTGCTTCGTACAGTTGCGGATCGATCCCAGCAATGGCTGCCATATAGACGATCGAGCCAAAGCCAATCGATTTCCAAAGATTTGTCGTAACGATGATCGTCCAGAAATAGCGAGGGATCGATAAAAAGTTGATTGGTTCATCGATCAGGTTTAAACTCTCCAAAGCAATATTTAAGCTACCGTTATCCATCGATAAAATCGACATCGTAAACCCCGCCACGATCACCCATGATAAAAAGTGTGGGAGATAAGTAATCGTCTGCACCACACGTTTGAATGCAACGTTCTTGACCTCGTTAAGCATCAACGCCAGCAAAATCGGTGCTGGAAAACAAATAGCAATCTTTAGCACACTGATCATAATGGTATTCCGTAAAATTTCCCAAAAACGTGGTTCACTAAAAAAGCGCCGAAAATTATCAAAGCCGATCCATGGACTGCCTGTCATACCTTCAAAAATATTGTACTGTTGAAATGCCATCAAAATCCCGTACATTGGGATATAGCTAAAAATGCCTACCAGTAAGATCGCCGGCAGTACCATCATCTGCAGATCCCACTGAGCAAAATATCGGTGTATCCACTTTTTTTCCATCACATCTACTCCTTGTCTTCCCGTTACTGCTCAACACCATAAGAAACCGCATACATTAATAACAACAAATAACCTCTGCGTCCAGAGCCATCGAATCTCGATTCTTTTTTATTATAAATTAAGAATAACCACAATTCAATATAATGTTTGCGATTTTTGAATCATAATGGCTATTATATTAAGTTTTAAGACAAGCGTTTCAAATATTAAATAACTAAATAAGAAATTCAAAATAGATTGGACCTGTTCTACTAATGCAGATAAACTACCGTTTTTTCAATGATTGGTCTTCGAATCGATGTAACAGGTTTTTGCACTCTTTCGTGCGAAATAAAAACAAAAGTTTCTTTTTTTGACAAAAAAAAGAAAAAGCAGAGAATAGTCCTCGCTGCTTTTTCTTTCAAAACACTTTATTTTTTAACGATAAACCACCATTCGATACCGATCGCATCGTAGGTCGTCAACAATTGCCGTTTTTTGTCGATGAAAAACTCTTGGTTCTTCTCAGACAAGTGTTTTTCCAATGTATCGATATCTTCTTGACTGATGGAGATTTTCAAGAAGTCTAAGCCAAGCACCTCGTGGCTCGGTAAGTCGATCGTACCACCTTGTGCTTCAGTCAAGCCAACTTGGAAGTCACCATCATTGAGGATAAATTCCTTTGTTTCGGCTTCTTTTGTTTTCAATCCTAAGCTTTCTTCTAAGAAAAGCTGCTCTTTGGCTAAATCACTGACGTTTAAATACAGCTTGCCAAAATGAGCCTCTTTTGATAAGCCAGCCGCTTTTGCAGGTGCCGCTTTGATCAATTCTGCTTCGTCTTTTGGTACCGCAGTTCCTGCGGGTGCTGTAAATAAGACTTCGATTTTGTTTCCTTCTGGATCCGCTATAATAAAGCCTAATTGATTCGCTTCATAACGAGCTTCTTCGAAAGCAATCGCTTTTTGTTGGGCATTGCTCGCGATAGTTGCCGCTTCTTCTAGCGAGGATATGGCTAAAACGATGCGCTGCATCTTTTTGATCTCACCGAAATGGTCGTTGGCACGCGGGCTTTCTTCCAACCATAAAACTTCTCTATCTAATCCTTTTAGACCAAAGATGGCCAACTCATTTTCTTCTCTTTTCAGCTCAAAGCCAAGTACATCGCGATAAAAGGCAATCGCTTGATCGCGGTCTTTTACCCGAATTGCAACAGTCAGCAACTTCGTACTGCTCCCCAATAAGAAATCTGTCATTGTTTCTCCCCCTACTTACATATGTACTCATTGTACTGATAAAACGAAATTCTAGCAAATGAAATCCCTACCTATTTTATTCTTTTTTTAGAGAAAATAAGAAGAAAAGCACAGAAAAGTCAGAATTTTGCATTTTTATAAGTAGAGAGGTGGCGTTTAGGTGTCGCTAATGGCTTCAACTACAGCCAGCTGCTGCTGGACTTGCCGCGAGGATCTGGGTTCCTAAACGATCGATCCGATCGGTGATACAAACGGCAGCTACCCCTGATTTTAAGGCTTTCTGAGCACTTTTTAGTTTTGGCAGCATGCCGCCCGTGACTACTTCTTCGGCGATCAGTTGGGGGATCTCCTCAAAAGAAACAGCCGACAACCACTTGCTTTCTTGTTTGATGCCAGGAACATCCGTCAACAAATACAGTTTTTCGGCTTGTAAGCTGGCTGCGACCTGACAAGCCACTTCATCCGCGTTGATGTTCAACCATTGCCCATCTGGCGTAATTCCTAGTGGGGCCAAAATCGGAACATGTTTTTTCTCTGTCAAGAGCTGCAGGAAAGCAGCGTTGATTTGTTGAACCTTCCCTACTTGACCTAATTTCTCCTCATCGATAAATTCTCCTTGGATCAGCTGATCACAGCCAGCATTCAGTCCCACGGCATGGAAGCCAGCTTGCTGGAAAGCGGTCGTGATCAGCGGTTGAACTTGTCCCAAAAGGACCATTCTAGTTACTTCAAGCGTCTGGGGATCGGTCACCCGCAGGCCGTCTTTGATCGTGACTGTCAACGCCATTTTCTCCATCATTTCTGAGATGTAGTGACCACCGCCATGGACGATGACCACTTTTTTGCCCGCAGCTTGCCAATCTGCTATCGTCTCAAAGAATGACGGGGTTAAATTTTCTGAGGCGACACCGCCGATTTTTACTACGATCGTTTCCATCTACTCGCTCCTTTTTGTCTAGTACCTGATTTGTTTCAGGTATGATATAGTGCGTTGATTTTCACATAGTCATACGTCAGATCACAGCCCCAAGCGGTGCCAACACCTGCTCCTTCTTTCAGCTCAACAGCGACTTTGACTTCACTTTCCGCCAACTGTTCTTGCATGATGGTTTCGTCAAAAGCTACCGGTATCCCTTGGACAAAGACGGGAATGTCGGCTAGTGCGATCGATACCGTTGCTGGATCGATGGGTTGCCCACTATAACCCACTGCACATAAGATACGCCCCCAGTTTGGGTCTTTGCCAAAGAGGGCTGTTTTGACCAGCGGCGAACCAACGATGGTTTTGCTGATCATTCGGGCTGCTTCATCGGTCACAGCTCCACTCGTGTGAGCTTCGATCAATTTGCTGGCGCCTTCTCCGTCCTTCGCAATTGCTTTGGCTAGCGCGGTCAGAACTGCTTTAAGCATCCCTTTAAACTCCTGATAAGCTGGCGTGTCAGCTTCAATCGTTGGATTTTTGGCTAACCCGTTGGCTAAAACTAACACCATATCATTGGTAGATGTATCACCATCGACCGTGATTTGATTAAAGGTGACATCGGTCAACTCTTTCAGCAGTGTTTGCAAGAGTGCTGACGAGATCGCTGCATCCGTCGTAACAAATGCCAGCATCGTGGCCATATTAGGATGGATCATACCAGACCCTTTGGCACAGCCCGCAACAGTCACCGTTTTGTCAGCGATCGTTGATTGGATGACACTGCTTTTTTCAGTCAGATCCGTCGTCAAAATTGCTCTTTGAAATCGGTGGGCATCCCCTTGCCTGTTTAGTTGCTGAATCCCTGCCGTGATTTTTTCCATCGGTAAGCTCTTACCAATGATCCCGGTGGAGGCTACCGCAAAGGCTTCGGGACTCGTATGCAGCTGGGCTGCTGCCAATTCTGCCATCTCTTGTGCATCTTTTAAACCTTGCTCCCCGGTACAAGCATTGGCATTGCCCGCATTGACGATCACGCCTTGCAAGGTGCCTGCTTGCATTTTTTCCTTTGTAACGAGAATGGGTGCCGCTTGTACTTGATTGGTGGTAAAGACTGCCGCAGCACTGGCTGGCACTTCAGAGACGATCCAACCAAGATCGACTTTCTCTTTCTTCAGACCGCAATGCAGACCGTCGGCAAAAAAACCTTTTGGGGTTGCGATCGTTCCTTCGATTTCTTTCATTTTCTTTCCTCCTACTGCCACCTTTTTGCGGATTGTCCACTGGCTGACACGAGTATTCTCACGTGTCTGTTGGCTATTTTATGGGTATAACGGAGCTTGCATAAGACCGGTCGTTTCTGGTATCCCTGCCCATCGATTGAAGTTTTGGATCGCTTGGCCAGCAGCCCCTTTGCCTAAATTATCGATCACTGCGACAACGGTCAACACTTGGGTCAGCGGATTGAAACATAGGCCAATATCACAAAAATTCGTTCCCGTCACTTGCCGCAGCTCGGGCAGCTTTCCTAACGGTTGCACTCGGACAAACGGATGGTCTTGATATGTTTTTACGTACTGCTCATAGATGTCCTCTTGCGAAATCGCGTCTTTGAGAGGCGCATAAAGCGTCATAAAGATCCCTCTTTTGACAGGCAGTAAGCTGGTAGAAAATTGGATCGGCGGCATTGCCTGATCCCATTGTTGAAACTGTTGCATGATCTCAGGAATATGCTGATGCTGATTTGGCTTATACATCGTCATGTTATCCGCAGCGGTTGCAAAGTGACTGCTGTCAGTCAATTTCTTTCCAGCACCCGATAAGCCCGACTTGCCATCAAAAATCAACGTGCCGCTGAATAGTTTTTGCTGAACCAACGGCGCAGCAGCTAAAATGGCAGCAGTCGCATAACAGCCTGGATTGGCGATCAAATTGCCAGAAGTCGTTGCAAACTCAGGCAGCGAATAGGTCGCTTGTGCCAACAACTCGGCAGGTGCAGCTTCTTGGTGATACCATTTTTGATAGCTATCCCGATCCTTCAATCGCAGATCACCAGAAAGGTCAATCACTGGAAAGTCATTTGCGACAAAAGTCGCTGCGAGTTCTTTGCTGATTCCAGCAGGAGTCGCAAAAAACACGAGTTGATTTTCCTTTTGGATTTTTTCTGCATCAAAAGGTTCGATCAACCGCTCTGTCAGTCCAATTAAATGAGGATACAAAACTGATGAATTTTCATGCATAGAATGACTATGCAAGGTGCCCACCTCCAATTGGGGATGCTGCTGGATCAAACGAATCAATTCAATTCCGGTATACCCTGTTACACCAACGATTGCTGCCTTCAAACACGTCACTCCTCAAAAGAATTTACTTAAGATTATAAGAAACTCCCATCGCTCTGTCAATGATTATTTATAAAACTATTCAAAATAAACTCGCTGTTATTCGGTTTTTATAAGAAAAAATGCCCAAAAAATCTATTTTTATACAATTATGCTAAGATCGCTTGTAAAATCGCCAAGGCTGCTTGCGTTTCCTCTTGCGAGATCGTTAAGGGTGGCAGCAAGCGCAAAACCTTGGTACCCGCCTTTAATGCGAGGAGGCCTTGGTTCCGCAGTTGAGTCAACACGGATTGCAAGCTTTCCGAATCTGCTAATTCGATACCAATCATCAATCCTTTCCCACGAATCGCCTGCACCTTAGATAGTCCTTGCAATCCGTCGAAAAACTGCTGCTGACGCAATTGAACATTGACTTGAATGTCCTCTTCTTGCAACACACTGCAGACGGCACTAGCAGCGGCCATCGCTAATTTATTGCCACCAAAGGTCGAACCGTGACTACCGGGTCCAAAAGCCGTTTGCAAATGACTTTTGCCTAGCATTGCTCCGACAGGGATCCCGTTACCAAGCCCTTTTGCTACGGTAAAAAGATCAGGTTCAATGCCATATCCTTCAAAAGCAAACAGTGTTCCTGTCCGTCCCATCCCGGTTTGGATCTCATCCACCACCAGCAGTGCTCCCTGCTCCTGACAAAGGGCTGCCACCCCTTGGACCCACGCCACCTCGGCAGGGATCACGCCGCCTTCGCCTTGGATCAATTCTAAAAACACGGCTGCCGTCTGCTCATCTAAAACGGCTTGCAATGCCTCAAGGTCATTAAACGGTACATAAACCATCTCTGGTACCAGCGGACCAAACCCATCGTGAATACTGCTTTGCCCAGTCAAAGACATCGCGCCAAAGGTCCGACCGTGGAAAGATTGTTCAAAACTGATGACTTTGCTACGGCCAGTCGCTTTGCGAGCCAGCTTTAAAGCTGCTTCGTTCGCCTCAGCGCCGCTATTACAAAAATAGGCCAGATACGGCTCGTCTGATACGTTCTTTTGGTTTTGGGTCAGCTTTTGGGCAACTTCTTCTTGTAGTTGGCTGTCATATAAATTCGGCACATGCCAAATCTGCTCTGCTTGGGTCATCAAAGCAGCTTGCACTTTGGGATGTCCATAACCGAGATTGACAACCCCGATACCGCTCGTTAAATCTAAATATTGGTTCCCTTGCGAATCTACGACATAGCTCCCGCTGCCTTGCTGGATATCGATGGGCAAACGGCTGTAATTAGGAAAAAGATGACTCATTGGTTTCACTCCTTGTCTTGGATCATTCGAAATTATGTATTAATATACATTTTTATCTAGATAATTGCAATAAATATTTAAATTAAAGCGATAAAAATTCATAAAAAAAGAAAGCAGTGACAATCACTGCTTTCTTTCAGTCAACCTTTGGCGGTCTGTTTATCATCATTTGGGGAAGAATTTCTTTCATTACAAACAGTGGATCACGCCACTTCTTCTGAAAATTGACTGTTATAAAGGTCTGCATAGAAACCGTTTTGCGCCATCAATTCCTCATGGTTTCCAGTTTCAACAATAGATCCGTGATTCATCACGATGATATTGTCAGCATCACGAATCGTAGAGAGACGGTGAGCAACCACAAAGCTGGTCCGATTTTCTAACAAACGTCCCATTGCTTTCTGGATCAAGATCTCAGTCCGCGTATCGACACTAGAAGTTGCTTCATCCAAAATCAAGACGTCTGGATCCGCTAAGAAGGCGCGGGCGATCGTGATCAGCTGACGTTGACCTTGGGAGATGTTGCTGGCTTCTTCATTCAAGACCGTATCATAGCCTTCTGGCAATTTGCGAACAAAATCATCCACATGGGCAGCCTTCGCCGCAGCAATCACTTGTTCTTTGGTCGCTTTTTCATTTCCATAATGAATGTTGTCATAGATGGAGCCGGTAAACAACCACGTATCTTGCAGCACCATCGAGATATTACTACGCAATTCATCACGAGTCAAGTCTCGGGTATCTCTGCCATCATAACGAATGCTACCGCCAGAAACATCATAAAAACGTTCCAAGAGATTGATCAGCGTGGTTTTCCCAGCGCCGGTTGGTCCTACGATAGCCACCATCTCACCAGCTTTGACATCCAGATTAAAATCGGTCATCAATAATTTGTCTGGGGCATAACCAAATTGAACATGATCGAAACGAACTTTGTATTCACTGTCTTCCACTGGTAAACCAGAAGGCTCATCATTCATTTCTTCTTCATCCAAGACTTCAAAGACCCGTTCGGCAGATGCAACGGTTGATTGGATGGTGTTTAGTAAGCTAGCGATTTGAGTGATTGGTTGAGAGAATTGATTGGTGTATTGCAAGAATGCTTGCACATCCCCTAACGTCATGTTCCCATTCGCCACTTTGATCCCACCAAGGACAGCCACGAAGACATAGCCTAAGTTTTTAATGAAGTTCATCAAGGGCATAATGATCGCTGAAATAAATTGGGCTTTCCAACCAGCGGAATACAGACGGTCATTTTCTTCTTCAAAAACGACTTGATCGGCAGCTTCATGGTTGAAGGTTTTGACTACTGTATGACCGCCGTAAGTTTCTTCGACTTGGTCATTGAGCAATCCTAAACTTTTTTGTTGGGCCGCAAAGAATTTTTGCGATTTTGGTGCGACGATCATCACGACGATCAAGCTTAAAGGAACCGTTGCTAAAGCAATCAAAGTCAGTTGCCAACTGATCGTCAGCATCATCCACAAAACCCCGATAAAGGTCACGACACTCGTAATAAATTGGGTCAAGTTTTGTTGCAGGGTACTTGCGATATTATCCATATCATTGATTGCCCGTGACATGATATCCCCATTTGAGTGAGTATCATAGTAAGAGATCGGCAAGCGGTTCATTTTTTCATCTAAGTCTCGACGCAGCTCATAAACCGTTCGTTGAGAGACACGGGTCATAATAAACTGTTGTAGAAAGTTGAAGACGGCTGAAATCACATACATGCCGATCGCGATCAAAATGATTTGACCAACTTTCTCAAAATCGATAGGAAATTCTGTCACCTGTTGGCCGGCTTGCATCTGCTGTGTACCGATCATGACCCCTTTAAAAATTTCAGTGGTCGCTTCCCCTAAAATTTTCGGTGTTTGGATTTGGAAGATCACGGCTGCGATCGCTAAAACGAAGACGGCAATGATAGCGAGGGAGCGTTTCGACATGTACCCGAAAAGCCGTTTGACCGTCCCCCAAAAGTTTTTTGGTTTTGGTCCTTTGGCACCGATGTTACGGCCCGGGCCGCCACCCATTGGTCCGCCACGGTGTTGTGTTGTTGTTTTCTTTTCACTCATGCAAGATCCTCCTCTCTCAATTGTGAAGAAACGATTTCTTGATAGGTTTCATTGTCTGCCATTAATGATTCATGGGTCCCTTTCCCTACGAGTTGTCCTTCATCTAATACTAAGATCGTATCGGCATCCATGACGGTGCTGACCCGTTGGGCAACCACGACCATGATGCTGTCTTGCATGTCGCGTTTCAGCGCTGCTCGTAAGTTTGCATCGGTTTTGAAGTCCAATGCGGAGAAGGAATCATCAAAGACATAGACATCTGCTTGTTTCACTAACGCACGAGCAATCGCTAAACGTTGACGTTGTCCACCAGAGAAGTTGCCGCCGCCTTGTTCTACACGGCTATCTAAGCCATCTGCCAGTTCGGAGACAAAATCTTTGGCTTGGGCGATCTCTAATGCTTGCCAGATTTCTTCGTCTGTCGCATCAGGTTTTCCATATTTCATATTTTCACGAATGGTACCGGAAAACAGTACCGCTTTTTGCGGAACAAAGCCCACGACTTCTCGTAGATTATGCTGGGTGATTTCTGCAATATTGACCCCATTGATTTTGATTGCACCAGACTCCACATCGTACAAACGAGGCAAGAGATTGACTAGTGTCGTTTTCCCTGAGCCCGTCCCACCGATGATGGCAACAAAATCACCAGATTTTGCTTGGAAGTCGATATCTTCCAACGCCAATTTCTCAGCGCCTTGGTAGCGATACGCCACATGGTCAAAAGTCAAGGTTGCTTGATCCCCTTGTAAGCTCAATGTCGCTGGTGTTTTTGGATCGAGAATTTCATCTTCTTCATTTAAGACTTCGTTGATCCGGTCAGCTGATGCTTGGGCTCTTGGCACCATCACGAAGATCATGGACAGCATCATAAAGCTGATCAAAATTTGCATCGCATAAGTCATAAACGCAATCAGGTTCCCGACTTCTAAGGTCATTTCGGCAATATAATGACCACCAAACCATGTGATGGCAATGTTCGTTCCACTCATGATCAACGTCATCAAAGGCATCATCAAGGCCACGATGGTATTTACTTTGATCGCGGTGTGGGTGTAATCTTTGTTGGCTTGATCAAAGCGATTCGCTTCATAATCCGTCTTGTCAAATGCCCGAATAACGCGGACCCCCGTCAAGCCTTCACGAAAGACTAAGTTCAAACGGTCAGTTTTCTTTTGCATACTTTTGAATAACGGAACGGCAAAATACATAATACCGCCAACTAATACTAGCATGATAGGAATAACGACTAAAAAGATTCGTGTTAATTGGGCATCTTTTTGATAGGCCAAGAAGCTCGCCCCAATCAGTGTGATCGGTGCATTGATCATCATACGTAAAAACATTTGCGTCACCATTTGAATTTGGTTGACGTCGTTAGTGGTTCGTGTGATCAATGATGCGGTCCCAAATTTATCGAAAGAACGAGAAGAAAAATTCTCAACTTTTTGGTAAATGTCCGAACGTAGTTTTTGTCCTAATTTTTGTGATTCTCTTGTTGCAAAATACGTATTTCCTAAAGCGGCGATGATACTGATCAATGAAAAGCCGATCATGTAAAAGCCGGTTTTCCAAATGTAATCAATGTCCCCTGTCGCCACCCCATTGTTGATAATATTGGAAGTCAATGTCGGTAGATACAAATCAGAAACGACTTGGATCACCATAAACACCACTGCCATGATTATGGAAATGACGGATACGCGTTTTATCAGCTTAATCATAGGTTTCCCCTCTTTCTTTTTTTGCGCCCTCTCTTAACCAGCGGACTTTACTGTTGAAATCAGCGATCGCTTCGGCAGGATCATAGTCTGGATCAAATGCTGATTGGCGATAGGCTTCGGCAATCGTCGAAAAGACGGTATGCATCAGCAGCTGGATCAGCATTTTCAACTCATGGTCGTCTTTGACTTTCAATAAATCTTTGTCGACCTCTGACAAAAAGATGGCTTGTTGCTTCTGCCGATCGGCTTTGTGTTCTTGATGCATCTTGTGCTGCATCTCTGGAACGACTTTATGGAAGGAACGATAATCCATACTCATAAATAAATTGCGGTAAAAGTTTGCGTTTTTGCCTTTGAAAACCTCGGCGATCATCCGTGAAAAGTACCATTCGAACCCCGCAAACAGATCCCCGTTTTCATGTTGGATCGATTTCAGCAGATCTCGCTGACTATTTTTTTTCAACGTATGGAAATAATAGTAATAAAGATCTTCTTTGTTTTCGAAGTATTGATAAAAACTCCCACGAGGAATCTCGGCATCTTTGATGATATTGGCGATCGAGGCGTCTTTCAACGGCAGCCTTGAGAATTCTTTTTTCGCCGCATTTAAGATGCGCTTTTGTTTTTCCGGCGGCAAGTGAAAAAATGTATCGGTCGGCATCACAAGCAACTCCTTTCTAATTTAAAATAAATCACAGCTCTCGATATGACACGATGTCATATGACACTGTGTCATTATACACCCCTCACCAGAGAATGCAAGAATTTAAATTTGACTTTTTTATGAAGGAATCAATTCTGGTCTTTTTATAAAAGGCGTTATTTGAAAAGAAATCACGAGTGAAATTTCTGAAAACAAAAAACCTTCGTTTCCCTGATGGAAAACGAAGGTTGCTATTTTTTCATTCCGCCGATTATAAATAACGGTCATTTTTTCTTTCGGCGCCATAAAATCAAGAAAACGATCAGCAGCAGGATAACACCTGCGATCAATAAGGTATAACTTGGCGCTTCATTGGTTTTAGGTAATGTTTTTTCGCCATCGGCAGTTGCGTCTGCCTCTTTCGAAGAAGTCGTTGTCGCTGTTTCTTGGGCTGTCGTCGAAGTTGCCGTCGCTTCTTCAGTCGTACTCGTTTGCGTGCCTGTAGGCAGATACATGGAATCATTTGCCGCTTGAATGATATAAGAGATCCGTCCGGGGACAAAGGCACCTGGATCAACTTGCATCTCTTGTTCCATCTGATTCAAATTGGTCAAAATTGAGATCATCCATTCGTTGGAAACGGCTTGATTCAAATGTAAAAAGACTCCGTCTGCTGGATAGACGACCTGTAAATATTCCTGCAACTGATCCACGACAGGAATCAAGTCAGCAAAACTGGCGTAGCTATTCGCATCAAAAGCCAGTTGCGGCTCAATGGCTTCCCAGGATAACGTCTGATCGACAAACAAGGCACCGATGATTTTTGCCAAGTAAGCAATATCAAAGCCCATCGCATCACTAGAATAACGTAGCGCTAGGCGATTGCCATTGGTCAATTCTTCATCTGTCAACTGGTCCAACTGTTCTTGGGTAAATGCGGTCACACTGCCTTCAGTAATCCCTTGGGTTAACGCACTACGCAACGAACTAGGTTCATCGGCTAATGTATTGATTTCATTGACGTTTTGCGTTCCTGTCTCTGCTTGGATCGAGGCAATAACGGCTTCGGAATCGACCGGCTCTTGATTCTCGTCAGCTGTAGTTTCTGAAGTAGCGGATTGATCCGTTTCTTGGTTTTCATCTGTACTTTCTTGGGCAGAATTTTGGATCTGCTCACTGTCTGTTTGCCCTTCTGATGAAAGTGTCTCGCTAACGGCAGCCGGATTGTCACTTCCACTCGTAGCCGTTTCATCTGCATGAACCATCAATGGTGAAAATGCCAACGTCATTAGTCCGAGCCAAATTATTTTTTTCATCGTCATTGCCTCCTCGTATGGGATTTCTCCCTTTGTAACGAAACTGTAACATAAAGGCCTCGTTTCCGCAATCAATTTAGTAACTTCTTAAAAAAAACCTCCATCTTTATCAGATAGAGGTTTTATCATTATTTTATCGTTGCCACGTGCATCACTGCTTGACCTGCGTTTGTTTCCGCGATCGGTAACAGTTCAACGTTGGCTGCTTGGTCCATATTGGTGATAATGACAAGCATCTCAGAAGCTTTGCCTTTAGCCGTCAACTGCGCCAAATCGACTTGGGCAACTTGGGTGGCTGGTGTCACGGCTTGGCCTTCCTCCACCAGGATTTCAAAAGGTGCTCCTTGCAATTCCACGGTGTCGACACCCATGTGTAACAGAATCTCTAGTCCGCTGGCAGTCTTGATCCCCAATGCATGTTTCGTTGGGAAAATCGTCGTGATCGTTCCTGCTGCTGGTGCAAAGATCGCTCCATTGTCTGGCAAGACAAAATACCCATCGCCCATCATTTTTTGCGAAAATACCGGATCACTTGATGCACTGATTGATTTTGTCGTGCCTGTTGCTACTGCGTATAAGGGTGTATCGATCGTTGTTGCTGATGAATTTGCTGCCGTTTCCTTTGCCGCCGTTTCACTCGTTTCTTTTGGTTGCGGTTGCACAGAAGTGACGGTTGCAGCTGGTTTTGCCTCCTCTGCCTCGCTTTCTTTGACTGCTTCTAAGCGATCTTTAGGAATCCCAAAGAAGTAGGTGGCAACGAAGCCGCCAGTATAGCCTGCTAACAAGCCGAAAATATAACCCATCCAACGGCCGTTGGCAATCAATGGAATCAAAGCTAGCCCTGATGGTCCAATCGCCGTTGCGCCGATATTTGTCAAAGCGCCAATGACCGCACCACCGATCCCACCACCAATACAAGCAGTGATAAATGGTCGACCTAATGGCAATGTCACTCCGTAGATCAATGGTTCGCCGATACCTAAGATCCCAACTGGCAATGCACCTTTGATCATTTCAGAAAGCTCTTTGTCTTTACGTAGTCGTACCCATAAGGCGAAAGCTGCTCCGACTTGACCGGCACCAGCCATGGCTAAAATCGGTAATAATTGCGTGCTGCCTGTTGCTTCGATCATTTGGATGTGGATCGGGGTCAAAATTTGATGCAAACCAAACATGACCATTGGTAGGAAGGCCGCCCCTAAGACAAACCCAGAAAACGCACCGCCCACATTCAAGACCCAAGTGATTGAACCGACTAAGCTGTCAGAGATCAGACCTGCCAATGGCATGATCAAGAAAATCTCCGTCAAACCGATGATCAACAAACACAACGTCGGAGTCACGATAATATCGATCGCTTCAGGAATCACTCGATGCAGCACTGCCTCTAATTTCGCCAAAAGCCATACAGCGAAGATCACACCGATGATCCCTCCTTGGTTGGCAGCTAAAGCTTCGCCGGTGAACAAGTTTTGGATCGGGGCTTCTGGGTTCATACCGGTCAGCAAGATGATCGAGCCGATCACTCCACCAAGGGTTGGATTGGCTTTAAAGACCTGCGCAGCATTGACCCCAGTAAAGATTGCTAAATAGGTGAACATCCCATTTCTTAGGACGTTTAAAATCATGACATAATAATTCCAAGTGTCTCCATCTAAATTTCCAGCAGTGATCATGTTGGTCAGAACGGAGGCGATCCCTGCAACGAGTCCTGCACCAACGAAGGCTGGAATCATTGGAACAAAGATATTTGAAATGTCTTTCAGCAGCGACTTCAATGGTGATGATTTTTGTTTGGCTTTTTGGGCTGCTTTCATCTCTGCCGTTTT
Organism: Enterococcus sp. DIV0802b; assembly: GCF_050543535.1. Lineage (NCBI taxonomy): Bacteria > Bacillati > Bacillota > Bacilli > Lactobacillales > Enterococcaceae > Enterococcus > Enterococcus sp. DIV0802b. Next base: position 403,051 of record NZ_CP172941.1, on the reverse strand, counting down.
TTCTGATAACGCCTCTTTGCCTGATTTTTGCTGCGGGATCTCTTGCCCTAAATCAACACCGGCTTTTGCCACCATTGCGTTGGCTACTTTGTTGACTTTCCCTGGTCCGATAATGACTTGCAGCTGCTCGTCATTGACGACACCCATCACGCCGGGAATCTCTTTTAACCCTTGTTGATCGACCTTGTCGTGGTCGCGGACGGTCATTCGTACGCGAGTCATACAGTGATTGACTGTTTCTACGTTGTCCATTCCGCCGGCTTCTTGAAAAATCTTCTCCGCTAACTCTTCTACCGTCAGTGTTTCTTTTGCCATTACTTTTCTCCTCCTAACGCCGTTTTGACAAACCCTTGTGCCGTGGCAAGTTTTGCTTGTGCTTCGTCTTTCGTGCTATCCGTCAACAGCATCACGATCGCCAATTTGACATTCTGATCTGCTTCTTCAAATGCTGCAGCGGCTGTTTCATAATCAGCTTCAGTTGCCTGCATGATGATCCGTTTTGAGCGTTCCACCAATTTTTCGTTGGTCGCTTTCACGTCGACCATCAAATTATTGTAGACTTTACCGATCCCTACCATCGATAACGTCGAGATCATATTCAAAATCAATTTTTGGGCAGTTCCTGATTTCAAACGAGTCGAACCCGTCAGAAACTCTGGGCCACAATCGACTTCAATTGGAAAGCTGGCATGTTGAGAGATCTCCGCATCTTTGTTACAAGCGATCGTAGCCGTTGTGGCACCAAGCTCATTGGCGTAATCAAGAGCCCCAATCACGTAAGGCGTTCTACCACTGGCAGCGATCCCGATCACCATGTCATTTGGGTTCAACTTCAGATCGACAAGGTCTTGTTTCCCTAGCGTTAAGGAGTCTTCTGCTCCTTCGACAGCGACCGTCATCGCTTCTTCACCACCGGCGATCAGACCAACCACCATCTCTGGTGATACCCCAAAGGTTGGGACACATTCGGCCGCATCCAAGACGCCTAATCGACCACTTGTCCCAGCGCCAAGATAAATCAAGCGTCCGCCTTTTTTAAAAGCAGCGATAGTTTGTTCAATCACTTTTTCAATACTAGGAATTTCTTTTTCCACTGCATAGGCAACTTTTTGATCTTCTTGGTTCATTTTTTGGCACGCTTCTAAAATCGTCATTTCATCTAAATTGCTCGTTTCGCTATTGCGTCGTTCAGTCGTTAATTTGTCTAAATTGATTTTATTCATTGGAATCATCTCTTTCTAATTTAAATCGCATCCCTGCTTTGATTTGTTGGATCAACGGCAGATCGGCTGGTATCACCTGAGCGGCGAGGTTGACTTTTGGGTCTGCTGGCAAAGGACGTTTGCACACTTGAATCTCTCCCATATAGCGCAAATACTCTTGGTTATCGATCGTCACAGCACCCATTGTCCGCTCTTGACTAAGTTCAGGTTTGACTTCTGGAATGGCATTGAAACGGGCATCAGCACTGCGCAAGACATCCCGAGCTTCATCGTAACGATTCTGGTGATCCCCTAGTACGTGTTCAAAGTAAGTAGAACCAAGATCTTTGACCCGCAAAACGATCCGCGCTTCTTGCAGATACGTCGCAAACTGCTGCGCACTTTTTGCAGAAACCATCCCATCACCAATGTAAACAGCATCAACTGAACCGGTAGCCAACAAGTCGATCGCTGCGGCAAACGGCGACCAGTTGCGGTGTCTTTCCAGTGTGGGTAATCCTTGAAATAACGGTCCGCGTTTCTTGGCATCTCCTGGAACAAAGGCTTGGACAAAAAAGCCTTGTGCTTTCAACCAGCGGTTCTTCTCCTGAAACCAGTCAGCATCCAGTCCCGTTTCTGGTCGAGGGTAATAATTGTGCCAAGCTTCCAATCGAGTAAAATCGGCTCCATACGCCTGCAGCTCTCGAATGTCTTTTTCCGTTAATGTACTGGCATTCAAACTAATGGTCATTTCTTTTGAAAAAGCAGCGATTTGTTGATTGTCGATGGCATAGTCCATTCGTAAACCAGTGACACCGATTCCCCTTAGTTCCGCCAGATTGTCGATGGAAAAGCCCGCTTCTGCTAAGGCGTTTCCAGAAATATCTACCATTAAAGACAGCTGATGGTCTTGTGCGAAACCTCCCAAGTCCGTCAGACGCTGCCGATAGGTACTGCGATCGTCTTCTGGTATGTGCATGGAGGTGAAAATCCCTTTAAAGCCTGATGCCATCGCAGTCATCTGCTCAAGTTCTGCTGCCGTCAAGTCTTCGTTCATAAATACAGAAAAGCCGAACATCTCTTTGCCTCCTTGGTGAGTCACTTTCGTGATACCGTTTTCTATAAAAGCATTATAACTGATTCTCTTCCTGTTCGCAACTATATTTCATAATTAAATCATCAATATAGAAATATCGTTTCATTTAATAAGAAAGCTTTACCGTTTAAACTTTCTTATGCCCTTCTTTCTGCACTTGTGGTACACTTTATTAGGAACGAAACTTGCTTTCGTCATTTTTACATAGTAGGAGGAATCACATCATCAATGATTACAATGGATGATATTATTCGCGAAGGCAATCCAACCTTGCGTGAAGTAGCAAAAGAAGTACCTTTTCCTTTGAGCGAAGAAGATATCGCACTAGGAAAAGAAATGATGACCTTTTTAGAAAACAGCCAAGACCCAGTCAAGGCAGAAGAACTCGAATTAAGAGGTGGTGTTGGTCTAGCAGCTCCTCAATTAGATATTTCAAAACGAATCACAGCGGTCCTCGTCCCTAGCAGCGACCCAGAAAAAGCAGAACCTGATTTTAAAGATGTTCTTTACAATCCTAAAATTCTAAGTCATTCCGTGCAAGAAGCTTGTTTGGGTGAAGGCGAGGGCTGCCTGTCCGTGGACCGTGAAGTCCCTGGCTACGTGGTACGCCATGCCCGGATCACGATCAGCTATTACGACATCAACGGCAAAAAGAAAAAAGTTCGTTTAAAGAACTATCCTGCGATCGTCGTTCAGCATGAGATCGATCATTTGAACGGGGTCATGTTCTACGATCATATCAATCAACAAAATCCTTTTTCATTGAAAGAAGGCATTTTAGTCATCGACTAACTAAAAAGTCTCTACCGACATTTTGCGGCAGAGACTTTTTTTTCTTCTATATTATTGAGTATCCTCTGGATATCTTCCTTCAAGGTTTTGGCGTTAATTGCCTTTTGCTAGGCTTTCTTGATGATCGGCTTTGATTTTTTCTAATAACGCCGGTTGTTCAAAAAGATCTAACGCGGTCAGCGCTAAAAGTTCAGCCGCGATAGCGATCGACTGCAAGCCTTTTTCACTCTTGGCAGCGGCTTTGAATTCTTCCGAATGACCCGCAATGTAGTCATCTGAAATCGAAACGGTGGGTTGGATCGTCGGGATCACTTGACTGACATTGCCGACATCAGAAGAACCAAGACTTGTTTTGGCTTCCGTATCGATCTCATCGGCAGGTACGCCCGCTTCTTGGGCATGGGCAAAGAAGATCTCGTCAAAACTTGGTGTCACGATCACATCGTCGACGGAGTTTTGGAACAAGCCGAATTCATAGGTCGCTCCCGTGGCTAAAGCGGCTCCTTTGACGATGTTTTCGACTTTCTCGTAGACATCGTTCAAGGTCGCACGATTGGCTGCTCGTAAATAAAAACGACCGGCTGCATATTCTGGCACGACATTGGCTGCCACGCCACCATCGGTGATCACACCATGAATATTGACGTCTTTTGGTAAGTGCAGACGCAATCCATTGATCCCGTTAAAGACTTGCAGCAATGCTTCTAACGCGTTGATGCCTTTTTCTGGTGCAGCTGCCGCATGGGAAGCTCGACCATAGAACTTGATATCCACTGGATCATTGGCTAATGACGCTGTCGTTTTGCCATAGCGATGGGCTGGATGGACACAAAGAGCGGCATCGACATCATTGAAGAACCCTTCACGGACAAAACTGCCTTTAGCGGAACCATTTTCCCCACCTTCTTCTCCTGGCGTCCCATAGACTCGAATCTCCCCGCCTAGCTCATCGATGAAAGGTTGCAGGGCACTGGCTGCTAAGACGGAATAAGTCCCGAAGAGATTGTGCCCACAAGCATGACCGATCCCTGGTAACGCATCGTACTCAGCTAAAAAGGCAATCGTCGGGCCCGGTTTTCCACTGACATAGCGGGCATCAAAGCCGGTGCGATGTCCTGCGACATCCTTTTTAACAGCAAAGCCTTCTTTTTCTAATTGGGCGATCAGGGCATCGGCTGAGTAAAACTCATAGTTGCTGACTTCTGGGTGATTATGGATATCTAATGCCAAGGCTTGATAAGCGGCTAAACGCTCTTGGATAAATGGTTTAATCGTTGCTTTTGTAATAGTTGCTGTTGTCATAATCAAATCTCTCCTTTTTCTTACATGGTTTTTTTCAGTGTTTTTATCAAATTACATAGCACTTATTTTGCTCCAAAGGTTTCCCAAGCAGGAACACTTGATCCTTTTGACGTTTCCTCGATGACTTTTTTCGTATCCTCTGTTTGGTAAGCAGCAACCACTTTTTGGTAAACTTCATTGTCTTCATCTTCTTTACGGGCGGCAATGATGTTGACGTAAGGACGGGCCGTTTCATCAACAGGCTCTAAAAAGATTGCATCTTCGGTAGGCACAAATCCTGCATCTACCGCCATGCCGCTATTGATAACAGAAACATCGACATCGGAAAGTGCCCGGGCTGTTTGCGCTGCATCAAGTTCCGAAATTTCTAAATTCAAACGGTTTTCAGTAATATCCGCGACCGTTGGTGTTTGTCCGGCTGCTTCATCCACTTTGATCAATCCAGCTGATTGTAACAAGAGCAATGCCCGACCACCATTGGTCACATCATTCGGGATCGCAACTTTAGCTCCTTCAGCCAAGTCGTTGACATCCGTCACTTTGTCGGAATAAATGCCTAATGGCGCGTTGACTGTATTGCCGATCGATACGAGATCGGTACCAAATTCTTTATTATAATTGTCCAAGAAAAATTGGTGTTGGAATGAATTGAGGTCAATGGAACCATCAGCTAATGCTGCGTTGGGTTGATTGTAATCAGAGAATTGGACATATTCTAAATTGATGCCTTCATCTTTTAAACGATCTTTGACATCATCCCAGACATCGGTGTCCGCGCCAATCACTCCTAATTTCACAGTGACTTCTTCTTGATCAGTGGCTGCGGCACTGCCATTGTTTCCGCATCCGGTAATAAATAATAATGCTGCCCCTAAGACGATTGATTGTACGATTTTTTTCATTTTTTCTTCCTCCATAGACTTGCTTGTTTTTTTATTTGTACGTAAGTGGTGGTCAGTGTGATACTCGTTTAATGAGTAGGTTGCTGACAAATTGACTGATAAAAACGAATACTAAGATGATCAAGGTCGCCATGATCGTGACATCGGTCTGGAATCGGTTGTACCCGCGGGTGATGGCTAAGTTACCTAAACCGCCAGCGCCAACTGCTCCTGCCATGGCGGTCAATCCGATCACATTGATCACGGTCAATGCAGAGACCCGAATGATTCCCGCCACGCCTTCTGGCAAATAGACCCGAAAAATGATGCCGAAAGGACTGGTGCCCATCGCTTCGGCTGCTTCCACGACACCGGGGTCAACTTCTAGCAAGGCAATCTCGATCTGCCGAGCAAAGAAAGGAATGATCCCAGCAATCAGAGGAACCAATGCTGCTGTTTCGCCGATCGTCGTTCCCACAAGAAATCGGGTAAAGGTTCCTAGTAACGTCAATAAGATAATGAAAGGGATCGAGCGGACCACATTGATGACTTTATCGAGAAATTCAAAGAGCGGTCGATTTTCTAAAATCCCGTTCGGTCGCGTCACTACTAGGACGATCCCTAACAAGATACCTAAGATGCCCGCAATCAAAGAGGTCCAAAAAACCATATATAAGGTTTGGATCGTTGCTGCGACAAATTCATCTTGGATCGCAACAACATTGGGAAAATATCTTTCTAATAAGGCAGCCATCTAAAATCCTCCTTTAATCACATTGTTTAATGGTTCTGCATGATTTTCTTTTAAAATATTGGTGTACACTCCTTGAGACTTCAAATATTCTAAGGCATGTTTGCGCTGTTGGTACTCTCCGGATAAGCTAACGACCAAGCTGCCGATCGGCACTTCTTGCAAGATCTCCACGTTACCGTAAAGAATATTGGTGGTCACTTTGTAGCGACTGTACAATTGGGCGATCAGTGGTTCATTGGTTTGATCCCCCACGTAGGACAGCTCCACCAGCCATTCATTCGGTGCCAAGGAAGAAAACTTCGAACTGCCGAGGATCGTTTCTAAGGCTTGGTCGATGTGCGTCGCCGTTCGGATGAAATCTTTGGTCAATGGTTTTTCTGGTTGGCTAAAAATCTGAACGCTCGAACCTTGCTCAATAACTTCACCGTCTTCCATCACTGCCACTTTGTTGCAGATTTCTTTGACAACTTGCATTTCATGGGTAATGATCACGATGGTCAAACCGAGAGTCCGATTTAATTTTTTCAACAAAGCCAATATCTGTAAGGTCGTTTTCGGATCAAGGGCGCTAGTTGCCTCATCGCACAGCAAGATCTCTGGATCATTTGCCAAAGCTCTGGCAATGGCGACCCGCTGCTTTTGCCCTCCAGATAGTTGGCTAGGAAACGCTTGGGCTTTTTCTTCCAATCCAACAAGCGCCAGCAGCTCGGTTACTTTTTGATGACGTTCCTGTTTGGACCGTCCCCCATATTTCAAGGAAAAATCCACGTTATCAAAAACATTGCGGCTGTCCATCAAGTTGAAGTGCTGAAAGATCATTCCGATCGTTTTCCGTTTTTCTCGCAGGTCTTTCGCAGAAAGTGTGGTCAGCTCCGTGCCGTTGACGACGACGCTGCCGCTGCTTGGGCGCTGCAATAAGTTGATCACACGGACGAGTGTACTTTTCCCGGCGCCTGAGTAACCCACGATGCCGTACACGTCCCCTTTGTCGATCTCGATCGATACGTTTTTGACCGCTTGGATCGCGGGTTTCTTTGATTGATTGAATGTTACTGATATATCTTTTAATGAAATCATCGTCTTCCCCCTAGTTCTTGTCTTTTTCAATAAAAAAAAGGCATCCTCAAACAAGTCACCTGTGACTTGTTTGAGGACGCATTTTTGCGTGTTACCACCTCAGTTTAAGCTGTACTCGCATACAGCTCCTTTTCGAGTACGATCATACTCTAGCCAGATAACGGTCGCTACCGTCGTCGCCTTGCAAACTACTGCTCGGAACGAATCACTCCTTGGCCATTTTCTAAAAGTCGTTTGATGCTTCTTTTCAGCTACCGAAGCTCTCTGTTGAAAAAACGTGCTTTTGTACTTACCAATTCTTCGTGTGTGGTGCTATTTGATTTTTGTGTATAAAAAAAGTCCTTTTACCAGCGTTTGCTAGTAAAAGGACGAATACTCGTGTTACCACCTTTTGTTTAGAAGGTTTCCCTTCCCTCAACCCAACGTCTAGCCGTGCTAGAGATTGGTGCACTTTGTAACGGTAGTGCGCATCCGTGATTGCCTACTTATCGACAATCAATCCTCCAAGGCCATTTTTCATCGCTTCTGACTTGACTCTTTCCACCAACCAGAGTCTCTCTTTAAAGTATCCGCGGTTACTTTCCTTCTCAACAGATTCATTATTCTTGTTGAGTTGTACTTTACTGGAAAATGAACGTCTTGTCAACAAAAAATCACAATTTTTTCATCTAAGTGTTCCCCAAGACTGCCGATAGCGTCCTTGCCAGAATGGTTTACGCCTCAATTTTGATAGAGCATGCCTTTTTCTGCTAACTGTTGTTTGGCTTTTTCCAGAGCCGCAGGATCGGTGTAACGCAACGTATGCAAGTGTACCCCATTGGTTAAATCTGAGAGCAAGCGGGCTTCTGCATGTTTGGTTTTGTTGATGAAATCAGTCACGTCTTGGTCTGTTTGAATCTGCAAATTGCCAGTGATCTCTCCATAGATTTCATGTTCAACGATGACATCGACCACTTCCACGCCACAAGCGACAAAAATCCGCAATTCTTCTTCGGTTTGTTCAGGCCGATGCTGCACCGCTAGCTTGCTGACATGCCCCGCCTCATTCAACAGTGCTTGCAGTCGATAGCCGCGAGCAGTGGCCGCGATCGCTTCACCGGCTGCTCGCAGCAAGGCAATGTCCCCAACGATGATTTGGCGACTGACTCCTAGTGATTCTGCCAGTTTGCTGGCACTGATCGCTTTGTCCGCTTGCTTCAATGCCGCTAAAATCGTTTCTCGACGTGTTGCTCCATCCATACTCATTCCTCCAATTGATTCTCTTGATAGGTTTTTGAGTGTTTCATAATTGATTGAAACATGGCTAAAATCGTTTCCTCATAGGCTTGATTTGAAATCGCCTGCCGAATATTTTCCAGCACTTTCTCTTCACGATTTTCATCTAAAACCGGCAACTGACTACTTTTCTTCAATTGCACGATTTCATTAACTGTACTCATGCGTTTTTCTAAAAGATGCGTGAGCTGCCAATCAATGTCATCGATTGCCGCTCGCTGAACAGCCAAAGGATCTTGCTGGTTGTTTTCTTCTTCCAAGTCGATCGTCTTGATGACCCGTGCCGGATTTCCCGCCAGCACAACATTGTCTGGGAATGATTTTGTGACCACACTGCCAGCCCCCACCACGACATTGTTACCTAAGCGCACCCCCGGCAAAATCGTGGCCGCGCCACCGATCCACGCGTTATCGCCAATCACGATCGGTGCCCCTAATTCTAAGCCGCTATTTCGTTTGACCGGATGCAATGGATGAGTCGCCGTAAACAACCGAACATTGGGTGCCAGCATACAGTTGTCACCAAAGGTAATTGGACAAACATCTAATAGCACACAGTCGTAGTTAGCATAGAAGTTTTTGCCGACAGAAATATTGTAGCCATAATCAAAGCGGACATTCGGTTCGATATAGATTCGACCAGTCACAGAGCCGAAAGTTTCTTTTAGTAACTGCTCTTTGATTTTTGTATCAGTTTCTTGGTTGATCAGGTTCATTTGTTCACGGGCATATTTCCGGTCTGCCACCAATTCTGGATCTGGGGAAAAGTACAATTCGCCAGCAATCATTTTCTCTTTTTCGGTACGTTGTGTCATATCATAAACTCCTTCATTCAATTTTCTGGAAAAACGTTTCGGCTGCTGCGGTCAACATGCCATATTCATTCGGGATCGCCAATGGTTCCTTATTGATGACCAACACCTGCTGGCTGTAATCGACTAGCCCTGCAAAAGGATAGACTTGCAGCGAAGTCCCCACGACCACCGTCAGGTCGGCTTGAGCAACGGCTTGAATGGCTCCCTCAATGGTTTCATCCGTAAATCCTTCCCCATAAAGCACGATCGCCGGCCGAATCTGACCGTCACATCCTGCATGGTGCCAATCCTGCAAATACGCTTGCCAAGGTACCGGATTACCGCATTTTCGGCAATAACAGTTGTACAAGGAGCCGTGAAAATCGATTCTTTGGTGACTCCCCGCTTTTTCATGCAGTCCATCGATGTTTTGTGAAACGACCCAAACTGTTTTTTTCGTTTGCAGCGCAGCCATTTTTTGATGAATGATGTTCGGCTGGGCCTGAGGATGGTAGAGGTGCTTGACGAACTGATAAAATGTTTCCGGTTCGTTTTCTAAACAGTCATGGCTTAACAAATACTCTGGCTGGGCCAGTCCTTGATAGACCCCTTTTAAGGAACGGTAATCAGGAATGCCCGATGGGGTTGAAACACCGGCACCCGTCAAAAAGGTCACGGATGATGCGGCGGTGACCGTTGCGATTGCTTGCTCAATAGATACCTTCATCGTTCTAACTTCCTTTATGGCTTTTCTCTTATTCTAACCGAAAAAGAACCGTTTTTGCGAAAAATCAGCCATTTTCTTTTTTAAAAGCAACTAATGCTTTTTCTTGCGGAATTGCTTATAATAAATGCAATAAATACAAGAAGAATGGGAAAACCAAATGAAAATTTTGATTATCGAAGACAACAATGAGATCAGCGAAATGTTGGCTACTATTTTAGCAGCTGACTATACCGTCCAGCAAGCCTATTCAGGCACGGAAGGTCTGCTGCTTTTTCAGCAAGATGCTTTCGACTTGATTTTGCTAGATCGAATGCTCCCCGGTAAAGATGGGACACAAGTCTTGCAAGAGATTCGCCAAACCTCCACGGTCCCCGTCATTATCTTGACTGCCTTAGATGAACCAGCCGATGTTTCCACCCTTTTGCTGGCGGGGGCCAATGATTACTTGACCAAACCCTTCAATGTCGAAGAATTAAAGGCACGTATCATTGTTCAATTGCGAACAAATAAACAACCCCCTCCAGTTGCCAGCAGCCACTCGTATAAAAACATTCAACTGTTGCCTGACTCGTTTCAGCTGCAACGAGGAGAGGCAACGGTTCAGTTAAAGAAAAAGGAGTTTGAGATTTTTTCCCTGCTCTTAGCGAACCCCAAAAAAGTTTATACCAAAGAAATGCTCTATGAAGCTGTTTGGCAAGAACCTTACTACGGTGAAGAAAACACGATCAATGTCCATATCAGCCATTTACGCAGCAAAATCAAAACACTCGATCCAGATGAAGCGTATATCGATACTGTCTGGGGCATCGGCGTCAAGCTAGCTTAAAAAGGAGGAACCTCATGCATATACTTCAGTTTTTCGCCGCTCTGATCGTTGTGTTATTGTTTGGCTATTGGTTTTTCTTACTATATGATCTAAAAAAGTACCACCAGCAATTAACAAGAATCAGCGAAATCGAAACAAATCAAGAGATCCATTTACAGACCCGCGTCCCCGCTTTAAAAGCGATCGCCTTGTTAAACAATCAGATACTTAGAAAAAATAAGCAGCAACACTATCAAATGCTGCAAGAAAACCAGCAGTTGGAACAAGCCATTCAAAATATCTCTCACGACTTACGCACACCTTTGACGGTCGCCAGCGGCTACACACAACTGCTGCAAGCCGATGCGACCCTCACCCCGCAACAACTACAGCTGCTGGATAAAGTCAGCAGCAACCTAGAAAAAGTCGAAAATCATCTGGAACAGTTGTTGACCTATCAGCGTCTCAAAGACAATCAGCTCGCTTTGACTTTGGAAGAATTCAATCTTTCTCGTTTATTGGAAGAAGAACTGCTCCAGCTTTATCCTTCTTTTGAGGAAAACCATTTATCACTGACGGTTGCGATCCAACCCAACATCATGATCATTTCAGATAAAAAAAGCTGGCAACGAATTTTCCAAAATGTCCTTGGTAACCTGCTGGAACATGGCAGTGAAACGGGGACGATCCGCTTGAATCAGCAAGGAGATCGTATCGTTTTCCAACAAGAAAATCAGCTGAGGACACCGATCCAGCACCCAGAAAAATTGACTCACCGCTTTTATACGGAAGACCTTTCACGGCATAAACAGCAAGCCGGACTTGGTCTGTATATCATCGCGGCATTGACTAATACATTAGACGGCAAGATCCAATTGGATACAACCGAAGAGACGTTTCGTTTGACCCTTTTTTGGCAGCAGTCCGTTGAACCCCACTAACTCATGGCTATACACAAAAAACACCCAATCGCTCGACCTTCACTAGTCGATACGGTTGGGCGTTTTTCTGCTCTTACAATTCTTGTCTCTTAAACACCAGATGCGCAGCCAAGAGGCAAAGCAATAAACTGATCAGGCTCCCAAGAAAAATGGGTTGGACTGTTTCCCATGTTTGGAAAGTAGTCATGGTCACCATCTCTAACCCGCCTTGAAAGTCCAAGTATTCTAAAAACTTCCAGTTGGGTAAAGAGATTCGGGCAATCGCAAAGGCCATCGGAATAAAAATCGTCGCCAACACGCTGACCGCTGTATTTTTGGTCAAATACAAAACTAGCACTGCAAAAGAGGAAGTCGCTAATAAAATCAGTACAAAACTAACGAAATAATACAACAAGTTTTCTATCTGTGAAAGGTCATTATAACCAATCCCCCCAATAACCGTTCCCGCTACAAAGCTCACCAAACAAATCGCGACGATCTGTAAGACCAGCACCAATGTATAAACCAAGAATTTCCCAAAAAGATAAGCGGGTTTGGAGACACCAACGGTAATGATATTCTTCATGGTCCCTTTCGTGTACTCACTGCCTAAGACCTGCATCACCAATGGCAAGGAGTAATACAGCAACATGGAAGACAGACTGGTCTGGATCGCCAGAAAGCCAGTCATTTCCGTAAGGCTGCCTGCTGTTTGCGTACTATCCCCAAGAGTGACCCCTACACTACCATTGGAAACAACGGATAAAATCACCAACAATAAAATAATTCCTTCTGTGATCCAAAAACTTTTACTTCTTGATAAACGATACAAATCGGCTCGAATAAAATTCAACATCTTAATTTCCCCCTTCACTTGTTACTAACTCTTTGAAATACGACTCTAGATTTTCCCCTTCAAAAGAAATCCGGTCGATAGCGATCCCTTCATAAACCAGCTGACGGACCAGGTCACGAATCAACACATTCTCTTGATAAATATGAATTTTGTGGTCACTGACGACTTTATATTCGGAAATCAGCTGACTCTCTAGCAAGCGGCTAGCTGTGGCTACATCATCCACTTCTAATTGAATAAACCGTTTCGCCATCAGATCGAATTCGTGTTTGGTCATCTCTTTGATCAGACGCCCCTCACTAATGACCCCAAAACGTGTAGCGACTAAGTACAACTCTTCTAAAATATGACTGGAAATCAAAATCGTCATGCCGCGTTCTTGATTCAATCGTAAAAGCAGCTCCCGAAACTCAACGATCGCTACAGGATCCAGGCCATTGATCGGCTCATCTAGTATTAGAAAATCCGGTTGGTTCAATAAAGCGATGGCTAAGCCTAGCTTTTGTTTCATACCCAAAGAAAAATCACGGTATTTCTTGTGGCCAACATTGGTCAATCCGACAAACGCCAATGCTTTACTGACCGCCTCAGGTTCCACCACCCCGCTGATTTTGCAATAATAGTTCAAATTTTGCTCTGCGGTCAATTGGTCGTAAGCAACTGGGGTCTCAATCACATTACCGACCCGTTTCAGCATCTGAGTGTACACTTTGCCGCCTTCAACATCAAACAACTGCAGACTGCCACTAGTTGGTTGGATCAACTGAACGATCGCTTTTAATAGGGTCGTCTTCCCAGCGCCATTTCTCCCCACCAATCCATAAATATCTCCCTTAGCGATCGTTAGATCGACATCATGTAGCGCCTGCTGTTTGCCGTAACGTTTGTTTAATCCTTTGATTTTAAGAACATTTTCCATTTTTACTTCCTCCTTGCTTGCTTCTGTGCTCATTCTAGCAAGCAGATCTAAATCAGCTATTAACTAATTATTAATTGATTCTTAACTCGTAGTTTTCTCCAAAAAACAGTTTATTTCTATTATACACAGCTGAAAATGAACCGATCTAGAAAAACCGTCCCTTTTCAGCAAACCAACCAATAGCAGATGATCTTTTCATTACTGCTTTTGCTCTTTGTTTTTTGCCTCACAAAGAAAGAGATTCCTTCATGACAAGGAACAAAAAACGTGGTAAACTAGTCACGAATCAAAGTGAGGTGAAATACATTGGTAGCAGCTATTATTTATTGGGCAATGATCATTATCAGTTTCGGTTGGTTGGCAGTCAGCTTATATTTCTCTATCTTCTATTTAGCACGTAAAGAAAATGGCAATTTATGGGCATTCGGCTTTTTAAATGTCATCACAGCAATCATTCAAGCCATCGTCCTTGTGGTTTACCGTACCTTCGGACAAGATTGGGGCGTTACACAATACTCAAGCCTCATCTATCTAGCACTTGGCTTATTGCTTGCTTTGACAGTCATCCAAGCTGTTTTAGGCCGTGAACCAAAAGCGAAAGTCGCTTAAGGGTTCCAATAGACACTCGTAAAAACGATCCGCTTTCTCTTTGATAAAAATAGGGAAATGGTCGTTTTTTTGTTAAAAAGAATTGACATTTGGGTGCTTTTCTTCTAAACTCTGAGAAGAATCAAATTAAATACGAGTACCCTTTAACATTTAGGTAGAGGTCGCGAGGTTCATTAATCCTGCTGAGTGAAGCAACACGTTTACAGCAGAGCTAGGGAACATCGCCGAAACAAGGTCGGTTTTGCTTGCATCGATTTTGTTGGGCCGCAAATGAACAATTTGCGGACTGTCTTAGCTTGTCTAAGTTGCGCTATGTTTTGTGAAAGGTTTGTCGACGATGACCTGTCAACAGCCGTTTTCCAATCATGGAGTACGGCTGTTTTTTTGCTTTTTCATCCTTACCTGCTTGTCCAACTCGTGAAAGGAAAGAGAAAAAATGAAAAAAAGTAATTGGATCTGGGCGGTCTTCGCCCTCTGTCTAACCCTCATTCAGCTGCCCCTAACCGTGCAAGCGGATGACCAAACGCCTGCGGAACAATTCCGTGTCGGTATGGAGGCAGGCTATGCCCCATTTAACTGGACGCAAACGACGGACGCCAATGGTGCCGTGCCGATTTCTGGGGAAGAAGGCTCGGCGTTTGCCGGCGGTTACGATGTCCAGATCGCCAAACGAATCGCTGAAGGCTTAGGCAAAGAATTAGTGATCGTCAAAACTCAATGGGACGGTTTGCCGCCAGCTTTGCAAGCGGGGACTATCGATGCCGTGATCGCTGGTATGTCACCAACGGCCGAACGTCGCGAGCAAATTGATTTTACCGATCCTTACTATGAATCAGATTTGGTGGTAGTGGTTCGTAAAGATGGCGAGTTCGCCGATGCCAAAAGCCTCGCTGATCTTTCGGGGGCAAAAATCACTGCCCAGCTGAATACTTTCCATTATACCGTCATAGATCAAATCCCTGAGGTCCAAAAAGAACAAGCCATGCGGGACTTCTCCTCCATGCGCGTTGCTTTAGCTTCGGGCATCATTGACGGCTACGTCAGCGAACGTCCAGAAGGCGTCACTGCCGTCGGTGCAAATCCTGATTTGAAGATGGTCGAGTTCGATGAAGGCGCCGGTTTTGAAACCAATCCAGAAGACGTCCAAGTAGCAGTCGGGATGCGCAAAGGCGATCCCGATGTTGAAAAAGTCAATGAGATCCTTGCAGGAATTTCTGAAGAAGAACGGGTTTCCCTGATGGATCAAGCAGTTTTAGATCAGCCTGCAGATGCCAGCGGAGAAACGGCAGATCAAGGTCTGATCGCTGATTTTAAAAAAATCATTGATGATTACGGCATGCTCTTTTTACGAGGCGCTGGCTTGACCTTATTCATCGCGATCCTTTCAACGATCATCGGATTGATTATCGGTCTTTTAGTCGGTATCTTCCGGACATTGCCGCTTTCAGAAAATCCAGTAGGACGTTTCTTCCAACGCATAGTCAACGGCCTGCTGACTATTTATATCGAAGTTTTCCGCGGCACCCCAATGATGGTTCAAGCAATGGTTATTTTCTACGGAACTGCTCTAGCCTTTGGTGTCTCCATGAATCGCACGCTGGCAGCCGTGCTGATCGTTTCTATCAATACGGGTGCCTACATGTCTGAAATCGTTCGTGGGGGGATTTTTGCTGTAGATGACGGCCAATTTGAAGCAGCTCAAGCCATCGGAATGACCCATTGGCAAACCATGATCAAGGTCGTGTTGCCGCAAGTGATGCGCAATATTTTACCAGCTACCGGGAATGAGATCATTATCAATATCAAAGATACTGCCGTCTTAAGTGTCATCAGTGTTGCAGACCTCTTCTTCCAAGGTACATCAGCCGCTGGAACGAACTTCCAATACTTCCAAACATTTGCGATCATCGGTGTGATCTACTTAGTCTTGACCATCAGTGCCACCCAGATCTTGCGCTTTGTTGAACGCAAAATGGATGGTCCCAGTGCGTATGTCAAATTAGAAGACATCAACCCGAACGAATAAGGAGGAAGAACATGTCAGCAATCATTGAAATTGACCATTTAAAAAAGAGTTTTGGCGACAACGAAGTCTTAAAAGACATCAGTTTGTCTGTTAATAAAGGAGAAGTTGTCACGATCATCGGTTCTTCTGGTTCAGGAAAATCTACACTTCTTCGCTGCATCAACTTATTAGAAAAACCAACCAGTGGGCAAATCATCTACTTAGGTGAAAATGTGCTGGAAAAAGGCTATGACTTGCCGAAATACCGTACGCATCTAGGAATGGTTTTCCAATCCTTTAACCTATTCAACAATATGAATGTATTAGAAAACTGCGTGACGGGCCAAGTCACTGTTTTGAATCGTGATCGCAAAGAAGCAGAAGCGACTGCCAAAGAAAATCTGGAGCAAGTCGGTATGGCTCAATATGCCAATGCCAAGCCTTCCCAGCTTTCAGGTGGACAAAAACAACGAGTAGCCATTGCCCGTGCCTTATCGATGAATCCGGATGTCATGTTGTTTGATGAGCCGACTTCTGCGCTAGATCCAGAAATGGTCGGTGAAGTGTTGAAGACCATGAATACGTTAGCTCATACTGGCTTGACAATGGTGATCGTTACCCACGAAATGGGCTTTGCCAAAGAAGTGTCTGATCGGGTCATCTTTATGGATCAAGGTGTCATTGCCGAACAAGGGACGCCTGAAGATATCTTTATTCATCCAAAAGAGCAACGCACCAAAGAATTCCTTTCCCGTGTGTTGAATTAATTTTCTGTCTTGAAACACTTAGCGGTCTTCTTCCGAGCTTTTTCGTCCTTTTTCAGTAAGCTTGGAAGAATTCAATGCTAAGTGTTTTTTTATTGCAGGAGGAGTAATTGTCAGAATTTATCAAAAAATCACAAAAAACCATTGCTATTTGTTAGAAACTTTGTTATTTTTTTTAAAACTAAGGAATTATAGGAGCTTTCATTTATGGAAAAAAAGTTACAGTTTAAGGATTACATGTATGTTGGATCAATGCTTTTCGGTCTTTTCTTTGGTGCCGGAAATCTGATTTTCCCCGTTCACATGGGACAAGAAGCTGGCGCGAATGTCGGCTTAGCCAACCTTGGCTTTTTAGTTACAGGGATCGGCTTGCCATTTTTAGGGGTCATTGCTATTGGCGTTTCCCAAAGCAGCGGTGTTTTTGAATTAGCTTCTCGGATCAATCGCCGCTATGCAATGATATTTACGATTTTGCTTTATTTAGTGATTGGGCCATTCTTTGCTCTGCCTCGTTTGGCTACTACTTCTTATGAGATCGGGATCGCTCCCCATGTTTCATCAGACATGCAAACTTGGTTATTGGCGTTGTTCTCTGCCCTATTTTTTGGAGCTGCTTGGTGGTTTTCACGCAAACCTAGCAAAATCTTAGATTATGTAGGGAAGTTTCTAAATCCCTTGTTTCTGGTCTTACTAGGAGTTTTGCTCTTTTTTGCCTTTTGGCAACCACTAGGAACCATCAGCGATGCGCCGATCTATCCTAGCTATCAAAGCGATGCTTTCTTTACTGGTTTCACAAACGGCTACAATACTCTCGATGCGCTGGCATCTTTAGCCTTCGGGATCATCATCGTCTCAACGATTCGCAATATGGGGGTTGAGAAACCTGCGACGGTCGCAAAAGACACGATCCTTTCCGGCTCTGTCAGCATCGTGTTGATGGGGATCATCTATACCTTACTTTCTTATATGGGAACCAAAAGTTTAGGCCAGTTTCCCATCAGCGAAAACGGTGGGATCGCTTTGGCACAAATCGCCAACCATTACCTTGGCACTGTCGGCAGTCTGCTATTGGCATTGATCGTCATCTCTGCCTGTTTAAAAACCGCCATTGGTTTGATCACGGCCTTTTCCGAAACCTTTGCTGGATTGTTTCCAAAGCAAAGCTACGGATTCTTTATCGCTTTGACAAGTATCTTACCAGCGATCTTCGCTAATGTCGGCTTGACCAATATCATCGAGTTTTCTATTCCAGTCTTGATGTTTATCTATCCACTGGCGATCACTTTGATTTTGTTGGCGATCATCAGTCCATTATTTAACCATCGTGCCAGTGTCTATCGAATGACGACATACTTCACGTTGATCGCTGCAATCATCGACGGCTTAAATGCGAGTCCTGCAGTGATTACCAACAACGCTTTCGTGCAAGGAATCTTGTCTTTTGCGTCAGATTATCTGCCCTTTTTCCAAATCGGGATGGGGTGGGTCGTACCAGCTGCGATCGGATTTTTGATCGGTTTGCTATGGTCGTGGTTCAAAAAAGACCCTGTTTCAGCCTAAATTAGTTAAAAAGATGAAAATAACCTACCTTTTTTTAAAGGGTAGGCTATTTTTTTGATTAAAAAGACTGACAGTTTCGTAAAAAAAAGATACAATAGAGCCACAAAGGAGGATACCTATGTTTTATGAAGAACTTATGATGGACCCGCAAACATTAATTAAATTTAAAATATTCCGGCGTATGCTGACTCTGCAAAACCCTAGCCACCCAATCGCACAATTGGCAAAGGAAATGGAGTTAAGCTACCAACAAGCTTTTATAGAGTTGACTGAGATCGACCAAGATCTAACTGAGTTAACTCCGGATCATATGTCGATACTCGGTCGTGGCGGTAAATTACAGCCTCAGAATATCGCGGTAACGATCGATGAATACCGCTTCTATTTATTGAATAAAAGCGTTCCGTTCTTATATGTTCTTTACATGCTGAATGAAGACAATCCTACGATCACGGATTTTTGTGCAAAATACGATGTCAGTCGTTCAACGGTGTCTCGCAAATTTGAACATCTAAAAAAACATTTGAAGCAATTTCAGCTTCGCTTTACGTACACTGAATCAAACTTAGTGGGCGATGAGCGTCTTGTGCGGCTCTCCCTATTCAATATCATTTGGTTAGGTACTCGTGGAATAGAATGGCCATTTGCGATCGCTGAGAGTGAGACAGAAAAAATGGTGGATCGATTCACGGAGTATTTCCCAATGACTCATTCTTATCTTGGCCGATTAGAGTTGAAGTATTTCGCCGCCTTGATTCTTTTACGAATCAAAAAAGGGAATTTTGCCAAATACGACAAGCGGTACAATTTCCTGATGAAAAATAATCCATATTTCGATTTTGAGCGTTTGACACAAGTCGTTGATCCTGAAGTTTCAATGACAGACAAACAATTAAAAGGCGAATCAGGGTTTATTTATTTGATGGCGCAAATCTTCCCATTCTACTTGAGTCCTGAAGAAGAAGCTTTGCAACAAACCTTGCAATTCTTTTCAAGCAAACAAAACCCAGTTTATCCGTTAGTCGCAGACTTGTTAGCAGAGATGAAAGCAACCTTCTTTGCTTCACAACCTGGCCTGTTAGACGAGCCATTGGTCGTGGGTAATTTAATCAATGTGACTTTCGGCAACTACGTTTTCCGTCAGCCGTTTCCAAATATCTATCGCTTGCTGACACCCTCGATCAATCGCGGGTCTGCTGAAGAGCAGCTGCAGCAAAAAATCGATGAATTCTTAACGAACTATCGCGAAGAATCAGCGGTGGACTATATCAATGATGAAAACCAAGAGCAGATGGCAACGATGTATACCCACGCCCTGCTGCCGTTTTATGATCAAATCCGTTATTCGAATCGTTTACGGGTAGGGGTTGCGTTAGAAGATAATTTCTTAGTCGTTCAAGGATTGAATCAATTCCTACATGACTTGACCTTCGTAGCAGCAGAACCTTATGATCTAAACCAGCAAGAAAATTATGATGTCATCGTTAGTTCCAATCAGTTGATGAAAAAACTCAAACCAGAAAAAATGAGTTATATTTGGGATTATGCGGCAGACGATCGGCAATACATTGATTTGTATCGTACGTTGAAAAACCGTTTTGATGAAAAGAACCTTTCTCTGTAACCAAACCGTTACGGTTTCTTAAGAACTTCCGAAAAGATTTGTCACAGAATATTCATATTTATCTCGTATACTCTATGTATACCAACAAACAACCCTAACTAACACTTTTTCATTTTTAACTCCTTCCCGTCGGCCACCCACCGACGGGTCTTTTTTTACTTATTTTCGCAGCCAGCAAACTTAAACACTTTCCAATCTTTTCTCCACAAAAAATTCATATTTGGACAGTATAGTATACATAACCCAACAAACAACCCTAACTAACACTTTTCATTTTTACTCCTTGCCTGTCAGCTACCCACTGACAGGCTCCTTTTTTTCTTACGGGGTTTGCCGTATACTAAAGGCAGGAGGTGGCCTATGACAACAGCCATTACGACAGTTGACCAATACATTGCAGCAGCTCCAGCAGAACGACAAGCGATTTTAAGAAAGGTCCGTCAAACCATCAAAGCCGTTTTACCTGAAGCGGTTGAAAAGATCAGTTATCAAATGCCTACTTATCATCAGGGAGAAAATATCGTACATTTTGCCTGCGCCAAACAGCATCTAGGCTTTTATCCCACGCCTTCTGCGATCACGGCCTTCCAAGAGGACTTACAACCATACAAGACCAGTAAAGGGGCGGTCCAGTTTTCTTTTGCACAGCCGATCCCTTACGAACTGATCGCTGTGATGACCGCTTGGCGACTCGCAGAAGTCAAAAACAAGCACGCGTAACTAGCAATTAAAAAACCGCTATGTCTAATGACGCAGCGGTTTTTTTGCTATGCACAGGCTTGTTTACAAGCCGGGTTTTGTATTCAAGGTGCTAACTTTCAGCACATGATGCAGGGGAATAATCCGCAGCTGCTGACGGTCGCTTTGTAATTTCAAGACAACTTGTTCTTTTGCTACCGTTTTGCCGACGATCCAGCCGGTAACGGTTTCAAAACCACCCAATTTCTCTGTTTTTACTTGCAGCACGACCAGATGCTTGGCAGCGGCTGCCTCTTGCAGCGTTCGCCGGATTTCTTTGACTTTCTCAGACTGATTCTTCTTGTCAGCATCATCACTGAAAAAGGTATCCAGCAACGTTGTGGATGTCATCACAATGAGTTTGCCCAATTGTTTGATGGGCGATGGTTTCTTTTCCATTGGACATTCCTTTCTGCGCGTTGCAGCAGTTTCTAAAACCACACATACGTTCGCATTTCCATGGTTCTATTTTAGCAAATTTTTGATAAAATACAAGCGAACACGCCTTATTTTTCAGAAGAAATAACCTCTAGCCAATAAGGAATCCCCTCTTGCAGCAGTTGATAGGTCTCTTCGAAATCTCCTGTATAATAAGGATCTGGTACTTCCTCAGCCTCTTTGCCAGGAACAACACTCAAATACGAACGGATCTTTGCGGTCGTATCGGCAGGTGCTAGCGCTTGAAGTGTTTCAACATTGTTCGCATCCATGCCGATGATCCAATCAAATGTGGCAAAATCCGCTTCAGTGATCTGCCGTGAAATAAGACCGTCACTAGAGATCCCTGCTTGACGCAGTCTTTTTTTGGTTCCGGGATGAGCAGAATGTCCGACTTCCCATGAGCTGGTCGCTGCCGAATCGATCTGCCAATCCAACTTGTGTTTTGCTATTTCTGCTTTATAAATAGCTTCTGCCATGGGGGAACGGCAAATATTACCTAAACAAACAAATAAAACTTTCGTCATCGCTTACTGCTCCTCTTTTTCATAGATTTGGTGGCCAAAAAATTCCACATCCTTCGCCAAACGAAACAATTGCGTCGCAATCTCTAATGGGGTCTCTGGAAAGTCGTTGTGAATCCAATTTTCCAAAATGCCTCCGCAGCCGTAGGAAAAGAATCGGCTATAAAATAGAATGTCTTGTTTCGTCAATTGCTGCTCTTGATCGACCTCCAAGAACAAGCGCTGAAAAAGCGGTTCTGTGATCTGTAAAAAACCGTTCATTAAGATCTCGCGGTCATAAGCCAGTGATTTGCGGTAAAAGGCCGGCGCTTGTTTCATTGCTTTCAGCATGCGCAAGGCGGCTTCTTCCCAGTTATCAAGGGAGACATCTTCTGTCGTCAAAAAAATCAGGGCATCTTGCCGATAGATCCATTGGATCAAAGCTTTTTTATCAGGAAAATGGTAGTAAAACGTCTGCCGATTGACTTGCGCCTTTTCGGCGATCTCCTGTACGCTGATTTTATTCACTTCTTTGGTCTCACAAAGGGTGATCAATGTCTGGCCAATCACAGCCTTCGTTTGTTTCCCATCCATCATAGGGCACCTCTTTTTCTTCTCTTTCTATCATACCAAATTTTCTAGCAAAAAAAAATCCTATCAAATGGTCCTTTTTCACAGACCTTATCCGAACACTTCGTCAGGGCAATAGATCCCTGTGTGCTTTTTGCATATGGCTGATTTCTGCAAAAAACGCCTGCCTTCATTTGAGGCAGACGCTGCTTTTGATAGTTAAACGGCAAGATGCTCACTGTGCCATTTTGGTTTGAAATTGTTCTCTGCGAATCACGCTGATTTTTTCAGTAAAATTGGCCCAATCGATGGGTCTAGGTGGTGCGAGCCATAAAATATGGTCGATCCCCAACGCACCATAAAATGGCAGGTTTGAAAGAATCAGGTGCGTATGATCATCTGGGTAACTCTGGAATTGTACATTCAAATCGAGAATTTTTTCAATATTCTTTTTGATCATCTGGTTGTAGGAATCACCAAATGAAAAATCAACACAGACATATAAAGGAACCAAAATCTCTTTTAATGGAATCGTAGAAACTAATAAAATAAGGTATCTAAAAAACAAAAACTCTTTATTGTTCCATAAGATCGGTCGATTACGACTTTCTTCCAGATAGTTGCGGCAAAAGGCAGCATATTCAGGATACGTCTCAAGAAAATACGTGACATCCATGTATTGGTACTCATAGCGAGAACTAAAAGAAAACGACAGGAGCTGGTAATGAATCGTAGTCGTTTCGGCATGAAGCAGTGCCAACGTGTCCGTGGCTAGCGAAAACTGCTGTTGGACCGCCTGAATAAACTGCTCGTTTAATTGTTGGATATAGGTTTGTTCTTGGTCGATGTAGCTATTATTGTCGATCAGCCAACCCTCAACGATCAAAAAGCGCAAAATATCTCGTGCTTCACGTTCTAGGACTTCTTGATTGTTGATCGTCAAGATCTCCTGCAACCAACGCTTCAAATCTTCAATGATCACTAAATGTTTTGGCAAGACTAAATCGTTTTCCACACTGTTTTGTATGAAATGTCCTTTAGACATCCGCGCCAAAACAATACCTAGATAATGTTTCTTGCGAATCCGCATGCGGGCAGACTGTTCTGGATTCAGCCAAGTACTTTCATTGAATCGATCAAAGGTTTTTTCTTTGTCCAAGATACATTTTGGGAAAGGGGAATGGTTCAAATAATATTCCTTCATAAAAAAGAGAAAAATAAACTCCCGAATCTCACTTTCTTCACCCACCAGCTGAAACTCTTTCGTCACTTCAATGTCGTATTCTTTCAAGATCAGTTTAAACTGTTTAAATTCTTTATAGACGGGATTATGACTTAGATAGTGATTGGTAGCAAATTCGTATAAAGAAGACAATTGCTCAAAAAAGCATTCTTTCAACATAGAAAATTTTAACGCTTGATCTAGATAATAGGTCAGTAGTGTGTCTGAAGTTGCCAGCCCGGAGGCATTCAGTTTAATGACCGTCCCATCGGTCACGATCTCAAATTCCTCATTCAATCCTAGTTCATAAAAATCAAGATTCAATTCTTGAACGGTCTTATTGATCAGAAATTCCGACATGGTCAATTGGTCCATCAATGTTTCCTTCGTTTCAGAAAGAGCGACTGCGTTTTCCAAATATTGCAGCATCATCAATTTTCGTTTGTCCGCCTTATTCAAAAATGTCACAAACATGCGTTTTCAAGCCTCCGTTATTTTTTTGGCCATAAAGAACGTTTCCTGAAAATAGATAGCATAAGCTGGCAAGATACGAAGGTTTGTCATCCCCGTCACCATCCGTATTATTTCCCGGCAGTGCTAAATCGACAGCCAAACGATCCGACGCAAAAACATCTTCTAACATGACTCGTTGTGCTAAGTGCTTCTGTTTTTCCAAAAAACTGCTCTCTGGAAATGCGGATTGTTCCTGTTCTTTTTTCGGAACAGGTTCCGGTTCAGGAGCCGGCGATTCTTTGGATTCTTCCTTTTCTGCAGGCGGTTCATCTGCTTTTTCCGTACTTCCTTCTGGCGGATCCGTTGGGACGATTTCTTCTGAGGGGTCTAGCGGATTATAGATAGTCGCAAAAACAACTTGTTCTGTGACAAGATCGATCATTCCAATAATCATGCAGGCACCAATGACAAAACCAAATCTGCGTTTCATTTCTTCACCCTCCTTATCAACAGAGCTTCTTTTTGATGCTCTTTCTACGGCGCTGAACGTTTCAACAGTTTGTGAACGCCAAGCAGACATCCACTAATTATAAATAAAATAACAAATAAAAGAAACCAATTTTTTTCAGATTGTTGTTTCCATAACATTTCTTGTTTTTGAGCCAACACTCTTGCGCCTTGTGACGTACTGCCCATGGTCGCTGTGTTTTGCGACTGCCCGGCAGTTGCTTGCTCAACAGGAATCGCTGTCAGCACGTAGCGTTCTTCTGTTCGAGTAGGTGTGGGACAAGTAATCAATGTCAACTTTGGTGTCTGGTCATCTGTTAGAACCGACAAGTCGGATTCATCTACGACTTTTTTATCGATAATAATATACTGCTGGCGTTCCTCGAGGTAGGTTACGGACACTTCCATCCCCACCTGTGCTTCTAGCAATTGACCAAATAACAAACTTTGTCTACCGAGATGATGCCCTAAAACGACAAAATTGTTATTTTTTAACAAACGTTCCGGAAACATCACGACACCGCCTTTCAGCAGCTGCTGATTGGTTATCCCCACCAATAGCGGCTGCTGGAACTCGATCGCTTCAATTGCAACAAAGCCGTACCCGGTGATCGTTGCCGACTGCGGAGCCAATACATCCCCTAGAGCCGGCATTTGAATCGTTTCTTCTTCTGGAATCGTTGTCGGCAGCTGGGTCGCTATCGTCAATTCGCTTGTGCGTAATTGCCAACTGACGATGCTTTCTTTTAAAAAAGGAAGTGCCAACAAGAGGATACCTGCGATGATCAAGCCATCGATCAAGTATTTCTCAAGGTGCTCACGCTTCATCCGTTTCATTTTTTTTCTTTCGTCGGTACCATAAAAGCAGCAGTAAGGCGAGCAGCAGCAAGAGACCGCCGATCAAGAAGTAAAGCCACGTGTAATCTGTTTCGATCGTCACATCTTTCTTATTAAGATCACGAGCAACATCGCCAGTCACTGTGAATTCTTTTTCGAAGCTCCATTTATAGAGATAGCTTTCTTCCTCGCCTTCTTCATTCTCCACTTTGTATTGTCCTTCATCGCTTTTCCCACCATAGGCCACGGAAGTCAACACATAGGTCCCTGCTTCTAAACGTTGTCCTTCCAAGGAAATTGGGTACGAGAAGTTTGAATTAGGTGCCATTTGCATTCGTGAGGTATCTGAAGCATACAAGACGTCACTATCGCCTTTCTTCTTCACTTCATTGATCAACCGTAAGGAATTTAAGTAAGCTGATTCAGGATTTTGCAACGTAACATTGATGGTATTGCGAGCGTTGACTTGTCCCGGTCCAACATCCAGCAGTTTTAGATCCGGCGTGACTTCTGTTGTATTTTGACGGAGTAAAATCGCAACGACATAGGCATACTCATTCTTGATGGCTAACCCTTGGTCTTCTTCACTGTCAGCAGTATCGGTTTCCGCTGTCGTTTCTTTCAAGGTCAAACCACCGGCAATAACCCCTTCAAACGATTCTGAGGGCATACTGATCTTTAAGGGTAAGGTGATTTGGGATTGTTTCGGGATCGTGATCTCTTCCTCCACTTCAATCAAATCAGCCATATCATAAGGCAAGGTTTCGTCCGCTTCGATGTCGTTTTCGCCATATTCCACGACCCCGTTTAGATTCGTAGTAGCAGAAGCGATCACTGGCGCGATGACGACCTCTTGATCGGTGTCATTGCGCAATTGGACTTCTACAGTTTGAACCGCTCCTGGCTCCATTTTCAAGTCAAAATAAGTCTTTTCTTTATCGATTTGATTCTCTGGAATAACTGGATTGACGGCAAAGTTAAATTCAGAAGCGGTTCCTATGGTTGGTACAAAAAAGAAAATACTTGCGAATAGGAGCGCCAAAAGCTGTTTGATTTTTTTCATGATGGATGTCCCTTCTTTCTATGTATTCTCCTTGAACCCTTTCGAGGTTCAAGGAGAAAGCTGGTACTTATGGGTTGGTTGGTGTGTCTGTTAGTAACCAAGTAAATGTGGTGTTGTATTGGCTGGCATATTTCGTCGTTGAGCCTGGAACTTCCAACTCAATGCTATCCATGGCTGCAGCTAAACTATCGCCCCAGCTCATTAAATAGGTCCCTGCCCCTTCGCCATCTTGGGCACTCATCACTAAGGATTGGGCACCATTTGGATTCAATGTGATCGTTGCGCTCACATTTGATGGTTTTGGTGACAATGAAGGAGTTACCACAGTTCCCTTCGTCAAACGAATTTGCGCAGCAGTCAATTCTTGATCTTCCGCTGTTTTGAACTGACCATTTTGGCGAACATTCAATGTCCAACCGCTCTCTGTTCCCCGATTGTCTGTCACTTGGACAAAATTCGGTCCTTCTTGATTATCACCAACTGAATCCACATATTTTTGAGTTTCCGCATGGTAGATCTCTGTTTTTGAGGTGATTTTTTGTGTGCCAAAGTAAAGGCTTGAAGCAAAATCAATCGATAGCGGTCCGTTCGTTCCCGGATTTGGTCCATCTGGGTCCGTTGGATCCACTGGTTTGATCGGATTTTCTGGATCTGGATCCGTTGGGCTGATTGGATTAGTTGGATCCGTATTTGGTTCAAAGGTGATTTGTCCATTTGAGTTGTATTCTGCACTGTCCGCTGCTTGTGCCAGCACTGGTGCTGCTAGGCTTAAGCCTAATACTGAGAGAAATGCTAGTGTTTTTTTCATGTCTATACTCCTTATCCTTCCGTTCCTGGTGTATCTGATAATACCCAAGTCAATGTAGTCGTGTAGCTAACGGCATCTTTTGGGGTGCTGCCTGGTACAGAAAGTGCGACTGCTTTGGTAATATCGGCTTGTACTTCTTGATCATCTTTGTCTATTTCAGTGATCGACTCAACGCTTCCCCAAGCATTGACCCATGTCCCAGCACCTGTTTGATTTGCTGCGGTCATCACCACTGATTCAGCACCGGCTGCATCCAACGTGATCGTTGCTTCTGCCACTGGAGCAGTGACGCCAATCGCATTTGATTTAACGGCAGGGCTTGTTAGGGTGATGACAGAACCAGTCAATTCTTGATTCAACGTCGATTCATTTTTAAATTGTCCATTTTGCTTCACAGACAACCGCCAACCGGCATTACTACCGCGATTATCAGTTACTTGGACATAATTGGCAGTTTTTAATGTAGAAGCTGTGCCATCGTCATTCAAGTACCCTTGTGCTCGTGCATAATAAACTTCGTTTTTATTGGAGATTTTATTGACACCAAAATCTAAGCTAGAGGCATAATCGATCGATAACGGGCCATTTGTTCCAGGATTTGGTCCATCGGGATCGGTTGGATCAACAGGATTGACCGGGTTTTCTGGATCTGGGTTTTCTGGATTGACTGGGTTCGTCGGATCGGTATTTGGAATAAAATCAACCGCCCCATTTGAGGTGTAAGAAGCCGCTTCGGCTGCTGAAACCTCGGTTGCTGCACTCGCTGCTGCCAATACGGCAAGACTTAAAAAGACCCATGCTGTTTTTTTCATTTCTATTTGACACTCCTTTATCTTTTTTACTGAAAATCAGTGATTTTAATTGCTTTCAGGGACATTCTTTAAATTCCAAGTCAATGTCGTCCGATACTCTTTGGCTAATTTTACGGAACTGCCTGGTACGTTTAATTTTACTGCCGTTGACCCTTCCGTTGCATCGTTCCCAAACTTGTAAATCCAAGTTCCCATTCCTTTTCCGACAGGTGCATTGACCAAGGTGATTTCACTATCGGGTACAAAGGTATGACTTGCAGTAACTGTTGGTGCATACTGCATATCGGTGACTGAAGTTGCTGCACCTGAGGCGATCGATAATGAAGCGCCGACTAGCTCTTCGTCATCAGCCGTTTTGAATTGTCCGTTTTGCACAACACTCAATGACCAACCTTCTTGCGTTCCTCGTTTATCTGTTACTTGCACATAGTTTGGTCCAGCAGCGCCAGCTGTGAACTCTTGCAGCTGTGCGTAATAATCTTTTGTTTCAGAAGTAATCAGTTGGTTGCCAAATTGAAAACTTGAAGCAAAATCAATCGATAATGGTCCAGCTGTTCCAGGATTTGGTCCATCTGGATCGGTTGGATCGACGGGATCCACTGGTTTTTCTGGATCGGTCGGATCAACTGGATTGGTTGGATTCGGGTCCGCTTCAAAAGTGATTGCTCCATTTGAAGTGTATTCAGCGGCATTAACGGTTGTTGGTAACAGAGCAGTGCTCATCAATAGAATGCCTGCCGTCAAGAAAAGTTTTTTCATTTTTTGTTCTCCTTTTGATTAAAATGATTCCTGCTGCCAACAAAACGACAAGACCACTGCTTTGATAGCTATTGAAGTGATCTGATCCTGTTGCCGGCAGAATATTGTTGCCTTTTTGATTAACTTGTTTATTCCCTGGCTGTTCTTTTACGGGCTCTTCTGGCTCCTCAACTGGTTCTTCATAGACGCCGAAAAAGGAAGTAATGCCATTGCTGTCATAAGCACCTGCTTCGGCTGCTGAAACGAGCTGAGGAAATATTAATAGACAGCCAGCAATAATACCGATCATGATTTTTTTCATTTGTTTTCCTGCCTTTATGGGTTGCCAGGTGCCGAAACCAGCTGCCAGCTCAAGGTTCCTTGATAGTCCCCAACTTTTTGCTGTTCGACTGGAACGGTAAGCTTGATTCCTTCATTCTGACTTTCGCCCCAGTGCTGATTCACGACGTATGTGCCATTTTCTGTCAATTCCGTTTCCTCGATGATCATTTCCCCACTGGTTATCATCTGTTCTTGACCGTTTGTCACAAAGCGGAAGACATCGGTTAATTGATCTGTCCCATCCGTTAATGGCTGTTGCTCTTTGACCGTCAAGCGCCATGGACTCCGTTCGGACCCTCTCGTATCTTTCACCGCTAGCTCACCTGTGATCGTTGGCCAATAATCTTGTGTTTCTGTGGCAACTTTCTGCTGCCCAAAATCAAAGTCTGTTGGCACACTGCTTAAAATAAGCTCGCCGGCAACTGCGACATTGACGACTTTTTCTGCCCGTTGACTGCCTGCTTCATAATGGTAAGCCGTTGATACATTTTTCAACAGCTCATCTTCCGTTGCTTGCTGGATCGCGGCAAAAGCTTGCGGATCGACAGTCGGTGGTATATTTGCCCGATTATCTGCAAAAATCGTGGTTGCTTGGGTATAGTCTGCCAAAGCGGCTTCATCTGTCAGCGCCGTTGCTTCTGGTAAGGTCAAACGGACATCTTTTGCATAGACGGCAAATTGCCGATCAGCAGAAATGACACTTTCATTTTTGACCACCACCAGATTCACGGTAGTTTCTTCCTGATTCTGATCGTTTTCCCCTACTGAAAAAGTGATCGCTTGTTTGCGGTAGACCGCTGTTTCTAACGGTTCTTGAATCGCAGCTAAGACCTCATCTGTCAGCGTATCCTTAAAGAAAGGACGCCCGCTGGCTTCGAGATAAGTCACGGCTTGTTCTTTGGTCAGCGATTGTGCCTCTTGCTCTGTAAGGATCACATTGCGGGCTTGGACTTCAGCCTTATTTGAGTAGCGGACACTAATATCGTAACTATACTCCCCATCAGGACTCGTCCAGTCAACTGGCTCTGAATCTGGTTGTTCCGTCAACTGCTGATCCGTGCTATCCAGCTTGCTGGATTTGATTTGCCCCGCATAGACCCATGAACCGGACGTTTGGGTTTCTGGTGTAAACGTCAATGTTGGCAATTCCGTTACCGTGTAGGGAATCAATAAACGCCCTTTTTGCACCTGTGTCCCCGCCTGCTCAGTTCCCCATGCTTGCAAGGTCAGCGGCGTATTGTTCTCTTTGACTGCCGTTACATTGTGACTAATGGCGCCAATCCCGTTAGCGACTCCCGGTGTTTCGACTTCGTAGTTAATGATCGAACCTGGTATCGCAATACCGTACCCGTTGGCTGCATTGGTCACATCGTTGTCCCCGATGAAGGTTTTCCCAGTCGCTTTTTCGATCCCGCTGAAGTTGATTGGCGTGATCGCTGCAGCATTAGCAGCAGTTGGATTTATAGTCAGTACTTGATAGGCACTAACCGCTCCAAACCACGTCCCTTGACTGTTGACTCGAGAACCTGCATCATTGGTCGTCGTTTTCAGCCACGTTAAATGATCTTTGTCCGTATCTGGTGTTGCGAAATCTGAAAGATTGATTCGCCCCGTTCCCGGCGGTGACTCAATCGTCCCTTTGTCTTCCACCGTTAACTTCGCGCCTGAAATCAAATTCGTTGCAGAAGAAATACCGATACCGGCATCCTTGGAAAGATGGATGTCACCGAACTGATGATAGGTCGTTGCGTGATTGACAGCAGTGGCTGAACGGCCATTTTTGATGTCTCCCCCATTGGCCATTAGCTTGATGCCGTTTGTCACATTCAATTCGGTAAAGTTGACGATTCCCAGACCCGTCACAGCGATTGGATCAGTTTGATAAGAAGCTGTCCCATCGACATTTTCACCAAAGCTCATCTTCACTTGATTGCTGCTGTTGGCTACGATCGTGTTCGTAAAGTTGTCTGACGCATTTCCGCCTGAAATCCCATTGATACTTTTGGCTCCTTGAACCCGCATTTCGACATCTCTTAAAATTCGATTTGAAGAAATGTTTGAATAATTTGTTGTATACAAGTTACCGATGCTTGATCCTTCTGCTTGTATATTAATATTGATTTTACCGCTTCTTGTGTTGGCGGCCGTTGAACCACCATCGCCATAGATCGTTGCCCCGTTCAATGCATCTGATCCCGGTTTTGTATAAATGTTCAATGTAATCGTATTGGAGCTGTCAGTCCCAACGATGTTGGTACTGTTATACGGATTTCCACCTGAGATATTCGTTCCTGAAGGAAGCTTAAATTCCCCTTCATAATCCCTTAGATCGATTGTTAATTGTGCATCCCCTAGCAGCGAACCTGCATTCGTGATTCCCCCAGAAAAAGCACTTGGACCTGTCCGAGGTGTTCCAGAAAAATCTCCGCCGTAAATTCGATTATCAGAATTTCCATTGATCGTGTGTCCAGAAAAATACCCATACGAGGCCCCCATTGAGGCATTGATGATACCATCATGAACAGTCACTGAAACGTCCCCAGTAATTTTGGCATCCCCCCAACCGCCGCCACTGAGAAACCAGTCGACTTGACCGTAATTTACTTCAGCATGTGAATTACCAAATACACGTTTACCGGTATATCCTGCACCTTCCAACGTATCCACGATCCCGCCATTCAAGATGTTTGCCGTGTTTCCCTCGATGATTCCTGAAAAACCACCACCATAGGTCCAACGAGCGACTACATTGTTTAAGACTGTTTTTGTATCCCCATAAATATAAAGGTTGGTTGCTTGCACACCATTGGTACCGCCTCCGCCTACGATATCAAACGTTCCGACACCATTTGCTCGTGAATTCAAGCTATTTGAATAGGCAATACCATCTTTATAAGATCGTCCCCCATAACTATAAACGAATCCAGGTCCGCCGACCGTGCGAGAATCATTTAATACGCCGACTTCGACAGTTGTGCTGCCGTCAATAAAGCCACCATACCCAGCTGCCCGCGTATACGATAAGTTGTCTCCTCCATAGCTGACACAGCCTTCTAGGATTTTCGTCGTAATATCACCGTATACTTTAAAGCGAGCAGTGGTTTCAGCGTAAGCCCGGCGATCAGTTGGTGTCATCGCGTCATACACACTATCAGATCCAGTTTGCAGACTGGTAACACTTACGTCCATTCCTGCTCCGCCATCGACACGATTGAACGACCCTTGATTGTAGTCACCTGCTTTAATCGTATTTTCAATACTCCCAGTAATCGTTCCATTGGTTCGATTGGCACCAATAAAATAGGCTGCTCCTGTAGAATAGGCGCTAGTGTCTACTTGGTTCGTAATCGCTGTTTGCTCTCGTGTCTGTCCAATATTTCCTTCTCTGGAACCACCATAATAATTCAATCCTGTACCGGTCCAACCACCCACTCCCGTGAGAGTATTGTGGACTTTTCCACCAATGTTCCCGTATTGAACACCGCCATAATAGGTTCCTAAACGGAAATTGGTGTTCGTTGTTTGAAAGACTGTTGCGACATTACCGGTAACATTGGCTGTATTTGAAGTAGTGGTTCCGACACCGCCCCCATAATAATTGGTCAGTGTGCCATTTAGTCGATTGATCGTGACACTGGTATTCCCATCAATCGTACCGATATTGGCACCTCCTGCAATCGTACTGATGCCGCCCACCGTATTATTTACGACAACCGCTGTATTCCCAGTCAATGTACCACCGCTTTGATTCCCACCATAGATGTTCCAAGTTCCAGAGCCTGTCGCATTTACAGTGATCGTCGGATTTCCAGTAAGGTCGCCATTGTTGCTTCCTCCATAAATAGAAAGGCCATTGCCGGTGGAACCACCGTTCAAGGAAAGACTATGTCCATTCATGTACATTCTCGTCCCCGTATAGTTGAGGTTTCGAATCACTACATCAGAACCAAAGTAGATGTCCGTGCCAAAAGGAACGGTTCGACTACCCGAAGTCAACGTTGTTGCATCTGTGATGGGATCATCACTATGCCCTGTGATGATCAAGCGACTGATTTTTCCTTGTAGTGCATAAAAAGTCATGTTTGTATTATCGACTGTGTCTGGAATCGTCTTTGAAGTCAGATTTGATGGCAAAGTCGCTAAAGCTGAGCCAGAGCCGACATACAAAGCAAATTCTTGGCCATTGCCGTTTTGATACATATCGAACAACGCTTGACGAATCCCTTCAGCACTATTGGTGTATTCTGCATATGCTGAATCATCTCCAGCAGGGCTTGGTACAGCGATCACTTTCGTTTTATCGGCTTCTGCAATGATCTCTTTGATCGATTGTTCTGCCAACGAGATGTCCGCCGCTCTTGCCTTAACAGTCGGTTTAAAAACAGCGGTCAAGGTTTGATTCTCCGTGAGAATCAATTCGGTCAGCGCTTGGCTTGTATAGACCGTACCGTCTAACGACCAACCTTCAAAAGCAGTATCATCTTCAAAAACTGGTAAATCACTTTCTTTTAGTGCTTCCCCTTTGTTTTTGCTGAACTGGATGCGAGTTTTTCCGGTAGCAAATACATGCTCAGTATCTGTTAGAAAGGTCACCTGGACTTCTTCTACAGCTTCGGATGACTCTTCTGTCTCAGAAGAAGATGTCTCAGTGGTTGCTGCAGTCGAATCTGCCGAAGCAGCTTCGCTAGATTCTTTTATTTCCGTTTGATTGGTTTCTTCCTGATTGTCGGTTGATGAAGCGACCGGCTCAGCAGAAGAAATCATTTGTTCTTCACTTGTTTTTGTAACACTTTCGGCTTGTGCCACTACCATTGCATATGAAAAACACGGACCTGATGTTAGTAGAAAAACAAGTAAAGTTGTTAAAAACCGTTTCACTTTATCCCTCCTATCTTAAAAAAATAAACGTATCGCGCAGTGCACGCCCTGTGTTACAACTCTTAGTTTAGCGAGTTGACGAAAGAGAATTATAATTCTTTTTTTCTTCCATTCAAAATTATGATTATAATTGTTTTTTCATAATTCCAATTTTTGTAACTTCCACATCTTACAGCTATTAACTACTCATCAATTAAAAAAAGCTCAAATTATCAAGATGAATCATCGACTCTTTTCAAAAAAATGCTTTTCTCTTTCATAAATCATACAAAAAACGAGGGATAAATCAACACTATAAATTAAATTAAGATGAGAAAAATAAATAAAATGTTAGAATATTTGACAAAATTCAGCGGCACAAAACTCTTTTCTAACGACCTAAAATAATAAGTTAAAAGAACGCTTCCTATCTTCTGACTGTAGATAATAATAATGTTATAATCAAAAATGAATAAAAAACGTTATTTAAAAATTCCATTGCATATAAAATAACAAAATAAAAAATATTATTTTTTTTATAAATCACTGATTTCGATAAAATAAGTAAAGTTATTTTTGAAATAACGCAAAAAAGAGACTGTGACAAAAGCCCATAAAAGAAAGCCGCAAGAAAGGCTCTATAATTTATGGGACTGATGAGTCAAAATTGATTCTTCAGCCTCATTTTCATTTTCGGTATTAAAAAACATATCGTTCTCTAATATGATTAAATCACGACAAAATAAACAAACTAAGAGGACGATAAGTGGTATGAATGATTCTATCAAATATGAATACAAAACAAGGAAAGTAATATTCAAAAAAATCTGAGCTAGAATGAGTTTCATCCTGCTCAGATTTATCTTTTTGCATATTAGCCTCTATTGAAAATAGCTATTATTCTCCAATGACTTGTGCGTATACATCGTTGCATGATGTTGCCTCTCCATTAGCAAATGATACTGAATAGATGATGCCTCGGCTTCATTTGTTGCAGTAAAGTTTGTTGCTCTTATTGTAATTCCATCAATTTCCTTTTCCATAATCTAATCTGGTGGAATTGACGTATAATTCGCAATAAATGAATCAATTTTTTCACTTAGATCTGATACTTTTGGAGAATCAATTGATGATGTCGTTTCTGATGAATGAGTTTCATTAAGCAAAGAACTGCAAGAAGTTTCTGTTTCACTTGCTATTAGACTTTATGAGGTTGACTCTTCGGTTTTGTTATACGAATCTTCAAAGGATGTTTTATGTAGTTTTACATTATTCAAAAAACCATCTATAGCTACAAAGTACTCAATTGATTCTTCATCATCATTCAGGAAAAATGTCATATTGTTTTTATACTTAAATTTTATTAATTCGGGAAAAATATTTTTTAGCTCATCATCAGACACTTCAATATAAAATCCATTTCCAGACTTTTTCACTGTGTAAGGAAAACCAGGTGAATTATAATCATCATTTCCATAATCGATTATTTTTTTCTTTATCTATTCTAAAAGAAAACTCTCCTTCCCCTCGTTAGCAACACCATACCAATCACCATAGAAGTCTTTAGCTGGATCTACAGATAGAAAATAGCCCCCTACAAATCCAATTATAACCAACAAGATAAACCCTAATATTTTTATACTTTTTTCATAAATCCCCTATTATGTTCCTTTTTTAATAATACAGTATAACGAATATTATGCATTGAAAATCAAGTTTGTGCCGCAAAGAACGAAGATTTACTTGCATATTATCGTATTCAACTTTGTTCAATTTTACATCCTTTCCTACGTATTACAAAATTGTTAGGATATAAATATAACTTAAAATGTTTTTTATATATTGTAGTATGGTATATTAAATTTTTTAGTAAAATAATAATTAAAAAGGAGATTAAAACAATGAAGAAGTTTTTAATTAGTGTAGTGTTTGGTATATCAGTTTTAAGTTTTGGTCAAATAAATGGTTATGCAGATGAGAATGGTTTTGAGATAGATGAAACTAATCAATCATTAATTAATGAGGCAATATCCAATGAAGAGTCCAATAGAGATTATATTGATGGTGTAATTAGAATGTTTGAAGATTCTGATAGTGCTGAAGAGTTCAACGCATCTTTAAATGAGAGTTTAACAGTTTTAAATTCCTATGATGCCGAACAAGATGCATTGTTGGAAGAGTATAAAGCGGACGTTGCCGAATCAGTTGATCCTTTTTATGTTGAACCAAAGTCTAAGATAGGTGCTAGATCATCGGTAACTCCTGCAAATCCAGTTTATGCGGCTGCAATTGCTGCATACAATAAAGGTATATCAATGGTTAAGAAAAAAGGTCACAATCAGACTGCTGCTTATATGAAGCACGCCATTATTTCTGCTGAGAATTACTATTGGAATCCAACATGGAAACCTTCGACATATGTTAATAAAAACGATAGCTGGGCAAAGACTGTAGACGGCGAGGAGTTAATGACCGCTTATTATTCTAGACTTAAAAAAGAAGCATTTTCTACAGGTAAAAAATCTGGTTCTTTCTCAGGAAGTTATACATTTCTAAGCGGCCAACTTCACACAGCATTACGTGGAGTTAGTTACACAGTAACTTATAAGAAACAAGCCAATGGAAATTATTGGACTCAAGTAAAGGTTACGGATATATTTGATTTCAAATGGGAGCTAAATGGTTATGATGGCAACTTCGAGGTGGGATTTGGAAACAATTATTGTTATGCAATGCAAAGAGCAGGCTTTATCATTCCTTATAAAATCGAAGTGATCCACGAAGTTTCTAGATAGTATAAAAAGAGATGAGCTCTACGCTTATCTCTTTTTGTTTAAGATATATATAATGGATTTTACTAGTGCACCCAAGAAAAGTATCAGGGCTAATACCTTAAAAACTACACCAAGTTCCCAGTTGATTGATCCTTCTCTTAAAAGCTCCTGTTTTTGGGATTTGCTTAGTCCTTCAACGCTTACAGGAATCCAATTTACACTTAAATAGACACCTATAAGTAGCGAAATCATTGAATATATATATAGGATTCTTATTTTTAAACCTTTTAAAAAGTTAATCATCTTAGCACTCCTTTACAAACTATTATATCAGAAAGCTAGCTTTAAATAATTATCGCTAATATAATTTAATAATTTGTGAGTACTTTTTATAAGAGGTTACTTTTGTCCGACCACTTGGTTATGTTACTATTTTAATATTCCTAATTTTATCATAGCCAACCTTATTACCACCAACATATATTTCTAGTTCATCATGCCCCTTAAATATGGCCAACTATATCAGGAAAGTAATTCTCATCTCGATCATGCGCTTCAATTTAGATAGCTACTGATTTGTTCTTGAGTGTTGCCTGATTTAAAGTTTCGGCGATCTCATTAACATCCATCTGGAACTTTTGAATTGGTTTACTTCTTTCAATAGTTCTTTCTCCATCAATTGCTTTGGTATGTTCTGTAAGATAAAATCCTCCCCATTTCACCATTCCTTTTTCAACTCATTTTCCTTTAATGGATCAATTAAATAAATGATCCACCATCCACAAAAGTGGTATAAATATGCTCGTCCGCCACTGGTTCCCCTTGGATCGATTGTACGATTTTCTCAGCTGCCACCATGCCCCATCGATGTTTCGAATAGGAGATCGTCGCTAAGCGCGGCTGCACAAAAGCGCCTAATTCCGTGTTATCAAACCCGATGATGCGGATCTCTTTTCCGATGCGATAGTCGGTCTCGCGGACATATTTGTAGACCCCGATCGCCATTTCATCATTGAAGGCAAAGATATCAATGGGAAACTGGGGATCATTTGCTAAGAGCTGTTTTGCCGCTCGATAACCAGAAGGTTCCGTGAAGTCACCAGGAATGACTTCATAAGGAATACCAAAGCGCGTCAATTCTTTCGTACTAGCGTCTAGCCGCTCCCGACTGTCGTAACCTTTTTCTGGCCCTGCTAAGAGAAACACTTTTTGGCTTTGTCCAGCGATCAAGCGATCGATCGCCAGCGCCGCCCCTCCTTTGTTGTCTAACAAGACTTGATGGATGTTTTCATGAGACAAGACACGGTCTAACACGACGATTTGATGCCCTCGTTGGGCGTATTGCTCGATTTCCTTTGCTGGAAACGTCCAATCCAAAATGATGGCACCGTCCACCATCCGCTCAGGAATAAACAAGTGTGACTTCTTGCCGCTGCAGACGATCATTTCATAGCCGAAAAGTTCCAGCCCTTTCTTGATGCCATCTAGCAATTCCCCATAAAAACTTCCGGCATAATCGGCGAGATAAACGCCAATGATGTTGGTTTGTCTGCGTTTCAGTGTGCGAGCAGCCATGTTCGGAACATAGTTCAATTCGTTTGCGATCGCTTGAATCCGCGCACGGGTTTCCTCGGTCACTTTTGGACTGCCATTCAATGCATACGAAACGGTGGATATGGAGACACCCGCTTTTTGGGCAATATCTTTGATTCCTACCATGGCTTCTCCTTTCTTAACGATAGATATCGATCGTATTGGTTTGGTTTTCGTTTAATTGGGCGCAAAGCGCTGCTTTCTTCAGGACAAACGCACCTTGACGGTAGCGATTTTCCGCAAACTCAGTGGATATTTCTTCCCCGTTGATCAATACTTTCGGCGTACTTGCCGAATGATAGACGATTTCGACCGGCCGATCAAAGAGTCGATACGTCAGTGTCAATCCTGCTAATTCCGCTGGCAAGACGGGATCAAGTTCAACGTGATCAACAAAGGTCCGAATGCCTAACACATTGCTGATCAACTGATTCATATAGATCCCCGGTCCACTAGAATAGATGCGCCAGCCGCCTTTGACGCCGACTGTTGCCTCCTTAAGTTTACCAAAATTTTCTTGGGCTTCAACCCTTGTTTTGAAATCGCCATCAGAACTACTGAAATACGCATTTGCTTGACGGATTTCCGCATTTTCGACCCGTTGAGCGATTTGGATCGGATTAATGACCCCAAGTGCTTGCCAAGTCTCTTCTTCTCGACCTAATTTCGCCATGGCCTCTGTAAAGCGGATGTGGGCGTGAACGTACTGCAAACCGATTTCTCGTCCAAAATTGGCTGCTTGTTCTGCCCGCTTGAAGTTGGTGCTGACACCCCCCTCATAAGTCGCTGGACGATTCATCAAGCGCACCCCATCTGGAAATTGCAAATGCTCCTTGATGATCGCCACATGATGCTCGGCTTGTTCGGGAGATAACAGCTCACCGATCATGCTTTGCTGCATCGGCAGCAAGCGGTATTGGATACCGGTTTTCTTGTCAGTCGGATGGACCATCAGTTCCACGTGCTCGCTATCTTCCATATAGACAAATCCTGGCAAAGTCCCATCAGCTAACATGTATTTTTCAAAGTCACGTTTGATTCCCGCAGACAGTTCCGTTAAATGTTTGGCATACTCTGGGTCAACTGACTGCAACTGGCTGGCTAATTTTTTCAATACTTCATAGGTCAAGGCAACGGTCCAACTGCTGGCCATTTGTTTCTTCAACTTGCTGTTATTCGGCTGCAAGGTGTCATCCCAATCGCCATCACCATAACAAGACAGGTACGTTCCTTCCAAGAAGTTCGCTTCGATATACGCCACTTCTTTTTTCAAATGATCAAACAAAGAAGCTTTGGTCTTGGTTTTCAAGAAGGTTGCGCGATCCGTATAAGGCAGTTCTTTTTCCAAAATCGCAAAATCTTTGGTTTTTTCGAGATAGTCACTAACGACTTTCATTGGCCAGACGATCACATCTCCGTGGCTCTCATCGGCTTTTTGTTTCTCATAGCGATCAAACATAAACCATTGTGGCCAGTTGCCGTCATCTGCAAATTGATTTTCAAACAAATGCTCGATGATGGACGCCACCATCTCAGGACGATTAAGTGCTAAGAAATACTCAGTCGGTCCTTGGGAAACGTCTCGAGTCCCCCAAGCAGCACCACCGTACTGTTCAAGACCATGAGGAGACAAGTAATGAACAAGCATATTGTGGGTGTACCAACGTGCCAAGTGATTGAAGGATGCGACATCCGCCTGCGAATGTTTCAATTCAAACTGATTCAACAAATCATCGACAAAGGCCGTATAGGCAGTGTCTTCTTGCTGGCGATCTAACGTTTCGGAA
This sequence comes from Enterococcus sp. DIV0802b, assembly GCF_050543535.1. Classification (NCBI taxonomy): domain Bacteria; kingdom Bacillati; phylum Bacillota; class Bacilli; order Lactobacillales; family Enterococcaceae; genus Enterococcus; species Enterococcus sp. DIV0802b. The sequence goes on along the minus strand of NZ_CP172941.1, from coordinate 363,047 downwards.
ACAAAGGGTTCACCAGTCAGTGTGCCTTGGATCACGAAGGAAACCGTCGCCTGTTCTGCAAAGGTCAATACGGTCGTGCTATCGTCGGCTGCCACATTGAAAATCGTTTCATCGGTCAGTTCAAAAGGTTGTGCTACATGGAGATAATACGTCAATTCTGGATAAGTTTCCGCAATCGGTGAATCCGCTGATCCTTTGATGGTGAGCAATTGCTGGTCTTGCGTAATGGTAACAGTCGGTACCGCTTCATCGATCCCCATCACAAATTGATTAGTGATGGCCCAGGTGTAAGCACGACCTTGTTCACTAGTGATGGTGGTTGCAATCGTGCGTCCATTTGCTTTCGTAAAGGTCGTTACTTGAATGACATCATCCGCTGTTTTGTAGTACCACGTCGCCGAATTCAAGCCCATTTCAAAGGCAGATGGCATCGTTAAAATCCGCCATTGATCGCCGTCTTTCAGATAGATCCGCTGACCGGAACGTTTGAAAAGATTCAATGAGTTGCGGCTATTACTCAACAATTTGTTCATGTTCGTATTGCCTAATACGATTTGGGAGTTAAACATCCCCGTCATGTAAACAGTCGTGCTCAAAATGGGTTGATCGACGATCAACTCTTGTCCGCTCATCAAAATATGCCCATGGGAGCGTTCCATCTGCCCTTCCTTTTCTTTCAACACGACATGGTGATAATCAGGGGTAAAAAAGGAATAAAGCTGTTGGTCAACGATTTCCACTGCTTCTTGCTGAGGGAACCGCACGTTGATTTCTTCTGTGGAAAATGTCAGCCCTGTGAGCGGTCGACCGAAGTTTTTTCGAGCCTGCGCCGTTGCCTGCAACGAGTCGAAGGACAAGGCTTGATACGTTTCTTTCAACGTTTCAAGTGCAAACTGCGGTTCATTGACTGCCGTCACTTGATTGGCTTTGACCGCTGCGTAAAAAACGATTTCCGTAGGTGTCTCACTTATTGTCAACCATTGCGTTTGCAGTGCCGTATAGGCAAATTCGTATTGATACACTTCATTGGCTAATGTCTCTTGGCTGAGTGCAGTTGGTTGATTCGTTTCTTTGTAGCTGCGACCGAAAAATTGATAGCCATCCGTCGAGAAGCCTTTTAAGGCTTGGAAGCTGCCCTGTTCCACCAATGGAAATTGACCATTTTGTGGTTGATTTTGGCGAGAAGATAGCACGATTTGATCCTTATCATGGCTAACATGATGGTCGATATATTGCGAAACGTAGGCTTCATTGGATTGAACAGCACCTTTGGCTGCGTTACCAAGATCTTGTCCGTAAACCAATTCCGCTTCCCCAGAACCACTCAATTGAACTCGCCAGAACCAGCAATCTTGTGCCAATTGGAAATCTACTTGGTAACTGATAGACTGGTACGTTCCAGTCCAAGTCAGCTGTTTGTCTGAGTAAGCAAAGGCACTGTTAGCATTTGAACCGATCAAGGGAATAAAGGACAACTCCCCCGCCTCACGCAGACGTAGATAGATTTGATTCAAACTGCCATCTAGCGCATTTCCGTTCAACTGATTGATCATCACACCGTGACTTTGGATCTCATATAAATCACCGTTTGGTAAAAATGTCACGGTCGTATTTGCGTTATTCATCACTATTTTTTTCGTCATAGAAACCTTCCTATCTTACCTAACTAATTGCAGGGTTGTTTGTTGGGTGTCTCGGCTGTTCCCACCAATCATGATGTGGAATTTCCCTGGATCACTGCTTGCTTGTTGGTTGCTGTGGACATAGCGCAGCAGTTCTTCCGTGATCTCAAATTGAACGGTTGCTGATTCGCCAGCCTCTAGCCAAATTTTCTTAAAGCCTTTCAGTTCTTTCACTGGGCGAACCACTTCACCGACTAAATCGCGAATGTAGCATTGGACCGTTTCCCAGACCGCTGCTGTTCCTTGGTTCGTAACCGTGATGGATGCCGTGACTGTTTGATCTTTGGTCATGGTCGGTTGATCCAACGTCACCGCAGAATACGCAACTGGGCTATAGCTCAAGCCGAAGCCAAATGGATATTTGGCATAATTGGAGACATCCAAATATTTTGAGACATATTTTTCATCCGGTGCACTTTCATAAGGACGACCGGTATTGTCAACGTTGTAATACACAGGAACTTGTCCAACGGTTTCTGGGAATGACATACTCAAGCGGCCGCTTGGATTGTATTCTCCCCACAGGATCTGAGCAAGTGCGTTTCCGCCTTCGGTTCCAGGGAACCAAGCCTCAACGATCGCTTTGGCTGCATCAACCCCTTGCAAATCAAGAGGACGACCGTTATAAAGGGTTACGATCAATTGCTCGTTGTATTCTTTCAAGGTTTCAACCAAGGACAATTGGGCTTGCGGCAAGCGAATGTCGCTGCGGCTGGCAGCTTCGCCGCTCATCCATTCCTGCTCTCCTAGTGCTAGGACCACTTTATCGGCTGCCTTCACTAATTCGATCGCTTCTTGGATCGCCGCTTCAGACGGTGCAAAATAATCAAAGGGCTCTTGACCAATCAACAGATCCGCACCCAAGGCTTGAGCACCCGCCACTAAGGTCACTACTTCTTCTTGTTTCCCTTGCCAAGACCAAGCCCCTAATAGATCACGGGAGTGAGCACCTGGACCCACGATCGCCACTTTTTCGGTTTTCTGCAACGGCAAGACACCTTCATTTTTCAACAATACCATTGATTTCTTTGCGATATCGCTGGCGATTTCTCGGTGTTCTTGAGACAAAACAGTGGCTGCTTCAGCGGCTTCATCAGCGCCGCGGTATGGATTTTCAAATAGCCCTAGTTCATTTTTCAAGGTCAAGATTCTTAGCACCGCTTCATCGACTAAGGCTTCCTCAACGGTGCCTTCTGCGATCAACTCTTTCAAGTTATCAGTGTAGCAAGTCGTCATCATCTCGATATCGACCCCAGCTTTGATGGCTAATTCAGCGGCGTGTTTTTCATCTTCCGCTGCGCCATGGGCGATCACTTCTTTGATTGCTGCCCAGTCAGAGATCACAACGCCTTCAAACCCGAATTCTTCTCGCAAAACATCGCGGAAAAGCCAGCGATTGGCTGTTGCTGGAATACCGTCCACCGTATTGAAGGAGGTCATCACCAGTTTGGCACCGGCATCAAGGGCCGCTTTATAGCCCGGTAAATAACTTTCTCGCAGTTGGCGTTCTGACATATTGACCGTGTTGTAATCGCGACCGCCGATAGCCGCACCGTAAGCCGCAAAATGTTTGACACACGCAGCCACGCGGTTGAAATCTGTTCGCAGATCATCCCCTTGATAGCCTTTGACAAAGGCTTCAGCGAAGCGACTGTTCAAGTAAGGATCTTCCCCCGTCGATTCCATGACACGGCCCCAACGTGGGTCTCTTACTAAGTCCACCATCGGTGAAAAGGTCACATGCAAGCCAGAAACAGCTGCTTCTTTGGCAGATACTTCCGCCATCTTCTCCGCTGCTGCCAAATCCCATGAACTACCTAATCCTAATGGAATCGGAAAAATCGTCCGAAAGCCGTGAATGATGTCCGCCATCAATATCGTTGGGATATTCAAGCGGTTATTTTCGATATACTCTTTTTGGACGCGGATCGCTTCTTTTGCACCAGAAACACCTAGCGTTGTTCCCGCATTGTTGATGTTCTCTTGTGTCAGTCCTAAGTCGCCCATTGGGCCGGTTTTCTCTTCTGCTTTATCTGAATAAAAAGCCGCTGCCAGTTGCAGCAACTGATCGATTTTTTCATCTAAGGTCATTTCTGAAAGTAGTTCGGTTAATTTCTGCTGTTCCATTTTTATTCATCCTTTGCTTTCTTCAAATTGGACTTCTGCTTCTAAAGGAAAATGATCGGAGGGAAAACGACGATCACAAGAATCCGTTAGACAGGCGGTTTTGACCACCGTGAAGCCTTTCGTATAGATATAATCAATTTCTTCTAGTTCTTGCCATGGTAACGTATAAATAAAATTTTGATAGGAGCCTTTTGGCCCGTGATGGGGCTTCTGTCCATGTTCTTTGGCATTTTGAAAATGTTGCTCTAAGTACCGATGCACCCGCTCGGTTGGCTCCGCATTCAAGTCGCCCATCAGCAATACAGGATAGCGTTCGATTTGATCTGCCAGCTGCTCAAAGATCACTTTCATCCCTTCAAAACGAGCCATTTCTGAAATATTATCTAAATGGGTCGTGATGACAAGAAACGGCGGATTCTTTTTTTCCTGTAAGACTGCCCAAACACATAAGCGTGAATACGCAGCTTCTGGATGAATACTTGGTTCAGTCGGTGTCAATGACAACCAAAACGAACCTGAAGCTAATAACTCGAAAGCCTCTTTTTGATAATACAGTCCAATGCCTTCGCCTAAGCCATCACCATCTCGTTCAGCAGTGACGGAAGCATACTGCGCTAACTTTGCTAAATCTGCAAATTGGCTGGGACGAGCTTCTTGGATCGCCAGAACATCCCAGTCGTAGTAATCGATCAAGGAGCAAACCGCCTCCGATCGATAGTGCCATTGCCATTCTTGGTCATAGTCGGTATCGACTCGTAGATTGTAGGTTGCTACTTTCATCTTCATTCATTTCCTTTGAGTAATTTTTTGATTTGCTGCATTTCACGACGGATTTGTTTCGCTTCGCCGCCGCCATGCCCTTTATTTAAGTAAATACGCAATTCTTTCGGTCCAGGAATCTTTTTATAGGAAACGAAGAAATCTTCCATGGGACAGATTGGATCAGCACTGCCGACCGATGTATAAACAGGACCAGTTATCTGATGAGCAAAATACTTCAAATCAAAATAACTCATGACTTGATAGATCGTTTCCCGCATTTCTGGAAATTGTTCGATATACTCTTGAATCACATGGTAACTTCCTGTTTTTTGTTCGATCCGATGGACAAGATTGGAGTGGCTTGGCACATCGGCAAACGTCGCAAAAATTGGGACGTTCGTTAATGCGTTGACCAATAAGGCGATGCCGCCGCCTTGTGAGCCGCCTCTTAAAATAATGCGCTGCGGATCGATTTCCGGTATCTGTTGAAGGACTTCTAGTGTGCGCAAACTATCTGCGACCAATCGCTTCATATAAAAATCTTCTTTTTTCAAGATGCCGCGTCCAAAAGGTGCTTCATGCTGCGTGGTTTCATAAGGAACCTGATCTTGCGTGCGTCCCCCTTGTCCACGATTGTCGATGACAAGACAGCCGCAGCCGATCAGTAACCAATGAGCGAATTGGAAGGGTTCTTGCACATGATTCATATAGCCTAAAAAATCAATCACGATTGGACAATCTGCCGCTTGTTCTGGCAGCAGCAGATGCCCATAGATCGTTTCATTACCAAGACTTTGAAAAGAAATCGTAAAACAATCGATCCCTTTCAGCAAAGGCGCTTGTTTGGTTCTTTCAAAGGCTAGCGGAAGGGCGTCAAGTTCTTGTTGGACCGAAGCCCAAAAACAGGATCGATCAGTTGCGGTCGATTCAGTCATTTGTCTCTTCTCCCTTCGCTAATACTTTATTGAAAAACAACACTTGTACAAAGGCTGATCCTGAAATGCCTAAACAAACAAATAAGAATAGGTTTACTTTGCTGCACAATACAAAAACAATGATTGGGATCACCAGTAAAATGATCGCATTCGCCGTACTGCTAAGAACCGCATATGCTGTTTCTTTCGCTGTTTCTTGCAATGATTGCGCAAACAAACTGTACAAGAGAACGAACACGACGAGATACAGCGCAGCCAAGCTGACGAGGATCACGGCTAAAACGCCAAAGTAAGGTGTAAGCATCATCAAGGAATAGATCAAACCGGCAAAGACTGCGACATACGCCATAACAAGACCTTCTAAGAAGAGACCACGTTTGAGGTTGCTTAAGAATGCTTGCTTGTATCGTTGCCAAATCGGGACATCTCGTTCCTTGTACAATTGATCGATCGTCCGATACAGCGCGATCAATGCTGGCCCTGCGAGAATCAGCGTCATTGCTGGAATCATAAAGAGAAAACTAACAATGATCATATCTGCTAGAAAAGCAAAGACCCGATAGTACCATCCTTCATAAAAAAATAGTCGATTCATTATGATCCTCCAATCAAAACTTGCTGATTTGTGCTGCGGGTGCTGCGTAAACCTGTTTCTTGCCTTCTTGTGATTTTGGGTCGTTTCTCAACGTACGGTTTTCTGGGTTGCAGGTCTCACTGCGTGAGCCAGTCGCAGTGATTCTTTGTACGGACACTACGCTCCTTACAGTCGCCTAGTACTTTTCATCATCTGCTCGTCTCCGCTTTCGCTTCGCCTACAGTTGCACTAAGTAAAACACACTAAGTGCAGCTTGCATGTCTCACTACGTGAGCCAATCGCAGTGATTCTTTGTGCGGTCACTACGCTCCTTACAGTCGCCTAGTACTTTTCATCATCTGCTCGTCTCCGCTTTCGCTTCGCCTACAGTTGCACTAAGTAAAACACACTAAGTGCAGCTTGCATGTCTCACTACGCGAGCCAATCGCAGTGATTCTTTGTATGGTCACTACGCTCCCTGCGGTCGCCTAGTACTTTGAAACATCAGATTTTGCGCAAAGTGCGCGCAAAACCTGTGTTTCAAAGCAAAGGAGAGGAAAGGTCTTTTTTTTGGCTTCCTTTCCTCTCCTATGGGGGTTATTTTAGTCGTTCGCGGTTTTCGGCCATTTTTTCAGTTTTAATGTCTTTGATTGCATCCCAGTTGTTTGAATCTAAGAAGCCTTCAAAGTCGGTTAGTGTGCTGTCAAATGTTCCTTCATCTTTTGAACGAATCAATGAGATGATCGTACTGTTGATTTTGGTTTTGATTGCTGTGTTTGAACGTGCTTCAGCAGTTCCGGCATCTGGATCCGTATTTTCGATCACAAAGTGTGGATACAATTTGCCTTCGCCCCATTCTTGCATTTGGGTCAACGCATTTTCGGTTTTGACTTTCAGTGCATTGACACGGTCGTTGTTAAAGTAGTTGAAACGGCTGATACCATATTTTTTGTTGTAGCCTTCGTTGTCGGTTTGTTCCATTTCTTTGATTTCTGGCAAGTAATCGATTTTGCCTTCATCGTTGTATTCATACGTCACGCCTTCAACACCGAATTTTGTCAAAATTTGTCCTGGTTCATCGATCAAGTACGTGAAGAGTTGGGTTACTTTTGCTGGATCCGCCGCATCTTTTGTGATGTAGTTGATCAACCAGCCAGAGATTCCTGTTTGGTTCAAGGTTGCTTCACGACCAGAAGTGCTGGCAGGTCCGTCGATTGCGATGTACCGCGTGTCAGAGTTTTTCATGAATTCAGTGAAGTTCCCACCTTGTCCGCTCGTTCCTGCGACTAAGATCGTTGCATAGTCCCCTTGTTTTACTTTTTCATCATAGGTTGGACCGTCATCGGTAAAGCTGTCATCACTGATGTTGCCGTCACGATACACTTGATTAAAGGTTTTCAACCATGAGATATATTCTTCATCTAAGTTACGATCGTAGAAAGCACCATCTTCATCTTCTAACGGAACACCTAAGAAGTCTTGCAATTTATCTAAGAATGGTCCTGCTGTTTCGCCGATCGTTGTGAAGCCCATTGGTGTCAAATCAGGGAATTTCTCGCTGATTTCTTTCATGACTTTCACATAGTTTTCTGGAGTCGAAACATCTGGTTTGCCCAATGCTTCATAGACATCTTCACGGATCACAAAGTTATCGTTGACGGGAATATTGCCGCTTTCGTAGTCCGCTGCTGTGTTGGAATAGTTTGGATAGCCATAAGTTTTGCCATCATCTAAAGCAAACCATTTGAAGGTATCTTCGGTCACGACATTCATCAAATACGGATCGTATTGTTCCGCTAAATCGTTTAATGAGTATGCCCAGCTATCAGCTTTTGTGGCTGCTTGACTGGTTTTATCCATCAACGTCACGATATCAGGCATATCACCACTTGAAATCAAAGCATTTAATTTCGAATCATCACCTGAAATAAATTCAATATCAATGTTCAAATCTTTTTTGATTTGGGCTGTCGTCACATCTTCACCAAATGGCAAAGCTGTCCAGTCTGAATTGATGTACCATGTGATCTTGGTTGGTTCTTCTTTGGTATCGAGTTTCCATGCTGGTGTCTTTTCATCTAACTCATACCGATCTTTGATAGAAAAATCCGAACTGCTGGCATTGTCTGAGCTGCCGCCACATGCTGCTAAGCTAAGTAATGCTGATGCTGCCAATAAACCGCCTACTACTTTTTTCATGTCTATCCCTCTTTCTATTCTTTTACTGCACCGGCCATCATACCGCCGATAAAGTGTTTTTGAAGCAATGGATATATAATTAAAATTGGCACTGTCGTGATGACGATCGTAGCCAACTGAACCCCACGGGTCGTTGCTTGGACGATAAAGTCGGTACTACCGCTTTCAGTCATCGTACTCAAGTTGGATTGGACGATGATTTCATAAATCTTCATTTGCAGCGGATAAAGATACTCTTTTGTGATATACAGTTTTGTTGTCATAAAATCGTTCCATTGGCCAACCCCGTTGAACAAGATGATGGTTGCCAATGCCGGTTTCGTTAATGGTAAGAAGATTTTATAAAAGATTTGGAATTCACTTGCACCGTCGATCTTCGCCGATTCTTCGAGTGAAGGCGGAATCTCACGGAAAAAGTTCATTAAAATCACGACATCATAATAGCTGAACAAAGCTGGAATAATGTAGACCCAGAAAGAATCCAGTAATCCTAGCGAGCGAATCAGCAAGTACGTTGGAATCATCCCACCACTGAAGTACATGGTGATGACCCCCATCGTTGTATAAATGTTGCGGCCAACCAAGCGTGATTTACTCAATCCGTAAGCCACGATCGCACAAAACAAGGTATGGGTTGCAGCCCCAAGAACCGTTTTTAACACTGAGATCAAGAAGGCACGGGGGATACTTGCGTCGGAAAAAACTTTCCGATAGTTTTCCCAGGTAAAGCCTTTGGGCCATAACACGAGGCCGTTGCCCGCTAATCCAGAACTAGAAGACACGGAGGAAACCAAGATATTCCAAATCGGTACAATGATCATTAACGAGAATAAAATCAAGATCACGGTATTGAAGAAGTAAAACCACGTGTTTTCTTTTGCTTTTCTTTTGATCATGTTTTTTCCTCCTATAAGATAACTGAATTGCCGTTGTTCAACTTGCGGGTCACTCGATCCGTGATCACCAATAAGATGACGGAAATGACCGCGATCCCCAAGCCGACAGCAGTTGCATAAGAGAAATCACCTTGCGTCAACCCCATTTTATAAACAAAGGAGTTGATAACTTCTGAACGGTTTTGGTTCTGTGAATTCATCAAAACTAATGTTTGATCTAGGTTTGACCCTAAGATACCGCTCACATTCAGAATCAAGTTTAAGGAGATGATCGGTGTCAGTAATGGCAATGTGATCGAACGAATCTGTCTTAGCTTGCTGGCACCATCGATTCGTGCGGCTTCATAAAACGTTGGATCGATCCGCGACATACCTGCCAAGTAAAGAATCGTTCCCCAGCCGACTTCTTTCCATAGATCAGAAAGGACCGCGATCCACCAATATTTGCTTGGATCCAATAGATGATTGACCCCTTTGTCCATCAATCCTACGGACATCAACACTTGGTTGATAAAGCCGTTCGTTGACAGCCAAGAGATCATCATCCCACCTAGCACGATCCATGAGAAAAAATGGGGAATGTATGAAACCGTTTGAATAAATTTCTTCAAGCGGCCATCTTGCATTTCAAAAATCATAATGGCTAACACAATCGGGATCGCAAAACCTAATCCTAATTTCAATAAGCTGATGGCTAACGTATTTCTAACTGCTTCCCAGAAAAAACTGTCATTCATAATGATACGGAAATTCTCTAACCCAACCCATGGTGCTGATGAAATCGTGTCAATCACCGTATAGTTTTTGAAAGCGATTATAATTCCGTAGATCGGAATATAATTAAATACGATCATAAATGCCACGCCGGGAAAAACCATCCAGTGAAGCTGCCGTTGACTATAAAACTTTTGCAGTTTACTCATACACAAAATCTCCTTCTTTCTATCCTCACAACACTACGTATATCTCCACATTTTGGTGAAACGTTTCTACAAAAAGATTATATCCGCTGCCATTCGAAAATGCAAGCCTTTCCAATTATTTTTTTCAGGTTTTCTTTTTTCACAAATTTCGTTGAGTTCCTCACAAACACAAAAGCTATTATATCAACATTTTCATAAGAAATCATTTTTCCAAACACTTCCGTTTAATCAAATTTCACAAATAATGTATTTTTTCAACATCGATTGATTCTCAGAAATTATTAAAAAATAAAAAGAAACGTTTCACCAAAAGCACAAAAAAGCAGCAATCATCGTTGATTGCTGCTTCGTTCTATTCACTTCTTTGGGGATAGCCAAAATGGTCATAGGCTAACGGTGTTGCGATCCGCCCACGCGAGGTGCGTTTCAAAAATCCTTTTTGGATCAAAAACGGTTCGTACATATCTTCCACTGTTTCGGTTTCTTCCCCGATATTGACAGCGATCGTACTTAATCCCACCGGGCCGCCTTGATACAATTCGATCATCGTGCGGATCAATTTCTGATCGATATAATCCAAGCCAGCATGATCGACTGCCAAAAGCGCCAATGCCTGGTCAGCAACGGTGCGATCGATCAATCCATCTGCTTGCACTTGCGCATAATCGCGAACTCGTTTAAGCAAACGGTTAGCGATCCGTGGAGTGCCTCGAGATCGGCGGGCGATTTCGATCGCCCCTTCTTCCACGATATCCGTTTCAAAGATCGACGCAGTCCGCTGCACGATCTCTTTTAAATCATGGTCTTCATAATATTGCATATGAGAAATGATTCCGAAGCGATCCCGTAGTGGCGCCGAGAGCATCCCCGCCCGTGTCGTTGCGCCGACTAAGGTAAATGGCGGGAGCGGAAAATGAACCGGATGAGCCGTTGTTCCTTGCCCCACCATGATATCCACATAAAAATCTTCCATTGCCGAATAAAGCATTTCTTCGGCGACACGAGGCAAGCGATGGATCTCATCGATAAACAGAACATCCCCCGGCTGCAGCTCATTCAAGATTGCAATCAAGTCCCCCGGTTTTTCGACCGCAGGACCGCTGGTCGTCTTGATTTGCACCTGCATCTCGTTGGCGATCACCATTGCCATCGTCGTTTTCCCTAAGCCTGGCGGACCATATAAGAGGACATGATCCAACGCTTCTTCTCGATTTTTCGCCGCTTGGATATAAATCGAAAGCTCCTGCTTGACTTTGTCTTGTCCGATATATTGGGCAAGGGTTTGCGGACGCAAGGATTTTTCGATGATCTCTTCTTGTTCAGTACTTTCTGGCGAAACAATTCGTTCATCCATCGTCTACTTGCTCCTTACTTTTTCATCATCAATCGGAGAGCTTCCCGCAAGTACTCATCCGTCGATTTTGTCGTATTCGCCGCTAATTGTTTTTCGGCTTTCTTGACTTCTTTTTCGCTATAACCCAATGCTTTCAAGGCTTCCATCGCTTCATCTAAAGCAGTCGTTGCCACGCTTAGAGGAACGATCGCTTCTTCTCCAACCAGTTCAGCCACTTTGCCTTTCAAGTCTAGGATCATTTGCTGCGCCGTCTTTTTACCGACACCTGGGAACTTAGTCAAATAGTTGACGTCCCCATTTTCGACTGCCGTGATCAACCCTGTATGGTCTTCATTGGCCATGATTGCTAACGCACTCTTTGGTCCAATACCTGAGACACTGATCAATTTTAAAAACAACTGCTTGCCTTCGATCGTGGCAAAGCCGTAGAGACTATGAGCATCTTCACGAATCACTTGGTGCAGATAGATTTTTACTTCTTGGTTTAACTTGCCGCTAAATGAATACGGATTGCCAAAAGCGATCTGATAGCCGATGCCATGGGTCTCAACGACGATATACGCCGGAAAGATATCCGTTACTTTCCCTATGATATATTCGTACATGTGCTTTCCTTTCTGTACATATGTTCCCTTTATTGTAGCACAGACGAGAAGGCAAAAAAAGGACTGTGAACGAAGGAAAAGGCTTAGCAGGAAACAAACGGAGGAAAAACCGTTGTTCCAGTCGCATTTTTTCAAACGAGACATGCTGCTGCGTCTTTTTTTCGCACACAGTTCCTAATACTTACTCAACGAGTGATTTGAATTCGCCATAGCCTTTTTCATCCATTTCTGCTAAAGGGATGAACTTCAATGCTGCCGAGTTGATACAATAGCGCAAACCGCCTTTGTCCTGAGGACCGTCTGAAAAAACATGTCCTAAATGAGAGTCAGCTTCTTTGCTGCGGACTTCTACCCGATGCATGCCGTGAGAAAAATCAGCTTTTTCTTGAATATCTTGGCTACTGATCGGTTTCGAAAAGGACGGCCAGCCACAACCTGCGTCATATTTATCAGTAGAAGCAAACAATGGTTCGCCGTTGACGATATCAACATAGATCCCTTTTTCATAAAAATCATCATACTCGCCAGTAAAGGGGCGTTCGGTTGCATTTTCTTGGGTCACCGCATATTCGATTGGCGACAATTTTTCTTTTAATTCTTTTTTATCTGTCATTTTTTCACCTGCTTTTCCTCTAGACTCATCCTGTATGCTCTATCATGCCTTTTTTCTTAGCGAATGTAAAATGACTTGCTCAAATTGTTTAAGGGTTTTGCAGCTTTTGCCAACGAGTCGTTGGTTCCGCAAAATGGTAAAAATGCGGTTGGTCTTTTGTATAGATTTCTTCGGTTAAGACAGCTTCTGGCATGTTGCCAAACAACCCAGCCGCAAAAAAATAGGTGTGTGCTTCTTTGAGGTAAAAGAACAGGCTCGAGCCGCATTGACTGCAAAATCCTCGCTGTGCCCACTCAGAAGAATCGTAACGTCGCAGCCACTTCGCTCCTTGAAGAGCTATCTGGTCCTCAGCGCATGGCGCAAGAGCAAACATCGGTCCGCCGTGAAATTTCTGGCAGAGACTACAATGACAAACCGTAATTTCTTTCGCAACTCCCGTCAAGTTGATCGTGACTTTGCCGCAAAGACAACTACCAGAAACATCCATCCTTATTCCTCCTCCATAAACTCTTGCAACAACTGATAGACCGTAGTGACAGGAAACCCTACGATCGTATAAAAATCGCCGTTTATCGATGAGACAAATACTTTGGCCGCCCCTTGGATCCCATAGGCGCCCGCTTTGTCTTGGTACTCATCTAAGGCAAGATATTGGTCGATCTCTTGATCGGTCAAGGAACGAAACACAACTTCCGCCGAAACCACTGCTTGGCGCTGTTGTTTGCCTTTTTGTAAAACGACGGCGGTATGCACCCAATGGGTCCGTCCGTTCATTTTTCGTAACATCGACCGAGCATCTTTACGGTCGACTGGCTTTCCTAAGATTTCTTCATCCACCACGACCGTCGTATCGCTCGCGATCACCAGATCTTCAGGATATGTTTGCGCAATAGCCGCCGCTTTTTCTACTGCCATTCGCTGGACATAAGGGATCGCCGCTTCGTTTGGTCGGACCGACTCGTCGATATCCGCTGGTATGACCGCAAATTCCGGGACTAATTCTGCTAATAATTCTTTGCGCCGCGGCGACTGTGAAGCCAAAATAATCATTCCATGCCACTCCTTGCTCGATGAGGATCTTGAATCCGTTTGAACATCCGCTCCATGTCGCTGTTGGTGAAATGGATCAGCACCGGGCGACCATGGGGACAGTTGAAGGGATTCTCGCATTTCGCTAAATCTTGCAACAAGATCCGGGCTTGCGCTTCATTCAAATAGTGATTGGCTTTGATGGATCGTTTGCAGCTCATCATGATCGCGGTTGCTTCACGAAACTTTTTGACACTGACACTTCCTGTGGTCAGTAACATGTCGATCATTTCGCGGATGATGGCTTCTTCTTCACCGCTAGGGTACCACGTCGGGTGCGCCCGGACGATGAAACTATTGTTTCCAAAAGATTCCAGATGGATCCCGACTTCTGCCAGCTTGTCACTTTGTTCCTGCAATTGCAGCGCATCGCTGTTGGGATAATCCAAAACGATCGGCACTAACAATTCTTGCAGGTCATTGGTCACTTCGCCGATTTTTTCGCGGTAATACTCATATTTGATTCGTTCCTGTGCCGCATGCTGGTCGACGATATATAGCCCCGCCTCACTTTGGGCAAACAAATAGGTCCCATGCATCTGCCCAAAATAATCCAATTGGGGAAAACGCTCCTTCGCTGGTTCTTCTTCCAGTAACCGTTCGACCGTTTTCAGGTAGTTGCGGTCATCCCCATGCATTTCAGGGTGCAGAGTCGCTTGATTTTGCAGATCTTGCGCCGTAAGCTCTGGCGTCTCTTCCGAGAGAAAGGCTGGCGCTTCTGGCAGCGGCGCTTTTGTTTCCGTCTGGTCTTCCACAAATGGTTTTCGGACAGGCTTATTTGGCAGCGTCTCTTCCAAACTGCGAAAGGTTTCCTCGGTTTCTTCCAACAGGTTTTCGCTAGATTCCTGTGGCATTTCTGGAAGTTTTCCACCTTCCTCCACAGGTTTTTCCACAGAGTTATCCACAGCCTGTTGATAAGTACTGCCCTGAACCTCAAATTTCCCGGTTTCGCGATTATAAGACAACTCAGAAGTCGAATTTCCTGCTGACTCCAGTTCCAAGCCAAGCTGCTGGGCTTTTGGCTGATCGGCAACTTTTTTCTTAAACCGCAGATTATCAGCGGCGTTAGGAATCAAATTGATTTCCCGCAGCGCCTCATTGATGGCTTTACTGATTAGCTTGGTCAGTTCTTCTTCTTTTGACAAGCGAACTTCTTGCTTAGTCGGATGAACGTTGACATCGACTAATAAGGGGTCCATTTTGATTTCAAGGACAGCTAATGGAAAACGACCGACCATCAATTTTGATCCGTAACCAGCAACGATCGCTTTATTCAAAGCGAAGTTGCGAATATAACGACCATTGATGATCGTGGATAAATAGTTGCGGCTGGCTCGGGTGACTTCTGGCAGTGACACAAAGCCAGTGACTTTAAAGTCGAGGTCCTCAGTATCGATCGCGATCATTTTTTTGGCCGTTTCCACCCCGTAGATCCCGGCGATGGTTTGTTTTAACTGTCCACTTCCAGTGGTGCTCAACATCTTATTGCCTTCATGAACGAGACGAAAAGCCACTTCTGGATGGCTCAGGGCGATCCGATTGACGATATCGCCGATGTTCGCTAGTTCCGTTTGCAGCGTCTTGACATATTTCAAGCGTGCCGGTGTATTGTAAAAGAGGTTTTCGACAGTGATCTTGGTTCCTTGTCGCAAGTTGGCAGGCAGATGCTCTTCAACAGCGCCGCCTTTTAAGCGCACAAAGGAGCCTTGTTGGGCGCCTTTGACTGCCGTTTCAATCGAGAGGATCGAAACCGAAGCGATACTAGGCAAAGCTTCCCCGCGAAACCCAAGGGTACGTATTCGAAACAAGTCATCTCGATTGTGGATTTTACTGGTGGCGTGGCGTTTAAAGGCAGTCAAGACATCCTCTTCTGCAATTCCTTCGCCATTATCGATGACTTGGATTTTACGCAAGCCTGCTTCTTCAATAAAAATATCGATTTGGGTACTGCCGGCATCCACGGCATTTTCAACTAATTCTTTGACGACAGAAGCCGGTCGCTCAACAACTTCTCCTGCCGCGATTTGGTTCGCCAGACGTTCGGATAGCTCTTGGATCTTTCCCATCTGCTGACCTTCTTTCTAAATTCGTTTTTGCAGCTCGTACAATGTATTCAGAGCATCCATCGGGGTCATTTCCAACAGATTCAATTTCTTCAATTGATCGATGACGCCGATTTCTTCCGTAGATACTTCACTAAACAACGACAACTGCTGACTTTCTTCGACGACGGGTTTTGGTTGTACCGTCGGTTCATGTTCTTCCAGCGCTTTTAAGATCGTGGCTGCGCGCTGTAAGAGTGCACTTGGCAGTCCAGCGATTTTGGCTACATGGATCCCATAGCTTTTATCTGCGGGCCCTTCCATCATCTTATGCAAGAAGACGACTTCGCCTTCTTTTTCAACGGCACCAACATGGACATTGCGCAAGTGCGCCAATTCCTCATCTAAAACCGTCAGCTCATGATAATGGGTGGAGAAAAGTGTTTTGGCATGAACTTCTTTGTGGATATATTCAATGATGGCTTGTGCCAATGCCATCCCATCATAGGTCGCAGTCCCACGCCCTAACTCATCAAACAAAATCAAGCTGTTAGGCGTTGCATGACGCAGCGCTTGGTTGGCTTCCATCATCTCCACCATAAACGTGCTTTGACCGGCTATCAGGTCATCGCTGGCACCGATGCGAGTAAAGATCCGATCAAAAATCGGCATCTCTGCAGATTGTGCGGGTACGAAACAGCCGATCTGCGCCATAATGACTAGCAAGGCAAACTGCCGCATGTACGTACTTTTCCCAGACATATTTGGGCCTGTGATCAACAAGATCTCTGTTTCTTCATCCATCACGATACTATTCGGAATGTACTCTTGATGACCAAGAACTTTTTCCACTACAGGATGACGGCCGTCGATGATCGATACCGCTCGTTTTTTCGCTACTGTCGGCCGCACGTATTGGTAGCGTTCCGAAACTGTGGCGAAACTTTGTAAGACATCGACCGCACTGACGGCTTTGGCTAACTTTTGCAGACGGGTGATACTCTTTTTCACTTCTTCACGGACGTCAAGAAACAGGCGGTATTCCAAATCCACCGATTTCTCTTCGGCTTCTAAAATCAAAGTCTCCAGTTTTTTCAACTCGGGGGAAATAAACCGTTCCGCATTGGCTAACGTTTGCTTGCGCTCGTAGCGAGAGGTATCTAAATTCACTAGATTGGCTTTCGTGATCTCAATGTAATAGCCAAAGACGCGGTTGAACCCAACTTTCAGGTTTTTGACCCCCGTCGCTTGACGTTCGTTGGCTTCTAATTCCGCCAACCATTGCTTGCCATTACGCATCGCCGTACGGTATTCATCTAATTGTTGATGGAACCCGTCTTTGATGATGTTGCCTTCTGTGATCTGCAACGGGGCATCTTCATCGATCGCCGCTTCGATCAGTGCAACCAAATCATCTAAAGGCGTTAATTCCAGCAGCAAGTCATTCCACTCGCCACGGTTGATCCCCTGCAGCAATTGCGCGATCAAAGGCACTTGCTCCAAAGAAGATTTCAACTGCAGCAAATCGCGGCCATTGACATTTCCGAAGGCGACCCGTCCAACTAGGCGTTCCATGTCATAGACTTTCGTCAACGCTTCTTGCAGATCTGCTCGCTCAAAGAAACTGTCCAGTAACGATTGGACCATTTCTTGGCGGGCAGTGATTTTCTTTGGCTGGATCAAGGGACGATCCAACCATTGCTTTAACAAACGTCCCCCCATTGCGGTCTTTGTCTCGTCCAGCAACCACAAAAGAGTCCCTTGTTTTTTTCCGGTTCGAATCGACTGCGTCAATTCTAAGTTGAATTTGGAATAATGATCCATTTTCAAGGCATGATCGGGCTGATATTCCACGGCTTGTTGAATATGCGCTAAACTGCGTTTTTGGGTGATCGCCAAATAACTTAGCAACTTCCCTGTGACTACTTTTTCTAACTCTTGGGAGAGAGGTTCTGTTAAAAATTGAAATTCGGCATTTTCTTCCAACGTTTCTTGCTTAGAAAACACGACATTCAAGCGATTGGTCAGTGTTGTTTGCAATGATTCAGGAATCTCGCTGCACAAAACGACTTCTTTCGTTTGCAGAGCGGCTGCCTCATTGACGACGGCTTCTTCATCTTCCAATTGCGCTGCTTTTAATTCACCGGTACTTAGATCGACATAGGCAAAGCCAAAACGCTCCCCTTGCTGCAAAACAGCTGTCAAAAAGTTGTTTTCTTTGGCGGATAGGCCTTTACTGTCCATCACCGTTCCCGGCGTGATCAGTTGCACGACTTCGCGTTTGACCATTCCTTTGGTGGTTTTTGGGTCTTCCACTTGCTCACAAATCGCTACTTTGTAGCCTTGCTCGATCAAGGTGTCGATGTAATTGCTGGCAGCGTGGTAAGGCACCCCACACATAGGGATCGGTTCCTCCGCATTTTTGTTGCGGCTGGTTAACGTCAGTTCTAAAATTTGTGCTGCCTTGACAGCATCCTCATTAAATAATTCATAGAAATCTCCTAAACGATAGAATAAAAAAGCATCTTGGTACTGAGCCTTGATGCTTAAATACTGTTCCATCATCGGGGTATTTTTAGTTTTTTGAGGCATTGGTTTCATCCTCCTCGATGGCTTTATTCATTTTCTTTTGGATCTCCGTCGTGACATATTGCAGCAATTCATCTGCTTGCAGTAACGCTTGGCGATAAGCAACCACTAAGGGGTGCTGCTCGTATTCGTTTGTCAATGACGCATAACGCTGCTCCGCAGCTTTTTTTGCTTCGGGTTTCTCATAATGCTCAAATTGAACGATTTCTTTTTGCGCTTGCTTCAGCGCTTCTTCCAACTCCAGTAGCCCTTGGTTTTGCAAGGCTCGTACTTGAATTTCTTGAAATTCTTGAACGATCGGATGATTAGACAAAAGCTTTTGCAAAGCAGCCAACTCTTGGGCAACGTTTGATTCTTTGGTTAATTGCTCTTCCATGCTTCTCCTATTCTGTAAACGGGCGATCTTCACTGATTTGGATCGGACGGATCGATTTTGCTTTACCAGTGGCTTCATCAATCTCAAGCAAGCAAGCCGACAAAATACTGCGGCCTTTTTCAATCACTTCAAACCGTTGCGGCAACGCCGTCAAAAATTTTTCAATGACTGGTTCGCGTTTCATTCCCAAAATCCCATCATAAGGACCAGTCATGCCGACATCTGACAAATAAGCCGTTCCTTGGGGCAAAATCCGCGCATCGTTGGTCTGTACGTGGGTATGCGTGCCGACGACTGCCGAAACTCGGCCATCCAAATACCAGCCCATCGCTTGTTTTTCGCTAGTAGTCTCCCCATGAAAATCCACAAAGATAAACGGTGTACGTTTGCGGGCAATCGCAACCAATTCATCCATTTTGCGAAACGGATCATCAAGGTCTACCATGAACGAGCGAGCTTGCATGTTGATCACCGCCAACTCAATGGTGTTGACTTTCACAAACACCATGCCGACCCCCGGTGTTCCCTCTGGAAAATTGGCTGGACGAATCATTTTCTTCGCATCGCCAATAAATTCAAAAATGTCACGGTTGTCCCATGTATGATTGCCTAATGTCACGACATCGACACCATCTTGCAAAAATTTCTTATAAATTTTACCAGTGATCCCACGACCCGCCGCCGCATTCTCGCCGTTCGCGATCGTCACCTGTGGTCGATACGCCTTCTTTAATTTGGGAAGGTACTCCGTGATTGTTTCTCTTCCTAATGAACCAACTACATCTCCAATGAATAATACCCGCACACATTTTTCCTCTTCTCTTTTAGCTTCTTTTCTATTATAAGGGTTTTGGTCCAGAAAAAAAAGGTTCTTTCACTTGCTGTTCTTCCCTGCAGCAAAACAAAAAAACACGCTAGACTTTTTCGCTTTAGTCTAGCGTGTTGCCGCGTTCTCTAGGAAATGGTAGTGTCTTCTTTCCCGACATGTTCCACGATCGCCACGATCAAATCACGGGCTTTTTCCATCGCTTCCACGGTAATAAATTCATACTGGCCATGGAAGTTTTCACCGCCAACAAATAAGTTCGGTGTTGGAATGCCTTTATAGGTGATTTTCGAGCCATCGGTCCCGCCACGAAACGGCGCTTCGATCGGTGTCACACCAATCGCTTGCATCCCTGCTCGGGCAGCTTCGATACTGCGGGGATCTTTCTTGATCAAATCCCCCATATTGTAATATTGGTCATACAGCGTATAGGTGATGCGTTCTTGCCCATAGGCTGTGTTCAATTCGTCAATGATCCCCACGATGTTAGCTTTTCGCTGTTCAAAAAGCATATGATCGTGATCACGAATGATATAAGAAACTTCTGCTCGACCAATATGTCCCGTCAAATTGTGCAGTAGGTAAAAACCTTCATACCCGCGGGTGCGTTCAGGAACTTCCTCTGCTGGTAAGGCATCGTCGATTTGATGCGCGATTTTCAAGGCGTTGACCAAACGACCGTAAGCAGTTCCAGGATGCACACTCGTACCATCAATCGTTATATCAATACGAGCAGCATTAAAGGTTTCATATTCCATATGCCCCACACGACCACTGTCCATCGTGTAAGCAAATGCCACTGGAAAATCCGCCGCATCAAAGCGATCAGCGCCAGTCCCGATCTCTTCGTCAGGCCCAAAAGCGACCCAGACATCGCCACGTTTATGCGCATCCATCGTTTGTAAGATTCGCAGCGCGTCAATGATCTCTGCGATACCAGCTTTATCATCTGCACCCAGCAGGGTCGTTCCATCCGTTGTGATCAGCGTTTCGCCGACATAGTCTTTGAGATTAGGAAATTCAGCAGTTGTCATATAAATGGCTTTTTCTTTATTTAAACAAACATCCTTGCCATCGTAATTTTCATGGATCTGCGGCTGAATATTTTCAGCTTCGAAATTTGCCGTGTCTACATGGGCAATAAAGCCAATCGCCGTTTTTTCAGGATTACCAGGTAGACGTCCGATCACAAAACTATTCTTTTCATAGTAAGCAACATCCGCTACCCCCATCTCGATCAACTGATCTTTCAATAAAAGAGCCAACTCAACTTGTCCCGGCGTCGTTGGGATGGTCTGACTCGTCGCATCTGAGCGAGTATTCATTTTTGCATAGGTCAAAAAATCCTTTAAGATTGCTTTCAATTCTGCACGTCCTTTTTCTTCAATTCTTCTACTATCTTTATAACGACAAGGGACGATTGTCCGTTTCGTGGATCACTTGTCGAAAATCAGCAAAGCCAGCTGCTAACCCCCGCAACAAGATTTCTGCCGTTCCCATATTGGTAGCTAAAGGAATCTCGTACACGTCTGACAAGCGAATCAATGCCGTTACATCTGGTTCATGGGGTTGCGCGGCTAAAGGATCGCGCAAAAAGATCACCATGTCCAAGTCATCTTGCGAAATCATGGCGCCAATTTGCTGATCTCCTCCCAGCGGCCCTGATTTGTAGCGGTGGACAGGCAACTGGGTTGCTTCTTCGATCCTCTTCCCCGTAGTTCCTGTTGCGAAAAGTTCATGCTGCGCTAAAATTTCTCGATAGGCAGTCACTAATTTTACCATTACATCTTTTTTTCGATCATGAGCAATCAATGCGATTTTCATTTGCTGCATTCCCCCTTTTTTCTATTGTACCAATTTATTTTCTTTGCGACCGAGAAAAAACAAAAAAACATAGCACAGATGCCGTAAACCGACTGTGCTATGTCTAAAGGATTCCTTTTTAAATCAGTTGTAATTCTTTCAAGGCTAACCAGATGCCATCTTCATCATTGCTAGCGGTCACCATATCTGCGACTTGTTGGATCTCAGGGACCGCATTGCCCATTGCCACACCGACACCTGCGGCAGTCAGCATTTCACGATCATTTTGGCCATCACCAAAACAGATCACATCTTCTTGCGCTATCCCTAATTGTTCCGCGACGCACAGGATCGTTGCTGCTTTGGAGCCTTCTTTTGGAACGACATCCACACTGTTTTCATGCCAACGCACAAAACGCAGTTTGCTGTATTTCTCGTCAAAGAAATGCTCATACTCTTTTCCGTAAAAAGCCAATGCTTGATAGACTTCTTTTTCTTCGGGAAAATCCATGTCCAACTCAGGAAGTTGGGCACCAAAAGAATGCATCGCTGCTTCCATTTTAGCAATATCCAAAGAAGACGCTCGTTTCGCTGTATCCATCCCGACAAATGCCGTGTCGATCCCAAGCTCTTGGGCTTCTGCCACGAAAGCAGCCAATTGCGTTTCATCGAGTAAGTTTTTATACACCTGCTGATGCGAAAGAAAAGCAGCTGCGCCATTACATAAAATGTAATTATCAAAGGACAACGAACGAATAATATCTTGAGCGTGGAAACGACTGCGTCCAGTGGCAACGGTCACGAAATGGCCAGCATCTCGCAAAAGATCAAGGGCTTTTAGCGTACTGTCGAGTGGCTGTTTGTTCGAGTCAAGCAAGGTTCCATCAATATCAAAGGCAAAGAATTTCCGATTCATAAAAGGTTAAGGCTCGCTTTCTATTAAGAAGTAACTAAGATTTTGGTCTTGGTTGCGGTCATTTTTACAAAAAACAGCAAGAAAAACCGTACATACTTATTCTTAACATAAATAGGCGCTGATTTCAACGCTCCGTTAAGGGATGATGGCTTCTTCCTGGAGAAATGTTAGAGAAAAGAAAAAAAAAGAAGCATCGCTGCTTCTTTTGGTAGGTTCTAATTAGTCGACATAGGTCGATTTTGAGTTGTTCAACCATGCATAGCCCAGCCCCATGACCAAGCCACCGCCGATATAGTTACCGATAAAGGCAAAAACTAAATTATGGATCACACTGCCGACAGTCATACCTGCCAAGTGTCCGCCTGAAGCCCAGAAAGCTAAGGTAAACGCTGGGAAGTTAGCAATAACGTGTTCGAATCCTAAGAAAGCAAAGATGAATATGATGAAAATGATTGCTGCAACTTTTCCGGCATCGTCTTTCATCCGCATGCTTACTAGCACAGCTGTGTTTACAACGATATTGGCGAACATCGCTTCTACTAAAATTTGGATGGTCGATTTTTCTAATTTCGCAGTGATCGAGGTCAGCATAAAGTTGTCTGCGGTCAGCCCTTGAAAAGGACCTGTCAGTGCAACGATTGAGCCGAAAATCACCCCGCCGATCAAGTTGAACAAGACACACGTAAGCAAAATTTTCAATGCCAAAGGAATACTTAGACGTTTACGGTAAACCCCAACAGTCATATACAACATATTTGATGTTCCTAATTCTGCGTTCATATAAAGAATCATGACTAAAGACCAGCTAAACATAAATGCATATAGAATTTTCCCTAACCCGTGAACCATCGATTCACCTTTCATAGCGATCGCAAAAGCAATAGCTGTTCCGAGGGTCAAGAATAAACAAGCCATCATCGCACGTACAGCGTAACGCAAATAACTACTCTTGATCAGATCGATTTTCTTTTCTATGGAAGAATCGATCTTCTCAAATAATGGGGATACTGGATTCATTTTTTCTACTCCTTTTATGAATAATTTCACTTCGTTATCATTTGCACAATACTTTCATATTCTAATGACGAAAAGCTGTTTTGTAAAGAGATATTTGAAAATATAAGTAATTAATGAAAAATTTCAAGATTTGTTTTCATCAAATCCAAAGCCAGCTCCATCTTGACTTTTGCCCCTAGTTTGTCGTATACTATTCCTTGTGTAAAATAATGCAGCAGGAAAATAACAGCTCGTCACCAGTTCGTTGCCCCTCGGGTGCAATTGCGTAACCGCGGCTGCAAAGGTGAAGATTGAAGAACGAACTGCACGAATGTGAGTTTTTCAACGGATTATTTTACTCCAAACTATTTTATTGGAGGAACTAAATTATGTCTCGTTATACAGGACCATCATGGAAAATTTCTCGTCGTTTAGGAATTTCTTTATCAGAAACTGGAAAAGAATTGGCACGTCGCCCTTACGCTCCAGGACAACACGGACCAAACAGCCGTGGCAAAAAATCAGAATACGGCATGCAATTAACTGAAAAACAAAAATTGCGTCATATGTATGGCATGAACGAACGTCAATTCCGTACATTGTTTATCAAAGCAAGCAAAATCAAAGAAGGTAAACACGGTGTTAACTTCATGATCTTGCTAGAACAACGTTTAGATAACGTTGTTTACCGTCTAGGTTTAGCAACTACTCGTCGTCAAGCACGTCAATTAGTAAACCACGGTCACGTTTTAGTTGATGGCAAACGCGTTGATATCCCTTCATACCACGTTGAAGTTGGACAAGTCATCAGCGTTCGTGAAAAATCACAAAACATCTCAACAATCAAAGAAGCAGTTGAAGCAACAGCTGGCCGCGCGTCATTTGTAAGCTTTGATAGCGAAAAATTAGAAGGTTCATTAACTCGTTTACCTGAGCGTGATGAATTGTCTGCAGAAGTTGACGAAGCACTAGTCGTTGAATTCTACAACCAAAAACTTTAAGATTTCAACCGACACGATTCCTTTTTGGAATCGTGTTTTTTTGTGGAATCAACGGATTTACTGATCCTCTTAAGAAGACCCTTGAAAAAATACCAAAAAAACCGACAATGATACATCGCTGTATTCATTTGCCGGTTTTGTTCCCATTATTAGATAAAGTTCGCAACAGATTCGCCTTCTTCTTGCTTTTGGCGATAATTAAACATGAGCAGCTCTGTTTGGCGTCGTTTGAAAATGATCTTTCGTAAGTTTCGTGGCACGAATTTACGAATGTCTTCTTCATTGTACCCCACTTGGAGCTTGTTCTCATCTAAGATAATTGGCCGTTTCAATAAGTTCGGGTATTGTTCGATCAATGAAAGCAGCTCTTCTAGCTTCAACTCTTCTAAATCGATGTCTAACTTTTGGTACACTTTCGAACGAGTAGATATAATATCTTCCGTTCCATTTTTTGTTAAAGAAAGAATCTCCATTAGTTCATCACTATTTAATGGATCGCTAAAAATGTTTCTCTCTTTAAATGGCAGTTCATTTTCGGTCAACCATGCACGGGCTTTACGACATGACGTACAGCTGGGTGTTGTATATAGTGATATCATTTGTTCATTCTTCCTTTCTCTTTGATGTACTTCGATTTTTTGCCTGGTGCTCAACCTTCGATTTGATCGATCGTTTCCTGTTTGACGATATCGGCGATTCGAATATTGATCTCTTTGACTTTCAAAGAAGTCAAGCGGCTAATTTCTTCTAAAACCACTTCTTGGACTTGCGCAAAGAGTTTGGGGATATCTTTGCCGTAAGTCACGATTACTTCCAAATCAACTGCAACCTCTTCTTTGCCAACTTCCACATCGATGCCAGAAGCGACTTGTGGCTGTTCTTCAAGGTTTTCGGTCATATCTGAAAGAAATCTGCCATTTACACTAATCAAGCCATCAATGGACTGCAAAGCGACACCAACAATTGTTTCAATGACTTTTTCTTCAAAGGACAGTGGACTTGCTTGCGCTGCTTCATTAGACAAATTCCTTGTTTGCTGATCGTCAGTCATTTTTCACACTCCTTGGTTAAATAAGAAAGGATACTAGAGACATCGCAAAGTCGCATACACGACCTTGTCTAAAGTGGACATTCCTCTTGGGAGTTTTTTTCCCTACCTTTCTAGCATAAATTCTTTTTGTTTTTTTTACAAAGAAAAACACTTGTTTTCGGAATAAATTTATCGTGCAAGATAAAATGAATGCGCTAAAAAAATCTCGAAGCATAATTTTCTTGAAATGATTCGTTTTTCTTGACAAAAAAAAGAAAGCAGCTACACTGCTCTCTTTTATTCTTTGTTATTTTGACAAGGCATCTAATGGATCAACCAGTTGATGCCGGGCTAAACTAGGTGAAAGACTAACTTCAAAATGCAAGTGAGGACCTGTACTGTTCCCCGTACTTCCCATGGAAGCAATCACTTCGCCTTGTTCGACCGTTTGACCGACTTCCACTAAATTGCGATGATTGTGCGCATACAATGTCGTCAGCCCATCTTTGTGCTCGATAGCAACATAATTCCCCCATGAAGAATGATATTCTGAGCGGATCACCGTTCCTGAAAGACTAGCCATGATCGGCGTTCCTTGCGGGGCGGCGAAGTCCACTCCACGATGAAACCCATTGCCTCGTGGACCAAAGACAGAAGAGACAACTGGATTGCTGACAGGATAGATCATCTGTTCGCTGCCTGTCGGTAATTCTGCTTTCTCTTTTTCATAACTCGTCAGAGCATATGCTTCGATCAGCGCATTTAGCTTCTCATTGTATTGTGTATCTGATGCATAACGCCCGGTCAGATATTCCGTGGCATCTTCATAAGACTCCGTTTCTGATTTCCAAACACCTTTATAAAAATTCGGATTGTGGTCCAATCCTTCTTTCAACAATTTCGCATAATCTTTCAAAGAAGATTCGATACTGTCATATTGGCGAAACGTGGCATGAACTGTGTATAAATTACCGGAACCATCGTCTTCTTGCGTTTGGAAGGAAATCCCATTCCCTTCATAAAGTCCCTTAATACCAAATAGGTTATAAAAAGGCTCCTGGCTCAGACGACTTCTTCCGCTACCAGACTCTAAAATCGCTTGTGCAATCATGACCGATGCGTAAAGATCTTCTTCTTGTCCAACTTTACGAGCATCTTCTCCAATCTCCATAATAAAGTCCCACGTTTCTTTGACTGGCGTGACTTCAAATTTTGCTGGCTCATCTTCTTGCGGCGGCGTTACCGTCAACTCTGGTACGTTCGGTACTTCTTTGATGTCAGGCGAAGGCTGGCTTGGTGTTGATTCTGGCTCTGGATTTGGTGTTGTCTCTGGTTCTGGGTTTGGTGCTGGTTCTTCTGGTTCTGGCGCCGGCTCAGGTGTTGGTTCTGGCTCTGGATTCGGCTCTGGATTCGGCTCTGGATCAGGATTTGGTACCGGTTCTTCTGGTGTTGGTTCTGGCGTCGGGGTTGGTTCCGGTTCTGGCAATGGTTCTGGTGTTGGCTGTTCAGGAACAGGTGTTGACTCTCCTGGAACTACTTCGCCGTTTTCTCCTGGTACCGTTGCGGCATCTTCAGGGACCAAGCCCATTGTTGGCCCGTTCACTCCCGGAACCGTTGACTCAGCTGTATTTTGACCAGCAGTAGACTCGCTCGTTAAAACAGCCGCAGCCGCTGATACTGGCAGCAATGTTGAAAATTGACTGGTAATAATGGCAATTGCCATCCATTTCTTTATTTTCATTCGTGAACTTTCCTCCTTTATTCCTCCCTCTATCATACAAAAAATGCAAGAAACTTTGTAATCAATTTTTGCATTCCTATATGAAAAAGGAGAAATACTTGATTTTTCTAACGAATGAATGATCCAAGCCATTCATTTGCTCTCTAGTAAAAATACGCAAAAACAGCTCAATACCATCTTTTCAAATGTCCAAAACAAAAACAGCAGCGAGCGTCCTCCCTGCTGTTTTGATCTATCTTGACTCTATATCGATATATTCGCGATCATTTGACACTTCTTTATAGGCGGGGCGCATGATTTTTTGTGCGTTGACCAGCTCTTCGATCCGATGGGCGGACCAACCAACGATCCGTGCAATAGCAAACATTGGTGTATACAGTTCTTCTGGTAGATCCAACATGTTATAAACAAACCCGCTGAAAAAGTCGATATTGGCACTGACTCCTTTGTAGATTTTGCGCTTTTCATTGATGACTTGAGGAGCAATGCGTTCGACCATCGTATACAATTGATATTCTTGCCAAGCTTCTGATCCTTTTTCTTGTGCCAGTTTGGCTACATAATTTTTAAAGATCGCCGCACGAGGGTCGTTGTCGCTGTAAACCGCGTGGCCCATGCCATAAATCAATCCTTTACGGTCAAATGCTTCTTTATCTAGGACTGCTTCCAAATAAGTGCGGACGGCCTGTTCATCGGTAATATCAGCAACGTTGCGCTTCAAATCTCCCATCATTTCCGTCACTTTGATATTGGCGCCACCGTGTTTAGGTCCTTTCAAAGAACCTAGCGCTGCAGCAATCGTTGAATAGGTATCCGTCCCACTGGAGGTAACGACTCGTGTCGTAAAGGTCGAATTATTCCCGCCGCCATGTTCCATATGCAAAACCAGTGCCATATCCAATGTTTGGGCTTCTTGGAAGCTATATTCTTTCGTTGGACGCAGCATAGTCAAAATCGTTTCAGCTGTACTCAACTCTTCGGTCGGGCGGTGGATGTACATGCTCTCCCCTTGATTGTAATGATTGTAGGCATGATAGCCGTAGATTGCCAAGAGTGGAAAGACACTGATCAGCATCAGACTTTGTTCCAACACATTTTCAATACTGATGTCATCTGCTTGCGGATCATAACTTGCCAGTGTCAAGATACTGCGAGATAAACTATTCATGATATCAGAAGAAGGTGCTTTCATAATGACGTCACGAACAAAATTGGTCGGCAAAGTACGTTTTTCTGCTAATAGGCAATGAAATGCCGCAAGTTCTGTTTTGTTTGGCAGTTCGCCGAAAAGTAATAAATATGCAATTTCTTCAAAGCCAAAACGTTTCTCATTGACGAACCCTGCTACTAACTCATTGATGTCAATTCCGCGATAACGCAGCTCGCCACAAGCTTCAACTGGCTTGCCGGCAATGATTTTTTCTGGATAAATGGTGGAGATCGTCGTAAGACCTGCTAAGACCCCCGTGCCATTTAAATCCCTCAGTCCACGCTTTACATCATATTCTGAATAAAGATTCATATCTATCAAATTGTATTTCTGACATTGCGATGCAAGATAGGACAATTTCTCTTTCTTTTCTAATCTTTCCACGGTGATGTTACCTCCAATCTTTCTACAAACTATCGACTACAATGTTATTTAACCGTATACAAACATCGTTAAAATAGTCATCCTATAAAATCGTTGCTTTTTAACAAACTTTCACACATTATAGCACGATGTTTAGAAAATGAAATATTTTTCATAAATTTAATTGATTTTTTAAATTATCAACGTATAATTATTCCTAATAAGTACGATTATCTTCGTAAAAAGGAGGATTCTTATGAAGTGGCAAACTCAACTCACCGTCAATGACACCCAATACACGTATATTGACTTAGCGAAAATCACCCAAGACTTAGGGGCTGATTTATCTCGCTTGCCCTACTCCATTCGAGTTTTATTGGAAAGTGTTGCTCGTCATCAGGACGAGGAAATTACAGAGGATTATTTACCATTTTTAGCGAATTGGCAGGCAGAAAGCCCTACCGGTGTCGTGCCATTCAAACCAGAGCGGGTCGTCTTGCAAGACTTTACTGGGGTGCCTGCAGTCGTTGATCTGGCTGCCATGCGGGATGCGATGGTCGCTTTAGGCGGTGCCGCAGAAGACATCAATCCTGAGATCCCCGTCACACTCGTCGTCGACCACTCTGTGCAAGTCGATCAAGCCGGTACGCCTGGGGCGATCGCTTTTAATACGGAGCGGGAATTTGAACGCAACGCAGAACGCTATCAATTCTTGAAATGGGCACAAGGTTCTTTCGACAATTTCGAAGTCGTTCCGCCTGAAACAGGGATCATTCATCAAGTCAACATCGAATCATTGTCTGATGTGATCTTGCAAAAAACACACGAAGACCAACGTCTGCTGTTTCCTGATACATTGCAAGGAACCGATTCTCACACCACGATGATCAACGGTTTGGGGGTCCTCGGTTGGGGGGTTGGCGGTATTGAAGCGGAAGCTGCGATTCTTGGCGAACCTTCTTTCTTTCCTACACCTGAAGTCATCGGGGTGAAATTTATCAACGAGATGCCTGCAGGTACCACAGCAACCGATTTAGCACTAAAAGTAACCGAAGTGCTGCGGATCGAAAAAGTGGTTGGAAAATTTGTCGAATACTTTGGCCCAGGCTATGGTCATTTGAGCTTAGCCGATCGGGCGACATTAGCGAACATGGCCCCTGAATATGGTGCCACTTGCGGTTTTTGTCCGATCGATCAAGAGACCTTGAACTACTTGGCAACGACCGGGCGCTCCAGCGAGCTGATCGAACTCGTTACCGCTTACGCCAAAGCCAACCATTTCTTTTATGATGAAACGACCGTGCCGACCTATACTAAGACGATCACCATTGATCTAGCAGAAGTTCAGCCGGCATTAGCGGGCCCCAAACGCCCGCAAGATCGGATTTTGCTTCCAGCAGTCCGTCAGGATTTTGAACAATCAGTCACGGCAGCCGTTGGTCCCAAGGGCTTTGGACTTTCGGAGGATGAATGGCAAAAAGAAACCAGCGTTACTTGGCCAGATGCTGCAGCAGACAAATTAGAGACCGGCGATATCGTTTTGGCGGCGATCACTAGCTGTACGAATACTAGCAATCCTTTCGTCATGCTCTCTGCAGGCTTATTGGCCAAAAAAGCCATTGAAAAAGGTTTGACCGTCCCTCGTACGGTCAAAACCTCCCTTGCACCTGGCTCCCAGATCGTGACCACCTATTTGCAAAACAGTGGTTTGCTGCCGTATTTAGAGCAACTCGGCTTTTATTTAGTGGGCT
Source organism: Enterococcus sp. DIV0802b (assembly GCF_050543535.1). Taxonomy (NCBI): domain Bacteria; kingdom Bacillati; phylum Bacillota; class Bacilli; order Lactobacillales; family Enterococcaceae; genus Enterococcus; species Enterococcus sp. DIV0802b. The sequence goes on along the minus strand of NZ_CP172941.1, from coordinate 332,644 downwards.
ACGGTTGTACCACCTGTATCGGAAATTCCGGTCCTTTAGAAGCGCCGGTCGCTGAAGCAATTGAGGCGGAAAATCTACTGGTGGCGTCGGTTCTGTCAGGCAATCGGAATTTTGAAGGAAGAATCCATCCACAGATCAAAGCCAATTATTTGGCTTCGCCGCCGTTAGTTGTTGCCTATGCGATCGCTGGCAGCACTCGCAAAGATCTTACAAAAGAACCATTAGCTATCGTCAATGACGAGCCGGTGTATTTGTCTGATATTTGGCCTAGCAATGAAGAAGTCAATACTTACGTTCAAGAATACGTCGGACCAGAAGCATTTCGCGCTGCCTATGAGCATCTTTTTGATGCCAATGAACGCTGGAATGCGATCGAAACCACCACGAGCGCATGTTATGAATGGGAGGAACAATCTACTTACATTGCTCATCCACCCTACTTTGAAACATTGACCAAAGAATTGCCTAAAGCAGATGTCTTAGCCGATCTGAAAGTCTTGGCAAAATTGGGTGATTCCGTCACCACTGACCATATTTCTCCTGCCGGCAGCATCAGTATGGATTCAGCAGCTGGAAAATTTTTACAAGAAAAAGAAGTTCCATATCGTGAATTCAATTCCTTTGGTTCGCGGCGCGGCAATCATCAGATTATGATGCGGGGGACTTTCGGCAACATCCGTCTGCAAAACCAGCTGGTTCCTGGCAGTACTGGCAGTGTCACGCATTATTTTCCAACTGGGGAAACCTTGTCGATATTTGACGCCGCTATGAATTACCAAAAAGCCGGCCAAAGCTGTATCATTTTAGCTGGTAAAGATTATGGCATGGGTTCTTCTCGCGACTGGGCCGCCAAAGGGACACAATTGTTAGGCGTTAAAGTCGTCTTAGCAGAAAGCTTCGAACGGATCCATCGCAGCAACTTGGTCATGATGGGGATCATTCCTCTTGAATATCTGGCTGGTGAAAGTGCCGCCTCTTTTTCTTTAGATGGCAGCGAAACATTCTCGATCGCTTTGCCAGAAGAGCCAGCGGTCAAGCAGCTGGTCGAAGTCACTGCGCAACGGACCGACGGAGGGACTGTCTCCTTTATGACCCGTCTACGCTTTGATGCCCCGGCAGATATTCGCTATTGGAAGCATCAAGGAATTTTGCCAATGGTCATTCGAAAAAAAGCGGAATTAGGAGGAGCTGCCCATGTCTAACCAAACAACCCATGAAGCAACGACGATCACCATTCCTTACATTGCAGGAGACGGCATCGGTGCCGAGATTTGGCAGGCTGCGCAACCTGTGATTGATGCAGCTGTGAATAAAGCTTATGACAATCAGCGCCACATCGAGTGGCTGGAAGTTTTCGCTGGAGAAGCCGCCTTTGAACAGACAGGGGAATGGCTGCCGCAAGCAACCATCGATACGATCAAGGCCCAGCAATACGCCTTGAAAGGACCGTTGACTACCCCGATTGGCGAGGGCTTTCGCTCCTTGAATGTCACCTTACGGCAGACGCTGGATCTTTATGCCTGTGTCAGACCTGTTCGCTATTTTACAGGGGTCCCTTCGCCTTTAAAACAGCCAGAAAAAACCGATATGGTGATCTTTCGCGAAAATACTGAAGATGTTTATGCTGGCATCGAATTTGCCAAAGACGACGACGCAACACAGCGTTTGATCCAGACACTGCAAGCAGACTTTGCCGTCAAGGCGATTCGTTTTCCTAAAACTTCCGCTATTGGCATCAAGCCGATCTCTTTAGAAGGCAGTCAGCGCTTGATCGCTGCTGCCATTGAGTATGCGATTACTCAAAAGCGGCCCACGGTGACACTGGTGCATAAAGGCAATATCATGAAATTTACAGAAGGCGGCTTTAAAAACTGGGGCTATCAGCTTGCAGAAACCACGTACGCCGACCAGTGTTTTACAATGAATCAATACAACAAAATCAAAGCAGAAAATGGTTCAAAGGCAGCCGAAGCCGCCCTTGCCTCGGCCAAAGCGGCTGGAAAGATCGTTGTTAACGATGTGATCGCCGACAACTTTTTACAGCAGATCCTTTTGTATCCAGAAAAATTCGATGTCATTGCCACTTGTAATTTGAACGGCGACTACATTTCTGATGCACTCGCTGCACAAGTTGGCGGCATCGGGATCGCCCCCGGCGCCAATATCAACTACGATACTGGGGCAGCCATCTTTGAAGCTACCCACGGAACGGCACCGGATATCGCAGGACTTGGCAAAGCCAATCCCTGTTCACTGCTGCTATCGGCGTGCATGCTATTAGAACATTTGAACTGGCCGGAAGCTGCTGCAATACTGACGCAAGCCATTGAACAAGCCTTGCAAAGTCAGCACGTCACTGCCGACTTCGCACAGTTGATGCCCGAAGCGGTCTGTTTAACGACACAAGCGTTTGGTGAACACCTCCTTCAGCTGATCCATTCGTAAACTCAAGCTGTGATTGAGTCGGCATTTGCCTGCTCAACCGCAGCTTGATTGCGTTTCCACCTTCTGAGAAACTATACTTAGAGCATGAAAGGGGGAATTCATTTATGAGTGAATTCAACATGAGAAAAATTGGTCAGCAGATCGCTACCAAACGCAAAGAAAAAAATCTGACCCAAAGCAACTTGGCAGACCAATTACTTGTCAGCTATCAGGCGGTCAGTAATTGGGAGCGGGGCAACTCACTGCCGGACATAGAAAAATTGCCGCAGCTAGCGGCGATTTTAGGCCTATCGATCGATGAGCTGTTAGGGAAGCCAGCAGCTGCGATTCAACATTATCAAGCAGGAACCGCGCAGCCAAAAGAAATCGCCGAACTAGCTCCGCTGATCAAACCGCAAGAACTATCGGCACTGATTCAAGAAGAACCGTTTCAAGAATCTTCTTTAGACCTAGACTTATTGCCTAGACTAGCTCCTCATTTGAATAGTGCTGACTTGCAGCACTTGCTTAATGGCGCCGAAAATATCCCAGAAGATGTCATGGAAGAACTCTTGCCGTTTTTGAAAAAGCCCCAAATAGAAGAGCTCCTTAAAGGCAACCACTATTCCATGGCTTTTTGGGAAGAGGCGGCGCCCTTTTTAACCCCCAACTTTTTGGCGGGAGAAATCAAAGGTTGGCTTGAAACCCCTGACTTTCGCTTTTCTGAGATTGAAGAACTGCTTCCCTTTTTACCTGCACCGTATCTGGATGAACTCCTGCAGACGGCCCTGGAACAGCCAAACGTTACCGCATCAGAACGCTTGTCTTATGATGAAATCGAAGAACTGCTGCCGTTTCTGACAGAAGCAACGATCTGCCGTCTCGTTCAAGCACTGCCCTTCTCAACAGATGAATTGGAAGAAATCGCCCCTTTCCTCTCCTCAAAGAACTTACTTGTCCTATTAAAAAAAGGACACTAAAAAAACAAGATTCTTCTTTACTTTTGGTAAACCACCGTTTATAATTTCGTTAACCAAATAAATCTTTTTTAGGTTAACGAAATTATTACTAGAGAGAAGGATTCGATGAAATTATCATTACGTGAACAAATCCATGCCGCATTATTTGCGATCATTATTGCTGTTCTTTCCCAATTGACGATTCCGTTAGGTTTGATCCCATTGACAGGACAAACCTTTGCGATTGGACTGGCGGTGACTTTCCTCGGCACGCGAACAGGAACGATGGCGATCATCATCTACTTGCTGTTAGGATTGATCGGTTTGCCCGTTTTCGCTGGTTTTTCCAGCGGTGTCGGTGTTTTGTTAGGACCAACCGGAGGCTATTTAGTCGGCTTCCTCTTTAACGGATTGCTTACTGGATTGGTCGTAGAAAAAACGGCGTTTCGCTACACAGGAGCAGTGATCGGCAATATTGTCGGTGCGCTGGCAACTTTGTTGTTTGGTACATTATGGCTGAAATGGAGCACTGGCATGGCATGGCCGGCGGCTTTTAACGGTGGTTTTGTTTTGTTTATTATCCCCGGGATCATCAAAGCCGTTGCCGCAGCTTATCTAGGTATCTTTTTAAGAAACCGCTTGGCGCAACGACTGGCTTTGCGTTAATAAAAAACACTCGCGTCATATGCAGCGATTCCCATCAGTTAGCTTTTTCGTCTAACTTTTGGAAATCGCCACATCACGCGAGTGTTCTTTTTTAGTTGTCGATCTCTTCAATCAACAACTGCGGCCAAACTTTCTGCCACTGCTTCATCGCTTGGCGTTGTCGGTAAACCGCAAGGTACTGGTCATTTTGGGCGAAATGCGGTGTTGGACGCACCCGAAAACTGCAAACATCCTGCCAACCGAAAGGCGCCATCAATTCAATCTCGCCTTGTTTCATTCGTGCCGCCACCGCTGTACAACGCTCTGGAAACTTCGTTAAAGCATCGAAGGTACTTGTATAAGTGGGTTCCTCGGCAAAGTTGTGCTGGTGCATCAATGCTTGATTTCGAACCTCCCAAGGAAATTCGGGAAACGAACGGCGCAGTTGCGCTTCGATCGCTGCTGTTTCTTCTAAGCTTACAGTCGGATCATAAAACACGACATCAATATCGGTTATCGGCACCTCCGCTATTTTTCCGCTGAGAAAACCCCATAAATAATTCCGCAGGTACCCGGCACACAGCCAGCAATCCGGCAGCTGTAACGCTTCAATGATCGTAAGCAGTTGTCGACATTCACGATTTTTTGCAAACAAGTTCTGGATCGCTTGTTCCTTCATTGGCGTCCTCCTCTAATGGGCTCAGGCTAGTTATTTCAAGGTCCAACCACCGTCGATGGGCACGATCGCCCCCTGCAAGTAACTAGCTTGCGGGCTGGCAAGAAAAAGGGTCAGCGCTGCAACTTCTTCTGGTTGCGCCCAACGCTTGACCGGCGTCTCCTCTGCCACCCATTGCGCCATTTTTCCGTCACCGGCAAAATCAGCCGCATTCATCGGCGTTTGAATCGCACCTGGCGCGATGCCCTTCACCGAGATCCCTTGATCTGCAACATCCAATGCCAACTGTTTGGTAAACCCGACGATCGCGTGTTTTGCGGTTGTATAAGCGATCCCACCTCCACCAGCGACCATTCCAGCGATCGACGCCATATTAATGATCGTTCCGCCACCATTGGCTTGCATCAGCGGCAAAATTTCTTTCGTTAAATAAAACATGCTGGAGACATTGGTTTGAAATATCTCCTCCCACTCCATTGATGTCGTCTCAGCGATCGTATGATAGCCATCTAGTTTCCCGGCTGTATTCAACAAGATCGTCATGCCACCAAAGTGTGTAACACAAGCTTGGACCGCTGCAAGACAATTTTCTTCCACCGCTAAATCGCAACACGTGCCGAAAAAGCGGGGCTGGGCTAAAAGCGTATCAGGAAACGATTGGCAGTCAACCCCAAATACTTGAGCGCCTTCTGCAAGAAACGCCTCTGCTTGCGCTCTGCCGATGCCTGAAGCAGCTCCTGTGACAAACACAATCGTTTTGTCATCGATCCACGATGCTGTCATTCCACGATTTTCCAATCTTCCGCAAGAATGTCGCAAACAGTCGGTGCGAAACTCGAGAATCCCTCATCTGCTGTTTTGATCAAAAAGTAAGGGGTGACTGGGGCATTGTCGTACACTTCGCCTTCAACGAATGTCACATAAAGTTCAAAACCGCCCCAACCTTCACGGATGATTTTTTTGCCGGCTTTTAATTCTGGTAAGATTTCTTCAAATGTCATAATTTTTCTCCTTTGTGTTTTTCTTCTAATGGTTTAAATTGCTTGGAAATTCAATTACGAAAACAAGCAGGACTCGGTTGCTGCGCTAATACGGCAGTAGTGTGATCGCTTGCGCCAATTCTTCTAAAAGATGCGTCGTTTTATAGTCCTCAAATGCCTCATGATGGTTTCGCAGCAGCGTCCGAACTTTCGTTGGCGAATATGCTTCTGCTAAGTGATTTTCCATAACGAACCGGCGGGTCAACTGCCATTCATAATAGTAGCCGAAGGGGCGGCAATAGTAGCTGGTTCCCGCAAGTTCTTTTTTCTCAAAGCGTCGATGGGTATGCCCAAAGACAACTGCCCGAACATTGGCGTAGCGGTCGATCACTGCGCCAAAATCAGGCGACCCTAAAAACGCATTTAGGTGGTTCCAGCGGGCATACTTGCCGGTCTGACGAACAATAAACGCTTCTTGGGGCACAAAATGGGTAGAAAGAAGAATTTCTTGGTCTTGCGGCAAACGGGCCAATGTTTCCGCTAAACGCTCATTGATGGCTTGGCTGATTTCCTTATCCGATCCCTTTCGCTGAATCATGCGGTCATACCAAAACAAATTTTTCAGCCGCAAGATCTCAGATTCACTGGTCAGATCAGAATATTGGTAGTCATACCAGCCATTGATTCCCAACAGCAGTGTTTTTTCTGATAAGCGATACGTCTGAAAATTAAGAAAGGCGGGATCATCGAAAGCCTCGATCTCTTGTTCCGTCAAGTCCACCATTTCATGATTGCCCCAGTGAAAGGTCGTTGGCACCTGTCGACTTTGAAAAAATGCGACCACGTCTAATAGCCTTTGCTTTTTATTCGCCACATCTCCTGCCAGATGCAGATGGGTCACCTGATTTTGCTGCAAATAATCAGCGATCAGCTGCAGATGGGGGTCGAATAATTGGTTGATATCGACGTGCAAGTCGCTAATAACCGCCAGCGTGCCCATATCAGCGGCCTGCCGTCTGCTTTTCGATCCGTAACAATTGGACATCATTAGCTAAGATCCCGCTATTTCCCACCAATTGCAACCGTTGATAGGTCGGTTCCACCTGCATCCGAGTCTGTTCTTCTAAATACACCTGAGCCCCTTGCTTCAACCAAATCGTGCCTAAAGGTGTCGTTAAAGGGGTGTCGTAGATCGCCAATCCTTCTTCTGGATAGCTCTGTGGCACGATGATCAGGCGAAAATGGATGTCCAAACGGCAGGTGATCTCCGTTGCAGGAAACGGACCGACGCCGTCTTCAAAATCCAAATAGAGACGATCATCTGGCTGTACATAAGAGGTTATTTTTTCAATTGCTGCTGGCTCAATGTTCAGTTCCATGACGAGAGCCCTCCTTTACATAATACGTTTTTTCCATTCCTCCAGCGTGATGCCACGCGTGACTTCATCGATGATTTCTTCACCCGATTTGCGGGCAGCTGGGATCGTTGCTTCCAATTTCATCCCAATTTTCTCCATGACCCGTCCAGACTTGGGATTTCGAGCATCATGTCGAGCAAAAATCCGAATCAATTCGAGTGTTTCAAAACCAAAATGCAGCAGTGTCATTGCCGCTTCTGGCATGATCCCTTGCCCCCAGTAATCGCGACTTAATGTATAACCAAGCTCAGCGATCTCTTTTTCAGATTCCACCCGTAAATCGATGGTCCCGATCATTTTGCCTGAGTCTTTTTCTTCGATCGCATATTTCCCTAAGGGTGCAGCAACAAAATACTCGGCAATGCGCAGTTTTGTTTCGTCAACCGACCCATGTCTAGCAAAGACGAAGGTCGTCGTTTCTTCATCATTTGCATAGGCAAACATGTCTGCTGCATCCGCCAAGGAAACGGGGCGCAAGAGCAGCCTCGGTGTCTCCAACCGCTGATTTTCTGCTAATAATAGCAAATGTCGTTCTTTTGTTGTCATAGGATCCCTACTTTCTATCAGAACTCTCTCACGATCGCACCCCTCTTTTGCTATTTGTTGGATATGCTATAATAAGCATAAGTAAACGCTTTGAGGAGGATACTTCAATGTCAGACGAATTAGAAAAACGCCTTGATACAGGAATGTATGGGACGCCTCGCGTCAACCCAGATGAACAGCGCAAGTATTTAGGCACGTTTCGTGAACGGTGTTATCTTAGTATGACAGTAACAGAAATGAAGAAGAAGGACAACCAGAAAACGCTCTTGAACGCCTTACCAGATTATCAAGGTGCGCTCGTGCTGCTCAACGGAAAATTGCCAGAATCGATCCAGACCGATTACATCACTTTACTGACCAAACAACAGATGGAATTTCGGATCGTCTCCGATGCCCAAGATGCAGGTCCAGACAGTATCGGCTTGCTGATTGCCGGGAAAGAAGCCGTCAATCAAGACGTCATCGATATCGAAAAAAAATACCCTGCAGCTGCCGCTCCATCAGATAAAGAGCACGAACAACCAGAGAAAACGTCATTTTGGAAACGTCTTTTCCATTAATAGGAGGAACTATCATGGAACAATCAACACCGCCCTACCTTTCATTAAAGAAAGAACTGCTTGATGCTTTGGATTTGCATATCGATTTGTTGAAAACGGCCCCTACGATCGAATCGAGCCATCTGGATGGCGTATTGTTCATGATGCGCAGCTTGGGTTTTATGCTGGATCGCGCTCCGAAAGTACTCCTACTGGAGGATCAGAATGAAATGAACTTTATGATGTTTCAATATTATAGCCTCCTGTCGGAACTGAAGTACAATCTCGTTTTAAACTTTCCCTATGCCTCGATTCAAGGCGTACCGTTATTGACCTTGATCCAACGTTTTCCTACCACGTATGAAAAAGAAATGAAACAATGGTGGGAAGCCCGAACGGGTCTCAAGGTGGAAGAAACAAAACAAACGATTGAGATCGCTGCTTTTGAATCCTAATAAAAAAGACTGCACACTTTCGAAGGGAATCACCTTCCAGAGTGTGCAGTTCTTTGCTCTCTAAGCTTCCATCAGCTTTCGAAGACTTCAGGGAACAACAGGCGTAAAACAGACATAGTTAAGCGTCGGCCTTTCCCGCTGTATGGATAAACGTGCATATGCATCGCTGGGTTGAAATTGGCTTCAATGATTCCATAAGCCCCCGGTTCATTGGCTGGCTTGGTTTTATCTGGAATAATCAGATCGATTCCACTGATAGACGCTTGTAATGCGGCGACCGCATCGACTGCTACTTGTTTGTAGTCATCGTTGAAGTCATCCGTTACATCGATAGAATCACCGCCAGTACTGATATTCGAGTTTTCTCGCAGATAAACGATCTGCCCTTCTTCCGGCACTGAATCAACTTGATACCCTTGCTCTTTTAACATCAGTTGTTCCAGTTCCCCTAATTGAATCAACTCTAATGGAGTCCGATGATGGGTGCCGCGCAATGGATCGAGATTTTTCTCTGCGACGAGTTCCGTGATCGTACGCTTGCCGTCACCCACGACATTGGCTGGGATACGTAATAAAATCGCATCGACTCGCCCATCGATCACGAAGAACCGATATTCCGTCCCTGATAAAAAGGTCTCAACGAGGATCGAATCATCTTCCGCAAAGGCAATGGCGACCGCCGCTTGATAATCCGCTAAAGAGGCGCCTTCTTTGAAAATCGAGATACCGATCCCATAGTTGGTGGTTTTCGGTTTTACCACAAACCCGCTGTGGGCGATTTGCGGATAAAACGCGATCGCTTCTTCTGTCGAAGCGAATTCAGCACCACCTGGTACATGAAAGCCATTTTCGGCTAAGATTTTTTTGGTGACCGTTTTATTCGCCATGATCAATGGGACGATGTACTGATCCTTACTAGTCATATTGGCATTTTTAACATATTCGATGTGGTCTTTCACGGCTAATTTCAAGAACTGATCCGTTTCATCCAGTACCGTCACTTCGATGCCTTTTTGGATCGCATCGAACAAGAGAATCTGGGTCGACAATTCCATTGCTCGAAAGCCAGCTAATTGATACGGTTTTTCCCAAGCAGCTTGATGATACTTTTGTCCCAGCAATGTTGCTGTCTGCGCTTGGCTAGTTGCTTGACTCGCTGAGAAAAGACGTCCGGCGAAGGTTCTTTCTGGTTCAGCCAGCATCACAGAAAGCTGATCCAAAAATGGCGGATGCGGCAGCTCAAGGGCTTGGGCAAAGTCCATCATTTCAGCAATCAGTGCTTGCGCTTCTTGCTGATAAGTCAATCGTGCAAGTGGGTGTTCTAATGCGACCTGATCATTTTTCTGATTGCCCTCTTCGATCCACGCATCGGCATCGCTGCCTTCTTCTTTTGTACTTAAAAACAATAAGAAGAAATGTAAGAACGCGACTTGCTCTTTGGAAATGCCATAGCGGGCAAAGGGATCGATATCGATATTTCTTAACTCAATATAACGGATACCAGCTGAGGCTAGATCTGCGACCCGTTTTCCCCCACGTAAACGCACTGGCGCATAAAATTCTTTTTCTTCTGAAAGCTTTCCTGTCTCCACTAAGTTGGCAATATCCGCAAGATAGGTCTCTAACGAAGCATAAGATACCTTGACGTCTTCGTGATTCGTGTAGCCATAACGGCTATTGCGAATACTGCGGACTGGTTCTTGCGGTCCGTTTTCTGTCGTAAAATAATTGGCTTCTGATGCAGGGGTCGCCCCAAAGAAATACGTCAAAAACCAGCGATAATGCAAATAATTGCGAGTTACTTTCAAATAAAGCGCCGTTTTAAAGGCTTGATAGCTTTCCTTCGTTTCAGATAAAGCATACAGTTGCTGCAAAAAGTCTTCCGCAAATTCAAAATTGAAATGTATCCCACTGACCATTTGCTTACGGCGACCATAAGTTTTGGCCAAATAGCGGCGGTAGAGCACATCTTCAAATTGGTCTAATTTAGCAATGACGATGTCTTCTTCTTTTTCTGGTAAAGCCGGTGGCATGCTCAAAGGCCAGAGCATTTCTTCTGCTGACATCGAACGATACGCCACATCATGAATAGCCCCTAAAAAACGGAACAATTCATCCACTGAATCAGCGACCGGCGTGATCAGTTCCAGTTGATTTTCCGCAAAATCTGTTTGGATATACGGATGGAAGCGCCGATTGCCCAGCGCTTTCGGATGATCGGTTCCCGCGAACGTCCCATCGAGCCGCACCCGTTGCGCTTCACGCTCAATCCCATAGCGTCCTTTCAATAAATAGGGAAAAAGCTCTTTATGTGATAACAATGTTTTTATTTTCATTCGACTGCCCTCTATGTTCTTCTACTATTTTTTTCTTATATTCTGTTTCTTTCCATCTATTATAGTGAAAAATGGTGAAAAATGCAGAAATTTGCTCTTCACTTGTAATATCTCTTACTAAAATTACCAAGAATTTATAAAATACTTGAATAAATTTGATATTTACCTTCAAAATAAAGTATACTGCTTATAGAACAGTAAATTATTATGTCCATATTACTCTTTTTGAAAGGAAGAATAGTGAATGAAGCCACTTAATCTTACCAAACGCGAACGTCAAATCATGAATATCTTCTGGAATTCAGACAAACCTCTTTCTGCAAATGACATTGCTGTCCAACAGCAAGATCTAAGCAAGAATACCATTCAAGCAGTCGTACGTAAACTAAAAAACCACGACTTATTGAAAGTAGCAGATATCGGCTACAGCGGTACTGTTTTGACTCGGTTGTATTCTCCGAATGTGACCCAAGAAGACTTCTTAGCAGCAGAATTGTCTGATCAATCGTTATTGAATTTGATTACGAACTTTATCGAAACCAACAAAGACATCGATACGTTGAACAACTTGGAAAAAATGATCACTGAGCGCCAAGGGGAACTTAAGAAATAATCTTTCCCCCTCGTTCAACTCGTTGTATTCTGCCTGATACTTCCCAAAGTTTTTAGACAGTGCAGAAGAAAACGAATCGTTCAAACTGCTTTTCCTGATTTTTGGCAAAGTCGTGCATCGCTGTACCCACATTTGCCACGCCAAGTGTTCTCAGCTTTCCGTCACAAGTCAAGCTCATGGAAAGAGACGACGGACCCGTTTTCTCTTCCCTTTGATCTCACAAAAGCAACAATAAAGGAGAGCCATGTGCAGGTATTTGACCTGACACAGGGCTCTTCTTTTTTTATTCTTTGATCAAGCCTTTGAATAAGCCGACGACAAATTCATTTGGATCAAATGGTTCTAAATCGTTGATGCCTTCTCCAAGTCCCACTAATTTGACTGGCAGCCGCAGCTCGTTACGGATCGCCAAGACGATCCCTCCTTTAGCTGTGCCATCAAGTTTGGTTAAGACGAGGCCAGAAACATCCGTCGTCTCTTTAAACTGTTTTGCTTGATTCATGGCATTTTGCCCCGTTGTTGCATCCAACACGAGCAAGACTTCATGAGGGGCCGTTGGGTCCACTCGCTGAATGATCCGTTTGATTTTTTCTAATTCGTTCATCAAATTGACTTTGTTTTGCAAACGACCAGCGGTATCTACTAATAAAACGTCAGCATTTTCTCGTTTTGCGCGCTCCATCGCATCAAACACAACCGCTGCTGGATCGCCTCCTGCATTGCCACGAACGACTTCAACCCCAGCCCGTTCACCCCAGACCACTAATTGATCGATGGCACCAGCACGGAAAGTATCCGCTGCAGCCAATAAGACTTTCTTGCCTTCGGCTTTGAATTGATGGGCTAATTTCCCGATGCTGGTGGTTTTTCCAACACCGTTCACGCCAACAAATAAAATGACGGTCAACCCCGGTTGCATGTTCAACTCGTTGACTTCACCGACACCCGCTTCCCCATATAGGTCAACCAATTTTTCGATGATGACATTTTGGACATCTGCCGTTTTCTTCACATTACGCAATTTGACTTCTTGTCTCAATGCATCCGCGATCTTCATCGCCGCATCAAAGCCGACGTCTGCGCCGATCAGCGTTTCTTCCACTTCTTCGAAGAAGTCTTCGTCCACCGTACGGAAGTTGGCAAACAATTCGTTCATCCGTTGCCCAAAGGTTTTCCGTGATTTCGTCAATCCTTTGGTGTATTTGTCCTGCACACTTTCCGTCTCTGGCGCTGCTTGAAGGATTGGTTCAGAAGCTGGTACTTCCTCTGATGGTGTATCCTTAGCCACTTCTTCTGGAATACTTGGTGCCTCTTCTCCTTTATTCGCTGTCGTTGCTTCTTGCTGCGGGGACACTTCCGCAGTTTCTTGCTCTGCCTCCAAATCACTGGAGTCGGCGGCTTCTGCAGGTGCCACTGGTTCTGAAGCGCCTTGTTCAGCAGGAGTTTGTGCTGGCTGGCTTTCTTCTGAACGCTGTGCCTCTGGTGAGTCAGCATCGACTATCGGTTTGTCGATTTCTTGCTCTGCTTCTTTGGTTTCTCCAATCAGCGCTTTTTTGATTTTGTCAAAAAATCCCATCTTACGCACCTCCTTTTAAGACATATTCTTCAATCACTGCTGCCACACCGTCTTCTTGGTTTGAAAGGGTGACAACGTCAGCCGCTTCTTTAATGATTGGCACGGCATTGGCCATCGCTACGCCAATCCCTGCATAGCGAATCATCGGCAAGTCATTTTCTTCATCACCGATCGCCATCACTTCTTCTTGCTTGATCCCTAAATCTTGCGCCAATAGGCTGATACCATAGGCTTTGGTGATTCCTTTAGGCATAAATTCCAACAGGTTATTCCGGCTTTTGATGATTTCATATTTCTCGCGGATCTCTGAGGAAATCTCAGGGATCTTAGGATCCAAAACTTCCTGATGGTAGGCGATCACCGCTTTATTATAGAGCATCGATTCATCCAGATCAGCTACGGCAAAAGGACGACAATCCAATAAAGGATTCAAGGAGCCATAAATCGATGGATGCGCTGCTGAAGTCGGCAAACTCAAGACGATCTCTTCTGATACCACGTCTAGAGGCAAATTTAAGTCTTCCGCCACTGAAACCAATTCATGGATATCTGCCAGCTGCATCGCTGCTTTTTCAATGATCTCGCCAGTCTCATTTTTTTGAACCAAACCGCCGTTAAAGGTGATACTGTAGTCGCCGGGTTCTTTCAGCGATAATTCTTCTAAATAGGGACGGATCGCCCGCAACGGACGTCCGGTACAAATAACGATTTTCACGCCTTGTGCTTTAGCACGAGCAAGTACCTCTTTGTTGCGAGGAGTCACTTCTTTTTTGTCATTCAATAACGTTCCGTCTAAATCGATCGCAATCAGTTTAATCATACCATTCCTCCTCTATGCTTGATCTGCTGCAAAACTACCGCCTTCACGCACTTCTTCTAAGCGCACGGACACGGTCTTCGACACTCCGGACTCTTGCATGGTCACACCATACAACACATCTGCGGCTTCCATCGTTCCTTTGCGGTGGGTCACGACGATAAACTGCGTATCATTTTGGAAAGCACTCAAGTAATGACCGAAACGAGAGACATTGGCCTCATCCAATGCTGCTTCCACTTCGTCAAGCACACAAAATGGTACTGGACGAACTTGAATAATGGAAAACAATAACGCAATCGCAGTCAGCGCCCGTTCGCCCCCTGATAGCAAGCTGAGGTTTTGCAATTTCTTGCCCGGTGGTTGGGCTTCAATCTCGATCCCAGTGTTCAATAAATCTTTCGGATCTGTTAAGACTAATTCCGCATGACCGCCGCCAAACATATTAGGAAATACTTGTTTGAATTGCAGACGGATCGCATCGAAGACTTCGCCGAAACGGGTTTTGACTTCTTCATCCATTTCAGACATCGTATCAAACAGCTGTGCTTTAGCCGACAGCAGATCATCTCGCTGACTCGTTAAGAACAAATGCCGTTGATTGACTTGTTCATATTGTTCGATCGCATTTAAATTGACTGGACCAATTTGCTCGATCGCATGTTTTAGTTCCTGAATGTCGATTTTGGCTTGTTCTGCATCCTCGATTTCAGGGAAATCTTGCGCGGCCTTTTCAAAGGTGAGATTGTATTCTTCTTGTAAATACAACAAACGATTGTCCATCACCAATTCTGCGCGATTTTTTTCGATCTCAACTTCAGTTTTTTCTGACAGCTTTTCTTTTTGCGTTAAGTTTTCAGCACTCAGGGATTCGTCTAATGCGCCGATTTCTTGTTGAACCACTTGCCGTTGTTCACGAATCACCGTCAATTCCGCTGTTACCTGCTGCTTGGTTTTTGTGAATGCTTCAATTCGCTGAAGAATGTTTTCTTCTGAAAACTCATGATCGCTGACGTTACTTGTCAAGGCAGCTAACTGCCGTTCTAAGGAGTGCTGACGCGCTTCGTTTTCTTCCAATGCTTGATTCGTAGCGGCAATTTTTTGCTGCAAATGCGCCACTTGTTCTTTTTGAACGGCGAAAGCTGCCTGCAAGCGCGCACTTTCTTGTGCTAAGGTTTGGCGTTTTTCCTCGATCAAGTCTTCTTCGGCATTCATTTGATGAATATCTTGATCGATTTTCGCCAATTGCGCCGCAATATTCTTTTGCTGTTCTTCCAAACTCGTCTTCTTCTCATCATATTCTTCAAAGAAGGCTTGCACTTCGCGATGTTCAAAATCAAACACTTGCTGCTCTTGCTTCAAGCGGCTCAGGTCATTCTCAAGATTTTGTAAGCGGCTTTGCAGCTCATGCTCCGTCATACGAGCCTGTTCCCCTTGCGTCCGCAATTCTTCTAGTGCTGCTTGTGCTTCTTTGGTCGCTGCTTCAAAATGCTGGACTTGCTTTTCCGTTTTTAAAAGCCGCAAATCCAGTTGCGCCGCTTGTGCCGTCAATTGTTGCAGCTCATTGCTTTGGCTAAACAAACTACCGGCATTTTTCTTCGTTGCGCCACCCGTCATGGAACCGCCAGCATTCATGACATCCCCTTCTAAAGAAACGACCCGATAGCTATAGTTCAATGCCCGTGCTAACGCATTGGCACTTTGCAAGTCTTCGGCAATCAAGATACTACCTAACAAGTTATCCGTAATGGTTTGGACGTGTTCAGACGACTGGACCAATTCGCTGGCAACACCGATAAAGCCAGACACTTGCTTGGCTTGATTGCGGGCATAATCTGGCAAATGACGGGCTTTGATGGTCGTCAACGGCAAGAAGGTTGCACGACCGCCGCGATTTTCTTTCAAATACGTGATGGCTGCCCGTGCATCCCGCTCATTTTCAACGACAACATGCTGTGCAGCGGCGCCTAGTGCGGTCTCGATCGCCACAGTATAGTCTTGCGGCACATCGATCAACTCCGCTACTGCGCCAACGATGCCGCTGATTTGCTGTTTGTTTTTCAAAATCAAGCGAACGCCTTGATAGAAGCCGCTATAATTTTCTTGAATATCTTGCAGACTGCGCTGTTTCGCTCGTACTTGCTGCACTTGACTCATTAACTGATACATTTTCTTTTGTTCTTCATCAAAGCGTTTTTTGTTGGTCTGGGATTTTTCTTGAAGATGGATGTATTGTTTGCGTTGTTCTTCTAAAATCGCCTTAGCCTGCGTTAGCTGTTCTTCCACGATTTGCGCTTCCGTCGTCTTTTCTTTCAACGACGTATTCATTTGCGTCTGCTTGCTCAACGCCGTTTGATTTTTCGCGGCTTCTTGCTGGTATTGACGCTCCAAGTATTTCAATTCGTTTCCGATCGTTGCCTGCTCTTGCATGGCTTCGACATATTGGCTACGCAATTCTTCAATGATTTCTTTTGCTGAACGTTGGTACTTTTCCTGCTCTTGCTGACACGCCAGCATCGCTGCTTCAACTTCCTGCACACTCCGATTCTTTTGTGAAAGCAAGCCGATCAGTTCCGCTTTTTCTTCATTTAAAAGCGTGACCCGTTCCGTAACTTCCTCTAGGGTTTCTTGGTATTCCGCGGAGCTTTTTTGCGTATGTTTTGATCGCTCATCTAAGACTTCTTTTTGCCCTTCGGCTTGCTTCAGTCCTTCGGTGACCTCTAAAAGCTGCTGATTCAAACGCTCCAACGTTTCATCAAAGGCGGTACGTTGTTGCCGCAAAGAATGTAGCGACAGTTCCCCTTGGTTAATCTTTTCGGAAATCTGCGCCAGTTCTTGGTTAAAGGTACTCAGTTGAGCTTTGGCTGTCTCCCACGCTTCTTTTGCTTTCGTGATCTCTAAGACCGCATAGGCCACATCAACCGTCGTCAATTTTTCTTTTAACGCTAAAAAGCGATTGGCTGCGTCACTTTGGGCTGCCAAAGGCACCAACTGATCTTCTAGTTCATAAATGATATCTTGTAGACGGCTTAAATTGTCTTCCGTTTCAAACAACTTTTGCTCGGCTTTCTTTTTCCGCTGTTTGTACTTCAATACCCCCGCCGCTTCTTCAAAAATCCCACGACGGTCTTCTGGTTTGCTGCTGAAAATTGCTTCTACCTTGCCTTGGGAAATGATCGAAAATGATTCTTTCCCCAGCCCAGAGTCCATAAATAACTCTTGGATGTCCTTTAAGCGGCAAGCTTGTTTATTTAAGAAAAAGTCGCTTTCGCCGGTTCTTCTCAAGCGGCGAGTCACGCTGATCTCACTGTAATCCATCGGCAAGTAATGATCGCTATTGTCTAAAACGATCGTCACTTCCGCTATATTTAGCGCTCTGCGGGTGTCAGAACCTGCAAAAATAACATCAGGCATTTTGCCACCACGTAGATTTTTGGCAGATTGTTCTCCTAAAACCCAACGAATCGCTTCGGTAATATTGCTCTTGCCGCTGCCATTTGGTCCGACGACTGCAGTCACACGATGTTCGAAATCAATGACTGTGCGGTCGGCAAAGGATTTAAAGCCGGCAATCTCTATTCGTTTTAAATACACTCCGCCAGTCCTCTCTTACTGTTCAAGATCCGCCAAGGCATTCGCCGCGGCGTCCTGTTCTGATAATTTCTTCGATTTTCCTTGTCCTTTTCCGATCAAGGTATCATCGCAATAGACTTCCGTCCAAAAAATCCGTTCATGGGCGGGGCCTGCTTCTTTGATCAAACGATAGTTGATGGAAACATCGCCGCCACGTTGCAAGACTTCTTGCAAGCGGGTCTTGTGATCCATCTCATGGGAAAAAGCACCTGCTTTTACTTTTGGAAAAACAACTTTCGTCAAAAAGCCGCTGACACTTTCCAGTCCTTGGTCCAAGTATAACGCACCTAAAAAGGCTTCAAATAGATCACAAAGCAAAGAAGGTCGTTTACGACCGCCAGAGTTTTCTTCCCCTTTGCCTAGACGAATGTATTCATCGAATCGGCAATCTTTGGCAAACATGGATAAACTGTCTTCGCGAACGATTGCCGCCCGTAGCTTCGTCAGCTTACCTTCGGGCAGATCTGGCAATTCACGATACAAATACCGTGAAACGATCAACTCTAAGACAGCATCGCCCAAAAACTCTAAACGTTCGTTATCTGACAAGTGCAAGTTGCGGTGCTCATTCACATAAGATGAATGCGTAAACGCTTGTTCAAGCAGATCTACATCATGGAACACAATATCAAACTTTTCTTTTAGTTCTTTCGTTAATTGTGTATTCATTTGTCACATTCCTTCATTAGTTTATCGACACTTCCCTATTATACTGGTTTTTGCCGAATTATGAAATGTTTCCTCCAAATTCTTGGAAAGACCGTAATAAAATTTTATCTACTTATTCTTCTCCTGTATAAAAAAGCCTGTTTTCCTCAGATACCTGCAAAAAAACAAGAAAAAAGACGTCCCAGAAAGGACGCCTTTTCAACGATCATTGATTAACGAGATTCAGCTGTAACTGAAATTGTTGCCCAAGGATTGTAATTCACATCATAGGCCCATGTGAAGTCTTTGACACGATTTGATACAGGTAACACCGCACTACGGTAAAGTGTTGGGATAACAAATGCTTCATCAGCAGCATATTCTTGCCATGCATCAAACGCTTCTTTACGTTTTGCTTCGTCAAACGAATCTTTTGAATCGATTGCTTCTAGCAATTTCGTATTTTCTTCTGATTCAAAACGAGTGTAGTTGAACGCAGAGTTAGGTCCATACAAGCCCATTGGTGATGGGTCATAGCCAGTATTCCATGCACCTTGGTAAACATCAATCTCAGGATCATCATTTTCCAATTTGTCATAGAATGCTTGGAAGTCGATCAAGCGACCTGTTGTGTATTGTACATCAAGTCCGATTTCATTCCATTGTTGGATGTAGTAATCTGCTAACGGTTGTGCTGTTTCGCCACCGGACATTGAAGCAAAGTTGATGGTCAATTTCTCACCATTTTTGTCTTCACGCATACCGTCGCCATCGACATCTTTGTAGCCAGCATCATCAAGTAATTGATTTGCTTTGTCGATGTTTAAAGTATAACCTTCAACATCTGTATTGTGTAATGAGCCAAATACTGGTGGGATCAATGTCGTTGCATTTGTACGCAAGCCATTGTAGAAACGGCTTCCGACAGCATCATTATCTAATGCATACCCCATTGCTTGACGCAATGATTTGTCAGCCATTTTTGAATCAGGATTATATTCTACTTTTCCTTCATCAGCATTCCATTTACCTAATTTGAAACCTAAATAGGTGTAAGCAGTATCTGTTCGGCCTAAGATTTGATAACCATCAGTATCTTTATAAGTAGGATACGTATCTGTCGGCATTGATAAAGCCATATCATATTGTTTTGCGTTCATCGCTTCAACAATAGATGAAGTTGGAACTGCTTTAAATGATAATTTATCTAGTTTTGGCTTATCTCCATAATAGTATTCGTTTGGAACGTACTCTACGGATTCACCAGCTACGATATTTGACATTACATATGGTCCGAAGACGATTGGATTTTTACGAACTTGATCGCTTGATTCCATATCTTTGACTTCGATTCCTTCAAAGGCGTGTTTTGGTAATGCAGAAGCCCAAATACCACCACCTGCTTGCATCATACCAGGGTGAACTTCTTTGTATTCGATTTTAACGACTTTGTCACTTTCTTTGGTGATACCAGAAATAGTATCAGCTTTGCCATCATGGTAATCTTCCATACCAACAATGTTAGTAAAGTTACTATCATAACGAATACCAGTATAATCTTTGTTACCAATTACTTCGTATGTGAAGATGATATCATCTGCCGTAACATCTTCGCCATCAGACCATTTCAGGTTGTCGCGTAAAGTAATTGTTGCTGTGTTGTTGTCTTCATCTAGCTCAAGATTTGCAGCCCCGCCGTCAACAATTTTGAAATCAGCGTCATTGACGAATAAACTTTCATTACTTGGCAACATAAATTGTGCATCATAGTTATCTTGATAAAATTCTGTTTGGAACAACCCTTGGAATTGCGTATCCATCACTACTGCAACATCCAAAGTACCACCTTCGATTGCCTCTGCATCATTGCTAACTTCGATTGGGAAGTTGCTTACATCTTCCGTATCGTTTGCTGCATTGCCGCCACCAGAAGAATCGGTTCCGCCGCCGTTGCTGCCACAAGCTGCCAATGCTAACACTGACAAAAGAGTGACCATACCAAAAATATTTTTCTTCATCCTGTATCCTCCTTGTTTATCCTAGTCGTTGACGCGCATCCGCTGAACGCTTAAATGCTTGACCAACGTAATTGATACTCAACATCAAGACTAAAATTAGAATTGATGCGGGTAACCAGATCCACTGTCTGTTGACCAGCACATCACCGCTGCTGGCATATCCGATCAGTGTTCCCAAACTTGGAACATTGGTCGGCAGACCAAAACCTAAGAATGTTAGTGTCGTTTCAATACCGATATTCGCTGCAAAGTTCATTGTTAAGTTGGTGATGATCAATGAGCTAAGGTTCGGCATGATTTCGCGGAACATGATGACAAAGTCATTGGTTCCGAGGGTTTTCGATGCACTAACATAGTCGCGACGGCCTTCTGAAAGGGTCTTACTTCGGAAGAGCCTTGCTTTTCCGACCCAGTAAAAGGCACTCATGACCCATATAAAGGTCCAAACGTTATAACGAGGTACGATCGATACGATAACGATAATGATCAACATGATCGGCAAAATCATAACGAAGTCAACGATACGCATCAAAATGTTATCAATGATGCCGCCGTAGTAACCTGAGATGATCCCTAGTCCGACCCCAACGATCGACGTAATGATCGTGATTGAAAAACCAATCAAGATTGAGTTACGCGCACCGATGATCAATTGTCCCCAAACATCACGGCCACCTTCATCCGCCCCTAAAAGGTAGGTGCCGCCGTTTGGCGAAATCGCGCCAGGTACAGCGTATTTATCAAGGATGCTGACACGCATCACTTGTGATTGATCGATAACTGCCGAGCCGATAAACACGAATAATAAAACTGCGACTAACAAAACTAATGAAAAGATCGCCATTTTATCTTTTAAGAATTCGCGAAAAATCATTTTCAATCCCATAGGCGGGATGCTCTCTTGTTTTAGTACTTTTTCTTTCTTTTCAGACACATTTATCCCCTCCTATTACTGGATTCTGATTCTTGGATCGACAATACTCATGATGATATCTGACAGCAGCGTACCGATCAAGGTCGCTAGTCCTAAGATCAATGTCAGTGAAGTGATCACGGCATAGTCCCGTTGGACGATACTATCGATAAACAGTTTTCCGACACCTGGGTAGGCGAAGATTTTCTCAATGACCACAGAACCTGCGATCAATGACGTGATCTCGTAGCCCATTTGTGATGCGATCGGCAACGATGCATTCCGGAAAACGTGACGTGAGAAGACTTTGTTCGTTGGTACCCCTTTTGAACGAGCGGTACGAACGAAATCCAATGATTTCGAATCAATGACTTCACTTCGCAAGTATTGGATCGTCACTGCTGTTCCTAATAATGCAGAAGTGATTGCCGGTAATAGTAGGTGATACAAGCGACTCCAAAACTCAGCCATGCCGCTGACCCCCGGTGCAACGGAACCACCCGTTGGGAACCAAGCCAATCGGTAACCGAAGATGAACAATGCGATCAACGCAAAGATAAACAACGGTACGGCGAAACTGAAGAAGTTGTAAACAACGACGACTTTATCAAGCAATGAATTTTGGTAACGTCCTGCCCACATCCCTAAAGGAATGGCAATCACGTAAGTCAAAATGACCGTCAATAAAGATAACCACAATGTATTGCTGATACGTCCTGCTAATAATGTTGAAACAGGCAATTTAAAGATGAAGCTTTGTCCAAAGTCCCCTTTTAAGGCATTTCCGATCCAACGGAAATACTGGGTATACCATGGGTCATTCAAACCAGCGGCTTCACGCATCCGCTCAATAACAGCTGGATCTTGGTTTGGATTGATCAAACCAGTAAATGGATCCCCAGGCATTGCTTGTGCGATCAAGAAAATCAAGATACTCAAAATAATGACTTGTGGGATCATCAACAACAAACGACGTAGAATTGTTTTCCACATTATTCAGCACCCCCGTTTTTCAATGCGACTTGGTGCGACTCGGTGATTTTACGCAAGTCATACACTCTGCCAGATTCGTCGTAGTAATCTTTTTGATGGGTCACATATTCCAACTCGACCTTGCGGCGGTTTTCTTTGTGAGCATCGCGATTTTTTACGTCGATTTGAGGAATCGCTGATAATAAACGTTTTGTATAGATGTGACGCGGGTCTTGGTAGATATCTTCCCGAGTCCCGATCTCAACGAAGCGGCCTTTGTACATGATGGCGATATTGTCGCACATATGTTTTACGACCCCTAAGTCATGAGAGATAAATAAGAAACTTAAGCCGAATTCTTGCTGGATCCGTTTCATAAAGTTCAGTACCTGTGCTTGCACGGATAAGTCAAGAGCTGAAACCGGCTCATCGGCGACGATCAGTTTTGGATTGGAAGCTACCGCACGGGCAACCCCTAACCGTTGACGTTGTCCGCCAGAGAATTCATGAGGATATTTGTATAGGGCATCTTCTGGCATCCCAACGATATCCAACAAACTTTTCACACGTGTTTTCTCTTCTTGATCGCTTAAGCGTTCAAAGTTGCGCAATGGTTCTGCGATAATGTCCACCACACGTTTTTTAGGATTCAAGCTAGACATTGAATCTTGGAAAATCATTTGGACATCTTTGTTGTAGTTCATTTTCTTGCGGACAGAACGTTTAGTCACGTCTTGCCCATCATAAATGATTTCGCCGCTAGTGATTTTTTCTAACCCAACGATAGCTTTCCCAGTTGTGGATTTACCAGAACCAGACTCACCAACCAATCCGTAGGTTTTTCCTTTTTCAATGACGAAGTCCACACCATCAACGGCGTACACGTGATCCGTGACGCGGTTGAAGAATCCGCTGCGAATAGGATAGTGGACTTTCAGATCTTTGATTGTAATTAATTCTGTCATCTACACTTCTCCTTCTTCGTCTCTAAAATGAAAATGCTTGTAGCATGTGCAACGGACCAAATGATCAGGTGCTACTTCATGCAAGACTGGGTTTGCTTCGTGGTCGCTTTCAGGGATCCAAGGAATCCGTGCAGCAAACCGACAACCAGTCCGAGGCATATTTTTCAAGGAAGGAACCACCCCTTCGATCACATGCAGTTCACTGTCTTGAGAATTTTCTTGAGGGATCGAGTTAAGCAATGAGCGGGTGTATGGATGTTTCGGATTGGCAAACAACTCTTCGGCTGATGCGACTTCCACAAACTGTCCCCCATACATTACGGCTACTCGGTCGGCCATCTCTGCTACGACACCTAAATCGTGGGTGATCAAAATGATCCCCGTTTGCGTTTCTTCTTGCAAATCTTTTAGTAGATCAAGGATCTGTGCTTGGATCGTCACGTCCAACGCTGTCGTTGGCTCATCCGCAATGATGATTGGCGGTTTACAAGCAATCGCGATCGCGATGATGACCCGCTGACGCATCCCACCAGACAATTCATGAGGGTATTGACGTCCTACACGTGGCGGATTTGGAATCCCAACTTGTTCTAATAATTCTAATGCTCGTGCTTGGCGCTGTTCGGCATTCATATCTGTATGATAAGACAAACCTTCTTTGATTTGGTCTTCGATCCGCATCAACGGATTCAGTGCAGACAACGGATCTTGGAAAATCATCCCAATATCATTTCCGCGAATTTTGTTGTATAACGTTTCATTTAAGTTTGACAAGTTTAAATCTTTATATAAGATTTCCCCAGTGATTTTCGTGTTGTTTGGGTCATGTAGCCCCATGATCGTTGTAGCCAACGTACTTTTTCCGCAACCAGATTCTCCTACGATTGCTAAGATCTCATTACGATCCAGTGTAAAAGAAATACCATCTACTGCGTCATAGTAATCGTCTTTGATACGAAAACCTGTGTGAAGGTTTTGAACATCTAGTAATTGATTATCTCTGGACAATCGAATACCCCTCTCTACTTTCTAAGATGTCTTGCGTTTTAATGTAAAAAAGAAGGAACATGCATTTCATTTCCAAAAGCTTTCTTAACATTGTATAATATATTCTTAATAATTATATAGAAATGCTAACAATAATGCAAGTCCCAGAAAACTTAATACACTGAATTTTCAGAAAATTTACATTACGCTTCCAACGCCGTCATGTCAGGTTTAACGATCGTTTTTTTGATTTCGATTCTAAAGAAAAGCCGCCCAAATCACAGCGGATCAATTATGAGAAAGAAAGAGCTAAGTCATCTAGGACTTAGCTCTTATGTCTGTCTTAAGCAAGATGGCTTGAAATATAATCAACCGCTCCACCGACTGTTTCGATCTGCTCGGCATCTTCATCAGAAATCTCGGTACCAAATTCATCTTCTAGTTCAAGGACGAATTCCATCACACTGATCGAATCAGCGTTCAAGTCGTCTTTAATGCTCATCGTATCCGTTACGTTCTCTGCGTCAATTTCAAAATGATTGGCGATCACGACCGCAACTTTCTTGAATACTTCATCTCGTGTCAACTGGCTTCACCTCCACGCGTTTGCACAAAACATAGAATGGCTAACAAACATTGTACTGCTTTCTATGCTTTTTGTCTAGATTTTTTTGCAATTTCATTACAATGATTGCATTATGATTGCGTTTCGTCTTTTGCAGCCGGCATTTCTTCAAAGTGGGCGACCAATTGTGCCACGACATCTGTTGCTAGCATCGTATGGATCTGCTTGATGGTGTACGCTACCGCTTCTGGTCCTGTCGCACCATGGGTTTTGATGACTGGTGCTTTCAAACCAAACAATACGGCCCCGCCATGTTTCGCATAATCCATTTCATTTTTCACTTTCCGCAATGCATCTTTCAGTAACAATGCGCCTAATTTTCCTTTGGTACCTGAATCAAGAATCGATTGTTTCAACAACGCCATCAAGTTCAAGGCGGTTCCTTCGATCGATTTCAAAACAGCGTTCCCAGTAAAGCCATCTGTCACGACGACGTCAGCTGCACCATCCAGTAATTCCCGGGCTTCGACATTGCCGATAAAGTGGATCGTAGGATCCGCTGACAGCAGTTCAAAGGCTTTTTTCGTTAATTCACTACCTTTGGTTTCTTCCGTTCCGTTATTTAACAAGCCGACCCGTGGTCGATTGATCCCACGAACTTTTTGGGCGTAAAAGGATCCTAAGACGGCATAGTTTGCCAAATGTTCTGGTTTATTGTCGGCATTGGCACCTAGATCCAGCATATCAAAGCCAGCATCTTTGCCGATCACTGGCATTGTGGACATCAATCCTGGACGATCGATTCCTTTGATCCGACCGACAATAAACAAACCAGCCGCTAACAAGGCACCGGTATTTCCAGCTGAAAAAATCGCATCTGCTTCGCCATTTTTCACTGCTTGTGCCGCTAAGACCATTGAAGCGGTTTTTTTCCGTCTGATTGCTTTGACGGGTTCGTCATCACTATTGATTTTTTCATCTGTGTGGATGATAGTGACATTTTTATCATCCGTCATGTATTTTTTGATTTCATTTTCTTTTCCGTAAAGGAGGAATTCAATCTCTGGAAAGTCTTTTTTCGCCAGCATGACTCCTTCTACGATCGCTTTTGGGGCGTTGTCTCCGCCCATTGCATCAACAGCAATCCGCATCTCGCTGCCACTCCCTTCATTTTCCCAATCAGTATAGCATATTCTTTAATCAAAAAATTGTTTGTCTGCTTTTTTTGCTGCCAAATAGTTCGCCAATGCCGAAAATTCTGGCAACAGCTGCCAGCCGTTTTTTTGCCAAAGCTGGGTAGCTTCGACTTGTGCCACTTCTAGAATATGGGCATCCGCGACCAAATCGGCAGCCGCAAACTCTGGCAAGCCCGATTGTCGATTGCCGAAGACTTCTCCTGGCCCCCGCAACTGCAAGTCTTTTTCGCTGACTACAAAGCCGTTGGTGGTTTCTGTCATGATTTTCATTCGTTCGACCCCCGTCTCATTTTTCGGGTTCGCGATCAAAATACAGTAAGAAGCATCGGCGCCGCGTCCTACCCGTCCACGTAATTGGTGGAGCTGGGCTAATCCGAAACGATCAGCATCGATGATCAGCATCACTGTCGCATTGGGAACATTGACCCCTACTTCGATGACCGTCGTGGAAACCAAGATCTGCAGTTGATTTTCTTTGAATGCTTCCATAATAGTGTCTTTTTCTTGATTCTTCATTTTCCCGTGCAGCATCCCTACTTGATAGGTTGGGGAAAAATAACTTTGTAGCTGCTCATAAATCTCCGTGGCATTCTTGACATCCAGCATTTCGGATTCTTCGATCAAAGGACAGATGACATACATCTGATGCCCTTGGGCCAATTCTTTTTGCGCCCACTCTAAGATCGATTCAAACTGCGGTGGCCGGACCCAGCGCGTCTCTACAGGAATCCGTCCTGCCGGCATCTCATCGATCACCGAAACATCCATTTCGCCATAAGCCGTGATCGCTAGCGTACGTGGGATTGGTGTGGCGGTCATAAAGAGCACATCAGGCAGATAGCCTTTTTCCCTTAAGACTTTTCGCTGATTGACCCCAAAACGGTGTTGTTCATCGGTGATGACTAAGCCAAGATGTGCAAAGTCTACCCCTTCTTGGATCAGCGCATGGGTCCCAACGATGATATCGATCTCCCCGGCTGCTAATTGTTCTAAGATGACCCGCCGTTCTTTTGGTTTGGTCGAGCCTGTCAAAAGAGCGGTGGTCACTTCTAAGGGGTCAAAGAGTTGATTCAAGCTTTCTAGGTGCTGTTGGGCCAAAATTTCAGTCGGCACCATCAGTGCGCCCTGAAAGCCAGCCGTCATCGTAGCATAGAGGGTGATCGCCGCAACGACTGTTTTCCCGCTCCCTACATCTCCTTGCAAGAGCCGCTGCATGTGCTGCGGACTTTTCAGGTCATGGCAGATTTCATTGGTCACGCGCTTTTGCGCATTCGTCAATTCAAAGGGCAGTTTACGAGTAAATTCTTTCAAGCGTTGCACATCATAATCGATCGCCAAGCCGTTTTTCTCGGCTTTTTCGCTTTTCTTCAGTCCTTGGATCTGCATTTGGAACAAAAAGAACTCTTCAAAAATCACCCGACGCTTCGCTTGATGGCTCTCTTGGGGATCTTTGGGAAAATGCATTGCAAACATCGCGGATTTCCGATCCAACAAGCGATATTTTTCGATCAATGACAAAGGCAAGATCTCTGTGATCTGATCACCAAAATCAAGAAATGCCTGTTTGATCAGTTCGATCAACACACTTTGACGCACGACTTTATTGACATGATAAATTGGGGCAAAGTCTTCTGCGCTCTTGCTGCCGAGAATTTTCATCCCCGTCAGTCCTTTGCGTTTGGCGTCCCATTTGCCATAGACGGCGATCTCTTCTGAAACCTCTACTTTATCCTTCAAATAAGGCTGATTGAAAAAGGAGACATTAAAGACATCGTGGTCTTGCATCATGCGAAATTGCAACCGACTTTTCTTATAACCAAAGCGATTGACGACCGGCGGGGAAACGACGATCCCCTTGATCGTTACTTTTTCTTGGTCTTGAATCTCCGCTAATTGCCGTTCTTGAATGTCTTCATAACGAAACGGATAATACTTCAGCAGGTCTTCGATGGTTTCGATCCCTAAACTTGCCAAGTCTTGGGCGCGTTTTTCCCCGACACCCTTTAATACCGTAAGTGGCTGATTTAGCATAGGTACCCTCCTTTTCCAAAGTGATTTTGTTTATTGCAGAGGTTCCTGCATTCATAGAAAAAGACGGAGCCAAAAATCATCTATGATTTTTGCCCCCGCCGCCTAATTTGTTTATTCTGCTGAGAAAAGATATGGATAAACCGGCTGATCTCCTTGATGGATCTCTACTTCGATCTCAGGATGCAGTTCAACGATCGCTTCTTCGATTTTCGCTGCTTCTTTGGCTTTGCCTTCTTCACCGATAATGATGGTGACGATCTCAGTATCTTCTGTGATCATTTTTTCTAAGGTAGTCATAGAAGCAGAGAAACGATCGGGAACAGAAACAACGATTTTGCCGTCCACCATTCCTAAGAAGTCGCCTTCTGTGATTTCGATGCCATCAATTGATGTATTACGGATCGCATGGGTCACTGAGCCACTGACAACACTTGCTAAGACATCAGTCATCGCTTGCTGGTTTTCAGCTAGTGTGGATTGCTCGTGGAAGGCTAGCATCGCCGTCATCCCTTGAGAGATCGTCCGTGTTTCAACAACCGCTACTGGAATCTCGGAAACTTCCGCTGCTTGCTGCGCAGCCATAAAGATATTTTTGTTGTTCGGTAATACGATCACTTGATCAGCATTGACTTCATTGATTGCCACCAAAATGTCTTCTGTACTTGGGTTCATCGTTTGGCCACCACTGATGACATAAGAAGCGCCTAGGCTAGTAAACAATTCTTTCAAGCCTTCGCCAGCCGCGATCGCGATGATCGCAAATGGTGTCCGCGGACGTTTTACTGGTGCAGTTTTTGCTTCTTGCTGATCGTGTTCCAAGATCGTTTCATGCTGAAGACGCATGTTATCGACTTTGATTTTCACCAACGAGCCAAATTTTTGACCATAATTCATAACTTCGCCGGGATGTTCCGTATGGACATGGACTTTGATGATCTCATCGTCATTGACCACTAATAAGGAATCCCCTAACTCGTTTAAGTAATTACGGAATGTTTCATAATCAAATTCACTATCTACAGTCGGACCTTCACCGATCTTCACCATGATTTCTGTACAGTAACCAAAGGTGATGTCTTCTGTCGCTAAGTGCCCTTGAACGCTGCGATGATGTTCGGCATTGACCATTTCGTCCATAGCCGCTGGGGAAGGTTCGAAGATTTCATCGGCTGGGTATTCCCCAGTCAATGCATTTAAGAAGCCTTCATAGATAAACAACAATCCTTGACCGCCGCTATCTACCACGCCGACTTCTTTTAAGACGGGCAATAGATCAGGGGTTTTCGCCAATGAACGTTTTGCGCCGTGAACCACGGCTTTCATCACTTCGATACAATCATCGGTAGTTTGTGCTTTTTTCTCGCCATATTCAGCTGAGATGCGTGCCACAGTCAAGATGGTTCCTTCCACAGGTTTCATGACTGCTTTATAGGCGGTTTCTACTCCATGAGTAAAGGCTTGAGCCAATTCTGGTGCAGTGAGTGTTTCTGCGGTCGGGATAGCTTTAGAAAAACCGCGGAATAATTGAGACAAAATGACGCCGGAATTCCCACGTGCGCCCATCAATAGTCCTTTTGAAAGTGTAGCGGCAAGATCGCCGACGTTTTCTGAAGTCGCATCTGCGACAGCTTTTGCTCCACTGGTCATGGATAGATTCATGTTTGTCCCGGTGTCTCCATCTGGAACAGGAAACACATTCAATGAGTTGACAAACTCTGCATTAACTTGTAGACGAGCCGCGCCTGCCTGCACCATTTCTTGAAACTGACTTGCGCTGATATTCGTTACCTTCACTTAGATAGTCCTCCTTAAAATCATCCGCCATGAACGGATCCCTTGCCTAATCTGGCAGTACACGTACGCCTTGAACAAATACATTTACCGAGTTCGCAGATACACCTAGCATCGTTTCTAAGTTGTATTTCACTTTTTCCTGCACGTTGCGGGAAACTTCGGAAATTTTTGTTCCATAGCTAACAATCGTGTATACATCCACTGCAATGCCGTTTTCTTCTTGGCGGACAACGACACCGCGAGAATAATTTTCTTTTCGTAAAATTTCATTGATGTTATCTTTGATTTGTTTCTTGCTAGCCATACCAACAATGCCGAACACATCTGTTGCTGCGCCTCCGACCACTGTTGCAATGACTTCATTGCTGATTTCAATAATACCTGATGAGGTTTGAATTTTTACAGCCATTTTATAGCCTCCTTCAATGGGCATGACCCATCTTTCTTCTTACATATTTTATCATAGCTGTACCGCAAATAAAAGGATGAGACATATGAAAAGGGGCTTTCTGACCAAACGTCTTGCATTTCGACCTTGTTTAATTTACAATGTTTACTGGGAAAAGTCAATGTTTCTTGAAGATTACTCTTGCTTTTTTCACCTTTCTGTGATAAATTCAGATGGTATGAGCTGAAATAGCGCTCCAACATCAAGGCAAAGGAGGAAATAACCACATGGCTAAAGTTTGTTACTTTACTGGACGTAAAACTGCAAGTGGAAACAATCGTTCTCACGCAATGAATGCGACAAAACGTACTGTGAAACCTAACTTGCAAAAAGTTCGCGTTATGATTGACGGAAAACCTAAAAAAGTTTGGGTGTCAACTCGTGCTTTGAAATCTGGAAAAGTTGAGCGCGTATAATTAGACCTTTTCGGCCGTTCGTTTTGAACGGCTTTTTTTGTACCCTTTTTTCTTTGGTGCGCTTTCACTTAGGTTTTCATTAAAGAAAATAGGTCTTTGTTTTTTTAATCGATTCACCTGTGGTAAACTAAGAAAAAATTGATAAAGAACAGGTGACTTCTTGTGACGAAAATAAAAACATTTGCCAAACAACATTGGCCTTATATGCTTGCTAGTTTCTTCTTGCCGTTTCTTATCATGGCAGTGATCTATTTGACCATCGGTATCTACCCCGGCAGCAGCCGCAGTGTCTTAGCCAGTGATGCCTTTTCGCAATTCTCAAACTTTCATGCCAGCTTTCGCAATATGCTCTTAGGCAAGCAAAGTATCTTTTATACATGGAACGCCTCTTTAGGCTTAAATTATCTGGCATTGATCTCCTATTATTTAGGGGGAATCTTCACTCCCCTCGTCTTATTTTTCCCAAATCAGCTAATGCCAGATGCGCTGTACTTTTTAACCTTGATCAAAATCGGCAGTGCGGGCTTGGCGTTTTGGTTCTATGCCAGCCAAACCTTTAAGATCCAACGTTGGCAGCATGTGACCTTAGCAGTCTGTTATGCCTTGATGTCCTTCATCACCGCCCATTCGGAACTGATCATGTGGCTTGATGCCATGATCTATCTACCGCTAGTGATTTTAGGTATTGACCGGTTAGTGAAAAAGAAAAAAACAGTCGTGTTATTTATCAGTTATCTGCTGTTATTTTTATCCAGTTTTTACATGGGCTTTATGATCGGTCTCTTTTCCGTGATGTATTTCTTGGTTCAATTGGGTCGCAACTGGAAGCAAGCTCGCGGGGCGATCATTCCTTACGGCATCACCTCTTTGTTAGCTGGCGGCGCCTCAATGGTGATCATCTTACCTGCCTTATTAGATTTGCGGTCGAACGGGGAAGAATTGACGACGATTTCTTCCTTTAAAACCGAAGCCACCGATGTCTTTGATCTCGTGATGAAAAACATGATCGGTGTTTACGATACGACAAAATACGGCTCCATTCCCTTCATCTATATCGGCTTATTGCCGTTGCTGTTGTGTATTTTATATTTTGTTTCGAAGAAAATCCGCTTGAAAGATAAATTCTTATACGCTGGCATGTTTGCTGTTTTGATCGCCAGTTTTTATATCGTGCCGATGAATCTTTTTTGGCATGGGATGCATGCCCCAAATATGTTCCTTTTCCGCTATGCCTATTTGTTCTCCTTCTTAGTGATCATGCTGGCGGGATACGGATGGGAGCAACTTCAGCAAAAAGATCGCGGATTGTTTCTCATTATTGGTCTTTCTACGATCGTGGTATTTGCCCTCTCCTACGCATTGAAAGGAGCCGGAACCTATGAATATGTTTCCGCTACTTCCTTTGCGCTAACGATCGTATTCTTTGTTCTTTACTTGTTATGTATTGGGTTCGGGCAATTAGGTCTTTTAACACAAAAACGAGTGACGATCTTGATGCTGATCTTCGTCTGCGGAGAAATGGCCGTCAATACGAGCGGCATGGTTCGCGGAATTTTGAATGATTGGAACTATGCTTCTCGTAGTTTGTATACAGAACCTTATCCGGACATCAAAAAACTAGTCACTCAAGCCAACGAAGACAATGATACCTTTTTCCGATTAGAAAACCTTGATCCTGTTTCTTCCAACGACAGTATCAATTATGGCTACAGCGGGGTCAGCATGTTTTCTTCAATTCGTAACCGCAATTCCTCAAGCTACCTGGATAAGCTGGGCTTTCGGTCTCGCGGCACCAATTTAAATATCCGCTATCCGAATAATACCTTGCTGATGGATGCTTTTACAGGAATCAAATACAATATCTCCAAGCCAAATCTCACCAAATACGGCTTTCAACGAGTCGGAGAATCTGGTGAATACAAGCTCTATGAAAATCAAAATGCGTTACCTCTAGGTTTCTTGGCTGAACCGACCATCGAATCGATTGAACAGCCGCAAAACGACAACTT
The DNA here is from genome assembly GCF_050543535.1 of Enterococcus sp. DIV0802b. NCBI lineage: Bacteria > Bacillati > Bacillota > Bacilli > Lactobacillales > Enterococcaceae > Enterococcus > Enterococcus sp. DIV0802b. The sequence continues at coordinate 300,065 of NZ_CP172941.1, read as the reverse complement.
GACGAGCCAGAAAAATCTTTTCAATGGCTTGGCCGATTTAAATTTAGAGTATTTTGCCTTTCAGCCGATCACGGTGATCCATAGTAAAAATACAGATATCACCAATGACGGCATGTATATGAAATTTACTGAGCAAGAAAGCAATGTCGCAAAAGAAGTGACTTGGCAAGTGGAGGTTCCGGCGAACTCGCAAGCGTACTTGAGTCTCTTCCCTGCCAACTTCGGAGAATTGGAAAGCTCATCTGCCACCGTGACAGTCAACGGTCAGCAGCGAGAAACGCAAATCAGTATCAACGGTCAATACTACGACTTAGGACATTATGAGACCGATACGACGGTTCAATTCACCGTCAGCTTCTACGGAACGCCTGAAATCTCCTTCCAAAACCCGCAAGTCGTGACCTTGAATACCAACGCCTACCAACAAGCAATTGATGCGATCCAAGAACGAGGGGTCGCTATGACTGTCGGCAAACGCAGTGCCAAAGCCGACATCACGACTGAAAAAGAGCAGCAGCTTGTAACAACCATCCCTTATGACAAGGGCTGGACTGCTACGCTTGACGGCAAAGAAGTCCCAATCACGGCCTTTCAAGATGGCTTTATCAGTGTGACGATCCCAAGTGGCACCCATCACTTGGAACTGTCCTTCTTACCGCAAGGCTTTGTTATCGGTGTTTGCTTGTTCTTTGGCTGCATCGCATTGTTTATCTTGTTTGCTTGGTTTTACCAGAAACAAGTAGCCAAAAAGCAAGTCTTGGACAACCAACGCCAACTCATGGATCAACCACCAGAAACCTAATCGAAAAAGAACCAACTCGTCTTTTTGAGGCGATCTCCTTAAGTTAGAGCAAAAGCTGACTTATGGGTGTCGCTCAATGATCGGTGAGTTTGGTTCTTTTTTGTGCTCAGGTTCCGCAGTTGTTCGCTCTAGTGGTCTTAGCATCCATTACCCGCTAGATCCCCTTCGATTCGGGGAGCAATGCCTAGCCCGTTAGCCCTTAGAGCGTTTAGCGAAACATAAGATAACTGTTGGGTTCTTCCGCATTTTTCTTGATGGAGTGCAACGATCGCTCCCATAATTTAACCATTTTGGTTTGTTTTAAGACGCGAAAGATCGAAAGCCCTTGATCGATTTTCAACAGTCCTTTTTCTTGATCGCCATAAATATACCAGTACCATCCTTGATAGCAAAGAAGATGCGTACTGTTTAGCATGTCTCCGCGATCTGCCAATAATTCCTCTGAAATGGTCAACACCTCTTTTGCCCACTCCAGGCGGCGAAAATTGACAAACGTCGTAAAACAACTAAAAATCAAATCCATTTGAATTTCTCGCATCAAGGACAAACCTTGTTCTTTTTTTGTGCGAGAGATAGCGATCTGCAGTAAGTGATAGGAGGTTTCGACAGGAAACAAGAATTGAAAATAACGAAACAGCAAAATCTCATAAACGCCCCAGTTGTCTACTTTCGTAAGGTAGGAAATGACGGGGCGGGTTTTGGTGCGTAGCTTTTCCATATAGTCGCCAGAAGAGTGATCGGGTTTAGGACCTGAGAGATTGATTTCATGTATCTCCTTTGTGATCTCAAGGTACAGAAAAACAAAAGAATGCTGTTTGGAAGCGGCGATCAGTTCGCTACGCATTTCCTCCAGCCCTTCTTTGCTTCTCTGGGCGTGGGCGTTACTCAAATAAGCTTCTTTGTTGATCCCTAAAATTCGATCCAGTAAATCCATAAATTCGCTCGTCATATAGCTGGGAAAGCTCATCAGGTTGTCGTGACCTTTTACGCCCTTTTGTTGCGCACGCAAATAATAAAACTCCTCCACTGTGACATGGATATTTTCTAATAAGCGTTCCAATCGATGAATACTGATACTTGAAGCACCTTGCTCAAATTTACTGATAAACGAGCGACTGTTTTGTTCATCCGCCACTTGAGCGATCGTATAGCCGCGCTCTTTGCGCAATTGTCGGTACAGTTTTCCTTCTTCCATAACCATCCTCCTCACAACGATCGGTCTACAAACACCAAACCAATCCCACTTCACGAATGAAGCTCCGCAATTAAATTTTCCTGTTCTAGATTCAAATTTAGATTCAAACCTATAAAATGTTGAGGAACAAAATCTGCGGCACCTTATTTACATGCCACTCTTTTAGCTGTTAACCACTCGTGACAGTAACCTCTGGTACGCTCCTGGTACATTTAAATTCCACTATAGTGGATTATTTTCTCTTCTTAGTATAAAGCATCCTATACTGATTTTACAACGTAGAACGTGAAAGGATGATTTCGATGAAAGAATATCAACAAAACAACGGCTATCGTGCCTTAGTCAACGCCGCCTTACTCAGCGGCATCGGCATGAGTTTATTTAATATCGTCTTTGTAGTTTATGCCAGTACATTACCCTTTAATGCCCTTGCTGTTTCCTTAGCCTCCATGGCACTGTTAGTCCCTGATCTCTTAAGGATCCTGACCGGCTATCTAGCCGATCGTACCAAAAACAAAGTGCAATGGATGATCAGCAGTCGACTATTACAAGGAGTCCTTTTTGTGGCACTCGCTTTTTTGATCCAACTGCCGCCTAGTTTATGGTCTTTCTTCCTTTTGCTAGGCATCAACATTGTATCTGATTGTTTGGGCGCTTATTGTTCTGGGTTACAGCTGCCCTATGTTCGCCGTCTTGTGCCTGCTGATTCCTTAGACAGTGCCATGGGCTTTCAAATGGCGTGTCAAACCACCGTTCAAATCGTCTTTCAAGGCATCGGTGCTTGGGGGATCATTTTACTGAATAATAACTTTGCGGCTTTTGGTTTGATCAATGCCGTGACGTTTTTCTTAGCCGCGATCGTGATCTTCCTGAACCGCTCGCTCTTCTATGCGGTGCCAGGGAAAATCAATCAAGCAGCAACACCACTCTTTCAGAATTTCTCGGATACTTTTAAATTATTGACTGGTACGGCTTTTCTTAAAAAGATGATCCTCTTTGCCTTACTGATCAATACCTTAGCTGCTAGTACGAGCGGTCTACTAAATCTCCAGCTGTTGGATGACCTTGCGCTTTGGTTTGCCACTTATGGCAACACCGTTGCGATGGCAGGCATCGCTACTTCGATCGGTATGGTCGCTGGCGCCTTGTTTGCTGCCGACTGGTTCAAGAATACCGGTTTGGTTCGCTTGATTGCGTATACCTCTTTCGTTTTATGTCTGTTGACCTTGAATTTTCTCTTCCTGCATAACCGTTGGCTCATGATTGTGCTGCTCTTTGCTGAAGGCTATCTGATTGGAAAAATCAATCCCCGCTTTTCGGCACATCTGATTCGTGAGATCGATGAAGAACATCTCGCCATCAGCAGCGGGATCTTTTCCACCATTGTGATGCTAGGGGGACCCGTCGGTCAAATGGTCTTTTTAGGCATCGGCAATCGCTATCACGTTGCTTGGAGCTGGCTGCTTTACTTGCTTTTTGCATTTTTAGTAGCGATCGCTGCCTTAGTCGCTGCCAGTACCTTAGAAAAAACACCCACCACTGCTGCGCCTAAAAACGCTGCGGAAAGGACTGAAGATTGGCAAGAAACAGCCCCTGTTTTGCCTGAGAAAAAATAAAAACACAAGCTTTCGCTTTCTCTTGTTGGACAAGAGCAGCGAAGCTTGTGTTTTTCCTTATTCATAGGCAACGTGAACCAAATACAATCCTTCTGGATGAGCTGTGGGACCTGCTGCATTTCGGTCTTTTTGCGCAATGATCGCAGGAATACTGTCCGGTGCGAGGCGTCCATTGCCGATTTTCAGCAATGTGCCCACCATGATTCGGATCATCTTGTACAAAAATCCATCGCCGCGAAAGGTGAAAATCAACTCATCTCCAGCGTCATTGACCGCCATGGACGCTTCATGGATCGTCCGCGTCTTGTCATCGACGGAACTGCCCGTCGCGCAAAAACTGGTAAAGTCATGGGTGCCTAAAAAATCTGGCAACGCTCGTTGGATTTTTTCCAAATCTAGCGGATACGGATAATAGCTGGCATAATGGCGGCGGAAAGGACTGCGAGGTTTCCCAATGTCCACTCGAAACTGGTAGGTTTTTTCAACGACTAAGTAGCGGGCATGGAAGGTATCGTCAACGATCTCCACCGATTTTACCGCAACATCTTCTGGCGTTTGGGTATCTAAACCAAAGCGCATTTTTTCCAGTGGGCGCTTTTGAGGGAAATCGAAGTGGATCACTTGCCCTTGCGCATGGACCCCCGCATCGGTGCGGCCAGAGCCATGAATCTGAATCGGCTGCCCATTGTTCATCTTCGTTAATGTCTTCTCAATCTCTTCTTGAACCGTTCGTCCATTGGGTTGACGCTGAAATCCTTGAAAATTCGTGCCATCATAAGCGATCGTCGCTTTATAGCGGACCATTTAATCACCTGTTTCTTTCTATTTTTTCACAAAAAAGCCTATGAGAAAAGTCTGATCGATCGACAGGCCTTTTCGAACCAGCCGCTGGGATCGCCAGCAGCCTCGTTGCTTCGTTAAGAACCTTTCGTGGGTTGACTTCAATCATAGGTCTTCGATTATCCTCTTAAGAACACTAACGCTACTGTAAAGAGCGCAAAAACGATGACAACCAATGTGTCCCGTTGATGCCAGTGCAAAATCCGATACTTCGTACGCCCTTCGCCGCCTTGATAGCCTCTGGCTTCCATAGCGGTGGCTAGATCTTCCGCACGGTTAAAGCTGCTGACAAATAAAGGAATCAACAAAGGAACGATCGCCTTCATCTTCTGCAACAGTCCCCCTTCGCCGAAATCGACCCCGCGGGCACGCTGAGCATTCATGATTTTTTCTGTTTCATCCATCAAGGTTGGCACAAAGCGCAACGCGATCGACAGCATCAGTGAGATTTCATGGACAGGGAAACGGATCGCTTTTAAAGGACGCAAAATGTATTCGATCGCATCTGAAAGCTCTAATGGGGGTGTCGTTAACGTCAACAAGGTCGACATGAAAATGATCAAAACAAAACGACAAAAAATAAAGATCCCGTTTTGGACACCAAATTCTGTGATGTTAAAGATCCACCAAGACCAGTAGACGTCGCCGCCGGTAGTAAATAAAATCTGTAACGCCACGGTAAATAAAATCAGCCAAATCAAAGGTCGCACGCCTCGAATAAAGAAGCCAAAATCGATTTTTGAAAAGGAGATACAAAAGAGCGTAAAAGCACCCGCTAATAAATAGCTTTGCCAATTATTCGCCAAAAAGATAATCGCGATAAAATAAAAACTAGCAATCAATTTGACTCGTGGATCTAAACGGTGGATCAAGGAGTCCCCAGGAATAAAACGACCGAAAATCAGTTTATTCATCATGGGCAGTCGCCCCCTTTGCTACTAAAACATCTGCCAGTTCATCAGCCGTTAGCGGCAACTGCTCAAATGCCAATCCTCTGGCTTGTAGTTGCTCCGCAAATGCGGTTGCTGTCGGTACCCCTAGCTGCTTTTCTTGCAGCCAGGCAGTGTCTTGAAACACAACAGACGGCGTGCCGGCTTTGACGAGACGGCCTTTTTCTAACACATAGACATAATCAGCATAGTTTGCCACATCATCCATCAAGTGGGTCACTAAAATGATCGTCATGTTCTTTTCCCGATGCAGGCGATCAAACATTTCCATCATCTCTTTGCGTCCTTGTGGATCTAAGCCAGCTGTCGGCTCGTCTAAGACCAAAACTTCTGGTTCCATAGCCAAGACCCCAGCAATCGCTACACGGCGCATTTGGCCCCCTGAAAGGTCAAATGGTGAACGTTCCAGAAAACTTTCATCTAAACCTACCAATTGAATGTATTCTTGGGCTAAACCTTTGGCTGCTTCTTCGGAGACCCCAAAGTTTTTCGGTCCAAAAGCGATATCTCTCGCAACAGTTTCCTCAAATAATTGGGATTCAGGAAATTGAAAAACGATCCCGACTTTTTTACGTAACGGTTTTAGATTTTTGTTGTCTGTCTCGGGTTTGATGACTCGCTCACCGATCGTGACCGTGCCAGTCGTTGGTTTTAATAATGCATTCAAGTGCTGCAACAACGTAGATTTTCCGCTCCCTGTATGACCGACTAAGGCGGTATAAGAGCCTTCTTTGATCTCTAAATCAATATCGAACAAAACCCGTTGTTCAAACGGAGAATGCGGTTGGTAGGTGAATCCTACTTGTTCAAAACGGATGTCCATAGCCAATCCACCATCCCTTCTTCAGTTAAGTACGCTTGCGGTACCGTGACGCCCCGCTGTTTTAGTGCCGCCTTTAATTTTTCAGGAAATGGCAGATCTAAGCCTAGCTCAATCAGTTCTGGACCTGCAGAAAAAATCTCTGCGGGTGTCCCTTCGCGGACGAGCTCTCCTTGACGCATCACCAGCACCCGATTGGCGTTGGCTGCTTCATCGATATCATGGGTGATCGATAACACGGTCAAATTGTTTTTTTCTTTGATTTTTTTGATCGTTGCGATCACTTCTTCACGACCTTCTGGATCTAGCATACTAGTGGCTTCATCAAGAATGATGATATCTGGGCGCAATGCAACGACGCCAGCAATGGCTACCCGCTGTTTTTGACCACCAGAAAGACGCGCGGGTTCCCGGGTCGCAAACTCGCTCATCCGTACTTGTTCCAGAGCGTCTTTGACACGAACCAGCATTTCTTCTCGCGGGATTCCTTGATTTTCTAAACCGAAAGCCACATCATCTTCCACCGTCGAACCAACGAATTGATTGTCAGGGTTTTGAAAGACCATACCGACCATTTTTCGAATATTCCAGATATTTTCTTCATTCAAAGGCAATTCGCCGACAGAAACACTGCCTTCTTGCGGCAAGATCAAGCCATTGATGGTTTTTGCTAAAGTTGATTTACCAGAGCCGTTATGGCCGATCAACGCCACCCATTCCCCTTTGTTGATGGAAAAGGATACGTTATTTAACGCGGCACGCTCTTCTTCGCTATAACGCACAGTAATAGCATTCAATTCAATGATTGGCTTCATGATAGACTCCTTCATTTGCGATTAATTCTTTCTAACACTACCAAAAAAGCGCACGTTTTTCAATGATTCACGCACGATTTGTCTCCAGATCTTTTTTTCACTTGCCATTACCTGTCTTGACAGGTAATCGAAAGTAAAAAAAAAGCACTTTATGATGAGTGCGTACACCTCGAAATACATCGAGGTGTAGGCGCTGAGCTAGACTCGGAAAGTTTCTTCCAACATCATAACACTCTTAGTAAACATCTATAAAGTGATGATAAGTGTGATTTTAAACAAGTTCTAGGATAACCATTGGTGCAGCATCTCCGCGTCTTGGTTCTGTTTTCAAGATACGAGTATATCCACCTTGGCGATCTGTGTAACGAGGAGCGATATCATTGAATAATTTTTGTAATGCTGATTCAATAACTACTTCTTCGTTTTCTTCACGTACACTTGCAACTTCATTACGAACGAATGCTGCTGCTTGACGACGTGCATGCAAATCACCACGTTTACCTAAAGTGATCATTTTTTCTGCAGTTGAACGAACTTCTTTCGCACGAGCTTCAGTCGTAACGATACGTTCGTTAATGAATAAATCAGTTGTCAAATCACGCAACATCGCTTTACGTTGGCTAGATGTGCGTCCTAGTTTACGATAACTCACGTGGTTTCCCTCCTTCACTTTCGAATGTTGTATCGGTCAGACGAACCGAACTAACGTAATCGAAAACGGTTTAATCGTCTTTACGTAGTCCTAAACCTAAATCATGTAATTTCACTTTGACCTCTTCAAGAGATTTACGGCCTAAGTTTCTTACTTTGATCATTTCTGGTTCAGATTTGTTTGTCAATTCTTGTACAGTATTGATTCCTGCACGTTTTAGACAGTTGTATGAACGAACAGATAAGTCTAATTCTTCGATCGTCATTTCCAACATTTTTTCTTTTTGTGTTTCTTCTTTTTCAACCATGATTTCAGCGTTTTTCGCTTCATCAGTTAGGTTAACAAAGATGTCTAAATGTTCAGTCATGATCTTCGCAGACAAACTCATTGCTTCCAATGGTTCGATTGAGCCATCAGTCCATATTTCCATCGTTAATTTGTCGAAATCATCCCGACGACCGACACGTGTGTTTTCTACTTGGTAGTTGACACGACGTACTGGTGTATAGATTGAATCGACTGGAAGAACGCCGATTGGCATGTCTTCTTTTTTGTTTTCGTCCGCTTGAACGTAGCCGCGGCCAGGTTTCACTGTTAAGCGAGCATGGAACGTAGCACCTTCAGAAACGGTACAGATATACATATCTTTGTTAAGGATTTCTACATCACTATCAACGATGATATCGCCAGCAGTTACTGTAGCAGGTCCTGAAATATCAATTTCAAGGGTCTTTTCTTCATCCCCGTACATTTTCAATGCAAGACCTTTAATATTCAAGATGATTTGAGCAACGTCTTCCCGAACACCCTTAACAGTTGAGAATTCGTGTAAAACTCCATCGATTTGAATATTGGTGATTGCCGCACCAGGTAAAGAAGATAATAAAATACGACGTAGGGAATTTCCTAGTGTAGTTCCGTAGCCTCTTTCAAGAGGTTCCACGATGAACTTGCCATAATCTTTGTCTTCATCAATCTTTGCGATTCTTGGTTTTTCGAATTCAATCATTCTTATCTATTACCCCTTTCAAAACGAAAAGTGTCTTGTTCAATGACGTATTTGTTACACTCAAAATGAGCAGCACTCATTAAACACGACGGCGTTTTGGAGGGCGGCATCCATTATGAGGGACTGGAGTCACGTCACGGATCGCACTCACTTCCAAACCTGCTGCTTGTAATGAACGAATTGCTGCTTCACGTCCAGAACCAGGTCCTTTAACTGTTACTTCAACAGTTCTTAATCCGTGTTCCATTGCTGCTTTGGTAGCTGTTTCTGCTGCCATTTGAGCGGCAAAAGGAGTAGATTTTTTGCTTCCTTTGAAACCTAATGAACCAGCTGATGACCATGCTAATGCATTACCATGAGTATCAGTGATCATTACGATTGTATTATTGAATGTTGAGTGAATATGTGCAATACCCGCTTCAATATTCTTTTTCACACGGCGTTTACGACTCACTTTTTTTGCTGCCATGAAGTTTTAACCTCCTTCACTTAGGAATTATTTTTTCTTGCCTGCGACTGTTTTAGACGGGCCTTTACGAGTACGTGCATTGTTTTTCGTGTTTTGTCCACGAACTGGCAATCCACGGCGATGACGGATCCCACGGTAAGAACCGATTTCCATCAATCGTTTGATGTTTAAGTTCACTTCACGACGAAGGTCACCTTCAACTTTTAATTTATCAACTTCTGCACGGATAGCATCTGTTTGTTCATTCGTTAAATCACGAACACGAACTTCTTCAGACACGCCAGCGTCAGCTAAAATTTGTTTTGCAGTCGTGTTACCAATACCATAGATATAAGTAAGTGAAACGACCACACGTTTATCACGAGGAATATCTACTCCTGCAATACGAGCCATATTTGTTACACCTCCGATTATCCTTGACGTTGTTTATGTTTTGGATTTGCTGGGCAAATCACCATAACGCGTCCTTTACGACGAATTACTTTACAATGTTCGCACATTGGTTTTACTGATGGTCTTACTTTCATGATAATACCTCCTGTGGTTTTACGGAGTACAATTATTTAAAGCGATAAGTAATGCGGCCACGGTTCAGATCATACGGGGATAATTCCACCGTTACTTTGTCTCCAGGTAAAATACGAATGTAGTGCATCCGAATCTTACCAGAAACGGTCGCTAGAACTTGGTGTCCGTTTTCCAATTCTACTTTAAACATTGCATTCGGCAAAGTTTCGACGACTGTACCTTCGACTTCAATCATATCTTCTTTTGCCACGCACAGTACCTCCTTGTACTTGTGATTTTCACACGATAAAATGGCGGAAACTCGGTTCCCACCTGATATTCTCAAACTATGCTCCTACTTAATAAAAAGTAGAAGTCGGACTGACATATTCTATCATATCCTGTCAAAGATTTCAAGAGAAAGTTTTAAGCTGCAAGTTGGACTCGGGCAATCTATGATTAGTCAATGATCTTTTGAACATCTTCGAATACAGCGTCGATGTCGCGATCCCCATCAATCGATTGCAATAACCCTTTGTCTTTGTAATAAGTCAAAATTGGTTCACTGCTTTTGATATTGACAGCTAGACGATTTTTGACCGTCTCAGGCTTATCATCTTCACGCTGGTAGAAGTCATGACTTCCACAACGATCACATGTTCCTTCCTCTTTGGGAGGATTGAACAATTTATGATAAGTTGCCCCACAATTGCGGCACATGAAGCGGCCGGCTAAACGTTCTACAAGAACTTCTTCAGGAACATGAATATCAATAACGGCATCAAGTTTTTTGTTAAGGTCAGCTAGCATCTCATCTAACGCTTTTGCTTGATCCAAAGTACGAGGAAAACCATCTAATAAGAAACCTTTCTCGGTATCAGGTTCAGCTAAACGTTCTTTAACGATCCCATTTGTAACCTCATCAGGAACTAATGCGCCTTGATCCATGTATGATTTTGCTTTAAGGCCTAGTTCTGTTTCGTTCGCCATCGCAGCCCGAAACATATCGCCTGTTGAAATATGAGGAAGACCGTATTCAGCAACGATACGTTCTGCCTGAGTACCTTTTCCAGCACCAGGTAATCCCATTAAAATGAAGTTCATTCTAATTCCTCCTGTAAGTTTTTGAATAGTGTTGAGGAAATCCTCAACACTTCAATAACTTTAATTGATGAAACCAGTATATTTCCGTTTCAGCATAAGCCCTTCTAACTGCTTGGCAGTATCAAGTGCCACACCGATAATGATCAATAGACTCGTTCCACCTAGTCCGATCGATTGCGGTAAATTCCAAGCCATCTGAGCGATGATTGGAAGTAAAGCAACCAATCCTAAAAAGATCGATCCAACCGTGCTTAATCGCATCAACAAACGCGATACATATTCTTCTGTTCCTTTACCAGGACGCACACTCGGAATGTAACTTCCTTGTTTTTGCAAGTTTTCCGCTAATTTCTCAGGGTTCACTTGAACAAATGCGTAGAAGAAGGTAAACGCAACAATCAAGACAGTGTAGATGATCGCACCCGGTACAGTGTTGTAACTAAAGATCGTTTGCACCACTTCGTACCAAGTTTCTCCTCTATATGAACTACCTAATGCTTGAATGATCGCATTTGGTGTTGTAATAAAAGAACTGGCAAAGATAACTGGGATAACCCCGGCAGCATTTACTTTCAAAGGAAGGTAACTGCTGGTAGGCGCTCCTGCTACCCGTTTTGTATATTGGATCGGAATCTTGCGTTCTGCCTGTTGAACATACGTTACTAAAGTAATGACGATCAACACAGCGATCACAAGCAGCGCCATAAAGATAGCATTTAGCCAGATATCCGATTGATCCACGTTAATGAAGTAATCTTCAATCAATTCTTTGATGCTTGCTGGTAAGCGTGAAATGATCCCCGCAAAGATGATCATTGACACACCGTTTCCGATACCACGCTCGGTGATCTGCTCTCCTAACCAAGTGACTAACATCGTTCCGGCTGTTAAAATCAGTCCGATCACGATATAGGTTGCCATATTAGGATTGTTTACAAACCCGAGTTGAGTGTAATAGTTAAATCCAGCCGTTAATGTCATGGATTGGACAAAGCCTAATACCAACGTCAAGTAACGTGTTGCCTGATTTAATTTCTTACGACCCACTTCACCTTGTTTCGACCATTCAACAAATTTAGGGACGATATCCATCTGCAACAACTGAATGACAATTGAGGCAGTGATGTAAGGCGAAACCCCCATCGAGAAAATCGAAAATTGTTGCATGGCGCCACCACTTACCAAATTCAACATGTTTAAAAATGGTAGATCCGCGATGGTATTTAGGCGACTTGCGTCTACGCCTGGCACAGTAATATGTGTTCCCAGACGAAAGACAAACAAGATTAAGACGGTGAACAATATTCTGGATCTAATATCCTTAACCTTAAAGGCATCCTTCAATAGTCTGATCATTAGATCACCTCGATTGATCCACCAGCAGCAACGATTGCTTCTTCAGCTGCTTTTGAGAATTTAGCTGCTTTCACAGTCAATTTCTTCGTTAATTCTCCGTTAGCTAATACTTTGATTCCAGCTTTTTCGTCTTTGACGATTCCAGCTTCGTGTAAAGCAACAGGTGTTACTTCAGCACCGTCTTCAAAGCGGTTCAAGACATCAAGATTGATGACTGCATATTCTTTGCGGTTCACATTTGTAAAGCCACGTTTTGGTAAACGACGGAACAATGGTGTTTGTCCACCTTCGAATCCTAGACGTACTCCGCCGCCTGAACGAGCTTTTTGACCTTTTTGTCCACGTCCAGCTGTTTTACCGTTACCAGATGAAGTTCCTCGTCCGACACGGTTACGTACTTGGCGTGAGCCTTCTGATGGTTTTAATTCATGAAGTTTCATAGGTTTGGCACCTCCTTAATCAAACTAGATCTGCTGATCCTTAGACCTCTTCAACGTCCACTAAGTGAGAAACAGTGTTAACCATGCCTTTGATTGCATCATTAGCAGGTTTTACAACTGTTGAATTCAACTTTGTAAGACCTAACGCTTTTACAGTATCACGTTGGTTTTGGGGACGTCCGATAATACTGCGTTTTAAAGTAATTTTCAATTCAGCCATTATAGTGTCCTCCTTAACCGATTAATTCTTCTACTGATTTGCCGCGAAGTGCTGCCACTTCTTCAGCGCGTTTTAATTGTTTTAAACCTTCAACTGTTGCGCGAACAACGTTGATTGGTGTGTTAGAACCTAAAGATTTAGATGTGATATCAGCTACCCCAGCTAATTCCAATACGGCACGAACTGGTCCACCAGCAGCTACCCCAGAACCTTCTACAGCAGGTTTCATAAGGATGCGTCCGCCGCCGAATACACCGATAACTTCGTGAGGGATTGTAGAACCAACCATTGGTACTTCCACCAAGTTTTTCTTCGCGTCTTCGATTGCTTTACGGATTGCTTCTGGTACTTCTTGCGCTTTACCAGTACCGAAACCTACGTGTCCGTTTTTGTCACCGACAACAACTAATGCAGCAAAACGTAGACGACGTCCACCTTTAACAACTTTAGTTACACGGTTGATCGCAACAACGCGGTCTTCTAATTCCAAATGTTTTGGATCAATATAAACCATGAATGGTGTTCCTCCTTCTCTTAAAATTCCAGTCCATTTTCGCGAGCTGCTTCAGCTAAAGCTGCTACACGGCCATGGTAAAGGTATCCACCACGGTCAAAGACTACTACTTTAATACCTTTTGCTGCTGCACGTTCTGCGACTAATTTACCGACAGCTTGTGCTTGTTCAGTTTTTGTTGCACCTGAAACTTCTTTGTCTAAGGCAGAGGCACTTGCTAGCGTCACACCCGCTACGTCATCAATTACTTGTGCGTAGATGTTTTTGTTCGAACGGAACACGTTTAAGCGTGGGCACTCAGCAGTACCAGAGATTTTGTTACGTACACGACGATGTCTTTTCTGACGTGTCTTGTTTTTATCTGGTTTTGTAATCACAATTTGTCACCTCTTTTAATTTTGCTAGCCTAAGCTGCTAGTCGTAAAGAATTACGACTATTTACCAGTTTTACCTTCTTTACGGCGTACAAATTCGCCAACATAACGAATTCCTTTGCCTTTGTAAGGTTCTGGAGGACGAACGCCACGGATATTGGCAGCCAATTCGCCAACGACTTCTTTATCTGATCCTTTAACGATCACAGAAGTGTTTGAAGGAACTTCGATTTCGATTCCAGCTGGCGCTTCGATTTCAACTGGATGAGAGTAACCAACGTTCAATACAAGTTTTTTCCCTTGTAATTGAGCACGGTACCCAACCCCGATTAATTCTAACGCTTTTTGGAAACCTTCAGAAACACCAACAACCATGTTGTTGAAGTTTGCACGGGTAGTTCCGTGGATAGTTTTCATTTCTTTACTATCATTTGGACGAGTGAATGTTACTTCGTTTCCTTCGATATTCATTGTGATATCAGAAGAGAAAGTACGTGTTAATTCACCTTTAGGTCCTTTAACTGTAATGTCGTTTCCGTTTTGCTTGATTTCAACACCAGCAGGAAGAACGACGATCTTATTACCGATACGACTCACTTAGAGGCACCTCCTTGTGGAATATTTTAAATTACCATACATAAGCGACTACTTCGCCGCCAACATTTTTTGCTCTAGCTTCTTTGTCAGTGATTACACCGTCAGAAGTTGAGATAATCGCGATTCCTAGACCATTCAATACTTTTGGTACTTCGTCAGCTTTGACATAAGCACGCAAGCCTGGTTTAGAGATACGTTTTAAGTTTGTGATAACACGTTCACCGTTTTTACCGTATTTAAGAAATACGCGGATCACGCCTTGTTTGTCATCTTCAATGTATTCAACATCGCGGACGAAACCTTCACGTTTCAAGATTTCAGCGATATCACGTTTGATTTTTGAAGCAGGTACTTCTAGGCTTTCGTGTTTAACCATGTTTGCGTTACGCACGCGCGTTAGAAAATCTGCAATTGGATCTGTCATGACCATGGGATAATTTACCTCCTTTATGCGAGTATAGTTTACCAGCTAGCTTTCTTCACGCCGGGAATTTGTCCTTTATAGGCAAGTTCGCGGAAGCAAATACGGCAAAGATGAAATTTACGATAAACTGAATGTGGACGTCCGCAACGTTCACAACGAGTATATTCTTGCGTTGAGAATTTAGCAGGGCGTTTGTTTTTAGCAATCATTGATTTTTTAGCCACGTAGTTCGCCTCCTTTTTTTATTTTTGGAATGGCATGCCTAATTGTGTCAACAATTCACGAGATTCTTCATCTGTGTTTGCTGTTGTTACAATCACGATATCCATACCACGTACTTTGTCGATCAAATCATAATCTACTTCAGGGAAAATCAATTGTTCTTTGATACCTAAAGTGTAGTTTCCGCGTCCGTCGAACGCTTTTTTGCTCACACCGTGGAAGTCACGGACACGTGGCAATGACACACTTACTAGTTTATCTAAGAATTCATACATTCTTTCGCCGCGTAGAGTTACTTTCGCACCGATTGGCATTCCTTCACGTAAACGGAATCCTGCGATAGATTTTTTCGCTTTTGTGATCAATGGTTTTTGACCTGAGATCAATTGTAATTCTTCAACAGCTTTGTCTAAGTTTTTAGCATTAGAAACAGCGTCACCGACACCCATGTTGATAACGATTTTATCAACTTTTGGTGCTTCCATGATTGAGCTGTAGTTAAATTTGTCCATTAATGATGGGACAACTTCTTTTGAATATTTTTCTTTAAGGCGGTTCATCTGTTAGCCCCTCCTTCCTTCATCAGATTATTTATCAAGAACTTCTCCGGTTTTCTTAGAAACGCGGACTTTTTTGCCGTCAACTTCTTTGTAACCGACACGCGTAGCTTCACCGTTCGATGGATCAACCACCATCACGTTAGAAACATGAATTGGTGCTTCCATTTCAACGATTCCGCCTTGAGGAGCAGTTTGAGAAGGTTTTTGGTGTTTTTTGACAACATTGACACCTTCAACAACGACTTTGTCATTTTTAGGAAACGCTGCTAGCACAACGCCTTCTTTGTTTTTGTCTTTACCAGTGATAACTTTAACTTTATCGCCTTTTTTAACAAACATGTTTGTTTCGCACCTCCTTTAGATAAGAATCACTATTACAATACTTCTGGTGCTAGGGAAACGATCTTCATAAAGTTGCCTTCACGCAATTCGCGGGCAACTGGGCCAAAGATACGAGTTCCACGAGGGCTCTTATCGTCACGGATAATAACCGCAGCATTTTCATCGAATTTGATGTATGAACCGTCTGTACGACGAGCTCCTGATTTAGTACGAACGATAACGGCTTTAACGACGTCACCTTTTTTGACAACCCCACCTGGCGTTGCTTGTTTAACCGTAGCAACAATCACGTCACCAATATTGGCAGTTTTACGACCAGATCCGCCAAGGACTTTGATCGTTAGAATTTCACGGGCACCTGAGTTGTCCGCCACTCTTAATCGGCTTTCTGCTTGGATCACGATGTGTATCCTCCTTTCAGATTTTGCAATTCACAATCTATATAGGAAAATCTCGTGTGATTAGATAATCACTGCCTTTTCAACAATCTCTACTAGACGGAAACGTTTCGTAGCTGATAATGGACGAGTTTCCATAATTTTCACGATATCGCCAACTTTTGCTTCGTTGTTTTCATCGTGTGCTTTGTATTTCTTAGAATAGTTCAGACGTTTGCCGTAGATAGGGTGGTTTTTCTTTGTTTCAACGACAACAGAGATAGTTTTATCCATTTTGTCTGATACCACGCGACCTTGGTAAACTTTGCGTTGATTTCTTTCTTCAGTCATACGCTAAATGGCCTCCTTCCACTATTACTTAACTTGTTCACGCAATACTGTTTTAATGCGTGCAATCGATTTACGTACTTCTTTGATACGTGCAGTGTTTTCTAATTGACCTGTTGCTAATTGGAATCTAAGATTGAACAATTCTTCTTTCAATTGTTTTTCTTGATCTAGCATTTCGGCAGTGGTTAATTCTCTGATTTCTTTAACCTTCATTCGATTCACCACCCATTTCCTCACGTTTTACGATCTTCGTTTTCACTGGTAATTTGTGAGAAGCAAGACGTAGCGCTTCGCGCGCAACTTCTTCAGGTACACCGGCAATTTCAAACATGATTTTACCACGTTTAACTGGTGATACCCATCCTTCAGGAGCCCCTTTACCAGAACCCATACGTACCCCGATAGCTTTGGCAGTATAAGATTTGTGAGGGAAAATTTTGATCCATACTTTCCCGCCACGTTTCATATAACGAGTCATTGCGATACGGGCAGCTTCGATTTGACGGTTTGTGATCCAGTGTGATTCAACAGCTTGTAAGCCGTATTCACCGAATGCTACTTCTTTTCCGCCTTTCGCTTCGCCACGCATTTTTCCGCGGAACTCACGACGGTGTTTTACACGTTTAGGTACTAACATGTTTATTTCCCTCCTTTCTCAGTGTTCTTTTTAGTTGGAAGAACTTCTCCACGATAAATCCACACTTTAACTCCTAGTTTTCCGTATGTTGTATCTGCTTCTTCCCATGCGTAATCAATGTCCGCACGTAATGTATGAAGTGGAACTGTTCCTTCTGAGTAACCTTCTGAACGAGCGATATCCGCACCATTTAGACGGCCAGAAACTTGTGTTTTGATTCCTTTAGCGCCAGAACGCATTGTGCGTTGGATCGCTTGTTTTTGAGCACGACGGAAAGCAACACGGTTTTCTAATTGACGTGCGATTCCTTCGCCTACTAATTTAGCATCTAAATCTGGTTTTTTGATTTCAACGATGTTGATGTGAACTCGTTTGCCAGTTAGGCTATTTAATTCTTTTCTTAGGTTTTCGACTTCAGATCCGCCTTTACCGATAACCATACCTGGTTTAGCTGTGTGGATTGAAATATTCACGCGGTTTGCTGCACGCTCGATCTCAACTGTAGACACAGCGGCATCAGCAAGTTTAGATGCGATAAATTTACGGATTTTCAAATCTTCATGTAGAAATTCAGCATACTCTTTTTCAGCATACCATTTAGCATCCCAGTCACGGATGATGCCTACACGCATTCCAATTGGATGTACTTTTTGACCCACTGATTGTCCCTCCTTATTTTTCTGATACGACTACAGTAATATGACTTGTACGTTTGTTGATCGGTGAAGCTGAACCTTTCGCACGTGGACGGAAACGTTTCATCGTTGGTCCTTCGTTTACGAATGCTTCAGAAACAATCAAGTTTTCAACATCTAAGTCAAAATTATTTTCTGCATTGGCAATAGCTGACATCAAGACTTTCTCGATGATTCCAGCTGCTTTATTTGGTGTGAACTTTAAGATCGCGATTGCTTCAGCAACGCTTTTCCCTCTGATTAAGTCAATAACTAGACGAGATTTACGAGGAGAAACGCGGACTGTTTTAGCAGTTGCTTTCGCTGATGTGATTTGTTCTGCCATTTTTGGATATCCTCCCCTCAAAATTAGCGTCTTGTTTTCTTATCATCGGCAGCATGTCCGCGATAAGTTCTTGTTGGTGCAAATTCACCTAATTTGTGTCCTACCATGTCTTCTTGGATGTAAACTGGTACATGTTTCCGTCCATCATACACAGCAATTGTAAATCCGATAAAATTAGGGAAAATTGTAGAACGACGTGACCAAGTTTTGATCACTTTTTTCTTTTCAGCGCCTTCTTGTGCTTCGACCTTTTTCATCAAATGGTCATCGACAAAAGGTCCTTTTTTCAAACTACGACCCATGGTGTACCTCCTCTCAAAATGTGCGACACACGGTCAAGTATATTACTTAGTTTTACGACGACGAACGATAAGTTTGTCTGATTTTGCTTTTTTGTTACGTGTTTTGTAGCCAAGTGCTGGTTGTCCCCAAGGAGAAACTGGTGCTTTACGTCCGATTGGTGCTTTACCTTCACCACCACCGTGTGGGTGATCATTAGGGTTCATTACGCTACCACGTACAGTTGGGCGTTTGCGCATCCAACGAGAACGGCCGGCTTTACCGATGTTGATCAATTCGTGTTGTTCATTACCAACAGAACCGATTGTTGCACGACATGATGCTAAGATCATCCGTACTTCACCAGAGTTCAAGCGGATCAATACGTATTTGCCTTCTTTACCAAGTACTTGAGCACTTGTTCCAGCTGAACGAATCAATTGTCCACCTTTACCAGGTTTCATTTCGATGTTGTGGATAACAGTACCGACTGGAATGTTTTCTAGTGGTAATGCATTCCCTACTTTAATATCTGCATCTGGACCAGAAACGACAGTCATGCCAACTTCTAATCCTTTAGGTGCTAAGATGTATGCTTTTACTCCATCCTCGTAATGTACTAACGCAATGTTAGCAGAACGGTTTGGATCATATTCAATCGTTTTAACCGTAGCAACGACGTTGTCTTTGTTACGTTTGAAATCGATCAAACGGTATTGACGTTTGTGACCGCCACCTTGATGACGAACCGTGATACGTCCGTTGTTGTTACGACCAGCATTGTTTTTCAAAGGAGCTAACAATGTTTTTTCTGGTGTTGAAGTTGTGATTTCAGCGAAATCAGAACTTGTCATATTACGACGGCCGTTCGTGGTAGGTTTGTACTTTTTAATCGCCACGTCTTTTTCCCTCCCATGTAAAATTTATGCGTGAGTTGCTTATTCAGCAGCTTCGAAAATTTGGATTTCTTTAGAATCTTCAGTTAAAGTCACAACAGCTTTGCGACGTTTTTTTGTATATCCTGCATATTTACCCATGCGTTTGAATTTAGGACGAACGTTGATGATGTTCACGTTTGCCACTTTCACTCCGTCAAAGGCAGCTTCTACAGCTTGTTTTACTAAAGTTTTGTTAGCTTTTGTGTCCACTTCAAAAGTGTATTTCTTGTCATCCATGGCAAGCATTGATTTTTCAGTGATCACTGGGCGTTTAATAACGTCTAGTAAGTTCATTATGCAAGCACCTCCTCGATCTGAGTAAGAGCAGTTTGTGTCACTAACATTTTGTCGTTAGAAACGATGTCTAGCACACTAATGTTATCAGCAGTAACTACAGAAACTTTTGGCAAGTTGCGCGCAGATAAAGCGGCAAAGTCGTTTTCAGATTCTAAAACTACCAATACTTTAGAGTCAATTGTCAAGTTAGCTAAAACTTGTTTGAATTCTTTTGTTTTTGGAGCATCAAAGCTTAATCCTTCTACTGCTACCAAGTTATTTGAAGCAACTTTTTCTGACAATACAGATTTCATTGCTAAGCGACGAACTTTTTTAGGAAGTTTGTAGCTGTATGAACGTGGTGTTGGTCCGAAGACTACGCCACCTCCACGCCATTGTGGTGAACGGATTGAACCTTGACGGGCACGTCCAGTTCCTTTTTGGCGCCATGGTTTACGGCCACCGCCACGAACGGCACTGCGGTTTTTCACAGCGTGTGTTCCTTGTCTTAATGAAGCGCGTTGCATGATGATTGCATCATAGACAACTGATTCATTTGGTTCGATTCCGAAGATTTCTTCGTTCAATGTAATTTCGCCATTTTGGCTTCCATCTTGTTTGAATAATGCTACATTCGGCATTCCTTAGTTCCTCCTTTCTTCCTATCTACTTATTTAGCTTTCACAGCTGATTTGATTGTAATCAATGATTTTTTCGCGCCAGGTACATTACCTTTGATCAAGATAACGTTGCGTTCTGCGTCTACGCGTACGATTTCCAAGTTTTGGATCGTGATGCGATTTCCGCCCATACGTCCAGCAAGACGTTTGTTTTTAAATACACGGTTAGGTGCAACTGGACCCATTGATCCAGGACGACGGTGGTAACGAGAACCGTGAGCCATTGGTCCGCGGCTTTGTCCGTGACGTTTGATAACGCCTTGGAATCCTTTACCTTTCGAAGTGCCGGTTACATCGATGATGTCTCCTGCTTCAAAAATATCAACTTTGATTTCTGATCCTACTTCTAAGCCCTCTAGCTCTACATTCTTGAATTCGCGAATGAAGCGCTTAGGAGCCGTGTTTGCTTTTGCAACATGACCTTTCGCAGGTTTGTTAGACAAAACTTCACGCATATCTTGGTAGCCGACTTGAATTGCTTCGTAGCCGTCATTTTCGATTGTTTTCACTTGTAGCACTACGTTTGGTGTAGCTTCTACTACAGTTACTGGAATCAATTCGCCAGATTCAGTGAAGATTTGAGTCATTCCCACTTTTTTCCCTAAGATTCCTTTGGTCATGATTACACCTCCATCTTAATTATTATAGTTTGATTTCGATATTAACACCGCTTGGCAAGTCTAGCTTCATTAAAGCATCAACAGTTTTTGGTGTTGGATTCACAATGTCGATTAGACGTTTGTGTGTACGCATTTCGAATTGTTCGCGTGAATCTTTGTATTTGTGCGTCGCACGGATGATCGTGTACAAGCTGCGTTCAGTTGGTAATGGAATTGGACCAGATACGCCAGCTCCAGTTCTCTTTGCAGTTTCTACGATTTTATCCGCTGATTGATCTAAAATACGATGTTCATACGCTTTTAAACGGATACGAATTTTTTGTTTTGCCATTGTTTTCCCTCCTTCGCCTATTTTGAAAAGTAGACATAGCTCCACGAAAATTTTCCGTCACGCTCGTCCATGGCAAAGCGTCCGGGCGTGTCGCAACCTCTCGTTTCGTAGCCGGCAGAAAATTTCTTTGCTGCCAGTGTGACTTACGTATTTACGTAAACAGCACCTTTATGATTATATTACGGATAAACATTGATTGCAAGCTTTTTTTATGGAAAAACCGGGATTCTTTTGCATTTCTTTCAGAAAATTTTCTTTTGTTTTCGAAACACAAAAAAAGAAGCGTTGCCCGCTTCTTTTAAGCGCTTCTTCAATTCCTATTTATGATAGAAGCAAACCTGCTATTGCGGCGCTTCTTCATTCATACGTCCTTGGGCGTGGGTATAGGCACCATGCCACACATGGCCCACATAGGGATTGATGACCACGCCTTCTTTGATTGCTGCTGTGACAAAGGCTTTCGCTAAGCGAACACTTTCCACGACGGGTTTGCCTTTTGCAAGACCGGCAGCGATCGCCGCTGAAAAGGTGCAGCCTGCTCCGTGATTGAAATCAGTAGCGATTTTGCCACTTTCTAACAAGAGGAAGGATTCTCCATCATAAACAAGGTCAATGGCTTTTGCTCCTGGCAAGCGATGACCACCTTTGATCACGACGTATTTAGCACCTAATTGATGGATTTTTTCAGCAGCTTGCTTCATGGCTTCCACACTCGTCAAATCACCCAAACCTGAAAGAATCCCCGCTTCTACTAAATTAGGGGTGACAACATCTGCTAAAGGCAACAAATGCGTGATGATGGCATCGACACTTTTTGGCTGTAAGATTTCTGCAGTCCCTTTGCAAGCAATGACGGGATCGATCACCACATTTTTAACTTGCTGTTGTTGAATCATCTTCGCTGCTTGCACAATATTGTCTTCATTGCCTAACATCCCCGTTTTAAGGGCATCCATCGGATCACCTGCAAAGGCGGAGATCAATTGCTTTTCAACAAGCGCTGGTTCCATTGCCGTTACTTCATGGCTCCAACCCGCTTGTGGATCCATCGTGACGATCGAAGCAATCGTGGCAAAACCAAAGACACCATACTCCTGAAACGTTTTTAAATCTGCTTCGATACCGGCACCTCCGGTTGAATCAGACCCGGCAATTGATATTACTTTTTCCATCTTCCTCATCTCCTTGTTCTTTTTGCTAAGTATAGTCAATCTTCCCCTTGACGAAAAGAGCCATTTGGCTTATTTTTAAACCATCCAATTGAAAAAGGTGGTGCAGGATGGCTTCATCAAGTATCGACAAACAAAAGAAACAACCGATTTACCAGCAGATCGTGACCCATTTTATCGAAGAGATCCAAGCGGGAACCTATGGGCCTGGGGATCGTTTACCACCAGAGCGCAGCCTTGCTCAGACTTTTGACGTCAACCGTTCCACCGTCGTCAAAGCGTTAGATGAATTGAAGAGCTTAGGATGGATCGAACGAAAACAAGGCAGCGGCTCTCGCGTATTGGAAGGTCGTTGGGGGAACCGACAAACACCGCTTTCTTATTTGCGCTCGTCTTTAAGCAGCCCTTACTTGCAGCAAGACCCTTACGTTCAACAGATTCAGCACTTGCGCACCGAGAAGGATGTGCTGGATCTGTACACAGGTGATCTACCTACCGATCTGATTCCCGACTTCACGTTTCCCGCCTTTACATGGGAAGAGATCCGCAAAGAAAGCACCAAAGTATTACCGACGGGTTATGAGCCTTTGCAAGAAATCTTATTGCAGCACCTTGCTGATTCCTTCAATTTGCCCATCAGCGGTCAAAAACTAGTAATTACTGCCGGTTCGACGCAAGGAATCACCTTGCTGATGCAAGTCTTATTGCATGCGGGGGATTGTATTGCGACAGAGGACCCTTCTTTCTTGTTCTCTCTCCCCTTGTTTTCCACGATGAATGTCCAGCTGATTGGGATCAAGCAGGATAGTGAAGGGATGCGGCCTGCGGCATTGGAAAAAGTGTTGAAGGAAAAGAAGATCAAATTCGTCTATCTGAACCCCACCTTCCAAAACCCAACTGGCCACACCATGAGCGAGCATCGGCGCCAAGCGATCATCCGCCTTTGCCAGACCTACCAAGTACCGATCATTGAGGATGATGTTTTTAGCGAGTTGGCTTTTGATGAAGTACCGCCCAAGCTAAAATCCATGGCTCCCGAAACCGTCATTTATTTAGGCTCGCTTTCAAAATTACTTGGGTCATCAATCAAAATCGGCTGGCTTTTGGTGCCAGAAGCGTTAGCCGACCAATTTGCCCAAGCGAAAAAACGGATGGCGATCGATACCACGATCTTCCCGCAAGTCCTTGCCAACATCGCCTTACGCTCCTCTGATTACCACCAGCAGCAGCGGACACTGCTTACAGAAATGGCCCAGCGCCAGCAAGACCTACTCCAACTCTTGCAGGCATTTCAGGAGGACTGGCAATGGCAGCCGACGAAAGGCGGTCTTTACCTGTGGTTGACTTGGCGTCACCGCACATTGACTCGCAAAGATTGGTCGCTCTTTTTGGCGAACGATTGCTTAGTAGCACCTGCGTTTCTTTTCAGTAACGATACGAATGGCTTGCGTTTGAACTATACCCGCTTAGCCAAAGATGATTTACCACGATTTCAAGAACGATTCACAAAAATCACCCAACAGTTAAAGGAGCAAACCTATGAACGAAACCATTGAGCTTTTGCACAATCATCGCACTTACCGACAATTTGACCCTGACTACCGCTTGAGCCAAGAACAAGTAACCGCGATTTTGACTGCCGCTCGTCAAGCACCAAGCTGGATGAATGGGCAAGCCTATTCGATCCTGGTGATCGACGACCCGCAGATCCGCCAACAAATGGTCGAATGGAATACTGGCAATCCTCATATCGCAGCAAGTTCACTCTTTCTGCTATTTTTAGCTGATTTAAATCGAACCAAAAAAGTTGCTGACGAAAAACAGACTCCCTATCCAATCGATGAGGGCTATCAGCCACTATTGATCGCCACCACTGATGCCAGCATCGCTTTGCAATCTGGTGCGATCGCTGCTGAATCACTGGGCTTAGGCACCGTCATTTCTGGCAGTGTCCGCAAAGACAGCGCCAAAATCGCTGAATTGTTGCACTTACCAGAATATGTCTATCCTGTGGCTGGCTTGAGCATCGGTAAACCAATCGTAGAAATGAAGGTCAAACCTCGCTTGCCAGAAGAAGCGGTCATTCATTACAACCATTATCAGGACTATTCTTATGAGGCGATCGAAGCGTACGATCAAACGATGACTGCTTTTGGAGAAGCCCGCGAGACCAAACCATGGTCAGAAAAATTCGCTGGCTTTTACAGCAATCGTCCTGACCAAGGATTTGACGCCTTCTTGAAGAAGCAAAATCTAATAAAATAAAAAGCACCGCTCTCTTTAGCTTCGATGAACCGTAACGGATTCATCAACGCTAGAGAGAGCGGCTTTTTTCTACAAAAGTCAAAAAAAGGGCTCTATAATTTATGGGACTGATGAATCAGAATTGATTCTTCAGTCCCATTTTCATTTTAGGTATTAAAAAACATATCGTTCTCTAGTATGATTAAATCACCACAAAATAAACAACTGAGAGGACGATATGCTATATGAATGATTCTATCAAAAAAATGCTGAGAATAATAGAGAAAGATTTGATGATTATAGAGGTCTCTTACGAGACCCTTCAGAAGAAAAAGACGTTGGTCGTCGATGCTGTTCTCTCGCCTACTCCTCGTGCTTGTAGAAGTTGTGGTTCTACTGTGGTAGATGGAAACGGGAAAACAATTATAGTGAAAAATGGGAAGAAGGAAACGATTGTCCGTTTTGAACAATACAATCAGATGCCTTTGGTTATGCGCCTAAAAAAGCAGCGCTATACCTGTAAAAACTGCCGAACCCATTGGACTGCTCAAAGTTATTTTGTCCAACCCAGACATTCAATCGCAAATCATGTTAGATATAAAATTGCTTCTTTACTGACTGAAAAAGTATCTTTATCTTTTATTGCGAAAAGCTGTCAGGTATCTTTGACCACCGTTATTCGTACATTGAAAGAGTTTAAAAGCTATTTACCAAAGCAATCTAAGAAGATTCTCCCCAGAGTATTGATGGTTGATGAATTTCGTTCGCATGCTTCCATAGAAGATAAAATGAGCTTTATTTGCGCAGATGGCGAAACAGGAAAATTAATAGATGTTTTGCCTACGCGTAAATTACCTCGATTAACAAGCTATTTCTTAGGTTGTACCAATCCAGAAGAAGTAGAATTCTTGGTGACAGACATGAACGCCGCCTACTTCCAGCTCACCAAACGTGTTCTGCCAAATGCGAAAGTAGTGATTGATCGGTTTCATATTGTCAAACACATGAATCAAGCGTTCAATGAGTTGCGTATCCGTGAAATGAATGAACTTCGTAAAGCCGGACAGAAAAGCCAGGCAGAAAAACTGAAAAAGAACTGGCGCTTTTTGCTAAAAAATCGTGCAAACATCAACCATTATGAATACAAAACATGGAAAAGTTTCCGAGCACCAAAATACCCATTTCTTACTGAAGCAATGATGATTGATCGATTGCTTGAGTTTTCTACGCCCCTGAAGGAGGCGTATCCCTTTTTTCATGAATTAGTTGAAGCCTTTCGAGACAAAGACCCTGACTTGTTTTTCTCCTTATTGACAGAACTTCCCAAAACGTTAGATGACAGCTTTCGGGAGAAGCTTCAAAACCTTCTGACCTATGAAGAAGGCATCACCAACGCAATGATCTATCCTTATTCCAATGGAAAAATAGAAGCGAAGAATACCCACATAAAGACAATGAAACGAGTATCCTACGGATTTAAATCATTCGAGAACATGAGAATTAGAATCTTTTTGATCAATCAATTAATCAAAGTAAGATAACAAAAAATCTGAGCCAGAATGTGGTTCATTCTGACCCAGATTTGATTTTACGCAACTCATCAGTCCTTATTGACAAAGAGCCAAAAAAAGAGCAAAAGCGCGTACGCTTTTGCTCTTCGATCAATCAAATTAAGCTTGGATTGAAGTTACAACGCCTGAACCAACAGTACGTCCGCCTTCACGAATTGAGAAACGAGTTCCGTCTTCGATAGCGATTGGGTGGATCAATTCAACGTCGATTGTTACGTTATCACCAGGCATAACCATTTCAGTTCCTTCTGGTAATTCAACAACACCAGTTACGTCAGTTGTACGGAAGTAGAACTGAGGACGGTAGTTAGTGAAGAATGGAGTGTGACGTCCACCTTCTTCTTTTGTTAAAACGTAAACTTCAGCTTTAAATTTTGTATGAGGTGTGATTGTACCAGCTTTAGCCAATACTTGTCCACGTTGGATGTCTTCACGAGCAACACCACGTAGCAATGCACCAATGTTATCCCCTGCTTCAGCATAGTCTAACAATTTACGGAACATTTCAACACCAGTTACAGTTGTTTTAGCAGTTTCTTCAGCAATACCAACGATTTCAACTTCGTCACCAACGCGAACTTGTCCACGTTCAACACGGCCTGTAGCAACAGTACCACGTCCAGTGATTGAGAATACGTCTTCGACTGGCATCATGAATGGTTTGTCAGTGTCACGTTCTGGAGTTGGAACGTATTCGTCAACTGCAGCCATTAATTCCATGATTTTTTCTTCGTATGAAGCATCGCCTTCAAGAGCTTTCAAAGCAGAACCAGCGATTACAGGAACATCGTCGCCTGGGAAGTCATATTCTGACAATAAGTCACGAACTTCCATTTCAACTAATTCTAGTAATTCTTCGTCATCAACCATATCCATTTTGTTTAAGAAAACAACGATGTATGGTACACCAACGTTACGTGATAACAAGATGTGTTCACGTGTTTGAGGCATAGGACCATCAGCAGCAGATACTACTAAGATCGCGCCGTCCATTTGAGCAGCACCAGTGATCATGTTTTTAACGTAGTCCGCGTGTCCTGGGCAGTCAACGTGAGCATAGTGACGTGCTTCAGTTTCGTACTCAACGTGAGCAGTTGAGATAGTGATTCCGCGTTCGCGTTCTTCTGGAGCGCCATCGATTTGGTCGTAAGCTGAAGCTTGAGCCAAACCTTTTTTAGATAATACAGTTGTGATAGCAGCTGTAAGTGTAGTTTTACCATGGTCAACGTGTCCGATCGTACCAATGTTTACGTGGGGTTTAGAACGGTCAAATTTTTCTTTTGCCATTTTAAAATGTTCCTCCTAAAAATGCAGTTTATTTTTTATATTTGATAGGTAGGGAGCCGCAGCTCCCCATCCCTTATCATCGATAATATTGTACACGAAACTCAGAAAAAAATATAGCTTTTTACTTAATTTCCTATACTTCCATCAATTATTCAGCTTTGCCGCCGTTTTTCTTGATGATTTCTTCTTGAACAGATTTTGGTACATCTTCATAGTGATCAAATGTCATCATGAACGTACCGCGACCTTGTGTTGATGAACGAAGTGTCGTTGCGTAACCGAACATTTCAGCTAATGGCACGATTGCGTTCACGATTTGTGAGTTACCGTGTGCTTCCATTCCTTCTACGCGTCCACGACGAGCAGTTACGTGACCCATAACATCACCTAAGTAATCTTCTGGTACAGTGATAACTACTTTCATCATTGGTTCAAGAATTACTGGATTTGCTTTCTTCGCTGCAGCACGTAAAGCCATAGAAGCTGCAACACGGAAGGCAGTTTCACTTGAATCGACATCATGGTATGAACCATCATAAAGTTTTGCTTTGATGTCTACTAATGGGTAACCGGCTAAGACACCGTTCGCCATTGAGTCTTCAAGTCCTTTTTCAACTGCTGGGATGTATTCACGAGGAACCACACCACCGACAATCGCGTTTTCGAATTCGAAGCCTTTACCTTCTTCGTTTGGTGTAAATTCGACCCATACGTGACCGTATTGACCTTTACCACCAGACTGACGTACAAATTTACCTTCCGCTTGTGTTGCTGCACGGAATGTTTCACGATAAGAAACTTGAGGCGCACCTACGTTTGCTTCAACTTTAAATTCGCGACGCATACGGTCAACTAAGACGTCCAAGTGAAGTTCTCCCATACCAGCGATAACAGTTTCGCCTGTTTCAGCGTTTGTTTCCACACGGAATGATGGATCTTCTTCAGCAAGTTTTTGTAAAGCAACCCCCATTTTATCTTGGTCAGCTTTTGATTTAGGCTCAACAGCGACTTCGATAACTGGTTCTGGGAATTCGATTGATTCAAGGATTACTGGTGATTTTTCATCACATAGTGTATCCCCAGTTGTTGTGTCTTTCAAACCAACAGCAGCGGCGATATCGCCTGAGTATACTGTTTGGATTTCAGCACGTGTGTTGGCGTGCATTTGTAGGATACGACCGATACGTTCGCGTTTGCCTTTTGAAGCATTCAATACGTATGATCCAGAGTTCAAGATACCTGAATACACACGGAAGAATGTCAAACGACCTACGAATGGGTCAGTCATTACTTTAAATGCTAATGAAGCAAATGGTGCTTCATCGTCAGCCGGACGATCAGTTTCTTCGTCTGTTTTAGGATTGATCCCTTTAATCGCAGGAACATCAAGTGGTGAAGGCAAGTAGTCGATGACTGCATCCAACATCAATTGAACCCCTTTGTTTTTAAAGGCAGATCCACAAAGAACAGGGAAAAAGTCAACAGTCAATGTTGCTTGACGAATACCAGCTTTCAATTCTTCTTCAGTGATTTCTTCACCTTCCAAGAATTTCATCATTAGTTCTTCATCAGTATCAGCAACAGCTTCGATTAATTTTTCGCGCCATTCTTCAGCTAATTCTACATATTCTTCAGGAATTTCAGTCTCTTGGATTTCAGTTCCTAAGTCATTTGTGTAGATTTCAGCTTTCATTTTTACTAAGTCGATAATACCAGTAAAGTCATCTTCCGCACCAATTGGTAATTGGATTGGGTGAGCATTTGCTTGTAAACGATCATGTAAAGTTGATACAGAGTATAAGAAGTCTGCACCAATTTTGTCCATTTTGTTACAGAATACAACACGTGGTACGCGGTAATCTGTCGCTTGACGCCAAACTGTTTCTGTTTGAGGTTCTACACCTGATTGTGAGTCCAACACAGTTACAGCACCATCAAGTACACGCAATGAACGTTGCACTTCGATTGTGAAGTCCACGTGTCCTGGTGTGTCGATGATATTTACGCGGTTTTCTTTCCATTGCGCAGTTGTCGCAGCAGAAGTGATTGTGATCCCACGTTCTTGTTCTTGTTCCATCCAGTCCATTTGAGAAGCACCTTCATGTGTTTCACCAATTTTATGGATTTTACCTGTGTAATAAAGGATACGTTCAGTTGTCGTTGTTTTACCAGCGTCAACGTGGGCCATGATCCCGATATTACGAGTTTTTTCTAGCGAAAATTCTCTTGCCATTCTAGGTTGTTCCCCTCTCATTCTTACTTAACTTAAGCTAAGGTTGTCTCAGTACCTTCCAATAAAAAGCAGTGAGGATCTTACCAACGATAGTGAGCAAATGCGCGGTTGGCTTCCGCCATTTTGTGTGTGTCTTCGCGTTTTTTCACAGAAGCACCAGTGTTGTTTGCTGCATCCATGATTTCTTTTGCAAGACGTTCTTCCATTGTGTGTTCGCCACGCAAACGAGCGTAGTTTACCACCCAACGAAGACCTAGAGTTGTACGACGTTCAGGACGTACTTCTACTGGTACTTGGTAGTTAGAACCACCGACACGGCGAGCTTTAACTTCCAATACAGGCATAATGTTTTTCATTGCTTGTTCGAAAACTTCCAATGGATCATTTCCTGTAGATTCTTTGATAATGCCAAAAGCATTGTAGATAATATTTGCAGCAACACCGCGTTTACCATCAACCATTACACGGTTGATCAAACGAGTTACTAATTTTGAGTTATAAATAGGATCTGGTAAAACATCACGTTTTGCAACAGGACCTTTACGAGGCATCCGTAACTCCTCCTTCCGAGATATCAGTTCTGATTTAAATAAGATTCATTTGATCTGTTTGTCTTAAAGATTAAGCTTTAGGACGTTTTGTACCATATTTAGAACGAGATTGTTTACGATCGTTAACACCGGCAGTATCCAATGCACCACGAACGATATGGTAACGTACCCCTGGTAAGTCTTTTACACGTCCACCACGTAACAAGACCACGCTGTGTTCTTGTAAGTTGTGTCCGATACCTGGAATATAAGCTGTCACTTCAATCAAGTTTGACAAACGAACACGCGCATATTTACGTAGAGCTGAGTTCGGTTTTTTCGGTGTCATAGTTCCCACACGAGTAGCTACCCCACGCTTTTGAGGTGAGTTAACATTCGTTTGAGCTTTCTTGAAACTGTTATATCCTTTGTTCAATGCTGGTGAATTTGATTTTTCAACCTTGGATTTACGAGGTTTACGTACTAATTGATTAATTGTAGGCATCCCTAGTTGTCCTCCTTCCTTGATTCGCTTTATAGTCCCACACATCCAGGTGGTTCTTTTTTTGCGATAAAAAATAATGCATTCTCTGCATTCATATCAACTATGCTTTGATAGACAGTCAGCACGTCTCCAACGAGAGACCTGTAGATAAAGCACCTTTGATAGAATATCATGCTTATTCTTACCTGTCAAGTATCCTCCCAAGCTTTTTTCAAAAGAAATCTGTTACGAAAAAATCCGCAAATTTTGCGCTTCTTCCTATATAATAGAGACAAAGCATTTATTTAAAAAAGGCGGGAAGAAAATGAACCTAAAAGAAATGGTCGGCATTGAAGCGGCTAGTTATGTAAAAGATGGCATGGTCGTTGGCTTGGGCACTGGCTCAACAGCCTACTACATGATTGAAGAACTGGGTCGACGTGTAAAAGAAGAAGGTCTATCGATCACTGGTGTCCCAACTTCTTGGGCATCGAAAAAACAAGCAGAAGGATTAGGTATCCCGATTCGCACCATCGATGAAGTGGACGCTGTGGATCTAACGATCGACGGTGCAGATGAGATCAGCAAGGATTATCATGGCATCAAAGGCGGCGGTGCAGCCCTTTTATTCGAAAAAATCGTGGCGTCTAACTCCAAAAAAGTTTTGTGGATCGTTGATGAATCGAAAATGGTCGAAACACTTGGTGCCTTCCCGTTGCCAGTGGAAGTGATCCCTTATGGCAGCCAACAACTGTTGCGTCTGTTCGAGAAGAAAAACTACCATCCAAAACTGCGTCTGAATGAAGAAGGCGAACCTTTAAAAACCGATTGCAGCAATTACATCATCGATCTTCATCTAGAAACGATCACCGCTCCTACTGAGTTGGCACAGGAATTAGATGCTACAGTGGGCGTGGTTGAACACGGTCTGTTTTTGGATATGGTTCATACGATCATTGTCGGATTGCCTGAAGGACCGAGTACCAAGCACGTTAGATAAAGGAAACAAAAAAGGAGAAGCAAAAATGCTTCTCTTTTTTTCGTTATTTTTCTTCAATCGACTTAATTTTTATTATTTTTTGTGCAAATTACCCTATCATTTAAGAAATAATTATGATACATTCAATAAAAAGGGAAAGGTAGGAGGGTTTATGAAAATCATAGGCTATGCTCGTTCAACGATCACCGATAACTCAACAAGTGAACAATTAAACAAGCTCGAAGAATTTGGGTGTCATGAATTTTTCCATGAGACATTTAGCGTGGAAGAAAGTGAAGAAAATCATTCATTGGAGTCAGTGGTGGCACAAATGCAGCCCGGTGACACCTTAGTCGTTACGGAACTGCATCGTTTAGGGAAGACGACCAGACAGCTGACCGATCTCACGGATCTATTAAAACAGCGAGAGCTTCATCTGGTTTCACTGGCAGAACAAATCGATACCCGCGGTCCGATGGGACAGGTTTACTTCAATTTGATGGAAGGACTTGCGATCATGGAACGCTCACTCATCAAAGAGCGCACGCTGGTCGGCTTAAATAAAGCCCGCAAAAAAGGCAAAATTGGCGGTCGTCCAAAGATCGATCCAAAAACGATCAAAAAAATCCGTCAATTGTACTACGAAAAAAAAGAAACGATTCAATATATTTCTGAAAAATGCGGTGTTTCTGTAGGTACATGCTATAAATACATAAAATTATCCGAAGAAGAATGGAACAAGTTACGTTCATAGTTGTCGACTCCCCCTAGAACAGCATGAAACAAAAGCGGTCCTCTTTTTAATGATCCCCTTTTGTTTTTCCTTAAGAATGGCGTTTTCCCCCAGCTTTTCCTCCAAAACCATGGAAATTCTTTGAGAAAGAGTGTACAATAAATACGGAATTGAAAATTTCAGAAAAATATCGAATATCTAAAGGAGAGTTTTACATGCCAAAATTAGTATTTTCTCGTCATGGACTAAGCGAATGGAACAAATTAAACCAGTTTACCGGTTGGGCTGATGTTGATCTAGCGCCAGAAGGTGTCGAAGAAGCAATCGAAGGCGGACGTAAAATCAAAGAAGCAGGCATCGAATTTGACGTTGCTTACACATCTGTTTTAACTCGTGCCATCAAAACTTGTAATTACATTTTAGAATATTCTGATCAACTTTGGGTACCAACGATCAAATCATGGCGCTTAAACGAACGTCATTACGGTAAATTACAAGGTTTAAATAAAAAAGAAACTGCTGAAAAATACGGTGACGAACAAGTACACATCTGGCGTCGTTCTTACGATGTTTTACCTCCATTGATGGAAGCTTCAGATGAAGGTTCTGCTGCAAACGACCGTCGTTATGCAATGCTTGACCCTCGCGACGTACCTGGTGGAGAAAACTTAAAAGTTACTTTAGAACGTGCATTGCCTTTCTGGCAAGATGAAATCGCCCCAGCATTAAAAGACGACAAAACTGTCTTAGTTGCGGCTCACGGAAACTCTCTACGTGCATTAGCAAAACATATCGAAGGTATTTCTGACGAAGATATCATGGATCTTGAGATCCCAACTGGTCAACCACTTGTTTATGAATTGAACGATGATTTGACTGTTGCGAAAAAATACTACTTATAAGCCTCGCTTATCGCTGCCCTTTTTAACCAAAGGGCAGTTTTTTTATTGGCATTTTCTCCCCCCTCTTTTATAATTGAGGGCATACTCGAAAGGAGCTTATTATGAAACTAGTCAAAAATGATACCGTTTTATTTTTAGGTGACAGCATCACAGATTGCGATCGTGATCGCCAAGCCCCCCACGATTTAGGACATGGGTTTGCCCGTCTCGTTGCCGATCAGCTGGCAGAGAAATTCTCCACTGCGGGCTTTACCTTTTATAACCGCGGGATCGGCGGCAATAAAGCTGCCGATGTCTTAGCCCGTCTCCAAGAAGATTGCCTCCAATTAGCGCCTGACGCCTTGGTCTTTATGATTGGGATCAACGACACGTGGCACAATGCCGGTGGTCCCGATTTTGGTTCAGAAGCTGCGGCAACGTCCTTTGAGGCAACCTACCGTCAAATTCTGGAACAAGTGACCCAACAGGGGATCACGCGTATTTTCTTGCTGGAACCTTTTGTATTGCCATATCCTGAAGATCGCCAAACCTGGCGGATCGATCTTGATCCGAAAATCCAAATCGTTCGTCGCTTAGCTGCCGCCTTTCATTGTCAACTGCTGCCGCTGGATGGCTTGTTTGCCGAAGCATCCGTCGCTAGCTCCCCACAGGCACTGACAGGCGATGACGGTGTGCACCCCACTCCTGCAGGACACGCCTTGATTGCGAATCAGCTAATGGCCCGTTTGGCTTTTTCTTCTGAAGGGTAAATAAACAGACCGCTCCGCGACAACCAAGTCGCAGGAACGGTCTTTTTAATGATTAAAGATAGGTTGAAGGAGTCAAGGAATCTTGGTAGATTGCGATCACGTCTTCTTCTTGTAGCGGTACATACGCATTTGTTGCAATAGAGCTGAATTGAACTGCTTGAGCCGCCATTTCAGCAAAATGAGTGTCATCGGCGATCCCCACTTCTGGCAAAGTCATCGGAATATCGCAAGAAGCAAAAAAGTCATACAGTTTTTGAATCCCCATTCGGGCAGCTAATTCTGGCACTGCTTCTTGGACACCAAAGACTTCTCTGGCAAAACGCGCAAATTTCGGCGCCGTTTCTTCATTCAATACATGAAGCATCCAGCGTGGGGTCAGGATCGCTAAGCCTACGCCATGGGTAATGTCATAAAACGCACTCAACTCATGCTCCATCGCATGACAAGACCATGCACCACCCTTGCCGCTTCCAGTCAAACCATTTAAGGCTAAGGTGCTCGCCCACATCAAATTCGCCCGTGCGTCATAGTCCGAGGGATCCTTTAATGCGATGGGCAGATTTTTAATGACTGCTTTTAGCAATCCTTCTGCTACACCGTCTTGGACATCTGTTCCTTCTGTTTTACTGAAATAATTTTCAATCAGATGGCTCATGATATCCGCTGAACCGGCAGCCGTTTGATAACGACTGACACTAAAGGTCGTTGTTGGATCTAAAAAGGATACTTTCGGTAAAAATTCGGGTCCGTGAACGCCAAGTTTTTGTTTCGTTTCTAGATTAGAGATCACTGCGCCGCGATTCATTTCACTGCCGGTAGCCGCAAGGGTCAAGATCGTTACTAATGGAATCGCTGGTCCTTGATAGCTTCTGGAAAGTACTAAGTCCCAAGGCTCTTGCTCACTGCAAGCCGCCCCAGCAATCACTTTGCTGCAATCAATGACAGAACCGCCGCCAACAGCTAAAATGACGTCGATCTTTTCTGAACGACAAAGAGCGGCTCCTTGACGAACGGTTTCGATTCGTGGATTTGGATCGACACCAGTCAATTCAGTGACTTGATTGCCGTTGGCAGTCAATTGCGCCATGACTGCATCGTACAAGCCGTTTTTCTTGATACTGCCGCCACCATAGACTAGCAAGACGTTTTTTCCAAATGTATTCAGTACTTCTGGCAATTCGTTCAGACGGTCTTTCCCAAAACGAATGTCCGTCGTTACATGAAACGTAAAATTATTCATTGTCTCGTCTCCTTTTTACACCTTTTCTTTTCATTAAACCATTTTCTGGCAAAAGTGCAACGCTTCTTCGTGGCTTTTTGCCAACAAAAAAAGATAACACATTCTCGGTTGCATGCAAACCAATACGATTTGGCTGCTTGCTCTATCAAAAGCAAGCAGCCCTCGCATCGTTCATGCACCGATCCTGTGGTATCTTTTTTACGCAATCGCTGTTTCTAAGCCAACTTTGATCATGTCGTTAAACGTCGTTTGTCTTTCTTCTGGCGTTGTTTCTTCTCCAGTGATGATGTGGTCGCTGACGGTACAGATCGCTAAGGTTTGAACGTGGAATTTCGCCCCTAAATAGTATAAGGCTGCGGCTTCCATCTCAACACCCATCACCCCAAGGTCTGCCAACTGTAACGTTTCCGTCATGTCATCTTTGTAGAAGGTATCTTCAGATAAGATGTTGCCGACGTGGGTCGTAAATCCTGATTCAATCGCTGTATCATAGGCTTTACGCAGCAGTGCAAAGTCAGCGATTGGTGGGAAATGGAAACTTTGGAAGTTTTTTGCCACCATCGAGGAACTTGTTGCTGCCGCTTGGGCAATCACAAGATCACGCACATGGACATCTTTTGAGATGGCACCACACGTACCGACCCGAATCAATTTCTTCACGCCGTAAGAGTTGATCAATTCATGGGCATAGATGCTCGCTGAAGGCATGCCCATGCCGGTTCCTTGGACAGAGACCCGCTCGCCCTTATAAACGCCTGTATAGCCCAACATTCCCCGAACATTGTTGTAACAGATCGGGTCTTCTAAAAATGTTTCAGCAATATATTTCGCCCGCAGTGGATCACCTGGTAACAAGATTTTGTCTGCGATCTCGCCTGCTTTTGCTTCGATATGAACGCTCATTCGTTTTTCTCCTTTGGTCTGCTTTTTATAGTACTGTTAACGTTTCTTTGATCAACGCTTTAAATTCTGCCTTGACCCGTTCCGTCGTTTCCACGACTTCTTCGTGATTCAAGCTCGCTTGCATACCAGCAGCCAAGTTTGTGATGCAAGAAACACCTAAGACTTTCAAGCCACTGTGAACAGCAACGATCACTTCTGGGACAGTCGACATACCGACAGCATCGGCACCGATCGTCCGAGCAAAGCGGATCTCTGCTGGCGTTTCATACGTAGGACCTGAGAAGCCCATATAGACGCCTTCTTTTAAGTGCAATCCTTTTGATGCGCCAACTTTTTGTGCCGCTTCCCGATAAGGCAAATGGTAAGCTTGGCTCATATCTGGGAAACGTGGACCCATTTCTTCTTCGTTTTCACCAATCAGTGGGTTGTCCCCCATAAAGTTGATTTGATCGGTGATCAACATCAAGTCTCCAGGCTGGAAGCTTTCGTTCACACCGCCACAGGCATTGGTCACGACTAAGGAATGAGCTTTCAATGCCGCCATCACACGGACGGGGTAAGTGACCGTCTGCATCGAATGGCCTTCATAATAATGGAATCGTCCTTGCATCGCTAAGACTTTTTTCCCAGCTAATGTTCCATAGACCAATTGTCCGGCATGACCGACCACTGTCGAAACAGGAAAATGCGGGATATCGTTATAAGGCAACACGATTGGGTTTTCGATCTCATCGGCTAGTTCCCCTAAGCCAGATCCTAAAATCAACCCAAATTCCACTTCACCGACGCCGCTTCCTTTGATAAATGCCGTTGTTTCTTGTAATTTCTCATGTAACGTTGTCATTTCATCACCTCTAATTTAAATGTTTTAAAAAGCTTGTTCCGTTTTCTGTAGCTGAAACACCAAAGTTTTCAGCGATCGTTGCGGAAATATCCGCATAGTAGCCTTGTGGCAATTGGCCTTGGCCTTGAAATTTCTTGCTGTACGCTAGTAATGGCACATATTCTCTCGTGTGATCCGTTCCCGTAAAGGTTGGGTCATTGCCGTGGTCAGCTGTGATCAACAGCAGATCCTCGTCTCCCATTGCTTCTAAGAGTTCTGGAATACGCAAATCAAAATCTTCAATGGCGTGGGCATACCCTACGACATCGCGACGGTGACCATAAAGCGCATCGAAGTCGACTAAGTTCGTAAAGCTTAGACCCGTAAAGTCTTGTTTCATCGCCTTCAATAATTGATCCACACCGTCCATATTGCTCTTCGTCCGTACAGAATCGGTGATTCCTTGCCCGTTGAAGATATCATTGATTTTCCCAACGGCGATCACGTCTTTTCCAGCTTCTTTCAATGAATCTAACACTGTATGGCCAAATGGATCGAGTGCGTAGTCATGACGATTGCTCGTACGAGTAAAGTTTCCAGGCTCACCGACATAAGGACGCGCGATGATGCGGCCGATCATATACGGCTCATCTTTCGTGATATCCCGAACGTACTGACAAATACGATACAATTCTTCTAATGGAATGATTTCCTCATGAGCGGCGATCTGCAACACTGGGTCAGCCGAAGTGTAAACGATCAGATCCCCGGTCTTCATTTGATGTTCGCCAAAGTCATCAATGACTGCTGTCCCAGAATACGGCGCATTGCAGACGATTTTGCGTCCAGAGAACGCTTCGATCTGTTGCAATAATTCATCGGGAAACCCATCTGGAAATACGCGGAAAGGCTTTTGGATATTCAAGCCCATGATCTCCCAGTGACCCGTCATCGTATCTTTCCCAACAGAAACTTCTTCCAATTTGGTTGCATACCCATCATGGTCAGCTACCGCCTTTACGCCTTCTAAAGGACGAATCGTACCTAGGCCTAATTGTTCCAAGTGAGGGATCGTTAAGCCTGCTTCTTTTGCAATATGGCCTAATGTATCTGAACCGACATCACCAAAAGCTGCCGCATCAGGTGCTTCACCAATTCCGACTGAATCCATCACGATCAAGTGTACACGTTTAAACATTCTATTCCCTACTTTCTTTATTTTATGCTTTTACAAGCGGATCTACTACCTCTATCATACTAAACTTAAGCAAAAATTGCGCTGGGTTGCTTTGGAAATTTCCTGACGCTTTCCTTTCACCCAGAGGATAGAAAAAGGGCAGGACACAGCAACACATTCATGTCCCATAGCCCCACCCTTTCATACTGAAAAAATTATTTAGATTTAATGTAGTTCTTCCCGTTAGCTTTCGGACCAGCAGCTTTTCCAAGGAAAAGAACGAGCACGATGATCGTCAAGGCATAAGGCGCAGCTTGTAAGTAAACTGCTGGAATGGAAGAGATGATTGGCAGCTGGCCACCTACGATACTGATGTTTTGCGCGAAACCGAAGAAAATCGCTGCTCCCATCGCACCAAGTGGATTCCATTTACCAAAGATCATCGCAGCCATCGAGATAAACCCTTGACCGGCGATCGTTGTCACAGCAAAGCGACCCGCGATCGATTGAGCAAACAAGGCACCGCCCATCCCACCAAGGAATCCAGAGATCAAGACGCCTGAGTAACGCATCACGTAAACATTGATCCCTAAGGTATCAGCTGCTTGAGGATGCTCACCGACAGAACGAAGACGCAACCCAAAGCGTGTTTTGAAAATCACGAACCACGCGATCACTGAGATCAAAATAGCGAAGTACGCCGGTAAGAACGTTTGATTAAAGAAAATCGGGCCAATGATAGGAATATCTTTAAGAATCGGGAAATTGAAATACCCCAATGTCCGTTGGATGTTATCGGTTTGCCCTTTGTTGTAGATCGCTTTAACTAAGAACACGGCCAAAGCTGGTGCCATCAAGTTCATCACCGTACCACTGATGATGTGGTCTGCACGGAAGTTGATGGTTGCCACCGCATGCAGCAAGGAGAAAACCACACCGACAAGTCCGCCGACGAGCATCCCTAACCACGGTGTCCACGCACCAAATTGTGACGCAAATTCAATATTGAAAACAATCGAGCTAAAAGCACCCATAACCATGATTCCTTCAAGACCCACGTTAACGATCCCGCTTCGCTCTGAGAACACGCCACCTAGCGCCGTCAAAATCAGAGGAGACGCATAAATCAATGTTTGAGTGACGATCGAAGAAATTAAACTAATATCCATTAGATGGTTCCTCCTTCCTGATCTTGATCGTTTGGTTGGGCTTCAATCTCCTGTACGACCAGCGCTTCTTTTTTGCCGTCAAAGATTTTTGCCAACAAGAAACGAATCACAAAACTGATCGCTACGAAGAAAATAATAATTGCGATATTAACATCAACTAATTCAGATGGAATACCTGCAAACTGCATGCCTTGTCCACCTAATTTCAAAATACTGAACAAGAGGGCTGAAAGCAAGATTCCGATCGATGAGCCGCTTCCTAACAAGGATACAGCCATACCGTCAAACCCGATGCTTAATGATGACCCTTGAACGAAGAAGTTTTCAAACGTTCCTAGTCCTTGAACGACTCCACCTAATCCGGCAAGTGTTCCAGAGATGATCATGGAGATAATGATCGTCCGTTTGCTACTCATCCCAGCATATTCAGAAGCGCTTGGGTTCAAGCCCACCGCGCGGATCTCATAACCAAGAGTGGTTTTTTTCATCAAGAACCAAACCAAAACTAAGAAGATTAAAGCTAAGAAGATCCCCAAGTTCAAGCGAGAGTTGCTCGTGATGCTTGCTAGAAACGGGGTCTGCATGGAGGCATTTTCCCCCACCATTTTCGTGACCCCTTTTGTCGTGATCATGGATTCGCTCATCACATTATTGACTAAATGGTTCCCCGTATAAAGCAAGATATAGTTCATCATGATCGTCACGATGACTTCACTCGTACCAAAGAATGCCCGTAGGAACCCAGGAATCGCAGCTGCGATCGCCCCGCATAACGCCCCTACGATCACGGCTAATGGCAAGACCACCAACCGAGGCGCATCCGGCATCGCTAGTGCGACCCAGATACTGGCAACCCAACCTGCTAGCGCTTGACCAGAAAGACCGATATTGAAGAATCCCGCTGAGTTTGCAACGGCAAATCCAAGAGCGGTAAAGATCAATGGTCCTGCTGTAACAAAAATCTCACCAATGTTGCGGGCATTTAACCCACCTGTTTGTCCGTTGATAAAAACGGTCCGGAACATTTGTGTATACCCTGTGATCGGGCTGTAGCCGAAGGCCGCCATGATGATTCCGCCAAGGACGAATCCCAACAAGACAGCGATGATCGGCACTAATATATTGCGGATCTTTTCTTTGCGGTTATTCAACCGAACCACCTACTTCCTCCATTTGCAGCTCTCGTCTTGCTTCCTCCAAGGAGTACCCTGCCATCAACAAGCCAAGCTCTTTCTCTGATGTTTCTTTCGGATCAACGACCCCAACGATCTCACCAGCATGAATAACAGCAATGCGGTCTGATACATTCAAAATTTCATCTAATTCAAAGCTGACTAATAAAACAGCTTTGAACTTATCCCGTTGTTCAATCAAGCGTTTGTGGATAAATTCGATCGCTCCGACATCCAACCCACGGGTCGGATTGGCAACGATCAATAGATCAGGATCGCGGCTGATTTCTCGTGCGATAATCGCTTTTTGTTGATTCCCGCCGGACAATGCCCGTGCCGGTACGATCTCATTGACTGTTCGTACATCAAATTCTTGAATCAAGTCACGAGCAAACTCGTTGATCTCTCCATAATCCAAGACACCTGCATTACTCAAAGGTTTTTTGTAGTAGGTTTGCAAGGCGATGTTTTCTGATAACATCATATCCAAGACAAGCCCGTATTTATGGCGGTCTTCTGGCACATGACCAACGCCGGCTTCGGTGACTTTCCGAGGCTTGAAGTTGGTGATGTCATCGCCATTCAGCAAGACCTTGCCGCTTTCGACTTTCCGTAAACCAGTGATGGCTTGTAACAGCTCTGATTGCCCATTGCCATCGATACCAGCAATCCCCAATACTTCACCTGCACGTACTTCTAAGCTTAAGTTTTTGACTGCTTCTAAGCCACGGTTTTCTTTTACAACTAAGTTTTCAACAGAAAGCACGACTTCTTTTGGTGACGCCTCTTTCTTCGGTGTCTTGAAGGACACAGAACGACCAACCATCATATCGGCCAACTGTTGGGAGCTGACGTCTTTGACATTGACAGTGCCGATCCCTTGCCCCCGACGGATAACTGTACAGCGGTCTGCCACCGCTTTGATCTCATCCAGTTTGTGGGTGATCAAGATGATCGATTTCCCTTCACGCACCAATCCGCGCATGATCTCGATCAGCTCTTCGATTTCTTGCGGTGTCAAAACTGCCGTTGGTTCATCAAAAATCAGTACATCTGCGCCGCGGTAAAGAGTTTTCAAGATCTCTACCCGTTGTTCCATCCCGACAGAGATGTCACGCACATAGGCATCTGGATCAACCGATAAACCATATTGTTCAGAAACTTTTTTGATTTCTTTGCGGGCTTTCTTGCGATCTAACACACCGAGATGATGGGGTTCGCTTCCCAAAATGATATTTTCTGTTACAGTAAAGGCGTCTACCAGCATGAAATGCTGATGCACCATACCGATCCCCAATTTGTTTGCTGCGGTCGGACTCGTGATATTCACTTTTTCACCATTCATCCAGATTTCACCAGATGTTGGTTCCAATAATCCTGACAACATATTCATCAAGGTCGACTTGCCCGCTCCATTTTCACCAAGCAATGCGTGGATTTCTCCTGGCCTTACTTGCAAGTTGACATCGTCATTGGCTTTGAACGTTCCAAACTCTTTGGTGATATGACGCATTTCTACAACATATTTTTCCTCAGCCAAATTACTCACATCCTTACTTTCTAATTCGCTTATACAAACCATTCGTCATGTCAAAAAAATAATTGCTATTGCTTAGGATGATTACTATCCTCATGAAAACCCGTAGCTTTCATCAACATAGTAATCCAACAACGATCATCTTGCCCTAGGCTAGGGCAAGATAACCGAAAAGAACCACTTTATTTTTCAGGTGTTTCTGGTACTTCTACTTTGCCGTCGATCACGTCTTGTTTCGCTGTTTCGATCGCTGCTTTGGCATCATCTGAAAGGAACCCTTCAGTAATGTCTACACCGCCATCTTTCAAGCCGTAAACAATGTGTTCGCCGCCAGGGAAGTTATCTTCTAACGCACGAGTTGAGATATCTTGTACCGCTGCGCCAACACCTTTCAATGTTGAAGCCAGTGTGAAGTTATCTTCTTTGCCGTCAGCAGTTGTGAATTTTCCTTCGTCTTGTTGATCGCTATCCACACCGATGACCCAAACTTTTTTGTCTTCTAGGTCTGCTTCGTTCAATTGTTCGTTGATTGCTTTTGCTTCTTGGAAGACACCTGCACCAGTACCGCCAGATGCGTGGAAGATTACGTCAGCGCCGCCTTGATACATTGAAGCTGCCAATGCTTTTCCTTTGGCAGGATCACCAAATGATGCTGCATATTGAGAATCAATGGTAATTTCTTTGCCTAGTTTTTCAGCTGCGTCTTGAACACCCTTTGTGAAACCAGCTTCGAAACGGTCGATAACGACGCCTTCTTCACCACCGATGAAGCCGACTTTGTTTGTTTTGGTTGTATAAGCTGCAGCATAACCAGCTAAGTAAGCTGCTTCATTATCTTTAAATGTTGCTGAAACAACGTTGTCTTTGCCTTC
This sequence comes from Enterococcus sp. DIV0802b, assembly GCF_050543535.1. Lineage (NCBI taxonomy): Bacteria > Bacillati > Bacillota > Bacilli > Lactobacillales > Enterococcaceae > Enterococcus > Enterococcus sp. DIV0802b. The sequence goes on along the minus strand of NZ_CP172941.1, from coordinate 256,954 downwards.
GATCACATCATCGATGATCCCGAATTGTGTATCAGGGTTTTGGTCAGCTGCTGCTGCGATTGAATCTTTCAATAAGTAACCCACACCGAAAATCGTTTTGAAACCATTTTGAACGGCACCATTTACGTTTGTTGTGTATTCTGATGCTTCATTTGATTGCACGTAGTCATAACCACCAGCACCGCGAGCGATCCCGTGTTCTTCCCCCCATGCTTCTAAGCCTTCCCATGCGGATTGGTTGAATGAACGGTCATCCACCCCGCCGATATCGGTAACGATTGCGACACTATGCGCTGCATCAGTCGTACCGTCTGCAGAACCGCCACCAGTTGAATCAGTTGAACCTGAATTTCCTCCGCCACAAGCACCAAGTAAAGTCAACCCAGCTACTGCAACAATACCTAAACTAAATAATTTTGCTTTTTTCATTGCTGTAAAGCCCCCTAAAAATATAGTTTTTTTCAACAGCCGCATCGACTGAATGAACATGGTTTATAAATCTTTGTTCGTAAAGTAATAAGGCAATAGGCCTTCTACCGTGGTTTCTTTGATCACACCATCATCGCCGACTAAGGTCACCGGCATATCTGGCGCACAAAATTCCACCATGACCTGGCGGCAAGCACCGCAAGGAGAGATCGGTTCTGGCGTATGACCCGCCACAACCAAATGTTGAAACTCTTTTTCGCCTTCAGAAACGGCTTTGAAAAAAGCCGTTCGTTCTGCGCAATTTGTTAAGCCATATGAGGCATTTTCAATGTTGATCCCTTGATATATCGTCCCATTTTTGGCAACGAGACAAGCACCGACCGGAAACTTAGAGTACGGCACATACGCTTTATCTAAGGCGGAAACGGCGGTGTCGATCCACTCTTTTTTCGCTATTGTCATTGTCTTCCCCGCTCTTGTTTTTAATTTTTGCTACTTCACTTAATGCTAGGCTTAATAGCCAGCACCTGTTGAGCCAGTCACGATGGCAACACTTGCGCTTGTTCCTAAGCGGTTTGCGCCCGCTTCGACCATAGCTGCCGCTTCTGCTTCGTTGTGGATACCACCGGAAGCTTTGACACCCATTTCTGGTCCTACAGTTTCACGCATCAAGCGAACATCTTCAATGACTGCCCCACCAGTTGAAAAGCCAGTTGAGGTTTTCACGAAATCTGCACCGGCTGCTTTGGCTAATTCACAGGCTTTGACGATTTCTTCGTTGTCTAATAACGCTGTTTCAATGATTACTTTGACAAGCGCTTTGTCTTTGGCCGCTTCAACGACTGCTTCGATGTCTGCTTGAACTTTTTTGTATTGTTTTGATTTCAAGGCACCTACGTTGATTACCATATCGACTTCATCTGCGCCATTTTTGATCGCATCTGTTGTTTCATAAGCTTTGACTTCAGATGTGTTTGCCCCTAAAGGAAAGCCGATCACGGTACAAACAGCCGTTGGTTCGCCTTGTAATTTTTCTGCCGCTAATGAAACCCACGTTGGATTGATGCAGACAGAATAAAAGTGATAGGTTTTTGCCTCTTCGATGATTCGTAAAACATCTTCCTCCGTTGCGTCTGCTTTCAAAATCGTGTGGTCGATCATGCGATTCAATTCCATTTTTATTCGCTCCTTATTCTGTAATAATGTCATGGATCAATGGCGGTTCTGCGCCATCTTCCCCAATTTCAATATTTTGGTCGATCAATGCTTTGACATCCTCGATTGCTTCGGTATTGCTGTAGATCGTCAATAGCGATTCTCCTTCAGTTACTGATTCGCCAACTTTCTTATGCAATTTGATGCCCACTGCATGGTCGATGTCTTCGTCTTTGGTCTTACGACCTGCCCCTAACATCATCGCCGCGATCCCTAGCTCATTGGCAACTAATTTCGTCACCACGCCACTAGTTTTCGCTGGGACTTCCACTTCATATTTCGCTGTCAAAATCTTGCTCGGGTCATCGATCACTGAAGCGTCTCCGCCTTGGTCTGTGATCATCTGTCTGAATTTTTCTAACGCTTTGCCTGAATGCAAGGCTTCTTCCAACAGTTGGCGTGCTTCTTCCAATGAATCAGCTTTTTTCGCTAAAACGACCATTTGGCTGCCCAGTGCATAGCACATTTCTTCCAAGTCTTTCGGTCCTTTTCCTTGCAGTGTCTCAATAGCTTCCACCACTTCCAAACTGTTCCCGATCGCTTCCCCTAGAGGTTGTGACATATCAGAAATGACTGCCATCGTTTGGCGATTTGCCAATTTTCCGATGCGGACCATCGTTTGGGCTAAGCGTTTGGCATCCTCCAAGTTTTTCATAAAGGCGCCATCGCCTGTGGTTACATCTAACACGATCGCATCGGCACCTGCCGCGATTTTTTTACTCATGATCGAGCTGGCGATCAATGGGATCGAACTAACCGTTGCCGTCACATCTCGTAAGGCATACAGTTTTTTGTCCGCAGGAGCTAAATCTCCTGATTGACCGATCACGGCCACTTTACTTTCGTTGACTAATCGGATAAAGTCGGCTTCAGAAAGCTCGATTTTAAATCCAGGGATCGCTTCAAGCTTGTCTAACGTCCCTCCGGTATAGCCTAAGCCGCGGCCAGACATTTTCGCAACCGGTACGCCAACACTAGCCACTAATGGCGCTAGGATCAACGTGGTCGTATCACCAACACCACCAGTCGAATGCTTATCGACTTTGATTCCTTCAATTGAGGATAGGTCGATCACTTCACCAGAATTTGCCATTGCTAGCGTTAAGTTCGTGATCTCTTCATCTGTCATATCTACATAAAAAATAGCCATCAACAAGGCACTCATTTGATAATCTGGAATACTTTCTTCAGTATACGCAGTTACAATGTAGTCAATTTCTTCCTTCGTTAATGACTTGCCGTCACGTTTCTTTTCAATTAAATCCACCATTCGCATCGAAATGACCCTCGCTTCCTTTAACATTATACAATAATTTTTCGTAGGGTAAACCACTTTAGTAAAACAGTTTACTAAATATCGCAAAACTATGAAAACACTTACAAGAAGAAATATACCGCATTATTTCTCGCTTGTCAATGTCTTCACGCTCTCACGAATAATTAATTTTGTATCAAAAATCTTATTTGGAATTCGCCGTGTCGGAAACTCAATGGCGTCCACTAAAAACTTTGCTGCGGTAAAACCGATCTCAAAGGTCGGCTGCATGACCGTGGTAAGCGGTGGTGTGATGTATTCCGATAATTTCAAGGCATCAAAGCCGATCACCGAATAGTCTTCTGGTACTTTTTTGCCCGCCTCATAAATCGCTTGATAACAGCCGATCGCCATGGCGTCGTTACCGCAGAAGAATGCTGTGATCTCTTTGTACTTTAATAATTCCTTCGTTGCTTCGTACCCGCCGGTAACCGTTAATTCAGCATTTTCTACATATCGGCCTTTAAAAGGGATCTGATGATCCTTCAAGGCATGGCGATAGCCATTGAACCGTTCCTCTAATTGATAGTAGCCGGTGATTTCTTTGAGCATCGCAATGTTGCGGTGACCGTTTTTGATCAAATAACTGACGGCTTGGTAGGCACCTTCGTATTCTTTCACGATTAAACGACCATTGTCCCGCTGATTGATCCCGCGATCGACTAAAATAATTGGTCGGTCATCAAAGAACCCGCTCTTCAAGGAATAATCCTCCGGCAGTAAATGCGGCGTCGCTAATAAGATACCATCTACCGAACGATGAGACAGTTCATTCAAATATTGAACCTCTTTTTCTTGGCTGTGGCGCGAATTGCATAACACTAGCATGTAACCTAGTGGATTGAAATAACTTTCCGCCCCTTCAATGACTTTAGAGAAAAAGAAATCCGTCACATCAGGCACGATCATTCCGATCGTTTTTGAATGGCGGTTGATAAGATTCGAAGCAAAAAAATCCGGCTTATAGTGATATTTATTTACGATATCTAAGACCCGCTTCCGGGTTTCTTCACTAAAACGGCTGCCTTTATTGTTTAGGATCTGCGACACGGTCGTGACAGAGACGCCAGCCATTTCAGCAATCTGTTTAATCGTCAATTTCATCTGCTTCTCTCCTCTCTTGCCTAAAGTGTAGCAAATTTTTCTCAAAAAAAATAGCACACTTTCAACAAGTGTGCGACTTTCTTTTTCGTTGATCAAAAATAGTCCGATGTTACAGACAGCTGATTAACCGACGCTGCAATTGCCCGAAAGGCTGCTGGCAATAGGCTTTTTGAGAAACCAACTGCCCAGTTGCCACTAACCAGCGCTTGCCTTGGCGATGCCTTTGATCTGTTGAGAATCAAAGAGCAGCTACGCTTCTTTTACGCTTTGAATGATGTAATAGCCTTTGTCTTTTTTGATGATTGCGGCATTGCCAAAGGTCTCTTGCATTTTCTTTTGAGCACTCGGCGCCCCTTGTTTCTTTTGGATCACGATCGTTAAAGTTCCCCCTGTTTTTAGTAGCGGAAACGCCCCCGTCAAAATCTCATGAACGACTTCTTTTCCTGCCCGAATCGGCGGATTGCTGAGGATCGCCGCATAAGCAGGTTGATTTAATTGGGCATAGATATTGGATTGATGGATATCTACCTGTTCAATGCCGTTACGCTGGGCATTGCCTTTTGCCAAATCCACTGCCCGCTGATTGATATCGATCATCTCGACAGGTCGCTGACTTGCATAAGCCAACGATAAGCCAACAGGACCATAGCCACACCCAACGTCTAGCAGACTTCCTTCTGGCAGCTCCGCCCACTCAAACGCATCGATCAGCACCCGCGAGCCGTAGTCCACCGTGTCTCGGGAAAACACCCCGCTATCTGTCACAAAATGAAAGTTCTTTCCTCTTAATTCAAACGACCACTGTTCAAAATCATGGGCCGTATCAGGATTTTCTGTATAGTAGTGATTACTCATGTTTATGCTCCTTTCTTCTATTCCCTTTTCGCTTGTTTTTTCTACTGGCTTCTACTGGTTTTTTCCTTGTTTCTTCTATTTGAACGAGTGAACATAGTGAAAACACCAGTAAAAAGGCGTGCAAGATTTGTCTGCTGTTTCTTTCTAATCATACCGAAAAACAGCCAGAAGTAAACGCCCAGCAAAAAAAACAACGAAAAAACAGTTTTTTGTTGTTTCTGCAAAGGAAATCATGTCTTTTTTCCAAGTTCTGCGGGTTTCTATGGTAAAATACTTTCGAACAGTGGCCTATCGCTTCTAATAGAAATCGATGATGCCGCAAAAAAGGAGCCTACTATGCAAGAAACCATGAATTTTTATCAAATTCCTCGTGAGCAATGGCAAGGGTTTTATACGAACGGCATGATGCCTTTCACTCAAGAAGAATTGGATAATATCAAAAGTTTGAACGACCGGATCTCGGTCCAAGATGTGGAAGATGTTTACGTGCCTTTATGCCATCTGATCCATCTTTATATGAAAGAGTTTGAATCATTGACCCTCAGCAAGGGACTCTTTTTACACCGCTATGTTAAAATGCCGCCTTTTATCATCGGCATCGCTGGAAGTGTCGCCGTCGGCAAAAGCACCACCGCACGACTCGTCCAAAATTTGTTGGCCCGTTTGTTTCCCCGTAGAACCGTCCAACTGATCACCACTGACGGCTTTTTGTACCCGAACGAAGTCTTGGAGGAACGCGGCAGCTTGAATCGCAAAGGATTTCCAGAAAGTTATGATATGGAAGCCTTGATCAACTTTTTGAATGCGGTCAAATCAGGAGAACCAGACATTCAGATCCCCGTCTACTCCCATGAAGTCTACAATATTATTCCTGATACGTATGAAACGATCAGTCAACCAGATATCTTGATTGTGGAAGGCATCAATACCCTGCAATTGCCTGCCAACCAACAAATCTATATCAGTGACTTTTTTGATTTTTCAATTTTCGTGGATGCCCAACCGGCACTGATCGAAAAATGGTATTTGGAACGATTTGAATCATTACTAGACACTGCCTTTCAAGATCCCAGCAATTATTATTACCAATATGCGATCGGGGATCGCAAGGAAGCGATTAAAATGGCAAAAGAAGTATGGAAAAATGTGAATTTAAAGAATTTACACGAGTATATCTTGCCTACACGCAGCAGAGCCGATATAATTCTTCATAAAACAAAGCACCATTTGATCGATGAAGTGTTCTTGCGTAAGTATTGACCGCTTCATTTTTATAATTATGCTGTTGAAAAGGCCCAGCCTTTTTTCAATAAAAACTAAAAGAATTGAGGTAATTTATTGTGACAAACGTTGACACTTTGCCAAACGTCGAAAAAATTATCGTACTTGATTACGGTAGTCAGTACAACCAGCTGATTACACGCCGTATTCGTGAGTTCGGTGTTTTCTCAGAATTATTGAGCCACCGCATTACCGCTGAAGAAGTAAAAGCGATGAATCCAAAAGGGATCATCTTATCTGGCGGACCAAACAGCGTCTACGACGAGAACTCTTTCGGCATCGACGAGAAAATTTTTGATTTAGGCATCCCAGTTTTAGGGATCTGTTACGGCATGCAGTTGATTACTTATAAATTAGGCGGAACAGTTGAACCAGCCAAAAACCGTGAATACGGCAAAGCAGAATTGGAAGTCACTTCTGATGCAGCGGCCCTTTTCCAAAACACGCCCGCAACCCAAACCGTGTGGATGAGCCACGGGGATTTGGTCACTCAAGCACCTGCAGGCTTTGACGTTGTGGCGACGAGCAAAGATTGCCCGATTGCTTCTATCCAAGATGCAGAACGCAAAATGTACGGTATCCAATTCCACGCAGAAGTTCGCCATTCAGAATACGGCAACGACTTATTGCGTCACTTTGCCATTGACGTTTGTCAATGTACAGGTGATTGGACAATGGACAACTTCATTGATATGGAAATCGCAAAAATTCGCGACCAAGTGGGCGACAAAAAAGTCTTGCTTGGTCTTTCCGGCGGGGTCGATTCTTCTGTCGTTGGTGTTCTTTTACAAAAAGCGATTGGCGATCAACTGACTTGTATTTTTGTTGACCACGGCCTCTTGCGTAAAGGGGAAGCCGAGCAAGTAATGGAAAGCTTAGGCGGCAAATTCGGCTTGAACATCATCAAAGTTGATGCCAAAGAACGTTTCCTATCAAAACTTGCTGGGGTTTCTGATCCTGAAGAAAAACGCAAGATCATCGGGAATGAATTCGTGTATGTCTTCGATGATGAAGCAACCAAACTAGCTGGCGATGAAGGCGTTTCTTTCCTTGCCCAAGGAACCCTTTATACCGACGTCATCGAATCAGGAACCGAAACTGCTCAAACCATCAAATCACACCACAATGTGGGTGGGTTACCTGAAGACATGCAATTCAAATTGATCGAACCATTGAACACCTTGTTCAAAGACGAAGTCCGTGAATTAGGGACTCAACTTGGCATGCCAGACAGCCTCGTATGGCGCCAACCATTCCCTGGACCAGGTCTAGGTATTCGTGTCCTTGGCGAATTGACAGAAGAAAAACTAACGATCGTCCGCGACTCGGACGCAATCTTGCGGGAAGAAATCGCAAATGCCGGCTTAGATCGCGACATTTGGCAATACTTCACCGTCTTACCAGGCATCCGCTCCGTCGGTGTCATGGGTGATGGCCGGACCTACGATTATACCGTCGGCATTCGTGCAGTCACTTCAATCGATGGCATGACCGCTGACTTTGCCCGCATCCCATGGGAAGTCCTACAAAAAATCAGCGTCCGCATCGTCAACGAAGTCGCACACGTTAATCGGATCGTGTATGATATTACGAGTAAACCACCTGCTACTGTGGAGTGGGAATAAAGTAGCAACCTCACTTGGTTGCGAAATATTGATTTAACAGTTTTTTAGTTCACTTGGAATGGATAACAATGACCTGTTTTACCTAGGTTCACCACCAAAATCCCGTCAGATTTCTCTGACGGGATTTTTGATTTAGGCTTAATCTGACAACCCTTTTGGGAAAATACGATAAGAAATTGTTGATTCTCGTTAACTACGTTAATCCCAATAGTGGGACTAACGCTCATATTGGAAATCAGATACGATAAAATAAGCTTAAATGCTTTTATTGCCTAAGTTTCTATAGAAGGTTTTTATTAAAAAATAAAAAACACTAAAAAGGGTGGACATGAACTATGAAGAAGAAAGCTGTCGTTTATTGTGTTACGGGGTCACATATTCAATTAGCTGCAGTATCCATTGCGTCAATAGTAAATACTTATGAAGGGAATGAACCTTTAGATATATTAGTAGTTGTAAATGAACTAGGGAACGAAGAAATACTGAAATTGAAAAGTATTTCTAGATTATATGGAGAAAAAAATGTAATTATTACTATTTGGTATCCACCTAAAATAATAAACGAAATAAAGAATTATAGTAATTCGCGTTTTCCTGAAGTCACTCTGTGGAGATTATTTCTACCTTCATATTTTAGCAATTATGATTACATTCTCTATTTAGATAATGACACTATTGTATACGATGACGTATCCAATTTCTTTGATTTGATCCCTGATCAAAAATCAATTGCTGCAGTTAGAGACTTCTACTTCTCAGTTATAAGTGATACAGAGGACAGCTTTAAATATTTTGGCGTAAAAACTATGAAGAATTACTTCAATTCTGGAGTTATTTTATTTAATGTAGTTGTGTTCAATGAACAGATACGACCAGAAGCCATAGTACGTATGATAAATAAGAATGAATACTTGTATTTAGATCAAACCATTTTAAACATTCTTTGTGAGAGAAGTGTTGAGTTGTTGCCTTATGAATACAATTACCAGAAAGATGATCATTGGTTATTTGATTGGGCAAAAAATGTGAATCCACTCAAATTTTTGAAAATTGAAAAAGCTAGAAAAAATATAAAGATTCGACATTTCGTTGAATTTGAAAAAAATTCGATGCCCTGGGAGCATCTTTCCATACAAGATAGATGGGAAAAAGATTTTTGGAATTATCTGTATGAAATCAAGTCAACAAGTTTAAGGAGTGGAAAACAATGAAAAAAAATTTTTCAAGAATTCGTTCGTTATTTTTAATTGCATTAATTTACTCTATAGGAACAATTTCTGTAGATGCAAAGTCAGCCGACATAGCGAAGACGCCTATTGTTGATTATTACTATCCTGGAATATTGTATGGTACAGCTACTTGTGTTAACGAATACGGTACCATCATTTACGACTCAAACTCACTAGGAGAAACCTACCAAGAGGCTGTCAATGAAGCTGCGCAATCATGGAATCAGTCGATTGGGAGATCGGTAATTGTCGAAAAATCAAGTGTAAATGCAGCAGATAACCAAGTTGATTTAGTTTTGCAATCAACGGATGGCGATTCCTATGCAGATATGGGGTACTCCGGATTTGGTTGGGGGAATAGTACGAACAGAATATTTTTGAATAAAGCTGCTTTAAATGACGCATCATCTGGAAAAGGAACCTCCGGCTACGTACAGCTGGTTTCAACTATCCGACATGAAATGGGGCATACTTTAGGTCTCCAACATGACAATGGATCAGTGATGGCTGATTTATATGATGCCCAGGTTAGCAACAATCAAGAGATGCTGGATGCAGCGCAAAAAACGGCGGACTCAATTTCTAAGGGGATACTTCCTGCTGTCCCATTATTCAACAAATATGCGATACTAAATATCCTTAATAATAGGGATAAAATCTATTATTTGAATAATCATCGTTCTAATCAAATTGCCTCAATCTTTTTAGATTCTCCTGCTGGAAAAATTTCTGGCGTTACTTTCATCGATCAAACAGTTGAAATAACAGGTAACTATAATTTGTATAAACTGTCTCTGTCCCCAAGAGATCCGTATGTAGGAACAATTTCTAGTAATAATCTTATGAATAGAACTGTTTCAGTTACTGAAGATATTGTTTCTATTTATGGTCAACACTATTATCTTTTTGAAATTGATGGAGAAGAGTATATTGTTAATCGCCGCGCCTTCGGATAAATTCGCTACCAATTCTTACTTGAAAAGTTGCCACTGCAATCTTGGAAAAGTGTGCTTGCAATCTTAGATACATTCTTTAGTGGCAAACATACGCCTTTTAAGTAAGAAGAAAATTAGCAAACGTTTCATGCTAATGCGCAAGTTTTCAGCATTTTCTGTGAGGATTTTTTTGACAAAACCTCGGCCCTTGAAAAGTAGTTAAAGGAATTAATAGTCAAAGAAAAGTCTATGTTTAGCCTTTCATCGTATCATTTTCTAGCTGACAAAAAACAGCTAGAGATTGATCCCTAGCTGCTGATGATGAGACAGATAGCATTGAAACACCTTACTCGACTACAATCACTTTATTTCCACCGTCTTGCTCCGCAAAGTTCACCGTAAATAGATTCGTCGAAGCATCATAACTGATTCCATCGCTTTGAGAAACGATTTTTTGGTAGTCTTTTGGCAATTTTAAGGTCATGGTCGTCGTTGTTTGAGTTGGATCAGAAAAGGCATAGATGGTTTTGCCTTCTCTACTTGTTCTAATCAATGAAAGAGGTTTGTTAGTAGTAATATCGGCGACACTACCTCCATCATTCTGCCAAAAATTGATACCTAAATAGTCAGTTTGATCAAGTTTTACTGCTTGAACTTCCGAGGTATTGGCTAAAATCTCCAGCGGTTCTTCTTGGGCATAGGCAGTCAGTTCTGTTTCATTGATACCTGGCAACATGACATACGCATAATGATCCTCCATGGGATTTTTGCCATGATTGATCAAGAATTTTCGATATTCTCCGGTATAAACCGCATTACTTGGAAAGGCCTCATTGATTTCTGTATAGCTGCCTGTTCGTGTTTCACTTACCACGTTTACTGTCGTTTCTTCTGGAAAATAGTAACCGATATTGGCCTGGGAATGATCGGAGTCTAACAACAACCACTGCTTGCTACTTGTTTCATTTAACTGATCAATACTTCCTTGATCAGAAAGGATTTGATAAGTATACGCATCGTTTAGTAAGCGATTATCCACGACCGTCTCAATAGAAGCTGTCGTATCACCAGTGATTCCCGCACCTAAAGCGACAATCTGCCCATCAATGATAAACCACGATTTTTTTGCCCGCACGTTCATAGGTAAAACATTCCCGTTATTTTTTGTACCCGTTTTGTTTAATGCCATTCCCACCGCAGCTGCACCATCATAAGCCACACCGCCTACCCACTTTTCTGGAGACGTTACCGTTGTAAAAGCTGAATTTTCATCCGCTAATTGTATGGTGTCCACGGTTGTTCCTGGCAAGCGATATGGATCGACGGTCGGCCAATAGCTAGAATTGAATTGAACTTGATCATCATTATAGAGGTAGAGCATCCCGTCTGCTGTATGCCACCCACGCTTGTTTTCCTTGTTGCCAGCTTCAAAGGAAGAAATGCGACTGGAATATAGTCCTAAACCCACCATATAATCAGTTGTTCGTTGAACAAAGCGATCCATTGAAGCGTACAGTTTTGTTCCCGTAAAAGGTAATGCATCCCCTGTAATCGATGGGTCTGCCAAGAGATTCATTGTCATTTGTAAATCATTGAAGTCTCTTGCATTCGTCAAATAATAGTCTGGATTTTCTTTGAGCCAATACTTGGCAGCTTCACGGAATTTTTGCTGGTATTGGGTTGGTGCGAATTGGGATACGATCAACAAATTATAGACTGTTGATGAGCCATAGCCGGCTTTGGTTTTGGCTGGAGCTCTTGAAATCGAACGACCATTGACCAACGGCAGCATTTCTCCTTGATAGATCAACGGCAAGAATGCTTGATCAACATTTTTAACAAACGTTTGTACGAGATCAGCGTCCATCTCAAAACTTGATCCTTGCGTGATAGCTAGAATTTGTCCCACACCCTTGATCAGTACATTTCCATAAGAACCAGTATAAGGGATCGTATTATGCTGAATAAAGGAACCATCTTTATAAAAACCATCGCCTTTTGTGACTAACTGAAATACTTCTTCGATACTTGCTGAAGCTTGGGTGATTTTCCCAGCGTCCCTTTGCAAAATGCCCAAGCCTAATACAGTAAGCGCGAGATCTGTACGATTAGCACCAGAAGTCACAAAATTTGGAATAAAAGCAAGCTCAGTAAAACTGCCTTGTGTCTTCGTATACAATTGCTTGAAGGGATCTGGTACATAACTGCTGATAATGGCAGTGTATTGCTGTAATTTCTCGGACGGTAACTCAGCGCCTAAAATCATTAAAGTACTGATCAGTTTTTGCGGGACACCGATTTGCCAATCCCACCAGTTTCCATGGTACTTTTTCCCATCATACCCTTTTCGAGTGACCATGAAATCTATCCCATCAATAATCGTCGTCGCCACTGCATCATCTTGATACAAAGAACTACCTTTCGTGCCATAGGCTAAAGCCATTTTCTGTAATTTTGTAAATTGAGTCGTTACATCCGCTGAAGCAGTATTCCCTTGTTCGAGGGGCCATAGGCTCGTTCGATCAGATGCTTTATTTATGGTTTGATACAACGCCTCAGCTTCTGAGGTGACCATCTGCACGTAATCAGCCATAGTCGGATTATTTGGATCATAGTGATCGGAAACCAGTTGATTTTGCCATTTTTCTTGCAGCTTCATAAATTCTGCTGTATGATCTTCCACGGGCAAGCTGCCGATAGGACCGCTGCGCATCGATAATACCTTCAGCTTAGATAAATTGCCAAACAAACGGATACCCACATACCCGGACCAGTCCCCATCAATTGCCGTACCATTGGGATAGTTTACCTTTTGATTCTCATAAAATAGCTGATCATTTAAAAAGGCACGAAAACTCGAGCCCTCATACTGAAGCAAGAGTTTATATTTTTGTCCCGCAATCAAAGTAGGTCCAGAAATAGCTGTCAGCCATTTTCCACCTGGTTGACCAAGTTGCCACTGCCCATCACGATTATAAGCAAACGATTGCCACTGATCTGTCTTTTGTTCATCTGCGCGAAAGACCACCCCAATGTTCGCTTGGTCTTCATATAAGAAAGTAGTTTCAAAATCCCCTGAAGACCGCTTGGGAGCATCTTTGTTGAGCGTTACTGATTCCAGATTGGTGCCTTGCTTCGTATTACTGATCATTAAACCAGTAGCATTTTGTGCTACTTCGGCTTTCCCGACTAAATCTTGCCAAGACCCTTTCTGGTTAGAAAAATCCGAGTGATAGATCGATTCTGCTTCCGGCAATTCGGGTATTTGTTCCTCGGCATTTCCAGAAAGACGAGAGGCGCCAACTACCGAATACAGCAACAAGAAACACCCCATGATCAACAGATATTTTTTCCCTTTTTCCATCCTTTACTCCTCCTATTTCCCCGCGCAAAAGATAGCGCTATCATTTCGTGGAATAGGAAAAGAGTGAAGAAATTCATTTCCGCACTCTTTTCCATTGATTTCAGCTATTCTTAAAAGAAAACAGGTTGACTACCCTAACTGCTTATACGATTTACAAAACAATCACAGCAGCTGCCCATTTCCTTTTACACCATGATTCTTTCCTAACCCAAAATACCAAACGCACTCAAAACGATCGACAAGATCAAGATGATCCAAATCACTCGAGTGGAATTTAGTTTCTTTTGGCCTAACATCCAGTAGGTCAGCAAGACGAGCAAGATAGGTACAAGGGATGGCAAGATGGCATCCAACGTGTCTTGGATCACTAATTCGACGCCGTCTTTTTTATAGACGAAAGGAACGGTCGCTTTAACGACAGAGGGAATCAAAGCACCAATCACTGTGACCCCTAAAACGGTTGCGGCATTAGTGAAGGCAGATAATTTGTCTTTCAAGGTCGTCACTAATTTGACCCCTTGTTTGTAACCTAAGGGAAGCAATGCTGCCCGACCGAAAAGTAACGCGATGTTGGCGATGATCCAGATGACACAACCAACGACGGAACCATTTTGCGCTAATGTGCCAGCAACAGAGCCAAAGATCGTTCCCCAAATCACGTGGAACAAGGAGTCACCGACACCGGCCAAGGAACCCATCAAGGCCGTTTTCAAGGCGATGATCGTTTCTTTGGCTTTGTGTCCGTCTTGTTCTTCGATAGCGACATCGATCCCCATGATCAAGTTCCCAAAGATCGCATTGGTATTGAAAAATTGATTGTGGGTCCGCAGCATATCTTGCAGCTGGGTTTCATCATGGCCATAGAATTTTTTCAAGACGGGCAGGATGCCGTAAAGGTAGCCCGAACTCATCATTCGCTCATAGTTCCAGTTTAATTGGCTTGCCAAAATATAACGCCAGCTAATGGTATTCAACTCTTTTTTTGTCAGTTTTTGATCACTCATCGCCATCATATCCTCCTTCAAAATCTCCGGCAGCTGCCGTTGCAACCGTGCCTTTTTCGCTATCACGTTTAAAGACTAACATTGCTGCTACAAGTCCGATGATGGAAACGCCGAGCATTGGTACTTGCAGATACGCAGCTAAAAAGAAGCCTAATAACAAATAAGGAATGTAGTGCTTTGTTGGCAAGTAGCGCAATAAGATCGCTACCCCGACGACTGGCAAGACGCCACCAGCGGTTTTTAGTCCGGTCATCAGCCATTCTGGCGTGTTATCGGTAATCGTCGTAACGACTGCATCTCCAGCTAAAAGCATCAATAAAATCGGAATCGCCCGTGACAACCCCCATAAGAAAGAACCCGATAAAACTAACCGTGGGATTCGTTTGACTTGCATGTTGTCGATGGCTCTATCGATCCGGTGAAGTAGAAATACGTTACAAAAACGAGCCACGACATCCAGTTGCAGCATCAGCAAGGACACTGGAACTGCTAAGCCGATGCCATATTCCGCGCCGTTTCCTGAGATCACGGCAAACGCTGTTCCCAGTACTGCGCCGGTAAAATAATCCGGGACGGATGCACCACCAAATGCGGCGATCCCCAAACGCATCAACTGTAAGGTCCCACCGACCATCAAACCGGTCTTTAAGTCCCCCATGATCATTCCAGAAATCATTCCGGCGATCGCTGGTTGGGTCAACGTATTGGAAATAAGTGAATCATTAATAGCAATAAAAGCATAAACAGTAATAAGAATGATTTGATACGCTGCTAAATGCATGAATTTTCCTCCTAATTGTATGAACGAGTCTTAACTGGCTAGTTATCGATCGTTATGTCGCCTCAGATAAATCGTGAAAAACACTCGTTTTTTGACAAATCTTCCGCTACACATTCTCCTCGATTCAATCCCTACCTGGTTTATCCTCGTAATTTCTTCATAAAGTCGATCGATGGTTCATTGGGTACAAGCTGTGCCGTGACGGTGATGCCTTTTGCGGCGATCGCTTCAAAGATCGGCTCTTCTTCTGGCAGTACTTGAATGCTTTTGGTCACTTCCCGTGCGCCTTCTTTGTAGCTCATGTTGCCGACGTTGATCGCTTTGATCGGTCCATCTGCTTCAATATAACGCAAAACATCTTGGGGATTTTTGAAAAGCAAAAACAACCGTTGTTTTCCATAACGACCGGCGCGAATATTTTTGGCTGCCGTTGCCACCGGAAGGACCGAAAGTCGCATCGAAGTTGGCGCTGCCATTCGTAAAGAAGATTTTTGTAATGGGTCTACGGCGGCTTCATCATTGGCTACGATGATCCGTTGCGTGTTTAAACTGGTGGACCAGATACCGGCGACTTGTCCATGGATCAAGCGCTCATCGATTCGACTATTGACGATATTTTCTTGCCCAGCATACGCACTGTAATCCCCTAATTCCTCTTGCTTTTCTTCTAAAATCTCTTGTTCTGCTTGGTTCATCCCTGCTTTGACATCAACGATGTTTTCTTTGGCTAAGCAAAGCAGCTCTTTGATCGTCGCTCGTTGATTGACGACTGCCTCGATCACTACGGACAATGTCATTCCAGCGAAGATCGCCACTTCGTCATCCTCTAAATAATTCTTGACTGCAACGTTGCACGGGGTTCCTCCTAATAAATCCGCAATAATCAATGTTGAACCGTTAAGGGCTTTCATTTTCTCGTTCAATTCTTTCTCAAATTGTAGATTGTCACTATCTGGTCGTAATGAAACGGTGTGAACGTTTGCTTGCTGGCCTACGATCATCTCCAGACTGCTTTTGACCCCTTCTGCCATGCCGCCATGACTGATCAATACAATGTTTTCCACTAATTTCCCTCCTACTCCGCAGGTCGCCCCACTTAACATGTTATGTTCCTTGTAAGCATACTATACCACATGGCAAGCCATTCGTAAACCTAATATCTTAACATATTGAATTTTATTTTTCAGGCCTGTATAGACTGGAAAACAACGAATTTTCTACACTAATTAAGTGGCAGGAAAGGATTTAACATGTTATGCTTGATGTATTCATATAGAATGGAGGGAAACCACTGTGCTGCCAAAGTATGAGCAGATCAAGCAAGATCTTTTACAAGAAATCAAAGACCATAAATTCATTCCCGGCGATAAGTTTTATTCAGAGGCGGATATCAAGCGGATGTATTCTGTTAGTTCGATCACGGCAGTCAAAGCGTTGAATGAATTGACGAGTGCTGGCTATCTGTATCGCATCCAAGGCAAAGGGACCTTTGTTTCAAAAGCAAAAGTATCTCAGAGTGTGAAGTTTTCCGACATTGAGCTGCATTCACTGGACCAAGAAAAGGTCAAGGTCCTTGCGGTGGAAGAAGGAAATGACCCAGAGATTTTGAAAGAATTAGGATTGGCTGCCAGTGCTTCCTACTACCGAATCAAACGAGTCCGCTATTTTGGCGACGTTCCTTTCTTGGTTCACATCACTCATTTGCCGAAGAAGCTGATGAAAGAACCGATCGCCAAAAACCTCAACCAATATGCTAGTGTTTATGAGCGGGTCCGAAAAGACTTTGCGATCGACCTTTTCTCATTGGCTTCTGTTGAAACCAACGAAATCGTCTTTCCTGATGACGCTGAATTGTTGAACTTATTGCAACTGAGCTTCCGAGAGCCTGCGGTCAAACAAGTCAAGCACTCCTATTTAGCAGATGGAAGTGTCGCTGAATACATCGTTAGCTACAAGCACTGGAAATATTTCAAAACAAAAATAGAAGTAGAGCCCGCGTAAATTTGGGTCTCTACTTCTATTTTTTTATTCTACGACAGGTTGATCACAGAAAACGAGTTCCTTGATCTCAACGCCATCGGTTTCAAATACCACGACTTCGTTGCTGCCTTTTTTCAAAAATTCTTTCGGACAGTATAAGGAATGCACGGGGCCACGTTGCCAATAGCGACCAAGATTGATGCCGTTGACGATAACGACGCCTTTCCCATACCCACGGCAATCGATAAACGTATCTCCTACCTCTGTCAGCCTGAAGGTCGTTTGATAAAAGGAGGGGTGTGTCGGATTTTTTCCTGCTTGATAATCGATGGCTTGTAGCTGCTCTGCGGAAAGCGTCAATGGGTAATGACGATAGCCTTGATGGAAATGAATATCTTGCATGATGCCCCCACGGATGCCTTTGGCTTGTGTAGGCCCGTTCAATTTAAACCCGTAGTTCACGCGCCCTAAGTTTTCTACTAAGACATCTAGCTCGATGGTTTCTTTATCTGGTGTCCCTTGGATCAACAGCTCCTCACCTAGCGTTTCTTGGTATTGGATCGCCTGTAATTGGCCGTCGGTAAAAATATGCAACCGATCGCTAGCTTCTACCACTTTTAATTTGTTTTCTCGATGATAGTTTTTTAACTGAACCGAATAGAGCAAATAGCCGTAGCCTGTGCTGGCAGCTTCCATTGTTAGAGGATACATGCTTTCTTGTGGTGCCATCAGCTGATCTTTGATAGCCAATAATGAGACACTGTTTTCGATGGGCAAGGTTCCTAATGCCGCTAATTGCTTGGTCCGTGGTTTGGCTTGCCACACTTCGGGACAGGCTTCTTTTATGGCTTTTTGTACCTGATAGTATTTGTCGGTAGGTTCTCCTGCTTCTGTCAGTAAAGCATCGTAATCATAGCTGGACACTTGTGGTAGATCCAGCGCTCCCCGAGCGGAACAGCCATTGTAAAAGCCAAAGTTCGTGCCTCCATGGAACATGTAGAGATTCAAGGAGCCGACCGCTAACATCTCTTTGACTTCATTAGCTAAGTCTTGACCGTCTCGCTTGATGATCGGCTCGCCCCAGCGGTTGAACCAGCCATCCCAGTATTCCATGCACATGATGGGCCAATTTTTGCCATGTTTTGCCATAAACTCTTTCATCACAGCCGCATTTTCCTTGGAACGACTGCCGAAATTGCCTGTGACAAAGATGTCGTCTTCAATCAATGTCCCAGCGTCCAGTACTTCTTCCCATGCCCCATCTGAGGTAAACAAGGGTACATCGATGCCGTATTCTTCCATCAACTCCTTGGTCTGGCGCAAATACGCTTTTTCCATTCCATAAGAGCCGTACTCATTTTCCACCTGCATCATGATCACTGGTCCCCCATGGGTGATCTGCAACGGCACAAGCTTTGGCAGCAAGACTTGGAAATAGTTGTGCACCTTTGCCATGAAGCGTGGGTCGGTTGAGCGCAACCGCATCGGTTCATTTAACAGCCAAGCTGGCAACCCGCCAAATTCCCATTCAGCACAGATGTAGACGGAAGGCCGTAAAATGACCATCAAGCCTAGCGTTTGGGCTTGCTTTACAAAAGCACAGATGTCTTTCATCCCCTCAAAGTCGTAGACTCCTTCACGAGGTTCGTGGAGATTCCAAGGAATGTAGGTCTCAACTGTGTTGGCTCCCAGTGCTTTTAGATTGTAGAGGCTATCTGTCCATTGCGCCGGTGTCATGCGGAAATAATGGATCGCTCCGCTAATCAATTTGATTGGTTTTCCATCTAACAAAAAATCTTCTTTTATCTCAAACGTTCGCATGTCGTCTTCCCCTTTACCAGTATCTTTGCCAATCAGGCAATGCCAATCGGATCAATCCTTCTAAATAGAAATAATCACCCCAAAGATTGGGCTCATCGATGCCTTTGCCTTCCGCATGAGCATACACACCATGCAGCAATAAGCCCTCATTTTCTGGCACTTGGTTCGCTGCATAATGTTCGCCTAATTGGTAAAGCATCCCTTTAGCGATTTTTTTAGCATCGGGATATGCCCCCATTTTCTCTGCTTCCAACAAGCCACAAGCCGCAATCGCTAAAGCAGAGCTGTCTTTTTCAGCAGGATGTTGGTCGTTAAAATCAAAGTCCCAATACGGTACCAAATCTGCTGGCAAATGAGCCAAAAACACCTCCACGATCTGCGGATAATTTTCTGGAAAAGGCTGACTATGCAGGTAGCTTTCATTCAAAGGAAGCCCTAAAATCGCCCAGCTCTGCCCTCGTGCCCAAATCGATTGGTCGCTGTTTCCTTGATGCGTCGCACCGTGACTTGGCTGCCCCGTCTCTGGCTCGAAATAATACGTATGAAAGGTGGTGGCGTCATTCTTAATGACGGTCTTTCGGACTGTCTGATAATGCTTACTCGCAACCTCTGCGTAGCGAGGCTCTCCCGACAATTGAGTTGCTGCAAATAAAAGCGGCAAGTTTAGTAACGAATCAATAATCAAGCGGTATTCTTGTGGGTCGCCATAAGTGCCCCAAGCTTGAATAAATTCCCCCTTTTCTTGAAACCGTGCCAGCAAAACATCTGCTGCTTGAATGACTTCTTGCTTGCAGTGTTCATCGCCAGTGATCTTGTAGCCCGCACCGGCAGATAAGCTATATAAAAAACCAATATCATGATGATCTAATACAAAATGGTCGTCTAAACGCGTTTGAAAACTGTCGATATTTGCCATAGCTCGATCAAGAAAGTTCTTTTCCTTGGTCCACTCATAGGCGAGCCACAACATCCCGGTCCAAAAGCCATTGGTCCAATCATCGTTGCCTTTCAGCCGATATTTGCCATTGGTGGCACAGGCTGAAGGAAACTGTGTGCCAAAGCGCTGACTATTTTTTTCGATCTGTTGGATGCACGCGGTGATTTTATCCGCTAACCACACATCGGTCACTTTTTCTCCTAACAGGATCAAGCGTTGTTTGTTCTCTTGCAGACGCATGTTTACACTCTCCTTAACTTGTTAACATATTAACTGAAATCATTATAACGTAAACGCACAAAAAAAGCGACCTTCCTTCCTTGATTCCTAAAAAAGAGCATGACAACTGCACACAAATGCAGACCTGTCATGCTCTTGTCCTCTTTTTTTTAACAGTTCCAACCAAATACTTCGATTTGTGAAAGAGCTGGGAAGGGGGAATCATCCTCTGCTTTTTGCAGCTCTTTATAGGTCAGCTTAGTCGTTTCTTTTTTCGGAAAACGAACTTCTTGAAAAGACGCCGTATTTGTCGTTTCCACCACCAGCTCTTCTCCATCAGCAAAGACCAAGGTCCCTTTGGTCCAGTAGCTATCATGGGGATAATCTGCCCGCAATAGGAAGCGAACCCGATCAATCAAGACGGGACGACCAAACTCAATGGTCAACGCAGCATCGGCTTGCTGATTGATGCCCCAAGAAGCAAACGGATACGAACCGTGGGATCGGTTGCCATATTTTCCATCAATCGCATTCTTGGCAAAAAAGACGGAATCATCTCGCGTTTCCACATTCGCTGAAGCATGAGGATACGCCCCTGTCGCTGACTTTTGATCATGGGCATTGAAGGATAAATTTTGATAATTCGTGATCTCAAACGCATGGGCTTTGCGCACCATCAGGTGATGGCGCTGCGAGGTAAAGGCCGTTTCCACCGAGGACTTTCGAGCGGACTCCGTCCAAGGAATCTGATACTCCCAAGTGGATTGGGAAAGATAGATCAGTGATGGTGCTAAGGTTTCATCAAGCTGAAGGACATAATACGGATTTTCCCCCGTCACCTCAATAACGATCTTATCTCCTTCCTCATAGGGATAGTTTTTAATGGCTAATACGGCCAAATCATCATCAGAAACTTGAAATGGCGCGGGTTCTTTTTCATGGTCGATGCGACCGACGATCACCTGGTCCTGCTTATTTTTTATTGCTAGCGTAATCATTTGGATCGATCCTTTCTTTTTCTACGATACCACCGACTAAACAAATCAAACGGTGCTTCCCTGGCGGAATATGTTGTGCTAAGTATGGAAAACTGGTTCTTGGAAAAAAGACGGAGGTATTGGCTTCTGGCTGAACAATACTGGCTTGTTGATAGCCTTCGATGTTGATGATTTGAGAACAAAAGCCCTCTTCACTGACTCGACTCCAGGTCGGTCCTGTTTGGGCCTGAGGCAACCGTCCAGTCAGCGGTACACTAAATCCGCCCTCACGAAGGTCCAACGAAATCGTCGTCGTCAACTCGTGCACGCGCACATGCCACTGACCAAATGGATAAATCTCAGTTTCAATCACTACCTCCCCAAAGGGAGCCCATTGGATAAAGATGCCTTTTTCCGTCACTCGATAATCCATGACTGCGCCCTTCGTGCGAAAATAGCTGCCATCTCGAGCAATAGCTAATGTACTATCGAAGGCGCCTTCGGCATACGTGACGCCGGCTTTCGGCACACTGAAGCCAAATTTGCTCGAATAGACGAATTTGCTGTATTTTGCTTGAGCATGCGCTTGCTGTTCAAGCATCAAACCTGCAGGATACCCCAACAAATGATGGTTTTTTTCATTGTGCACCAGCAACATATTGCCTTTTTCAATCCGTTTTTGCGGCTCTCTCTTGATTGGCTCAGGTTCAGCCCGCCAAAAAGGATGCGTTTCTGCGACCGCTAAAAGCAAAAAGGTCTTAAGCCCCCAGTAAGGCGAGCCTGGTGCATTGTACCCTTCTGCCATCACTTGATTTTCATAGTGGTATCCGATGGACAAGCGACCATCGAAAGTGAAAATTTCTTGTGCCATCCAATTGCGCAAGTGCTTCGCCAGTAGTCCTCGCACCTGTCCCCATGGGATAGCTTCGACGTCTGCGAAAACCAGTGCCGAGAAAAACGCCCCTTGCGCAAACCGATAAGTCAGGCTGCGGCCATAGGGCAAGGCTTCGCCGTCTTCATCAAAATAATAGATGAAATCTTGGGCAAATCGGGTGGCTCGTTCTTTAAAACGCTGTGCCCATTCTGGGTCTTCGTCTTGCATAAATGTAGCGTAAATCAAGCCATAATAATGAAACGCAAAAGGAATATAGTAATCTCGCTGCGTCGTTTTCCCATCTACGTACCAACCATCGCCAATGTACATGGAATCGATCAATGCCAACTCTTGGGACAATGCTTCTTTTGCCAACGGTTCCCCACAGTGAAACAGGGCAACGCGAATCAACACTTTGAAGAATGTCCAGTTGTTCTTAGGAATCTTGCACTCAAGTGCTTGGGATAGCCAAGCCACTAGCTTTCGCTGGTTCTTCTGCGGCAACGCTGTCCAAAAAGCATCCTTTTGCAATAAAAGAGTCAATGACAATGCGGCTGCTTCCACGATGTATTGATCATAATCCGTGATCCTTCCCCAGTAAAATGCGTGTTCAGGATCTGTCCCCGCGATCACTTTTTCCACATAAGCTACTCGTAACGGATCATCTGAGCAAATCCTCCAATAAGGCGCCAGCCCCCACAAAGGACGCACAAGCGCTTCCATCTCAGCCCGTGTTCGGTCATACACGGCCCCACTGCTACCTAGATTCAATCCTGGATAGTCATCTGCCAAGATCGCTTCTCGCAAAGGAGCGATCATGTCTTCCACTGCCCGCTGATAATCCAGACGCGTCAAAAACGGATTCTCTTTGATTGCCATTTGCTTCATACGCCATCTCCTTCTGTCAATTTACAGAACAGAATAGCAAGCCACGACTTTTTTATCAAGCGATTTTCTACTGGCAATACTGCTGAAAAATGAGAAAAGATTTTGAGGGATTTTTGACTTAACCTGTTAACAAAAAAAGAGGAATTGAAGCTATGGGAAAGTGATTGGAGAAATGGCGAAAGTTAACTGATTTAATATTAAGAAAATATGATAATCAATAGGAATATTTATTAAAAAAATCATAGAAAAGTTTTAACCTCATTTACTAATCAACACATACAAACACCATTGAAATACAAATACGCGACAGCAGTTGAAACTGCTGTCGCGCGCTTTGGGTCTTATGCTTTTAAAAAGCCAAGCATGAGGCACACTCCTACTTGCAACGATTGTCTGAGTTTTTCTGTTTCTATCTTTTTGCTCCCCTGCTCATTCACAGCCTTTTTTATAATTTATCTCCATTAGAAGCAATCACTTTCTTGTACCAATAAAACGAGTCTTTCCGATAACGAGCCAAACTTCCTTGTCCTTGGTCATCTTGATCCACATAGATAAAGCCGTAGCGTTTTGACATTTGAGAAGTTCCGCAACTGATTAAATCAATGCAGCCCCATGGCGTGTATCCCATGAGATCAACACCGTCTTTAACGGCTTCGCGCATTTGTTCAATGTGTTTTTTTAAATAATCGATTCGATACGCATCGTGAACTTCCCCATTGACTAACTCATCTTTCGCTCCTAACCCATTTTCACAAACAAATAAAGGTTTTTGGAAACGATCATATAATTTAATCAATGATATTCTTAACCCAATTGGATCAATTGGCCAGTCCCATTGAGAGAGCTCTAAATATTCATTTTTAATTGGGCTATCAAAAGTACCTGCTAATTTAGAAGCATCTTCTCTAGCCTCCGCAACATGAGACATATAATAACTAATGGCCACAAAGTCCACTGTCCCCTCTTGAAGGATATCCGCATCTTCTGGTCGGATATCGATGGACAAGTCATTCTCTGAAAAGTAGCTATAAATATAGCTAGGATAATACCCCCGTGCTTGAACATCAGGATAAAACATATTCAACTGGTTGGATTTCACCGCTTGCAGTTGATCTTCTGGCTTTGTTGTATGTGCATATGCTTCTATTTGATTGATCATACACCCAATCTCTACATCAGGAATAATTTCTTTCGCAGCTTTTACAGCCAATGCGCTTGCCAAGAATTGATGGTGAGACGCTTGATATGCCGCTTGCAATGAATCATCCACTAAATCTTCTAAT
This sequence comes from Enterococcus sp. DIV0802b, assembly GCF_050543535.1. Classification (NCBI taxonomy): domain Bacteria; kingdom Bacillati; phylum Bacillota; class Bacilli; order Lactobacillales; family Enterococcaceae; genus Enterococcus; species Enterococcus sp. DIV0802b. Next base: position 232,838 of record NZ_CP172941.1, on the reverse strand, counting down.
ATCCCCGCCCCTGTATATAAGCTATTAAGATTCATATTCATTTCATTGAACGTGATCCAATACTTCACCTTATTTTTATAGCGTTCAAGAATAACCCGGGCATACTTCTCAAACAAGGGAACTAGCTCACGACTGATCCATCCGTTGTACTTCTTCGTCAGTTCGATCGGCATTTCATAATGTGACATCGTTACCAAAGGCTCAATGCCATATTTCTCACACTCATCGAAAACAGCATCATAAAAAGCTAGACCTACTTCATTCGGCTCATCTTCAAGTCCCGTGGGGAAAATCCTCGCCCATGAAACTGATAAGCGAAAACATTTAAATCCCATTTCTGCAAATAAAGCAATATCTTCTTTGTACCGATGGTAAAAATCAATGCCCCAACGTTTTGGGAAAAGATAACATTCAGGATGCATCGCATACTCAGCTAACTCTTTTGAAGTGACGTTAAAAGTAAAATTATTTACTTTTCCAGAAGCATAAGGGTCTTTGTATGCGGCAAAATCTGAAGTTGATAATCCTTTTCCGCCTTCTAAATAAGCACCTTCGATTTGGTTAGCAGCGGTAGCTCCTCCCCATAAAAAATCATCTTTAAATCCTGTAAATTTTTTCATTATTTTCTCTCCTTTTCTATTATTGAATGCACATCATCAAGCGCGATGTCGTTGACTCCACATGCCTATCTCCAGTAATGATCACGTCTAAAAATTCTGAGCTATTGGTCACAATGATCATTGTTGTTAGATCATACCCACTTCTAGCTATTTTTTCTAAGTCAAACCTAATGATGGGTTGTCCTTTTTCGACTGTTTCGTCTGCTGCAACAAGATAATCAAAAGATTCGCCTTGCAGCTTGACAGTATCGATCCCAACATGGATCAAAAGATCGACACCTTCTTCTGAACGTATTCCTACCGCATGCTTCGTCGGAGTCATCATCGTGATTTTCCCGGAAAATGGTGCGTAGACTACGCCTTCTTCTGGAAAAATTGCTACCCCTTTTCCCATTAGCCCTGTTGAAAATGTCTCATCTGCAACGGTCGCTAAATCTCTGACCTCGCCTTCCATAGGAGAATAAACTTCAATTGGATATTTGGTTTCAACTGCTATATTGGTCGTTTTTTCTGATGCTTTTTCTGATGCTTCTTCTTCAAATCCCAAAAACATTGTTAGAACAAACGAAACGACAAAACTAGCGATATAACCGATCAGCGCATAAATAAAATTATTCGAATCCTGAATAATGTATGTTGGTAAAGCAGTAATACCAGGAATAGAAAATGCGGTCACTTGGACTGCAAAAAAGCCAAAAATCGTTCCTCCTACAGCGCCTCCTGCCAATGAGGCATAGAAAGGTTTCTTCAAGCGCAACGTTACGCCATAGATAGCTGGTTCAGTAATTCCGAAAATTGCAGGAATCAGAGTAGAAAATGCCAAAGATTTCGTGGTCGCTTTTTTCGCCTTCAAAGCTACCCCTAAAACAGCTCCAGCCTGTGCACTATTCGCAACCAAATTCATCGGCAAAAGCATAATATCGTAGCCTAATTTTTGAAGACTAGCAAATGTTCCAGGAAAGAAAGCATAATGCATACCTGTTATGACGATCAGCGGCATCAGTCCTCCCATCAACAAGCCCGCTAAAGGACCTGCAACGGTGAACAACGTGGTAAAGATTTCTTCTAAATATTTACCTAAAAAATTTCCTAGTGGTGCAACGATCGCTAAGAGAATCGGTGCCGTGACTAGTAAGGTCAACATTGGACTAAAAACGATGTTAACTGTTTTAGTAACTACTCGATCCATCCATTTATTGATATAGCTCATAAGAAGTACACCTAAAATAATCGGTAATACCGTAGAAGAATAGTTATTTAATGGAATGGCTAGACCAAATAACGATAATGCACTTCCTCCTTCTGCCGCACCATTGATCAGCGTGGGATACATGAGGATCGCTGCTAACGCAGCAGCCAGAGACTCTTTCGTCTGAAATTTTCTAGCTGCTGTGATAGCAACAAAGAAAGGCAAGAAGTAAAATACCGCATCTGAGAAGATATTCAATACTTCATAGGCAGAGCTCTCTGGTGAAAGCCACCCAACTACAACGAATAATGCCATGAGACCTTTGATCAAACCTGACCCGATGATTGCAGGCATCAGTGGCGTGAAGATTCCACTAATCACATCGAAAATTTTATCTAAGAAGTTCATTTTCTTATTCGAAGACCCTTCCATAGTAACCTCTTCCCCTAATTGATCGGCAACTTCTTTGTAGACTTCAGCCACCTTGGCACCAATGATCACTTGATATTGCCCCCCACTAAATTGACTGCCGATCACTCCTGCTAATTCATTGATCTCATTCTTTTCTACTTTCGAATCATCTATCAAATTAAATCGTAAACGGGTAATGCAATGCCAGCTTTGGGATATGTTACTTTTTCCACCAACTAAGGCAATGATTTTTTTCGCTAATTCTTTATTTTCCATTGTTGCTCCTCCTTTACTAAAGAAAAAGCCCAAGTGAAAAAAACTTCCACTTAGGCTTATGCTCTTTTCTAGATAACACACCTTATCTTTATTTAGTTGTAATTCGTTCAATATGAATGACTAAATATACCAATTCATCCTCAGAGATTTTCCAATGGTACTCTCTATCTAGCATATCTTTAATGAGCAGACCACAGGCATAACTTTTCATATATCGTTCCTGAATCAGTTCACGTATTTGCTCGTCCATCTTCAACGACGTTTTTTTGTTTTTTTGGCGCATAATGAAATAACGAATATGAGTAATAAATCGTGAATAATCTGCTGTTGTTTTATCTAAGACTGTTCCATAAAGGATTTGGACGATTTTAACAATTTTTTTGATCACTTCTGTTATTTGCAATGTATCTGCCATATTCGACTGATCAATCTGTCCATTCACAAAATGAAGCGCAATAAATGCTGCTTCCTCTGGCAATAATTGCACAGCTAACTCTTGTTGAATAAGTGCCAACGCTTGCTTACCGATTTGATATTCTTTGTAATATAGATGAGGAATCTCCCATTTGATGGGATTTTCATTTTCTACCGAATTGTTCAACGAAAAAGTTAAATGGTCTGCTAAAGAAAACAACAATCCGGTACCAAACTTTTGATTTAATTCTGCTTCCCCAAGATCAATAATTTTTGCTGCAATACTTAATACTTCCGGCGTATAATTCTCTATCTTATGGCTATGCTTCTCCTCTTCATTGGGAGTAAAAATTTTACTGATCAATGCTTCATCAACCATGTCTCCACGTTTCTTTTTAAACCCAATTCCTGTCCCAAATAAAACTTTCTCAGTCCCTTGATCATCTCGTACCAAAACAATATTGTTATTCAGTGTTTTTACTATAGTCATCATTTCCACCTCCTTAAAGACAAAAAAACACCAAACCTAAAACGAAGCTTCCTGCGCTGTTACGCGAAGAATAACTTTGCTTTTGGACTTGGTGGTGCCTGACTTGTTTATCAGTAACACTCCTGCATCTTTGACAACATCGTACTATCTACAAAAGAAAATGTCAACCCTTACATTTTTCTTAAAATCGATGACTATACAAATCGATAAGGGCACCAAGTCGCAGTATTAGTTATAAAAACCAACGATTTTTTATAGCTACTTTTTCGTAATGTTTACTCATTTATTTAGGATTGTTTTCCAGAAAATCTAATTTAATAAGGAGGTTTTTTAAATTTTCATAACCGAATGATTTGTTATTTCATTCTTACTTCACCTGTTGTTTAAGAATTTCTGATCTTTTTCTCAAAGCAGACCACACTTACCTTCTGATCATTGACTGTTGTCACGGCTTTTCGTGTTTCTTTAAATCCTTGACTCTCCCAGAAAGATCTACCGGCTGTATTTTCTTCAATAACAGCGAGAGATACGAGAGAAATCCCCTTTATGCGCCAGTCTTGTTCTACTTGCTGATAAATAGCTTGCCCGTGCCTCTTACGTCTTTCGCCAACCAGCAGCAAGCCAATATACGCAGTGCCCTCTTGCGGATAATCAACAAGATAATCCATGATAGCAATAGGTTTTTGATCATAATAAATAATAGAAAATACCTTTTGCTCTTGAGCCACAGATGGCGGTAGAACAGTCATGTCCCGCATGAGTTGTTCGATGGAAGGTGTCTCTTTCGTTAAAGCAAAATAGGCCTGGTTTTTCTGATAAATACTATAGGCAGCTTGTTGGTTTTCTGACGTGACGGAATGAAACGTATACTCGTTCATGAATGCTCCTTTATTGTAGGTTTATTGAACCTTATTTCGACCAAAAGTGAAGCAGGTGGATTTGATGGCTCTTACTGCTAGTTTATCCTATTCAAGTCCCCTCGTAAATTACTCTCGAAACCTCTTCCTATTTACGTTTCATTCCTACGATGATAACCGAACTTGTCAACGTATAAAAAAGACACCCTAAAGCCTTAAGTCAGAAGCCTGCCACTTCTTCTCAAAAGCCCTTAAGATGTCTGATTATTGGCCATTTCTCTTGTCAAACAGTGAAAAAACTATTCCTTGACTGCGACTTTGTCCCACCAAGAAGTGGCGGTCTTTTGGATCACTTCATTCAAGTCTTCGATGTGCTGTTTTCCAGTACTTGCTAGCCATTCTTTGGCTGCTTCTGTTCCTTGTTTTACAAAGGGCTCAACACCATCTTTCCACGTTGCCCGGCCGCACAAGACGCCATTGAAGGTGGAGCCAGCTTCTTTGGCAAAAACCAGTGTTTCTTGGAATAAGCTGGCTGATACGCCTGCACTGAGAAAAATAAACGGCAGATGTGTCGCGTCGCTTTGCGCTTTGAAATACGCGGCAGCTTCTTCCTTGGTATGCACGGCTTCTCCCTTGGCAAAACCTGCCACATAATTCATGTTGACTGGTACTTCCACTTTTAACACATCGACTTTGTACTGCGGTTTTGAAAATTCCTTCATCAATCCAATGACTTTTTCTGGTTTGCGTTGCGCATATGCTTTTGAGTCGACTTCAGGCAGCTTAGCATCATAGGAAAGGACTTCTAAAAAGAAGGGCAGATCAGCCGCTTGGCATTCGCTGCCGAGTCGTTCCACAAAGACGTGTTTCAACTGATTGATCTGGGCATCTTCATCTACATCATAATAAAGCAAAAATTTGATGGCATCGGCGCCTGCTGCTTTTAATCGCTCAACTGACCATTCCCCTAATAAATCAGGCAAACGTCCCGGCGTAGTCGCATCATAGCCGGTTTTTTCATACGCCAGCAAAAGCCCCGCCTCTGGATCACGACTTTGCGCAGCTGCCAACCCATATTCTGGATCTAGTAAAATGGAAGACGCGTAAGGGGTCAATTCTTGTGAGACTAGCTTTTTAAACTGGCTGATTTTTTCTGCATCAGCCTCCACGCCAAGTGCTGCCATCATTTTTTTCAAGGCACCTCGTTGGTCGATTGCTAAAGCTGCGATCACTCCTTCTTTCGTTGACAGGCGATCCATCGCTGCTTTTTTGGCTTTCGTTACGGTTGCTTTCATTAAAATTCCTCCTTTTTTGTCCATGCCAAAGAATCAACCGCTTTCACTTTTTTCAGTGTTGGCGAAACGGTTGTCAGCCCGTATAAAAATGTCTATTGATGAAGCCGTTCGACTGATTGACCACCGCACGTATCGACTTCGTACACGAAAAGATACGTGCTCGTGGTGGTCTTTCTCAGTCATCGTTAGTTGTTATACGGATGAATCGTCACGCCTTTGACCACCCGATTGACGGTACGCGTTGGCGAAGGGGTATCCGGTGTATTACCGACTTTGATCGATGCCAACAGTGCGATCGTTTGCGCAAAAACAATGTCTACTAAGGCAAGATAACCGTCTGGCAATAATGTGTCATCTGGAAAGAAAAAGTTTGTTCCTGAAAAATTCACAGCTGCCGGCTGTCCGATGGCGGTCACTGCGGCGGCGATGCCGTCACTCTTTAACTCTTCCAACATATCAAGATCATACTGCCGCGTGTAGGGCGTATTGCTGACAAAAACAAAGACGAGGGTTTGATCATCTACGAATGATTTCGGTCCATGACGGAAGCCCATCGAAGAATCGAACACGGTGGCGATTTTTCCCGCAGTCAGTTCCAATACTTTTAGCTGTGCTTCCCTGGTCAACCCCGACAACGTGCCTGAACCAAGGTAAACGATTCGCTTAAAGGAACGGTCCGTCAGTACTTGGAGTTCTGTTTCTCTGTCGATCACTTCTTGCCCCAACCGGCTAAGGGTTTCAACATAATGCCCCTTTTCTGCCAGAGGCGTCTGGTCAAAAATCAGCAGTGCCGAAAGAGCCATGCAAGAAAAGCTTCCCGTCATCGCAAATCCAGCATCATTTGACCTCTCAGGCATCAATAACAGATAACTCGCTTCATCAGCGGCAGCTTGTTGTGCCAAAGATCCGTCGGCTGCACAAGTGATCGTCAAATGATAGCTGTCGGCAACGAATTGATCGACGATTTTGACCGCTGCTAAACTTTCTGGTGAATTGCCACTTCTAGCAAAAGAAACGAGCAGTGTTGGCTCATCCGCAAATAAAACTTGTTCTGGAGCAGCGACAATATCCGTCGTAGCAATACTTTCAAAAAGATAATCCACCGTTGCGCCGTTCTTATTCAAGTAAGGAACGATCGTATCTCCAACATATTGCGATGTCCCCGCTCCCGTGAAGACCACGCGGATTCGCTTGGCCGTCTTTTGCTTGATAGTACGTAAGAAAGCCGCGATCGCCTCTTGCTTTTCTTGATAGATCGTCAAGGTTTCTTGCCACAGTTCTGGCTGTTGTTTGATTTCCCTTGTTGTAATCTCCGCACCTAATTCTGCTAATTCCTTTGTTGACAGTTGAAACATCTCTCTTCCTCCTAGCTGCTGGTTTTCCAGTATGTATTCCCAGTGACGGTACGAGGAGCGTTGTCTTGGATGAATACTTAGCGATCACCCAAAGGGCAAACTTCCTCGACCTCACTGGTTTTGAATACACACCTTTTCTTTGCTCGAGCGGATCATTTCAGACTGTCTAGGAAATGCGCTACTCGTCGTTACGCAAGTGGCGGACTTTGTATCTAAATTGGTCTGCTCGAGCAACACTCAAGGTGTATTCGATCACTTCATTTTCAATATTGAACGTGCTGCGTACCAGGTTCAACACCGGCGCACCTTCGTGGATTTTTAGCAATGCCGCATCTTTCGCACTGGCAATGCTGGCAAAAAATTCTTCGTCCGCTAGGCGGATCACTTGATGAAAATCTTCATGGAAGATATCGTACAATGGTTTTTGCTCGATCATCTCACTCGTTAAATTCATGAAGCGCTTGACGGGCAGATAAGAACGCTCGATCATCATCGGTTGGCCATCAGCAAGACGCAATCGTTTTAACTTGTAGATCGGCTCGCCAATGGAAACTTGCAACTGAGTGGCAAAATATTTTGTCGCTTCCATTTTTTTGAATGCCAATACTCTAGTTTCCGGTTGTTTCCCCAGTGCTTTCATCTGTTCGGTAAAACTATAGGAACCCGATAAATTGGTTGCCTGCTTGCGGATATCCGAGACAAAGGTTCCTTTACCATGTTGGCGATAAATATAGCCTAATTTTTCTAACTCCTGTAGTGCCAAGCGAACGGTGGTCCGACTTAACCCGTAGCGCTTTGACAGTTCTCTTTCTGAGGGAAGCATCGTGTCTGCTTCCATTTCATTTTCGATTTTTTCAATCAGTAAATTTAACAATTGATCGTATAATGGTTGTCGATTTTTATTGATATTCATAAGCCCCTCCAAACTGGTTACTACCACATAACGAGTGTACTATTTCCCGATAGGCGTGTCAAACAATCGTCTACAGGGGCTCTGTTTCCTGAGCTTGCATCTCTTCACGTAGGAAAATGAACCAATTGCCAGCACGAGCTAAGCTAAAAAGTCAGCTTTTGCTTGCTTAGCAAAACTCCTCCTACGGTTTGCGCCGTTTCTTCTGCTAGCTTGCTTATTGCGGCCAAATGGATGGATACAGACCAAAGCCAGAACCGATCAAGCCGATCACTAGCAGCAAAGCGATACATTTCAACGGCGTCCAGCCGCGTTTTGATAAGAAGAAATACAGCATCAGTGTGATGGTCAATGGAATCACTTGCGGCAAGATCCCATCGAGGATTTTTTGAATATCGATCGTCACAGGCACTTCGTTGACTTTGTTAAACGTCAATTCATATTTGCCGTTAGCCAATTCGTTGACCGCCGCATTTTCTTGCAGTGTGTCGGTCAATTGTCCATTCTCATCCGTGGTATACAGCATGTCTTCGTAAGCGGCAATGGCTGCTTGATCATCCACGATCGTCGTCGCTTGTGTCACTTCATTGGTAGTACCGTTAGGGATCTGAATATCCAAAGACGTCGCCCCATACACGCAGGTCAAGGAACCGACAACAAAAATCCCTAAAATACTCGCTGCTCGGGTGAACTCTTTGGCCTTTTCCGTTAAGATCCCAATCGCATCTGTCCCTAAACGATAGGACCAATGCATCAAGAAGAACCGTAAACCAAATTGGGCCGCATTGAATACCAGTAAGAAAATAAACGGTGCAGCGATGTTGCCGTTGATCGCCATATTGGCTGTGATACCAGCTGTTATCGGTACCAGAGTGAACCAGAATAACGCGTCACCGATCCCGCCTAGCGGTCCCATCGCGGCGACTCGCACTGCCCGAATCATGGGAATATCGGCTTTGTTTTGTTCCATCGATAGAATGATCCCCATCACAAAGTTCACGAGGAATGGATGAGTATTGAAAAACTCTAGGTTATGGCTCATTGAAGCAGCCAAGTCCTTTTCATTTTTGTGGATCTTTTTCAATCCCGGTAAAATACTGAATAACCAGCCTCCTGCTTGCATTCGCTCATAGTTGAAAGAGGCTTGTAGAAATAAGGAACGCCAGACCATATTGTTCAAGGTCTTTTTATCCAGTTGTTCTGCGGGCGCTTGTTCGCTATAAGAATCGGGAATATTATATGCCATCTTCATCGCCTCCGAAATCATAGGTATTGGCTGTTGCTACTTTAAATTTGGACTGGATTTGATAATCCCAAAAGGCTAATGCAAAACCGATAAAGGCTAGAATGATCAAGGCTGGTCCTTGCAAGGAAGGTGCCGCCATTACGATCGTGGCTAAACCAAACCCCATAAAGAAGAAGCCCCACATTTCTTTGGAAACCATCACTTTTAGTAAAATCGCAAAACCGACATACCGCATCATGCCCCCAGCTGCGCCGAGCCCACCCATCAACCATTGAGGGATCGCTGCGACCGCCTGATTCCCGAAGGCAGCACCGCCGATAAAGAATAAGACCACAATCAAGCCGAAGATCGTTCCAAGACCCACCATCGCTAAATAATTGATCCGGTCAATGCCCTTCGTATTGGCATCATGGGCGTAGCTGTCAGCTTTTGACATCACTGGCGACATTAGTGAGAAGATAATCGTCACCCCATATTGCCCCAGCAAAGAAAACGGAATCGCCGTAGCGACGGCCACTGTCGGTTCCAGCTGCAGCGTGATCGCTAAGATTGCTGCCATAATTCCGCCAATCACCGCATTTGGCGGTTGCGCGCCGCCCACCGGCATATTGCCGATCGTCATTAACTGATAGGTTCCGCCAACGATCAAGCCGGTTTGAAGATCTCCAAGAATAAGTCCGATAACCATCCCGGTAACAATGGGCTGGTACAATGATTCTAAAAAACTAAATTGATCGATTGCGGCAATGAATGTAACTATGAAGACTAAAATTATTTGAAAAATCGTGTAATCCATTTTCTTTCTCCTTCCTTATCTCTGCATCACTGAAATAATTTCTTTTCATCTTCAACAGGTGTCGTTGGAACCCGCTGAATCACTAATTGCACCCCCATTTCCTTCAGTTTTTTAAAGGCATCGACATCTGCTTCATCGACGGCAACTGTCGTAGCAACCTGTCTTTTCCCTTCTGACATATGCATATTCCCAATGTTGAGTTTCTTGATTGGCACCCCACCTTCAGCTAATTTCAACGCATCTTGAGGATTTTCAACCACCATAAAAATCTTTTGTTTTGGCGATGCTTTATGAATGATCTCGATGGTTTTTTGAATCGAGAAATACCTCGTTTGGACGCCAGCTGGCGCCGCCATATCCATCAACCCTTGTCTGACTTTGTCTTTGGCGACCTTATCATTTGCCACTAAAATTAGATTTGCCCCCAACGTACCGTTCCATTGGGTGGCAACTTGCCCATGAATCAACCGATTGTCGATTCGCGTCAACAAAATATTTGGTTCTCCCATAAATATGTCCTCCTTCTATTTACTGCATGATTTCTGCAACCGCACTGCGTTCTACTTCGATCACCGTTCCCGATTTCACCCTTAGATCGACCGTCTCTTTCCCAAGTGCTTGAATCTCCCCAATAATGCCGCCGTATAATTTGATTTTCTGCCCCTTTTTCAAGGACTGCTGCAATTCAGCGAAATAGCCTTTTTGCTTTTTCAGATGTTTCCCATTCAAGAAAGATGAGACCGCCAAAAAGAGAAAGAGAAAAACAAGCACCACGATTGAGGCTGCTAAGATCATTTCCCACATCGTTAAATCCCTTCTTCCTCATTGGTTTCCTCATGACCTTTGATCTTTCCGTGAAAAATACCGCTCTTGCCAATCTCTGCCAGTTCTTGACAAAAACGCTCTGGATCAGTTGCCGTATATCTAGTCAACGAACCTTCCACTAGCAGCAGTAGATTGATGCCGCCGATGACCTCGACTTGCGGGACCTCATTGGCAGCGGTCATCGCAACATTAAAAGGGGTCCCGCCTACAAGGTCTGCACAAATCACGACCCCATCACAGGTTTCCTTTAATTGATCGATTGCTCCTTGCAACTCTTTTTCAAAGTCAGCTAACGGATTTTCCTCTAAAAACGACACTGCTAGAAACTGTTCTTGCGGCCCTGCAATCATCGCAAGCGCATTTTCCATCCCTTGCGCAAATCCTCCATGACCTGTTAAAACCAAACCAAGCATCTTATGTCCTCCCCTTACTCTCAACTGGTAGTAACCACATATCCAATATAAACGCTTTCATTTTGTCTGTCAACAATTTTTTTGTTTTTATATAAAAATGTCTTTGTTATCTTTAAATACAAAAAATGGCGCCAAAACAATGATTATCAATTAATAACCCAATTGATAAAGGTATTGAAATCCATCAAGGGAACGACCTTAATGTTATTTTTAACAAGTACGTTCACTGGTTTTTGAGTCTGGGTATCTAAAGAACCACAAGTCACTCACTATTCACCGATACAACAATCAACGTTGTTAAATAAAGGAACTATCAACAAATTTGCTTCCTTACTAAAAAACCAGCTAGGTATAATCCCTAACTGGTTTTGATCATCACCAAACTCATTTTCCATTATGCGTTTTATTAAATTGTATCTCCAACATTGCCAATACCACTCAGATGCCATCCTGTTTTTAGTTCGGATAGATGATTTGCGTCAGTTCTCCAATCTTATCGTTATAAGCATCAGAAATAATGACAACGTCTTCTGTACTAAAAGCTTTTACCGCGGCGACTTGTCCATATTTCGAACTGTCACACAATAAATAGGCGGTTTTGGCATTATTTAGAATTTCACGCTTTTTGTTCGCCTCTACCAAGTTGGGCGTGCTTACACCTTTTTCAGCATCAATACCATTAGCACCTAAAAAAGCCGTTTGAAAGTTAAACGTTTGTAAATTTGCATCCGTCAATGGACCATTCAAGGATGAAATAACGGGATTGTATCGGCCACCAAGAAGTAAAATCTCGGCAGGAGTTTCTTGTTGAATTGTAAAGACACTCGTATTGGTAGTAATAATCGTGATTTTTTTATTAATGATTTTATGCAGTAACGCTGTACAAGTCGAACCAGAATCTAGGTAGATCACATCACCATCGTGAACCAACTCAGCAGCCAAAGTAGCGATCGCTTCTTTCTCTTGGGAATACAAAGCAGCTTTAGCTGCAATCGGCATTTCGGAAGCCGTTGAACAAATCTTCACTGCGCCACCAGCCAACAATTCAACTCTTCCTGATTTTTCTAATTCTTTTAAATCCCGCCTCAATGTTGAGATAGAAACAGTAGGCAAAATGCTTTGCAATTGCTCTATTTTTAACAGTTCATCTTGAGCCAAAGCTTCTAAAATTTTTTCTTGTCTTTCATATGGAATCATAGCAACCTCCATTAATTGGTCAACTTCACTTTTTTTCAAATTATACCATACTTTTTCTCTCGGTATGAGCAAGGACTTTCATTGTTCGTCAATTTGATCTAGATTATGGGATAAATTTCTCGTTAACAAAAAAAGACGAGGATTCGCATTAGCGAATCCTCTAACCTTTGATCATTCTACTTCTAACTGACCAATCATTGCTACCCGTTTTTGGTGACGACCACCTTCAAACTCAGCAGCCAGCCATTCCTTAGTAATCATTTTCGCTAGTTCGACGCCCACGACGCGCGAACCAAACGCCAATACGTTGGTATTGTTATGCTCTTTTGAGAGCTTAGCACTATAGGGTTCGCTGCACACTACGGCTCGGATGCCCTTGATTTTGTTGGCAGCAATTGAGATACCCACGCCTGTGCCACAAATCAAGATTCCCAAATCACACTTTTGGGTTACCACCGCTTCTGCAACAGTCGCCGCATAATTGGGATAGTCAACGCGTTTATCACTTTCTGTCCCAAAATCCTGTACCGTGTGCCCTAACGACTCCAAATAGGTGATGATATCAGTTTTTAATTCAAACCCAACATGATCACAACCGATTGCTAGTTTCATGCTTGATCCTCCTCTTTATATATTGAGATCAGTTCTTGATACGATTCTTCTTTTCCAAAAAGAGCGGAGGTCCCTAAAACAAACCCATCAACACCTAAGGCGCTTAAGCGAGTCATTACGGCAGGCGAAATCGCTCCATCTGCCATTAATTGGTAGAAATAACGTTCCTTAACTGCAGCAAGCTGCTTTATTTTTCCTTCTACATGTGTCAAATACGCTTGACCTGAAAAACCGGGATCAACAGTCATTACCATCACGTAATCGATCAATGGCAGCAGTTCTTCAATCATTGCTACACTTGTTCCAGGATTGATAGCGATTCCGGCTTGTTTTCCCTTTTGCTTGATTTTGTTGATAGTTCTTGTAGGATGGCGATCTGCTTCCGGATGAAAATAAATGATATCTACACCTATATCCGCAAATTTCTCTACATACGCTCCCGGATCTTCAATCATCAAGTGGACATCAACTAAGGTTTCTGACCATTTGCAAATAGCTTCGATATCTTGAAGTCCCATACCAAAATTTGGAACAAATCGTCCGTCCATAACATCAAGATGAAAAATATCGATTTTCGCCGCTTTTAAAGCGGCAACCTCGTCCTTTAGCATTGAAAAATCAGCACACATCATAGATGGACACAAAATTTTTTTCTTCAAAACACTACCTCCTGTCAGCAACTGTTCTCACTCATTGATAACGCCAATCGTTTGTCCACAACGCCCTTGCTTCTCTGTAATCGTCAAGGTTCGCTGTGCGGAATTAGTGAAAACAACGATTACATCCGTTTCTTTGCCTTGTGATGCCAGAAACGGAAAATCAACGTTTGCCAGCACACTCTCGGCAGTAACTTTGTCACCTTCAGAAACTTTGGTATCGAATCCTGCGCCATTTAGTTCCACAGTATCGATCCCAATATGGACTAGAACTTCTAAGCCATTTTTGGTTTTTAACGAAATCGCATGTTTTGTAGGAAACACAGAGACCACCGTTCCTTCAATCGGTGCTGTAACAAGATCATCTGTTGGTACCACAGCAAACCCATCGCCTAATAGTTTGGTTGAAAACATCTCGTCCTTCACTTGGTCAATACTTTTCACCACGCCATTAGCTGGTGCATATATAACGTTTTTCTTCTTAAATAGACCCATATTTCCCCTGCTTTCTACGCCAACGTCTCGTCTCGATTGGTAAATACAAATGCTAAGACTGCTGAAACCACCATTGAAATCAGTAAGCCGATCATCGCTTGTATGAAATTCGAGGAAGTTGAGCCTACAAAGGCGGGAAAAGTGGTGACACTACCAAAGACAAAGGCATTCGTTACAACTTGCATCAATCCTAAATAGGCCCCACCCACAGCACCACCAATAATTTGCGCTAAGAAAAGTTTTTTATTTTTTACAAGTAAGCCGAACAAAGTAGCTTCGATAATCGCTGATAATGCGATCGTGACCAAGCCAGTTAAAGCAAAGCTTCGTAGTTTTTTATCTTTTGCTTTAAAGTAAACGCCAATCGTTGTACCTATCACAGCGAAGTTACATGCAAAAGTAAAAGGAACGATGTAATCAAAGCCATAGGTTGAAACGTTATTAATCATGATTGGATTGACTGCCCAGTGAATGCCCAAACTTACGAGAACACTCCAACCACCACCAACTAAGATTCCAGTTAGCACACTACTGCGCTCGATCAACCAATTCACCACATTAGCGACTGCTTCGCCACTATAGACCCCGATTGGTCCAATAACGATCACTGTCAATGGAACCATAATCGCTAGTGAGACTAAAGGAACGACCACCAATTTTAAAGTCTCCGGTATGTGTTTGTCTAAGAATTTGTAGAGATATGAAAAAGCCCAAATCGAAAGGATGATTGGTACGACAGTCGAATTGTAGTTCATCAAAACGACTGGAATCCCGAAGAACTCCGTCGTTGCACCGTTGCCTGCTCCTCCCATCAATGCAATAAAATCAGGATTGATTAACGCAGCCCCGATCAATGCCGAGATATACGGACTGGCACCAAACCGCCGCGCTGAAGTAAACGCTAACAATACGGGTAAGAAATAAAATACACTCATAGAAGCAACAAATAAAATCGAATAAGTGCCGCTGTCTTCACTGATCAACCCGAGCTGAACAAACAAAATCAGTAGTCCTCTTAAAATACCTGAGCCCGCCAAAACTGGGAGTAGTGGCGCAAAAATAGCAGATACGGCAGAAAAAACATTGCTGATAATACTGCCAGAAGCTTGTTCTTCTGTGGTAGGGCTACCAGAAATTTCGTCACCTTTAACTAACGGCTCAAACTCATCATAGAGCTTTCCAACTTCTGTCCCAATCAAAAGCTGGTACTGGCCCGCCTTATTAATGACATTGATCACTCCGTCGATATTCTCGACGGCTTGATCGTCCGCTTTTGCGGTGTCATGTAACGTTAGACGCAACCGGGTGGCACAATGTGTCATATTGCGAACATTTTCCGCTCCGCCTATTTTTTCTAAAATATTTTTTGCCATCACTTTGTAATCCATCTTCCCCACTCCTTTTATTTTGATTGATTTGTTGGTGACAAAAATTCAAGCAGCAACTGATTGGCTGCGACTGCATCGTTTTGATCGATCACAGCTTGAATCGCAGCCAAGCCTACGTTATCGATCATTTGATCCATTTGTTTGATCATTTTCATGTTTTGTTCGCACTCTTTTGAGGCATGCTCAATTACAGGGAACGTATCAAAATAAATCACACCGTCATAGTTATGCTTTTTGACATAATACAAGAATTCTAATGTTTTGAAGGGTGTTGCTGAACCGATCATCAATCCATCGTCGTTTAACCCATACCCATCATTCAGATGCACCCCGTATAATAACCCTTTTCCAGCGAACAGATCCGCAGCAAAAGCAGGGTTTTCGTGTTTCATTAGCATGTGGCAATAATCAAGGGTCACACCTACATTTTTACGGTTGATCTCATTAAGCATCATTCCAGTGACACCCATACTATCAATGAACGCATAGGCTCTTGGTTGAAATGGCTTATACTC
The DNA here is from genome assembly GCF_050543535.1 of Enterococcus sp. DIV0802b. Taxonomy (NCBI): domain Bacteria; kingdom Bacillati; phylum Bacillota; class Bacilli; order Lactobacillales; family Enterococcaceae; genus Enterococcus; species Enterococcus sp. DIV0802b. Next base: position 216,878 of record NZ_CP172941.1, on the reverse strand, counting down.
GATACTGATTTTCAAATCTGGTGCGTAGTCAGCAATTTCAATAAAGGCAGCCCGAATCTGATTCCAAACCTTTTGGTAATTGATTTGAAAACTATAGTCAAAGCCATCAAACCCGAGCCAAATGGTTACGACTTCTCCACCTGCTGCACGACAATAATCAACAGCTTCTTTGCATAACGTTAAGGCATGCTGCGCAACCTGTGGGTCAGCATTGCCTAATTCACCGTTGATAAACTCTTCTCTGAATCGCAATGCAACACCATTCAATTTCAAATCAGCTTGTCCCAATCTCTCTTTCATTTCAGAGGCAGTCGTCCCACCGACGTGCTCCGGATAATTTAAATCTACGTAATCAAGCCCCAATTCTTTGAATGCGCCAAATACATTGTCTAAATCATTTTCGTAAATTGATAAAAATGAATTGATTCTCGTTGCTAATTTCATCTTCATTCTCCTTAGCCATTTATTATAGACTCAGAATAGCACAAAATTTTTCCATTAACAACCACTTTATTTCATATTATTTCAAATTAATTCATAAAGAAGCATTGTCTCTATTAAAAGAAATACTTCAAAAAATTGATTTATAAGCATTTATTTTGTTAAAACTCCATTTTGGAACCATTTGAAATAAATTGATTTTTTATGGATAATTTTAAAAAAGTTGTCTTGATTCACTGATTATGCTGATTTGACTCTATTCGTTTCAGAAAAAGGATCATTTGGTAAATTCCTAGTGGGCTGTTATTGAACTAGGCGTCCCTAGTAATGTATCCCCTCTCACTCTTTCGAATTGTTTTCACGTGAAACAAAAAAACCTAACCAACCAGCAGGATCGCTGTTTGATTAGGAAATGGGCACTGCTTTATTGTTTGGTCAACCACGTGCGCGAGTGTTCAACTTCTTCATACGTTAACTGATGACTTGGGGTCCAAACGGTTGAAAGGACTGCGCCCCGCGAGGTAAAGATCTCTTGGACGTAAGCACTGTCAGCTAGGGAAACGATCGGGTCGTTTCTGCCAAAACTCAGAAACACATGAGTGTCAGGCAAGGAATTCGTCGGTACATTCTCGACTGGATACATGGCGTGGTAGAGGATCGCTTTTTTGAAGTGGTCGCTATCATTTAGTAATAAGCGAATGGCAATGTTGGCGCCATTGGAATAACCCACCAGTACCACTTGCGCTAACGAAAAGTGGTGTTCTTTGGCGGCTTGCCGAATGAAATCGGCTAATTCGTCGCCGCGAAGTGCTAAGTCGGCTTCATCGTACACCCCTTCAGCTAGGCGTTTGAAGTAACGGGGCATGCCGTTTTCTAAGACATTGCCGCGAATACCTAATAGTGAAGCTTGGGGATCAAGGGCTTTTCCTACTTCTAGCAGCGACTGTTCGTCGCCACCAGTGCCGTGGAGCAGCACCAAAACTGGTGCGTCGGCTGCTCCTTGTTGGTAGATTGCTTTCATCGAAGTTCCTCCTTTAACTTGGTCGTTTGATATCGAAAATCTCCCCAATCGTTGCGTAAGAATTTCCCGCTAGCCGGCTGACTGCTTGTAAGGCACGGGGATCGATCTTGCCGTCTTGATAGACATCCTCTGCAATCTGGTAGCCGACGACTTCCAACAATAAGAGATCGGCAGTGGTCTGCTGGTCTTTTTTGATGGGTACGTGCTGATGCAGAATCGTTTCTAAGCGGACACTGGCTTCTTTCAAGCCAGGAACGGCAATCATTTTCGATGTCGTTGTGGTAAATCCAGAAACCGTCAACTCGCTTTGGTCTGCGGGCAATAATGCCGCGGTTTTATTGGCCTCTTGGACATTTGTTTGATCCAAAATATGCACAACGGCTTCTTTCGTCGCCAACAGATTGCGGGCGGTGTCTTTCAGTTCCCCCTCTTTGCGCTGGATAGCCAACGAGAGGATCACAGGTTCTGAGCTGACGATGTTAAAAAAACTGAATGGGGCGATGTTGACGATACCATCGGCTGATTGCGTACTGACCACAGCTACTGGCCGTGGAATGATGGAGCCAATCAGTAGTTTATAATTTTCTCGTTGGGTCAAATCCTTGGGATCTAAATAGTGCATACAGCGTCTCCTTTTTTCTAAACCGATAAGTCTGGCAAGCGATCCTCGATCTCTACACGGCGGCTTTCAAATTGGGCTGGCAGCATCAACTGCTGTCCTAACGTTTCTAATGGTTCATCAACTAAAAAGCCTGGGGTTTCTGTTGCGATCTCAAAGACGATATTGCCCCTTTCTTGGAAATAGACGGCTTTGAAATAGTTGCGGTCTTTGATTTCAGTGACTCCGTATCTTTGATCGTACAAGTATTCTTGCCACTCTTTTTGCACTGCTTCCGTTGGCACGGACCACGCGATGTGATGGACGGTGCCGACACCCCAGCGCCCTGCTGGCATTGCTTCATGGGGCACGACGATCTCATGAGCGAGGGTACCTGCGGTATGGAGATGCGTGCTTTTATTTGTTTGATTAAAAATGTCCAGACCTAGATCATCTGCCAACGTTTGAATGGTCGCTTTTGGTTGTGCCGAAAGCAAGACGGCCCCATGAAAGCCTAAAATCGCTGGTGTTTCTGCCGATTCTTCGGCTTCGACTAACGCCAAAGACAGGTCATGCTGATCATGAAGTTCTAAAGTTGGCCGATCAAACAATGTACTTTCTTGGACAGTTACTTGATGTTTCGCCAGATGTTCTTGCCAATAGGCACTGCTGCCTTTAGGAATACGAAACGCGATCGTGCCGACTTGTCCGCTTCCTACTCGCCCAGGATGGGCATTTGCCCAGGGGAAGAAGGTGATGATGGTCCCATTTTCTAATGCTTGATTGCTGTAATAAAGATGATACGTGTAGGGATCATCAAAATTGACGGTTTGTTTGACGAGGCGCAACCCCAACACGTCGCGGTAAAAGGCAACGTTCGTTTGCGGATCGCCTACGATGGCTGAAATATGGTGGATCTGTTGAATGGGTTGCATACTGTGTGCCTCCTTAGGCGCGTTTTGTATTGAAGGGTTTGATGACTCCTTCGATGTATTCACGGCGATTTTCTAAAAATGGTGCCAATGATAAGGACTCACCCAATGTTTCGTATGGCTCATCCCCCATGAACCCTGGTTCATCTGTTGCTAGTTCAAAAAGAATATGGCCGATGCGCACATACAAGGATTCAAAATAGTAGCGATCCACATAGCCGGAGTTGGCCAATCCCAAGTTATCAAAGATTTCTTGCCAAACTGCTAATGAGTCGTGGTGAGCTAAGCGAAAAGCGACATGATGCACTTCGCCATCGCCTTGTTGCGCTTGCGGGCTCGTGGTATCTTCCACTAAAACGACTTGAGCGCCATTGCCGCCTTCACCAACTTCTAGCAAATAGCGATTATCTACTTGATCAATGGTTTTGAAATCAAAAACGGATTCCAGCAGCCCTTTGAAATCTGCCAAGTAAGAAACAGACATTTCGACAGGACCTAAGCCATAAATCGCAAATTCAGTAGGAACCGGTCCTTTTTTCCAAGGAGTACCAGCTTTCACGCCAGTATTGTGTTCGTCAGAGATCAATTGATAAGCTTGCGTATCAAAATCCCAAAAACGCATCACTTTTTTCCCAAATTCGGTGGTGATTGCTTCGTGTTTTACCTCAAATTCATCAAAGCGTGCGGCATAATAATCAAGGGCAGCATCACTGGGTACTCGGAAACTGGTGCGGGTGATCGAGTTGGTTCCTTTGCTGCCGCGAGCGGTATTGGGAAAATCAAAGAACGTCATGGTCGTTCCCGGTGACCCTAAATCATCCGCAAAGTAGGTATGGTACGTATAAATGTCATCTTGATTGACGGTTTTTTTCACTAAACGCATCCCTAACACATCTGTAAAGAAATGGTAATTCCGTTCCACATCACTTGTCATGGCCGTCACATGGTGTACCCCTAATAATTGATCTTGTTTTCTCATTTTCTTTTCCTCATTTCTGATCGTAAGTTATTTTTCGTAAAATTGTTTTTAATTGTTGCAATTCTTCACTGCTGAGTTCGGAAAAACTCGCCGCAATCTTTTGTGCATGACTGGGAAAAATTTTCTCCATCAATGCCCTGCCTGCTTCCGTAATACTGACGTAAGTTACTCGTTGATCTTCTTGGCTAGGTTCCCGGCGCACGCAGCCTTTTTTGACTAATTGATCGACTACATAGGTTGTCGAGCTGCTGGCGATCAAAATTTTTTCCTTGATGGCTTGCGTCGTATGGGTGCCTTTATGGTAAAGCAATTCCAGTACAGAAAACTCTGTGATATTTAAGCCATAACAACGAACATCTTTTTTTGCCACTTGTTCCAAACGACTCGCCGTACGCAGCAAACCGATGTACGCTTTGAGCGCTTCTTCTTGATGCGCCATTTTCCTCACCTCTTTATTTCGAATTCGAGATAATCATAACTTACTTTTTGTAAGTTGTAAAAAGATATGCTTTGGTTGTTTAAGAAAATCATTCAATGCTTATTTTTATAGAGGTTAAGAACGGTTAGACACTAACGAAGGTCCCACCTTTTCTCTACGTCCCCTTCAAATCTAATAAAAAAACGGAACTCATGAAAGGTTCCATGAGTTCCGCTAAATATATATTTTACTGAAGAGGATTCGATCCATTCCATGTACCGATGAATGAAGCGCTGATTCCGACGCATACTTGTCCTTTTTAGATCATTGTGGTCGGCTGCACCTGCTTTTCCAAAGCCAGTAACCACTTTTTGCGTTCGACACCGCCGCCATAGCCGCCGATGCTGCCATCGCTATTGATGACGCGGTGGCATGGAACGATCAACGCCAATTGATTTTTTCCGTTGGCATTGGCAACAGCTCGGGTAGCTTTTTCATTGCCGATTCGCTGTGCCAATTGTTTGTAAGAGTATGTTTCTCCGATCTTCATCGCCAACAGCTGCTGCCAGACGGCTTTCTGAAAATCGGAGCCGATCAATGCAATTGGAATCGTGAAAACAGTTCGATTTCCTGCAAAATATTCCGTCAGTTCTTGCTTAAGCTGCTGGATGATTGCTGTTTGCTGGGGAATAATCACTGCATTCAAACGGCTTCTCAAAACAGCGATCTCCGTTTCTAGCCCTCTGCGATCCACGAATTCTAACAAGTAAAGCTGCTGCTGGTCGCTGATCGCCAACATCGATCCCAGCTTGGTCTCAAGCCAAGCAGAAGAAAGAATCGTTTTTTCGCGGCTGTTGGAAGGCAATTCCCCCATAATCCGGGAAAACGCATCTCGAAAGCCGTTGCCAGAATCGAAGCCGGCTTCTAATTGTGCTTGGATCAGCGGTTCTCCTTCACGAATCTGCTTAAACGCTAACCCTAAACGGTGTGAACGGGAATATTCGATAAAGGTCATGCCAAAATATTTTTTAAATTGTCGACGCGCAGTATTGGGATGGATCGCTAGCGCTTCAAAATCTTTGTCGGTCCACTTTTTCTCCGGGTTGCTCTCCACCGCTTCCACAAGGCTTTTCACGTCAGGGGATAAGTGGCTAGGTGAGCTGAGCGGGCGACATCGTTTGCAGGGACGATACGCCGCCAGCAGCGCTTCTTGTGCCGTCTGAAAAAACTCGCAGTTTTTCTTGAGCGGTTTTTTCGCTGGACAGGTAGGACGGCAAAAGACGCCGGTGGTTTTTACCCCAACGTAAAAAATCCCTTCATATTGGGAATTTTTTTCAATCAGCATGTCGTAATAGTGGTCCCGTTGTCGGCTATCTTCAATCATCTTGCGCATCCCTCCTTCTTTTCTACACTTACAAAAATACTTTGTACCTGTCCAAACACACGATCAACCAATGCAGCAGCCTGCAAAGGCAGGTCGAAAATTTGCCAACATCCTTCTGATGACATACGATCACCCTTTCCTCTGAATGACCTTAGTGTACAAAGAATGGTCTTGACGCATCCCATAAAAATTAACACCAATTTTTTAAAAAGGATCGAAGGCAGTTATCCTCCGATCCTTTTGATTTCCCGTTTGCCTATTTTTCGGCGAATCTTAAAAGCAACGCCTACAGGAACCTAGACCGTCGCCTTCTGCTTGACTTGCAGGGCACTTTTTTTCCGCAAGACTCGCTCCAAACGGGGGCGATTATAGCGTTGGATCATGATGAATGGGCAGTTGGCCAATAACGCATAGGCGATCATCACCCAGCCCGCCCACGTAGGATTCCAGAGGAAAAAGAACGGTGCTGGAACAATCAGCAGCCAATGGGTCAGCTCTGCTCGGCGTGTTTCGATGACGAATTTTTCCAGATAGTCCTTTTGTTGCTGAGCCAAGCGAGATTTGTCAAAGCCTTTTTTGGCAATCACAGTGCCGTCGGGCAATTTGTCTTTCCACTGACGAATACGAAATACCTCCGCCCAGATTCTGCCGCCTTTTTCAAAGGCAAAAGAACGGAACCAGTTGGCATGACGTTCAAAAAAAGCATCACTGACTTTGCGCAAGCTAAACGAGATGCCTAGATGAAACAGCAGCCAAGCCAAGCTGTCTGTAATGAGCAAGAGCAGTGGAGATAAGGTGATCAGCGGCATGTGCATCGCCTCCTATAAATTGATTTTTCGTCCTTTCCAGGTCACGGATTTCAACAAATGGGTTTGGATCCATGACCAACCAAATAAGCCTAGGAAAAAAAGAAAGTAACATGGGAAAAAAAGCAGCAAGACTCGGTTGAAGTTGCCGACACGGCGGGCAAAGCACACGGTTTGTCCAAAATAAGCAGCATAAAAAAGCAGTCCTAGCCAAAGCGGTTCCATCAGAAACGGTGCCGCCAGTACCCCAATGCTGCCGCTGATCCACAAGATGACACCTGCCATGATCAAAGGGTGAGTGAATTGCGAAGCAGTGGCAAAGTCCTTCGTCCAGCCTTGAACAAGTTGACGAACACCAGCTGGATACATCCGAAAGGCCAACAGGTCTTTTCCACCATACAAGGCGATCGGCAAGCGTTTTTTCTTAAAGCGTCTCGCTAATGCTAGATCATCTAAGATTCCTTGTGGCATGTCCTGATGCCCATTGGCTTGAAGGTACGCTGTTTTGCTGCACAAGATACACGGACCAAAGGCGCCGCCGGCTGAGAGTTTTTCGCCTACGATAGAAAAGCGGTTCAACCCGACAGGTAAGATGACATTAAAGACGGCAGATAGTTGTTCATACAGGCGCTTCGTTTGATGATAGGGCTGCACCGAGAGCAGGCCTTGTCCCGATCGCTCCTCATACGCAGCGAAAAGGCGCTCTAAGCCATCTTCTGCTAGAAAGAAGGTATCGGCATCCAAAAATAATAGATACTTGCCCACCGCTTGTGAGGCGCCTAACCAGCAAGCCGCCGCTTTCCCAGCAGAATCAGCAGCGGTTTTCAAGACCGTCGCACCGAAGCACTTGGCACAGGCGATCGTCTCGTCTTCCGATCCGTCATCAACCACCAAAATCTCCACAGGATAAAGGGTTTGCTGCTGCAAGGATGCCAACAATTGCGGCAAATTTTCTGCTTCATTGCGGGCGGGGATGATGATCGACAATTCTGCCCTCTCCTTCAAGTCTTTGGATGCGGCTGTCTCCTTGCGGGTGGGTATCGTCGGCAGGCGGAAAAAAATCAGCCAGCCTGCCAGCCAAGCAGCGCAAATACCAGCGAGCAGCAGGTACACAGTCATCATCCTTTCTTATCTTAGTGTTCTCTTTTGGTGATCATCTCACTGACTTGCTGGCCACTGAGGGTCACCATCGGCATACCGGCACCGGGATTGACCGTACCGCCAACGAAGTAAAGATTGTCGTAGCGTTCGCTGTGTTTCGGGTGTTTAAAGCCATGATTTTTTTTGCGATTAGAGACCGTGCCGTAGATGGCGCCGCGATGTGACAAATAATTCTTTTGGATGTCTTCGGGTGTCCAGCGGTCTTCATACACGATGTGCTTGCGTAGATCCGTTAAGCCCATGTTTTCCAGCTTGATCAAGATCCGTTCACGAAAGGCATCGTATTCCGCTTCCGTAAAGGGTTTATCCTGCAAATAAGGGATATGAGGCAAGATTTTGATGTTCTCATGCCCTGCCACTGTTTGCGAAGGATCGGTTTTGTTGGCATTGACCAAATAGATCGTTGGGTCTTCCGGCAGCTGATGCTGATGGAAATTTTGATCAAAGTTTTCTTTTGAGGCATTGGAAAAGAAAAAGTTGTGGTGCGCCAGTTGCGGATAGGAGGTTTTGACCCCTAAGTGCAAGACAAAGCCAGAACTTGCTGGTTCAAATTTTTCTTCCAGTTTTTGAGTAAAGGCCGGCGCTTCTTCTAACAGCTCTTCATAAGCCGGGATCACTTCCATGTTGGAAACAAAATAGTCGGCTTCGATCAACGTGCCATCATCCAAACGAGCGGCACGGATTTGTTCCTGTTCAACGATCAATTTTTCCACTTTGTGTCCCGTGTGGAAGGTCACACCAATCTCTTTTGCTAAGCAAACGATGCCTTCGGCTAACCGATGCATCCCGCCTGGCACGTACCAGACACCTTGGGCATGCTGCATGTAGATCATCATGTTCAAGACGGCTGGGGCGTCATAAGGAGACGAGCCGACATACTTGATAAAATAGCTCAGCATGTCTTGCAGCTGCGGATTGCTGACACGTTTTTGAATGGCATCATGCATGGAAGAGAAATAATCAAAGCCTTTCAGCGCTTTGATCACGCCGTGATACTTCAAGATTTCTTTCGTGGTATCTAAGCCTTTCTCGAAATAGCCTTTTTCCGTGATATCATAAATCTTTTGCCCATAGTCCAAAAAGTCTTGGTACTCTGCCATGTCTTTTTCCGACAAGTGGGGGTTTTCCTTTGCCATGCGGGCAAGATCGCCATAGAGATCAATCTTGGTGCCGTCGGGGAAAAAGGAGCGCCATTCCAATGGCAATCGGCGAATCGCAACATAATCCGCCATATCGCGATTGCTGCCAGTAAATAATTTTTCAAAAATCTGCGGCATCGTCAAAATCGAAGGACCTAAGTCAAAGCCGAAGCCGTTTGTTTCCAGTCGGTTCAATTTGCCACCTAAATGGTGATTTTTTTCATATAGTGATACATCAAAGCCATTTTGGGCTAATGAGACCGCCGCTGATAGACCACCAAGTCCGCCGCCGATCACTACAACTGTTTTTTTCTCATTCATTGAATTGCTCCTCGTTTGCTTTAATAAACGTCCCTATTTAGCCAATTCTTTTCACCGAAACAGACGGTTGCGTCTCACTGCAACTGCGTGTCTTCGCACTATTTTGGCATTGGCAACTTGAATCAAAGGATCGTTTTTCTAGATAATTCTATAGTATCACACCTTTGAAAAAATGACGGGGATGAGCCTACCGGTCAACTGATGCTGTTTTTTCTCAACCATGATTTCAGCGAATGAAAAAACAACCTGCTGGAAAAGAAAGGAAACCCAGTCATTTCGCCCATTCCGAAAATATTCTTTTTATAACAACAATTATCAGAATAGTTGAACATTTTTGACGTTAATACCAGCGAAAAACAAATCTTCGTATGGTTACGAAAAAACGCGTTTGAGCCAATTTGGAATATCCTGTACATTGAATGTAGCGAAAGTCCTTCCCCCAATCATTAAAAAAAACAAATGGGCCTTCTCAGTAAGACATTGCTTAACAGTGACTCTTTTTGATAATGACACGTATTGTCGCCCTTTCCTAACACTTATAAGGAGTATTGATATGAACTTAAAAACGATCCAATCAGCCGAAGAATATGTAAACTTTTTTGACGTAGAATTTATCCACTCGCCCTGTTCTTATACACACCCAAAAATCTTTAATTTTTATCTCTCTTTGCGCCAACGATTCTTGGCGATCTATGAACAAGACGAGGGTACTTTTTTCGAAAAAATGTCGTTGCTCTTAGATATCGACGCACAGCTGCAAATACTAAAAGAACTTTATGTTTTAAAAATTTCTTCTCTAAACGAGTATACGGAAGAAGAGATCATTCAGCTGACGGTCAAAGACAAAACCTGTTTCTATCGGGAATTGACCGGTCTTCAGCTAAACCAAAAGGCGCCTTGGAGTTTGATTTACTTAAGTGAAGCCCAATGATTTCGCCCACATTGATCGATTGAATTGAAAACCGCTGGTTCCAAAGGCTTGCATCCGTACCTGATGCATTCCCCACTTCCCCTTCCCACACTCCTGCACAGCTGCGGAGAGTCAAGCCATTAAAAAAGAAAGCATCTTTCCTTCTCACTGTCTAAGCAGTGAAGGAAAAATGCTTTCTTTTCATGTAAAAGGCCCTTTCTAGCAACTCTTTAGGTCAAAACAGAATGGGAAACTAGAAGAGGTCTTTTAGGGCAAATTGGCGGGTGACGTTAGGATTGATCCGTTCAAGCAGCCGATTCCAGTCAGAAGAAGAAGGGATCGTTTTGAAGACGATACATTCAACGATATCTCGAAATTCGGTCGCATGCTCGGCATAGTTCGTCACTAGCAGATCAATGGTATTTTGTTCTAAATACTGAGCATTGACTTCCCCTGAGTCAGGATAAAAGACTTGATGGGATCGGCTAAAATAGCGGTTGGACCAGCCCTCAATGTACTGAACGATATTGTTATTTCCTTCGAAGATAAAGGCGATATTTTTTCGGGGAAACCAATGACGTTCTCGAACAGATTCAATAAAAATCACTAAGTTTGCACAAAAATCCGTCAGATACTCCACAGAATAAAGGGTGTGGTACTCGCAACTACTTTCTAAAAACTCTCGGTAAGCAGCAAACTCCTTAGAAAAAGTTTTCTTAATAAACGCATTCACATCATAAATATTACGATTGGCCGAAGTGGATAAGCACTCCTTCAATTTGGCAGAAGTAAAAAAGGATTCGATCAGAATCTGATCTTCTTTAGGCTTTTTCGACGATACATTCAACATCTGATAAAACTCGTTGGTCAACGTGCGAATCTCGGTCCAATGATTATAAGAAAGACAAAACTTTTGTTCGACGATCACATTTTGCAGTTTTTTCTTTGTGATAATGCTAACAAACAAAAAGATAAGTTCATCGTTCGTCAATCGACATTGAAAGTACTTTTCAATAATGCCATTGATTCGCTGAAAGTGCATCAGCTGAATACTGTGTCGCAAGGCGTGGTACAATTCGTCGTTGATTTGCACAGTTTTGCCTTGCATAAATCGCTCAAGCGAAATATAAAGTAGATACGTATATTGTGAAAACGAAACGGTGTGATAACTATTTTTGTCAAACATCCTGCCGATTTCCGTTACTGCCTGTTGGACCGCAGCAGGCGGAAAGACAGTATGGGGTGTGCTATCTGTTTCATAGAAAAAGGTACAGAAGAAATTGCGGATATCTGCTTCTTGTCCAACGATATTCAGGGGATCTAGTGCTAGTTGGAGATCAAAACGTGCCAGTTGTTCATGAATGCGCTGCAAGTATTTTGATAAGGTACTCTTGGATAAAAACAAGCAGTCCGCCCACTCATCGATCGTCTTTAACTCTCCAATAAAAATATTTTCCAATAAAATAAAGAGCGGTTCATTCGCTAAAAGCGAGGCTTTTTTCTTTTCATACTGTGAATAATCAAATAGTTCAAACGAATAGCCTTGATTGGTGGAAGTGATCAGGATCAACCCACAGAAATAATCATTAATCTGACTGATGTCTTTGCCAATCGTCCTTGTAGTACTACTTGTTACTTCAGCCAAATGGCTGGCACTGCAAATTTCATTTTTTTCAAATTCACTTAGAATCTGCAGCCATCGGACGGTCGATTTGCTTGTGACAAAACTCAATTGAAAATTTTTCAAACATAAGCTCCTTACTAAGAATTTCTTTTTTGCGGCTAATTTACGCATGAAAGGCGCCTAAGCAGTCTCATTATATCGGTTTTCATCCTACATAAAAAATCGGTTTTTTCATAGACTGATGAAAAAAAGCGTTGTGTCCAGACTACTGTCTTATAACAATTATTTTATCGGCTATTAAAAATAGTGCAAGGATTTCGCTTTTGCTTTCATCAGATTCTGCTTAAGAAATAAGAAAATTCTTTGTATCATTTGCTTCATTTTGAAAAAAAGCTGCTATGTTGAAAATCACCTATGTTTTCTTTATTTGTCTAAATGTGTCTGTCATGATGTTTAAAAGCTGTTCATATTGCGTTTCTTGACTTACTTTTTTCATCTGCACGTTAAAGTCCTGTTCAATAAATTGTTTGGGTATCAACTGATCCATTTCTATTTTTGAAAGCCTCTCGGTACATTCCGCTAACAGTTGGTAATCCTTTACGAGTGTTTGCGGCAGCTTGTATGTTTGTGTAAAAAAGGAATAGCTCGCATTCTTTTGAATCGTTAGTGCCACCTGCTTTTGAATCAAATAGTGTAATTTTTCTAATTGCTTATCTGTGACGGATCGTTCACCGTTTTGTTCAAATAATTGACAGTAATAGTCTAAAAATTCGCTATTGGCCATCACTGCCTCAAAATCCGTTTTATTTATTCTCATAAAATGTTCCCCTCTTTTTTTATTTTATGCATCACTGTGTAAAACATTCTTTTCGTTTAACAGAAAAAAAGAGCAGCTCATTTATCTCTTCTACTTTTTTATGGTTAATCATTTCTTGTTAGTTCTTTTCAACGATCAATACTGATTAGAAAAAAAGGAGTAGACTTATAATTGATGCACTTCCTGATTATTCGCTCCCCTACTTCGTTAGCAAGTTTTTATTCGTAGGGGTAATAACTGTAACGATTTTGCTTCTCCGCTCATCATCAATAGCATTCGAACCTACCATTTGTGCTGCTGGCTGACCGATCTGTTCACGCCAGTTTATGGGTTAGCAACTGTTACGGTTATGTGAAAATTATAAAGAATCTATGCACGATTTTTTTAAACATTTTTTCGGTTTTCATGAAAAAAAAATTAAAATCGTTGCTCCCAAAAAATTGCTGGAAAAAGACAAAAAAAGAAAGTATCCACGATACTCTCTTTTCGGCAATCCTTATTTTGTTAAAAAAGCGATTGGATCGACCAATTTCGCTTGGCTCAAGCTAGGCGATGCACTGACTTCAAAGTGCAGGTGTGCGCCTGTGCTATTGCCCGTACTACCCATGAGCGCAATCGTTTCTCCTTGTTCCACTTGTTGACCAACCTTCACAAGATTCTGTTGATTGTGAGCATAGAGTGTCGTCATCCCGTCCTCATGGAGAATCGCTACATAATTCCCCCAAGAAGGATGAACCTCTGAACGGATGACCGTTCCAGATTGACTCGCCATGATGGGTGTCCCAAACGCTGCGGCAAAGTCAACGCCCCGATGAAAGCTTCCCCAACGTGGGCCAAAAGTAGAAGTGACAACGGCTTTTTCAACAGGAAAAAGATACGTCTCACTTGCGGTCACATCAGGTTTTTTCTGATCATAACGGGTCAACGCATAGGCTTCGATCAATGCGGTCAGCTTTTGATCATACGCGGTATCAGTGGCATACCGACCAGTCAAATAATGGGCAGCTTCTTGATAAGAAGCCGCTTCTGATTTCCATACACCTTTATAAAAATCAGACTGCTGTCCGACCCCTTCTTTCAACAAACGAGCATAGTCCATCAATGACTCTTTGTACCCAGTATATTGGCGGAACGTTGCCGTGATCGTATAGTGATTTCCCGAACCATCATCTTCTTGTGTCCGAAAGGCAACACCCTGTCCGTGATAGGTTCCTTTGATACCAAAGAGATTGAAGTACGGCGCCTGACTCAATCTGCTTTGACCGCCACCTGATTCTAAAATAGCCTGTGCAATCATGACAGAAGCGTACAAATCATTTTTCAAGCCAATATCTCGGGCATCTTCGCCGATTTCTTGGATAAAATCCCACACTTCTTTTACTGGTGTGACCGTCAAGCTCGTTTCGCTACCTTGCTGCGTTATAGGATCGGATTGACTTGGCCCGCTTGGTGCTTGGGTACTTGGTGGTATGATCGGAGACACAGCCGCCGGTGTTTCTTGACTTGCATCACTGTTTGCTTCTGGTGTCGGTTGCGTTTCTACAGGTTCTGACGGTTGGGGCTTCTCTGGCTGCGTCTCAGGTTTGGGCGCTTCAGGCTTCGTTGGTTTTTCTGGTTTCGGTGCTGGGGTTGGTTCTTCTGGCTGAGAAGGCTCTGGCTTACTCGGTAGTTCTGGCTCTGGTTTCGGCTCTGGTTTCGGTTCTGGCGTCGGTTGGGGATCTGGGGTTGGTTCTTCGGTTTGCTCTGTTCCCTCCGGCGCTGTCTCAGATCCTTCTGGTACACTTTCTACAGGTGCCGATCCTTGCTCCGAATCGGACACTTGTCCTTCCCCTGCTGGAGCAGTTTCTTCAACCGTCCCTGCTGTGCTGCTACTGTCACTTTCTTGTGCAGCTGTTTCTGATGTTTGGGCAACGATCGTACCTTCCGATGCAACAACCGCAGCTGAAACTGGCACACCAGCTAAAAGTTGTCCGCAAACCAAAAGAAGCGCTACCCCTTTTTGCGAATGCTTCATAGGCGATTTCCTTTCTCTCCTTTTTTCACTTAACAACCTCTATCAAAAAAACATGTTGTCATCCAAATAGTAAATAAATATCAATTCTCTTTTATTATACTACGCTTCGTTTTTTCGACTCAAGCAAATGACTCCCGTGCTTGTCAAAGAGAACGAGTTGTTGGAAGAATGGGTCTACTGGTAAAGGATCACGTTTTGCATCCAATTCGTTATCGAGTCTGGGTTGCAGCTTTTACTTTCTGTTGCCTAAGATCCTCTGGCGTCATCAGAAAAAAACACAGTTGTTCAAATGGGCAACTGCCAGTTGAACAACTGTGTTTTTATCGTCTTTTCTTACTTCATTAGCTTTTTATTTAGCGTTTGGAGCCTTTCTATTAGCGTTTCGTTTTCTCAAGTTTATGTATGATTTTTGGCAATTGGTTTCTCAGGTCCTTGCTATACTTACCGTGAACGATTGATATTCCCGGAAATGTTCTGCTGGTAGTCAGAGCCTTCAAGGCACTGTGGCAAGAACGCCTAACAGTTGAACGTTTCATTATCTGTGTAAATGATTATGCTATAATTATTTAAACTTATTTTTCGGAGGCTGACATGAAAACATTTCAATTAAAATTCATGCGAAATCGCACGTTGATTCGCTGGCTGCAATTGTTGAATGAATTTGAGAAAAGTCCCTCCCGTACACTGGGAGAACTCGCTGAAGTGACCGAGAGCAGTACGCGTACGTTGATTACTGACATTGCTAGCTTGCGAGAGTATTTTAAAGGGGCTATGGCGATCCATACAGCAAAAATCGGGTATCTTTTTGAAGAAATCGATCATGATAGGTATCGAAAGCAAAAGCAAGAACTGATAAAAGATGAACCGATTTTCCAGATTTTAGAAAGTATTTTTTATGATGAGCAGCAAACCCTCTTTGATTGGAGCTTAACGCTTAATATTTCTGAACAAGCGCTGATCAGCTACTTCCGGAAAATACAGCCATTTTTATCCCCTTTCGGTTTAAAAATAAAAACGGATCCCGTCTCTTTGGCAGGTTCGGAGATCGATATACGAAAATTTTTCTGTCTTTTTTACTACGAGTCTGACATTAATGTCCACACGTTATTTCCCTCGATCCATGTACAAGATGCGGTGATGGAAATCACTGACCTTTTGGAAACGAAGGCCTTACAGAGCTCTTCGTTTTCTTATTTTGCTTATATCCTTTATATTAGCGTGGAGCGCAGCAAACGCGGTTTACTTGCTGCCCCCTCTCCAGAACTAAGCGAGTTAGTTAAAAAAAATGGTTTACTTTCAAATTATGAGGACCTTAAAAAGATTATCCAGCGTTATTTTACCTTTGAGTTTCCTCAAGAAGAAGCAATCTATCTTTTGACTTGCATCATTTGTCGTCGCAAACTCAACACCGATCTAGAAACAAGCAAAGTGTTTTGTCTTAACTATAACCACTGGCCCGCGATCAAACAAATCACTGCTGATTTCTATGCCCAAAATCGCGGCAACAGCTTTGATGAACAAAAAGATTTGCTTTGGTTAGAGTCATTCTTCACTATTTTCAAGCTTCGTGAGTTGTTATCGCCAACGATGAACGTCAACATCGATGATTTGAATGCTTTCGTCAAAGAAAAATTTGCGGCTGAATATAAAAAAAATCGCCAGTTTTTGCTCTCACATCCTCTTGTGAAAACACTCTATTCTTTCGACCATTTGGATGATTTTTGTGCAAGTCTCACCTTCCACATGGAAGCCATCATTGAAGAGAATTGGGGCACACGGAGAACTATAGCTGTTATTTTTGAAGGTAACGAGTATGTTTGTGAGTACGCCGAAAGTATTATCCGAAAATATCTTGGCGTTTATCATGAAATGTACTACCCTGATTCAAACGAACTCTCCCACGAGTATTTAAAAGAAAAAAACATTAATTTTCTCATTACTAACTACTCCGAATACGCCACTGAATACTTACTGGATGTTGAAAGTGTCTTATTAAAATCAATACCCGACGCTGCCGATTGGAATTATCTTTTGAATCGAATCAATCCGAGAATTTTGCGGTTGGTCGTTCTTGATAATACGTAGTAATTCCAATCATTCACGCCGCTTCTCCAAAGAAAGAGAATTGATATTTCCTTGTCGCCTTTAAACGAACGCCTGACTAATCCTCCCATATAAAGCTGTTCTTTTTTAGTGGAAGCAGCTTTATATGGGACTTTTCCAATGAATCAAGTACGCTTTTTCCTTCTACGCCGCTACTATCAGCAATCATTGCTCTTTGGATTGATCTGCACTTAAAAATGTCCGTTTCGTAAAAGCCAGTGCGCCTACGAGGGTCATGAGTACGATGATTGGATGAGAAGATGCAGACAAGATCCCCAAAATCGCCGTCAACAGCGTGCCCGTATAACTCAAACCGATTGCCCATTGCTGAAGCCTTGAAAGCTCTCGCAGCTGCCCTTTAAAGGCCACCCCCAGCATCATTGCTCCGACAAAAGATAAAAGACCAAAAACTACATGTAAAAGTAACATTCTTTTTCCTCCTTTCTTAAATGTTCACATCGATCGCTTCAGCGATTCGTCTGCCGTATTCTGGGTCCGCACGGTAAAAATGCAAGACCTGCCGTTCTTTGATCTGTTGATTTTGAACCTGTCCCAAACTTCCCGCAATCGTTTGAATTAAACGTGTTCGTTCTTCTTCTGAGAGCAAACGATAAAAATCACCTGCTTGGCTATAATAGTCTTCACCGTAAGCAAAGGAACCGATCTCTCCTTCTAACGAATAGTGGATGCCCTTGGCATGCGGGTTTTCTTTGATGCCATCGAAACTGTTCGGTTCATAATTGATCCCTGAAGAATTCGTTTTGGTATTCATGAAACCATCCTGTTGGTGATTATGGACGGGCGCTTTTGGCGCATTGATCGGCAACTGGCTGCTATTGGGTCCAACTCGATAACGATGCGCATCACCGTAAGCAAACAGCCGACCTTGCAATAGTTTGTCCGGAGAAAAATCAATCCCTGGAACGATATTGCCCGGTGAAAAAGTGACTTGCTCGACTTCGTTGAAATAGTTCTCTGGATTGCGATTCAAAGTCATTCGTCCCACTTCAATGAGCGGATAGTCTTTTTGTGAGACTGTTTTGGTCACATCAAAAAGATTGACGGCAGCTGACCAACCTTCTTCAAAGGGAATGATTTGAACATAGAGTGTCCAAGAAGGATACTCCTTTGCCTCAATCGCTTTATATAGATCTTCAATATGATAATCAGGATTGCTTCCCGCAAGTTCTGCTGCGAGTGCCGCACTCATGTTCATAATGCCTTGATCCGTCCGAAAATGATATTTCACCCAAAAGCGTTCTCCCTCTGCGTTGAGCCAAGCGAATGTATGGCTCCCATACCCATGCATATGACGAAAGGTTGCCGGTAAGCCCCGATCCCCCATCAACAGGCTGACTTGATGGAGGGATTCCGGTGAATGAGACCAAAAATCCCATACCGCCTCTGGATTTTTCAAGTGCGTTCGCGGGTCTCTTTTTTGGGTATGGATAAAATCAGGAAACTTCAACGGATCACGAATAAAGAAAATCGGGGTATTATTGCCCACGAGATCATAATTCCCCGCTTCCGTGTAAAATTTAACCGCAAACCCCCGAGGATCGCGCAACGTATCCGCAGACCCTAGTTCTCCGGCAACCGTTGAAAAGCGAATAAACATCTCCGTTTCTTTCCCGATGGCTGAAAGAAACGCCGCTTTCGTGTACATCGTTACGTCGTTTGTTACTCGGAAGACCCCATGAGCCCCCGCACCTTTCGCATGAACGACCCGTTCGGGAATCCGCTCACGATTAAAATGTGCCAGTTTTTCTAGCAAATGGACATCGTGAATCAACACTGGGCCACGGCGCCCCGCTGTCAAAGAATTCTGGTTATCCGCTACACTGGCTCCTTGCGCAGTCGTCAACTTTTTTTTCATATCTTTCCTCTTTTCTCTATAAAATCAGTCAAGTGCAATTACTCTCAACAAAATACTTCTAATTAGTACAAAAATTATCATTATTCTTAAAATATATCAATTTATTTGCTCGTAAATAAGAATTAATTTAGATTTTTGACCATTCCCCAACTTTTCTATCGAAGTATCCAGGTTTTGCAGCAAGCCTCATGAATAGAAGGAAGCACAAAAAAGCAGTGAAGCGTTGGCTTCACTGCTGCTTTGCGTTCAATTCGATCCGAGACCACTCTACTGGCGATCAATTATTTTTTGCTGCCTGCTGCTTATTCGGCAGCTTCAATATCCTTGGCGATTTTTGCGACATCGATCTCCCGCTGCAAATAGTCTTGGTTGTCGATAGGAAAATGCTGACGAAATTCGGCTAGTTCCATCAATTCGACTTCGCCAGCTGCCACTTCAAAGTCTAAGACATGACCAGCAAATGTGCGATCATCACTAATAAAATGCAAATGGAAACCGGCGGCCGCAGCACCGTGGAACAGCAACGGGGTAAAGAACCCGACGATCGTGCCGCTGATATCTTCTGCTTGAAATTCCGGCTGATGCTGGATGATCTCAATGAATTTTGGGTACGGTTTTTCTTGCTTTGGGGCAACGCGGACGTGCATCTTGGTAAATACCCCATGAATCTTGACAGCGGAAAACAAATTCGGGCTGACTTCTGTCAGGACGTGGTTTTTCACTTCTTCATCGGTCATTTCTTGGCTGACCTGCAGGTGCTTCGCCGCAGAAAAATCAACGACTGCCGCATAGGGGGTTCCTTCATTTCCTTGGAGCACTTGTACCTTGCCCGACTCGTCTACATGGTAGATTTCACCATCTAAAATAATCACTTCACCATTGGAACCAGCCAAAGTACCAATCCCAAAATTGCCATATTCAAGCATTTTTCCGATTTGCTCCGTGCCATCCATTAAATCCTGCATCAACCCACCTAGGGTGCCATGCTGATATAAATAACTTTTGTTTTTCACTTTCATCTTGATGCTCCTTTGGTCTTAATAAAATTGATCAGGTAGGATCGTTTTGCCAAGATCGGCATTGTCTGAATAATCCACAGGGATATCAATGATCACTGGACCATCCGTTGCAAAGCCTTCTTCGATGGCTGCCATCAATTCTTGTTTGGTGGTTGCCCGTAAGCCTTTGGCACCAAACGCTTCGGCATATTTCACGAAATCAACTGGTCCAAAATCAACCCCAGAAGCACGATCATATTTCATTTCTTCTTGGAATTTCACCATATTGTAGGTACCGTCATTCCAAATCAAGTGAATGATGTTTTGTTTCAAACGGACGGCTGTTTCTAACTCTTGGGCAGAAAACAAGAAGCCACCATCGCCAGATACAGAGATCACTTGAGTATTTGGTCGCACGAGCGCTGCCGCGATCGCCCACGGCAAAGCGACCCCTAAAGTCTGCATGCCATTACTAAAGAGCAGATGCCGTGGCTCATAACTGCGGAAATGACGGGCCATCCAAATGTAGTGGCTGCCGACATCCACCGTCACCGTCATGTCATCGGTCACTTCTTGTTGCAAAGCATCAATGATTTCCAGGGGATGCAAGGTATTGTTGCTGCCTTCGACATCCGCTGGTTTTTCATTGAGTTTGGTTTGCAGCGTCGTTAAATAGTTTTGAGCGTCTTCGGTCAAGTGATACTGATCGATGGCTTTTGATAGTTGTTCAATAATTTTCGCGATACTGCCCATCAGTTCAACTTCTGGCTGCATAAATGGATCGATCTCCATAGGTACTTCATCGATGACGATCACGCGGGCATCTTTTTCCGCATTCCAGTTGCGAGCTTCGTATTCGATCGGGTCGTACCCCACAGCGATCACTAAGTCGCTGCGTTTCAACAGCATATCACCAGGCTGATTGCGGAACAAGCCGACGCGGCCAAAGAAATGCTCTTCTAATTCACGAGAAATGATCCCAGCGCCTTGGAAGGTCTCTACGACAGGCAACCCAGTTTTTGCAACTAAATGACGAATCGCTTGTGTTTCTTTCACGCCTGAAGCCCGCATTCCTAAGAGTAGGACAGGCAGCTTGGCTTCTTTGATCCGATCGACGAGTGCCTGGATATCTTCTGCATCGGCACTGCCTAATTTAGGCGAAGATAGTGGTTTGATCGCTGCCCCTTGAACGGTTCCGTCCGTCACATCTTGAGGAATGGATAAAAAGCTCGCCCCTTTTTTCGCTGTTTTTGCGATGCGAAAGGCGTTGGCAATACTTTCAGAAAGGGTTTCAGGATCTTGGACTTCACTGCTGAATTTCGTGATCGGCGCAAACAATGCCGCATTATTCATGCTTTGGTGGGTCAATTTTGAAAGGTCAGAACGCTTCACTTGGCCTGCTAGTGCCAGGACGGGATCACCTTCGGCAGTTGCCGTGACCAACCCAGTCGCTAAATTACTGGCTCCTGGTCCACTTGTCGCAATGACGACTCCTGGCTCTCCTGTCAGGCGACCGATTGCTTGTGCCATAAATGCCGCGTTTTGTTCATGTCGTGCCAAAATCAACTCTGGTCCCCGATCACTCAACACGTCAAATACGCCATCGATTTTTGCACCGGGAATCCCAAAGATATAAGGCACCCGATGATTTTCTAAACTTTCAACAATGATTTCTGATCCTTTTGCACCCACTGTATTACCTCTTTTCAAAAACTGTATTAATCACAATACATATAATAGCACTTTTTATTTATTTATCAACGAAAAACACTTATTAATATCTGTACTATAAAAACGTAGTTTTTTAGAGAGCGTTTGCATCTGCTTCAGACCGCAGGTGTATGTCTTTCCATTTTTCCGACAAAAAAAGGAGTGGATCACTCCACCCCATAAATCCTTTACTGTATCAGAACACCTCTAAAAAGAAGCTTCTTTTGTCGGTTTTTTATTCTGCTGGGACATTTTTTTCCGTCAGCCAACCGACAGCCAGTGTCATGGCAGCTCGTGCAGCTTGGGTCTGATCCATCGCATTGACCATCACAAAATCATGGATGATTCCTTGCAGACGTGCTTGGGTAACTTCCACGCCAGCTGCTCGTAAATGCTGCGCATAGGCTTCCCCTTCATCCCGCAAGACATCTGCTTCCCCCGTAATGATCAACGCTGGTGGCAGATCGGCTAACTCCTCTTTGGTCGCTCGTAAAGGAGAAGCGGTAATTTGATTCCGCTGTGTTTCATCCGTCGTGTATTGATCCCAGAACCATTGCATCCCTTCTTTGGTCAGAAAATAGTTTTCGCCAAATGCTTCATACGAAGGCGTATCAAAGCGGGCATCTGTCACAGGATAGAACAATAATTGCTGTGCGATCGGAATGCCACCACGGGCTTTCGTTAACAAGGTCATAACAGTCGCCATGTTCCCACCTACGGAATCGCCAGCCACGGTCAAACGGGTAAGGTCTAAGCCTTTGACATCGACAAATCCCGGTAATTGCTGCAAGACCGCATAATTTTGCTCGATCGCCGTTGGGTATTTTGCTTCTGGCGAACGACTGTATTCAGGAAAAATGACGATCGAGTTGGTTCGTACCGCCAATTCACGGATCAATTTATCATGAGTTGCGGCACTGCCGAAGACCCAGCCCGCGCCATGGAGATAATAAATGACAGGGAGAATCGCATGATTTCCTTCAGGACGAACAAAACGAACATTGATGGTCCCCCATTCGCCTGTATCTACGGTCTGATCTTCTATCTCAACCGCCAGTTTATTGACGGGTGACTCTTGGACTTGTTCCAATAGTGCGCGCCCTTCTTCTGGCGGTAATTCATAGATCCGTGGGTGCGGTGCATTTGCCTCACTAAATTCAACGGCTGCTTTTTCCAACGAAATTCTATCTGTCATACGATTCTCTCCTTTTGTTTGAAATCGTTCGTGTTGACCTTAAGGGTACCACCAAGTCATTCTGATGCAAAGAATCTTGCTTCCTTCTGCTTCCAGGCATTTTGTTCGACAAAAAAGGTGGTTTTTGCACTCTTAACTGCCTTGCCTTCATGACCGATAACTGTAAGACACTCGCTGTGTAAACTTCCCAAAAAACTGAAAGGCGTAGGTAAGTACGTATGAAATTCACATTAGATGAAACACAAAATAACCGTCTGCTCGCTGCTATTTTTCAAGAACTCGCTGTCATAGTCTTTGATCCGCAAAAAGAAGTTGTTTTCGCCAATGCCAACATGACTGATATCCTAGGGTACAGCCAAGAAGAAATCATTGGCTTGCCGCATCGGACCTTTTGTTTTGACCATTATGCTGCCAGTACGGATTACCAAGCTTTTTGGAATCAACTGCTGTACTCAAAGCAACGGTTTCAAGACAAAATCATCCGAAAAAACAAACAAGGAGAAAAACTGATTTTAGAAGGAATCTACTTCCCCGTCCTCGATGAGCAGCAAGAAGTCGTCAACGTCGTCAAAATCGCTTTTGACATTACCCAAAGAGAACAAGCCTTAGCGGTCACTATCAAAAAAGTGCAAGAAAGTGCTGCTTCCCTGACACGACTTTCTGCCAACGGGCATCAGCAAGTCGATCATTTGTCAGAGAACTTGGCGCAAGTCAAACGGCTGTCTGATCAAAATCAAGCAACGACCCATGCCTTAGAAATGGATAGCCAACAGGTGACAGCGGTGCTGCATGACATCGACCGCATTGCACAACAAACCAAACTGCTATCCTTCAACGCTTCCATCGAAACAGCACGGATCGGCGAACAAGCAGCTGGCTTTCGGGTAGTTGCCGATGAAATGCAAAAATTAGCCGAACAGACCAAGCAGTTGACCCAAACCATTGCCGCAACCATGCAAGCCATCAACCAACAAGCCTTAGTCGTGTTAGATAGTACCGAGTCGACGACTATGAAAATCAGTGATTCGCAAAAAAGTCTCGCTGCCGTTTTGCATTCTTACGACACGCTGCGAACGACGGCCAGTCTTTTAAACGATGAAGCCGAGTATTTAACAGAGACCAACAATGCTGAGTTGGAAACCACATAAAGTGAAAGAGAGCGCCGCTGTTTGCGACGCTCTCTTTGTTTTTTTGACCAATAAATTGATTCCCTATTTGATTTCATCGATACTCAGCACTAGCCAGTCTCCCACTCTTGCAGCAACTGCTGTAATTCTTGCAAAAATGATTGGGTCGCAAAGCCCAATGCTTGAAGAGGAACACGATATTCCTGTTGAATCACCAAAAAGCTACTAAACATTTTATGCTGGACCTCAAAACCGAGGTTTTTCCAAACAATCCAGGAAAAACTGACTATTCGTTTTTCTTTCTTTTCGTACGTGCACAAATACACTCGTTCAACGCCAAAAAGCAGTCCCGCATTCGCTTTCTTGCCAGTCATCTTTGACGTTAGCAACGCAAGAGGGGTCTCCGTTTCAGGCACTTGAAAACTAGCGAGGACTTGTCTTTGCCATTGCCTTGGTAGCACTTGTCTTTCTCCAGAAAAATAGAACAAAAAATTTTGTTTTTGAAAAAAGGCAGTCAAACGATTTTGTCGCTGGTTGCGCTGATGGATGGGCGCCCTTTGAATCGGAGACACCTGGTTTCTTGACGTTGGTTTTGGCTGCTCTTGTCCAACGAAAACGCCGGCTGATGGTGCGTTTTCCCTAAGAGCAGCAGATGGCAGACTGATTTTCTTCAAAAGAGCCGCCAGCTGGGTCAGCGCAAGCTGTTTGTCCGTCAGGGGACTGGACTGGGCAATTTTGGCGTGGTCAAAGGGCAATTTGATCACCATTTTCCCACGACAATACAGACAGACTGCCGTGCCGACACCCCAGTTTACTTCTAGTTCCCCTAAACAATGGGGACATTGAATGGGAATGATATCCACGAGATCATCCTTTCGTTTTGATGCATCGATCAGAGCTATTCGTTGTAAAAATACGGATCGTATTCCAGCTGACAAACGCCAGCAGCACTAGAAGAGATAAGCCATAAAAATCGAAATACCAAACCAATATTGCTAAGAAGAGAATCAAGGCAAATTCATACGCCATGTTTTCCAGACTGCTGTAAAATACTGTTTTTCGGACGAGTTTCTTTCTTCGGGCTTCAAATGTCTGCAAAATAGCTATTTGATCTGCCTGTGGCTGACTGAGTGCTTGATTCAGATCCTTTTTAAACTTTTTATGTTCTGTAAAGAAGTTGATTTTTTGCGTAATCAAAAAAAATGAAACTACTAGCCAAATGACAAAAAGCACGATCGATGTGCCAATCAAACTAAAGGAAACGGCAGGCATTAAAAATCCACCAAAAATAAAATTTAAAAGGGTCCCGGAAATTATTCCGAATGAAAAGAAGGTATAGCAGAATTGCCAAAGGACACTACTGGTCTTCGAAAAACTTTTCTTCACTTGCACCAGCTGTTCACATTCAGGAAGCTGGGTTGGAAAGAGACGTTCAGCATCGGTGCCATCAGCCACGAAAGAATAGGTTTGGTTTCCGTATTTGAATTCGCCAATGTAATAAGGAAAATACAGTTTTTCCGTATCACATTGTTTCGGAAAAAGAGTCAGTTGAACCTCATTGGCAACATCTGCTCCCACCAAATGGTCTTTGGCTTTTGCTTCAAAGACTTCCATTAGATGGGTATCAGAGAGTGCCGCTTCTCTGGAAATATCAAAGGGCAGCACCTGAGCGCCTTGGCTAAGTGCCGAAAACTGCTGCATATCCGTGCAATAGGCGGCTCCTTTTTGAAGATGCAGCGGCAGCTTACCATTGATACTGTAATCCGCTTCTTTTTGGGTATCCGTAGGGAAATATTCATTGAAAATTGTTGTGTTCCCGCTGTTATGTAAAGAAATATCGGCAGTAATGCGCCCACTCCCCCTCTGCTGTTCCTCGTGGACATAGCTCCCTCTCACTTGAGCATCATAAGCAATTTGAAAGTAATACATCGGGATAAATACACGTTTTAGATGAACCATCTCTAGCTCAAAAAAGATACTTTCCGAGATGGTCTCTTGCCATGCTAGTTTATTTTTTAACGCCGCTTCACATGCCTTTTCATCATAGGCAAACGGATAAAACCCTTCTTTGACAGTCCCTTGAATGTGTGGCAACTCTTTAAGCGAGACGACTTGTTTTGTTTGTTCCTGGTTTTTTTGTTCCGGTTTGATCAACAGCTCATTTAAACAATACTGACAGACTGCTTTCCCTGAGTCCCAATCAACTTCTAGACGTCCCAGACAGCTGGGACATTGGATTTGGGTGATTTTCATTTTTTCTCCTTTTTTATGAATCGTTTTTTCTTTTCAACAAGATGGTTTATCAAAGAAACCGAAGAATGTTCCAAATAAGGATAACGACCACGACCACATAAGCGAGCGTATCGAGCCAGCCATAAAATTTCCTCATTCTTGCAAGATGCTTTCCACGCTTCTCGTAGTTTGCTAAAAAAGCTGTCCCAGTTTTCTTACCTAATAATTCTCTTTGGAGCTCATCTCTAAATTTTTGGACTGTTTTGAGGTACTGTTCTTTTAGAAAGTGCAACACTATCCCCGATACTACCCAATAAACTGCAGTTGGCAGGGAACTCATGACAATCCCCCCTATGACAGCCCTAAATACTCTTCCTAGAGGAAGCCATTCAGAAATGAATAGCGCCAAGATCATCAGGATCACACCTAACGTAAAAAAGAGTACGGAGGACCAGCCAAAAACCTTACGAGCTTTTGAAAAATTCGCAACCGTTTGATAGGTAGCTTGGCACTGTGGGATAATCGGCAGCTTCATTCGGTCAGGATCTTTGCCGTCGATCGCAAATTCAAAGGATTGCTCTTGGTACTTGAAGGTGCCCATATACAGGGGAAAGTAGAGCTCTTCTGTAGCACAGCTGATCAGGGAAAGATTTAGGTGCAGCTCTTTTAGATGATCGGCAGATTCTTTCTTCTGGATCACCGCATTCGCATGAGCTCTCAATTCCGCTTGTTTTTCAGAACCAAAGAGCGCCTGCTCTTGCTCAATATCAAAGGGAAAAACATGAATAGCATGTGCTGAGACTAGCTGTTGAAATTCCTTTTGATCGGTATTAAAGTGCGGTTTTCTTTTCATTTCATCATTGACCTCAAAGCTCTGAGGAATTTCTTGTTCGATCACCTCCGAACTGCCGCATTGATAGAATATAACCGTCTCACCTGAATGGTCGCCTCGCTTCTTTTCCCACGTGGTCGTATGCGAGCCTTCCCATGCAATGGAATGGGTATCGTAGCCAAAGGCCCCCTCCCAGTGCATCGTATAGGTCACCTGAAATTCATAAATCGGAATAAAATATCGTTTTACCTCGCTGACTTCAAGATGAACGATAATGTCCTCAGGAACTGATTCCTGTTGGATCAGCCATTTTTTCAAGGCATTTGCTACCTCGTCTTCATTAAAGGCAAACGAATAAAACCCTTCTTTGACTTTTTGAAAAACTACGGGAGCCTGTTCATTCGAAGCTTCTTGCGTTTGTTTTGGCGGCGACTGTAGGACTGACTTAGTTAAGCAATACTGGCAGACTGCTTTTCCTGTCTCCCAGTCAACGGTTAACTGACCCAAGCAGCTGGGACATTGGATTTGTGTGATTTTCATTGCTACTCCTTTTGCACATACTGATTTTCTTATCAATGAAGTGGCTTAGTTGCACATGAGGGGGAATGTCTTTTTTATGGTGTTATTTGGGGAAAGCCGCTTGTTTGCAGGTATTTGCTCGATTTCATCCGTTTGTTCAAAGCGTCTTTTTCTAGTAATGAAGTAAATACGTGTATTAGGACCAAGAGCTGTTTAGCAAAAAAAGCAAATACAAACGAAAAACAACTCTTTCTACATCATTTTATAATAAAAATTTCCGTAAATCTATTTATTATTGATAAAAATCTATTGGTTTGCTAGTTGAACTCCCTCCATACGTTCAGCAACCCTTGCTAGCCGGTTATTAATGGCGGATAAGTTAGGAAAAATGTTATAATTAAATTATTCACAAGAAAGGAAATGGAAAAAAAGTATGGGGATATTTATTTTTGTTGTTGGTTTTTTGACAATGGTTGTAAGCGGAATCTTTTTTGTTCTTAGTTTGATCAAGAAAAAGTCGCTTCGCAACAAAATCGTTATTTTTATGGGTGGTTTTCTCTTATTGATTGGCGGAGCACTAATGACTCCAGCAGCAACACCGGAGCTTCACGTAGATGAAGCAGAACTGGTTACCAACGAACAAGGCGAAGCGGCGATTACGGGTCAAACCAACCCAGAAGCGCAACTGACGATCAACGGGGTGGAGGTTTCGCTGGCGGACGAAACATTTTCTTACACCGTGCAACTTGAAGATGAAGAGGAACAGGAATTTACTCTCCAAGCCTCAATGGGTGGAAGCGCCAAAGAAGAAGTCGTCACCGTCAAACCTTCTCGCGCATTTCTAGCGAATTTACAAGCTGAAAGACAAGAACAAGCAGCACTGGAAAAAGCTGAGACGGCACTGGCGCTTGCCGAAACCCAGCCAAACCAAAAGAATTATGACGAAGCCGTGACGCTGATTCATGCTTTAAGTAAAACCTACGAAAATTTTGCTACCCGGCTAGCTGTAGTTGAAGAACACCTTGCCATCGGCAAAGCCCTTGATACCGCTGAAGCTTCTCTTGAGCGCAAGGATTTCGATCAGGCAAAAGAATTGGTCGCACAAGCAGTGTTGAACAAGGAAACGTTTGAAAGTCGGTTATCCACTGTAGAAACTAAGATTTCTGAGAAAGAAGCAGAAGCACTCGTTGCAGAAGCTGTCCAAGCGGTGGAAGCGGCAGAGGCGGAGCCGACAAAAGATACCCTTGCTCGTGCAGAAGATGCTGTCGCTCGTCTCAAGACCCCCGATGAGGAATTAGCTACTCGAACAAAAACAGTGGCGCAAACGATCGCTGCCAACGAACAAGCAGCCGCTCAAGCCAAGGCGGAGGAAGAACGGCAGGCAGCCGCCGCTGTGCCAGAACAAAGTCAGCCAGTCGCTGCTAGCAATCAAGCCCAAACGTCGGTCCTCGTTACACCAACAGGTTCGAAATATCATACGAGAAAATGCGGCAACGGTACCTACACGCCTGCCACTTTAGCAGAAGCGCAAAGTCGCGGACTTACTCCTTGCGCAAAATGTTTTCCGTAATAGTCACTAATATTTTGCAACGAAAAAAAATAAACCTCATTTTTGTCTAAGGTTTGTCTGCAGTCTAAAGCGGTTGTCTCGTCGGAGGCAGCTGCTTTTCTGTCACTTGCTATTTCTCATCGTAAGAAAACTCGTACTCGTTTTGTTCGTCATCGATCAGACGCTTGTCATTGTTGTCCGCCATTTTGAATACTTTCTCAAAATCATCGCCAGTCATGCGCACTTCCTTTTTCTCTTGATCAATGATCACTTGGGCATTTGTCACTTCAAAGGTGTGCATAGTGCCGATGTCTGCCGCAGTCAGTGCTTTGCTTTTGGGAAACTCTGCTTGCAGTGTTTCGTTGATCTGCACTAATTGCGCCTCTTGTTCTTCTACCAAGTCCGCAGGTTCCTGATTCGGATCGACCAAAAAACTCAGCGTTTTATTGACAGTGATCCTTCCATCTTCAAATAGATACAAAGCATATTGTTGATGACTGTTGCTATTGGTCAATACTTGATTTGCAGCTGCAGAGTCAACCCCTGCGCGGCTGCAGCTTGCCAAAAAAAATAGCACCGCCAAACAAACGGTAGCAAACATTCTTCTACCTAACTTGCTTTTCGTTTTCATTTTTCCCCTCCTCGTTTTCCCTAAGTTTCCTTCTTTCATGATTTTTCGCAAACCCGTGGGTTTGTGTTTCCTGTCAAATTTAGTTATTTTCAGTATAGCATAAACAATTTGCTTTTATAGCTTTTTTTTATAGTGAGATTAATTTCACGCGCAAAAAAACCAACCTTGTCGAGACAAGATCGGCTTTCTTTAGGATTGATTCGTTGAGATCTTTGAACGTTCTCGCTGGGATATGATCGCTGCCTATTGTCCAATTAGTCCGACAACAAGCCCTAAAACGATCACTCCTAGAAACCCATTCACAAGGTGCAGCCCAACTAATTTACGGGACTGTCCCGAGTAAACAGCCATCACGAAGGTGGCGACCCCATACACCCCTAGCCACAATAAGCAAGCGACTTGCAAGGAGGTCATCAGCCAACCATCATGATCGAATGTGGCAAACCAATAGACGACTTGATAGGTCGCTGCCGATAAGAGAATCCCACCAACAATCGTGCCGCCAAAGGTAAAGAGCATGTCACCGGTCGTCATCTGCTGACCGTCCATCTTCTCTGCCATTCCTGATTCTTTCGCCCAAAACTTGCCCCACTTATGCATCGGATTGTAAAGCAGACTTTCCACCACAACCCAGCTGAGGGTGCCGAAAATCAATGTCCAAAAATTAACCATTTTCGTATTCTCCTTTACTTTATTTTTAGCCATGTTCCTGAGAAGCGAAAAAATAGCCAAGCGGGCTGTTCCTTCTCCATCAGTTTATGCCTTAAGGGAGGGTTCTTCAACTTTTTCCACTGGTGTCCCCTATTTTTCGATGGTTCCAATAAAAACTAAGAAAAATGATCGTATACAGCAATGCGGTGAAACCTGTAACCGCTAATGGGTTAGTGATCAAGATTCCGGCAAACAGCAAAAGCAACGCA
Organism: Enterococcus sp. DIV0802b; assembly: GCF_050543535.1. Classification (NCBI taxonomy): domain Bacteria; kingdom Bacillati; phylum Bacillota; class Bacilli; order Lactobacillales; family Enterococcaceae; genus Enterococcus; species Enterococcus sp. DIV0802b. Next base: position 186,621 of record NZ_CP172941.1, on the reverse strand, counting down.
AGGATCGCCCCACCCAAAAAAATCGTATAGCCCATTTTCTTCTGCTTGCGTACCAAAACAAACGCCGCCACACTGATCAACAACCAAATCAGTAATACAGTATACGACAGGGAGCCTGCCAGATAATTGAAGAGTTTGTCGCCTAAAAAGTAAGAAAGAACGACTCCAAGATATAAAGTACCGCTGCAAAACATGATCGCTCGTTGGGGCACGCTGTTTTTATTCAGCATCGTGAAGCGGCTTTTTTTCTGGCCATTGTTGCTTAACCGGAAAAACAACGTTCTTGAAGAAGCATAGACCCCAGAATTGATGGAGGAAAACAAGGCCAAAATGATCACTAAATTAACGATGTCGGAAGCAAAAGGCACATGGATTTTTTGAAACACCATTACAAAGGGACTGACATTTGGATCTGCTAATTGATTCCACGGATAAATGATCAGTAAAAGAAACATGGGAATGATGTAAAAAGCGGCAATCCGAGTCATTACTCCTTTGATTGCTTGAGGGATCGCTTTTTTTGGATTTTCTGCTTCACTAATCGTGATGGCTACTAACTCAGAACCGCCATAAGAATAGATTACGACCAATAAAGAATTGATAAATCCTTTGAGACCGTGAGGGGCAAAACCACCATAGTCTGTCATTTGTCTCATCGTCGGTAAAAAGCCCAGATCAAAGACTTGCGTGGCAACCAGATAGAGACCCACCAAGATCAGCACAATCACCACACTGATTTTGGCCCACGAAAGCCAGTATTCCGTTTCTGCAAACAAGCGGACCGAAAACAAATTGATGATGGTCGTGAGTAGTGCCAAAATCAAAACAAAGATCCAAGCTGGAATATTGGGAAACCACAGCTGCAAAAAGCTTGCGGCAGCAACTGCTTCGGCGATGATGTTGATCATCCACATTGACCAGTAGATCCAATCAATGAAATCAGCTGTATGCAAGCCAAGATACGGCTGGACTAAGCCCGAAAGGCCATGTTGTTTTTGGTCAGATAAAACCAACTGTCCCAGTCCTGTCATGACGACAAATAAGATCAGCCCACAAAAAATAAACGCTAGCAAGACCGCAGGCCCCGCTAACTGGATCGCTTCCCCACTGCCTTTGAATAGGCCGGCACCGATTGCGCCACCTAGTGCCAACATAGTGATGTGCCTGGTTTTCATCTGTTTTTTTAATTGATTTTTTTCTGTCATACGTTCCTCCTCGAAAACCGTTGATCCTTCATACACAGTGATTCTCTCACTGTTGCTATTTTTAATTATATGAATGATTTTTTTTAACTACCTCATAGAGAATACCAGACGTTTCTGCTATTGCAACTAAGAATTGAAAAAATTATCTATTTTTTCTGAAAATTCTATCATCCTCTAATCTTTTTCACCCAAATCAAATCTTGGCGAACTTTTCTTTAGGTGAAGGTACTAAAAAAAGCCATCTCCCAACATGTGGGAAATGACTTTCTGTCCGTTTCTTCAAGCAGGCTCGATGATCAATGGGTCGTAACCAACTCGTCTTTGATAGCGTCAGGGAGATCTTGCTCGGTCACCTCTTGATACGACTCCACATGTTTGCCCTTTGCATCAAGCTCTAGGTAGGCATTTTCTTTTAATTTTTGTGGTGCCCAAAACGTGATTTTTATTTTTTGTCCATCTTCATTGATTCCTTCTTGCGTATATTCATAGGCATCATGTTCTTGCGGCACGCCATACTCATTGGATGTTTTGACATAAACCTTTTTCTCCGGTACGAAAGGATTGAAACGATCCACCAGCTGAACCAGTTCGCTGGAATCATCTTTCGTAAAATAAGACCATGTAACCAATGTGACGGTCCCGATCGTTAACACGAGCAGGATCATACTAATTGCTTTTTTCAAGTGATTGTCCTCCGTTTTTTCTATCTACCTTCAGTATAAAAAAACAAGCGATAAATATAATCAAACTTAAGACGTATTTTTCCGTCGGTCATTGTGACTAAGGTATCAATAGAATATTTTCTGCTTTTTCCACCTAAATGTATAGACAAACAACTAAGTTACTCCTACAAAAACGTCCCTTCTCACAGGAAGACCAGACTGTTTAATAAGTATCGTGATTTTTCATTCTTTGTAGTAAACTAAACTGCAACAACTTACTTTTAAATACTCATGATTGAAAACTATAGAAAACCGAGGTGTCCCATGCTAGAAATCAAACTGATCGATCAAGAACACCAAGCTGATATCCGCTTGAAAAACGAACCCTTCTCCTTATGGGGGAAAATGCTGCCGTCTTATAATGAGGGCAACTGGCAGTACACGATCTGTAAATTTGCACCTGAAGACATTCAGACGATGCGTTTCCCAGATGAAAATTATTGCTATGATGAAATGAGCCGAAACAGTCTGTTTATCGGTGCTTATGATGATGGAAAATGCATCGGCTTAGCGATCGTTCAAGACGCTTTTTTCAAGTATCTGTACCTCTATGACTTAAAGGTCAACACAGACTACCGCAAGCAAGGAATCGGTCAACTGTTGATCCAACAGGCACTGAAAGCGGCCCTTGCCAAAGACTATCGCGGCATCTATACACAAGCGCAGGACAATAATCCTTCTGCCTGTCTGTTTTACTTGCGAGCAGGCTTTCGTATCGGAGGCCTGGATACGGAGGTGTACAAAGGAACCAATCAGGAAGGCAAAAGTGACATTTTGTTTTATTTGGATGCAGCGGAAACGGCTGTCAAAAAATAGCTGAAAAAAGAAAAAAATTCCTCCTGCCAGATGGTACACTTAAGGCAACAATGTTTTGAAAGGTGAGGAAGAAGAATGTACGTAGGATTTGATATTGGCGGAACAAGTATTAAATATGGGGTTTTAGATGAAACCGGAGTGATCCTTGAAAAATCAGCGATCCCCACTAGCTATGAGCCAGCCCAGTTTTATCAGGATCTACTCACGATCATCGAAGATGCCCAGAGCCGCCACACGATTGATGGCATTGGGATCAGTGCCCCAGGGATCGTTCAAAAAGACGGGTTTATGTTAACGGCTGGCGCTATCAAATCGTTATATGGTGAAAATTTTAAAGCAGTCTTGGAAGCGCGTACAGGATTGCCTGTGGCGGTGGAAAATGATGCCAATGCAGCAGCGATTGCTGAAAAATGGATCGGGAATGCGCAAGAGGTAGCCAACTATTTGTGTCTTGTCCTAGGCACTGGTGTAGGCGGTGGGATTGTAATCAATAATCAAGTCTACCGAGGTGCTCATGGCATGGCTGGTGAATTTGGTTGGATGGTGATCGATCAGCTGCCAGAAGAAGGCAATATCGAGGAAAGTTCCATCAATAAAAAAACTGCCGTCGTGGGCGGCTTGATTCGCCTCTACAATTTATCTGGCGCAGCAGTTCCTGGCTTTGAACCCACCCAAGACGCCAAAGAGATTTTTGACCGCGCGCAGCAAGGCGAAGCATTGGCGTTGAAGCTGACGGACCAATTTCTAACGGATTTGTCTGTAGGGTTGATCAATTTGATTAGCTGTTTTGACCCAGAATTGGTATTGATCGGCGGCGGCATCAGTGCCAATCCTTATTTCTGGGAACGCCTGCAGGCTCGCTTGACGATCACGGAAACACGGCATGAAGCGATCAATTATTTGCGCGGACAAACCATCGCGCCTGTTCGTCCAGCGAAGCTAAAAAACGATGCCGGCTTGATCGGCGCAGTCTATCAGATCCACCAACAGCTGCACCGTTAAAAGTTCGGATATGCTATACTGGTGTAAATTGATTATCTAGGACAGCGAGGAACCAGCATGGCGCTTTTTGAACAATTAAACTTGAACAAGCTCTCTGCGGTAGAACAAGAAATCTACCGTTTTATCGTCAATCACTTAGAAAAGATCCCGTATATGCGTGTGCGCGACATTGCCGATGATGCTCATGTCTCTTCGACTTCGGTCTTTCGTTTTATTCAAAAAGTCGGCTTTCAGTCGTTTCCAGAATTTCGCTTCTATATCAAAAATCATTTAGAAAAAGCCCATTTTGACGCGCATCCTGAACACTTAGGTTTAGAAGCGCGCATCAAAGGCTTGAATATGCAGATCTTCCACCCTGATGCGGAATACCAAATACGAAAACTTGCCGAAGCGATGCGGGATGCCGATTTGATCTTATTTATGGGGATGGGGGCATCCGGTGCGATCGCGCAATACGTTGCCCGCAAGCTAGCCAGTCTCGGTTACTTTAGTATCAGCATTGATGAGCTGACCTACCCAATCAAAAGCTTTTTGCGAAAAGATCAAAAAAATGTTTTGGTTTTTCTGAGTGTCTCTGGTGAAACCAAAGAACTGATCGAAGTCATTACCGGTTTAGACAATCAAGCGATCGTGCAAAAATATTGCATTACCCCCAATCGGGAAAGTACGTTGGCACGCCTGTGCGATTATTCGATCGAGTATGCGATCAAAGAGGAACGCAAAGACATCTTTCTTGATTTGACTAGTCAATTGCCTTCAGTAGCGATTTTAGAAACACTGATCGGCTATTTACAAGATTATCGTTCCAACCCTTGATGGTTCAGTTTACTGAACCATCTTTTTTTGTAACACTGTGTTCCGGATGCGGAATTTTTTTCATTTCTTGAGAGATATGTACGGAATCCGTATCCGCTTACTTTTAGCCGCTCTCATTCGCTATAATGATGGCATCAATTAAGGAAAGGTGTTATTATTATGCAAAAATTCAATGACCTGTTAGACCGCTCGTTGGTACCAATCGCAACAAAGTTGAACAATCAACGCCACGTAGCAGCGATCCGGGATGCATTCATGCTGATTTTCCCACTGACCATCGCTTCTTCTCTCGTTATTTTGGTCAACAATATTTTATTTTCCAATGAAAGTTTCATCGTGCAATTATTTCAACTGAATCGGCTTTTTCCTAATCTGGAAAGCGCCCAGCAAGTTCTAGCTTCCGTGGCGAACGGGACCATCAACATCATGAGTTTATTCATTGCGTTTCTTGTTGCCCAACTTTTAGCCAAGCATTTCCAAGCAGATGCTACGTTAGTTGGTTTGACAAGTGTCGCTGCCTTTATGATCTTGTACCCGACCTCGTTTGCAGTAGATGATGTCAATGTGATCTCTACACAATATTTAGGCGCCCAAGGGTTGTTCGTAGCTATGATCGTGGCTTGTTTGGTCGGTGAATTCTTACCCAAGCTTTTCAAGGTCAAACGATTGCAGATCAAAATGCCTGAAATGGTACCACCAGCTGTTTCCCGTTCCTTTTCTGGCATGATTCCGATCGTGATCATCGTGGCAGTCACTGCTTTGATCAATTTCTTAGTTTTAATGATTGCACCGGAAGGCATCAATGAACTGATTTACAACGGGATCCAAAGTCCATTGCGGGATCTGGGGGGCAATGTCGTCGGTGTCTTGATCTTGGCATTCTTGCAAACCACGTTGTTTGCGATCGGGATCCATGGACCAAACACATTGAATGCGGTTCGTTCAGCGATTTTTACCGAACAAGATCTAGCTAACCTAGACTTTATCAACCAGGGCGGCTCCTTGTGGGACGTTCCTTACAAAGAAACCTGGGGCGTTTTAAATGATATGTTCGCAAATATGGGCGGAACTGGTATGACATTGGGCTTGATCATTGCGATCTTCATCGCTTCAAAACGTCCAGAACAACGTGAGATCGCTAAGATGTCCTTAGTTCCAGGAATTTTCCAAATCAATGAACCGATGATCTTCGGTCTACCGATCGTCTTGAATCCAATCATGATCATTCCGTTTATTTTGACACCAATGGTCAATATTTTGGTGGGTTATTTTGTCACTGTTGTCTGGCCGATCATGCCGACCCCAGCGATTGGGGTACCATGGACGACCCCAGGAATCATTAATCTCTTTTTAGGAACTGGAGGAAATGCGATCGCTGCGGTTGTCGGTGTCGTTTGTCTTGCGATTTCGGTCTTGATCTATTTGCCTTTCGTGATCGCCTCTAACCGTTCCCAGAAAGTAGAATTATAAGCAAACGAATGAGTCGAGGAGGAATGAAATTTATGTCCGCAAAAATGCCGAAAGATTTTTTATGGGGCGGCGCGATCGCTGCCCATCAAGCGGAAGGCGCTTGGAATGTTGCTGGCCGTGGAATGAGTACCGCCGATGTCATGACGGCCGGTGGCAACGGTATTCCCCGTAAAATCACCAAAGGAGTCATTGAAGGGGAATATTACCCGAACCATGAAGCCATTGACTTTTATCACCGTTACAAAGAAGATATCCAGTTATTCAAAGAACTGGGCTTGAAATGTCTACGGACATCGATTTCTTGGAGCCGGATCTATCCAACTGGAACAGAAGAAGAACCAAATGAAGCCGGTCTCCAATACTACGATGATCTTTTCGACGAATTGCAGGCAAATGGCATCGAACCCGTCATCACTTTGTCTCACTTTGAAATGCCTTATGCCCTCTATGAAGAATTTGGTGGGTTTGCTAACAAAGAAGTGATTCCCCTCTTTGTCAAATTCGCTAAGACTGTTTTTCAACGGTATCATGACAAAGTGACGTATTGGATGACTTTCAATGAGATCAATAATCAAGCAGATGGGCAAGAGCCGCTGCACGTTTGGACCAATTCTGCCATGATCATCGAGGATGACAGTCAAAAAGAAGCACTCGTCTTTCAAGCGGGCGTCAATGAGTTGATTGCCAGCGCGGCAGCCGTGATCGAAGGCAAAAAAATCAATCCAGAGTTTCAGATTGGTTGTATGATGGCCTATGTCCCGGTCTACCCCTACTCTTGTGCGCCAGCTGATTTGATGGCATCCGTCAAAGCCAATGAACGGCGCTATTTTTACAGCGACGTCCACGTACGAGGCAAGATCCCAACCTATGTGCAAAAATATTGGGCAAAAAAAGGCATCACGATTGAGATCACGCCCGAGGAACAAGCGCTATTAAAAGCAGGAACCGTTGATTATATTGGGTTCAGCTATTACATGTCAGGAACGATCTCAACCCTTGATGAAGTGGCTGGCACACCAACTGAGGATATCCCGGGAGCAAAAATCGTGAGTAATCCTTATATCAGTGCTTCTGATTGGGGCTGGCCTATCGATCCAGTCGGGTTGCGCTATGTGTTAAATACGATCTATCAACGCTATGACTTGCCGCTATTTATCGTAGAAAATGGCTTTGGTGCTTACGATCAATTAACCAATGAACAGCAAGTCCATGATGACTACCGCATCACTTACCTGAAAGAGCATATCGAACAGATGGAAAAAGCGGTGGTTGAAGATGGTGTACCGCTATTAGGTTATACGCCTTGGGGGATCATTGATATCGTCAGCTTCGGCAGCGGCGAAATGGAGAAACGCTATGGCATGATCTATGTCGACAAAGACAATACCGGCAAAGGAACCTTGAATCGTTTGAAAAAAGATTCCTTTGCGTGGTACCAGCAAGTAATCGCCTCTAATGGTGAAACGCTCTAATTACTGCTTCCATGACTAACACAAAAACCGCCCCCTCGTTTCGCCATCCTCCTTTTTACATTAGGAGCCTGGCAACGAGGGGCGTTTTTTTATTAAAGAGGTGCGCCATTGCGAGGATGGCTTTTCTTATCATCACTAAACACTACCTCGATGCTTGTGGTACACTATAGCTATTCATTTACTTTTACGTTAAGGAGGAACTGCATGAAGCCGATATTTCGTCCGATCCAATCTCAAGATGATGCGCCATTAGCTGCTATCATTCGCAAAAGCTTGACCGACCACCAGTTGGCGGTTCCAGGAACTGCCTATTTTGATCCCGAGTTAGACCACTTAAGTGAATTTTATGCAGCAGATCCTGCTAGCCGCCATTATTTTGTCGTCACCGATGAATCGGGTATCCTTTTAGGCGGCGGTGGTCTTGCCGCTTATGATTCAGAAGGGAAAATCGCCGAGCTGCAAAAATTTTATCTCAGTGATGCTGCCAAAGGGCAGCGCCTCAGCTATCCCTTGCTGGCGAAGATCGAGGCCAAAGCTGATGAACTAGGTTATCGGCAACTCTATTTAGAATCCCATCATTCTCTAGAAGCAGCCTTGCATGTCTATCAAAAAGCCGGCTATCGCGCATTGTGCCAGCCACTATTGGCAGCACAGCATACCACGATGGATCGCTTTTATGTGAAAACACTCGCTGAAGAAAACGAATAGAAAAGCAGCCGTTCCTTGATCGCTAGGAATGGCTGCTTTTCCGTTATCCTTGTCCATAATAAGCATGTTCGCCATGCTTGCGGAAATAATGTTTATCCAGCAAATAATCAGCGATCGGTGTTCGATCCAAGGTCAAAGCTTCGGTACCTAATGCCATTTCTGCGACCTCTTCTAAAACAATACTATTGCTGACCGCTTGTTCCGCAGATTGCCCCCAAGTAAAGGGACCGTGTCCCGCTGTGAGGACAGCTGGGCATGCAAGTGGATCTAATCCCCGCTTTTCAAACGTCTCGACAATGACTTTGCCAGTTTCTTTTTCATAGTCTGCCGTTACCTCAGAGGCCCGTAACGGTCGTGTGCAAGGGACACTACCATAAAAAGTATCCGCATGCGTCGTTCCATATGCAGGAATGTCTCGCTGTGCTTGCGCCCATTTTACCGCATTTGTCGAATGCGTATGGACGATCGCCTTGACGCCTTCGAAGTGCTTATACAATAGCGCATGGGTTTTGATATCCGAGGAAGGCTTCAACGCCTTCGCCTCTTTCGGCGTTCCCGCTAAGTCGCAAACTACCATTGAATCAACCGTCATCGTCTGATAATCAACACCGCTGGGTTTAATGACGATGATCCCTAAATCTCGATCGATCTCACTGACATTTCCCCAAGTTAGCTTTACTAGTCCTTCCTCAGGCAGTCTCTTATTGGCTTGATAGACTCGCTCTTTCATCAATTGAAGCTGATTGATCAAGGTAACCGACCTCCTTTAGTTTTGGTAATAAAAATGCTTTGGCTTGTTCGATTTCCGCAATCGGGTCAGCGCTCGTCTCACTCCACATCTCGATGACAAAAGAACCGTTATAATTCAACCGCTTCAGCGTGCGTAAGCAGCCATCAAAATCAACACACCCAGTGCCAAACGGTACTTCTTTAAACTTTCCTCGAAACTTATCTGAAACCGCCAATGTATCTTTCAAATGAATCTGGGTTATCTCGCAAATGCCTTTTTCTAATTCATAACCGACATCATTTTCTGGCCAGGCCGATAGGTTCCCGACATCTGGATAGACTTGTAGATAGGGCGAAGGGATCTGCTCCTTGATCCGTAAATACTTTGAGATAGAATTTAGAAACGGATCATCCATGATCTCTAGTGACAAAACGACACCCTTTTCAGACGCCCTAGCGACCGCTTCTTTTAGATTGGCAATGAACCATTCTCGGCTACAAAGACTTTTTTCCTCATAGTACACGTCGTATCCGGCTAATTGGATGCAGCGAATACCCAAATCTGAAGCCAGGTCAATGGCTTTTTCCATCAGATGCATCGCGTGCTTGCGCTTTTTTTCATCGATCGAACCAAAGGGAAACCGCCGATGTCCACTGAGACATAAAGACAAGATTTTGATCCCCGAGGCATAGATTGCCTCGACGATCTCTTTGCGTTGCTCTTGGTCCCACTCTAAGCGTGCCAAGCGTTCATCGGTTTCATCAATGGACATTTCAATGAAATCGAAGCCTCGGTCTTTGACAAACTGCAATCGTTCCGACCAAGAGAGGGTTTTGGGTGTTGCTTTTTCATATAGACCGATCAAACTCATGGAAAACTACCCCCAAATCCGTAAAATCTCTTGCTTGAAATCAACTGCTGCTTGTTGCGGATCGTCAGCTGCAGTGATGCCTCGTCCTGTGATAAAGGTATACACATCAATGCCGGCAAACAGAGCCAACGTCTCGACGCTCAATCCTCCCGTGACTGACACTCGAAACCCCATATCGATCAATTTACGGACTTTCGTTAAATCTTTTTCTCCCCATGTTTCACCAGCTAACAGTGCGTCACGACTTTGATGATAGATAGCTTGTGAGATGCCGGCATCTAGCCACTGCTGTGCTTGCTGGTAGGTCCAGTCACCATATAATTCTACTTGGATCTCAGCAATTTCTTTTGCCGCTGCCTTCATTGTTGGGATCGTTGCTGCACAAATCACGGTCATATAATCCGCGCCAGCTTGCTGGCAGTTTTTGGCGACCGTCCCACCGGCATCGGCACATTTTGTGTCTGCTACGATCAACTTCTCCGGATACATTGCTCGGAAACAGCGTAATACCTGTTCTCCTTCTTGCAACAATAAAATAGTCCCTGCTTCAATAATATCAACCACATCGCCGACTTTTTTGATATCTGCCAGTGCACTAGCTAAATCGGAGTGATCGCAAGCAATCTGTAGTTTTGGTCTGCTCATGAAATTCCCCTCTCTTTTGTTTGACCAACCTTTTTGTTTTGCCACATCCTGTTACGCTGACTACTCCTTTGAAAGACCCGCTTCTCTGACCCGCTCAATGATTTCTTTTGGAGACATCACATTTCTGACCCCGATCACTGTTACGCCCTTTTCTTTTGCTTTATCGAACATATTGACAAAGTTCATTGGCGTAAAGACCACATCGTAATTCTTGGCGGTGCTTTTGCCTTCAGAAATCGCGCAGTGGTGGATAGAGGTGATCGTGATCCCTTCAGACTTCAAAGCTTTTTCAACACTCCGCATCATCATCAAACTTGTTCCTGATCCATTTGCACAAGATACTAATACTCTCATCTTTTTTCCTCCTAAGAATTCATTATTTTTGTTTTTCTACATACGCATCGTAATCATCTACGATCAAGAAATACCCTTCTGGATCTCTGCGGTACTGCAATTGTGGAATCACTAATAAGATCACCACCACAAGAACCACACCAATGATGCCTAAGAATTTCATCAATACTGTAAAGAATGGCCAGACGGTCGCCCAGTCGAACATACCAAGATAGCCGCCATATTGGGACAATCCTACCCAAGTAGCGATCAAGGCCGAACCACCGATCTGAATGATGCCTGATAAGAATGGGAAAAGACAAGCCGCCTTGATACCTCCACGGTTGTTGGCAAAAACGGCAATCGCTGCATTATCAAAGAACAGTGGGATAAACCCGGCAATCACGATCGTTGGTGACCGGAACAAAATCAGTAAAGCAATCATTAAAAATTGTCCTAATGCACCGAATAAAAAGCCCACCGTCACAGCATTTGGTGAACCAAAGGCAAAGGTTGCGGCGATATCGATCCCCGGAACAGCACCTGGTAAAATCGTATTTGAGATTCCTTGAAATGACTCGGTCAATTCGGAAACGAAGGTGCGCACACCTAATTGAAGAATTGCTAAGTAGACGGCAAACATCAGTGATGTTTGTAAAATATAAAATAAGAAACTTTGTCCTTCTGCCATAAATCCTGCTGTTATTAAATAATCTTGTCCAAGTGTCACTAAAATGATACCGAAGAAAAAGAGCATCAGGATCGAAGTCGATACCATATTTTCATTGAAGACCGATAAAAAACCCGGTAGTTCGACATCTTCTAATTTCCGGTTGGATTTGTTCTTTTTGAACCGTTCCGCAAGTCTCGCAAAGAAATAAACACCAAACATCTGTTGATGGGCAATCGCAAAACCAGCACCTTCCGTCAAATCTTGACAGATGCCCACGGTCAAATTGGAACCAACCGCCCAATAGCAGCCTAAGATCAAGCCCATGACAAGTAAGACTTCGATCCGACCCAAGTCTGGAAAACAAAATAGCAGCAACCAAAAGGCCGTTGCGGCTTGCTGTACTTGCACATTTCCAGTAGTGAAGACGGCCCGCAGCTTCGTATATTTTTTAAAGCGAACGAGTAAGATATTAAAAACAAAGGCAATCAATAATAAGAGCATCGTGTCACCAAAGGTGCGTCCGAATCGTTCTTCAATGCCGGCGGTGATCGCATTTTGACCAAAATACGGGTCAGTGACCATCGCATCTAATTCAAAACGCTCCTTAAGCCCCACCAGGATCGGACGGAAATTATTGACCAATCCACCAGAGCCAATCGTCAAAATCAAGTAACCAACGGTGGCTTTTAAGAAACCTGCGACACATTCAACAAACGGCCGTTTCAATAGTAAGTAACCGATCAGTACAATAAAACCGATCAAAAAAGCTGGCTGCATCAAAATATTCTGAGCAAAGTAATCCCAGCATCTCAATAAGAAATCTCCTACCACTTCCATCTAATCCCTGCTTTCTTTTTGGTCATATTTCTCCATCACCATTTCAAAATCTGCCATCGTTTTTACACCTAATAGATCTTCTACCAGCCCCTCTTCCATCAACATCTCTGATAAACCAGCGATATTGTTCATATGTGCTTCAGCGTTTTTGGCAGCGAGCATAAAGAACAACTGCGCCTCTTTGTCGGGGTCATCATCTTGAAATGAAACGGGGGCTGGAAAAATCGTCAATCCGATCCCTGTTCCTAAGACGCCTTTGCTTTCTGCTGAAGAATGGGGCATGGCTACTTTGGGAATGATCACAATATAAGGACCGTATTGATGGACATCCCGAATGACATCTTCAATGTACTGATCCGTAATCAACGCCTTTTGCTTTAATCCTTCGCCACTCGCCCAGATAGCAGCTTCCCAGTCTTCGGGCTGTTCATGGTTGATTGCAACCAACTCATTTTCATAAAAATAACGCAGCATTACCTTTGCTCCTTTCAAATTTGGCTTTTGCAGCATCCCCCTTCTTTTATAAGAAAGAAGGGAATGGCGTATCATTATCGACCGAAAACACATCTTTGAAGCCACGATAGAAATTAAATTCAAGATCATCTTTATTCGTTGGGTAGGTGAATTTGCCGCCAACTTGCCAAATATACGGTTTAAACTCATAGTTCAAACGATCTTTTTTAAACTTCCAAATCTCGGTGATCTCTTTTGGATCAGCCATAAAATTGGACCAGATATCATAATGTACGGGAATCACCACTTTGGCATTGAGGGATTCGGCCATCCGCAACATATCGACTGAAGTAACTTTGTCGGTGATGCCCCGCGGGTTTTCGCCATATGCACCTAAGCAAACATCGATCTTGTACTGATTCCCATGTTTAGCAAATACATTCGAATAATGAGAATCTCCTGCATGATAAATCGCCCCACCGGAAGTCTCAAACAAGTAATTGACTGCGATACGATCCATGTCCTGTGGCATTTTTCCTTTCAAGCTGGTATCCGGGTCTTCACAAGTAATCAGAGCGGTTCGATCGAATGCTTCTAAAGCGACGATTTTCACCTGCCCAATGGTCACTTCATCCCCCGGTTTGACCACGATGGTTTTTTCTTCTGGTATTCCCCATTTCAACCAAGTTGCAACGACTTCATGGGGACCGACGAATTTTGCTTCTGGACAATTTTGATGAACTGCGGCTGCGGTATTGATGTCTAAATGATCGGAATGGATGTGGGTCACCACTAATGCATCCACTCCTTTGATTGCAAATGGATCGATCACAAAGGGCTGCGTCCGTAGGTTAGGCTGCATTTCTTGTACACCACTCATTCGCATCATTTGATGGCCTTTTTTCATTTGCCCATTCCCATGACTGCGCTTGCCAGTGCCACACCAAAGGTCGCATAAAATATTGGTTCCTTCCGCACTCTTCAGCCAAATACCCGTACAGCCTAGCCACCACATGGAAACTGTGCCTTCTTTCACAAGCTCATTTTCAATCTCTTCGTTCAAATAGGTCCCCCATTCTGGAAACGTATTTAAAAGCCAACTCTCTTTCGAAACATCATTTACATGTGCCATTCTTATTCCTCCCTTGCTTATTTACACTTTGATTCTAACATATAGAAAAACGCTTTCAATCTAATTTTATGTTAATTTAGCTTATTATATGTTAATTAACCCATAAATAAATGTGATTATTTAATATATATGGTAATGTATAGGGGATATGTTAAAATGAGTTCGAAAGAAGAAACAACAAACACATCGTTGCTTCTCAACAAGTGGTGTGGGATCATCACTTGAACTTGCGAGAAGGAGGCGAGAAGGTTTTTGCTATGCAAAGGCAATCGCAATCTGGATAAACGATGAAAGACAAGAATAGAATAAAGCGCATGTAAGGAGGAAGTATCGTGAAACGTTCCAATGAAGAAGTGAGGCAAAGGAGAAAACAATTGATCGATCTGATAAAAACATCTGGTTTTTCTGATGTGAAGACCCTCAGTCATCAGTTGGGAGTATCAGAGATGACGATCCGCAGAGACTGTACCGTACTGAGTGAGATGGGTCAGATCAAACAAACCCACGGAAAAATCGAATACTGTGAAGCTTATGAAGATGAAGCGCATCCCACCGACTCGATCGAGTACATCAAAGATCGACTGGCCAAAGAAGCGGCTCGCCAAGTAAAAGATGGCGATACCCTTTTCGTCAATACGAGTACTAGCGCCGCTCAAACGTTGCGCCATCTCACAGACAAACGAATCAGTTTGTTGACGAACAATACAAGTGTGATCCAAATGGAACACCATCCAAAATCAACGATCGTTTTAAGTGGCGGCGAAATACGCTATCCTAAAGCGGCCTTGTCAGGGGATATCGCCGTGGAGTCGTTTTCTCATGTTCGTTCTGATGTTACGATCATTGGTTGTAGTGGGTTAGATTTACAGACCGGCATTTCCACTTCAGTGATCCACGAAGCCAAAGTCAATGCGAAAATCATCGAAAATTCTGGCAAGTTGATCGTTATCGCGGATTATCGCAAAATCGGTAAGCAATCCAATTTTACGATTGGCGCAATTGCGGCTATCGATCTGCTGATTACCGACCATTATTCTGATCCCAAAGTCATCGACTTGATTGAGCAACAAGGTGTTCAAGTCATCCAAGTCCCCGTCTAACCATCTTTGTCGCTAAAAAAAGCCCGACAGTTGATCTGAAAAGCCACGCCCTGCTGCCTCTTCCAACAGAAACAGCAAAGCGTGCCCTTCGATCAACCGTCGTGGCTTTTTTCGTTAAACAATCGTACGCTTCAAACGTGCTTTATGGGATGTGCCTCGTGTGAATCAGAGCCGCAGCAACCAAATCAACGCAACAGCACCCACGGTTTGGACGGCTCCAACGGAAAGACCATAGAATAAAAAGCGCGGTCCTTCTTTTAAAAACTTGCGGAAATCCAGGCGCAAACCGATGGCTGCCAACGCCGTTGTTTCAAACCACGTACTGATAAAATGAGCCCCCTCATTCAACCAGCTAGGCAGCGGCAAGAAGCTGTTCAAGATACAGATGGTCAAGAAGCCCAACACATACCAAGGGATTGGCAGCCGTAGCTTACCTTTGCCTTTGGTTTTGGTGGGGGTCTTTGTCGTCATTCGTTCAAAAACAATGACGACGACTGCCAACATGATGATGCGCGCGATTTTAAAGAGCATCGCGTATTTGACGGTGTCGGCATCAATCAAACTAGCCCCCGCCACGACTTGCCCGACGGATTGCAGTGTGCCGCCAAGTAAGGCACTTTTTTGCAATAGATCATCGCCGTATAAGGCCAAGCCTAAAAACGGCAGCGTCAGCATCATCACCGTTCCTAAAAGATTGACCAAGGTGATGATCTGCCCTTTTTCTTCATCATCGGCATCAATGGCTGGTGCGATCGCCGCAATCGCAGAGGCCCCACAGACAGCATTGCCGCCTGCCATCATCAGGCTCATCTTTTGATTAAAGCCCTTTTTTTTCCCTATCAAATAAGCAGCGGTAATGACCAAGCTCATCAGCAGCAAAATAAAGAGAAAGCCCCGAAGACCCATTTCACTGATAGTCTGGAAAGTGACGGTAAAGCCCAGCAAAACCACCGAATATTCTAGGAGACGACTTTCCGCAACCTTCGTCCCGACTTGATAGCGTTCTTGCTTGAACAGTGTATTTCCTAAAATGATTCCTAATAAAATAGCAAGGGTTGCTCCCCCTAATTTTGGCACAGCCAAAGCCATGATTCGGGCGATGACGGCTACCGAAAAGGACAGGAACAAACCGGGAAGTATCAAAGCTGTTTGTCGTTGCTTCATTGCTTTCATCCTTTCATATAACATCCATTATACACAGATTGACCGATCAGTAGGATTTATTGGTATAATAGTTATGATTGAATTTTCTAATGGAAGGGATTGCAATGTTAAAATTACTGGAGACCTTTAAGATGGTCTATGAAACGAAAAATTTTTCGAAAGCTGCCGAATTGCTATTTATTTCGCAGCCCACGGTTTCTGCTCAAATCAAGCAGTTGGAACAAGACCTGGATACACCGCTTTTTTTACGCAATGGTCGCAAAAACGTGATCGCCACGCCCCAAGCAGAGTACCTTTACGAAAAGGCACTGAATTTATTGGATGAGTGGTCGACGATCGCCAGCGAGATCCATACCAACACACAGCATCAAAGCCACTGTGCCCTAGGCATCTCTCATACCTATGCGATGGCCTTGATGCCTGACTTGATGATTGCTTTATACAACGCCTTTCCCACGGTGCATTTTCGGGTATCGATGATGAACTCCGCTGAAGTCTTAACAGCGCTTGAACAACATCAACTAGATTTAGGGATCATTGAAAAACCCTTATCTGCACCAAGTATTTTGCGTTTCCCGATTTTGAAAGATCAGCTCGTCTTAGCCGGTGATCCCCAAACCGGTCCTTGGCTCGTCCGAGAAGCGAGTTCTGGTGTCTACTATTACACTAAGCGCTATCTGGAGGAACAGAACATTCAAGGACCGATCATCGAGATCGCCAGCAATGAATTGATTGTCGCTTTGCTGAAACAAGGCTTCGGCTGTTCGATCCTTTCCAAGCGAGCCGCCCACGGCATTGGCTATCAACTGCTGGATAAAAACTTTGAGCGCCAATTTTACTTAATCCAGCGCAAAGTAGTCACAGAACCAGCCATCGAGGGATTGCGGACCTTCATTCAGGAGTGGTCGCAAAACGATCCCTCACAGGTGGCAAGCGTATAATAACAAACTGATTTTTTGGGGGAACCACCGCCTCGTGGGATTTCTTAACCTTTTCTTACGATTACGCTTCCTCACTGCCGATCTGGTCCGATTGATTGTTTCTTAAGAAATTTGTGCTAAAATGAGGAGTACTGGCTATGGGCTCTAACGTTCCCCTTTTTGAGGGAAACTTAGACCGCCCTTTGACTACTTATGCAGTTCGTGAAGCAAACCAGTAAGAAAGGATCTTGAAATGAACGAACAAATCAAGAACAAATTAGCGCTGCTTCCTGATCAACCTGGTTGTTATTTAATGAAAGATAAAAATAACAAAATCATCTATGTTGGGAAAGCCAAAATTTTAAAAAATCGTGTCCGTTCGTATTTTACCGGCAGCCACGATACGAAAACCGAACGGCTCGTTCAAGAAATCAATGATTTTGAGTACGTCGTTACCGAATCAAATACGGAAGCTTTATTGCTGGAAATCAATTTGATTCAAAAAAACAAACCAAAATACAATATCATGTTAAAGGACGACAAGTCGTATCCTTTTATTAAAGTGACCAAAGAGCGCTATCCGCGTCTGATCATCACTCGTAAAGTTTTAAAAGACGGGGCTTTATATTTTGGCCCTTATCCTGATGCACGAGCAGCCAACGAAACCAAACGGGTGCTGGATCGTCTCTTTCCTTTGCGAAAGTGCGGTCCTTCTCAAAAGCGCCCTTGTCTTTATTATCATTTGGGTCAATGTGTCTGTCCTTATGTCAACAATGTAGACCCCAAGGATTATCAGAAGATCGTTGATCAAGTGAAACACTTTTTCCACGGCGGTCACGTCGATATTTTGAAAGATCTGAAAGAGAAGATGGGCGAAGCCATTGAAACGTTAGAGTTTGAGCGAGCGGCTGAGCTGCGGGATCAGATCCAAGCGATCGATACCGTCATGACGCGACAAAAAATGACCCTGACCGACCTGATGGACCGTGATGTCTTTGGCTACAGTGTCGACAAAGGCTGGATGTGTGTCCAAGTCTTCTTTATCCGTCAAGGAAAGCTGATCGAACGAGAAGTCTCTTTGTTTCCTTTCTACAATGAAGCGGATGAGGATTTCTTGACCTTCGTCGGCCAGTTTTACCAAAAGAATGAACACTTCATTCCCAAAGAAGTCTTTGTTCCGCAAAATGTCGATGCTGCCCCATTAGAAGCGCTGCTGGAAACCAAAGTCCTGCAGCCCCAACGAGGCGACAAAAAGAAATTGGTCGATTTGGCCAATAAAAATGCCCGCATTGCCTTGGCCCAAAAATTTGCGTTGATCGAGCGTACTGAAGAACGGACGATCGGTGCTGTGGATCGTCTAGGCGATGCCATGGGGATCCCGACACCTTATCGGATTGAAGCCTTCGATAACTCCCACATCATGGGAACCGATCCGGTTTCTGCAATGGTGGTTTTTGTCGACGGGAAGCCGTTTAAAGATGATTATCGGAAATATAAGATTCGTACCGCACAAGGCGGCGATGATTATGGCTCTATGCAAGAAGTCATCTACCGCCGATACTCTCGTGTCCTAAAAGAAAACCTGCCTTTTCCTGATCTGATCATCATCGATGGCGGGAAAGCCCAAGTCGGTGCTGCCCAAGAAGTGCTGCATAACCAGCTAGGTTTAGATATTCCGGTTGCAGGTTTAGTGAAGAACAACAAACACAAAACCAGCGAGTTGATTTTCGGAGAATTTTTAGATCCGATCCAGCTGGAACGCAATTCTGTCGAATTCTTTTTGCTGCAACGGATCCAAGATGAGGTCCATCGTTTTGCGATCACCTTCCATCGCCAACTGCGCAGTAAAAACAGCTTTTCTTCCAAGCTGGATGAAATTCCTGGCTTAGGACCAAAACGCAAGCAACAGCTCATGAAAACCTTCAAGTCGTTAAAAAACATCCAAGCAGCTTCCGTGGAAGAGATCCAGCAAGCTGGTATTCCCAGAGCCGTTGCGGAAACTATCTTAGCCAAACTAGGCGATCAAAACCAACCCACTTCTTAAGTCAAAACAAAAACGCTCCATAGCCAACAGTAGCTATGAAGCGTTTTTTCGTTGAAGAACCATTTTGTAAGCCGTTACTTTTTGCGGTGCTGTAACAGATCAGGCTTCATGTCTAACATGGAATAGCCACGAACATCATACCGATTGCGGCTGCAGGAATAGTCCACTGGACGTCCCGATTCTAAATAGATGATCTGTTCTAATTCCAATACTGGATCATCTGCTTGGCACGCTAAATAGGTTTGATCGTATTCATCACTTTTGGCAGCCTGAAAAGTCCGATAAGCACCAGCAAATTTGTAGCCTAAATCTTGCAACAGATAGTCATAGACGGATTCTTCCAAGATCTCTTTCGTCAAACCGCTGACCAGATCCAACGGCATATAGGAATGCTCGAGTATGTATGGATTGCCTTCTAAGATCCGCAAACGGATCACATGGTAGATTGGTTGTTCGGCAGTGATCTGAAGCATCTCTTGAATTCTTGTTGTAGGAAAACAGACTTCAAAGGTGATGACTTGGCTAGTCAACGTCCGTTTTTCTTGTTTCATCTGATAGCTCAGGCCTTTGTATTCTGTCACCGATGAGGTATCTTTGCCCCAAAAGGAATGATTCAAAACTTTGGTCCCTAAGCCGCGCTTTGTCAGCAGCAAGCCTTCCATAATCAGGATATTCACCGCATTTTTAATCGTCATTCGGCTGACGCCAAACTCTTCCACTAACTCTGTTTGATAAGGTAAAAGACTGTCTTTCGGATAAGTCCCGTCCTTGATTCTTTTACGCAGAACATCTGCGATCTCCATATATTTGGGCATTTTGCCACCTCCAAAACGTGTGTTGTATTGATTGGAAAACGAGAAAAGAACCGGCCAAACGAAAAGAGTGTCATCACACCACTGCACCTTCCAATGAAGCAGTGTGATAAGGGGTATTGCACTCTGATCGCGGCCGGATAAGGTCTATTACGTTTGGCGCTTGTTTCTAATCGACTCGATCAGACATTACGCATTTTTTAAACGGCGTGTTTCTTGAATTTGCGCCATTTTCACGAACGGCAAGTAGATAACGATCGACAAGATCAAGTTAACAGCTGCCAAGATTCCGCCAGCAATACTTTGTGTCGACAAAATACCGCCGATGATTGGTGGCGTCGTCCATGGTGCGATGACGGTACTTGCAGGAACTAAGCCAGTTGCAGTTGCAAAATAAGCAGTCGTGACTAAAACAAGTGGGGTCAACACATATGGGATGAACAAGATTGGGTTTAAGACAACTGGCAACCCAAACATCACTGGTTCATTGATCATAAACACACCTGGTGCAACGGATAGTTTTGCGACAGTCATATACGCTTTATGATGACGAGCAACTAAAAAGATCGCAATCAAAAGACCTAGTGTCGCACCTGTTCCGCCGATGTTCACGAAAGAATCAAAGAATGGTTTGTTCACGATATAAGGCAAATCTGTTCCTGCTTCTAATGCTCGTGCGTTTGCTTCGATCGCAGGCACATTGATCGTTTGCATGAACGGGTCGATGATGTTGGCACCATGTAAACCAAAGAACCATAAGAATGCAGAGATAAAACCTAATAGCAAAGCAGCTGGATAAGAGTTTGCCAAGCCCATGAATGGTTGTTGCACCAATTCATAGAAGGACAATACGATACTTGTCACACCAAATGCTTGGAAAATTGCTGTAAACAAAGCAAAGATCGATACGGTGATCATTGCTGGGAATAATGCAGCAAATGAACGTGATACTGCTGGTGGTACGCCATCAGGCATGTTGATGACTAAGCGTGGGTTGCCAGCTAGACGACGGAAGATCTCAGTAGAAATGATCGATACGATTAATGCTAAAAATAATCCTTGAGAACCAAGTCCGGCAGCTGTTAACAAACCATCTGGGCCTGTCGCCATAGCACCTAATGCGAAGAAACTTGCAACTGAGATCGCCCCAGCACCTAATGCGTCTTGATTGTAGCTTTTAGCTAAATTATACGCTACTGTGAAAGCGATTAACAGACCAAGTATTGAAAAAGTACCTGCTGACAAGTTGTTCCCAAAGGCTTGCCATGTTCCTTCACCAAAAATGCCATTCATAAAATCAATATAGGCAGGGATTGGTAAGTTGTTGATCAATACCCCAAAAGAGCCTAAGATCATCAACGGCATCGTTACGATAAATCCGTCACGAATGGCCACTAGATGTCTTTGAGAGCCTATTTTAGAAGCGATCGGAATAAAGTGCTTCTCCATAAATCCAATAAATTTATCCATTGTTTTTTCTCCTTTCAAACCCTAAACAAAATAATGAAACCGATTTCCACTAAAGAATACCACGAGAACGTTTCCATGTCTAGTCTTTTCTTTATCAAAACTGTGCTTTTATTTAACCCAGCTTATCATTTGCAAAAACAGGTGGTTTTTTAATAGAACCCCCCCTTTGAAATTAGCCAGAAAAAATCCGCGATTTTACACAAAAAAGCAATGCTGATCCCTACAGCATTACTTTTTTCATTGTTATTAAAAGCCGTTATTATCTGAAACTTCTTTAAACCAACGACCTGATTTTTTCACTGTTCGTTTAGCATCATTTGCTAAGTCAACGGAGATAAATCCGTAACGGTTCTTGTAAGCATTGGTCCATGACCAGTTGTCCATGCAGGTCCACATATGGTAGCCAACACAATTGGTTCCTTCTTGGATCGCTTGGTGGACATACTTCAAGTGGTCAGAGACAAACTCGATGCGGTAATCATCTTCGATCACGCCATTAGCATTGACGAAACGTTCTTCTCCTTCGACACCCATGCCATTTTCAGAAATGTAGCACTTGATATTGCCATAGTTTTCTCGCGTGTTTGTCAAAATATCATAGATCCCTTTTTCATAGATTTCCCATCCACGATACGGGTTCATTTTCTTGTTCGGCATATCATAGTTATCAAAGTAATCATCAGGCATTGGACTTTTCGCTTGATCGATCGGCGATTCTTTCTTCATGATACGACGAGGTTGGTAATAATTGATCCCTAACAAGTCAATCGTATTTTCGCGAATCGTTTGTAAATCATCAGCTTCCATCGCTGGTACCATATCTAATTCCTTGACGATGGTCACTAATTCTTCTGGGAACGTGCCTTTGACCGCAGGGTCTAAGAAAGAGCGATTAAAGAAGGCATCTGCGATTTGCGCTGCTTTGACATCCTCTGGATCGTTCTCATCTCTTGGATAGCTTGGCGTCAAATTCAAAATAATGCCGATCTCCCCACTAAGGTTCATCTCATGATAGACTTTGATGGCTTTAGCACTCGCCAACGTTTCGTGGAACCCAACTTGGACTGCATGTTTCATGTTGATCTCATTCGGATAATGGAATTGGTAAAGATAGCCGCCTTCAACAGGGACGATCGGTTCATTATGAGTGAACCATTTCTTGACACGATCACCAAATAACGTAAAGCAGGTTTGCGCAAACGCGACATAGGCATCCACGGTCTCTCGGTTCAACCAGCCGCCTTTTTCTTGCAGCGCCATTGGCATATCGAAGTGGTATAAATTCATGAAAGGTTCGATCCCGTTGGCGATCAATTCATCAATGTAGGCATTGTAAAAATCAACGGCTTTTTGATTGACTTCTCCTTTGCCTTGCGGGAAAAGACGACTCCATTGGATCGACGTCCGAAACGTCGTATGGCCGGTTTCTTTCATGAGTTGAATATCTTCTTGATAGCGTGTGTAGACTTGCGAGGTTTTTTCAGGACCTACCCCATTGAAAAATTTCTCTGGTTCTTGCTGATACCAGTAATCCCAGATGCTTGCCCCTTTGCCATCACCTTCAAATACACCTTCTGTTTGTGGGCCACTAGCGGCTGACCCCCACCAAAAGCCTGCTGGAAATTGATAATCCATCTTCATTCACTCCTCGTTTTTTCTTTGCTGCCCTAATCATAAAGGAAGCAGTTACAAAAATCAATCTTTTTTAAAATAAATGTATAGACATTTAAAATAAAACATGATACATTATCAATGTAATCGATTGCAAAAAGAAATTTAAGGAGTGAACTAATAATGAATGGTTTTATGGACAAGTTATCTGAAAAGATTTTGCCCTTGGCGAATGCCTTAGGACAAAATCGCTATCTGACCGTCTTGCGGGACGCATTTATGCTTTCGTTCCCAATCACTATGTTTGGATCGATCGTGGTCGTTTTAAACAACCTGCCCTTCTTCAGTGATGCCACTAAAGGAACATTAGGAACGCTGTTTGGCAATGGGCAAAATGCAACAATGAGTATCATGACTGTTTTCGTTACTTTCGGTATCGGCTATTATTTATCAAAATCATATGATGTGGAAGGGATTTTTGGCGGCGCCGTTTCTTTTGCCAGCTTTTTGATCTTAACTCCTTTCTTTATGACTACTGAATCTGGCGAAACGATCTCCGGCGTGCTGTCTCTTGATCGTCTTGGCGCAAAAGGGATGTTTATCGGGATGATCGCAGCATTTTTAGCAGCTGAAATCTATTGCCGCATCACAAAACGCGGCTGGCAGATCAAAATGCCTGATGGGGTGCCACCAGCAGTTTCTAAATCTTTTGCCGCTTTGATTCCAGCAATTATCACCTTAACGGTATTTTTAGTGATCAATGCCATCATGACGGGTGTCTTCAATGCCAACTTGCATGACTTGGTTTATGAATTGATCCAAAAACCATTGACTGGACTAGGCAGCAGCTTGCCAGCAACTCTATTGGCTTTGTTCTTTGTCCAATTCCTTTGGTTCTTCGGTCTACATGGTCAAATCATCGTCAACTCTGTGATGGACCCGATTTGGAATACATTAATGTTAGACAACTTAGAAGCGTATCAAAATGGGGATGCACTGCCGCATATCGTCACAAAACCATTTATGGAAACCTTCACCGTTGGATTAGGCGGTTCTGGTATGACGTTAGCAGTTGTTATCTTGATGGCTTTTGTATTGAAGAAAAAACAATACCGCGATGTTGGTCGTTTGGCTTTAGCACCAGGGATCTTTAACGTCAACGAACCAGCAATCTTCGGTATGCCGATCGTCTTGAATGCGACAATCCTGATTCCTTGGGTCGTGGCACCTCTTGTGGTAACGACCTTCAACTACTTAGTGATGGCGGCTGGACTTGTTCCTGCACCAACTGGTGTTTCTGTTCCTTGGACCGTTCCAGTGGTCTTCAGTGGTGTCTTAGCAACCAACTCTTGGTTAGGTGGTTTGCTGCAAGTCATTGACGTGGTGATCGTCGGCTTAATCTGGTATCCATTCTTACGTGTTTTAGATCGTCAAGCAGAACCATCGATCGATTAAGCGCAACGGCTGGCTGAATTTTTTCAGTCAGCCGTTCTTTTTATAAAAAAACCAAGGTTTGATTGTCGAAACCGCTTTTTTCAGCTATACTTCTTGCGAGGTGATCAGATGCCAAAATACCAAGAAATTGCCAATATTTTACGCACACGTATCAAAAACAAAACGTATCCGCCTGACAGCTTACTGCCGAATCAAACTGATTTAGTCGAAGAATTCGGAGTCAGCCGGATGACCGTCAAAAAAGCCATCGGTATTTTAGCCATGGAAGGACTGGTTTATTCTCAGCGGGGCGCTGGAACAAAAATATTGAACCACCCATTCTTAAAAAAAGACACCACTGCTTTAACGGTCTATGAAGGCTTGTCAACAGAAATGGGCAAAGCTGGCCGCAAGCTAGTCAGTCAGGTCATCGATTTTCAAGTCGAATTTCCTGACCAAACGATCCAAGAAAAGTTGATGTTGACGGAAGAACAGCCGATCTATAGTATTGTCCGCTTGCGGATTCTTGAAGACCAGCCGTTTATTTTAGAATATACCTATATGCCGGTCCATTTGGTGCCCAATTTAACTCGTGGCCATTTAGAAAGTTCTATCTATCGTTATGTCAAAGAGGAACTAGGGGTCCAGTTTGCTGGGGCCTACCGCACCATCGCCGCTGATAAAAGTACCGCGTACGATCAACAGTATTTGGACTGTAAAGCCGATGATCCGGTCTTAGAGATCGAACAGATCGTCTATCAGAAAAATGGCTCACCTATCGAATTTTCCCGTAGTCGCAACCGTTATGACGTGCGGGCCTACTCTTATTTAGATGTCCAGCACTAAAAAGACCTATCCACGGTTTTCTTCCATCAGAAACCGTGGGCAGGTCTTTTTGTTGTTGCATTCGTTGCTTCGTTTATTTTTTCGCTGAGGGTTGGAATCGTTTCAGCCGCAAGGCATTTAATAAAACGGATACCGAGCTGAAGCTCATGGCCGCCCCAGCGATCATTGGATTGAGCAAGGGGCCGCCGAAAAGATGCAGCACACCCATTGCGACAGGGATGCCTAAGACGTTATAAGCAAAAGCCCAGAAAAGATTTTCTTTGATGTTTTTGATGGTTGCCCGACTTAACTCGATTGCTGATGGGACGTCCATCAGATCGCTGCGCATCAGTACGATGTCTGCCGATTCGATGGCGACATCGGTACCAGAGCCGATCGCGATCCCTACATCGGCTTGGGCTAACGCCGGCGCATCATTGATCCCGTCACCTACCATCGCAACCTTTTGGCCTTTGGCTTGCAGGCCGGCTACTTTGGCGGCTTTATCTTCTGGCAAGACGTCACTGATTACTTCATCGATACCGACTTGTTTGGCGATGGCTTGGGCTGTCCGAGCATTGTCGCCAGTGATCATTGCTACGTACAAGCCCATTTGATGCAACCGTTCAATAGCTTTTCGACTGCTTTCTTTGATAGTATCTGCCACAGCGATGATCCCGATCGCTTCGCCGTCTTTGGCAACATACATCGGTGTTTTCCCTTCGTGAGCCAATTGTTGGGCTTGCTCGATCAGGCCATCGATGGCAACGTTTTGTTTTTCCAGCCATTTCTGGTTGCCTAATAGGACTGGACTGCCAGCAATCGTGCCTTGAATCCCATGCCCCGGAATCGCTTCAAACCCGTCAACTTCTTGCAGGGCGAGGGCTTGCGTGCGGGCTTCGATCACAATGGCTTCGCCTAATGGATGTTCTGAGCCTTTTTCAACAGAAGCCGCCAGCTGCAGCAATTCCGTCGGCGTGTGGTTGCCGGCAGGCAGGAGATCGGTTACGACTGGTTTGCCTTCTGTGATCGTGCCGGTTTTATCAAAGACGATCGTCGTCACGTTTCTAGCTGTTTCTAACGCATCGCCGCTTTTGATCAAGACGCCATTTTCTGCCCCTTTGCCCGCACCCACCATGATGGCGGTCGGTGTCGCTAATCCTAAAGCACACGGACAAGCAATCACTAATACAGAGATCGTAATGGTCAATGAGAAGATCCAGGTTTCTTGTCCTAAGAAAAACCAGGCAAGTCCTGCAAAAACCGCCAAGACCATGACGATCGGGACAAACACACCCGAAACTTTGTCAGCCATGCGGGCAATCGGCGCTTTGGAGCCTTGGGCATTTTCTACTAACTGAATGATTTGCGCTAACGTTGAATCTTCTCCCACATTGGTGGCTTCGTATTGAAACGAGCCATTTTTGTTGATACTGGCGCCGATCACCCGATCACCGACTTGTTTTTCGATAGGTAAGCTTTCTCCGGTGATCATTGATTCATCGATGGCAGAGCGTCCTTGGGTAACGATCCCATCCACAGGAATCTTTTCACCAGGTCGTACGACTAAGATATCGCCGGCTGCGACTTCTTCAATACCCACTTCGACTTCTTCGGCTTGATTCCCGCTGCCGCGAAGCACACGGGCTTTTTTCGGTGCGAGATCCAACAACTTCTTGATGGCTTCGGAGGTTTTGCCCTTTGAGACCGACTCAAGGTATTTTCCTAAGGTCACTAATGCCAAAATAACGGCGGCCGTTTCATAGTACAAGTGCATCGCATAGTGGGTCGTGCCCAGGTAGACCATCACGGTCCCATAAATACTATAAAAGAAGGCAGCACTGGTTCCCAATGCGACGAGGGAATCCATGTTAGGATGGCCTTTCCAAAGCGCTTTGAAACCAGCAATGTAAAAGGCGCGACCGAGGACCATCACCGGTAAGACTAAAATCAATTGAGTGGTAACGAAATTGACTGGATAGGCCATTGGATCTAAAAAGCCAGGGATCGGCAAACCGATCATTTCCCCCATCGTCAAATAGAACAAGGGGATCGTAAAGAGCGCCGAAAGCCAAAACCGTTGCCATAAAGCACGAATCTCTGCCTGTTTTGAATCCGCCTTGTCGGCAGAAGCGGTCGGCAGCTGTGCGTCATAGCCCGCCTCTTTCACGGCAGCTGCGATCTTCGCGGCGGACACTTGGTCTTGTTGATAGCTGACCGTCAGTTTTTCTGTCGCCAGATTGACGGAGGCTTGCTCCACACCCGCTAATTTTTGGACAGCTTTTTCTACTGTTTGGGCACAAGACGCACAGGTCATGCCCGAGATGGCAAAGGTCTCTTGTCTTTGAGAGCCGATCAGTTGATAGCCCGCTGCTTTGATGGCCTCAGCGAGTGTTTCTTCGGTGAGCTGCTGCTCATCATAACGAATATGTAATTTTTCAGTAGCCAAATTGACAGCTGCTTGGTCGACCCCCGCCAGCTTGCTGACTGTTTTTTCGACTGTCTGGGAACAAGACGCACAGGTCATCCCTTTTACCCCATAATTCTTTTCGATCATTGTTTCCTTCCTCCTTGCTTGCTATGCAAACCCATTCACCTTTTATGTTTACAGTTGTAATCTTCTTCTACTTTACAATTATCGTTTACACTTGTCAACGATAATACTCAAAAAAAGGACGTTCTCCTTTGAAGCGGCCCAAAAAGCGAGACTTTTGGTCTACCTTTGGGCGGTCGCTACAGGTGGAACGTACTTTTTTCTAAGAAACGATCACTGCCGTTGCAGGGGTCGTTTCGCTTATTCAGGTATTGGCTTTAGGAGGCTAGCACTCTTGCCCGTTAGTTTTGATCAGCTCTTGGTACCAGTAGAAGCTGTCTTTCTTGTAGCGTGCCAGTGACCCTTCTTGGGTTTCATCTTGGTCGACATAGACAAAGCCATAGCGTTTTTGGTAGCCGTTCAACCAGCTTAGCAAATCAGTGAAGGACCAGGTGCAATAGCCAAGAACTTCCGCGCCGTCGCTGATCGCTTCTTTGATGGCATGGACATGCCCTGCTAAATAATCGATGCGGTATTGGTCATGGATTTGGTGATCGTCTGTTAGTTTATCGTATTCACCAAGTCCGTTTTCCGTAATGATCACAGGCACCCGATAACGGCTAGTGATTCGGCGTAAAGCGATCCGCAGCCCTTGAGGATCGATCTCCCAATCCCAATTCGTCCGTTCCACAAATGGATTTTCAGCTTTTTTGAACATTCCTGGTGTCCCGGTTTCTTCGGAGCTACCTTTTTTCCCAGTGGTGTTCATTTTACCGGCACCGACACCATCTAATGGATTGTAGGCATTCGTTGCTGTTTGGTAATAGTTGATCCCTAAGAAATCTGGTTTTGCTGAACGCAGCAAGTCCATATCTCCTGGTTCGATCGTTGGTGCGATCCCTTGCTCGTTCAAGTAATTCATTGCAGCAATCGGGTATTCGCCCCATAGATAGACGTCTAACCAATAATGCGCCATCAAGTCTTCGGCGTTTTCAGCTGCCAAAATATTTTTCGGGTCGCTGTTGATTGGGTAGTTTGGTGAATAGGCGAAACTTGGTCCGATTTTCCCTGGGATTTTCATCTCATGGAACTTGTTGATCACCGACGCATTTGCCAAATTAGCGATATGATTGACTTCATACATCCGTTTAGGATCGGTCACTCCTGGTGGATGGGCAGCTAAAAGATAGCCTAAAGAAGTAAAGATATTTTGTTCATTCAAGCTGACCCAATAGTGAACTTTGCCGCGAAAGGCTTCAAACAATACCGCCGCATAGTTGGTGAAATCTTCAATGATTTTGCGAGATTCCCAGCCGCCATATTCTTCTTGCAACGTACGTGGCAGATCCCAATGGTACAAGGTCACCATTGGTTCGATCCCTGCTTTAATCAGCTCATCGATCAATGCTAAATAAAAGTCTAACCCTGCTTGATTGACTTCTCCTCGTCCTTCTGGAAAAATCCGTGTCCATGCAATGGAAAAACGATAGGTTTTCAATCCTTGTTCTTTCATCAAGGCAACATCTTCTTTGAAGCGGTGGTAATGGTCGACCGCGACATCTCCGTTCGTTGCTTTAAAGGTTTTGCCTGGAATGCGGACAAAATCGTCCCAAACTGAAGCGCCTTTGCCGTCTTCTTGCCATGCGCCCTCTACTTGATAGGCTGCTGATGCTGAACCCCATAAGAAATCGTTGGGGAATTCTTTTAGTTGTTTATGATCCAATTGTTTCCCTTCTTTCTGTTTGATGATACCCCTTTCTTAAGTATACCGATAATTGCCTGATTTGTCATAAGAAGATTTTGTACCTGTGCCAAGAAAGCCGATGGCACACAAAAAACATCCGTGCAAGCAGTGGGTTACTCCTTGTACGGATGCGGACTAGTTATGGATCATGCGTCAAATTGTGCCTGATAGAGTGCGGCATAACGCCCCTCTTTGGCTACTAACTCTTCGTGGGTCCCTTGCTCTACGATATTGCCCTGTTCCACCACGAGGATCGTGTCGGCATGTCGAATCGTGGACAAGCGATGGGCGATCACAAAGGAGGTTTTGCCTTTCATCAATTTGGTCATCGCTGCTTGGATCAGCAGCTCCGTTTGCGTGTCGACATTTGATGTGGCTTCATCAAGAATCAGCAGATCGGCATCTAACAGCATTGCTCGCGCAATCGTCAATAGTTGTTTTTGCCCTTGTGAAATACCGGTTCCGTCTTCAGAAATCAAAGTATCATAGCCTTTTGGCAGGCTCATAATAAAGTCGTGGATATGGGCGGCTTGTGCAGCAGCTTGGACTTCTGCCATCGTCGCATTCGCCTTGCCGTAGGCCAAATTTTCAAAAATCGTTCCCGTGAACAGCCAGGTGTCTTGCAGCACCATTGCATAGCTTTGCCGTAAGCTGCGGCGTGTCGCTTGGCGGATATTTTTTCCGTCTAAACGAATCGCTCCTTGGTCAGGGTCATAAAACCGCATCAAGAGGTTCACAATGGTGGTTTTCCCCGCTCCGGTCGGTCCGACGATCGCGACCAAGCTGCCAGCTGGTACTTGTAGCGAAAGGTCTTTGATGATGGGCTGCTGTGCTTGATAGCCGAAGGTCACATGATCAAAGGCGACCTCACCAGACACCTCGCGGTATTCGTAGGCTCCAGGAACATCAGAAACTTCCGGTTCTTCATCCAGCAAACGGAAGATTCGTTCTGCCGCCGCCAATGCCGATTGCAAATCACTGAAGATGTTGGCTAACTCATTGATTGGTCCTGAGAATTTTCTGGAGTATAAGACAAAAGAAGAAACGTTCCCGAGTGTCAGATGACCGAACAAAAACAGCAAGGCGCCAAACATACTGATCAAGGACAACGACAGATTGTTGATAAAGTTGATGGAAGGACCAGTCATACTACCGTAGTACTCGGCATTGTAATAGGCATCTACCGCTTCTTGGTTTTTTTCATCAAAACGGCTGATGATCGCTTCTTCTTGGTTGTAAAGCTTAATCGTTTGCTGACCAGAAATAATCTCTTCCACAAAGCCGTTCAGCTCGCCTAATTTGCGGGACCGATGGCGAAACAATGGTTGAAATTTGCTCATCAAAAAGCGGGTCAAAAAGATCGAAGCGGGAACCGTTACGACAAAAATCAGCACCAGCAGCGGCGAAATCAAAACCATCATCACAAACGAACCAATGATCGTCACAAGACTGCTGAGGACTTGAATGGCATCGCTGGCCAATGACGTATTGATGGTATCGACGTCATAACTGATGCGGCTGATGATATCCCCAGTGGCGACCCGGTCAAAATACCCCACTGGCAATTCGGTGATTTTATCAAAAATCGCCTTGCGCATCGCTGCCACCACCCGCTGACTCAAGCGAATCATCATGAGCGAAATCAGATAACTAAGAAGGGAAGAAGCAAGATAAAACAGGAGCATCAGCCCACAATAAAAGAAGACTCGTTCAAAAATGACCTTGCCGGGACCCGGTTGAATAGCATCAATGGCGTACCCGGAAAGCAACGGGCCCACCAAGGCGAAGATGTTGCTGACCATCATTAAAATAGCGGCTGCCAACAGGAGTCCTTTGTACTCGTAGAGATAGCCCCACAAACGCCGGAGTGTTTTCTTGCTATCCTTTGGTTTTTCCGTTTTTTTCTTCGGCATCTTCGGCATCATCGGCACCTCCTGTCTGCCCTTGATAAATGGCTTGGTAGATCACATTATCTGCTAGTAATTCTTGGTGACTGCCAAAACCGTTCATTTGACCATTTTCCAGTACCAAAATTTTGTCGGCATGCTGGATCGAACTGATCCGCTGCGCGATCAAGATCGTCGTCGTCTGTTGAAACTGCTGTTTCAGGACCTTGCGCAACTGAGCGTCGGTCCGATAATCCAGCGCACTGGCGGAGTCATCCAAAATCAAAATTTCCGGATCCCCCGCCAATGCCCGCGATAACAAGACCCGCTGCTTTTGACCGCCGCTTAAATTGCTGCCTTTGGCATGCAGTGGATGAGCTAAGCGCTTGGGTAGTTGATTGATAAACTCCTTGGCTTGGGCGCGAGCCGCCGCTTCTTCGATCTGCTCTTTGGAAAACCGCCGGCCAAAGGCGATATTTTCTTCAATCGTTTCCGCAAAAAGCACGTCTTTTTGTAAGACGACACCGAATAACTGATGCAACTCCGTCGGATCGATGGAGCGAATGTCGCGACCAGCGATGCGGATCATACCCTTCGTTGGGTCATAGAGCCGCAGCAGTAATTTGACGATCGTTGATTTTCCGCTACCAGTCGCACCGATGATCCCTAAGGTTTCTCCCGGCTGCAAGGAGAAATCGATGTCTTTCAGCACCCGGGTACCGTTAGGATAAGTGAAGGAAACTTTTTCAAAAACGATATGCGCCGACTCTTCTTTGACAGGTGCCTCAATGACTTGCATATTTTGCGGGAGGCGCAAGACGGATTGGATCCGATCGGCAGAAGCGAGCCCCTTCGACACGATTACAAAGATGCGAGTGATACTGAGCATGGCATTCAAAATGATCGTAAAATAGGTCAAAAAGGCAATGATGACCCCTGGTTGGGTCAACCCTTGATTGACGCGAAAGGCACTGACGACGATCACCAATGTCAACCCGATATTCAAAAAGAGGTCCATCAGAGGTGGTGTCGCAGCCATGGTTCGATTAGCAGTGGTTTCCGCAGCTACTACGTCTTGATTGACGTGATCAAAGCGCTTTTTCTCGTAATCTGCTTTAGACAAGGCCTTGATCACCCGAGCCCCAGTTACATTTTCTCGGACAGTCCGCACCAACACATCCACTTGCTTTTGCAATGAGGCAAACAAGGGGATCCCCCGTTTTGAGATCGTGACTGCCGCCACTAAAGTGAAGGGCAAGACGCCTACTAAGACCAGTGTCAAAACGGGATCTAATGTAGCAGTGATCATGATTCCCCCTAATAACAGAATCGGGGCACGAATCCCCATCCGCTGGATCATCCCTACCGTTTGATGGATGTTGTAAGTGTCTGTCGTCAAGCGAGACACCAAGGAAGGAATCCCGACTTCTTCGACTTGCGGAATCGACAGATAGGAAACTTTTTCAAATAAATCATGGCGAATACTACCGGTGGTATCGCGAGCAACACTAGAGGCCATCCGATTGGCGATGATATTGGTGACAACTGCGATGATGGAGCAGACCACCATCGCCCCGCCCCAAGCAAAAATCGCTGATACTTGCTTCGTGGGAATCACAGAATCAATGATATACGCCAAAATCCAAGGCAATAGCAAGTCCATCAATGACCCGAAGAATTTGATGCTGACGCCAAGGGAAATGCGGCCGATATAGGGTTTTAAATATTGAGCCAAAAGATTCATTCCATCGCCTCAGCTTTCGCTAAAAGCCGTTGGGAATTTTCTTTGACGATTTCCAGATCGGCGATCAACTGCTGCTGTTGGGCAGCAGAAAAACCTGCTACGACTTGTTCATTCCAGCTTTGAAGCAGCTGTTGGATCTTTGGTTGGACGACAAGTGCTTTTTCGGTTGGATAAACCAGTAATTGTCGTTTGTCGGTGGGACTGCTGGCTCTAGTGATAAATCCTCGTTCTTCTAAGATCGCTAGTTGACGGGCAACATTGCTTTTATTAACAAAAATCTTCTTGGCTAAGGCTTCTTGACTGATCCCCGGTTGACGGCAAATGTTTAAGATATAGGTATGATGCATCCCACCTAAACCAAATTTTTTCAGTTCTTTTTCCCGATAAAGGGTGGCGAGACGGGCAATATGATTGATTGAGCGGATAATGGCTTCCATGAGCACTCCTGCCTTTCTTGGTTCTTCAAAGTGTCTTATCTATTATAAGGAATAATTGTTGCGCACGCAACGATTATTGTTTCTCTCGGAAAAAAATAGGTACACTGTTGCTGATCAACAAAAAAAGAACTTCAGCCCTCTCGCTGAAGTTCTTTTCTTATTCATTTTATTCAGATTCTTTCAATAAAGCTTGTACGACCTTACGACGACGATACAGCTGTCTTGTTTTCCAGCTGATAAAGCCGATGAGTAAAGCGAGCCAAGAAATGATCGTCAGCCATAAAGCTCCGTCGAAAAACCAAGGTGCGTCATAGTCAACGACTAAGACATTCTCTCCTGCTTGCTGTTGGACAGAAACGGCACCAATGGCACTCAAAGAGACATCTTTCTCAGTTAGTGGCTGCTGATTGAGGGTCAATTCAGTATAGCGGTAATTGATGATCGGTAACGCCTTCCACGCCTCTTGATCACCTTGCCAACGTAAAGTAAGTTTCCCGTTTTCTACGGTTTTTGCCACGGTATCATTTTTTTCAATGATTTCTTCCCCGTACAAATTGTACTTGTTCTTCTTGGTCTCTTGATAGAGGGGCAGATAATCTGGGGTAGAACGTTGATACAGCGCTAATGCTAAGGACTTGTCTTTACTAAAATAGGCTTCCTTCAATTGCGCTTCAGATTCCGCCGAGAGATAGGTGTGGTTTCGCAGTGAAACTGCCGCTTCATCGGAGTGCCAGTCCTGCATTTTGACCGTGTTTTGGATCAGGATTTGACCAACACTCAAAACTAAAACGAGGACGAACCAACGCGGATTTGCCAATGGCTTGCCCCGATAATAAGGAACCAGCAGGCACAAACCGACTAAGATCAAAATCGTGGCAGGAACAAAGAACCGAAAAGGGAATTGTAGTAAATTGATCACACCATTGTCCAGACTGCCTAGCCATTGCCAAGGAATAGCGTTCGATGATAAAACGAAAAAGACCGCTGCAGCTGCTGTCATTAATTTGAAGCCGCCGGATAGACGAGGCCATACACGAATCGCACCGCAAAAGAACAAGGCACATAAGATTGGCAGCAGGTACGGAGTCGTCCACCAATAGCTGCTGGTTCCAGTAATGGTATTGTTCTGCATGTTGCGATTCACAAAAGGCGCGATCAACGTGTTACTCGTATAGAGATCCAACATCCCTAACCAAATATTGGCGGTCAGCAGCAAGAAAATCCCGATCGCTCCTGCTAAGCGCAGCACCAATTGTCGTTTTTCTTCGCCGGAAGTTCCAACAAAAAAGGCGCGTAAGAAAAAGGGCACATATAAGAGCACTAACAAGATGCTTGAAAACACATGGATTTGAAATAAGACCGCCACGGAAACCCCTACCGCAAAAGGCCGCAACCGTTTATGTTCCCCTAGTGCGATCAGTGGAATCAGACACAGCGGTAACACGGCTGCTCCCCAAGCAGAAAAGCCCTGCCGCTCAATCCAATACTGGACAGAATAGGTCGCCATAAACAGGATGCTCATCCCCACTGACAGCCAGCCATTGACTCGTAGTTTCTTTAATAAGCCAAACATCGAAAACCCTGCTAGCAGATAGAGCAGCCCATTGGCGAGCAGTTGGTAGGAAAACCACGAAGGACTCAGCAAGACCAGCAGACCTTGGAAATAGGCAAAAAAGGGCCCGTATAATGCATTGACGATACGAGCAGATTGCTGAAACCCGTAGATAGAAAGAAAATATTGAAAATTGCCCTCTTTGATCTGCTGGCTGGTCTCATAAAAACGATTGAAGTGAAAGACCACATCAGAGCCCAAAATCATGCCTTGGCCTAAGATCTGCGGTAATAAAAAAACACCACTCATTGCAATCAGAATCACCACTTGCCAGAAAAGCGGCTTTTGTACTATTTTTTGTTTCAAAAAAAAACCTCCTTGCACCTTTTCGGTACGCTCATAAAAAGAGTACCAGATAGGGACGAGGAGGGGAAAAAGAAAGCTTAGTGAAAAGGGATACATGGTAAAAATTTAACCAATTACTAAACTTTTCTAGGTTTTAGGTGGTCGTTTCTTTGCTTTTTCTCAAATTTATTGGGTGATCGTTTGCCAGCTTTCCAGTAGTTCGCTTAAAAGCGGGACGACCGTTTCTGCAGGGGCTGCCTCTTTTTGGACATTGGCACTGACTAGCTGATCGTACATATAGCCATACAGCTGATCGAGATCTTCAGCAATAGCGCCGCCTTGCTCACGGTCTAAAGAGACCCGTAATTCCAATAAAATATTCTGCGCCTTGACAAATTGCTGATGGGCTTGGCTCAACTCTTCTTTTTCCAATGCGATCACTGCTAATTTGATGTTTTTGATGGCTGCTTGCAACAGCATTTCAATCAGTTTGTTGGGGGAGGCACTCATTACTTGGTTCTGCAGATAGTTGTTTTGCATTTTTTGATAATTCATCTTTTTTTCCTCACTATAAATCAAATTCGACGAAGGCGGCACTGTCTTCTTGCTGCAAATACGTTTTGACAAGATTGTTTTTGCGGTTCAAACGCCCCAATTCTTGTTTGATCTCTTGCTGCTGGGCTTTGACCTGGTCTAGGAACGCTTGATACGCTTGGATCACTTGTTGCGCCAATGCACTGGTTTGTGGACTATGGCTCTGTTCTTCTGCTTGCATGGCTGCTATGACCGCTGCATTGGCTGCCATCAAACGACTGGCTTCTTCGCTGTCGCCGCGCCATTGGGCAAAACCAGTTAAAATCTGATTCAAACGTTCATCTAATGATACGTGTGGCTCCATAGGTTGTTTCCTTTCTTGTTGACGAGGGTTTCTTATGCGAATGAAAAAATGACTGCTTTAATCGGCTATCCTGCCTAGTTTGACGTATTGGCAAACTGATTGCTTAGGTAACTCAGCTGATTTTCAGCCTCCATCATCACGGAGTCTAATTTGGTAAACATTGTGATGTAACGCTCTTTTTTCATTGCTAAAATATCATCAAACCGTGTAATCTGTTTGTTCAAATCCTTGATGGTACTGTCATAGGTCGCAGATTTGGTGGCAATGATCCCTTTATTGGCTGAAGTATTGACGACATAGCTGTTGGCTAATTCTTTTAGCGCTAATGTATAGCCGGTCTCTTTCGTACTCGCAGTGCCATCGGCTTCTTTGGTTTTCGTACTTGCATAAAAGAAGGACTTCACAGCAGCGGGATCTTCCGCTAGGGCTTCTTTTAACTTGGTCGTATCCAGTCCCAATGTACCATCATTATCGACGGTGGAGATGCCTAGCTTATTAGCAGTCAGCTTTGAGCCGCTGACGGCTGGAATGGTGATCAAATTTCGCAATTGAGTCTGTAGACGGGTCAACGCACTGTCTCCCACCAAGGTCCCCGTCTTGTTGTTTTCACTACTAGGATCTCCCACGGTCAAATTATCGCCGATAAAACTCATCAAGCTATTGTATTGATCCACTAATCCTTGTACTGCATCAACGACTTTCGAAGTATCATTGGCTAAAGAAAGCGTCACATGCTCCTCGCTTTTTTTCGCTAACGTCAGCGTGACACCATCGATAACATCCGTCACACTATTGCTGTCGCGGGTGATCTCCATGCCGTCTAGTTCAAAAATAGCCGGTTGGCCTTGCGTCGTAGCCGCAGTTGAACCGATCCCTAATCCTTCGGCGGCATTGCCGTCGATCAAGAAGTTTTTGTCGCCCATTTTGGTATTCGTTAAAATCAAACGGTTATCCACGATGCTCGCTGCAACGAAGGTCGTCTTGCTTTGGCCATTGATCTTAGCTGCCACATCTTTTAAGCTGTCTTCGGCAGTGATCTCGATCGAAGCGGTGATCGGTTTGCCATCTTCATCGACTTCCGAACTGGTCAATGACAGCTGACCACTGACATTTAGGGCCGTTTTGCTGCTTTGAGCTACTTGACTCCCCGTCACCTTCGTGGCGGTTGCTAGTTGGTTGACTTTTAGATCATAGGTGCCTTCTGGAGCTTCCGTTGTTCCTGCAATTGAAGCGATGCTGCTATTGGTGGTCGTCGCTTTTTTCGTTTGATAAGCATCATCTTTTTGTAATGCATCGACTTTTGACAAAAAGTTAGTCAAGCGAGTGCTGATATCACTCCACGCCGTTTTTTGTGCTTTTAGCGACGTGATTTTATTCTCAGCGCGGGTCTTGTTGATCGCATCTGCCGCCAATAATTTTTCAATATCTTCTGAAGTCACGCCAGAATAACTCCCTAGCGTTGTACTGATTCCTGAACTGCTGGTTACACTTGCCATGTTTTCATCCCTTTCGATCGACCGCGATGCCCATGTCATCCCATATTTTCCCAATCACGTCTAGCATGTTGGCGGGCGGGATCTCTTTGATCACTTCGTTGGTCTGCATATCCACTAAACGCACCATCGTACGCCCTGTGCGCTCATGTACTTCATAAGCCAATTTCATATCTTTGCCAAGTAGTCGCTGATTCACTTCCTCCACGGAGGCTGCGATCTTGTGCTGATCGGCTACTGAAAAATAGTGGATCGGCGGTTCAGTTGCCGCTGTCTGTTCCTTTTTCTCCGCCAGTTTCCCCTCTTGGTGTTGCGGCTGAAGGTTGGCGTTCTCTTGATCTAGGGATTCGATCGGACGTGCTTTAGCGACCGACGCAACGGCTTCGATCGGGTGTATTCCTGACATTGGCTGA
This sequence comes from Enterococcus sp. DIV0802b, assembly GCF_050543535.1. NCBI lineage: Bacteria > Bacillati > Bacillota > Bacilli > Lactobacillales > Enterococcaceae > Enterococcus > Enterococcus sp. DIV0802b. Next base: position 148,311 of record NZ_CP172941.1, on the reverse strand, counting down.
ATATCCATCAGAGCTTCCTCATTTCTAAGCGTTTTTGTGCTACTATGTAAAACACAAGAACTGCGCTTCCCCTAGGCAGTCCTTGTGTCAGTGGTTCACTTGATCAAAAATTATCCTTGTAACAAGCTCAATACGCTGTTAGGCATTGAGTTTGCTTGTGCCAACATTGAAGTTGCTGCTTGAGAAAGGATGTTGCTCTTCGTAAAGCTCATCATTTCTTGGGCCATATCAACGTCACGGATACGTGAGTTTGCTTCAGATAGGTTTTCTTGTGTTGTACCTAAGTTGTTGATTGTGTGTTCTAGACGGTTTTGCGCCGCACCAAGATCCGCACGTTGTGCAGAAACTGCTTTGATCGCTTCATCGATTTTCGTGATTGGGTTGTTTTCAACGCTGACAGTTGCCGCTGCTGCTTTGCCTTCATCAGAAGCGGTAAATGTTGCTAAAGCATCATCGTATGTTTTTTGAGCTGTTGCTTTTGCTGTATCATCCGCAGCTGTATCGATGGCTGTTTGTAATTCAGCAACTGTTTTACCAGCTGCCGCATCAACTGTGCCGTCCGCTGCATATTTTGTTGTAGCATCTGCTTTGAAGGCAGTCGCTACTGCTTTATCTTTTGCTGCAGCAACAGCTTTGGCATCGCTTGTGTCAATGGCTTGTGTTAAATCTAAGCCTTTTACTTTCAAGGCAGATGAGCTCATGTTGTTGATTGAAACGCTCATTGTTTGGTTTGCGTTGGCACCGATTTGGAAAGTGAATGATTTCGCATCATCGCCTTCACCAGTTAACAAGCTTTTTGTATTGAATTCAGTGGTATTGCTGATACGGTCGATTTCATCAGACAATGCAGTGTATTCTTTGTTGATCGCACTGCGGTCGTCATCACTTAACGTACCGTTTGAACTTTGAACCGCAAGGTCACGCATACGGCCTAAGATGCTGTGGGTTTCATTTAATGCACCTTCTGCTGTTTGGATCAATGAGATACCATCTTGTGCATTACTTTTTGCTTGTGACAAACCGCCGATTTGGCCTTTCATTTTTTCAGAAATTGCTAAGCCAGCTGCGTCGTCCCCAGCTTTGTTGATGCGTAAGCCTGAAGATAATTTAGACAAAGAATTGCTTTTAGAAGCATTTGCTGCCGTTAGGCGTGAGTAAGTATTCAATGCTGAAACGTTTGTATTGATTCTCATGTGTAGTTCCTCCTAATTTTTATTCGCTAAGGTTTCCCTCTGCTACTATTTATCGGAAGAAACCGTTCAGGGTTAAGCCTTTTTTCTAAAAAAAATAAAAAACTTTTGCTCCCGTCAAAGAACAAAAGTTTTTTGGGTTAATTTAAATAATCTAGAATGGACATCTGCATGATCTTTGTTCCCATTGCTAATGTTGAGCGGTAGGCAGTCATTTGATTTTGATATTCCATATACTTTTCCGCAATATCGACGTCTTGTTTGTTGGACAGTGTTTCGGTCAAGTTCAGCTTTTCCGTCTCATTTCGATCAGCTGCCGCCTCCAAGCGATTGTAGAGGGTGCCGATCTGCGCCCGTACATTCACTACATTGGTGGCATGCTGGTCATGAGCGGTTAAAAGCTCGCCCCCTAAGGCATCTTTATCATCACTGCGCAACGCAGACAATAAATCATTGAAGTAGGTGCTTAAATTTTGAGGATCCGTAGCGGTGCCCGTCTCGTTCATCAGTCGATCACCGCTGGCTAACAGATCCACCGAGACCCCGTTTGCGATTTCTCGGGGCAAGTCTTCACTGGTGCCATTGTATTTGATACCGACGATGGCGTCATTTTCTTTGACGATCTCAAAAGGCGCCGTCGTCGTATTCGTTCCGCTAAATAAATAGCGGCCATCAAAGTTGGTATTTAATGATTCAACGATACCTTCGATCTCTTGCTCGATCTCTGAACGATTTGCGCCTAATTCCTCACTGCCGGCTGTCGCATTGGCAGAAGATTGAACCAATGAGCGAATCCGCAGCATCGAGGTACTGACGCTTTCTAAAGTAGAATCTTGGGCTTTTGTCCAAGAAATACTGTCTTTGATCGTATTATTGTAGGTTTTGTTTTGATTTAACGACACATTGAGATCCATGATTTTTGAAACCAGCAGTGGATTATCCGAGGACTTGCTGACTTCTTTCAAGCTCGATAGCTGATTCAACGTGGATTGGACTTTGGAGGCGTTGGTTCCTAGATTTCGTAAAAAATCATTGTAGGTGATTGAATTGGAAATACGCATGTTCTACACTCCTGTTCGATTGATCAATGTGTCTAACATTTCAGAAACGACCGATAATATGCGGGCATTGGCCTGAAATCCTTGTTGGAAACGAATCACATCTGACATTTCTTCATTTAATGAAACACCGGACACCGATTGATTTTTGTATTCTAGTTGATTCAGCAGCGACAATTGGGCACTGACCGTATTGTCGGCTTGCTGTTTTGAGATCCCGTTTTTGGTGACGATGCTGTTAAAATAGCTGCTGACACTCATGCCGGATGCTGCATTGGCAAACGTCAATGTCTCAGAATCAAAAGAAGCGATCGTCTTTTCTGACAACGGGAAATCCAATTTGGCACTGCTGAGTTTGGCCATTGCAGCAGCTCTTGAACCATCTCCTGCTGCATTGCTCGTTCCGCCGGTCACCAGACTTGGGTTATCTAACAGTGCTTGGCTGACCCGAATCGTCGTCGCTGTGCCGGTATCATCTTGGCCGATCTCAAATAGTCCGCTTGTACGAGAAGCGCCGCCGGTAAAGACCATGTTCATGGCTTGCGCGATCGTCGTCGTAAAGTTGTTCAATTCCGTCAAGCGGCTGCCGATTTCACTAGATGATGCTTGCAGGCCACCGATCGCCCCTTCTTTGATCGGCAATTCTGTATAGGCGGTGTCGCCATTGTCGGTGGTTTTCGTCAACAAGACGGTTCCAGCTGGATAAGACCCCGTGATGGTTTCGGCAGGATTCAAGGCGTTGCCGTCTTTGGAAACCAAGGCGCCTGTGTCGCTTTGTCCCACCACCACACTAAGGGTATTGCGTTCCTCCGCACTTAAGATCGTCTGTCCGCTCATGGATACAAACCCACGACCATACTGATCGGTCTTGGTTTCGATCCCTGCTAGACCCGAGAGATCTTTCAACAGACTGTCTCGACGATCTAAGAGATCATTGGGTGTCTCACCACTCGTCGTCAACCCATAGATTTGTTCATTCAAGGATTGCAGCTGCTTGACCTTCTCATTGAAGTCCAGCGCGGATTTTTCGATGGTATCCAGCGTATCGCTTTGCAGCTGCGTCATTTGTTTGCCCATTTGGTTGATGGTATCGGCAAATGTACTGCTGTTTTCCAGCACAAGGGTCTTAGACGTATCCAGTTCAGGATTGTTGGCTAATGCGGTCCAAGAATCAAACATCGTTGCCAGCTGTTTGGACAGTCCGTTGTCAGAAGGCTCATTCATTAAACTTTCCAGCTGTCCTAATATGTCTGCTTTTTGTTCATAATATGTATAGGTAGAATTGGCATTGCGTACTTGTCCAATGACAAAATCATCGACGATCCGTTCGACACTGCCGACTTTCACACCCATACCGATGCTGCCGACACCCGCTAAATGATAAGACGCTTCGGCTTGCAAGTTGACTCGTTGTCTTGAGTAGCCGTCTGTATTGGTATTTGCAATGTTGTGGCTGCTGGTTTGCAACGCTGCTTGATTGGCGGTCATGCCCCGGGTTGCGGTGCCTAATGAACCGAATAGTCCTGTCATAGAAGTACTCCTTACATTTTTTGATCGATGATCGCTGTTGAGACTGCTTGTTTTTCTTGGTATTTCGAATACGTATTTGCCGGTGTCTTGATATTTTCTTTGACTGCATCCATCAAAACGGTTTGGAAACTAATGGCTTGCTCCGTCAGCAGGAGATTCTCGGCTTGCTGCACTTGGATCTGGCGGATGAGTTCTTTAATCGCCACTGAAAGAGTTCCTTCATACGTGGAAAAAACGGGTACGAAGGCGGTTTTTTTCTCGACGAGTTCTGGTAATTTTTCTGCTTGATTTTTGATCAAGCAGGTCTTTTCTTTTTGCAGCAACCGCAAGAACTGCTGTAGCTGACGCTCAAATTCCCGTTCTGTCATCTAGTCGACCTGCTTTTCATCTTGCTGCAGCATTTTATCGGCGATTGTTTCGGCAGATATTTGGTAGGTGCCTTCTTTGATCGCTCGTTTCAATTCTGCCACTCGTTCACTGCGACTGGCTGTTTGATTGGCACTCTTTTGAATGGCTTGAGCTGTTTCGGACAATTGAACATCGACGGTTTTTTCTGTCTGAGCAGCAGTTGGCTTTTCTTGTTTGACCGCTTCACGTTTGATGGCCTTGTCGCTGTATTCTGCGTAACCTCTTTCGATTTTCATAGGTTCTCCTCCGTTCTCATTCTTCTACCCTCTACTATCGGTCAAATCACAAAAAAGTTAAACCCATATGTTTAACTTTTTGCGATTTCTTCAAATTAATGCAAATTGTGGATGCGTTGTTTTTGCGAAAGAATGTTGGTGATCCGTACGCCGAAGTTTTCATTGATGACCACGACTTCCCCAGTGGCGATCAGTTTGCCGTTCAACAAAATCTCTAGCGGTTCATCCGTCAGTTTTTCCAACTCGATGACGGACCCCGTATTGAAAGATAAAATGTCCTTAATGGTTTTTTTGCTGCGGCCTAACACGACACTTAGATCCAATGGCACATCAAGAATCAAGTCCAAATTGTCCCCATCGCTCACCCCGCTAGAGGCCAATGTTTGAAACGCCGGTTTGCTGACTTCAACGGGTTTTGATGTAGCCGCCGGTTCAGGGGTAGGCGCAGCAACGGGTGACGTTGGCTGCGGTGTTGGTGTTTCTCGAGTAACGACAGTCGCTTCATCGGACAGCATCGCACTGGCGATATCGTTAACCACCGGATCCGTAAAGATCTGCATGATTTTGCTTTCGATCAGACCTTCGACGCGCAAAGAAAATGAGATACAATAAATCTCTTCCTCTGCCTCGATCCCGCTATACTCAATGTTTTCTGGTGTCTCCCATAGTTTGACGATCGGCGGTAAGATATCCACTTTACGGCTGATCATCGTCGCCATCGAAGTCGAGGCAGTCCCAATCATTTGGTTCATGGCTTCTGCCACAGCACTTAGCTCTAATTCCGTGAATTGGGTGTTGCTGGTTTCACCGGTTCCCCCCATCATCAAATCAGCGATCACGATGGCATCTTTGACTTCTAACAGCATCAAATTACTGCCTAAAAGGCCTTCTTTAAATTCAACTGTCGTTGCTACTTTTGGTGCAACGAGGTCGTTTAAGATCTCACCAAATTTGATTTTAGACACCCGGGGAGTCGTGATGCTGACCCGACGATCAAGAATGGAAGACAACGTCGTCGCCGCTTGCGACATGGAGATATTGCCAACTTCGCCGATAATGTCGACTTTGACTTGCTCTTCTAATCCTTGCGGCTGGGTTGGGGCACTTTGATTCAACAATGCATCGATTTCTGCTTGGGATAAACGTTCACTCATAGTTCTTGCTCCTCTTCTAACTTGTCTAATAATTCAATGGCTAAATGGTCCTCTTGCTTCCCAGGTTTTGCTCGGAAGTAAGGTTTTCCATCGATGAAGGTCTCTAATGGTTCAGTAATTTTTTTGTCTAGTTTGATGACATCGCCTTCTTCTAAGTGGAGAAACTCAGAAAGACTCATTTGAGCATGGCCCAGCAGAACTTCTAGATTCAATCCGACCCCATTCAAACTTTTTTGCAACTCGCGGCTATCGTCTTGGTTGACTGGCTGATTGCTATCAAACCAATTGCGGAAACTTAATTTATCAATGATCCCTTCAAAGAAGACATAGGGGATACATAGATTGATAAAATGTTTCACTTCAAAAATTTTGATAGTAAAGGTCACTAACACGACGGGTTCGTTGGGCGACATGTTTTGCATCAATTGCGGATTCGTATCGATTCCATCCAAAACCGAATCCAAGGCAACGATGTCCTTCCAAACATTTTGGTAGACCCGTACAAATTGTGCTACTACTTCTTCCAAGATCGCTGTTTCAATATCAGTAAAACTTTTTTTCTCGCTAAAATCCATTTCGATCGGCTTGTTTTGATAAACATCCAATCCGCCGCACAACAACTCCACCAACATCATACACAGTTGTGGGTTCATCTCGATCATTTGGATCCCGCTCAAAGGCTGCGAATGAAAGAGCCCCAACAAAGTAAATTTTGGTATCGAATGGATAAATTCGTCATAACTGACTTGTTCGATAGCTGCCAACTGCAAAGAAACATTGGTCCGCAGTTGGGTAGAAAGCATGCTGCTGCTCATCTTCGAGAAATCCTCGAAGATCATGTGCAGGGTATTGACGTATTCTTTCGACAGCTTTGTTGGTCGGCGAAAATCGTAGGCTTTCACTTTGGCTTGTTTGTCTTCTATCTCAATAATTTCTTGATCGATCTCTCCGCTGCTCATCGCATTCAACAATAAATCAATCTCTTGCTGCGTCAATACCTGATCCACACTAATCCCCCATTTTTTTAAAAAATCATGTGATCGATTTGAATCACACTGGCTACTTTTTCACCGATCGTCACGACCCCAACGGCATGTTCTGTCTCTTGATTGCTTAGTTGGATATCGTCTTCGGTGATATCAAGAACTTCAATTACTTCTTCTACGAGGACCCCTTTGGTCTCCTCTTGCTTCTTTATGATCAATATGTTTTTTTCGTAGGCTGGTTCCATGATGGGAATCAATTTTGCCAAACGAATCACCGTTACGACAGACCCCCGCAGATTGATCAACCCTTCCACCCACTCTGGTGCTAAGGGCACCTTCGTAAAAGAAGGGGCATCAATGACCTCGTCCACCGAGTCCGCCGAGATCAAATAGTACTGCTGAGCCATTTTGAAAAGAATCATCTGCATGTCGCTATCCTCCTAGGCATTAGGCAAAGGCTTTGTCGATGGCAGTGATTACGCGGTCCGTGTCAAAGGGCTTCACGATAAAGTCCACCGCACCGGCGCGAATCGCATCCATCACCATTCCTTGTTGTCCCATGGCACTGCACATTACGACTTTGGCCTGCGCATCAAACGTGCGGATCATTTTTAATGCCTCTAAGCCATCCACTTCTGGCATCGTGATATCCATAGTCACTAAGTCTGGTGTCGTTGCTTGGTATTTTTCAAAAGCCTCTTGGCCATTTTGGGCTTCCCCCACGACTTCATAGCCGTTTTTTTCTAAAATATCCTTTAATTTCATGCGCATAAATACCGCATCATCCACAATCAATACTTTTTTTGACATTGTATTTGCCCCTTTCAAATTCCTAATGAATCAAATATGTTTTCTAGTACACCGATTTCTGGAATCAAAAATAACGATGCCTCTAATGTTTCTTTGGCGTAGACGAACTCATTACGGATCACCATCACCTGCTCATCATACTGGGCCATCGCCAAATAGATGGAGCTGATCGCTGCGCCAAAGAAATCATAGCTGGCGCTTGGTAAAGACGCACTCAGCTGAGTTTCCAATAGTTGGCCGATCGCGATCAAAAAAGAATTGGTAAGAATGTTAGTCAACTCGTTGATGACCGATTGCTTCAATTCTTCAGACGGATCGATTTCTTGGATCATCAACTGACGCAATTTTGCGGCGGATTCATCCGTTAAGACAAACAAGAAGATCCCTCGAAACGCCCCTTCGATCTGGCTCATCACCACATGAACTTCTTTGTCTTCCGCCATGATCTGCTGATACAGGTCCTCATAAGCTAGAATCTCGACTTCCGGTACCCGCATATCGATCGGTTGTTGGACGAGCTTTGATAAACTCGTCGCAGCGTGACCACCGCCGATATTGATCAGTTCTTTTAGGCCATCGATCTGCAGCGCTGTATAACTCATAAGCGGTCATCCTTTTTTTCCTGACAGATGGCATGAATGTCTAGGATCAGTGCAATCGAGCCGTTACCCATAATCGTTGCTCCTTGATAGCGATTCAGCTTTTGCAGCAGCGGATCGATTTTCTTGATGACGATTTCTTGCTGGCCGATCAGTTCATCTGCCAAAATGCCGTGAAATTGCTGGTCATTGTTGACGATGATGGCGAATTTTTTCTCAGATGGATCGCCTTCGATCGCTAAGAGTTGATCGGTCCGAACCAAGGGAATCAACTCCTCTTGAAAACGATAGACCTCATCCGAGACCGTCTGGATGATCTCTTCTTCTTTGACCATCACCACGCGTTCGACGAGATTTAATGGGATCGCAAAGGTTTCTGCTCCGACACGAACCATCAACGCTTGAATGATCGACAGGGTCAATGGCAATTTGATCACAAACTGCGTGCCTTTATTCGGCTGACTCTTCATTTCGATCGTGCCCCCTAATTGGGTGATCTTCGATTGCACAGCATCCATCCCGACACCGCGCCCAGAAATATTGGTCACTTCTTGCGCCGTTGAAAAACCAGGATGGAAAATCAGCTGCTGCAACGCTTCATCGGAAAGGCCTTCCGTTGCTAAGCCTTTCTTTTCAGCACTTGCTTTGATTACTTGCGGATCAAGGCCTTTGCCATCATCCTCTAAAGTAATGATCACGCGATTGCCTTCTTGGTAGGCCGCCAAACGAATCGTACCCTTGCGCGGTTTGCCCAGTTTTTCTCGAACATCGGGTGCTTCGATGCCGTGATCGACAGAATTACGCAATAGATGGACCAGAGGTTCACTCAACTCAGAAACCACTGTTTTATCCAATTCCGTTTCTTCCCCAAAAATGACAAGTTCCATTTCTTTTTGCAGTTCATTGGATAAGTCCCGAACCATTCGCGGAAAGCGACTAAAGACGACATTGACTTGCTGCATGCGGATCCGCAAGACCAAATCTTGCAGCTCAGAGGTCAATCGTGAAACTTGCTCTAAGGGGTCTTTGACTGCTTCGATATTTTCCCGCTCACTGACATCCTCTAATTGATTGCGATAGACCACCAATTCGGACACGAGATCCAAGAATGAATCTAAGCGATTCAAGTCGACTCGGATCGATTGATTTTGGGCGGACGCATGATGCGCGGGCGCCGACGATTTTTCTTTCGTTTCTGTTGTCGCTTGCTGAAGGGCAGGAGTCTCTGACTCTTGGGTCGGCGCTGGTTGAAGTAACTCTTCTGCCTCCTCCAACACAGCGGCTGATGGATCAAAAGGTGCCACCACGAAGGCTTCGATCTCACTATTGCTGGCGATGTTTTGCTCGACATCAGCCAGTGTTTGCTGCGTCAAATACAGCAGTGAAAAATCTGATTCAAAGGTGCCTTCTTCGAGTGTTTGGGCATCTGGTTCTGTATAGAGAACATCCCCTGCTTGACCCAGCTTTTCCATGATCAAGAAGGCACGAGCGCCTTTTAACATGGATTGGGCATCTAAGCGAACAGCAATTTGGACCGCTTGATAGCCATCTCCAGCCGCTTGCTCGATCACATACAGATCAGAAGGATCGATCTGTTGAAGCTGTGGGGTTAATGCGCCCACTGCGGTGGGTTTTTGACTTGCTTCTGTCTCGGTTGGTAGGCCGCCAGAATGTTCTGTTTGGTCAAGTTCGGCCAATAAATCGGCAATTTGAGCTGGCTGCAGGTCACGTTCTTCCCGCAGATCCTCCACAAGTTCTGACAGACGATCTAGACATTTGAAAATCAATGAGATCGATTGCTGGGTCACTTGCAAGGTCCCTGTTTTAAATAACTCAAAAATATTTTCCATTTTATGGGTCAGCTGCGTCATGACGTCATAGCCCATCGTTGCCGCCATCCCTTTAAGGGTATGGGCAGAACGGAAAATATCATTCAGCAAGGCGCTATCTTTTGGATCGTTTTCCAATTGCAAGACATGATCATTCAACTGCGCTAAATGATCGTCTGTTTCTTCAAAGAAAAGGGTACGATAGACACTATTGTCATCCAAATGGGTCCCTCCTTTACAAAATTATACTTTTTGATAGATAAACGAATCGATTTTCTTGAGACCGAATTGTTCCGCAAAATTGATCGTTTCTGTCGCTCCCGTAAACAAAATGCCCCCTGGCACCAATGCATCGCTGAATTTTTGATAGACGGCATCCCGAGCATCACTTTTGAAATAAATCGTCACATTACGGCAAACGATCACATCAAAAGGCCCATTGTACGGGTCTTTCAAAAGATCGTGTTGCTTAAAATGAACCCGCCGTTTGATTTCTGGTTTGATCTGAAACTGGTTCTTTTCTTTTGCATCAAAAAAACGGGTACGTTCTGCCGCTGAGACATTCCGCAATTCGTGGTCTCGATAGAGTCCTTGCTTGGCTTTTGCCAAAATTTGCGTATCGATATCGGTAGCCAAGACATTGGCTGCGGCAATTTGGTTTTTTTCTAGCAGCATCGCGATCGTATAGGGCTCTGCCCCAATCGAACATGCGGCACTCCAAATTTTGGGCAGAGTGGTTTTCGGGAGAACAATGGTTTTCAAGACGCGTTCAAAGGCGTCAAACAGTTCTTTGTTGCGATAAAATTCCGTTACGTTAATGGTGATATGGGCTAAAAAAGCCGCCCGCACCCCTTCATCGCCTTCGATCAATTGCTGGTATTCCCTCAACGTCTTTGCCCCGCTGTTTTCCATGATCGTAAGGATGCGGCGCTGCATTTGATTTTCTTTGTATGCGGCTAATGGAATCCCTAATCGGCGATCCACCCACGCATTAAATAAGGCAAATTCTTCTTCCATCTTCTTCACCTGACCATCTGTGCAATTTTTGCTTCAATGCCCTGCAACGGCAGGACTTCATCCACGACTCCTTGTTCAATGGCATACCGCGGCATTCCAAAGACTGTACACGTTTCTTTGTCTTGAACGATCGTATAGCCCCCAGCCGCTTGGATCTGTCGTAAGCCAGCGGTGCCGTCTTTTCCCATCCCCGTCAAAACCACTGCCGCTAGTTGCGGGCCATAGTAGTCAGCAGCTGAGGAAAAAAGATAATCGACGGTTGGCCGCGTCCCATGACGTTTTTCTCGCTGGTCCAGCTGCAAGTGCCCTTGTTTGACCGTCATGTGGTAATCCCCTGGACAAAGATACACTTGATTTTCGATCCGCATGCCATCGACTGCTTCTTGTACTCGGACGGTTGTCTCTGTGTCTAAGCGCTTTGCAAAGGAAGCCGTAAATCCCGCAGGCATATGCTGAACAATCAAAATGGGACAACGCAAACGCGCAGGCAAACGGCGGATTATCCCCAGCAAGGCACGCGGTCCGCCTGTTGAAGCACCAATGACTAGCGCATCAAGTGATACCGGCAAGCTGTTTTGCGTCAGCTTAGTGGGCTGGGCAATCGTTGGCATCAGGGTTTGAACCGTGCCGGCCTCATGATCCATCGCCAAAATTTTTTGATGAAATTCAGCGATCCATTCTTTTTCGATCATCGATAGACTGACCGGTTTTTCGACAAAATCTCGGGCGCCTAGCGCCAATGCCTCAATCGTGGTTTCTTGATTGGTTAATGAACTAAGCATGATGACGGGAATGGCTGATTGCTGTTTCATCCTCCGCAAGGTCTCTAATCCGTTCATCACTGGCATCTCCACATCCATTACTACCAAATCGATCGCTTCTTTGGTCAGATAGTCCAATGCTTGTTTGCCATTGCGGGCAGCGACGGTCACCTCGATATCAGGCAACTGATTCAATAAATCTGTCACTACTTTCCGCATGAATGCCGAATCATCGACGATCATTACTTTTTTCATGTCCCTGTACTCCTTTTACAAATAAACGATTTCTTGTTTGACTTGCCGAACCATGGTCTTGAAATCCTGAAGATCTACGATCATCGTTCGACCAGCGCTGCCGCCAACATGTTTGGCTACGATCGGAATGTTTAGCCGAGCCAAGACTTCCTCGACGGCTTCAATATTGCGCTGACCAATGTTGCTGGCAGCGTTAAGCGTCTGGAACTGAAACATATTGGCGCCGCCAACGATTTTCGCTTGAAAGCGAGGCCGACGGATCTTTTGTTCCAGCTCAGCCACCATCGCCGGCAATGCCAAATCCGCAAACTTCTCGGGCTTGATTTCCCGCTTGTGCAAAAAAGGCTGACTATCTGGCAGCATAATATGACTCAAGCCGCCGATATGACTGGCTTCATCGTAAATGATCGTGCCGATGCAAGAACCTAAACCCACCGTGATCAAACGCGTTGGCGCTTGGGCGATCTTATACTCCGAGATCCCCACATGCAGTTCCTCATTCACGGTCATCATTGTCATCGTCATTGGCGGCTGCCAATTCCTCTGTCTGATAGGCGTCTAACTCCGCCGTCATCTCAGCGGCTTGTTCATAGCTGAAGAGAAACGGCAGTTCCAATGCCAGCACAAGTTCATCGTCTTTTTCCAAAAAGGCTTCGATATAGTTTTGCTTGAGTCCTGACGTATTTAATTCCGCATTGCTGGGACTTTCAACTAGCGGTAAAATGCCGACGATCTCTTCCACGTAAAGGCCGATCGCCTGCTCTTGCCAGTGACACAACAAGACCACATTTTGCCCAGTTTCCGGCGTAAATTCATCAAACAGCTTTTTGCGGATGTCAATGATCGGCACCATTGCCTCTTCAAAAGGCTGGATCCCCAACACGAAATCCGCCACTTCCGGCAGCTGTGTAAAAGAAGCAGCCTCAATGACCCGTACCACATAGTCGATACGCAAGGCAAAGAGTTGTTGATGACTTTTAAATACAACGTATTGTTCCATTGGCGTCACTGCTCCTTTTTAGAATTTGAAACTATCCACTTGGAATTTAAGGATAGTGGCGATCGTTTCGATCTCTTGCACATTCCGCTCAAAGTCTTCGATGACTAAGTAGAAGTCCTCTAAGTTTGCCGTTACTTCTTGGGTGCCGGCAGAGGTTTCCGAAACAGCAGCCGAAATGTTGCTGACGGAAACTTGAACCATGTCTTTTTTCTCAACGATCCCGGTAATATGGGCTTCCACGGCTTGAATACTTGAAACCAATTTTTCGACAATATCAGAGATCTCATTGGCTGACTCGATCGCTTTGTTGATATTGTTGGTTTGTTTTTCGCCGCTTTCAAAGGAATCCGTCACTGCAGAGACCACTTTTTCCGATTTTTTGCGGATCGTTTCAATGATCGAACGAATGCTTTTCGTTGATTGACTGCTTTGTTCCGCCAAGCTGCGGACTTCTTCCGCAACGATGGCAAACCCTCGGCCCGCTTCTCCAGCTCGAGCTGCTTCGATGGATGCATTCAATGCCAGTAAGTTGGTCTGATCAGAAATGTCATTGATCAACTGAACGATCTTACCGATGCTTTGGACATCTTCGTTCATGTCGTTCATGCTTTCCACTAATTCCGCTTGGTTTTGCCGTTCGATCTCCCAGCTTTCAAATACATGGAACATCATTTCTGAATTGTGGACATTGCTGCTTTGGGATTGACCGACATAGCCGTTCATCAATTCGATCTCTTTGTGGATCTCTTCGATACTTAAGGCTAGCTCGTCCATATCAAAGGAGGTTTGTTCCGCTTCGGAGGCTTGTGAACTAGTGGCATCTGCGATGGCATTCATCGTCTGACGCACATTTTCAATTGAATTTTTGGCATTTTTTGAGGTTGTCGTTAGGCCGCCTACCATTTTTTCCATTCGGCTGCTTTCTTCGTGCATGCCAACGATCACCGCTTTGAAGGTGTTTAAAACCCCTTGAAAACGATTTTGAACTTGCCCAAAAAGAGAGGTCTGGTCGCTGCTGCCGATCTCATCGATATGCGACAGATCACCAGAACCAACTGCTTCTAGTTCTGTCAACAACGTATCCATGCCCGAGTGGGTCTCTTTTTTTACCAAATAGGTCATTCCTACTAACACTGCGATTTCTAGCAGCAATACGATCACTGAAAAAATAAAGAAACTTTTTGCTGCTTGTCCGTCTCCGTGGGTGCGGATCACGAAGAAATAGCATCCTAATAATACGATCAGGGTAAATCCTAGCGGAATCAACGCCGCCAAGCGGATTTTTTTGATGATAGCTTGTACCTTCTTCTTCATAACAGTATCCTTTCCTATGCAAAATGATCAGTCGTGCTGTTTATCAAGATTCGCTCTTCACTTGATAATCGTTGGGTCACTCCTTCTTTATCCGATTATGAAAACAATCTTCTAGTTCTTTAATCGGATCTTTTGCTAGAAAAGTTAAGCATCTTCACCAGACATATGTATCTTTTGGATCAGCAAAGCGCGTATAGCCGCCTTGATATTCATCACGAACCAAACGACCGTTTTGCAGCTCGACTACCCGATTACGGACCGTATTGACCATCGTGCTGTCGTGGGTCGCCAAGAGGATCGTGGCACCGACTTGATTGATCCGCAAGAGTAGTTTCATGACTTCAACGGCTGATTTCGCATCCAGATTGGCGGTGGGCTCATCGGCGATCAAGACTGCTGGCTCTGTGACGATCGCCCGCGCGATCGCTACTTTTTTGCGCTGTCCCACGGAAAGCTCTTCAGGATAGTGATCCTTTTGAGGAAACATACCCACCAGTTGCAGTGCTTTGGCGGTTTTTTCCTGACGCAGCTTACGGGGAGTGCCTAGTACTTGCAGCGCATAGTCAACGTTTTTGGCAACCGTCAGATAAGGAAGCAAAAGGTCTTCTTGTCCGACGATACCGACTTGTCGTCGAATCATATAGAGATGACGGTCTTTGAGTTGTTCCAACAAGACATTGCCGACTTGGATAGAACCGGCCGAAAGCTCTTCTTCTTTCAAGAGCAATTTGAATAATGTCGATTTTCCGGCACCACTGGGACCCACCACATAGATAAATTCTCCTTGAGGGATCGCAACAGAAATATCGGCCAATGCCAACGTACCATTGCTGAATTTTTTACTGACCTTGGTTAAGCGAATCATGTTCTTTCTCCTCTAATCTGTAAAACGATTGATCACGGACCACATCTCATCAGCAGTCTGCATGGCTTTCGTATTCAATCCATACGCACGCTGGGTCGTTAACAAGTCTGTCATGGACGTCGCTAGATCCACCGTCGACTGTTCTAACTGTCCTTGCAAGACGCTGCCAAAGGCTGCTGGATTGGTTTGCGAAGTAAGCAACGCTTGATCACCGGCACGGTACAGTTGGTTGCCCACTGGCGTGATGTTTTCTGTATTCGTCGGCTGATAAAGGGTCAGCTGCCCCAACACGCGAGTCTGACCATTTTCTTCCGTCGTCAGCTGACCGCTGGCATCTATTGCGATTTGCTGCGCATCTGGCCACTGAGGGGTTGGTACGTTTGTGGTCATTGCCACAGGGTACCCTTCACTATTGACTAATTGCTTGTTCTCACTTAAATGAAAATTGCCTGCTCGACTCAGCAGCAATTGACCAGTTTGGTCCCGGACCCCGAAAAAGCCGTTGCCTTGGATCGCGAGATCTAATGGCTGAGCAGTGCCCGCCAGATTGCCTTGGGCAAAACTGGTAGTCGTAGTCGCTTTTGCCCCCATTGACGCACCATATTGGGCGGCGTTGCCATTAAATAGCATTTCTTCTGCACCGATGGCATTTTCCATCAATGCTTGAAAATGGGTCGTTTGTGCTTGGTAGCCATTGGTATTGACGTTGGCGATGTTGTTGGCTGTCGTGTCTAAGTTTGTCTGCAAATGATTCAACCCAGAACGGCTGATTCCTAATAATCCACTGATATTCATTGACTCATCCTCAAATCTTTCCTAATTCGTTGACCGCTTTTTGCAATGTCTGATTCGTTGAACTCAAGGCTTTCTGATTGGCTTCAAATTCGCGAGAAGTCTGGATCATCGCCACCATTTCATCGGCAACCGCTACATTGGCTTGTTCTAAGGCACCTTGCTGGATCACGGGTGCATTCACAGTGGTTCCTGCTGCGCTGCTAGTCACGTAGTTTTGACCATCTGTAGTCAATGCTTCTTGGGGGAATGTTTGGATCTGAAAGTTCGCTGGTCCTAAGGCGCTGACTGCTTGTCCATTGGCACCCAAGACAAGATAGCCTTCTTGTGTCACGTATTGATTCTGCTGATTGACAGTAAAGTCGCCATTTCTCGTATACAACCGCTGACCCGCATTGTTTTGAACGACAAAGTAGCCTTCGGAAAGCAGTGCAAAATCGCTGGCTTGTCCCGTCTGTTTGACAGCACCTTGGTCTTGACTGATGGTACTGCCTGCCAATTGGGTCCCTAAAGACAACCCACCGATATCACGGCGGGTATCCGCATTGGGCCCGCTTTGGTAATTATGCAATGCCACTTCATCTAGCGCCGACTGGAACAAAGTTTTTGCTTGATACCCTGTTGTATTGACATTGGCAATATTGCCGCTCGTCGTCTCTTGTCGCTTTTGTAATAATGAAATGTTCCGTGATAAGACATCCAATCCTCGAATCATGCCAGTTCCTCCTCAATCAATGTGCGCAATTTGGCAATCGTTTTGCCGTGAATTTGTGAAACTCGTGGAATCGAGACTTCTAAGATTTCAGCGATTTCTTTTAACGTCAGTTCCTCGGTATAGTACAAACTTAAAATCAATTGTTCCCGTTCCCCTAATTTTTTGATGCACGCCACCAAGGCGGTGCGTTTTTCTTCAGCGACCAAGGTATCTTCGACATTCTCGGCTGGATCCCGAACCATATCTTTTAAGGTCATGCCTTCTTCTTGGTAAGCAAACAAGGTATC
Source organism: Enterococcus sp. DIV0802b (assembly GCF_050543535.1). Classification (NCBI taxonomy): domain Bacteria; kingdom Bacillati; phylum Bacillota; class Bacilli; order Lactobacillales; family Enterococcaceae; genus Enterococcus; species Enterococcus sp. DIV0802b. The sequence continues at coordinate 131,505 of NZ_CP172941.1, read as the reverse complement.
TTCCAAAGAGACGCTGGCTAAGTAGTGCAGACTCTCATAAATATCCGCTAGTTGACTTTGGTTGATTCCCAGCTGTTTGCAGATCTCGGTGTCGGTCGCTTCTCTTTTGAGGCTTTGCTCCAACTCTTGCCGTGCTTGATAAAACTGATTGACTGCCGCCATTTTGTATCGGGAGATTTTGGCGTGCTTGCGTACTTCATCAATAATTGCCCCTTTGATGCGAATCGCTGCATAGCTTTCAAAAGGAACTTTTTTTGAGGGATCGAATTTCCGCAAGGCATCCATCAACCCAATCACCCCAATATTGTAGAGATCGCCTGATTCATAATCGGCGGTTTTGATAGACAGGCGCTGAACCACCCGTTCCACTAGCGGCAGATACTTGATGATCTCCGCTTCTCGATCGACTTCATACATCGGCGATACCCCTTCCTAAGAAAATTCTGCTTAAATGTCAATACTGCCCACCGTTTCGATCGCAATTTCATTGGGAATCTCATTTAGAGAAAGAACGGCGATATCTGGAAAATTAAAAACGATCATTTTTTTGAATGCTAACCGGATCTTAGGCGATGCCAGAATCACGAAATTGATATTTTGAGCGATCGCCGCATGTTGGATCCCACTGATGGAATCCAACAGCTTGGTCACGGTATCTGGTTTTAAGACCGGGTACGAGCCAGTTGCGGTTTTTTGGATACTTTGAGCGATGATTTCTTCTAGTTTCGGCTGGATCACCGCCACTTGCAGCTCGTGGTTCTCATTGGCATACTTGGCAGCGATCGTCCGTTTCAGTGCTTGGCGAACATATTCTGTCAAAACTTCTACGTCTTTCGTGACAACGCCGTAATCGGCTAAAGTTTCTAAGATCGTTGCTAAGTCATTGATGGGAATTTGTTCATCCAATAAATTTTGTAAAACTTTTTGGACCTCGCCGAGCCGCAAAATATCGGGGATCAATTCATCGATCACGACATTGTACTGCTCTTTGATGCCCTCCAATAATTTCTTGACTTCTTGGCGACCTAACAGCTCTGGTGCATGGGCATAGATGATTTCTTTTAAGTGTGTTGCGATCACGGTCAACGGCTCGATAATCGTAAACCCTTGCAGATCCGCCATCTCCTTATCGGATTCATCGATCCACATAGCATCCAGATGAAAGGCTGGTTCTTTTGTTGCGATTCCTTGAAAAGGAAACGGCTCTTCATTCGGACTGATCACCATGACTTTATTCGGGTAAATATCGCCGCGGCCGACTTCGTTGCCGCGGATCTTGATCACGTAATCATTGGCATCCAAGTAGAGGTTGTCGCGAATACGAACGGGACTGACTAAGATCCCTAATTCTCTAGCACTCTGTTTACGGATCGCCACGATGCGGTTCATCAAGCTGTTGTCGATCGAACTATCCACGATAGGGATCAGACCATAACCGATTTCCACTGAGATTGGTTCCACTTGGAAGGAAGCCACGGAATCGTCTTCTTCCTGTGCTTCTTTTTTGCGTTCCAGTGCCAATTTTTGTTCCCATTGTTTTTGTTCCACTCGCTGCTTTTCTTCTTTTTGCGTCACCAGAAAGCTGGCTGCGAAAAGGCCTAAACCAATCAACACAAAAGGCACAAACGGAAACCCAGGAACTAAGGCTAAGACGAAGAGAATCGCCCCCACGATCCGAAACAGTTGGGGATTACGCATCACATCTGCCGCAATATCCAAACCAAAGGAACTATCGTTATCGGAACGAGTCACGATCACCCCAGAAGCAATCGAAATCAATAAAGAGGGAATCGAGCTGACCAAGCCATCCCCGATCGCCAGTTTCCCGAATTGGGCGAAGGCTTCCATGACGGTCATTTGTCCCCCCATGGAGAAAATGATCGCCCCGCCGACTAAATTGATGACAGTGATCAAGATCCCTGCGATCGCATCCCCTTTGACAAACTTGCTGGCACCATCCATCGAACCAAAGAAATCAGCTTCTCGCTGCAGATCTTTTCGTCGTTTGCGGGCATCCGCTTCCGTGATCAAACCGGCATTTAGGTCGGAATCGATCGCCATTTGCTTGCCGGGCATCGCATCCAATGTGAAGCGAGCAGTCACCTCGGAGACACGCCCTGCACCATTGGTCACGACGACTAGCTGAACCACCATGATGATCACGAACAAAATGATCCCCACGATGTAATTGCTGCCGGCAACGACATTGGCGAAGGCATCGATCACGTGTCCGCCATTTCCTTGGGTCAAGATCAAACGAGTGGAAGATAGGTTCAAACCTAAACGAAACATCGTTGTGATCAGCAACAAGGTTGGAAACGTAGTGAATTCCAACACTGATTTGGTAAACAGGGTGATCAGTAAAATGTTGATCGCGATCGTCAAATTGATAATGATCAAAATATCTAATAATGCACTCGGTAATGGAATAATAATCAAACCAATAATAGCTAGGACGATCACCGAGATTAAGATATCCGCCAGACCAATGCCTTTTTTCGGTTTTGAGGCAGCCTCATTCATTTTTGTTCCTCCTGTTTCCTTAAATCTTGCCGCGTTGGCTTTCTTCTAACTGATAGACCAAAGCGATGATTTCGGCAATGGCTTCATACATTTCAACAGGGATCAGATCCCCGGGTTCTACTTGACGATAAAGGGCTCGTGCCACTTCACGGTTTTCGATCTGTGGGATATTTTCTTTCAGGGCTTCTGCTTTCATCCGCTGCGCCAGCTGATCTGCCCCTTTGGCCAAGACCCGCGGCACCCCTTCACTGCTGGCATCGTAACGAATCGCAATGGCGAAATGGGTCGGATTGGTGATCAAAACCGTCGCTTCTTTGACGTTGGCGATGGCATTTTGGGTCATCGCACGGTATTTCGCTTTGCGCTGTGCTTTGACTTGCGGATCACCTTCCATTTGCTTGAACTCTTCTTTGACTTCCTGCTTGCTCATCATCAAGTTCTTACGATGGCTATAGCGTTGGTAGCCGTAGTCGACTACGGCCAAAATGATCAAGAAAATCGAAATCTGTAAAAACAATTCTTTGGCACGCAGCAGCATGAACAGGATCGTTTTTTCCAACCCCACTTCACTCAAACCAAGTAAAACAGGGACGGCGGCTAAAAATTGTTGATAGCACAAGTAGACGATCACGCCGAATTTCGCCAATGTTTTGCCTAAATTCATCAACGAGCGCAAACTGAATTGCTGCTTGATCCCGCTGATGGGGTTCAGCTTTTTAAAATCTGGTTTGATGGCCTTGCCGGAAAACAACAGACCGACTTGGGCATAATTCGTGATAAGCCCGACTCCGAGCGCGACCAGAAAGACGGGCGCACACAACAAAAGCAGCAGCAAGATACTCTGCACCCCCAGTTTCGGCAGATCCGCCAAACTGGTTTGATAATCAGCCAGCTGCGCCAAACTTCGGGAAAAATAAGGCAAAAAAGAAGCGGCGAAAAACTGCCATAAAGACAGGATCAAAAACGAGAAGACCAATAGCGAAACAGCTGCTGCTAATTCCTGGGTCTTAGGGACCTCCCCGCGTTTGCGGGCATCCCGCAGCCGCTTGGCACTAGGTAGTTCGGTTTTGCCATCTTTTTCTGCCATCTTCTCACCTCCTGCTGGCTACCTGTTACTTTATTGAAAGGACTCGATAAACTCCTGCAAATAGCGGACCGTATCTGGCAAGTGTTTGCCTAAGTACGAAAGGACATTGGGTAGTAGCAAGAGAAACACCACAAAACTGATGGCGGTTTTCATCGAAAGACTCATCATCAAAATATTGATCTGGGGAATCGACCGAGAAATCACACCTAGCACCAGGTCCACCAACAGCAGCGCAATGATCATTGGTGCCGCAAGATTAACTGCCATCACCATCATTTGGCTGAAAAGTTTGACGATGCCTTCAACCGTCGTTCCTTGGATCACCACAGAGCCTAAGGGCACGATCCGAAAAGACAACAGCAATGCTGTGATCAGTCGATGATGCAGATCAAGTCCAAAAAACACAGCGATCGTCAGCCAATAGTACGTTTTGCCATACTGGGAAGAGGCGATTTGCAACGTCGGATCATAGGCTTGCGCCATCGAAAAGCCTACTTGAAAGTCGATCAGTTGACCCGCAATTTCCACACCAGTAAAGACCAGCTGACTCAAATAGCCCATCGCCATCCCAAACAGTACTTCCTTGATGACGAAAACCGTCAGCATAAAGAGGGAAAGCTCGGGAATCGCAGGTGCCGTCGGCAGACATAGGACCGTCAACGCCATGCCGATCACGATTTTTGCCAGTGACGGAAAATTTTGCTGTGAGAAGATCGGACAAAGGACGACAAACGCCAATATTCGACAAAAAATCAACACCGTCGCTTGAATCGGCGCCATCAGGTTTCCTCCTTACATTGCCGCAATCATCTTGAAGATCATTTTGGTAAAATTCAACAAGAGATTCAGCATAAAATTCCCCGCCAAGATCAAGGTCAAAAAAATCGCTAATAGTTTCGGCACAAAGCTCAACGTTTGTTCTTGGATTTGGGTAGTGGCTTGAAAAATACTGATCACCAATCCAACGAGCATGCCGACCAATAAGGCAGGGCCAGATATCGCTAAAATTCGAAGAAAGGCTTCCCTTAGCACATCAAGTACCATTTCTACTGTCATTTCCTCTTGGCTCCTTTCTTAGCGGCTATTGAAAGCTCTTGATCAGCGACTCCACGATCAGATACCAGCCATCCACTAAAACAAATAGTAAGATCTTGAAGGGCAGTGAGATCATGATCGGCGACAGCATCATCATCCCCATCGACATCAAGATACTGGAGACGACCAGATCAATGATCAAAAAGGGGATAAAAATCAAAAAGCCGATACTGAAAGCCGTTCGTAACTCACTGATAATAAACGCCGGTACCATAACGGTCAGAGGAACATCGTCAGAAGAATGATACTTTTCGGTCTCCCCATCAGCTTCCGCAAACAAGGCAATGTCTTTTTCCCGTGTCTGTACCATCATAAAGGCCTTGATCCGTTTTTCTGAGCGGTCAAAGGCTTCGGCTTGGCTGATCTCTTGTCGATCAAACGGTTCAATCGCTTGCTGGTAGACGTCGGTATACACAGGTTTCATAATAAAAAATGTCAAGAATAAGGCCAACCCGATCAACACTTGATTGGGCGGGTTTTGCTGTGTACCTAACGAACTACGCACAAAGGACAAAACCATGATGATACGAGTAAAAGAAGTCATCATGATCAGCAAGACTGGTAAAAGGGAAAGCAGCGTCAGCAACAAGAAAGTATTGATCGTATCACTTGAGCCATTCCCATTCGACAATAAATTGTTGATGGTGGAACTGACGTCTTCCGTGTCTAGCGCAAATGCCGTCTGCGGAAGCATCAGACTGCTGAAAAGGACCGCAGCCATGATCTTGATATCTCTGCCTTTGATCTTCATTTTTGCTTGCCTCGTTTTCCAGCAATTTCCGCCTTGGCTTTGTTTAGCCATTCAGAAAAATCTTTGCCAGCTTGCACTTGGGTGCTTTCTAGGCTTTGCTGTAAAAAAGCGGCCGTTTCTTCTTGCGTCAACTCTTTGATGATCTGATTTTGCTGTTCAGAAAAGCTCATGACGTAACATTTGTCCATGATTTGGACGATCCCGATCGAAGACGACTTGCTGACGGCGATTTTTTGCAAAATACGCAACTGGTGATTGTGCTGGTTCGTGTAACGATTCAAATATTTCAAACTAATGTTGATCAAATAAAGAATAAGCAGCAAAAACCCAATCATTTTGACCAGCGATAAAAATGTTTCCATCAACATGCCTCTTTCTATTGGATCACTAAATCCGTCACATAAACATCCTTGGCGATTTCTGATCCGTATTCCTGATTAATTGTTTCTTTCAATGCTTTTTTTAAATTCGGTACACTTTCGGCGGAGCTCAAAATACCGCTGGCCTTTTGTTGGCGCAATAAGTTTACGACGCTGTCACGAATGACAGCCACATTTTTCGTGGCTTCCGCGCTTTTTTCCTCATCCGCCACTAAAATCGATAAATTGACCTTCATGTATTGCTGCTCTTGGTTGTCTTCTTTTGCCAGATTGACTAAAAATTCATCCAATGCCACGATCGCTTCGTCTGAGGAGATTTTGCTGCTGTCTTTTGCTGTTTCAGCAGCTGCTGTTTTTTCCCCCGTCAAAAAGTGATTCGTCACTAAGGTTCCGCCGATACTGCCGCCGACTACCACGATCAAGAGGATCGGCAGTAAAACAACCATGTTCAAGCCTTTTTTCTCTTTTTCTGCTTTTGGTACTTTTTCTTCTTTTGCCATCTTTCCCACCCTTACGTTTTCACTTGGTTCGAATGGATCACCGTATGATACTCGATCACCCGCTGCGCAACTTCTTGCGCAGCTTCCGTCACCACTAAGGTTTTGCCGTCTGTCAGTGTGATCAATGTATCCGGCATTTCTTCGATCCGATAAATCAATGTTGGATTTAAATAGAATGGCTTGCCATTCAATGCGGTCACTAGAATCATGGTCAAACTCCTCTCAACGATGAAGCGTCACGTTCTTAACGTTTTAGATTCAATAATTCTTGCAGCATTTCATCAGAAGTCGTAATACTTCTTGAATTTGCTTGATAGGCACGGCTCGCAATGATCATTTCGGTAAATTCTGTCGAAAGATCGACATTCGACATTTCCAAGGCACCTGCTTGCAGCGTTCCCGCTCCATTATTGCCGGGGCCTGCAACGATCGCATTTCCTGAGTTGCTGGTTTGGATATAGTTGTTGCCGCCGACTTTTTCTAAGCCTTCTGGGTTATTGAAGGTTGCGACACCGACTTTTCCCATCACAAAGGTTTGATTGCCGTATTTTGCCAACACTAAGCCATTGGCATCGATTGCCATGGAGTTATAGGTCAAGGTTTCCCCATTGACGGTCAGTGTGCTTGGAATCGACAAGGGAGATACCGCACCTTGTCTGCTCAATGCCGTGTTTTCATCAAAGTTGTCATCATAGACAACTGGTTGACCGCCATTGACTGAACGACCTAAGACTTGCATCCCATCACTATTGGTCAAGGTTCCGTTGCTGTCGCGAACAAATGCGCCATCTCGTGTGTAATAGGTTTCGCCATTTGCTCCTGGTCCTTGTACCATAAAGTAGCCTTGTCCGCTGATATAAAAATCCATGCTGCGACCAGTCGATTGCGGGGCACCGACTGTATTGATGGTATCGATGGAGCCCGTCTGAACCCCTAAACCGATCTGCGTTGCATTGATCCCGCCTAAGCCGTTGCCTGGTGCAGTTGCGTTAGACATCGTTTGGCTCATCATGTCTTGGAAAAGGACTCGACTTGATTTGAACCCGACCGTATTGACGTTGGCGATATTATTTGAAACCACGTCCATTTTCGTTTGAAGATTTTTCATTCCACTGACACCTGAATATAATGATCGTAACATGCTTATTTTCCTCCTTATGGTTGGCGTATTTTCCTCTGTCATTCAGAAAATACTTGCAGCCCCTTTTCAGTCCAGCTGCTATTTGATAAATGTGGCGCTGTCAATATTGGTGACGGTGTGAAGCTCATTCATCCCCATCGCCGTAATGATGGTTCGTGAATGGACATCGGCGATCAAGCCCATATCTTTGTAAACAAGCAGTGATTCTTTGCTGCCTTTTTCCGCTAGCTCGCTAAGCGCCGTTGAAAGGGATTGGTAATCATCGTCTTGTAAGGTCAATTCCCTTGCGGTCAAACGCTTTTGCGCATGGTGCGAGACTTTGATGTCGTTTTGTTTTTGTTCAAGCATTGAAGAGAAGGCTTGTTTGTCCACGGCTTTGCGGGGATTTTGATAAGGCTCCCCGGCAACTTTTTGCAGCCCCTGTTGAATCGTCAAACTCATTTTGCTTCGCCGCCAATCTCTTGGATCGCACTCATACTGTATTCTTTGCCATTTACGACGATCGTGGCGTAGCCATTGGCAAAGCGGACCTTTTCGATGGTTCCTGACAATGTTTCTGTGCCGTCCATCAGAGTGACTTGTTTATTGATCAAGCTAAAAGCTTGCTGCTGTTGCTGTAAAATCACCGAGGTCGTCAACGTTTCGCTCAATTCATTCAAGCTCTCTAAGGTCGTAAATTGAACCAGTTGCGAGATATAGTCGGTGCTACCACCACCAGAAGAATCGCTGCCTCCCATCGATGGGTTGCTCATAGATGCTGCTAAGATCTTCAAAAAATCATCCATGGAGATATCTGAAGATTTTTTTGTTTGCGTTAATGCCGATGTATTGGCAATACCTGCCGCAGCTACTGTAATTTCATCTGCCATAGGTCTCCTCCTTTACACTAAAATACTGATCGCATGATCGATCGGTGCTAATTGCTGCTCTTCTTCAACCGTATTGCTTTGATGAAATGGCTTTTTGCTTTGTCCTTTTTGAGCCTGTAAAAAACGCTGTTGGTTTAACTGACTGTCACTTGCCATCATACTGCCGGCAAAGGATTGATTTGACAGCGGACCAGCCTGCTGGACAGAAGCTAACGTAGGTTCTTTGATTGCTAGGATCGGCTGCTCTTGCTTTTGCAAAACTTGCTCTAGCTCATGCTTGATGGACAGCAATAATTCTTTGGCTTGCGGCTGCTGAACGGTCAGTTCTAAGCGGCTGCCTTGGGCATTCGTTTCTAGAGAAAGCTGGATCGTGCCTAATTTCTCGGGAACGAATTGCAACGTGATTTTTTTCTCGCTTGACGTGCTGCTCGTTTGGACGAGTTGGGCAGTCGCTTTTGCTAAGGGCAGAGCCGCTTGCTCCATACTCGCTTTTGTTGGCGCTAGTCCTTGCTTGGTCAAAAGGGGAGAAACATCAAGCAGCTGCAGTGCTGGTGCCGCTATTTCATTGTCGGTTGCTGCTGAAGAAGCAATGGCTTGTGCAGAAACAGCTTCCGCTTTTTTGGCGACTGTTTCATTCGTGCGTTGCAAGGTGCTAGTCGTATCCGTCGCTTGGTTGGTCACTGGCGACACTTGATTTAATGGTCCCGTTTGGCCCAATTGCGCGGTCCCTTCGGTGGACTGTTTCAGCTGTGCTTCTGTCGTTTGCGCAATCGCGGCTTGTGTTACTGAATCGACTTCCTTGATTTCCTTGAAAGGAGCGATTTCTTTTGCCGTGGTCTGCTCCTCGCCTACTAAGTCTTCTGGCAAAGGTGTTTCAAGCGTTGTTGCTGCGGCTTCACTTCTGTCATTTGTCATCAAATCCAGACCTTCAAGCGTAGACTCGGAGGGGTCGATGACTGTGGTGGCTACGTCTATTGGTGCTAAAGCTGCTGTGGCGCTCGTTTGGTTCTGCTCCGTCGTTGCCATTGATGCCTGTGGCGCTTCTTGAACCAAGCCTGCAAAAGGTGCCTGGCTGATTTGGCTCATTCCTGGCGCGTGTGTCGTTGCAGGTTGTTCGACTGCTGGAGTGATTTCTGGCTTTTGTGGCAGATGTTCCATACTGCTGGCAACCCCCATTTCTGGTGCGGCGGCGGTTTGCTCCGACATACCTGATGGTTCGAAGGATGCTGGCAGATTGCTTGCGCTCTGTTCCGTCAGCTGTTGCATCAGCAAACTGAAGACTTCTGGTGACGCCTCCGTCTTTTTTGATTTGCTACCGACAGGTACAGCGGTTGCGGCACTTGTTGTGATCTCTTTCATTGTTCACCTCCTCTCAGCTGATGCTTTGAAACCAAGGTCGTCTCATCACTAAAACCATTAGTGCTTTAAGAAAATAAGGCGCGATTGCCGAACTCATCCAATTGTTTTTGCTCTTCCAATTGCTGTTCATAGGTGTATTCAGCAAATTGTTTTTCTCGCAGCTTTTCCACGATCTTGCGTTCCTGCTGCGCTTCTACCACCACCGATAAAGACTCTGCCAATTCTTGCTTCACGTGAAACATTTTGTTCTGAACCTCATCGATGGTGGCATTCAACGCAAGCAAATAGCGTTGTTGCACTTGCATCCGCCCAATGGTCATCTCATTGACATCAAAAAGCTGGGCTTTTTCCTGTGTCAGCGTATTCAGGTGCTGTTCTTGCTGAATCAACAATTGTTGTTTTTGGGCGTAAGCGCGTTTGGCTTCTTGCTCAATGGTTTTTCGGTGATCCAATACTTTTTCTAAGGAAAAGTGAAATGCTTGCATAGCTGCTCCTTTATGATCTGTTTTACATGGTCGAACGCTGGCGCTCGATCAGCGCTTCTTCACTGAACAAATGCGCCAGTTCAAAAATCGTTTGTTCAAATGGGATCCGCTCATCCACTTTTTGCTGTAAAAACCGCAGGATGGGGTGATGCAGCGCGATCGCTTGGTCGGTCAACGCATTGCTGCCGCTTTTGTAGGCACCGATATCGATCAAATCCTTGGCCTCTGCATAAACGGCCATGTTTTCTTTTAGTTCCCCCGCATGTTTATGCTGTTCCTCAGAAACAAGGGTCTTCATCAAGCGGCTGAGGCTGTTTTGAATATCGATGGCAGGATAATGATTTTGAGCGGCGATTTTTCGGGACAACAGAATATGTCCATCAAGAATTCCCCGCACCGCATCAGCGATCGGTTCATTCATGTCATCCCCTTCTACCAAGACAGTATAAAAGGCCGTGATCGAGCCTTTGTCCGACATCCCACTGCGTTCTAACAACTTCGGTAAAGCTGTAAACACAGAAGGGGTATAACCTTTGGTCGTCGGCGGCTCGCCTGTCGATAGACCGATCTCCCGCTGCGCCATCGCAAAACGGGTCACCGAATCCATCATCAATACGACTTTCTTCCCTTGATCGCGGTAATACTCAGCGATCGCTGTTGCCACATGAGCCCCTTTTAATCGTACGAGGGGCGGCATATCGGAGGTAGCACAGACAACGACCGACTTGCGGTAACCTTCTGGGCCTAGATCATTTTCAATAAATTCTTTGACTTCTCGTCCCCGCTCGCCGATCAAGCCGATCACGATGACATCGGCTTCGCAATAACGAGCCAACATCCCCAATAAAGTACTCTTACCGACCCCGCTGCCGGCAAAAATGCCGATCCGTTGGCCAAGGCCGACGGTCAAAAGACCATCGATCGCCCGGACACCTGTCGGCATGATCTCAGCGATTTTTTGACGGCGAAAGGGGTCAGGAGAATCTTGACTAACTGGATATTCTGGCGCACTTTCCAGCTCCAGCGCCATATCTAACGGTCGCCCTAGTCCATCTAAGGTGTGCCCTAGCAGCGTATCATCGATTTTTACCGTCAATGATTTGCCAGTTGGCCGCACCAAACAGCCCGGTCCGATGCCTTCTAGCTGATCAAGGGGCATCAGGAGCACGGTTTTTTTCACAAAGCCTACGACTTCAGCTAAGGCTGTATGTGTCTTGTTTTGCAATGCGACTTCACAGATTTCCCCTATGAAAACCGCCAGCCCTTCGACTTTGATCAGCAGACCTACGACTTCGCTGACTTTGCCGTAGGTGGTAAAAAACGGCTGTGCTTGCGCCGTTTTGCGCAGCGCTGTGATCGGTAATTCAAACGTCATTCCTTCACACTGCTTTCTAGAAATTGGCTCAAAAAGCGAGCGATTTCTTTCCTCAGTTCAAAAACCACCAAGGCATTTTCAGATTCGATACAAAAATCGTGTTCCGCCAAGCTGTCATCTGCCATGAGTAAATAGCGAAACCCGCTGATCGTCTGCTTTTTGGTTTCCAACAATTCTCGCACCCCTGCAAGATGCTGCTCTTGGCTGCGAACAGTCACAAATTGATCGGGTTGTTCAAATTGCCATAGCACAGACTCCACAAAAGGCAGGAAGCCTGCTTGCTCATCTGTAAAACGTTGATTGATCAAGGCTTCAGCGATTGCCGTGCCATAAGCGATCATCTCTTGCTTTTTCTCTGAGCGAAAGGCGTTGATTTCAGAAACGGCTTCAGCGACATTGGCTTGGGCTTGGGCCATCAATGCTTGCGCGGCTTCTTTGCTGGCATTGAGTCCTTCTTGATAGCCTTGTTGAAAGCCGTCTGCTTGTCCTGCTTGAAAGCCTTCCGTTCTCGCTTCTGCTAGAATTTGCGTTGCTTGTTCTTGTGCATCGGTCAAAATCTGCTGCTTCAAGGCTTCCATTTGCTGCAGATGCCGTTCCTGCTCCAACTGGCGTGCACGTCTAGCCGCTTGCAGTTCTGGGTCTAAGCTTGGTTTCTCAATCGGCGCTTTGATGGTCGTATCCGTCAAAATACTGCGCGCAGCTTCGGTCGTTTTGACCGCCTGCTGCTTCAATAAACTGCTATTTGACCACTGCATCTTGGTCGCCCCTTCCGATGTAGATCTCACCGGTTTCATCTAGCCGTCGAATCACAGCCACCACACTTTGTTGGGCTTCTTCTACAGCAGATAAGCGGGTAGGACCCATAAATTGAATTTCTTCTTGCAGATTTTCCACCGCCCGTGATGAGAGGTTGGAGAAAATAAAGTTCTTGATGTCATCGGTCGTGCCTTTAAGCGCTAAGACTAAGACATCGTTTTGAACATCTCGTAAGACTTTTTGAACATCCAAGCGATCGAGGGTCACGATATCCTCGAAAGTAAACAAGCTGGATTTCACTTCGTTGGAGAGTTCTGGTTGCCGCTTTTCCAAGTCGTTCAAAATGTTCTTTTCGGTGCTGCGGCTGACTGAGTTCAAGATCTCAACCAGAGTATGCACACCACCGACATTTTCCGTATCGTTCTCAATGTAATTCGAGAATTTGTTCTCGATCACTTTTTCGATCCGTTCGATCACCAAAGGCGACGTACTGGAGATCGTCCCGATCCGTTCAGCGATCTCCACTTGCAAATGATCGGGAAACTGCGACAAGACGCTGGCCGCTTTGTCCGGCTGCATGTAGCACAAAATCAACGCTACCGTTTGCGGATGTTCACCGATCAACAGATTGGTCAACTGTTGAACATCGGCTTTGCGAGCGATATTAAAGGGCCGTTCCCGCAGCTGAATCTGAGTCAATACGTCAATGACTTCTTTGGCTTTTTGAGGGCCTAATGCTTGGTTCAGCAAATTTTTGGCATAATCGATCCCGCCGTCTAAGACATATTTGCGAGCCGTTGCGGTATGAGAAAATTCCTCCAACACTTGATCCCGCTCTTCGGGACTGACAAAGTCGATATTGGCGATCTCATAGCTCACCTTTTGTATAAATGATTCTGGCAGCAGCTTCATGATCTTTGCAGAGGTATCTGATCCTAGAGAGATCAGAAGAATCGCTGCTTTTTTTACCCCGTCTATTGTATCCATGGCTGCCCCCTTATTTTTCTTTCATCCAAGCTTTGATCAATTCCGCCGCTACTTCAGGATTGCTTTCGGCATAATTTCTAGCCGTTTGATCCAATGTTGGTTCTCCTGAATGTTCTGCTGCGGCTTCTTGTGTGGATGCTTCTGGCACCGCTGGTTTCGTTTCAGCAGACCGATTGCCGACACCGCCAAAAACGACTTCTTGTGCAACTGACGGACTTGTACCTGTGCTAACTGCTGACGGTTGTGCAAAAGTGACCATTTCCTCCGTCACATCGACTTCCAGCTCGTCTTCTTTACGACGACGTCGGATCACGCCAACGATCATTAAAATCACTAAGAACAAGGTCAACACGATGCCGCCGATGATGGCATACTTGAGATAACCTTTGGCAGCTGCAATCGGTTCATTCCCTTGCGGATCAACGGCTGGATCAACCTCTGCTTGGGCAAAGTCAAATCCTTGGATCGCGATTTGATCACCACGGTCATTGTCATAGCCGACGGCACTAGCAATCAACTGCTGCAATTCTGCTTGATCCGCTTGCGAAAGGTTCGCATTGATCACGATCGAGCTGGTCATTCGTTCGATCATGCCAGGGGCCGTAATGGTCGTGGTGGTCTCGGTATCCAATTCGTTTTCCACAGAACGGCTGTAGGAATTGTTTCCCTCTCCATCCGTGCCCGTCACATTGGAGACATTGTCATCCACCGTCCCTGTTTGGGCTTCTTGGACGGTCCCTTGCGAACCAGCAGCCTGCACTGTCTCACTCTTGATCTCTGGGTCATCATAAGTAACTTTCTTCCGCTCGATCGAGTCAAAATTCAAGTCTAAATTGATCGACACTTGGAATTTGTCTGCGCCATAGATCGGTGTCAGCAGCTTCGCTACTTTTTCTTCTAGTGTTTTTTCATAGGAATCTTTGATGGCAATGTATTTATTGTTCAGGCCACTTAATTGACTGGCTTCATCTTCGGTTCTCGTCAAGGTATTGCCCGCACTATCAACGACTTTTACATTTTCTGGCTTCAGCTTTTCCACTGCCCCTGAAGTCAAGGTAACGATCCCTTGCACGGACTCGTCTGAGATCTGCTGATTTTTCAAGGTCAACACGATAGAAGCAGTTGGCGCACTTTCCTCAGAAGAAAAGACACTTTCTTCTGGCATCACGAGTAAAACTTTGGCGGATTTGACCGCATCGATCGACTCGATCGCCCGTTGCAGTTCGCCCGTTACTGCCCGCTGATACATGATCTTGCGGTCTTCGTCGGTTGTCATCATGTTGGCATCATCAAATAATTCAAAGCCTGTACTGGTATTTGGTAATTTATTGTCCACGGCAAGATTGATGCGGTATTCATCGACTTGGTCCTTGTCGATCAAAATAGTCGTCCCATTGTCGGCTAATTTGTAGGCGATCTGCTGTTCCTCCAAATCCTTGCTGATCGTTCCCGCATCGGCATCGCTTAGATCCGTAAACAAGATACCGTATTCAATTCGCGTATTTAAATAATACACAGCTGCTGTGATTCCGAGAACGCTGATAACGGAAAGAACAACGATCATTTTCTTTAAAGAGCTTTGCATTTGCCAACGGTCTTTGAGTTGTTCTGTCCATTCTTTCACTTTATCCATCATTTATCCTTATTCCCTCACCCACTGCTAAAACTGCATATTTTTCACGTCATTGTAAGCTTCTAAACACTTGTTTCGTACTTGAACGGCTGTTTGTAGCGCCAGTTGCGCCTCCGTCATGCGAATCATCACATTCCCTAGATCGCTTTCATCGCCGGTGATCAAATTTACAGTATCTTGATCCATGACCGCCGTTTTTTGATTCAACTGATCGACCGCATGGGTCAAGTAAGAAGAAAACTGATTTTCCTTGGCGCCTGCAGCACTGGTCTCGTTTGAAGCAGCCCCCGTGCCTAGTGTCCGCAAAACGTTTTGGTAGTCCGTTAATCCTGTCGTTAAAAGTCCATCCATTTTCTCGTTACCCCTTTGATATTTCTAATGCTTTTTTCAAGATCGTTTTATTCATTTCTGAAGCAGAAACATTGGCTTCGTACGTTCGAACCGCTTGCAACATTGCCACCATTTCATCGGCAATATCCACATTTGATTGACCGACATATCCCTCATCATTCGCAGCGGGATTGGTAGGATCATAGGTCAGTTTTTCCGTCTCATCGGCAGCGATCCCCGTCACTTTGACACCGTATGTAGCCGGTGTTCCTTCGCGACTATTTTTTAAATTTTCTGAAAAAAGAATACTCTTTTTTTGATAAGCAGCGGTTGTTTGTGTTTGATTCGTATTTACATTTGCGATATTGCTGGAGATCGTATCTAGTTTTAACCGTTCCAATGCTAGACCGCTCGCGTTGATCGTTAGTCCATTAAACATACCCATTTGTTTTTCCTGCGCTTTCTATCAATTACTCAATACAAGGTTCATCATTTGCAAGCGACCGTTGACTTGTGCGGTCAATGCACTGTAATATAACCCATTGGCTGCTTGATCCAACATCTCCACTTCAAGATCCACGTTATTGCCGTTGTCTTTGATGCTGGTAGTTGCATTTTCAGTGATTTTCGGTTTTACTTGAGAAACTGACGCTTCGGTTGCAGCGTCCGTCCCTGATGAAGCGAGTGCCTGCTTTAATTCGCTTTCAAACATGATGCGTTTTGCTTTGTACCCATCCGTGTTGACATTGGCGATATTAGACGAAATCAATTCTGCGCGTTGGGCAGAAACGTTCATGGCTGTTTTTAATAAATCATAGGTATCCAACAATAATTGCTCCTTCCACCTTCTGTACCAAACGTTTTTTTCAGCGATGGAACAGAAACAAATATATTTATTTATTTTTTTGTTATAGATTAAAAAAACAAGAAGACGTGATGTCATTATAGTAGAATTATTTTTATTTTACAATTTGATTTTTACAACTTTACGGATATGACATTTAAGTTACAACCATGTTATGTTATTTGTTAAACACTGTTTCATCGCAATTTCGTCCCCAGTTATAAAAAGTAAACGATCGATATAAAGCGTTTTACAAGCATATCTATGCCTTTTGATCAAAATCAGTTTTTTGATAAAAAAACAAGCATTATTCGAAAAATTGATTAAAACATTTTCATTTGTGCTGAATGACATGACAAACCCTGAGAAACGCTTCACGAAAAAAAACGGTACCATCTATAAATATTCACAAAAATTGCAAGCTGTACCATTTCAAAAATTTGCCGCAACTTGTCCAAAAAACAACAAAAAAAGAAGAAGTTGAAAATTTATTTTAGTTATTTTTAGGATTATTTTTTTTTGCTATTAAGAATGATTTTAATTCACCGATAAAATAAATGAGGGTTTAAAACCTGGAAATAGAATTTAGGAGGACGCAACAAATGGATTTTTTCTTGCTGATCGGTATTATTTTAGGATTGATATCTGTGGTGGTTGGGATGATTGTAAAAGGTGCCAATGTGGCCGTTTTGATCAATCCGGCAGCCGCGATCATCATTTTCGTCGGTGTGATCGCAGCCGTTATCAATTCATTTCCCAGCAGTGATATCAAAAAAATCCCGAAGATCTTCGGCGTTCTGCTGAAAAATAAAGAATACGACTTAAAAACAACCATCAATACCATCGTTGAATTAGCCAACCAAGCCCGGCGCGATGGTTTGTTATCTCTTGAAGGTGCCATCCAAAACTTAGAAGATCCTTTTTTAAAAAAGGGCTTGGAAATGGTGGTTGATGGCATCGCTGCCGAACAGATCCAAGAAATCATGGAAAATGAGATCTATGGGATCGAAGAACGGCATCGCATCGGCTCGGCTATTTTTAAAACCGCCGGCACGAGTTCCCCGACCTTAGGGGTGTTAGGAGCCGTGATCGGGCTGATTGGGGCGCTAGGTAATTTAGAGGATGTAGAGGCACTGGGGCACATGATCTCGGCGGCCTTCGTGGCGACCCTTTATGGTATTTTCTTCGGCTATGTCCTGTTCATTCCCTTTAGCTCACGCCTAACCTTGAAATCGGAGCAAGAGGTCCAAATGATGTCGATCATCGTGGAAGGGGTCTTAGCGATCCAAGCCGGACAATCGCCGAAAAGTATTGAGAAAAAATTATACAGCTTGATCGATCCGAAAAAACGGCAAGAACAATTATAAAGGGTGAAGCGACATGAAGCGAAAAAAGAAACATGAAGAACATGTAGACGAAGCGTGGCTTTTGCCTTACTCGGATATGTTGACCTTACTGCTGGCTTTGTTCATCGTCATGTTTGCCATGGCGAAAGTCGATGATGAGAAGTTCCAAGAAATCAAAAGCGAATTTGGCACCATCCTTTCCAGCCACCACAGCAATTCATCTGTGATTGGGTCGGTGATCGATATGGGCGAGACCACGCCGCGAAAAAAAGCCGCCACTTCTGCCGAAGCACAAGCGCAAGAAGCAGCGGTTCGGACCCAACTGGAAAATCAGCAACTAGAAAAAATCAGCGACCAGCTGTCACAAGAGCTGGCAGCTTCTGGCTTAAAAGAGCAGACAGAAGTCCGCTTGGAATCCGATGGCTTGCATATCACGCTTGCCAGCAGTATCTTGTTTGCCTCTGGCAGCGCCGAGATCACGGACACCACTCGTCAGTCACTGGATCTGCTATCGGACTCACTGAAAAAACTAAAAGCCAACAAAATCGTGATCGCTGGGCATACCGATAACGTACCTGAAAAAGGCAATGGCCGCTACCAATCTAACTGGGATCTTAGTTCCGCTCGGGCCATTACCGTTATGGAGTACTTCATCAGCAAAGGCGCTGTTTTAGAAAAAAATGCTGCCATCCAAGCCTTTGCCGATACCGAACCGAAGGCCGATAACAACACCCCCCAAGGCCGCTCGGAAAACCGCCGCGTGGAGATGATCATTCAGCGGACCGAAACGACACAATAGCCCGTAATAAGGTTTTATAAATATCATTATGAAAAGCCAAGATGAGCAACATTCGTCTTGGCTTTTTTGTAGTCTCCTCCTCAACAAACAAAAATCACTCATCAGCCATTCTTGCGAATAGCTGATGAGTGATTTTTTTGCTTGATTTATTTCTCCACTTCAAAACGATTGGTCAATCGCTTCAACTCTTCTGCAATGTCTCTGAGGTCTGCCACATGGTTGGTAAATTCATCCATGGTTGCCAAGACTTCTTCTGCATTTGCGGAAACTTCTTGTGTGCCAGCGGCATTTTCTTCCGTTGATGCGGAAATGTTTTCTAAGTTTTCCAGTACACTGTTTTGAATATTTTCGATACGGGCACTGGCTGCTTCAATATGATGGATGCCTTCGATCATATAGCTACTGCGTTGGAAAACTTCTTTTGAAGATGAGATCGCTTCTTTGATCAAGTTGGTTTGGCGAACGCCGCCTTTGACAGACGCCGACGTTTGTTTGACCATTTGACTAGACTGCTCACGAATTTCTTCAATGATCGCTTCGATCTCTTTGGTAGAAGCTTTGCTTTGTTCCGCCAATTTACGGATCTCAGCAGCCACGACGGCAAAGCCTTTGCCAGACTCGCCAGCACTTGCGGCTTCGATTGATGCATTCAAGGCTAGCAAGTTGGTTTGGTAAGAAATATCGTTGATGACCCCGATGATCGAGTTGATGTTTTGGATACTATCATTCATTCCCGTCATATTCGACATCAAGCGCTCCATCTGTGCCAACTCTTGTCGCCAACTGTCATCGACTTGATCCATGATCGTTAAGTTTTCTTGATTGATCTTCGTAGATTCTTGCGACTTGCTGCTCATGCCGCCAACATTTTCTCGTAATTCTTTCACGACTTGCGACAGATTTTGCATTTGTGACACGCTGTATTCTGTTTCTTGGGCTTGAGCACCGGTCACTTCAGCTATCCCCGTAATGGTTTGAGAGACTTCTTCTGTCGCAATATTGGTTTGTTTTGACAATTCTAATAAAGAATCCGACATTCCTGCGACACTGTTGCTTTCTTTTTGTACTTTTTGGATCAATGCACCCGTGCCTTCGATCATCACATTGTAATTGTCCGCCATTTGCTGGATCTCATTGCCTGCTTTGTCTGGATATACAACTCGGCGTGCCAGTTGATCCCATGTCCATTTTTCGCCTTTGGCTCGTTTGGTTTTGCTCATCTTCTCTAGTTTGCCTTCACCGACTTTTCTAAAGTAGCGATTGAAGCAATCGATGATCGCTGCGACTACTTTGATCGCGGCATACGAAACCAGTCCTACAAAGAGCAGCATCAAGATCGTAACGATAATCGTGGTGCGGACTAACGCCCCTAACTCTTTGTCTAGATCACTAGCTTTGACTTCGGAGTACGCCCAAACATTGGAATCAGCAGACTTGTCATACAACACATCATTGACTTTATTCGAGTCGCCTAAGCCAACCATGCCTGTCGGATCTTTGGCGTCTTTGATTTTTTGGAACACTTCTTCTTCTTTGATATTCTTACCGATTTGCTTGGTATTTTTTGAGGTCACGATGACCCCAGATTCTGAAACTAAGGTGACATTCCCAGTCCGCCCTACGGTAAAGGAAGACAAGATGTTTTGAATGCTTTCATAGGAAACATCGACGCTTAAAACCCCCACTTGATTATGGGAATTTTTGACCCGGATCGAAGCCGACGTCACAAATTGATTCGACACCGTATCTAAATAAGGTGCTGTCCAATACACTTCTCCTTCGGCTTTCACGGCCCCTTTGTACCACGGCCGAATTGTAGGCTTGTAATCATCCGGTAAGGGATTGAAGGTCACATACTCATCATCTTCTGTCCCAAAAGTTACTGCTAAGAAGCTGTTGCTCCCAGCAATCGCTAAAGAAAGATCTGAACGGATACGTCCCATGCTGAATTCTGTTTTCATCGCTGGCAGTTCAGCCATTGATTTCAATTTGCTTTCCGTCGATCGGCGCAAACTCTTTTCTTCCGCCAAGATCAAATTGACGGCACTTTCTTTGTTCAAATCATTTCGTTCAATCAATAAGTTCTTGGTGGTTAAATAGGAACTTGTCAGCATGACAATGATCGGGATCCCCGCAACCAGCATCAAGGTGATCATCACATAAATTCCTATCGTCTTTTTTCTTTTTTTCACAACTGTGCCACTCCTTCATTTCCAATTTCACACGATCCACTGAAGACTCGTCCGTAGACGACCCTTAGTAAGGATAATCGGTCATTTCTTTGAATATTTAAGAGGATTCATTGTCAGAAACGGCTGCAAGCGCATTTTCTTTTTTGCTAAGGCTTACAGTTGCTGTTGTAACGAATAGAAAAGCTCCTCAGTCATCAAGGAGCGTTGCGACTGCATAAAAATAGCCAGTACGGAAGTTTCCGCACTGGCTGTAGGGTCCCTTTAATAGGACCGCTTCTATTGCCTATAATTCTTTGATGACGGCTTTTTCTTCCGCCGTCAAAGCGAAATCAAAGAGCGCTAAATTTTCGGCTTGATGTTTTTCTGAATGGGATTTCGGAATCACGATCACCCCACGCTCGATTTGGTAACGCAAGACCACTTGGCTCCAGGTTTTTTGATGCGCTTCCCCGATTTGGGTCAAGGTTTCCCGTGCCGCTTCCGAAATCCGGGAAAGCGGACCCCAGGCTTCTGGAACTACCTGATTGTCTAAGGAATACGAGATGATCGCATCATTCCACTTGCCTGGATGCGATTCGATCTGATTGACCGCTGGTTTGATCCGACTGTTTGCCAATAAATAGCTGAGTTCTTCTTCTTGGAAATTGGACACCCCGATCGCTTTTAAGACTCCTTTATCGACATAAGCCTCAAGAACCGCCCAGACAGCGGCGATCTCTGCCAAGTTGTCCCACGGATGATGGATCAAATAAAGATCGATCGATTCCGTCTGCAAGGCTGCTAAACTCGCTTCGACAGACGCTTTCACGGCAGCTGCATCTTGCGTATGCTCTGGTTTGCCAGGAATCTTAGAAGTCAGGAAAAATTCGCTGCGGTCAATCCCGCTTTCCTTGATGGCTTTGCCAACCACGGCTTCGTTGCGGTAAGAAATCGCCGTATCAAAATGCCGATACCCAAGCTTGATGGCAGTCAATAGCTCTGTCGTATCATCATTGATCGCACCTTGGTATTCTCGGTTTTCTTTCCCAAATGTATTCGTCCCGCTGCCGATCACTGGAATCTGAATGCCGGTATTCAATTCAATCGTTTCCATGCGGCTTCCCCCTTTGTGTTGTTTCTAGTCTATCAAAAAAGCAGGAGTAAGGGGAAGAAAAACTCTTATTGCCGCTAAAAAACGGGGAAAAGCACAAAACGCATGTTCAAGCAGCCCCTCCTCCGTTATACTGAGGGTAAGATACGAAACACCCAAATAAGGAGGGTTACTTTTGAAAAAAACACTGTTTTTTCTTTGTGGATCACTGACATTCGGTTTAGGTACTTTAGGAATATTTTTGCCTTTCTTACCTACAACCGTCTTTTACTTGCTGACGGCTTATTTCTGGCTGCGGAGTTCCGATACCTATTATCAACGCTTAGTTCAATCAGAAAATTATCAAAAATACATTGAAAAACCACTCGTACAAAAACAGCTGAGCACCAAGGCAATGGTTCGGATGTTTGCCATGATGCTGGTAGTCTTTGCAATTCCTGCACTGCTGATCCCTAATCTGCTGGTACGTTTCGTCCTCGCTGCCATCTACCTCGCCCATGTCATTGGGATCACTTGGTATTTAAAAGGACGCAAACCTGCGATCCAAAAAACGGATCAGCCCCTGTAAGGACAAAGCTGTACGTACACACCGTAATCCACCAAGCAAGTGAACCTTGCTAGTGGACTGCGGTGTATTTTTTCTCCTATTTTAGCGGGTGCTCACTGACGCCTCTTCGATGATGGGGGCTGATTGGGCGATCGCTAACCAAGCAGCAGGGATCCGGTATGGGGAACAAGAAACATAGTCGATGCCGATCTCTCGCAAAAACGCAATAGAATAGGGATCGCTGCCGACTTCGCCACAAACACCGATCGAGTGCTCTGGCTGCCGATCTCTTACGCCGGCGATCGCTTGACGCATCAACGCGCCAACACCTACCTGATCTAAGTGCTGGTAAGGATCTTCTTGTAAGATCCCCGACTGCAAATAGGCTTGGATAAAGCTGCCGGCATCATCCCGCGAAAAGCCAAAGGTCATTTGGGTCAAGTCATTGGTACCAAAACTAAAGAACGCCGCCTCTTCAGCACACTCCCCAGCAATCAAGCACGCTCTAGGCGTCTCGATCATCATCCCGATCTCGATGTGCAACGGTTGCTGAAGGGTTGCTTCTGCTTGAGCGATCACCTGTGTCAAAGTCTCTTTCAACACCTGCAGCTCTGCGGGCAAACTGATCAGGGGCAATAAGATCGCCGCCTCTACCTCGACTCCTTGCTGCCGCAACTCCACAGCCGCTTCACAAATCGCCGCTGTTTGCATTTCATAAATTTCTGGATAGCTGAGTCCTAAACGGCTGCCGCGATGCCCCATCATAGGATTGACCTCTTGCAGTTCGTCAATTCGCCGCTCGATCACTGCCAATGATTTTTTACTGCGGCGGGCCATCTCAAGGCGTTCATGCTCATGGGGCAAGAATTCATGGAGTGGTGGATCTAATAACCGAATCGTGCATTTCTTTCCTTGCGCGGCCTGCAGCATTTCTTGGAAATCGGCTTTTTGATAAGCCTTGATCTCAGCCAAAGCCGCCAATCGTTCCGCCTTCGTTTCTGCCAAGATGACTTCCCGCATTTTCCACAAACGCGCTTCCCCAAAAAACATATGCTCCGTCCGTGCTAAGCCGATGCCCGCTGCACCAAAGGCCAGCGCAGCCTCAATGTCATTTTTCGTTTCCGCATTTGCGTAAACCTTTAGATCTGCCTGGGCTTGTGCCCACGTCAAAAGCTGATCCAGCAAAACCCGCTCCTGTACACTGGTCATAGGCAGCTGCCCTTGATACAGTTTGCCAGTGCTGCCGTCTACGGAAAGTACGTCACCTTCTTCAATCAGCAGCTCGCCGCAGCGGGCCTGTTTCAAAAATGCATCGACACTTAATGCATCGCACCCTACCACACAGCAGACCCCCAGACCACGGGCGACCACCGCCGCATGAGAAGTCATCCCCCCACGAGCGGTAATGATCGCTTCACTCACCACCATGCCTTCAATATCTTCAGGTGAGGTTTCCTGCCGCAGCAGCAGGACTTTTTCTCCTGTGCGGCTGGCTTTTTCCGCCGCCTCTGCAGTGAAATAGACATGTCCTGAAGCTGCCCCTGGACTAGCCGGCAAGCCCTGCGCAAAAGCTTCGGCTTGATGCAAGGCTTCGGGGGCAAATAACGGGTGCAACAATTGATCGATCATTTCTGGTGTGATTCGGTCTAAGGCTTGCCTGATGGTGATCCGACCTTCTGCGACCATATCCGTTGCAATTTGCGCTGCCGCAGCGGCGGTTCGTTTGCCGTTTCTTGTTTGCAAGACAAACAACTGGCCGTCATCGATGGTAAATTCAATGTCTTGCATGTCTTGATAGTGATCCTCCAACCCCTCAGCCAGTTGCTTTAGTTCCTGATAAATCACAGGATGTTGTTGCGCCAACGCTTGGATCGGTTGTGGTGTACGAATGCCAGCAACCACATCTTCCCCTTGAGCACACACTAGAAATTCGCCGAAAAGTCCCGGTTCCCCGGTTGCTGGATTGCGGGTGAAGGCGACACCCGTCCCACTATTAATCCCGCTGTTGCCAAAAACCATTTCTTGAATCGTTACGGCAGTCCCTAGATCGTCAGGGATCCGATGGAGGGAACGGTAGGTCTTAGCCCGTGGGTTATTCCATGAGCGAAAAACTGCCGTGATGGCTGCGAATAATTGCTGAAACGGGTCTTGGGGAAACGCTTCTTGGGTATGTTCCATATAAATACTTTGAAACACGCGGCAGATCATTTGCCAGTCATTGCCGGTCATCATTTGGTCTGACACATAATTCTGCCGTTTCTTATAATCTGTCAAATAGGCTTCAAAGTGTTCTTTTGCTACACCTTTCACCACATCCCCATACATCTGGATCAAACGGCGGTAACAATCATAAGCAAAGACGGGGTCCCCCGTCTGCTGAGCCAACCCTTGGACGGTTTCATCATTCAACCCAAGGTTTAAGATCGTATCCATCATCCCTGGCATGGAAAACTTGGCACCACTGCGGACAGAAACCAATAACGGCGAGTGCAGTCCGCCAAATGTTTTGTTCCTGCGGACTGCCAATTCTTCGATGGCAGCTTTGACTTGCTTGATGATCGCCTCAGGAAGAACCTGTTCTTCTAAATAGGTCAGGCAAATGGTGGCCGGGACGATAAATCCCTGAGGAACAGGCAAACCCAAATTGGTCATCTCCGCAAGATTTGCCCCTTTCCCGCCTAATAATGCTTTTTGCTCTTTCGTGCCTTCTGAAAACCATACGACTGCTTTTTCCATCATGTTCCTCCTTTTAAATGTTATATACTATTTCGATTAATTAGCAGTATATAGTATGACACATTTAATCGTCAAGCCAAAAAAAGAAAACTTTTAAGGGATTTATCCTTTTTAAAAGAGAAGGATTGCCTTTTCATTCGGAAAATCATATAATCAATAGCATAGCACATAAAAGAAAGAAGGTGACACATTGGAATTAAGCCAAAGACAAATGAAAATCATTGAGATCGTCAAAGAGCATCAGCCGATCAGTGGGGAGACCATTGCGAAGCAGTTGGGTTTGAGCCGCGCAACCTTGCGGAATGACTTATCGATTTTGACCATGACCGGTTTATTAGACGCCCGACCGAAAGTCGGCTATTTCTATACAGGACAAACCGTTGAGCCTTTGCTTTTCGAAAAACTCTACCATACCAAAGTTGCAGAAGTCATGATCCCACCGTTGCTGATCTCACAAACGGTCTCCGTTTATGAAGCAGTCACGACTTTGTTTATGTACGATGTCGGTTCCCTCTATGTCAAAAATGACCAAGACGAACTGATTGGGGTACTCTCCCGCAAAGATCTGCTGCGCTTTGCGATCAGCAATGCCGCACCGGAAAAAACACCCGTAGCGATGATCATGACTCGCATGCCAAACATCGTGACCATCACACCGGAAGAAACGATCTTGACGGCTGGTACGTTGTTAGGACGACATGAAGTCGATACCTTGCCAGTGGTCGATCCACAGGAACCAAAAAAAGTCATCGGCAAAATCACGAAGACGCGGCTGATGAATTACTTTATTCAAGCAGGCAATGACAGTGACAACACACACTTTTAGGGGGCAAAAACAATGAAGAACGTTCGAATATATTTGATTTCAGATTCCGTAGGCGAAACGGCACAAAAGCTGATCGCCGCCGTTTCCGCGCAGTTTCCCACGATCGACCTTTCAGATATCCAGCTCTTTCCCTTTACTAATGATGAAGAGAGCTTAGGCGAGATCCTCAAAGATGCCTTGCTAGACAAATCGATCGTCGTTACCACCTTAGTCAATAAAGAATTAGTCGCTTTTGTTGATGCCTTTGCCAAACGGACTGGCTTGCAGCATGTCGACTTTATGTCGCCCTTGACCACGATGCTGGAAAAAACATTCGGTGTAGAAGCCGTCCAAGAGCCTGGTGCCTTGCATCGCTTGAACCAAGCATATTTCAGCCGGGTGGCCGCGATGGAATTTGCGGTGAAATACGACGACGGCAAAGACCCACGGGGATTTCTCGATGCTGACTTTGTCCTATTAGGGGTTTCGCGAACCTCAAAGACCCCATTGAGCCTATACATGGCAAATCGCGGCTACAAAGTGGCGAATCTGCCTTTGATTCCTGAAGTCGCTTTGCCAGCCGAAGTGCACCAAGTCGACCCACGGAAAATGGTCGGTTTGACTACGAATCCAGAATCCCTTACGGAAATCCGGCGGTCCCGGATGCATTCATTGGGCTTGAAAGAAGAAACCCATTACACCAATTGTGAACGAATCGAAGCAGAATTAGCCTACGCGAATGAATGGTTCAAAAAGCTGAACATTCCGGTGATCGATGTCAGCAAACGCTCCATTGAAGAAAGCGCGATGCTGATTGAAGAACAAGCCAAAGAACAGGCCCATGTTCAATAAAGACACCTTGGCAAACCTGACCGAGATCATCAACTTGGAAGCCATCCAGCAGCTGCCGAAAGCTACCGAGCATTTTGTCAGCGATCTGCATGGCGAATACGATGCCTTTGACCATATTTTGCGGAATGGTTCTGGCAGTATTCGAGAAAAAGTCGAGACTTTGTTTACCGGTGTCTTGACGAAAGAAGAACAGACCGAACTCTGTTTTGTCATTTATTATCCAGAGGAGCTACTACAAGAACAGGCCTGGACCCCTGCCGATTGGCGCTTGAAGATGGCACAGCTAGTGAAAGTTGCCCGCTTTACTTCCAGTAAATACACACGCTCCAAGGTACGCAAAGCATTGCCGACTTCTTTTGCTTACATCTTAGAAGAACTGTTGTACCAATATGATGCCGACTTCAATAAAGAAGCTTACTATCAGGCGATTTTTGATAAGATCATTGAATTAGAGGCAGCCCCGCTTTTTTGCCAAGAACTGGCGTACTTGATTCAGCGTTTCGTAGTGGACCATCTCCATGTCTTAGGCGATATCTATGATCGAGGACCGGCGCCAGACAAAATCGTCGATCGCTTGATGACTTCGCCTTCACTGGATATTCAGCTAGGCAACCATGATATCTTGTGGATCGGTAGCTTTTGCGGCTCGCTGCCCTGTTTGGCCAATACGATCCGCATCGCTGCTCGCTACGGCAATCTGGCATTATTACAAGATGGTTATGGGATCGATCTATCAAAAGTACTGGCTTTTAGCCAAAAATATTACACAGAAAATGCCGGCTTTTATCCGCAAAAAACAGTGGACCCTTTATCAAGCCAGCAAAAAAAAGCCGCCATGCTTTTGCAGCAGGCATTTGCCATCATCCAATTCAAAGTCGAAGCAGCCGTGATCCAGCGGCGCCAGGCATTTGCGATGGCAGAGCGCTGCTTATTGCATCGCTTGTCTCAAGATCGACAACAAATCCAGCTAGACCAGACCTATCCTTTGATCAACGGCTGTTTTCAACTAGTAGATCCCGATGATCCTTACCGTTTGACAGCCGAAGAACATGAAGTATTGCAAGATTTGCTGAGCCAATTTCAACGCTCGCCCCGCTTAGCTGCGCATATGCGCTTTTTGGTCGAGCATGGCACATTGTACCAGCGCTTCAACGACAACCTACTGTATCACGGCTGCCTGCCTTGTCGGGAAAACGGCGATTTCCTGGCCTTTACTTTCCAGCAGCAGCCCTTAGCAGGCAAAGCGTTGATGGACTTTTTTCAGCAATGTTTGCAGGAAAGTTTTGCCCAACCAGAAAACCAAACAGACCTTGCCACCGATATGATCTGGTATCTTTGGTGTGGCGAAGGCTCTTCCCTCTTCGGCAAAAAAGCCATGAAAACCTTTGAGCGCTACTTTATAGCAGATCGCAACACTCATACGGAACAAAAAAATGCCTATTATTCTTTAAGGGAAAACGAAGACTTCTGCTGCCGTGTCCTAGCTGCCTTCGGTCTGCCGCCGACAGGCCACATCATCAATGGCCACACCCCTGTCAAAGTGCGTAAAGGCGAGACGCCCATTAAGGCAAATGGTCGTTTATTGGTGATCGATGGCGGACTCTCTCGCTCCTACCAATCCGTCACAGGCATTGCTGGTTACACGCTGTTGTCAAATTCCTTCGGCATGACCTTAGCAGCCCATCAACCCTTTACAGATCGCCAGCAAGCCATCCAGCAGCGACGTGACATCGTCACTCAGAAAAAAATCGTCGTGCGGCAAACGGAAAGAACAACGGTAGGCCAAACAGATATCGGCAAGCGGCTGCAGCAAGAAAGCCGAGTGCTTTTTGAAGAATTAAAAAATCATCCGATCCCTTGACGAGTCATTCGTCAACCAATCGGATGATTTTTTTTTACAGTCCTTTGGAACTATGAAAGGCTTTGAGTTTTTCCAACGCCTGCAGCACAATGATCAAGACCAAGATCGCTAACGCCAAAAAGAGCGTTTCTAACCCTTTTCCTTGCGCTAAAAGCAGCTCTCTTAAAATTGCTGTGATACTGATCAAAATCAAGTAACGCACCGGAATATGGTGACCTTCTTTTACGTAACGCAATAACATCAAAATAATTTCCAGTAAAATAAACAATGTCGCGATCTCTTCGATCAATAAAGAAAGATCGCTAACTTCATGCAGTGGGATCACATGGACAACGATTTTGTAGATCGCTTCCGCCATCACCACCAAAACCAACAGAACCAACAGTCCTAACATAATATCAACCACAACACTAATCAATTTTTCGAAGTGCTTAAAATACTTTCCCATAACACCCCTCCTCGCACTTATTATAGCGAAACTACTCAGAATCACTTTATGATATGCTTGCAAGTGCAGCTTTTTTTATGGAGGCAGTGAATAAAAACGTAAGACAGCTCTTTTCTGTTCCAGCAATCCTCCAAAAAACCTTCCTCTTTGCTACTTTTTGAAGTCTCAGAGTGAGGAATCGCGCATCCTTCGTGCGCTTGGTGTGTTCGTGGCTCTGACCATAAGCAAATAAAAAAGCTAGGCACAAGGCCTAGCTGAAATGGTCCCTTTAGATGAGACTGATTTTTACAGTCAGGCTCAGTGAGCCCCTTCGACTGTTAGATCAACATTTTCACTCGTATCTTCCGCGGCTTCGTCGTCGCTATTGGAGGTTTCTGAAGACGGCTCAGTCGATTCACTGCTGGAGCTGCTTGTTGTAGTACTGGTCGAACTCGTACTGGAAGAGCTTGAAGAACTGCTGCTAGCGCTACTGCTAGACGTATCGCTGGTGGTGGTTGATCCGCCACTCGGCGCGGTACTCGAACTGCTTTCGCTACTTGCAGAAGTGCTGACGCTAGGCTCTGTCTCTGCTTCACTTACGGAAACAGACGTGCCTTCATTTGTCGACGCTTCGATCGAGCGACTAGTCGTTGAAGACGATGTGTAAGAACTAACACTGGCTTCATAAAAAATCTGACTGGAATCAGAGGTTTCTTCGATACTGCTGCTTGCTGTCTGGTAAGGTGGCTCGGAGGAACTACTGGAAGAATCTCGTACAAAGGGCGCAGCCACAAAGGCATTGGCGTCTTGATTGATCGCCACACTCAAAAAAACCGCAACAAAACAACTGACTAATGCCGACTGCATATTGAACTTGAATTTCATCGCACTCCCCATCCTTTCCCCAAAAATGTGGTTGGCTCTTCCGACAACGCTCTATCTCATTCTTATATTATACAAAAAAAAGCAATCGTCAACAAATTAAGTTTTATTTTCAAAGATGACAAAGACATGAATGCCCGTTGCGCAACAAAAAAAGCCCGAGGGCGACGGTCGATCACCTGCGGGCCCATCCCTTCACTAAGGGTTGGCAGGTGCGACGGATGCTTGTTCCTCTGGCTTTAATGATTCCTTTATTGTTTAACCCCTTCTATTTATAAGTTACGCAGATGGTTGGGGTCATGGATCGGTGCTTCAATATCGCTGTCTCCCATGCGGGGCGTTGGATGGACGGACTCATCTGGCATTGCTATTTCGCCTGGTAACGGTTGATCGATGATCGGACCAGTATCTGCATCACGATCGGTTATTTTGTCCATCGGCTGATAATCGTAGACGCCGACAACGAGTTTGTCTCGTTCAAGGTCATCACGATAACCATATAATGGATCATGCTCATCATGCCTATGATCGGAATCGCCGAAAGAAAAAGCATCTTTGATTTTTTCCCAAAGCGAACGATCTTCATCCTCACTAGCTGCCTGCTCCACTTCCACATCATCGATGGATTCTAACCCAAATTGATCGATGACTGTTTGATTGGCAAACAGCACGATATCCTCTTTGCCATAGCCTTCGTTTGTCAATTGCTCAATAACCGGTAATACTTCTGTTCGAGTGTCGTAACTGCCAATAATCGTTAGGTTTCTGTTGTGCATGTGAAATCCTCCTTATTTTGTGTACGCTTCGATCGTTCTGGTTCTGAAGCAATTCTTTTAAAACTAGCAATTTCTATTGCTTCTTTCATTCTAACGCAGGGTTCTATGATTGACCAAATAGTTTGATTGCGCTTACGAAAAAAAAGTAGTTTCTTGAAAAACCGCTAATAGCTTAGTAAAAGCTTGATCCATCATAAAAAACCGCGTGAGCCAATGGCTTGCACGCGGTTTTTTTGCTTGTTACTTGGAAACGATCAGTTTTTGACCGACAAAGATCGTATAGCTGCTGTTGATGTTGTTCCATGATGCGAGTTGGCTGATGCTGGTGTTGTATTTTTGTGCCAGTGACCATAAGCTGTCCCCTGATTTCACCGTGTGCGTCTTCGTTGAACTGCTGCTGGTATTCGTATTAGAAGACCCACTGCTAGCAGACGTCAAGTAAGCACCACTGACCCAGCCTTTGCCAGAAACATAATACCATTTGTTCGTGCCATTGACGGTCGTCCCGGTTTTTGTTGCGGTAACCGTGACGGTTGCTCCTTTACTTAAAGAACCAGTAATACTACTGCTGGTAGAAGCATCGGAACGAACATTTAAAATCTCGGTGGTTTTCATTTGCTGATTTGTGGTTGTTGAACCGTTATTATTGGAAGAGCTGCTGGTTGTTGTCAAGTAGGCACCACTGACCCAACCTTTGCCAGAAACGTAGTACCACGTTTTATTGCCTTCCACTGAAGTGCCGTTCTTTTTCGCTGTCACGGTAACGGTCACCCCTTGACCAAGCGTTGTCACGACACGGCTGCTGGTAGAAGCATCGGAGCGGACATTCAATGCGGCCGTCGTTTTCATTTGTTGATTGATACTTGAACCATTGTCTTCTTTTTCCGCTTCAGAAGCATTATTGTTGGTCACTTCAGTAAGGTAGGCACCGCTGACCCAACCTTTGCCAGAGACATAATACCAATTTTTGTTGCCATTGACTGATGTGCCGGTTTTCATGGAAGTGGCAGTAAAGGTCGTGCCTTTGCTAAGTGACCCTACCACTGATCCGCTAGTGGACGCGCTAGAACGAATATTCATCGCTTCCGTCGTCTTCATTTGCTTGTTGATCGTCGTACCGGAATTGCCATTGTCAGAACCGGTGTTGCCTGATCCGCTATTGTTGTTTGAAGAGTCGGTCGAAACCTTCGTCAAATACGCGCCGCTGACCCAACCTTTGCCAGAAATCTTATACCACGTGGTGTTGCCATTGACGCTGGTGCCGGTTTTGGTCGCCGTTGCCGTAAACGTCGTATTAGCTGCTAACGAACCAGTAATAGAGGCACTGGTGGAAGCATCGGAACGAATATTCATAGATGACGTGGTTTTCATCTGCTGATTGATCGCTGTTTCATCACTGACGATCGTTTCATTGCTATTGCCGCCACCTGTGTTTGAGCTGCCAGTATCATATTGCGTTAAATTATACGTACTGATCAAATTGTTTAATTTGCTGGCATAAGAAGTATCGGTTGCATACCGCCCTTGTAGCCAAGCGGTTGCTTGCGTGTAAGAGGTCGTATTGCTTTTCCATGCACCGCTGTAATAGTAGTTGCCGCTAGAAAAACTCGTGTTGCGCAACACATATGCATTGTCTTCAAAAGACTCTTTTAATGATGGGTATTTCCGAAACTTAGCGCTGATCAAATAATAATTGCCAGAACCATCATCTTCATAGGTATCCATCGTCACGTATTGGCCGTTGTAGCTGCCTTTGATCCCAAACATATTGTTGGCCGTGGTCGTCAAAGTCGAGGCGCCCCAACCAGATTCCAAAATCGCTTGTGCCATCATAACAGAGGCATACAGATCGTTTGCTGCCGCCACTTCCGTTGCATAGCCGCAAATCTGACTGATAAAGGCAGCCGGATCGATCGTTGCCCGTGAAAATAATGCCCGACTAGTCAAATCAGAAAGGGCTGATGGTACTTCATCTGCTTCTAAGACATCATCACTAGCGACTGTTGTGCTTTCTGTCGTCGCTGTTTCTGATCCCTCAGTAACTGCTTCAGCTCCTGACTCCTCTGTTATTTCCGAAGTTTCTTCGGTCACAACAGGTGCTGTCGTCGATTCTGTCGTTTCCTCAACCGGCGTGCTGTCGGTTTCTGGTGTAGTGTTTGTTGTTTGTTCAACGACCTTAAGGTCATTGCTGGTTGCTGTCGTTGCCGTTTCAGCCGCATGCCCTAAGGTCGGGATAAACGTTGATCCCGCTACTAAAGTAGTAGCCATCGTAATACTTTTTTGGGTATATTGCGTGCGCTTCAAGCGCTTTTCTAAGCGGCGTCGTTCTTTACGAATTGTCATTTAATCCCTCCGTCGTATTAGCCTTTTTTTATTGTAACACGATTTATTAAAAAATGGGGGGTTAAGATGAAAAAACAGTGAAATCAACGAGATAAATTCTTGCTATGAAACAGTTTTCTCTTTTGCTTCATCAGCCAATACTCTGTTCTAAAAAAAGAAAAAAGAGTTGTTTTAGCACCAAAAAAGCAGCCTTTATCAAAAAGACTACTTTTGGTGAATTGTTATTTAATAACAGGTGCGGGCTTTTTGGCTTTTTTTAGCACCGCATAGCCTATGTTGAGAACAAGCCCAAAAACGGCTAAGAAAATTGCCGTATAGAAGGCTTTTGTATAATCTCCTTGGTTACTTTCTGCGATTGCTGCTGCCACTCTGGGGCCAAAGAATGCCGCCGTAGAATAACCAATAAAGACGATTCCATAGTTGACCCCTTGATTGATCGGTCCGTAATTTTCCATAACGATCGATGGGAAAACCCCCATCACGCCCCCGAAGCACAGTCCTAAACCGATGATCCCGACAGTGAAGATCACAGTTGTTTGACCAAGCGTCAATAAGAATAAGGACAATGCCACCACGCCATAGATAATCATCAACGTATTCGTCCGACCAATTTTATCAGAAACGGTGCCCCAAAGGACACGACCAAAACAGTTGCTCAATGAGTACAAGCTGACATAAAAGGCAGCGGCAGCGGCCGTCAAACCAAACATACTTTGCCCGATCACTGAGGCGTTGGAAGCAATCATCAAACCTGAGAAAGCCCCTACCCCTAACATAACAATAATCAAGTAAAAAGTTGGTGTCTTCAGCATGTCCAACCAATTTAGATTGATTTGAGGACCATTTTTTCCTTGATCCGCTGGTTGCCAACCTGCTGGACGGTAATTTTCTGGTGCTTTACGAATAAATAGACTAGCCACCAAGACGATCACGATATAGGCAATTCCTAAAATCCGAAACGCCGCTAAGACATCTTGTGATTCGATCAAACGATTCGCAATCGGTGCGGCAATAATCGCTGCCCCACCCATACCTGCTGTGATCAAGCCCGAAGCCAGTCCCCGTTTATCCGGGTATAACCGAATCGTATTGCTTAAACAAGCCGAATAGGCAAAGCCTTGCCCTAAACCAGCAAAGACTCCATAAGTCAGGTACAGCATAGCGGGTGAGTTGACCAAACCCGTCAGGAAGAAACCCGCTCCGAACAACACGCCTCCACCAGCGATGACCCATCTAGCGGCTCCTCGGTCTGTCAGCAAACCACCCAAAATCATGGTAATCGGGCCAACTGCGGCATTGATGGTAAAGGCTAGCATGATTTCTTCCATGGACCAACCTTTTAATTGACTAAGAGGTCCTGCAAAAACACTAAAGGCGTAAACAGCGCCCGTACACAGCAACACTGCGGTCGAAGCGATCAGAATCAGCCAGCGATTGATTTTTGTTTCCATTTTTTCTCTCCTTTGTTTTAAGCATGTTACTTTATTCACATGTTTTTTCAAAAGCTAGCGCGCGTGACGAGTCACAACGCGCAAGGCTTTTTATTCGAGATGTTCTGCGACTGCTGTCTTTCCAGCAATCCGGCCAAAAGTAAAGATGTCTGTCAACGAATTGCCGCCTAAGCGATTGCCGGCATGGATCCCCCCAGCAACTTCTCCTGCTGCATATAGTCCTTCAATGATTTGATCTTCCTTCGTCAACACATGGGTTTGCGGATCGATCTTCAATCCTCCCATCGTGTGGTGAACCGCTGGTTTTCTTGGTGTGGCATAGAAAGGCGCTTTTTCCACTTTCAAGTCGAAAACATCTTTGCCAAACTCTGGGTCTTTCCCAGCATCCACATAGCTGTTGTATTTCGCAACGGTCGCTTCTAAGACGGTTGGATCGACATTGATCTGCTCTGCCAGGCCAGCCAAGGTCTCACTGCGGAACAGCGTACCAGCAGCTACTTGCTTATCGATTTTTTCTTGGCTCGTGTTATAAGCGGTTTTCTTGATCTCTTCATCCGCGATCAAATAGAACAATCCGCCATTATCGATCGCCGCTTGGGTCAATACATCGCGGCTTTCGTACTCATTAACAAAGCGCTCACCCTTTTGATTGACCATCACAAAGTTAGCTGGCGGCACTTGCAGCCCACTGAATAAAGCCCCTGTGTTCGGATCAGATACGGGCATCATTTGTGAAAAGCCCATGCCAACAAGGTCCGCGCCAGCACTTTCCCCTAGTTTGATCCCGTCACCAGTGATCGCTGGTGAATTTGACGTTTTGATATCGTCTTCGATCTCTGTCCAATAGGTATTGTATTGTTTCAACATTTTGGTGTTCGCTCCGAACCCGCCGGAAGCCAAAATCACTGCTTTGGCATGGATTGTGATTTTTTGACCGTTACGGCCTTCCCCGATGATTCCAGTAACCTTACCATCTTCGATCAATAATTCTTTGACAGGCGTATCGGTTAAGATCGTTCCGCCATGTTCTTTCACGAATTGATGCAAAGCCGATACAAAGGCATACCCTTCGTTTTTGACTGGTTTATGCCCACGGCGCCATTTCGCTCCTACTGGCATATCGACATTGTTCATATCAAATTCTACGCCGATTTCTTCTAACCATTTCACTGAGGCCAATGCTTGATCCGTCAAGATTTTCACTAGCTCGTACTTCCCATAGATCGGTTGCCCATTCAAATCTTTGCGTTTTCCGCCTAGATAA
The DNA here is from genome assembly GCF_050543535.1 of Enterococcus sp. DIV0802b. Lineage (NCBI taxonomy): Bacteria > Bacillati > Bacillota > Bacilli > Lactobacillales > Enterococcaceae > Enterococcus > Enterococcus sp. DIV0802b. The sequence continues at coordinate 96,019 of NZ_CP172941.1, read as the reverse complement.
GTTTGGATTCGATGCCACAAAGCAGAATCAAACAAGTATTCTTTTTCTGGCGTCGTTTCTGAAAGATACGCAGTGATTTGTGCCTTCAAAGCTTTGAAGTCTGGCAAGTATTCTGCATCGATGTCTTGTTCATCGATCGTCAGCACTTCTTCTAAAGCACTGCGTTCGCCAGGCAATGCGGAGAAGCCGTTTTGCCATTTTGGATCCGCAGCATTCATCGGTCCGCCAGTACGTACGGTATTGCCGCCGATCGCTGGGAATTTTTCTACTAAGATCACGTCTTTATTGGCTTGCAGCACACTGGCAGCTGCACTCAGACCTGCGCCGCCGCCACCTACGACAACGACGTCGGTAGTATACGTTTCATCTTCTGTTTGCAAAGCACTGGCGGCTTTTGGACGTTTGCGCAAGACATCTGGGTTCGCACCAGCCATTTTCACGGCTTTTGCTACCCCATCGACGACACCGTTACTAGTAACCGAAGCACCAGAGATCGCATCGACATTTAAGGTTTGCCCTTCAATGATCTCTTGAGGGATCCGTACGAAAACGACATCAGCGATCCCTTCTGATTCACCAGACGTATCGATATCGATGGCTTCGATCCGTTCTTCGCTCAATTTGACGACCATTGGTAGATCCCCGTTATGTCCTGGTGCTGTGACGGTATATTCGCCAGGCTCATAAACGACTTCTTCTGGTACGTTCAACAAATTAGCGACTTCCGTAAACCGAACGAACTTGCGGAAACAGCTTTCCAAAAAGTCGATCGTTCGTTGATCTTTTAAATTGCCTTGTTCATCAAAGGCTTGATGCGCACGTCCCAACAAGAACTCATTTCCTGGCATGACTGTCGCATTGACACCTGGAGCGTCAAGGATTTGGCGCAAATGAAGCTGTGCTCGGGAGGAGCCTTGCACATCGTAGGATGCGCCGACGATCATCACTGGTTTGCCATCAAAGGGATGGAGATTGAAGGAGAGCCATTCCAAGACGCTTTTCAATGCGGAAGGAATCGAATGGTTATGCTCTGGTGTCGCAATGATCACCCCATCGGCTGCTAAAATCTTGCTATTTAACCGTTGGATCACTTCACTATTGGTTTGATCTTGTGTTTCATTGAACATTGGAACATCCTTGATTTCCAGCAGTTCAATTTCTGCTAGGGCAGCAAATTCTCGCTGCATAAACGCTACTAATTGGCGATTGGTCGATTTTTTGGCGTTCGTTCCGATTAGGCCGACAAATTTCATGACTAGTTCCTCTCTTTCTTATGCTTGTTCCCACGAAAATTTCTTTGCTCGTTCTTTAGCCGTTGAATATTCACTGACCAGACGGTTCGTGATTTCGACGAACAAGACAAATTCATTGAAACAGTCTTCTAGTTCGGCAACTTTTTCGTTATCGATCAAGTTTCCTTGTTCATCGAAGGCTTGCATGGAATGCCCTAACAAAAATTCCGCACTCGGCATGATTCGGGCTTTTACTTCAGGCGCATCTAAGATCTGACGCAAGTGGGCTTGGGCTCTCGATGAACCTAATGCACCAAGAGAAGCACCCGTGATCATCACTGGTTTATCGATCAAAGGCCGCGTCGTATAAGAAAGCCATTCGATCATGCTTTTTAACACCGCTGGGATCGAGTGGTCGTATTCTGGTGTACTGATGATTACCCCATCTGCTGCTTCGATCTTCTCTGACAAGGCTTGGACTGCCGCTGGTGCCGTCCGATCTTCTGGTTCATTAAATGCCGGCAGATCACTGATTTCGCAAAGTTCGATCTCCGCTTGGTCACTAAAATGGCTTTGAATAAATTGCAGTAAGCGACGGTTGGTCGAACGCGTCGAGTTGGTTCCTACGATTCCAATCAATTTCATTATCATCTCTCCTAATTGTGAATAATTTAACATTTATCAAAAAATAAAAAGTTTTTGACTATTGGCTTTGATTTCTTTTTTCAATCGTTTCTCAAGTTGTTTTTTACGACCTACTGAGATGAAAGGCTTCTTCCTAAACAAAAAAAATCTTCCCCAAGTACCCATTAAGTGTACGGCTGAAATCTTTATTTGTGAAATATTTATTTAATTATCCATCGATAACAAATTTGTTATAATGAGAAAAATGACTAGGAGGACAACGCGATGGCACTTAAAGATTCCCATCTGATGCTGCAATACCTCGATACCTTGTTAAAGCATAGCAACTACACCAAAGCCGCCAAAGATCTCTACATTTCACAGCCTTACTTGACGCAAACCGTGAAACGAGCCGAGCAAGAGCTGGGGACCCCCATCATCAATCGGCAGCCGGGGCATTTTCAACTGACGGAAGCTGGTAAAATCTATTATCAATATCTAGAAACCTTGGAAACAGAGTCTGCCAAATTGAAAAGTCGGCTGTCTTGGTATACCGCGACCGAGAAGCGTTCTTTGCGCTTAGGCATCCTACCAAGCCTTGGGACTTACCTGCTGCCGCTCTTTTTGCCCGCGTATTATGAACACTATCCCAACGTACATTTTTTCTTGCGGGAAGACCTGCCGAAGCACAATGAAAAACGCCTGCTGAATGGGCAGCTAGACTTTTTTATCGGACAAAATCCTGAGACGATCGCACCGAATCTAACGGTCCACAGTACCAATCAAGAACGGTATCTAGCGATCATTCCGCCTTGTTCTTCCCTGTATCAACCAGAGAAGCGGTATTTAGCGCCTGATTCATTGGCCGTCAAAGACTTGCTGCAAAGTCCATTGATTTTGACCGCCAGCGGCTCGGCGATTCGGCGCCAAATCGATCAATTGCTGCAAAAATACAAAGTAGAGGCGACGGTTCTCATAGAAAGCAGCAATATTTATACAGCAGCGGCATTGGCAGAAAACAACCTTGGGATTGCGATCGTACCAGAAAGCGTGCTACAAGCAGCGACCGCGACCCCTTTTAATCTTTATCCAATGCCAGAGGAACTCTTGTCCCTCACCTATTTTATTGCCCACCAAGCCGAACGGGCATTGTCAAACAGCGAAGCCGCCTTGATCGAGACCTTTTTGCACCACGTCTAACTTTCTTTTTTTACAAAAAAAACAAGCAGCGATCACCTATATTCCTAGGTAGTCGCTGCTTGTTTTCATTCTGCTGTTGGCGTTTCGATCAAACGTGCTAATTCTTGCGGATAGATCAATTCACCTTGTTTGGTAATGACTAATCCAGTGATCCCTTCTAACGGCGCCAGCTCCTGCAAGATGGCTGGTGGCTCTTTGCCGAATAAGCGGGTCGTCCAAATCTCTCCATCAACCGATTTGTCGGATAGAATCGTGACACTGGCAATGGCTGACTCTAACGGATAGCCCGTTTCTCGATCAAAGATATGATGATAGGTCTTGCCCGCTACCTGATAGGTTCGTTCATAGATCCCTGATGTAACGACTGACTGATTGTGTACCTTCAACGCGGCGACAAAATTCCCTCTTGGCAAGAAAGGGTTTTGGATCCCAATCCGCCAACAGCCATCTTGATGGCTCGGGGCATCGCCGTAAGTCACCACATTGCCCCCAAGATCGATCAAAGCGGCTGTGACACCGACCTGCTTGAAATACGCCATCAACAAATCAGCAAAATATCCTTTTGCCACAGCCCCTAGATCAAGCTTCATGCCGGCTGCTAACCCGACGGTCTGCAGCGTTTCATCCAAAACGATCTTGGCGGGATCAGTCTTTGGCAGCAGTTCAGCGATTTTCTCAGGCGTTGGTAGATGGGCATCTTGAAACCCGATTCGCCATTCCTGCACTAAAGGACCGATGGCAATATTTAAGTAGCTATCTTTTGGCAAGCTATGGTTTTTCCCTAGTGCGATCAATTCAACCAATTCCGGTGTGGCGGCGATCGCTCCTTGTCCTGCCTGCTGATTGATCTGCATCAACTCAGACGTAGGGTCATTGGCACTAAAACGCTGTTCAAAGGCCACGGCTCTTTTCGCTGCTTCCTCTAAGATCACTTCTGGGGTTTCATGCTGCACCCAAATCGTGATCACCGTTCCCATTCCCTGTAACACTCGTTGACCTTCTGCCATTGTCCTTGCTCCTTTGTCCTCTTCTTTTGGCTATCATAGCAGTTTCTGGGAGAAAAAAGTAGTCTGCGGGATGCCGCCACTGCTTTTTTTGAAAAAAAAACTGCGAGGTCACCCTCGCAGTCTGCTGTCTCTATTGCTCAATGATAAAAGTCGAAGCGGCCTTTCGCCAATACTTCTTTGACCCCACCGGTTTGGTACAAGGAACGGTCCATAATGGCTTTTTTCACCACGGAAGCGGGATAGCCTTTGATGCCCATTTTCCCTACTAAGCCAAAGGCATGGGTATTGCCGATAGACGCCACTGAACCTAATGATTCAAAGTGGAAATCTGTTGGTTTTTCCCCGTTCATTTGACGTAAGATATTTTTACCCGCATGCTGCCCCATCTTCAAAGCGATTTGAGCCGTTGTTGGATACGGGCGATTGGTCGCTGGGTCCATGACTGCTGAAACATCACCGACAACATAGACGTTACTATGATCAGGGTCTGTTAGGTCTTGATTGACCATCACACGACCACGACGAGCAGAAAAGTCTGATTCAGCCATCACATGGCTGCCGCTGACGCCTGTGGTCCAAACGATGGTTTTGGCTGATAATTCAGCTGTTGCTCCTGTATCGGCATCATCTTGATAGACAACGACACCCGGTTTGATTGATTTGATGGGTTTACCAGTCAGGAAGTTCACGCCCCATTTAACGAGATTTTTGATCCCATAATCCGATAGTTTTTCATCAAACATCGGTAATAAACGAGTCACTGCTTCGACACAATACAGTTTGATGTCTTCTGGCTTGACGCCTGCTGCTTTCGCAAAGGTTTTACGGTTTTCCACCAATGAACCTAGCAATTCGATTCCGGTAAAACCAGCACCGCAGACAACGATTTTTAGGTAGTCAGGATTTTGTGTTTCTTTGTATGCCTTCATTTGTTTCAACAAATGATGATAGATGTTTTCTGCGGAGTCGACATCCACCATTTCCAACGCATGCTCCTCGACACCAGGGATCCCAAATGATTCTGATTCAAAGCCTAACGCCACGATCAAATAATCATACGTGCACGTGGACTGATCTTTAAAAACGATCACTTGCTGGTTACGATCGATCGACGCAACTTCCTTTTGAACAAAGCTCGTCTTTTGGGGACGAACGACATCATTGATGGGATAGCAAATGCGGTCTCTTGGTTGCGTACCAGCCGCAACTTCATGAAGATCGGTTGCCTCATAATGATAATCGTTTTTGTCGATCAATGTGATGTGAAACGCTTCTTTTGCTCCTTGCAGTACGTGCAATGCTCGCAATCCAGCATACCCTGCTCCTAAAATGACAACTTCCTTCATGTTTCCTTACTTCCTTTCTTTGCTGTAAAAATTATAAAATCAAACCAATCGCAAAACACAGCACTTGTACGCATGCTCCGACCGCAAGGATCCGAACGGCACAAATGAAGGTCTCTCTTTTGATTTGTTTTTGCATAAATCGTTTTGTCTGTTGCCAGACAAAGGGCGCCGCGAAAAAGGTCAGAACCAGTGACCAAGGCGCAATGTTGAGAGCAACTGAGGCAATGATCGCAACAAACGCCAAGACGTTCATCACGATAAATAATTTCAACGCACGGGCTTTACCAAGGTAATGCACCAGCGTATAGCGCTCATTTTTTTCATCCTCTTCCAGATCACAAATGTTGTTTGCCAGCATCAAGTTGGCGATCCATAATGTGTTGGGTAATGAGATCAAGAAAATACTGCCAATCGTGGCAATGTTCCATTCAAAGGTTTGATAGGCATTGAGATAGACACAGATCAATGAGATCATAAAGCCCATCGTAAAGCCGGAAAAGAACTCGCCTAAAGGCAAACTAGAAAGCGGCCGTGGACCAGAGGAATAAAAGATCCCGACTAGGTAACAATACAGCCCCATCCAAAAGAGCGGCCAGCCAACCACCATTGCCAAGGCGATCCCCATGGCAGCGGAAAGGATGATCATGGAGACCATCAACCAAAAAACCAATTTGACAGACAATTGTTCCCGACCAATGATATTGGTTTTTTCTTTGTAATCATGCCCTTCTGTGGCATGATGGTAATCGTTGTAGTTATCTAAAATATCCACCGCCATATTGAAGATCAGCATGGCAATGAAATACAACAAGACATAGCCAAGATGAATCGTTTGATAATTGTACCAGCTGTAGCAGACACCAATAAAAAATGGCAAAATACTGGCGGTTTTTGCTTTAAATTCGACAAGTTCTAAAAATACAGGTAGCGTCACAACTTCACCTCCTTTAGTGAGTGCATTAAACTAGTCAATCACGCCCCTTTACGCTAGAATAAGGGCTGAATGACTGTTAGAAAGGGTTATACTATGTTTGACTTTTGGATCGATTATCCGACGATCGAACAACGATTGAAAACCGTATGTTCCATCATTGAAGAACACGTTACTGTTCGTAACAAAGAGATACAAGATGTTTTGATCGACTTTACTTATTCAGGTGGAAAAATGCTGCGGCCAGCGCTCTTTTTTTTATTTGCTGACTTAGGCGATCCCCATTATAAAAAAACCGACCAATTAACAAAAATTGCTGCTTCTCTAGAAATTTTACACATGGCCACTTTGATCCATGACGACATTATTGACGATTCGCCGCTGCGGCGCAGTCAAATCACTGTTCAAGCCAAATACGGCAAGGATATCGCGGTCTACACGGGTGATCTTCTGTTCACCCAATTTTTTGAGCTTTTGATCGAAAGTATGAATGGCTCCCCGTTTTTAAAAACCAACGCACAAGCCATGAAACGACTCCTTTTAGGTGAACTTGATCAAATGCACACTCGCTACAACATCCATGAATCGATTGACGACTATCTGCAAAGCATCAACGGCAAAACCGCTGAACTGTTTTGGCTCGCTTGTCTAGAAGGCGCTCATTTTGGCGGCCTCGACACAGAAAACCAAGAACGAGCTGGTGAGATCGGTCGCAACATCGGGATCGCCTTTCAAGTATTCGACGATATTCTCGACTACACCTCTGATAGCGGCACCTTGAAAAAACCGATTCTAGAAGATTTGGCGCAAGGGGTCTATACCTTGCCGCTGCTATTTGCCAAAGAACAGGCACCTGCAGCATTCGCTCCTTATTTGAATAAAAAAGCAGCACTCTCCTTGGCAGAAGCCCAAGAAGTTGCGGATCTTGTCGTCCGTTACGGCGGTGTCGAAAAAGCGCGCGCTTTCGCGGTCACCTACACGCAAAAAGCCTTAGACGACATCGATCTGCTGCCAGAAGCACCTAGCAAGGCCAAAATTCGTTCATTAACTGAACTGCTCTTGCAGCGCAATTACTGAGCCATAGCGCAATGATAAGAAAAGCGTCCATCACTGATTGATGGACGCTCTTTTTTATCGTCGTCCTTGGTCAATGGCCAATAAGTGTTGAAAATGTTTATTTTCTGCGGCCAATTCGGCAGGTGTTCCGCTCATGGTCAACTGACCATCTTCAATAAAAAGCACACGATCCATCATCGAAATTCCTTGCAAGTGGTGGGTGATCCAAATGATCGTTTTGTTCTCCAGCACTTGGAAAAAGGTTTCAAGTACGCCTTGCTCCGTGATTGGGTCTAAGCCGACGGTTGGCTCATCCAATAAGATGATTGGGGTGTCTTTTAGCAAGATTCGCGCCAATGCCAAACGATGCCGTTCTCCACCAGAAAAACGCAAGCCGGCTTCATCCACCATCGTCGCCAAACCATTAGGCAAAGCTGCCACCATTTCTTTCAACCCGACTTGCTCCAGTACGCGCCAGACTTCTTCTTCCGAAGCCGACTCATTGCCTAGCCGAATATTATTCAAGACGGTCGTATGGAAAAGATAGGGACTTTGATTGATGACACCGATCAAGTCACTGATTGACTCACTCAATGCCGTCACTGGCACGTCATTTAAGGTGATCGCCCCTTGCGTCGGTTGCAGATCGCCTCGCAACAAGGAGGCAAATGTACTTTTCCCAGAACCGCTGCGGCCAAGGATCGCTAGTTTTTGATGTGCAGGAATCGTTAGATCCAGCCCATGAAGCACTTCTTTGCCTTCAGGATACTGAAAATGCAAGTCCTTGACTGTGATCGACACGAGGCCCGTCACTTCAGGTACTAACGGTTGCTCCATGGAGACCTCTTGGCGATTTTCTTCTGGCAATGCATTGAAGCGATCGATGGAGTCTTTGTACCGATTGGTTTCTTGAGCAGCTGACGGTAATGGCGCAAATGCATCAACTAAAGGAAAGACACACAGGACAAAGGCAGCGATCCAGTTGGCTGCTCCTCCGTGGTTACCTGGAAAGCGAATGCTGGTCCAAAGCAGCAATGCGACAGCGATCACCCCAAAGATGCTTTGTAAAAGAAAATCACGCCGGCGATCAAAGGACAGCATCTGTTCATCCACCGCCCGCAACTGCGTTTCCAGTTCCTTATGGGCAGCCACGTACTCGCTCCCTCTTTGAGAGAAGACCCAATCAGAAACCCCTAATACATTATCCGTCAGTGTCGTATACAAGTTGTTTTTCATATGTTTTTGCTTTTCTTGCCGCGCGCCGTTGATGATCACCGACCAAAGTGGCAAGACAAAGACGATGGTTCCTAATAGCAGCAGCATCACCAAAGCAAACCACCAAGAAAAATAGCCGAGTCCAATGATCAAGAACGCATACAAGATCCAAGCGATCACGGTAGGAAAGATCGTCCGCAAATACAGGTTTTGAATATGGTTGATATCTTCTGCCAATAAGCCCAAGATATCCCCCGTGCGATGCGCTTGCTTAAAGAAGATCGCATCTTTTTCTACTACGTTGTACAATTTCAAACGTAAATTAGAGGTCATGCGCAAGACCCAGCTATGACTGGTCAACCGTTCCAAATAGCGAAAGACTGGACGGCCGATCCCAAACGCTCGGGTCAGTACGATGGGGATGTAAACCAATAGAATGTTTTCTGGGATCGATGCCGAGCGGCTGATCAGGTACCCCGAATTAAACATCAGTGCACCGCCACAGAAAAAGGTCAAGAAGCCTAGGAATAAGGCCAACGCCAAAACGTTTTTGTATTTTGACAAGAAAGGCTTGACCCAGGTATCGGTTTTCAATGAGCGCAATAAGCCGATTTTATTCAAGCTGTTCCCTCCTCATTCCATTGACTAGTTCTGTAAAAGCACCTTGCTTTTGCTGCAGTTGTGTCAAGGTGCCTTGTTCCACGATTCTTCCTTGATCCATCACGATGATTTCATCCATTTCTTCCATCCAGTGCAAGCGATGGGTTGCAAAAAAGACTAACCGGTTTTCCATCAGCGGCAGCATCCGTTCCTTTAAGGCAACTTCAGTTTCAATATCCAAATGTGCCGTTGGTTCATCAAACAAAAGAATCTTTCGTTGCTGATCTAAGAAGGCACGGGCTAAAGCGATCCGTTGGGCTTGTCCACCACTTAGATGCCGTTCCCCTTCTCCTAACATCGTGTCCAACCCTTGCGGCAGCTCTGCCAAAAGCTCAGTCAAGCCTGCCACTTCAATGGCTTTCAGTACGGCTTCTTTGGTAGCTGTCGGCTGATAAAACGCGACATTTTCCTGCAAGGTCAACCGATAGATATAAGGATTTTGCGGAATATAGATCAGCTGTTCTTGCCAGCTTGCTTGGCGAAAGGCCGTGGTTTGGGCTCCTCCAAGAGTGATCTCGCCACTGTCTGGCACGAGAAAGCCACTCAAAGTATTGATCAAGGTAGACTTGCCAGAACCGCTCAGACCGATGATCCCGATCTTTTTGAAGCCAGTCACGTTCAAGTTGATATCCCTCAAAGCTGCTTTTTCCTCGTAGGAAAAAGCCAGCTGATCAATCGTTAACTGGGCGTCTTCCTGCCAACGAGGCACCGTTACTGCCGGTACTTGGGCTTCCGGCTGATGCAAGATCTCCGTCACCGCAGTCATCGCATTTTTCCCGTCTAAGGTTGCATGATAATCACTGGAAAAGTCGCGGATTGGCAAGAAATATTCTGGTGCTAAAATCAAGATAGTTAACGCCGGAAACAGCAAGATCCCTTCATTGATCAGCCGCAAGCCTAGCAAGACTGCCACGACGGCAATCGATAAGGTCGTGAAAAAGTCTAAGGCGAAGGTCGATAAAATACCGACTTTTAATGAAGCCATCGTCGCTTTCCGAAACCGTTCGCTGGAAGCAAAGATACTTTTGCCATATTTTTTACTGACCCCAAACAATTTCAGCGTGTCGATCCCTCGCAAAGAATCGATGAAATGATTGGACAATAATTGAAACGTCCGGTATTGTTTTTCCGCTTTGCTTTGGGCGGCATAGCCCAAGATGATCATAAAAATGATGATCAAGGGGAACACCAACAGCAAGACCAAGCCGGATTCCCAATCCAGATAAAAAACGAGTGCCAAAATGACCCAAGGAATGATCGACATATTCATGATTTTGGCAAGAATCAATTTCAAGTAGTTTTCGACTTGGTTGATCCCTTCCAAGACCATCGTTGTTACATTTCCCGTCCCTTGCTGTTGTGCGATCTGAGGACCGACACGAAACAATTTCTCCAATAATTGATCCCGCAGATCGGCAGCTTGCTGGTAACTGTAATCATCGAGTCTTTTGGAACGGAAATAGATAACGGCTTGCCGGGCGATAAACGAACAAAAGAACAGCAGAATCCAGCCCCACTGTTCCTCTAATGGTCGTCCTTCCCATAAGCCAGTGATGGCACGTGCCAATCCATACGCCTGCCCAATAATGAAGAGCGCCTGCAGGAACGAAAGTCCCGCAAGCAGCCCTAAAAGTTGTTTCATTCCTGGGAGCTTCATGATTTGTTTATCAATCATTTATACCCCTCCAACGCCTCCGTATGACTGATCCGCTTACGGAAGATATAGTAACTCCAAGCCGTATAGGCCAAGACGAAAGGCAAGATCGTCAGTGAAAGATAACTCATGATCTTCAATGTGTAGCGGCTTGAAGACGCATCAGCGATCAACAGGTCATAGCTTGAATCGATCGAACTGATCAAGACTCTTGGGAATAACCCTGTGAAGATCAATGCCACCAAAGCGATCAACGTCAAGCCGCTCGCAATGAAAGCCATCATTTCTTTGCCTTTAAAGACGCCGATATTTGCAATCAGTGTCAGTACAACGATCACAAGCAACAAACCAAGCGTTGTCGCAAAATGATTCTCAAAGAAATCCGTTTGGAAGTAAAGCATCACAGCAAAGACGATTAAGCCTGCATATAGGATGCCATAAAAAATACTTGCATAGTTGCGTGCCCGTGCCCGAATCGGACCTTCCGTTTTCAAAGCGATATAGTTTAATCCGTGCAAGTAGCACAACAAGGTCAACGCGATCCCGCCAACGATTGAAAAGGGATTGACATAATCCGTAAAGGTTGCGGTCATGTTGCCATCTTCACCCAAAGGCATTCCTTGGATCATGCTGACAAACATCAGACCGAAGAAAAACGGTACGATCGTACTGCCGATCGTCAACGTCCAGTTCCAAATGTTTTTGTGTTCTTTCGGGAAGTTCGCTCGAAACTCAAAGGAGACACCACGAATGATCAACCCAACTAAGATCAACAGCAAAATCAAATAAAACCCGCTGAACAAAGAAGCATACCAGTATGGAAACGAGGCGAACATCGCTCCGCCGGCGGTCAATAGCCACACTTCATTGCCATCCCAGACAGGCCCGATCGTTTTAACGATCTGGTCTTTTTCCTCTTCATTGTGAGCCAATGTCTGCACAGACATCCCCACACCAAAGTCAAACCCTTCTAAGAAGAAGAATCCGGAAAATAAAAGCCCAATCAACGTGAACCATAGTAATTGCAGACCGGTCATCCTTCAAACGCCTCCTTATCAAATGGGTCTTCGTACCCATCTTGGTTGTCTCCTTGGCTGATTTCACCAAAGGCTTCTTTTTCAGGTCCATGATCCATTTCCCGTTTCACAAGATAGACCATTGTTCCGCCTAAGCCAGAGAATAAGAGGAAGTAAACGATATTTGAGATCAAGAGAGAGGTCACGGAAACGTTTGGTGACACACTATCTTCGATCGTAAACAAGCCGTAAACCGTCCATGGGTAACGCCCTAACTCCGTGATCAGCCAACCAGCTGTATTGGCAATAAATGGGGTGAACAAAGTGATTGCCACTACCCAAAGTAACCAGCGTTTTTCAAAGAGCCATGGTTTCTTCTTACGCGTAAAATACAACCCCAGACCAGAAACCAACAGCATCAAGGCACCAAAACCAGCCATGATCCGAAAGCTCCAAAAGAGTGTGTTGACCGGCGGGTAGTAATTACGGTCGCCGTAGGTTTCAATCAATTGCTGATTGACCGTATCCATCCCATCGATTGAGCCGAAGGGTTCATTGAAGGCTAAGATACTCAACATATATGGAATCGAAATACCGAAGACTTGGTGATGTTCCGCTTCATTCGCCCAAGCAACGACAGTCCAAGCCGCAGGACTCCCGGTATCTTCATAAGTTCCTTCCATTGCGGCAAATTTCATTGGTTGTTCTTCAACCAAGTATTTCATTTGTTCATCCCCGGCTAGCAAGACGGTGAATGAGCCGAACAATGCCACCGCAAAACCGATCCGCATTGATTTTTTGAAGAAATCGCGGTCAATGTCTTTGTCTTTCTTCAATAGACGAAAAGCTGATAAACCAGCAACAATGATCCCGCCCATCGTGATGGCTGCGGTGATCACGTGTAAAAACTCATACCACACTTGTGGATTTGCCAATAAAGCACCGAAGTCAGTCATTTCTGCCCGGCCATTGTTCAAGGTATACCCTACTGGATGCTGCATAAAACTATTGGCAGCTAAGATCCAAAACGCCGATAGCATCGAACCAAGCGTCACCAACCAGAAAAAGGTGGCGTGCAGCTTCGGACTGACCCGATCCCATGTAAAGATCCACAGTCCTAAGAACGTCGATTCTAAGAAGAACGCCAACAAAGCCTCCAAAGCCAAGGGCGCACCAAAAATATCCCCGACAAAACGAGAATAGTCTGACCAGTTCATCCCAAATTGAAATTCTTGAATGATCCCTGTCACGACCCCGACAGCAAAACTTAATAGAAAAATATTTCCCCAAAACTTCGTCATCCGGCGATATTTTTCATCTTTTTTGATCACATAAAATGTCTCCATAATTGCAACGACGACACCAGTTCCGATCGAAAACGGTACAAAGAAAAAGTGAAAAATCGTCGTCATCGCAAACTGGATTCGCGCTAGTGTCACAATATCCATCCTACATCCTCCTATTTCATAAAAAAGTGCATTAAAATAATTCTAAAGAAAGAAAAATTCCAACTTCGAATATACTCCTCTAATCAGTAAAAAAGAAGCAAATTGCTTGCATTTACTGATTTTTAATCACTTCCTCTCCGATTCTTAAACATAAGGCGCTTTCATCAGCGGAATATAGCTTTTTAGGGCTCTTCCCACCCGTAACGAGTTCCCTCAGAAAGCAAAGGATCACTCAATAAAATTCCCGGGAAATCCTCCTTTAAAACAAACGTGCTTAATGACTGATACATGGAAAACGTGGTCTTCATCCCTAATCTTTCCAATTGATCTAACGTTTGTTGCATTAAGTCCGCCGCTTTTGGCTTGTTTTGTTTTAATAGACATGTCCAGCCTTCAAAAAACGGCATAAAGATCGCTTGCTCAATGTGTTCTTTTTCATAAACATGATCTCGCCATAAATGAAAGGTCTTTTCCGCATAATCCACCTCATCAAAAACAGCAAAGACGGAAAACACCGTCTCAAACGTGTTGTATAGAATATCTTTGTTGCCGGGGATTTTTGCAAAGCGCTGACTCTTTTTGATGGCGATCGTCAAACAACGCCAAAGCAAAGCTGGCTCCATCGAAACTGCTACGCGGGCAAATAGCCGCAGCTCATAAACACCCCATGTATCGGTATTCAGCAAGTAATGTTTTGCAGAGTCCAAACAATAATTGTGTTTCGGGTACGCCTCCTGGATGGGCACCCCTTTAAAAAGCTCCTCTTTCATCAAGTAGTCAAAACGGATCAGTTGTAAGAAGTGGTCCAGCTCCAAGGAGTAATGTCGTTGAAAGTAGGCGGTCAGCTTTTGATATTTCTTTTTTAGTTTAGGTACTTCATCAATAGATTCGATCCCCATCGAACGGACATAGTCGACCATTAGCTTTTGAGCCTCCGAATGATGCTCCCCCGTATGCAGCAGTTGAAATTCGGCAAAACTCACTTCTAGTTTATCTAGCAAACGATGAAATCGTTCGCAGGAAATCGTCGTTTTGCCATTTTCAAATTGCGATAACAAAGACATCGACAATTGTTCGTCCACTAATTCCTTCAATAGTAAGCCTTTGCTTTTGCGAAGCTCTTTCACTGTCGCACCATAATTGTTCATTTCTTCACCTTCTTTTTCAATATATTGAAATAAGCAGTTGCTTTTCCCGAAGAGCCTTTATAGTTGAATTATCTTATAGAAACGAGGGAAAAGCTATGGATACCCATGTAAAAAAGAAAATGCTTCACGTGAAACATTTACAAAAAAGTTTCAAAGACAAAACCGTTTTGAAAGAGGTTACTTTTGACGTCACTCCTGGCGAAGTATTTGTCTTACTAGGATCAAACGGCGCTGGAAAAACCACTTTAGTCAAAATTTTGTCCACTATCCTGCCTTTTGATCAAGGAACCGCGCTGATCGACGGGATCAACTTGACTAAAGATCCAGCAGCGATTCGCGAAAAAATCAGTCTGACGGGGCAATTTTCCGCCGTCGATCAAGAACTAACCGGACGAGAAAACTTGCTGATGATTGCTGCCTTGCGCCATGTCAAAAACAAACAGTTGATCGTCCAACAGTTGTTAGAGCGTTTTGATTTGGTGGATGCCAGCAACAGACTCGTCAAAAATTATTCTGGTGGCATGCGACGGCGCTTAGACATCGCCATGAGTTTTATCGGCGAACCTGACCTGCTCTTTTTAGATGAACCGACGACCGGGTTAGACCCGCAAAACCGCTTAGCCACATGGCACATGATCAAAGAGATCGCCGCTCAAGGACGAACGATTTTCCTGACGACCCAATACCTAGAAGAAGCTGAATTTTTAGCAGACCAAGTCGCCATTTTGCATGAAGGGAAAATCATCTTGCAAGGAACACCAACGGAAGTTAAAGCACTGCACCCTTCGCAAACGATGGAAATCAGCGTATTGACAAAAGAACACTTGCAAACCGTGCGTCAGCATCTGTCTGATTTTCCGCTGCAAGTCAATGAGTCCAGTCTCTCTCTGGCATTTCCCGTCAGTCAAGACTTCCAGCATTCCTTCACGCTGTTGCAGGAACTCAATCAACTACCGATCACCATCACCAGTTTTAATCAAAAGAATGCTTCTTTAGAAGATATTTTTCTAACACTTGTCCAAGGAGGAAACCAATGAAAGCAATTATAGAAACCAACACCTTATTCAAACGCAACCTCTTGCTATCGATTCGCAGTATGGAGACTCTGCTAAGTGGAATTTTGACCCCAGCGATTTTAATGATCCTCTTTGTCTATGTTTTTGGTGGCGCTATGAACGTCGGTGATACCTCTTATGTCGATTTTGTCGTTCCCGGTGTCCTCGTCCAATGTATCGCCCAAAGTGCTTCCTCCGTTGGGGTAACGGTGACGGAAGATTTGAAATCCGGCATGGTGGAACGGCTGATGACCTTGAATATTTCTAACTCAGCCTTTTTAAACGGCCATGTCTTCGCCGCGACCCTTCGGAGCTTGATCAGTACCTTGGTCGTATTGATCGTTGCCATGGTCATCGGTTTTCGCCCTCAAGCCACAGTTGCTGGCTGGGGGCTCGCCTTCCTATTGATCTTTTGCTTCACCTTCGCTTTTACTTGGGTCTCAGTTCTGGTTGGTCTCATCGCCAAAAGCCCCGAGACAGCTACCTTGTTTACTGTCTTGATCACCCTGTTGCCCTACTTAAGCTCTGGTTTCGTCCCTACGGAAACCATGCCGCGCCCGTTAGCCATTTTTGCTGAATACCAACCAATGTCGCCGATCATCCATTCTTTGCGAGGGCTTTTGTTAAACTTGAAAGATACCACCTTGATCAGTGCCTTTAGCTGGTGCGGCGGTATCGTAGTCGTGAGCTGGTTCTTGGCACGAATGCTTTATCAGAAACGGTTACGCTAATGACGCCGGCTCCCTTTTCTGACTCTCTTATAAAAAAAGCGGCAACGATCAAGCTTCTGCTTCGTCGTTGCCGCTTTTTTTAATCGAGGACTTCTCCGTTAGAAGCCGTCACTTTCTTATACCAGTCAAAGCTGGCTTTTTTGTACCGTTTTCCTGAACCATTGCCCCAATCATCTAGATCCACGTAAATGAACCCATACCGCTTGCTCATTTCTGATGAGGAGCAGCTAACAAGATCGATCGGTCCCCAAGGATAGTAGCCGATCAGTTCTACGCCATCATAGATTGCTTCTTTCATTTGTTCAATGTGCTGTTTCAGAAAATCAATGCGATACGTATCATCGATCGTTCCTTCTTCATTCAATGTCTCATAAAAACCCATACCATTTTCTGTGATCATGATCGGCAATTGGTACCGATCATAATACTCATTCAAAGCAATCCGTAACCCAATTGGATCAATCGCCCAGCCCCAGTCATTGGCTTCTAAATAAGGGTTAGGCGAAGCTGCGTCTTCTTTCCCGTAGTTTTCACTATGAATGATCCGCGTGTAGTAATAGGAGAAAGAAACAAAATCGACCGTATGCTTGAAGTCCGCTTCATCGTTTTCCCCAAATTGAATCTCGATGCCGTTTTCTTCAAAAAAGCGATAGGCATAATTCGGATAAGTTCCCCGCGCAAGTACATCTGAATAATAATATTCCATTTGATTATTTTTGAGAGCACTCAGAACATCCAACGGTTTACAAGTAGCTGGATAAACATTGCCATAATAAGACATCATCCCAATTTGAAAAGAAGGATCAATTTCTTTCCCTACTTTGATCGCTCTCGCACATGCTACCAATTCATTGTGAACCCCTTGGTACTTAGCTTGCTTCAGATTGTCTACTCGGTCAGCGGGAATACCAAGGTGGTTAAACGATTCATGGGTAATCAAGTTCATTTGATTGACTAAGATCCAATATTTGACTTTTCCTTGGTAACGCTTGAATACGACTTGCGCAAAATGAACAAAGAAATCAATCAGTTTTCGATTTGACCAGCCGTCATAAGCCATCGCTAAATGGATCGGCATTTCATAATGAGACAAGGTGATCAAGGGTTCCATGCCGTTTTCAAAGATACAATCGATCAATTCGTCATAAAAGCGCAACCCTTCTTCGTTGGGCGTTTGTTCGTCTCCCTTTGGAAAAATTCTCGCCCAGCTAATAGATGTTCGAAACGAATTCATGCCTGTTTCTGCCAAGAGTGCCAGATCCTCACGAAATGTATGGTAAAAATCGATCCCATCCCGTTTAGGGTAACGCCCTTCTTGATCATTTAAAGCAAATTCAACGTCTGCCGTCGTTATTTCTTTGTTGCTTTTCTTTTTTATATCGATATCATTACGAAAGCGATTGATGTCTGCCACGCTCCAGCCTTTTCCCCCTTCAAGATAGGCCCCTTCTAATTGATTTGCGGCAACTGCACCTCCCCAATAAAAATCGGCAGGAAATTGCTTCTTATTTTTCTTCATGTCATTGCTCCTCTTCTAAAAATTTGATTGCTCATCTCATAGACTTATGCTTCGGTTTGACCTTCTTCAAGCACTAATTTGCGCTCGTAGGCCTTGAAGAAAGGATAATAAATACCCAAATAAATCAAGAAATTCACCACAACTAAGACAGCACCGCGAATGCTGGCTGTTGCGATCACTGCTGAAAAAATACTCGGAACCGTCCACACAGCCGCTAATGGATACGCCATTCCGGGAACAAGATTGGACACAAACGCGAAATAGGTCACGAAAGTGGTCACGATTGGTGCCACGACAAAGGGAATCGCCAGTGCTGGATTTAAAACGATCGGCAACCCAAACAACAACGGCTCATTGATGTTGAAGACCCCAGGAATAAAGCTGAGACGACCAAGCTGTTTTAAAAATTTTGATTTGGAGAAACACATCATTGCGCAAAGTGCTAAGGTTCCTCCGCCACCACCGATCCATAAGAAAGTAAAGATAAACGGCTGTACCCCCAGATTAGGAATCGCTTGTCCGGCTTGTGCTGCTGCCATATTTGCTTCAGAATTGACTAGCCAGATCGGCAACATCACCGTCGCTAATATTTGCGGATGAATCCCGAATAGCCACATGATACAAGTCAATCCTACATAGACCAAGGGTGCTGCTAACGAGTTGGAAGAAACACTTAATAAGGGTGTGATCAAACTTGCAATCAGGGCATTGATGTCAAAGCCAATCAAGTGAACAATGATCCAAACGATCGTCATTGAAAAAAACACGGGAATAATCACTTCAAAACTGCTGCTGACATTCGTAGGGACTTGCTCTGGCAGTTTAAACCCGATATTGTATTTTTTACAAAGGCGCATGCACTCGACTGCTAATATAGCGGTCAAAATACTGGCGAACATGCCTTCTCCTCCAAGATATTGCGTAGAGATAAACGTTCCTTCATCTAAAGAAGTGAAGGTCAATGTAGTAAAAAAGGTAAAAATTGCAGAAACGCCCCCTGCCAAACTATCCAGTTGGTAGCTTTGCGCTAATCGTGCGCCGATGCCAAAAGCTGCATAGATCGAAAGCAGTCCCATACTCATATTGAAGGGAATGATCAGTTTTGCCACTAAGTCGGGATGATTGCCCATAAACGATACATAGGATTGAGGCCATGGAATGTACGGTATCAATAAAAAGATCGATCCGATCACTGTGATTGGAATCGTTGCGATCAATCCATCGCGAACAGCACTCAAGTGACGTTGATTAGAAAGTTTCATCATTGGCGGCATCACTTTGGTTTCAATAAATTGCATTAATTTATCCATCAGTAAATCCTCCTAAGTTTTTTAAGATATATCTTAACTTGAATATAAGCGCTTTCTCATAAGGAAACAATAAAAGCTATTTTCCAAAAATGGAAAATAGCTTTTTACGTTTACTCTTTTCTCATATTCATAATCATAAAAATCATCCATAGATGAAGCACTTTTTGCGAGTAATAATTCGATGACATCAATGGAACGACCTCTTTAAACAAGACACGCTCTTCAAAGAGATTACTTTGAGCGGCTTGCTCGCTGAACGTCAATAAAACTTTCTGACAGGCCGTTTTTTCAAGCAAATAGGCCTTTTTATCGATCCAGCTGCCGGTTAGATTGATCACAAAACAAATATCTGTTTCCCGCAATACTTGATCAATCAGCTGATCTTCCGCATTACGGTTTACTTCAAAAACGATATAGCCCATTTGACTAAGCAGTTCCCGCAGGAGATTAACAACCGAAAAAGAATAGCTGTTACCCAAGATCGCCACTCGTTTTTTTCGTTTCATTTCTTCTGCGATCCGTGTGCATTGGTGTTGATCAAATTGGTCAAAAATCTGTTTTTGGACCATGTACTCTCGGGCTAAAAATTGGTCAACCATTTCAGATACTTTACTCTTTGTATCGAGATTCGCTAGCATCCCTTCAAACATCGTATTTGCTAAATGGTATTCTTGTTCAAAATAAATCGTGAGGTCATTACGCATTTCTTTAAAACTAGCATAACCAAGTTTCTTACAAAATTTAGTGATACTGGCAGGGGTCGTCTGTGCAGCATAGGCGATTTCTTCAATATAGATCGCAGGAAATTCATCGATTCGCTCAATTAAAAGTTTTGTTATCAAAAAATTCAAATCGTATTTTTTGCATTTAAATAGATGTTCATTTAAACGAATGTATACTTGACTTGTCGTTTTCATAGCGACCACCTCACTTGCTTATTTACGCTGCCGGTTTCTTCTATCTTAGCATAGGCATCCATTTCTTAGAACCTTTCACTTATTGTACTTTTTAATAGAAATCAAAAAAAGAGTCCGCCTACGCGCAACTCTTCGATTCAGGTCCCCAGTTATTTCATTAACTGCTTTAACTATTCATAAAAATTTTCATGGGTGCCACATAACAAGACTGGAATCACTTGGTCATCGATCACATCATAAGCAATACGATAGGTTGTCCCTGCATACTTAAAACCCTTCGACCAGATTTCAGCTAAATCGCCTGTTTTTTGATCGCCGCTATACGGTTCGACAGCTATTTCATCATAAATGACATGAAGAAACTTTTGTTTCAGCGGTTTCTCCTTCAACTTTTTTAAATAATTCACTACTTGTCTAGATGGAATCCCCTCATAAGCCAATTTCAGTTGCCAACTCCTCTTTGGTCATTGCTTTCCCGTCGGTAGCAGTATCCTTTGCAATTGTCTTAAATGAAGAAATCAGCTTACTCTTACGCGCTTTAAATTCGGATAAAATATCTTCGTGTTCGTATCCCTCATTAATAATATCAGTCAAGATATCTTCACTGAAATCATCGAATGGTTTTACCGGTTCAATAAATTCATACAAGATTCCATTTTCTACGAGCTTTGCTTCTACTTCCACACCATTGGGAATACCAAAGTCTTTGGGCACCGTCAACATAATGGAATTCCCTTGTTTTCTTGTTTTCGTAATCATCGTTGCACTCCTCTCTCTGTTTTTGTAATTACTCTGTAAGAACATTATATCGTAATCGAATGTAATGACAAGTAATGCCGAAAGCTGAGTGTCAAATTGAGAAAATAAACCGTCTGATCGCATTCGCTCAGACCTTCAATGATGTTCAGATCGACCATCCATTTGCAAAGTTTCCCGAGTACCAAGTCTTGCGGCACCGTAAAAGCGGCAAATGGTTTGGCTTGCTGATGACTGTAGAAAAGCAGAAATTAGGCCTGGAAGGAACGGGAATGATCGAGATTTTAGATGTCAAAGCAGCGCCCGAAATGGTTTCGATCATCAATCAAAGTCACGGCTATCTACCCGCTTATCACATGAATAAAAACCATTGGCTCACCGCATTACTAGATGGCTCTGTATCAGAAAAACAACTCCAATCTTTGTTACGAGACAGCTATGAACATACCCGTTAAACCCAAATATCACAAAAAACCGATCAACGATGCGCCAGTATAGGAGCACCGTTGATCGGTTTTCTTTTATAACGGATCCTGCGTCATCCGTGAGTCTAACGAAACACTTAGGCCAACTCTTCTCCGTTTGTTGCAATAACTTGTTTGTACCAATCGAAGGATTTTTTCTTGGAACGATCCATCGTGCCGTTGCCTTCGTCATCAAAGTCAACATAGATAAAGCCATAGCGTTTGCTCATTTCGCCTGTTGAAGCACTGACAAGGTCGATACAGCCCCATGGCGTGTAGCCGATCAAGTCTACGCCATCAGCAATCGCTTCCCCCATTGCTTCAATGTGGCGGCGCAAGTAATCGATACGATAGTCATCTTCGATCTTACCTTCTTCGTTAAAGGTATCAATGGCTCCTAAGCCGTTTTCCACGATAAACAACGGTTTTTGATAACGATCATACAATTCATTCAACGCGATGCGCAGCCCTTCTGGGTCGATTTGCCAGCCCCATTCACTTGCTTCTAAGAATGGATTGCGGACGCCGCCTAACAAGTTTCCTTGCACTTCATCGGCTTCTTCTGTGGTGATATCCACGGCAGAAGACATGTAGTAGCTGAAGCCAACATAGTCAACAGTATGTTCAGCAATCAAGGCTAAGTCTTCTTCGGTAATCTCAAGATCCTCTTTATTGACGCCGTGTTCTTTGTACAAACGATCCGTAAAGGATGGGTATTTTCCACGTACCTGCACGTCGGCACAGTAGTAGTTGAAGGCTTGATTATGGATCATCGTCGCCACTTGGTTGACTGGGTTCGCATCAATGCTGTAAGTCGTTGCATAAATGATCATACAACCGATCTGTAACTCTGGGTTTAATTCATGGCCGATTTTGACTGCTTTACTGCTGGCAACAAATTGGTTGTGCCACGCTTGGATCACGTTTGTAAAGTCGCTGGCACCCGTGCTGTTGACCATTCCTTGACTCAATGCAGAGAAATGGAAAGCAGAGTTGATCTCATTGAAGGTCATCCAGTATTTGACTTTGCTGTGGAACCGTTCCAAGACGACTTTTGCAAAACGCTCATAGAAATCGATCAATGCTCGATTTTTCCAGCCACCGTATTCTTTGGCTAAATGCAAAGGCATTTCATAGTGGGAGATCGTAACCACTGGCTCGATCCCGTATTTCAAACATTCATCGATCAGCGCATCGTAAAATGCTAGCCCAGCTTCGTTTGGTGTCGTTTCATCGCCTTTTGGAAAGATACGTGTCCAAGCGATAGAAAAACGATAGCTCTTGAAGCCCATCTCTGCAAACAACGCAATGTCTTCTTTGAAACGGTCATAATGGTCGATCCCGCGATGATTTGGATAAGTGTATTTGTCCTCATCGATCGTCCAATCAAACGTATCACTACCTAAAATCGCTAAACGCTGTTTGCCGCCAGGCATTGCATCCGCCACTGACAATCCTTTGCCATCGCGATCGAACGCCCCTTCTAATTGATTCGCTGCGGTCGCGCCGCCCCATAAGAAATTTTCTGGAAATTTTGCCATTTGCTCGTTCTCCTTTTGTTTTCTTTTGATAAACCTACCTAGCTGGTTACTGAAAAATCTCCGATAAAAAACAAAAAACCTAAATAAGAGCCGCTGCTAAAACGAGAATAGCGCTTTCTTATTTAGGTCTTGCCTGATCGAGTCAGTAACAATCCACGTGGGTTTTCTTTCTTTAACTATAGCACTAACTCATTGGCTTGTCATCATAAAATCGGTTTCTTTTAAACCGTTTCCCCCGTTGCATCGATACTTTCAGTTTGTGGGTGACCCTCCGCTTGCGCTGCTTCTGCTTCGGTTTTTAATTTTCCTTTATCTAAGACTTTAACAAAAGGAATGTACAGCAAGCAGCCTGCCAAAACGCAAACGACTTGTAGAACTGCGACCTGCCAGCCTCCAGCTAGAAACCCATTTAGAAAAATCGGTGTGCCAAAGGGAACTTGTACGCCACTAAGTCGTGGAACGATCCCACTCCAGATCGCTAGGTACGCCACAAGCACTTGAACCAATGGTGTTAATATGAACGGAATCGCCATGATTGGATTCAAAATCAGCGGTAAGCCAAAAATCACCGGCTCATTAATGGTGAACAATCCAGGAACGGCACTTAGGTTAGCGACTGTCCGTGATTGTTTTGATTTCGCCAACAGCAAAATAACGATAATCAATGACAATGTTCCCCCAGCCCCACCAATACCAGCAAACAAATCATAAAACGACTTGCTCAAAATATTTGGCAGCTCGGAACGAGCAACACCGCTAGCTAAAGCATCCATATTTTCTACATCCATTGGTAAGTACAAAGCGGTGACAAAGCTACCCACCACCAACGAACCATGGATACCGAAGAACCATAGCACCATTTGGATCAGTACAATAAATAACAACGAACCGACACTAGAAGACAAGCTTTGCAGCGGCATTGCCAAGATTTGATAGATGAAATCTGAAAATGAGCCATAAGAAGTAAAACTGAATGCCCAGCTAATGACGATCGCGGTAAACCCAGAAATAATTGCTGGAATCAAACCGGCGAAGGTATCCGTCACAAATTGCGGCACGCCTGCTGGCATTTTGATGGCGATATTTTTTTCTAAAATAAAGCAGTACAAACGAGCAAAAACTAAGCCGCAGATCATAGCGGTAAACAAGCCTTGAGCGCCGAGTTTGCTCATGTCGAGGGTCGTTGTTTCCTCCAAGGTGACCATTGGCGTCATCATCAAAAAGGCAAACAACGAAACGATGCCGGCAGGGACTGCCGACTGCTTAAATTCTGTCGCTAAACGGTGACCGACAAGAAAGGAAGCGTACACTGAGATAACCCCAACGGTCATACTGTAACCGACGGAAAAATAACCGCCAATATTGATCGAGTTGATAAAATCTGTCCACCCTTGAATCGGCAAAACTGCTAACAACAAGGCGATCGAGCCAATAATGTTGATCGGCAGCGTCGCCATCAACCCGTTTGAAATTGCCTTTAAATACCGATTGTTGGAGATTTTATCTGCAAATACTAATACCTTATCCATATATTTATCCATTTTCTTTTCACTCCTTTATTTGGATGACGAACAATACATCTTCGTGACAATTGTGGGGATGGAAAACAGTGATACCATCAGTAACTGTCAGTTTTGGTTTCAAGAAACGATTGGTGTTCAAATCGATCAATGTGACGGTCGCTGTAGAAAGATCTCCTTGCAGGCGAACTGTTGTATTGCTTGGCAAGTAAAGCAAGGCATCCTTCCTTCCTGCGATAGCTGCCATACGAATCTGTTCATCTGCATCGATCAAGCGCTCTTGGCAAGGCACAAGCTCCTGAATATTTAATAATTCAAATAATTGCTTGATAAAGCCATAATCATCTGCCCCAGGAAAAGACAAAGCTTCTGGCCAAATCATCGGACGATCAAACGCTTCCCCGATTTCTTCCGCAAAGGTTGCCGTCGGGGTTTGCCAACTCCAGATGCCGTGGGCACCGTACGTGATCCCAGCCGAGCCGCCGGCTAACAATGATTGCCATGCTGCTTTGCGGACATCTTTTTGACCAAATCGACCGTATACGTGACGGGCATAGCCCATTTGTTCATAGCAAGGTTCTGAGTTGATGATCGGCAGTTGCGGTTCTCGTTGATAAAAACGCTCTGCCAAATAATAAGGCATATTCAAAAAGGCGCTGTTATGACCTGATTGGTATAAAAATAAGTCCAAATGTTCGACGATAGGTTCAGGGATTTCTTCAAAACGTCCCTTGATATGAATCGTTTTCAAGGTATTGGGCGAATGCTTTTCAAAGAAAGCAAAGGCTTCTAGATACGTATCGATGGTTGGCTGTGTTGGGAAGTCCGTATCGCCACCAATAAAGTAGATCGGATGGAAGGCATCAAACGTCTTAATCACTTTTTGATAGTAGGCCTGGCGGCAATCCTCCGGCAACACGTTGCGTTCTTTGTCCAACTGGCTAGCCCAAGTGCCAGCGACATAGTTTGACCACAAGACAACCAATGCTAAAGTAAAGCCTTTCTCATCGGCAATTTTACAAAGACGCTGAGCCCGTTCGAAATAGGCATCCTCCCAAACCGTAAAATCAAAGACGCCCGCATCAAGGGGAAACGGCAAGCAGTCAAATTGACCACGGCTGCGATCCCATTGCGGTAACACATTGATTTGAAGGGTATTGAAGCCCTGCTCTTTGCGTTTGTCTAAGTAGGTGATCCAGTCATTTTCTTGAATACTAGTAAAAGCACTCCAGCAAGTATCGGCTAAATAAAAGAAATGCTGTCCGTCTCGCAATAAGGTGCGGTTATTTTGGTTTACGGTGATTTTCACGGTGGAGCTCTCCTTTCATCGGCACAAGTTGTGCACTGGCGGTTATTAATCAATATAACTACTGAGCCAGCCTTCGCACAGCTCAAACCATTTGGCGACATGGGCATTGAGGTGACTTGGCTTGCGTGCCGTTGTTCGATCCGCTAATGCCAGTCCGTGTTCGCCTTTTTCAAAAATATGCAGTTCGAATGGAATTTCTGCTTCTCTTAATTTGACCGCCAACTTCAACGAGTGCGCCACATCGACTAAGACGTCTTCCGTCGTATGCCAGAGAAACATCGGAGGTGTCCACTGATCGACATGATGCAAAATGTTCATGGATTGAATGGCTTCTTCCGTCGGTTGTTTACTCCCAAAAAAGCGCTCGTTGGCAGTTAAAGGTGTTTCGATTAGACGAGCGGCAAAGCCTAGCTCATCGATTGGGAAAGCATGCTCTTGATAAACCAATGGGTAGCCAGCGATCGCCAAATTCACTTTCAGTAAGTCACTGCTGACGCCCAACGCTTCTGCCAGCTCAGCATCGTGCCAGCGCGTCGCTAGCTGCAACGCTAGATGTCCGCCTGCTGAAAAACCGCAAACGATGATTTGCTCCTCATCCACCAACCATTCGTGAGCATGCGCACGAATGATTTTGACGGTTTGGGCGGCTTCCATCAAGGCATTGTGGGGAACGTTTTTCACCTGATCACCGGTGGTGTACCATAAAACAACGCTATTTAGCCCGATACTATTGAATTTCAAGGCAATGACTTCCGCCTCTCGATCACTGGTAAAGGCGTAGCCGCCGCCTGGACAGACGATCACTAGCGGTCGTTTCTTGCCGACATTGTACTCTTTGGATTGGTGCAATAAATAGGTATCCACGTAAGCCGTTTGATTCAATTGGATTCGTTGGGTCTCCATATAGTTCCTCCTTTATCCTTCACTAAAAGCAGCTGACTTCTCAATGAACCGTTTCCATTTTTCATATTTCAAACGGATCACGGCCTGTTCGGCTTGCGGAACGATCGTGGTTTGCTGAATAGCTGGTTCATTCATGGTTGGTTTGGCAACAAGCATTGTGCCGATGGCTGAAAATTCTTCGACTTCGCTGACGATGACGGGTTTATTGATCAAAGTCGCCAATAAGCTCATCAAGGCGCGGTTTTTCGAAACACCGCCATCGATCATTACCTGATTAATCAGTCGTTCAGCGACTTCTTCCATCACATCGATCACTGCTTTGATTTGAAAAATGATGCTTTCTAAAACGGCTTTCAACAGCTCATGAGTCGTCGTTGTGCGTTTCATGCCGACAAAGCTGGCAGTCATCGTATTATCCCAAAAAGGGGCACCCATTCCTTGCAATGCTGGGATAAAATAGATGTCTTCTTGACTGTCACTGGTCAGCACTTCTTGGCAGATCTCAGCTACATCTGGCAGCGGAGCCACTTGCTCACTGAACCAGTTGATGGCGTCACCACAGGAACGGATGATGCCTTCTAGCGCAAACGCTGTTTCCTGGCTAGTTTGCCAGCCGACCGTCGTCAAAATGCGGCGATCCCGCAACGTCTGCTCCTGCTGCACTTGCATCATGATCGAACAACCGGTGCCCATCGTGATTTTTACATCCCCAAGGCTTTGACAACCTTCCCCAAATAATGCCGCTTGTGAATCGGCTAAGATCCCTTTGATAGGGATTCCGTGATAGCTACCGAAAACCGTATCAGCAGGTTTGATCGCTGGCAAGTCTGCTAAATGGATGCCAAAAAGTTTGACGAGTTCTGCATCCCAACGGCCCTCTTCAATATTGTAAAACAATGTTCGGCAAGCGTTGCTGGCTTCTGTCGCAAATACTGTCCCTTGCGTTAAATTCCACAACAGCCAGCTATCCATCGTACCGATCGCCAATTCGCCAGTCCCCGACTTTTCTTTGATGGCCGATAATTCTTGGGCCAACCATTTCACTTTGGTGCCGGAAAAATACGGATCTAAGCGCAAACCGGTCTTTTGATTGATCGTCTTTTCCCAGCCTTGTGCCGTCAATTCATCACAAATCGTAGCGCTGCGGTTGCATTGCCACACGATCGCATTGTACAGGGGATTGCCGGTCAATCGATCCCAAGCAACGATCGTTTCTCGCTGATTGGTCAATGACAAGGAAACGATTTGATCTGAAGTGATCGCTTGTTCTTGAAACACTTGTGCCAGCAATTCTTGGACATTTTGCCAAATCTCGAGGGGATCATGTTCGACCCACCCGACTTTTGGATAAATTTGGCGATGTTTTTTATCGTAACGCTGCAGGATTTTCCCTTCTTGAAACAGTAAGAGCTTGGTACCGGATGTACTCTGATCTAAAACAAGCTGATAGGTCTTGTCCATCTTAAGCTCCTAGAAACGCAACCGCTGTTTTCGCTATGGAGGCACCGTCTAATCCATAATGGGCAAACAGTTCTGACGAAGAACCAGTAATCAAGGCTTCATCCGGAAAAGCAATGATTTTTTGTCGAATGTCCGTTTCTTCTGCCAGCGTTTCCGCCACGGCAGCTCCTAAGCCGTTGTATCGGCTGTGTTCTTCCACAGTGATCACGGTGCCTGTTTCTTTCGCCACTCGTTTGACCGTTTCTAAATCAAAGGGCTTCAAGGAATGAACATTTAAAACGGTAGCAGTGATACCTTGTTTTTCCAATAGCTCAGCAGCATCCAACGCTTGGCGCACGGTTTCGCCAGTGGCGAGCAATGCGACATCTTGACCGCTTCTCAGCTCAATGGCTTTGCCGATCTCAAAAGGATAATCTGCAGAATCATAACAATCTTCAACAGGATTGCGACCGAGACGGATATAGGCTGGTTCATTTGAAGCCGCTAAGGCTTTAAACATTTGGATCGTTTCAAAGCGATCTGCTGGCAACAGCACTTGCAAATTAGGGATCGCTCGTGCCACTGCGATGTCTTGCAAGGAATGATGACTCATGCCTAATGCCCCATAGCTGACACCGCCGCTGATGCCTACGAGTTTGACATTTTTATTCGAATACGCGACATCGACTTTGATCTGCTCGATACTGCGCATGCTGAGAAAACAAGCAGGGGATGCAACGAAAGGGCGTTTGCCCATATGGGCTAAGCCGGCCGCAATACTGACGATGTTTTGCTCTGCGATCCCTACTTCCACCAATTGTGTCGGTAATTCCTTGGCAAAAGGTGCTAACGAAGCGGAACCACGAGAATCACTGGTCAACACCGTAATCGCAGGATTCTTTTTTCCTTCTTCAATCAATACGTCGCACATCGCTTGGCGATTGGCAATATTATTTTTTCCCATGAGTCAAAACCTCCATTTGCTGATCAAGTTCGGCAATAGCTTGTGCAAGCTCTTCTGCCGTTGGCACTTTATGATGCCATTGCGCTTGATTTTCGGCTGCAGAATAGCCTTTGCCTTTGATGGTTTTAGCAATGATCAGCTTCGGTTGATTGGGCTGATGCGGTTTTTCTAATGCAGCCACCAAGGCAGCCATATCATTGCCATCAACGATATGCACATCCCAACCAAAGGCACGCCATTTTTCATCTAGCGGCTCCACTGCCATCACATCTTCCGAGGCTCCAGTGATCTGCAAGCCGTTGCGATCAATGATGGCGGTCAAATTGTCCAGCTGGTAGTTGGCAGCCGCCATGGCTCCTTCCCATACCGAGCCTTCTGCTAATTCGCCATCTCCCAACAACGTATAGGTTTGATACGTGCGGTGATCCAGTTTGCCTGCCAAGGCGATCCCTACTGCGACGGGTAAGCCGTGACCTAGCGAACCAGTATTCATCTCAACCCCAGCTACTTTATTGTTTGGATGACCGATCAGTCGTGAACCAAATTGCGAAAAGGTGGCTAATTCTTCTTTCGGCAAAAAACCTTTGTCAGCTAAAACGGCCCATAGTACTTCTGCAGCATGTCCTTTACTTTGGATATACTGGTCACGATCTTGCTTTTGGGGATCTTTCGCATCCACATTCATTATCTGATAATACAGGGCCACTAAAATATCGGTACAAGAAAGATCCGAACCAGTATGACCCGTTTTTGCTTGATAGATCAGCTCTAACACGGATTTTCGAATCGTTAAAGCCTTCATTTCCAGCTCGTTTATTTCCATGATTGATCCCCTCTCAAGTATGCTTTGACGTCTTCTTCGATCGGATCATAAAAATCTGGCTGCACGCCGATATATTTGCACGCTTCGTACAAGATCGGCACCACATTTTTTCTGACCGCCGCAACGTGATGAATATAAGGGCCTTCAACGAGTTTGAATTCCAAGCGATTCAAATTCGCAAATTCTAGATAGAGATAGGTCCCTTGATTGTATGGTCCATCGATCCCTTTGCCGGTGCCCATCAGCAACGAATACTCGCCGTTGTCTCCATCAAAGCGACACAACGTATACTCGTCTTTGATTGCCCGAAAAGCGACTGATCCCGGATAGTCAAAAACAAAATGCCGTTGCGGCAAAATGGGTTTGGTCTCCGCAGTGGAATAAGCAAAAACCCCTAAGTGCTGCAGCAATTCGCCATTCTCGTTTTCTGGATGGCGGCAGTTGACATCCGCAAAGATCGCACGGTGTTCCCCCAACGAAGCGGCTTCGACCAACAGTTCCGAGATCGCCCCATGAACATCCGTCTCACAGACAAAAGGCAGACCTTCTTCTTGTAAAAGCGACAGGGAGGCATACGGTAAAATACCGATTTCGTCTTGTAAAGCCGTCCAACACTGGATGACCCCTGCATTGCAGCCGTAGCTTTCACATAAGTTTTGCAAGGCCACTTTAAGGGCTGCCACCATCTCCAAATCTTTCGCCGAAATTTGGACTTTTGTATTGGTTTCGAAATAATCAATGACTGCTTGCAATTTATCTGGCTGCTGTTCTTTGACTTTCTTGATTTCTTGCACCACTTCTTGGATCGGTACTGGTGATAGCGAGATATTGAAACGCTCCAATAGTTCGCCTTCGTTGCAGATCACGGTCCAAAAATCAAAGGGGCGTGGGCCAACTTGCAAGATTCGTGTTTGTTTGAAGGTCTTGACGACATTGCAGACTTTGATAAAGTCTTGCAAGCCGCGGGCAAATTCCGGTGAATCAATATCAGAATTTTTGACATAGGTGAAAGGTACCTTGAAACGGCGCAAGACTTTCCCGATAGCGAAAAGACCGCATTGCGTATCCCGCAAACGTGAACCGTCGGCGGCTGGTGTCTCGTCTTTGGGTCCCCATAATAAGACGGGAACATCTAGTTTTTTGGCTAGACGAGCACAGGCATATTCCGTACCAAAGTTTTCATTGGCTAGAAAAAGACCGTCGATTTTTGCTGCTTTGAATTTTTCGGCGATTTTTTCAACCCCTTCATCATCGTATAGCAAGCCGTCTTCGTTGATATCTAAAATATCTACATAATCAATGGCCAGTTCGTCCATTTTTTGTCGTGTCAGAT
Organism: Enterococcus sp. DIV0802b; assembly: GCF_050543535.1. Lineage (NCBI taxonomy): Bacteria > Bacillati > Bacillota > Bacilli > Lactobacillales > Enterococcaceae > Enterococcus > Enterococcus sp. DIV0802b. The sequence goes on along the minus strand of NZ_CP172941.1, from coordinate 64,897 downwards.
TGGCGTACTCAACGGCTGCTTCTGCACTAAATAAATTTCTTCTAGTCGGGGCGAACCCGATTGTTACTTTATCCATAAAACCACCCTTTGCGTTTTAGTATATTTAGCTAAATTTTTATTTCTTCGGCGACTCGTACTACATTTCTGCTCAGAAATTCCTCATCCGTCAGTAAAACGATTTTTTTATCAGGAAAGGCTGCTGCGACTTTCGCTTGATTGAAGCGGGTTTGAGGAGCTAAAATCAAAAAATCATAGTCATTTCCCACCATAAATATTTCTGAAAAAGGCGCGGAATTCACTTGGTAATGCTGATCATCCGCTAGTTGTTCTTTGAGCGCTTTGACGAGCAGTGCGCTGGAGAGCCCAGTTGCACAAAAGAGACCGATCTGTGTCATCTATTCACTTCCTCAAAATGTAATCCCTTACTTTTTACACCTTAAATATAGCATAAGCTAAATATTTTGCAATAGTTTTAGATAAATATTTTTGTTTAATAACTAAAAAAAGACAAAACGCTTGCTAAACGTTTTGTCCTGCTTCTTATTTTTTTCTTACTTGATGCTTTCGCGTTCGACGATCGTCGTGGCGACCAGCATTTTCAGATGGTTTTCATCTTCACTGGTGATTTTCTCGATCAAGCGTCGCACAGCTTGGCGACCAAGGTACACTTTATCTACTTTGACGGTGGTCAGCGGTGGGTTGCAAAATTCCGCCAAAGGAATATCATCGAACCCAACGATGGCCAACGGATGATCGGGGAACACTTCGCGAATGGCTTTCATGGCACCGATGGCGATATTGTCATTGACCGCAAAAAAGGCGCTTGGTAACGGCCGCTGATCGGCACGCAAGGATTCCAAATAGACCTTCATGTCTTGATATGAGCCCTCCAAGGTGGGTTCTACTAAGGCTTCCGTCTCTTCATAATGGATCAGATCATGCTCTTGGATCGCTTGAATAAACCCTTGCTTGCGTTCACGGAAATTGTTGATTTGAAAGGTTGAGTTGATGATGCCAATGTCTCGGTGGCCTTTTTCGATCATCTTTTCAACGATCTCATAGGCGCTGTCACGATTATTGATGGCGACAAAATCAAAGTCCTGCGAATTAAAAATCGTATCTAAAATCACTAAGGGTACTTCCAAATGACGGAAGACTGCTAAATCTTGTTTTTCCAATTCCGTTCCTAACAATAGCAAACCATCTACTAATTCTGGGCGGATCTTTTCGATCGGGTCTTCCTCTGGCGCCAATGTGATATGGGAAATGACCAATTCATAGCCTAACGCGCTGCATTCCATTTCGATCCCCCGGATCAATTCAGAAAAGAAAGGCGTATCCCCTACGACATTTCCTTGTTTATTCATTACGACAAATTTGATTTTTTGGCTTTCCGTTTTTTTAATTTCTCGCTGATCAAAATACCCCATCTCACGAGCGATCTTCAAGATCGCTTGCCGTTTTTGTTCACTGATCCCCTTACGATTGTTGATTGCATTAGAGACAGTTCCGCTGGAAACGCCAGCTTTTCGGGCAATATCAGAGATCACAACTTTCATTTGCTCACCGCTTTCTGCTTCTCATTCTGTTAAAAGTATAGCAAAAGAATTGTTTTTTTACTACCAAAAAAGCTAAAACAAACTAAAATTTTTAGTTTGTTTTAGCTTCTACTTTGATTAGTTACTTTGTTCCGCCAAAATGCAGAAGGACAAGGGGTCGATGGTTATTCTTGGCGCTGCTACGCCGCGAGAAGTGATCCCAGCTCCTTTGGGGTCAGCAATGATGTGCCAAGAAGCATTTTCTGTTGCCGTCGGTAAGTCAAAGGACCAGGTTTCTTCCGTGCTATTGAGTATAACGAATAAAGAACGCCATGGATGCTGTTTGTCACGATTGGGTACTTGATACGCCAAGCGATTTTCATCCTTTGTCTCATAAAAGATCATGCTTTCAGCCGTTTGGGTCGTGGCATCTCTCAATGGTGCATAGGACTGCCGCAATGCCCACAAGCCCCGATACAGCTCGCGCAACTCTTTGAAGGTTTTGGCACGTGACCAATCCAGCTGATTGACTGCCAGTGGCGAACGGAAGGAATTTTCATCGCCTTCTTTGGTACGGCCAAATTCTTCCCCAGCTTGAGTCAGCACTGCTCCTTGGCTAGTAAACAAAATGGCTGCTGCTAGTTTGTTGCGGGCTAAAAGCTCAGGATCAAAACCATAATTTCTTTCCTTCACTGAAGCCTGCATGGTTGCCACCAGTTTGTCCCATAAGGTCAAATTATCATGGACTGAGGCATAGGCGATCACTTGGCGGGGCGATTTTGCCCAGCGCTCGGCGCCTTCTTGTGCGGCAACTTTCGTATTTCCTTGAATCGCCGTTGCCAAATTTGCTGCATAAAAGGTTTGCTTGACTTGCGGTTGACCATTCATTCCTTGAATAAACGCGCCGTCTGTTTCTTCAAAGACATCGCCTTTGATACTGTCTCTTAAATCATTGCTAAAAACCGCAACACCTTCTGACAGTGCCCAAACATTACTTTTATTTGCTGGGATATTCGGCTGAATAATTTGATTGCTGCCGGCATCCCATGGCTCGCCGTATAAAATCACATGGCTGAAGCCGGCATCATCTAGGCGTTGACGCAATTGGTTCATGGTTTCCACATCGATCAAGCCCATCAAATCAAAACGAAAGCCGTCGATTTTGTATTCTTGCGCCCAATATAAAACTGAATCAATGATAAATTTACGCATCATTTTCCGTTCAGAAGCCACTTCATTGCCGCAAGCAGAACCGTCCGCAAAATTCCCTGCATCATCTTGACGGTAGTAATAATCAGGCACCGTCAAATTAAACCATGATTCTTCCGTGATCGCAGTGTGATTAAAGACCACATCCATCACAACGCCGATGGCTTCTTCGTGCAGCGATTGGATCATTTGCTTGCATTCACGAATCCGCGCCTTGGGATCACTAGGATCAGAAGCGTATCGTCCTTCAGGTACATTGTAATTTTTCGGATCATAGCCCCAGTTGTAGGCAGACGAAGTTTCATCATTGTCAAAATCGAAGATCGGCAGCAGATGAACATAATTGATCCCCAGCTCTTTTAAATAGGCCATGCCAGTTGGTTGACTTTCATCTCCCACCAGATGGGTCTTTTTTTCAGTGAAGGCTAAATATTTTCCGCGATTTTCTGGTGAAATACCGCTGTTTTCGGCACCACTGAAATCTTCGACATGTAATTCCCAAATATAGGCATCTGTGATCGACTGCTGACCGACGCCGTGACTTTCCTGCCAACCTTCAGGATCTGTTTCCTTTAAATCAATGATCGCACCGCGGTTTCCGTTGATCCCTACTGCCTTGGCATAAAGATCCATCGCTTCGATTTTCTGCCCATCTCGTTGAAACTCAAAGGTATAAAACAGCTCCTTGACGTTTTCTTCCGTCGTGACTTGCCAACAGTTGTCTTCTTGAACCATTGGCAGCGTCAGCAGATGATCGTCAGTCCCAGCAACACCGCTTTGATAAAGCAATACTGAAACGGCCTCTGCCTCTGGTGACCAGCATTTGAACGTGGTTTGCTGTCCTTGAAAAGTCACACCAAGATCATTCCCGTGATACGTATGTTCTTCTAAAAAACCGATTCTGCGATCGATCGCAATCTTTTTTTCTCCATACTGCGTGTTTTGTCCCATCAAAATTCCTCCATTCAACGTTTCTAACTATAAAAGCCAGTTACTTTTCTGCTATTTCTACCTTCTCATATTTCTTGAAAATTGCCAACAATAACTGACAGCGTGCATACAAAAAACAGCTAAGACCAAAAAAGCAGGCAATGTACATGCTGAAAACCAGCGCATAGGGTGAAAGAAGCATGATGACAATAGGGGCTGCAGTCAGAATATGAAGAATAAGTATTTTAAAAGGGTGCTTTGCGGCGACTTTTATGCTGTTCAAAAGGATCGTTTTGATTCCGCTATCGTAACGTGCGAGTAAGAAAAACGAAACTTGGAAAAATTGAAGCCACATGAACGTACAAATTACTAAGCCTACGGTAAAAAGATCAGGCGTCCCTTTTAGTTGGAAATAATACAACCAATCAGCAGTCAAAAGCCACAAAGAAAAAAGTAGACTGAGCCAGATAAGAGTGCTCTTTCGAAAGCTTTGGCAAAAGACCGACCAAAACTGCTGAACAACAGCCGGTGCTTTTCCTTCTATCAGATCAGTCGCCACTTTAGAACCCGCAGTAATGGCTGCACCGATCGTGAAGAGCGGCAAACTAAAAAACAAGAGTAGTACATTTAATAGGAGCAACTGGCTGAATTTCCAAGCGATTCGTGCGAAGAAGTTTTCTGAATGAAAAAAGTGTATCATGTGGGTTTACTCCTTTACTGATCCGACAACGATTCCTTGAACGAAATATTTTTGTAGAAGCGGATAAATAATCAATAACGGCACCACTGCCACCACGATCTTCGCTGCATTCAGGTTTCGATCAGAGACCGCTAGTAGACTTTGTAGCTGCTCGGAAGTCAAATTCCCGGCTTGTTGCATTGTTTCAGCAATGTTGACTGATAGTGTTTGGATATAGGTCATTAAAGGATAGTTTTCAGTCTTGGTCATATAGATCAGTCCACTGAAAAAATCATTCCAACTACCGACAATACTGAATAGAGAAACGGTTGCCAAACACGGCAAAGACATTGGAATATAGATTCGTCCCAAAATCTGCAGTGGGTTGGCCCCATCGATCCGAGCAGATTCTTCCAATGATTTGGGAATTCCCCGAAAGAAATTCATCACCAAGATCACACTGCCGATAGGGACTGCACTAGGTAAAATCAGGGACCAAATCGTATTCAATAATCCTAGATTGCGAACGACCAAATACGTTGGGATCATGCCGCCACTGAAGAGCATAGCGAAAACCATCACACTCATGAATAATTTTCTCGTTCGAAATACTTTTTTTGATTTAGATAGCGGATAAGCCATCGTTACGATCATCACCAAATTCAGCAATAAAGAGATCACCACACGAATGACTGAAATACCAAAAGAACGCCAAAACTGCTGATCGCTCATGATGCGCTCATAAGCCGCTAAGGTCAGATCTACTGGCCATAGCCCCACAGCATTTGCCGCGACGGCACTGCTGCTGCTTAAAGAAAGTGCCACGACATTCAACATCGGTACTAAACAAGAAAGAGCCAAAACAATGACGATCAAATAAATTACTGCATGCCGTATACTAAATTTTTCTTTCATCTCTTTTTTCCTTTCCTTAAAACATCACTCTGTCAGTCTTCTTCTCCGCAATTTTGTTGGAAGACCAAATCAAGAATAGACCGATCACCGATTTGACCAGACCAACGGCGGTTCCTAAGCTATAGTCTCTACCGATCAGACCGATTCGGTAGACATAGGTATCGATAATATCGCCGCTTTGATACACAACCGGAGAATACAGGTTATAAATTTGGTCGAAGCCGGCATTCAAGATATTAGGCAGCGACAAAATCGTCATCAGCAAAATAAAAGGCATCATCCCCGGCAGGGTTACGTGCCAGACTTTTTTTGACCAAGAAGCACCATCCATCGTTGCTGCTTCATATAATCCCGGATCAATCGAGGTAATGGCAGCAAGGTACACGATTGAACTGTAACCAAAACTTTTCCAAACATCGGTCCCGATCAGCAAACGAGGAAACAGCTGATTACTACCCAAAAAGTTTAATGGTTCTACACCAAAGTTTTGTAAAATCTGATTCACCGTTCCATCAAGACTGAATAAATTGACCACTACTGAAGCCAATATGACCCATGAAAGAAAATGGGGCAAATATACGATGGTCTGAATGGAGCGTTTCATCCACTTTACACGCACTTCATTTAATAGAATCGCAAAAAGAATCGGTACGATCGTATTAAAGACAATTTTCCAGAAAGCGATGAAAATCGTGTTTTTAGTTACTAAGAAAATATCCGGTAAACTGAACAGGTAGCGAAAGTGCTCGAATCCCACAAATTCAGAACCAAATACACCTTTCGCTGGCACATAATCTTGAAATGCCATCAACAACCCAAACATAGGACCATAAGAAAAAATCAAAATAAAAATTATGCCTGGTAAAATCATCCCTAGAAAGAAAAGCTGATCTCGAGAAAACCACTTTTTCTTTTCTTTTTTGCTTTCTTTTTCAACAGAAAGTTCCATTTACTTACTCCTCCATAAATTTTTTGCCTCACCAGCCGCTTGATGAAAAAATTCGAACAAAGAAAAGGCACCTGCAGTCGGTTTTCCTGCATACAACCTTGCTTTTCTTTGTTCGAAAGACGAGTGTCAGAACCGCTGGAGTGGCCGCTTAATTATCTGCTCGCTGATCTACTACTTCTTGCATTTCTTCAAGTATGGCTGTCCCACCTTGGCTATTCCAGGTTTCAACATAGTTGTCGAAGTTTTCCAGGGGTTCTTCTCCAGTGATAAACTTAATGAAGGTCTCTTCCTCCAGTTTCCCTACTTGTGCGCCGTTTCGTTCATTGGCTTTGATCGAATCAAAACGCGGTGGTTTCACTTCATTCAAGCGTCCTTGCTCTCTGATACCGCCCATCACATTATTGACGGCTAAATAGCGGGAGGCATAGCGGGTCCAGTCCACCGGATCAGTTTCTTCAGGGCTATCCAGATATTGCTTGATTTTTTCGGCGTTTTCTTTGATGAAGAAGTTGGAGATATCCTCGATAGATGTTTCGCCAACCGCCGCCTTGGAAGCTTCTACTGCATCATCAATCTCACTATAGGCTTTTAAGAAAACAACATTCCATGGACGAACCGTCCCATCGACATCCACTTTCGCATAGTCATAAATTTCCGGAAACTCGGCTTCAATATCTTCCGAGTTGGCAACTTCACCATAAATCAGATTGATCATCTCCATGATTTTTTCCGGCTCAGAAAAACCTTTGCGCACCACGATGTATTGCCCAGTGCCGCGGTTAGCCACGGCATTGACCCCTCCATCGCCGTTAGCATTTTCAAGGGCATAAGGAACAAATTCAGCATTTGGATCATTTTGTTTGGCTTGTACTAAGCCCCAGTCAGGCATGTGCCAAGGACCAAAAGCGATGCCCGTTTCTCCATTAACCATCATGGCATGGATATCGTCATACGTGCGGGTACCAAATTGCGGATCCATGAACCCTTCATCTTGCCAGTCCTTCAGTAGCGTTAGTGCTTCTTTCATTTCTGGCGTATTGGATCCATAAAACATCTGCCCATTCTCATCTTGGAGATACGATTTTGGGTAGGCTCCAAACGCATTCATGATGGCTGTTCCGGTATATGCCGTGCCGCCATGATTTGGCGAAGACAACCAGAAGGCCAATGGCAAACCAACTGCTTTTCCGGTATTGGCTAAATCATTTTCTTGAAAAGCAATCGCTGTTTCCTTCAACTCATCCAATGTAATTGAGCGATTGCCATCTTTATCCAGTTCAATACCTAGCTCATCTAGCCAGTCCTGGCGCAACCAGACAAGATTGGGCCCGAAGTCATCGCTAGTAGATGGGATCGCCATCAAGCGATCATCAAACGTGGCTGCTTCTAACTGAATCCCATCAAACGAATCATAGATGTCTTTTAGAAAATCGTCGGCATGCTCCTCAAATACTTCGGTCAAGTCTTCCACTAAATCATTGTTAACTAATTCTTCCAATTCATCTCTTGATCCGACGATCATCGTATCCGGTAGTTCCCCTGAAGCGATCGCTAGCGATACTTGACGATCATAGTCTTCCCCATGGGCTTCAAAGGCACTCTCCAGCTCGATGCCCAAGCGTTCTTGAATCAATCGAGTATATGCGTTATTGCTGTAAGAATCCCCCTCAGGCAGTTTCGAGTTCGGTGCGGTCTGGCGTCCGATCGTAATCACGGTATCCCCATTTTCATTGGTCTTTGCTTCTTCTGAACTGCATCCTGTCATAATAAGTGCTGAAGCAACTGCTGTTAACATTGCTGTCCCCCGCCTAAATTTCATTGTTTTCCTCCTCAAACTTTTTTGATATCCTTATTATACGCAATCGCTTCCACAGAAAATATAGCACTTTTTTCAGATTCATAGCACGATTTCCAGAAAAATAAAACGTTTACAAATTCGCTCTGTTGCTTTTTTTGTTTATCGCTTACTATAGAAAGAAGAAGCGACTGCGTAATTTTCTCTATACGAAAGGACGGCGAAAACCATGTACCGACTGCTGCTTGCTGATGACAGCTACGATCAAAGAGAAGTGATCAAATACTTCTTGAGTCAGCATGAAAAAGAATGGCTGATCGAAGAAGCCAAAAATGGCCGCGAAGCCTGGCAACTTTTTCAGGAACAGCCCTTTGACTTGATAATTACCGACGTAAAGATGCCCTTTATGGATGGACATGCCCTCGTAGCGAGAATCAAAGAAGCAGTTCCTGAAATTCCTGTGATGTTTATCAGCGGCTTTGAAGATTTTCATTATGTAAAAAAAGCCATACAGTTACAAGCGGTTGACTACCTCTTAAAACCAATCGACCCTGATGATTTTTATGAACAAATAAATAAAATCATTCTTTTTATTGATCAACAAAAGCAGCGCGCTTACACAAAAACAATCGCACAAACCCATTACTTGAAAGAGATTTTGAGTAAACTTTTTTATGGCTATCCTTGGCATTCACTGCCGAAGGAAGAGCAATCGATTGCACAAGATTTTTTTAAGACTCATCCCTCTTTTTTTCTCGTTACTTGGCCGCTGGATTCTTGGAATGCGCCGGATTTTGTCCCTTCGCTATCTGCTGCATTTCCTGAAATGTTCAGTTTGTTTTTAGCTCCAGCACAACTGCTCTTTTTTAACGAACCTTTGCCAAAAAGGGAAATCGAAGAGCGAAAAAACAACTTAACTACCTATTTTTCCGAACAGTTTCAGCAAAAAATAACACTTTTTGACAGCGGACCAGTTCCCCACCATTCAGGGGTGTATGGCACCTATCATGACTTACTGAGAACCAGTCAGCGGTCTTTTTATCAGCAAAACAAAGGGAAAATCTGCCAGCTGCTTCCGGGAGATCACTACATCGTCAAGAAAGCGCTTTTCGAAAAAACCGTTTCGTATGTGAATCAATACGAAAGTAAAAAAGCCCACGCGCTTGTGAAAACAGTTTTCGACTGCTTTGAAACAAATGGACGTGAGGAACCAACCAATGCCAAGTTTTATTTTGCGACCTTTTATCAAACAATCCTCGATCAGTGCACGATCACTTTTGATGCGGAGTGTGGCGCTAATCAGATTGGAAAAATACTGGAAGCGCCAAGTCTGCAACTAATTGCGGATATTTTTGATGCCCTCTTCCATTATATCCATGATGCATTGCTTCAAATCAACGGGAGCCAGTCAAATGACTATGTGCGCCAAGTAAAATCCTATATATTCGCTCATTTTCACCAAGAGTTGAGCTTGGATCGGTTAGCAAAGGAAGTCAATATCAATCCTAACTACCTAAGCGAATTATTCAGTACTTCTGAAGGCATGGGTATCACCAAATACATCAAGTCTTACCGTATCAAACAGGCTCAGAAGCGTTTAAAGAACTCGAACTGCAGCATTCGAACTATCTCCAAACAAGTTGGCTTTAATCATTATTCCTATTTTTGCAAAACGTTCCGAGAAATTGTCGGAATGACGCCGGATGCGTATAGAAAGAGAGGTCCCTTTTGTTAAGAAAAGTCCACGATTGTGTTAAAAATTTTCGTTTTCAAAAAAAGATCGCCCTTATTTCAATTCTTTCAAGCATTGTTCCTCTGATCGTTTTGACCTTTGTCGGGGTATCTATCATCCGAGCCTTTATCCAACAGCAGGAAAAAAGTGCTTACTCCGATAATCTCAAAAGTATCAGCTATCAGTTAGAAAGCAAGATCCACACCTATCGGGACAGCCTGCTCTTTTTAGCCAACAATACCGCCTTGACGCAAGAGCTTTCTAGTCAACGCTTCTCAAACTTTGATCAATACAATCTCTTTCAAAATACGATCGTGCCTTTGTTTCACAGTGTTCGTTTTCCGCAAGCAGATATTAAAGGCATCACGCTATACACCACGATCGATCTTTATGATCATGGGCAATACGTCAAAAAAATCACGGCTGATACAGCACTGCCTTTTCTAAAAGAAAAACCTTCGACCGAGATTCGAACGTATTTTGACAAAGAACGGGAGGAACTTTCTTTTTATACCAACCTTTTTTTAAAAGGCCATACCGCAGATTCCTTAAACTACATCGTTTTAACCATCGATCGAGCAGCATTGTTCACGAATCTTGATGCAGTCACTGAGGAGCCTTATGATTTGACGATTCAGTCAGAGACCGGGCAGACGCTTTACCGCATTGATTATTTGACGAAGCAGCAACGTACTCAAAAACAGTGGCTGGTTGGAAACGCAGTTATTGAAGAGGCACCTGTACTGCTGGATAATCATTGGCAAATCGTTTTTGTTAAAACCGCACAGTCATTTTTCAGCAGTTTACTGTATCTAGTTGGTGCGGCACTTATTATCTTTGGTTTTGTATTAATGATATTGGTTTTATCCAGCTGGTGGTTGGCTAAAACCGTGGTACAGCCGATCAACTCTTTGACCCAGCAAATGGCCTCTTTATCAATGGATCAATTCAAAATCCAGCACACATATTCTTCAAAAGATGAAGTCGGGCAGTTATACACCAATTTTCAAAAAATGCTAGATAAAATCGCTGAGCTGATCAATGAAGTATATGAAGCCGAATTGAAACAAAAAGAATACGAATTGCGGGCTCTGCAAGCCCAGATCAATCCGCATTTCTTTTATAATTCCTTAGCACTGATCAGCAATACTGCCACACTAAACGGCAATCACGAGATCCGTGAGATGGCTCAGCTGCTGTCTCGATTCTACCGTCTCAGCCTAAACCAAGGATCCAACCGGCTATCCGTCAGCAAAGAACTCGATCTGACGATCACCTATGCTAAAATTCAGCAAAAAATGCATCACCATTCCTTTGATTTAGTCCTCGAAATTGACTCAAATATCGGTGAATATCCGATGATCCATCTGCTCTTGCAGCCGTTTGTCGAGAATGCCGTCTTTCATGGGCTTGATCATATTGAAGATGACCGCAGAGGGGTATTGACGATCCGCTGCCTCAAAGAAGGACAATGGCTACGGTTTGAGATTCAAGACAATGGTCCCGGGATTGATCCTGAACAGCTAAAACAACTGGAGGAACCTTCTGATCAACATTATGGTATCAACAATGTACGCCAACGGCTAGCATTGTACTATGGCACGCAAGCTTCCTTATCGATTCAATCAGTAAAAGGTGAAAACACCACAATTGTTCTACTCATACCGCAAGACTTACCTCCTCAAAAAAACCGTCAGTGAAGAATGTTTAATCACTAACGGTTTTTTGGTGTCAAAATATTCAGATATTTATTTTAATGCTTGATTTCAAGTACCTATTCCTCTACAGCAAACGTACCGACCTCTAATAATCCTTGCCGACCCTGGTCTCGCGTCACGCCTTTTGCTTTCTTTAACATTCGTTCCCAATACTCCATGGTATCTTTTATAAAATCCTTGTTGCCGTCAGTACACCCTTCACGAATAAACAGCAATACCAAACCGCTAAAAAAAATCAAGGCTTCTTCATGGTATTTCCTCAGATCGTTTTCTTGCTCACATTGAAAAACAGTTGATTCAGCGATTGCTTCTTGAAAATATGCAAAAGAACGCTCTTTTATGTAAGGACCACAACCAATATCATTTAAAAATAATGCAAAAAAGAGGGCTCGATTGCGACTGGCGAACACGTAATAGTCATGCCAAAAACAGTATAGAGGATCCAGTGTCATCACCGTCTCTTTTTTTGCTTCATGAATGTCATGGAAGACATCATCGACCATTGCCTGTTTATAATTTTGCATGTTTGAAAAATTCAAATAGATTGGTTGGGTCGATGTTCGTGCATATTTAGCAATGTCGCGGACAGTGATTGGCCGATAAAGATATTCCACCAGATATTTTTTTAAACAGTTGATCAAATATTTTTTCGTAATCGTTGCTTTTCTCATAATACCCCTTCCTTTCTTGAGGCGATCAGCTCTCGCTAACGCTCCTCTACTCTCACTTGCTTTCTTCCAGTGAAACACCACCAACACCCAATTTTCTTACTGAAAGTAATCTGCATACTTCTACTTTAACAAAAAAGAGAACGTTAACATATACTTTCTGCCGAATTTCTTAATTTTGTTTTATATTTTTGACCATTTTCCTGAAAAACCTCCTTGTTTTCCTCGGCTAAGTCTTAAGACTGATTTTTTTGATACTACTTGTGAAATGATACTATGTAATGTATAGTATGGATATGAACAGGAGGAGAGCCTTTGGATGCCCAATTAAAAAAAGGATTATTGGAAATTTGTGTTTTAGCCTATTTGCAGCACGGGGACTCTTATGGCTATGAATTAGTCAAAAATATTTCTCCTTTACTACCAATCTCAGAATCCACCCTCTACCCTATCTTGAAGCGCTTAGAAGCCAGCCGAGCGGTTGAGACTTACAACAAGAGTCATCAAGGACGGACCCGAAAATATTACCGCTTGACCAAACTTGGCAAACAGCGGATCGACGATTTTTTAACCAACGACTGGCCCCAATTGACATTGATCCAGCGATTTATTAAAGGAGGAACACTAGATGAACAGAGTTGATTTTATCAAGGCATTGGCTGCAGAATTATCTGAAAAAGTCAGACCTAGCGAGATTCATCAGCTGATCAACTATTATGACGAGATGATCGAAGATTTGATGGAAGAAGGATACACTGAAGAAGAAGCCGTGGCACGCCTTGGCTCCCCAAAAGAACTGATCCAAACAGTCACAGAAACAGAAGAGGTCGTGGTAGAGATTCCCCGCCGCTTTCATCCCTTTTTGCTCTTGATCTTAGTGCTAGGCTTTCCATTGTGGGGCAGCTTATTGTTAAGTGCCGCTTTGCTGATCCTAAGCTTTTTAATAATCATCTGGTGTGTGCCTTTCACCACTGGCATGATTGGTGTCACTACGTTTATCGGTGGGATTGCTAGCGTTGTCTTAAGTCCCATGCTGATGGCGGATGGTTTCTATCTCTTTTTAAGTCAGTTAGGCGTGGGGATTTTCTTATTTGGTTTAGGGCTTCTTTGTCTGATCGCCACTTATAGTATGAGCCGACCTTTTTCACGTCTTACCCACTCCCTTGTCGTTTGGCCAAAATCATTTGTTCAAAACTATCGAAAGAAGGCAGTCCTATGATCAAAATCAATAAGCGCTTTTTCGTTTTTCTCAGTCTGTTGTTTATTATTCTCGGACTGGTCATCACCTTTATCGGTTTTTCAATGTCAGGGTACTCACCTGATGCCTACCATATTGAGCATCGTCGTTGGTATCAACTGATTGGTTTCTACACAGACTAATCGGCAAAAACAATTATAAGTTGCTTTTTTCGTCAGAAAAACAAGTGATTTGCATTAATTTCATGTATTGATGAAAAAATTGAACTTTCCTTTTTGACCTCACCATATTACTATATAGGTACATCCTGTATCCTATTTCATAGGGTAACCAGAAAAACCCATACCATCCTATGGGTTTTTTTGTTGTTTATAAAAGCAAAAAAACGTGCCGCAAGTCCAGGTATCGCCAAGCCAGCTATTTTTAGCTAACCTTGGTAGAGCCTGTCTGCAGTACGTTTTTTCTAATGCTCGATTATTCCCCTAGTACTGGCTGTTCTTGCACAGTGCCAATAGGAAACAAGGCGCGAAACACCCGGCGAACGATTGGGCCTGCAATGAACAATTGCAACGGCAATGCGACAATCACATTTTTCCCAATGTTGCTTAGCCAATTGACGAACACCGAGTGATCAGGGTTTGGATGCATCAACGCACCAAAGAGTGACATACAGATCACCATGCCGGCGATCATCAATGAAGAAATCAAACCGATTTTTTTCCAAGTAGCTGATTGATGGTCCAAAAATCGAAATGCCAAACCTTTTGCCGGACCAGAAACAATGAACCAATCCAAAATAAAGGCGACACAAAGGGCTAATGGCAATTCATTCCACGCCAATTGGAATGCCAATGCAGAAACACCGACTTGGAACATGAGGTTGTAAACACTCATAAAATACACCATGAAAATACACATAAGTGTCGTATAGATCAAACTTTCTTTTTTGTTGATGGGCATGTTACAACTTCCTTTCTCTTTTTCGTACTCGACTATTCTAGCAGAAGAAAATTTTTCGTGTAAGTAAAAGTTTGAAAACTTTCAAAAAAGTTTTTTGCTATTTTTTTATCCACTTCTCTTGACACTTTCTTATGAAGTCAGTAGAATAGCGATAGATTAAATCGTACAGATAACAAGCGGGTTCGCTTGTCGAGAGAGAGGCGGTTTCTATGAGAATAGAAACGGTCTCTTTTTTTGCGAATTTTTAGAGGTGAGAATATGGAAAACAACAAAAAACTCGTGGGGGCGATCCTCGCAACCGGATTGATGTCATTTGCAGGCGTGCTGATTGAAACAGCCATGAATGTAACGTTTCCGACATTGATCGATCAATTTACGCTTTCAACATCCGATGTCCAATGGGTGACGACCATCTACTTACTGGTCATCTCCATCATTGTCCCAATATCGACCTACCTTTTGAAACGCTTCTCATTGAGAACCTTGTTTCTAGCTGCCAACGCCTTCTTCCTTGTTGGCTTGGTGATCGACTTTTTATCGCCGACGTTTGCCATTTTGCTGATTGGCCGCTTTTTCCAAGGTGCCAGCACAGGGATCGCACTGCCTTTGATGTTCCACATCATTTTGACTTACTCCCCCTTTGAAAAGCGGGGAGCGGCGATCGGCTTAGGGAATTTGACCACTTCCATCGCTCCAGCGATCGGACCGACATATGGAGGATTATTGACCGCCCATTGGTCTTGGAATGCGATCTTTCTTTTCTTAATCCCAGTCTTACTGATCTCCCTAGTACTCGGCCTTTACTCGATCCCTAAAACGGCTGGGGCAAAAGACACTTCCCTGGATTTACTGAGTGTATTAGGAATCGTCTTGATGTTCAGCGGCTTCTTATTGTTCTTGAATCAAGTAGGCACCTTAGCGAGTCTACTGCCGCTGATTTTCGGTTTCATTGGTGCTGGCTTGTTTTATCAACGCTCAAAAGGCCCGAACCCTTTGATTCGTTTGGCTGTTTTGAAAAACCGCAGCTTCAGTTTGTTTCTTTTCGGCTTTCTCGTTTGTCAGTTCCTTTTACTGGGCATTTCCTTTGTCTTGCCGAACTTTGTCCAACTCGTCTTGGGAAAAGATGCCTTTACTGCAGGATTAGTTATGCTGCCCGGGGCGGCCATCGGGGCGGTCCTTGCGCCGATCTCTGGTCGGTTGCTGGATAAAGTTGGACCGAAAAAACCGATCCTGTCTGGTTTGACTTTGATTGCCATTGGTTGGCTTGCCTTAGCCCTTGTTTTGCGTTCGCCTTTCATTTGGAGCCTAGTTGCCGGACATGTCTTTTACATGATCGGGATCGGCTTAGCCTACAGCAATATGATGACCACCGGCTTAAACAAGCTGACTCCTGCGTTGTACGCGGACGGTAATGCGATCTTTAATACGCTGCAGCAATTTTCTGGTGCAGTGGCGACGGCTGTGGTGGCGACCATTATCAATTTGGCACAAAATGCGACGACCGATTACACCCAAGGGACGGTCATCGGCTCTCAAATCGCCTTATTCTTTTTGTGGGCCCTGGTCTTACTGACTTTCCTATTAACGATCAACTACTTCCGCAAAAACACCGACAAAAAAGCTGTCAGCTAACTGCGGCTTTGCCAATTGAAAAACAACGAAAAAAAGCCGCCCTCCCTTGAGGACGGCCCATAAAAAAATCCGCTTCCGATTCCCCTTCTTAGTCAAAGGGCGCTCTCGGAAACGGATTATTTTTTTAGTTTAATTCAGCTGAACCAACCGCTGTTTTGGCTGTCACTGTGCCTGTAGTCGTCAATGAAAGCTGACGCACTTTTTCGGCATTCGTGATGACCGTCAAAACGTCTGTCTGTTTGCCAGCTGCGATAACGGCATCTAGATCCATCACTGCAAGCTTCGTTTCTGGTGTGACTGTATCACCTTCAGAAACAAGAACCTCAAATGGCGCACCTTTTAGTTCTACAGTATCCAAGCCCATGTGGACAAGAACTTCCGCGCCACCAGGCGTTAAAATCCCGATTGCATGTTTCGTTTCAAAAATGCTAGAGATCGTACCTGCAACAGGAGCATAAATCGTTCCGTTCGTTGGCTGAACAGCAAAGCCGTCACCCATCATTTTTTGAGAAAAGACAGGGTCAGAAACTTCAGTGATGGCAACTACTTTCCCATCAGCTGGAGCATAAAGGGTTTCTTCTGAAACTTGTGTTGCTTCTGGGGCTGCAGTTGTCGGTGCAGCAGTCGTTGGTGCAACAGCCGCTGCTGCAGCTGTATCAGCAGCCAATTGCGGTTCTAATTTATTTAAGAAGGTAACTTTTCTAAAGACGATAGTGCAAACAAAAGTGATCGCAATCGTCACCGCCATTGAGATGAAGACCATTGGATAGTTTTCAATTTTAAATGATAAGAAGCCAGGCAGTCCCCCTACACCAATACCTAATGCACGGGTATTCGTTGCAGTGATCAGCATTCCACCGAAGGCAGAACCTACCATTGCTGCGACAAATGGGTAAACATATTTCAAATTGATCCCGAACATCGCTGGTTCAGTAACCCCCATGTAAGCAGAAATCGTTGCTGGAACAGAGACTTGTTCTTCTTTTTTATTGCCACGGTGAAGGAACCAAATCGCCAATACTGCCGTACCTTGCGCAATATTTGACAGCATGATCATTGGCCAAAGGTTTGTTGTCCCAAAATCCGCTACTAATTGAGAGTCGATCGCTAGCGTTGTATGATGCAATCCGGTAATAACCAAAGGCGCATACAAGCCACCGAAAATGAAACCAAATAACCAGTTTAATGGTGAGGTCAAGCCAGCATTTACGACCCAAGAAATGCCTGATCCGATTTGCCAACCGATTGGACCTAATACCATGTGAGCTGCTAAAATAGTTGGCAGCAATGAGAACAATGGAACGAAGATCATTGAAACCGCTTCTGGAATCCATTTCCGGAAGAATCTTTCAAGATAAACCAATAAGAAACCTGCCAGCATTGCTGGGATCACTTGTGCTTGATACCCAATTTTATCAATAGTGAAGAACCCGAAGTCCCACGTATAATTTTGGGCGATTTCTGCAGCAGAAGTTGAACTTACTGAATAAGCATTTAATAATTGCGGTGAAACCAATGTAATCCCTAAAACAATCCCTAATATTTGCGTGGTTCCCATCTTACGTGTAATACTCCAGGTAATCCCTACTGGTAGAAAGTGAAAGATCGCTTCACAGGGCAGCCATAAAAAGCCGTTGACACCGTTCCAAAAAGTAGAAGCTTGCGTAATGGTTTGTCCACCTAGAGCTTCTAACGGTACACCTTCTAAGAAATTTCTCAGCCCTAGCATCAAACCACCGACAATAATCGCTGGTAATAACGGGGTAAAGATCTCAGCTAACGTAGCAATCGCTCGTTGCACGATATTTTGATTGTTTTTTGCAATCGCTTTGCTTTGTTCTTTAGAAACACCTTCTATTCCTGATACATCGGTAAAATCATTGTAAAACGTTGAGACATCATTGCCGATAATGACTTGGAATTGTCCCGCATTCGTAAACATCCCTTTGACACTTGGAATTTCTTCAATTGCCTTTTCGTTTGCTTTTGTCTGATCGTTCAAAACAAAACGCATCCGTGTCGCGCAATGTGTTACTGCGGCGATATTTTCTTTGCCGCCAACATATTCCAGCAGCTTCTCAGCATCATCACGATACTTTCCCATAATTAATAAACCCCTTTCATATCCACTTGTATATATATGTTTTAATTACGCACTAATCATAACTTGATAGTTTTGATATTGCAAGCGTTTCAAACCAATTTTTTTCACTTTTTCTACAAACAATACAAGTGAATAGAAAAGGTACCGTATTAAAACCTTAATAAATAAACGTTTTTTAAAATATTTGATTAATATAAAATAATATTGCCAATGACTTTATTTACTGTTTATTTAACAAAAAAGAATAAAAAAACAGGTGAGATAAATTGAAATAGCTTACAAATTACGTTATAATCATCTTGCATGTATAGACAAGTTTAAAGGAGGACAACTATTGTGAATACGATTATATTGTCTAAGGAAGAATGGCTGTTAACGGATCAAACCGGTACGACCTATCCGTTTTCTGGGACAGACAGTGAACGAGTTGCTGCACTGACCGCGCAGCTGCAGAAAATGGAAGGTGGCGGGATCGTCTCTGAATCGCTGGTGTTTACGAATGAAGAAGGGACTTTTTCACTGGACCAATGGTTGACAGAAAAATTGAATCGTCCCTTTGTTTGCACCACGAAAGAACAGTATGAAGAAAAAAGTGCTGAAATTCCTTGGAACCTCGAATACTATGGCTACACCCCTGGTAAAGATGAATACTCGGTGGAGTCACTTTTAACCGTCGGCAACGGCTATCTAGGGCTGCGAGGCACGACGCCTGAGATGACCATTTGTGAAGCGAACTATCCAGGGCTGTATTTAGCAAGTCTTTACAATACGGTAGAATCGGATGTTTCTGGTCATACCATCAGCAATGAAGACTTCGTCAATGCACCGAATCTGCAAAAAATGTACGTGAAGATCGATGATGAAGTGATCGACATTGCCAACAATCAGCTTCTTTCCTTTAAACGGACATTAGATCTGAAGACCGGCTTGTTCCAATCAGTGGCAGAAATTGAAACAAAAAAACAAAAGCGTCTGCGAATCGAAACGAAGAAAATCGCCAATATGCAAGACGTTCACCAATATAGCTTGGTCTATCAGTTTACCCCGCTGAACTTTTCCGGCACCGTTACTTTCGTCAGTGAAGCCGACGGATCGGTCTATAACTATAACGTCGCTCGTTACCGTAGCTTAACCAACCAGCATTTGACCGTGAAAGAGACAGCAGCTGAACAAAACAAAGCGCATTTAGTGGTCACCACTAACCAATCACAGATTACCGTTGTCCAATCCTCTGAACTGTTTTCAAAGGACCTGCCATTGGCTGAGCTGCACGCTGAAACAAACGACCAGCTCGTCCGTCAGCAAGTAGCCCTTGAGGTGACGGATGGACAAACTTATCGGGTCGAAAAATCAGTCACTGCTGCCGCTTATCGGCAAGAGGATCCGCAACCGGCATTTACGTTTTCTTCCTTAGCATTACCTGATTTTGCGACGATGTATACCGCCTCAAAACAAGCCTGGGCTGAATTATGGGCGAAAGCGGCCATCGAAGTCACTGGTGACTTGATGTCGCAAAAAATGCTGAATCTGCATACGTATCATCTGCTGGTCTCCGCAGCACCGAATGCTTATCAGGAGTCCTTAGATGCCAGTATCACTGCCCGTGGCCTACATGGTGAAGCCTATCGCGGTCATATTTTCTGGGATGAACTGTTTATCTTACCCTTTTACATTCTACATTTTCCTGACACCGCCAAAGAAATTTTGCTGTATCGCTACCGCCGCTTAGCTGCTGCCAAAAAAGACGCCCAAAAAGCCGGTTACCAAGGCGCCATGTTCCCATGGCAATCAGGCTTGGATGGCAGTGAGCAATCCCAAGAACTGCATTTGAACCCTATCAGCGGCGAATGGAAAGAAGACCACAGTCGCTTGCAGCGCCACGTCTCCTTAGCGATCGCTTATAACATTTGGCAATATTGGCACAACACACAAGACCGTCCCTTTATGGAACAATATGGATTAGAATTGATGTTAGAAGTCGCCCATTTCTGGCAAAGTGCTGCCACCTGGGATGATACTGCTCAACGTTACTTTATCGATAAAGTCATGGGACCAGATGAATTTCATGAAAGCTACCCAAATAGTGAACAAGGCGGCTTGAAAAACAACGCCTATACCAATATGATGGTAGTATGGTTGTTTGAAGAGATCGAGAACCTCCAACAACAACTATCAGCAGAGAGCTTCCAAGCAGTATTGGAGAAAACGGCTTTAACCCCAGCGGATATTGCTGCTATGGCAGATATTCGTACCAAATTAGGCTTAGAGATCGATCACGAAGGCATCATCGCACAGTTTGAAGGGTACTTCCAGTTGGAAGATCTGGATTGGGCCCATTATAAAGAGAAATATGGCAACATTTATCGGATGGATCGCATCCTAAACGCTGAAGGCAAGAGTGCTGACAGCTACAAAGTCGCGAAACAAGCCGATAGTTTGATGATTTTCTATAATTTCTCAAAAGAGCAAGTCAATCAAATTTTGGCGGATCTTTCTTACCAACTGCCAACAGACTATATTGAAAAAAATCTCCATTATTATTTGGCTCGCACCTCCCACGGCTCGACTTTGTCGCGGATCGTTCACGCTCAGTTAGCGGCAATGGTGGATGATCAGGAATTGGCTTGGTCGTTATACCAAGAAGCCCTCTCTTCTGATTATCGTGATATCCAAGGCGGGACCACGGCAGAAGGCATTCACGCCGGTGTCATGGCCGCTACGTTGTTTATTCCGTTAACCACTTTTGCTGGGATTGATATTCGAGAAGAGCAACTGCAGATCACACCAAACTTGCCAAAAGCTTGGGACAGCTTAGCCTTTCAGCTAGAAGTTCGCGGCACCCGCTTTGCATTGAATGTTACACATGAAACATTGACGATCACCGCTGATCAGCCAGTCACGATCTTAGTGAATGGGCAGCAAGTTTCTCTAGAAGCAAAGAAAGAAGCAACGATTACTTACTAAAAGGAGTGTTACACATGAAAAAAGGATTTGTTTTTGATTTAGACGGCGTTATCACGGATACAGCTAAATACCACTACATCGCATGGAAAGAATTAGCTGCGGAGATTGGGATCGAGATCGATTTGAAATTCAATGAGCAGTTAAAAGGCATTAGCCGCATGGATTCTTTAGAGCGAATCTTAACACTAGGCAACAAAAATGATGCCTACACAGAAGTCGAAAAAGAAGCCTTAGCGACAAAGAAAAATACCCACTATGTACAATTATTACAAAGCTTGACTCCTGATGATCTATTGCCGGGGGTAAAGACGTTCCTTGATGAAGCCAAAGCAAAAAATATTCCTTGTGCCATCGCTTCGGCATCCAAGAATGCGCCGTTTATTTTGGACAAACTAGGTGTCATGCAAGACTTTGATACGATCGTTGACCCAGCAACCTTGAAAAAAGGCAAACCAGATCCAGAAATCTTTATCCAAGCAGCGCTGGCACTAGGCATTGAACCGGCAGAAGCAGTTGGCTTTGAAGATGCTCAAGCAGGGATCGACGGCATCAAAGCTGCTGGTATGTACGCGGTAGGCGTTTATTCAGGAGAAGAACTACACGGTGCAGATGTGATCGTTGAAAAATTGACGGATCTAAACATTGACGAACTTTTGGCGAAATAGTCGATTGCATTTCCAAATTGGCCTCGCTATAATAGCCAAAGAGGGGGCAATCCGATGAACAAGTTCAAAGAGATATTTTTAGATTTAGAACAAAAAATTCTAGCAAACGAATACCCTCCGCATTCTTTGCTGCCTAGCGAAAACCAATTGATCAAAACTTATGGTGTCTCCCGCGAGACTGTCCGTAAGGCATTGAATTTATTGCGGGATGCTGGTTATATCCAAAAGAAACAAGGGAAAGGTTCGATCGTTTTAGACTTGAATCGCTTTGATTTCCCAATTTCCGGCTTGACGAGTTTTCGTGAGCTGCAAGATACCCAACGCATTCCTAGTGAAACAAAGGTTGTCGAGATCCGTAAGATCGCCGTTTCGCCAAAGCTGCACGAGACCACTGGTTGGCCTGTCGCTTCTGAGGCATGGAAACTGATCCGTCAGCGGAGAATCGATGGAGAAGTGGTGATTTTGGATAAAGATTACCTTGATGCTTCTATCATCGAAGAGTTGCCAGAAAACCGAGCGAAAGTATCGATTTTTGATTACTTTGAAAATGATCTTGGCCTTGAGATCGCTTATGCACAAAAAGAAATCACTGTTGACCCCGTCAACAAAGAATTGCGGGATCTAATGGATCTGCGTCCTGAAGATCAGCATGTCGTTACGGTTCGCAGCCTCGTGTATCTAGAAGACACGCGCTGTTTTGAATACACCGAATCGATCCACCGACTGGATAAATTCCGCTTTGTGGACTTTGCCCGTCGACGCAAGATTTGATGGACGTATAGACGTGAAAAAGACAAAACAGACCTAGACTTCACCGAGAAGTCTGGGTCTGTTTTATCTTTCAATCCCCCCCTCTCGAGATGATGCTGGATCGATCCTTCCTCTTTTCGCCTCTGTCGCTAACGATTCATCCTTTTGCTTTCCCGGCGTTTGGCTGCCGACGAACAAAAAAGGCTCAATCATTTATGGGACTGATGAAAAGCACAGTTGATTTTGAACAACTCAGTCGTCCTTATTAACAGTCAGCCACACAAAAAAAGCAGTACCCTCTGAGAGGATACTGCTTTTGCTTGCTATTTGGCGTAATCCGTTGCGCGGGTCTCGCGAATAACGGTTACTTTGATATGACCTGGGTAATCCAAATCGTCTTCGATCTTCTTGCGGATGTCGCGAACCAATCGTACAGCATCCAAATCAGAAATCTCTTCTGGTTTGACCATTACACGGACTTCACGTCCGGCTTGGACGGCAAAACTGGAATCGACACCTTTGAAGCCGTTGGCGATATTTTCTAGGTTTTGCAAGCGGCGAATATAATTTTCCAATGATTCGCTGCGGGCACCTGGACGGGCTGCTGACAAGGCATCTGCGGCTGCAACTAAAACAGAGATAACCGATGTTGCTTCAACATCTCCATGGTGAGAAGCGATCGCATTGATCACCACACCATTTTCTTTGTATTTGGCAGCTAACTCAGCCCCGATCTCAACGTGAGAGCCTTCGATTTCATGGTCAAGGGCTTTCCCGATATCATGCAAGAGTCCGGCACGTTTGGCTAACTGAATATCTTCGCCTAATTCTGCGGCAAGAACACCGGTTAGTTTTGCGACTTCGATCGAGTGGTTCAAGACGTTTTGTCCGTAGCTGGTACGGAAACGCAAACGACCTAAAATCTTGATCAAGTCTGGATGAAGGGTGTGAGCACCGACTTCAAAGGCTGCTTGTTCCCCATATTCACGAATATGCTCATCCATTTCTTTCCGAGATTTTTCGACCATTTCTTCAATTCGAGCTGGATGGATCCGGCCGTCTTGAATCAGTTTTTCAAGGGTCATACGAGCAATTTCACGGCGAATCGGATCAAATCCTGATAAGACGACTGCTTCTGGCGTGTCATCGATGATCAAATCGATCCCTGTCAATGTTTCAAGGGTCCGAATGTTCCGACCTTCTCTTCCGATGATTCGACCTTTCATCTCATCATTTGGTAATGATACGACCGATACCGTGGTTTCAGACACTTGGTCTGCGGCACAACGTTGGATTGCTAGGGACAAGAGATTTTTTGCTTTTCGATCTGCTTCTTCCTTCGCACGCTGTTCAGATTCTTTGACCATGATCGTTAATTCATGGTTCAATTCCTCTTCCGTTGATTTCATGATCAACTCTTTTGCTTCATCTCTAGACAGCGCGGCGATGCGCTCTAATTCTTTCTGTTGTCCATCGATTAAGTTTTCTACTTCTTTTTCTCGCTCGTCAATTAATTGTTGTTTCTCACTAAGTCTGCCTTCTTTATCTTCAAGTGAGCGTTCTCGTTTTTCCAAAGAATCGTCCTTACGATCAAGTACTTGTTCTCTTTGGAGTAAACGATTTTCTTGTGATTTTAAATCAAGTTTGCTTTCTTTCAACTCACTTTCAATCTCTGACCGATACTTCTGATTTTCTTCCTTAGCTTCTAACAATGCTTCTTTTTTAAGAGTTTCTGCTTCTTTCTTAGCGCTTTCGATAATTCCAGCTGCAGAATTTTGGGCGCCGTTGATTTCTTTCTCATGACGAGATTTCGTCACATAAACTCCTAATCCAAGACCGACAATTAAACCGATGATAGCGAGGAGAATGTAAAGTAGTTCCAATGAATCCACCTCCATACTATCTTTTTAAATATTTTGTAATTTTGATTAACAAAGGATAACAAAATTATCAATTCGCTACTTCTTATGTGGAAATCCACATACGTTTATTCTAATGTTTGAACACAAGAGTGTCAACTTTAAATAATAAAGTAAACTTTCGCAACCCTTCCTTTTTACGGATGTTTTTTCAACAATAGATGAATCTAGCAAAAAGCCACAAAAAAGCCAAACAACGAGGTTGTTTGGCTTTTTCAAGACTTATTCGTCTAATGGTAATTCTTCTTGCGCTTCCTCGAGGGTTACGGTCTCTCCTGTTCCAATCCCGTAAGCATCGCGGACGCGAGCAGAAACTTCTAGCATCATTTCTTGGTGTTCACGCATATAGTTTTTGGCGTTTTCACGACCTTGACCGATACGATCCCCTTTATAGGCATACCACGCACCGCTTTTATCGACGATATCTTGTTCCACGGCCATATCCAGCAGTTCGCCTTCTTGGGAAATCCCTTGACCATACATCATGTCGACTTCTGCTACTTTAAATGGTGGCGCTACTTTGTTTTTGACTACTTTGATCTTCGTGCGGTTCCCGATGATATCTGTACCGGATTTCAATTGCTCAGCACGACGTACTTCCAAACGGATGGTTGAATAGAATTTCAACGCACGTCCACCAGGTGTCGTTTCTGGATTCCCAAACATGATCCCAACTTTTTCGCGAATTTGGTTGATAAAGATCGCGATCGTTTTCGTTTTGTTGATGGAACCAGAAAGTTTCCGTAATGCTTGTGACATCAAACGAGCTTGCAAACCAACGTGGGTATCACCCATTTCACCATCGATCTCCGCCCGTGGGACTAAAGCTGCTACCGAGTCAATAACTACGATATCAACCGCACCACTTGAAACTAAGGCGTCAGCGATCTCTAATCCTTGTTCCCCTGTATCTGGTTGTGATAACAAAAGATCATCGATATTTACGCCTAATTTTTGCGCATACTGAGGATCTAACGCATGTTCGGCATCGATAAATGCTGCTGTTCCGCCATTTTTTTGGACTTCCGCAATGGCATGTAAAGCAACTGTCGTTTTACCAGAACTTTCTGGGCCGTAAACTTCTACGATCCGTCCTCGTGGGTAACCACCTACACCTAATGCAACATCCAAGGCCAATGAACCACTTGGGATCGTTGAAATTTGTTGATCAACTTTTTCGCCAAGCTTCATGATGGCACCTTTACCATAGTTCTTTTCAATCTTCTTTAGTGCAGCATCTAAGGCTGCTTTACGATCATCTGCCAAACGGATAATCCTCCTTATATTCATCACTTTCGTGTGTCGTTCATAAGATAATAATAGTCCTTCTGAAGGGAAATTGCAAGAAAAAACGAACAAACATTCGCATTAATTTAATAATTCCTTACGTATTTGATTTAAGCCTGCCATGACAGCACTATGCCGAATATAGGCGCGGTCGCGGTTGAAGTGATACAGCTGGCTCGAGACGCCTTTGTCAGAAGCTAAGGCGATCCAAACAGTGCCTTTGGGCTGGCCTTCTAGTTCGTCCGGACCAGCAACACCAGTAAACGCCACCGCATAATCGGTCTCTGCTTGTTTGCGGGCATAGACGGCCATTGCTTCCGCACATTCCTGACTAACAGTCCCATAGCTTTCTAAAAGCGCTGGATCGATGCCTAAGAGCTTGCTTTTTGTTCCAGCAGAATATGTCACGAACCCACCGGGAAACACCTCAGAGACGCCAGGAATCCCTCCTAGGGTCGCTTGGAACAAACCAGCGGTCAAACTTTCCGCTGCGGTGACGGTTTTCTTTTTCTCGATCAGTAGCTCGACGACTGTTTCTGCCAGCGAATTTTGTTCCCCATATCCATAGAAATACGCACCGACCCGTGCTTGGACGGTTTCTTCTAATGCATCCAATTGTTTGATCCCTTGCGCCTCGTCTGCGGTTTTGACCGTCAGACGCAACGTGACCTCATTGGGTTTGGCATAAGGAGCAATGGTGGGATTGACTTGATTCTCGATCAAATCGGCCAATTCTGTGACCAACGCCGATTCCCCGATCCCGTAATAGCGCAAAACGCGAGAAAGCAAGACTTCTTCTTGGGGAAACTGCTCTAACAGAAGTGGTTTTGCGTGGGTAAGAAACATCGCCTGCAGTTCACTTGGCGGTCCCGGCAGCAGCAAATAACTGGTAGCGGCTGTCTGATAAAAGATCCCGATCGCTAGTCCATTGGGATTTGGCAAAGACTCACCGTCTTTGAAGACTAAGGTCTGCCGCAAATTGTTTTCCGTCATCCTCCGTTGACTGTTTTCAAAGAAGGCTTTCAATTGGTGATAACCTGGTTCATCTCGCACTAATTCCTGTCCCACATGGCGGGCAGTGACTTGTTTCGTCAAGTCATCGTCGGTGGGCCCTAAGCCGCCGCACAGCACGATCAAGTCGCTGCGTTTGTCGGCGATCGTCAGCAATTCCTCTAAGCGATTGGGGTTGTCCCCGACAACACTATGATAAAAAACATCGATCCCTAGACTTGCCAGTTCTTCTGACAAGAAGGTCGCGTTCGTATTCACCACCTGTCCTAAAAGTAATTCGGTCCCGACTGCAATAATTTCTGCTTTCATTCGTTTACTCCTTCATTTATCAGATACGTAAAAGTCTTTCATATTGACAAAAAAAGTCCAGAAAACTTCTGAACTTTCGTGACTTGTATCCTTGTTTTTATCGCTTCTTTATCTAGATCTAGAAATTTTACATAGAATCTTTAAAAACATTCGTATTTTTTATGAAATAATCGACCCCGGAATAGATCGTAAAGATCAAGCATAGATACAACATGATTTGATCGACAGGTAAACCGATCATTGAAAAGGGAATGTTGTTCAAGAACAAGAAAATGATCGCAACCATTTGTGTCGCGGTTTTGATTTTCCCCGGCCACGCAGCAGCCATGACTTCGCCACTTTGTTCCACTAACAACAAGCGTAAACCTGTCACTGCCAACTCACGGCAAACGATGATCGAAACTACCCAGCCTGGGGCTTTGTCTAATTCGACCAGCATGATAAAAGCCGTCATGACGAGCATTTTATCTGCTAACGGGTCAGCAAACTTCCCGAAGTTGGTAACAAGGCCTCTGGAACGAGCGATCTTGCCATCTAGCCAGTCCGTAATGCTGGCTGCCGCAAAAAGGATCGCTGCAATAAGGTGCGTGTTTTCTAATTGTGTCGTACCAACGGTCATCGTGCCAAGATCGATCGGCAAAACCAAGACCAAAATAAAGATGGGGATCATAATGATCCGTAATACAGTTAATTGATTGGGTAAATTCACGAAATAGACTCCTCTCTGCCGACTATTGTACGAAATAACGGCAAATCATGCCACTACTTCTGCTTTTCACCAGTCGGGTGCAACAGATAACTTTTTAGCTAATGATACCTCAATAAGGCGCATTTGTCAGATTTATGCCGCATCGTCTTGGTATTCAATCACGAGACGGACCGTCTTTTGTAACAATTCAAATTGCGGATCAGAAAAGTCCACTTCCTGTCCATTGGCCTTGATGGAGATATTTTGGCTTGCGCCCAGGGTCAAAGTCGCATTCGTGGCGCCTTCTGGCAGCGTCATTGATTGCGTTTCCCCTGCTTGTAGAGTGTATTGGTACACATAAGCATTGTCAACTTGTACACCGACCCAACAAGAAGCATCTAGCCCAGTAAATGCCAATTCAATAGGGTTTTCCGCATCTTTCATCGTGATCGTGATCGACGATTGCGTGGAATCGCTAGCCGTCATCGTCATTTTCGCTTCGCTGGATTCCGTCGTACTTGATGACTCCGTCGCTTCACTCGAAGTACTGGTTTCTTCCGTACTTGTCGTGGTGGAAGCTGTAGACGCCGAATTTTCTACCACGAGAGAAGAACTCCCTTGGATCATCGGTGTTGTATTACGGTCTTGCCAAGCCATGTAGCCCACGATACTCACGATCGTAATGGCAACCAGACCTAATAAAATCATCGGCAAATAGCGGACAACAAATGAGCCGCTTTTTTCTTCTACGTGCTGTGCTTTTCGTGAGCCGCTGACGGTTTCAGGCTGCGGTCTTTTTGGTAAGGGGGCGTCTAACGTATCTTTGCCATCAAAAACGGCCACCAATTTGTCGCCGTCTTCTCCAACCGCTGCTGCATATTGGCGAATAAACGCGCGGACATAAAAAGTGCCTGGCAATTGATCAAAACGCTCCGCTTCAATTGCTTCTAAATAGCGTTTTTGGATCTTTGTCATTTGTTGTAATTCAATCAATGAAATGTTCTTATCTAAACGGGCTTGCCGTAATTTTGCTCCAATCGTTGTTTCGTTGGCCACTCGATCATCTACTCCAGTCTTTTATTCATCTTTAAAAAAAGCCCTAAAATCGCTTCGCTGCTTGTCGTAAGGTCAGCAAAGCTGCTCTATCATTTTAAAACAGGGGTTCCCTGTATCAGTCAATAAAAAAAACTCCGTCACGCCGATTTCCATCTGGGCGCGCCGTCTACTAAATATAACATTTTTTCCGTGATTTTTTGCAAAAAAACAAAAAAAGATTTTGCTTCAATAATTAAAGAATACCATAAAAGAAAAAGTCTGAGGATAGCCTAACCACAACTCGCAAACAAATTTTAATACTTTTCGCCAAATTGGCATCAAAATGCAAGAAAAAACCACCCTTTGACGCAAAAAGAAAACACTGAATGATCTAGGAGGTGGGCAGCCCTTGAGCTGTTGGGCCTTCCTCCTTGAATCATTCAGTGTCGCTTAAATGACAGCTGTTTGACAAAACCAGCCTTCGCTTAGGCTTTTTCCGTTGGATACATGTAAAAACGGCTAAACGCTTTAGGATCGATAAAGGAACGAGCCGCTTGCTGAACATCTTCCAAAGTGATCGATTGGATCACCTCCGGTAGATCAAAGAGCGTCGTTTCACCGAATAAGCTTTGGGTAAACTGGTTTGCAATAAACTCCAATGAGTTCAGTGATTGGAAATATTTCCCTAGCATTTTCTTCTTCAATAACGTCAAGTTTTCTTCATTAATCTCTGGGTCGTGCTGGAAATTCATTAAGATCGCTTCGATCTCTGCCAACATTTCTTTTGGCTCTTCAGAATCCCCCGAGAAATCGGCAAAGTAAAAGCCGCGATCCAAGTTCACTTCAAATCCAAACGTGTCATCGATGATGCCTTGATCATACAGACGCAAATAATTGGCGGAAGTATTGCCTAAAACCAATTGGCAGAAAAGGTTCAACGCATTTTTGAAGCGTAAGAGCTCTCTTCCTGATTCCGGCAGTTTGTTCAAGTCCCCTTTGATCCCTAACACGCCTTTAGCACGTGTCACTGGCATGGTAAGACTTGATTCTGCTTGAATATCGGCAAAGGTTTCTTCAGGAAACTGGCGAATGATCGCTTGCGTTTCTGGAAAGGTCTTGGCCGCTTGATTGGTCCGAATCCACGCCATCGTTTCTTCCGGATCGATGTTGCCTACCACAAAAAGTGTCATGTTGCTTGGGTGATAGAAGGTATTGTAGCAAAGATACAAGTCTTCTGCGGTGATCTGCGCAATGCTTTCCACCGTACCAGCGATATCGATATGCAGGGGGTGCTTCGGATACAAATTTTTGATGATGCCGAAAAACTGCTGCCAGTTCGGATCGTCATCATACATTTGGATTTCTTGGCCAATGATCCCTTTTTCTTTTTCAACGGTTTCTTCTGTGAAATACGGGGCTTGAACGAAATCAATCAACGTTTCAAGGTTCAGCTTGATTTGATCGGTTGCCGAAAAAAGGTAGCTGGTTTTCGTGAAACTGGTAAAGGCATTGGCAGAAGCCCCCTGCTGACCAAAGGTTTGAAAGACATCGCCGTCTTCTTTTTCAAACAGTTTGTGCTCTAGAAAATGGGCAATGCCATCTGGAACTTGATGCAATGCTTCGGGTGAAAACCCGAAATGATTGTCGACAGAGCCATAGTTCGTACTGAAAAGTCCGTAAGTTTTATGGAAATCGGCTTTTGGCAGCAAATAAACTTTCAAGCCGTTTGGCAATACTTCTTCATAAAGGGTCTCATTGATTTGCTGATAGACTTTTTTATTCATGGGTCGTCTCCTTATCCAGGAAGAATACAGCTTGCAAGGACACGTTTTTGGCCAATGCTTGGACATCTGCTACGGTCACTTGAGCCAATTTCTGCATAAATTCATCTTCCGTCATTTTCGTATTCGGTACCCACTGATTCAGATAGGCTGTTTCGATCAGTGCTTGTGGGTTATCCAACGAAAGCAAGTACTGGTTTTTCAACATCGCTTTTGTTTGTGCCAGTTCTTCCGCTGTGACTTCGCCACGCTGCAAGCTTTGCAGCTGTTGTTCGATCAATTTGAAGACCTTGTCGCGGTTTTTGCCGTCGATTCCTGTTTGGACCGACAAGTACCCGCGAAACGTATCGATACTGCTGGAAGCATAATAAGCCAAACTTTCTTTCTCTCGGACATTCATAAACAGTTTTGAATGAGGGAATCCGCCAAACAACCCGTTGAAGACCATAAAGGCGATCCGCTCGGCTTGGTCATAATACACGCCAGTATGATAGCCTAAGTTCAATTTGGCTTGAATGATTGGTTCCCGCAAGATTTTCTCGCGAATGATATTTTCCGCCGCTTGCTGATAAAAGACCGGTATTGCTTGGTCTGGCCGATCGGTAAAGGCCATGTTCTGGAAAATCTCCGCGACTTCTGATTCAACCACATCGCCGATCACAAAAAGATCGATTTGGTCATTGTCCATCATTGAGCGATAGGTTTGGTAAAGCTCTTTTGCGGTCACAGCTTCTAAGTCTTGGGGACGGCCAAAGCTCGGATACTTCTGATTCTGATCGTTTTCGAAATACAACTCTTGCAGCCCTAAAGAAGCCAATGCTTGCTTATCTTCTGCCACGCTGTTCATATAGGCGATCAAGTTGTGCTTTTCGATGGTAAAGTTCTTTTCCTCAAATTGCTCCTCGTGGGCATTCGGATGGAACAAAACTTCTGCTAAAAAAGCGGCTGCTTGCGGCAAGACTGCTTCATCTGACACATACTTCCCGTTGACAAAGGACATCGCTGCATTGATTTGATGCAGATTGCCCCGTTTGTTGACATTCATTCCAAAGCTGGCACCGTAAAGCTCCGCCAGTTGACTGCTAAATGCGGTCTGCGTCGGATAAGCCAAACTAGTCGTTTCTAATAAACTAGTCAATAAAGTCCGTTTGGCGGTCATTTCGGCCTGCAATGGTGCAGTGAACCGAACGAAAAAACGGATCGTTTTATACTTTTTGGTCGGCAGCACCGTTAACCGAACACCTTTTTTTAATTCAATAGACATGTGACACCCCTTCTAGAAGCAAAATTATCTCTTCAATTATAGCATAGCTGACAAACTTTCTCCTTGGCTCATTGATCAAACCTGCTGCAGCGAGCGTTTTTTTTTATAAATCTTGCATTTTTCGCTATACTGTCAGTAAGATTTAGAAGGGAGGATACAGGATGATTAAAGAATTTAAAGAATTTATTTTACGAGGAAACGTCATTGACTTGGCGATCGGGGTCGTGATCGGGAGTGCCTTCACCGCAATCGTCACTAGTTTAGTTGAAGGATTGCTGACACCATTGGTTTCATGGATCTTATCACTCTTCGGTAACGCCGATGCCTTTTCTGGCTTGGTCGTTGAACCCGCCAAAAATGTAGTCTTTGATTTTGGCCGCGTCATCACTGCCATTATTACGTTCTTGATTACCGCATTTGTCTTGTTCTTGATTGTCAAAGCAGTGAACAAATTACGCAATCTGAAACAACAACCTGAGGAAGACGAAGTACCAGAAATCACTGCAGAGGATTATTTAGAAGAGATTCGTGATCTTTTAAAAGCGCAAACGCCTACTGCCAACACCGTTGATCCACGTCCAACATCATTGGACGATACGATCAGATAAGAAACCGGCTCTTTGTCATTAAGGACAAAAGAAGCAATTCGGATTCATCCGATCCATCAATCATAGCGCTAAAAGAAGCAAGCACGGCGAACCTCTCTAGAGAGTCGCTGTGCTTGCTTCTTTTTTCATCCCGACATGCAGGATCCCGTCTTCATAAAAAGGCGGTGTAATGGTTTTAAAGCCATACTGGCCGTAGAATTTTTCTAAGTGGGCTTGTGCTTCGATCTCAATAGGCAAAGCCGGATAACACTGCTCAATGCGATGCAAAACTTCTTTGATCAGACGATGGCCTTCTTTTTGCCCCCGGTATGCCGGTGCCACAATGACCCGACCAAAATGCACCGTTTGTTCCTGCTGGAAAATACGGGCGTATGAAACGACCTGCCCGTCCTCATCAAGGGCCCATAAATGTTTGGCCTGTGCATCGATCACATCGATCTCCTGATACGCACACGCTTGTTCCACCACAAAAACTGCTGTGCGCAAACGGGCAAGTTGATAAAACTCCACCCCAGTCATTTCCCCTAACTCTTTTAGAAAAAACGCCATCCCATCACTCCTTATCTTGTTGAACCAAAAAAGAGTCAACAAAGTGTCAACTCTTTTTGTTTCAAACAGCTTCCGATAAAAATTCAATCTCAACAGTTCTGGTTAAAATATCTGAATAACTATAAGAAACCCGCTCGAATGAATTCTCGTTTGGATCCAAATCTACAACAAAAACTGAAGGATAAGTTTCTGTCAAAACGCCGCGACGTTCAGTTTGACGCTTACGTCCAGTCTGAGCAACTAGCATAATCTCACTACCGATACGGCCTTCTAAATCTTTCTTGATTGTAGCTAAAGTTGTTGGCATCGCATTCACCTCGAGCATCATTATACCACGAAATGCAGAAAATTTCAAGTTTACCATAAAATAATTCTACTTTCAATAAGATTTTTGTTAAACGTCTTTGATAAGCGCTATCAATTTTGTCCCACCGCGGCTGAAAGCGCTTTTTATTTTTTCGTAAGACAGCTTTTCTTGAGCCGCAATCTGATCAAGTTCTAATCCTTTTAAATAATTCATTATAACCATTCTTTCTAAAGACGATAAACTTTTCGGATACTCTACCAACGATTCATTAACAAACAAATAGGTCTCTGCAGTTTCCGCACAGCGATTATGATCGGTCAAAAACCGATTGCCTTCTTGTGAAAGCTTTTCTTCCAGCGAGCAGGCATCGACTTGGGCTTTGCGTTTTTGGGCATGCTGCGCCCGCAACAAGCTGCAGATACGGTTTTCAAAGGATCGCTTAAACAAGATACCCAGCGTCGTTCCTTTGTCCTGATCGTAAGTCTTTAGACACTTATTAAAAACGATCCGGCCTTCTTGCAGCCAATCATCTAAGTCATAATCCCGCAGATAATATTTTTTATGCAAAATCTCAACGATCGGTCGATATTTTCTGAACAACTCTTCAAATCTATCAGAAGGGTGTGATACTTGTCCTTCTTCCCTGCGCATCGATATCACTCCTTTTGTTTTTGCTTCATTTGCTACAAAAGGAGCGTATCATAAATGGCTGGGACATCTTCTAATTTACCAGACCAACTTTGTCCCTAACTAAGGTCGCGCAATTTCTTTTCAAGTTCAGCTAATTGTTCCGGTGACCAAGGGGAATTGCGCCGGAAATTTTCAAACCGCAAATCGGTTTGATGCTCGTGGATGTCTTTTTCTGTTTTTTCCACGCTTTTGTACAATTCCCGTGCCGAAGTTCGCAAAGCACCTTGAGAGAAGATCACCCACTGTTCGGCTAAATCGCTGGTAGCGACGGTGACTTGCGTCAATCGATTGTTTAACTCACCAGCGATTCGTTCAATGTAGCTGTCGGCGGTCTCTCCTTCTTCGGTAAAAATAACTTCCAGCTGATATTTGGTGTAACTTTGTGTCACACCAGGCACCAGTTGGGCATCAAAAACAACGATGATTCTCAAGCCTTCATATTTTGCATAATTCGATAGCCGGTTCAGCAAAGCTTCTCTCGCATCTTCTAAACGGTCCTGATTTTTCAAAAGAACCAGCTCCGGCCAAGCGCCAATCATATTGTAGCCATCCACGATCAGCAAAGGGGTTTTCATTGGGATGCCCCATTTCGGCTAGTAAAGGCCTGATACATCAACAAGCCTGCCGCCACACTGGCGTTCAAGCTCTGCACGTGCCCGGTCATTGGGATCGTCAGCATTTGATCCACTTCTTTTTTCAAACCTTCCCCCATGCCGCGACCTTCGTTACCGATGATCAAACCGACCGCCCCTTGGGCATTCCATGTACGGTAATCACTGCCGCTCATATCAGTACCGAAGATCCAAAAACCAGCTTTTTTCAGCTGCTGGACTGCTTGGGTCAAGTTGGTCACTCGAGCCACAGGGATATGTTCCACTGCGCCGGTCGATGTTTTCACCACGATCGGCGTGATCCCCACCGCACGGTGTTTCGGAATGATGATCCCGTCTACGCCGCTGGCATCAGCGGTTCGCATGATGGAGCCGAAATTATGGGGATCTTCTAGATTATCTAAAATCAGATACAGCGGCTGTTCTTTCGTTTGGGCCAACAATTCATCCAAGGTCAAATACTGGTAAGGGGTGATCGCCAAGATCATGCCTTGATGGACCCCTTGGTCACTCATCGTATCCAGCTTTTGTTTTGGCACCCATTTGACAGGAACTGCCTGTTCCCGTGCCATTTCTTTCAGACGATCGATCTTTTCTCCCCTTGCCTCTTCAGAAAGAAACAGCTTGTTGCCTCGCCCTTCTTTCAAGGCTTCAGCAACCGCATGATAGCCAAAGACAAAATTATCTTCGATGGCTTCTCCCTCGGCTTCTTTGCGGCGATCCGGTCTATTTTCTTTTCTGGCTTCTGATTGGCCAGCTGTTTTTTTATTTGGACGCTTTCTTTGCGGTTTTTCTCGCATCTTCTTCTCCTACTTTCTTTATACACCAGTCTACCAGCTCGTCTAAGCGTTCTTTTTGCTGCGTGAGGTGCAAATACCCGATCAGCGATTCAAAGCCAGTAGCGATGCGATACGTCGTGACATCGGCATTTTTGGCACCCGTATGACTTTTACTATTACGGCCGCGACGATAAAAATCATGTTCTTCTTCGGTCAAGATCTCTTCATCCAACATCTTTTGGATCAACGCTGCTTGGGCCTTGGCAGATACATAGTGGGTCGCCATATGGTGCAGTTGGTTTGGTCGGGTTTGGCCTTGGGCGACTAAATAATCGCGAATATAGACTTCATAGACCGCATCCCCCACATAGGCCAATGCCAAACCATTCAATTGTTTATAATCTCTCATACTTCTCGTCTCCATCGGGTTCCTTGCGGGGTATCTTCTAAGATGATCCCTTGTTCTTTCAACTCATCACGGATTTGGTCGCTGCGGGCAAAATCTTTGGCTTTGCGGGCGGCGATTCGTTCATTGATCAGCTGTTCGATTTCTTCATCTAGCAATTCTTCTGATACAAAATAAATCCCGAAAATCGTCAGCCATTCGCTGAACTTGGCTAATCCAGCGGTTAATAAAGCCAAGTCTGTTTCTGGGTCTTCGCTAGCTAAGTTCAGCCACTTCGCCAATTCATAGACCACTGTGATCCCATTAGCCGCGTTGAAATCATCGTCCATTTCTTTGATGAAACGTTCTTCAAATTCTTCCAGAACCGGTGCATTGACTTCCTCATCGCTGGCTTGATAGTGACTGCTATTCAAGCGGAATTTGGCATTTTCATAGGTCGTACGCAATTTTTGCAGATTGGTTTGTGCTTCATGCAAGGTAGTCTCGCTGTATTTGATTGGTCGGCGGTACTGAGTCGTTGCCAAAAAGAAACGCAGCACCTGTGGATCAACTTTTTTGACCATCTCATGCACCGTGACGAAGTTGCCCAGCGACTTACTCATTTTTTCTTCGTCTTCACCGATCGTCACATAGCCATTATGCATCCAATAGTTGGCAAAGGTCTTGCCGGTTTTTGCCTCGCTTTGGGCGATCTCATTTTCATGATGAGGGAAGGTCAAGTCTTGTCCGCCTCCATGAATATCGATGGTCTCGCCTAGGTGTTTGGTCGCCATCACCGAGCATTCGATATGCCAGCCGGGACGGCCGGCTCCCCAAGGAGATTCCCAAGCGATCTCATCGCCTTTTGCCGCTTTCCACAAAGCAAAATCCAACGGATCTTCCTTGATTTTTTGTTCTTCACCGGTTCGCTGGCTTGCGCCGACTTCCAGCTCGTCGATGGATTGGTCGCTTAATTGCCCATAGTGAGCAAATTTACGGGTACGGTAATAAACATCGCCATTGACTGGATAGGCATAGCCTTTTTCTACAAGAGCAGCAATAAAGGCAATGATGTCTTCAATATGATCCATCACACGAGGATTCATCGTAGCAGGTTTGACATTCAGCGCTGCAGTATCTTCATTGAAGGCGTTGATAAAACGCTCTGCCACTTCTGGGGCCGTCGTACCTAATTCTTTTGCTGCACGAATGATTTTATCATCGACATCGGTAAAATTCATCAAATAGTCCACTGTATAGCCGCGGTATTCGAAATAACGACGTACGGTATCAAATGAAACAGTACTGCGGCCATTCCCGATATGGATATAGTTATAGACGGTGGGTCCGCAAACATACATTTTTACTTTCTTTTCTTCCAATGGCTGAAACACTTCTTTTTCTCGTGTCAGCGTATTATAGATTTTAATCATCGTGGGTAACCTTCTTTCCTTTGATTCGAACGATCTTTGCCGGGATGCCGACAGCAGTTGCTTCTGCGGGGATATCCTTCAAAACCACTGCATTGGCGCCGATCTTTGCATATTCACCGATCGTGACAGGACCTAAGATCTGCGCATGGGCTGAGAGAAACGCACCGGTTTTAACCGTGGGATGACGCTTGCCCCGCTCTTTGCCGGTTCCCCCCAGGGTGACTCCGTGAAACAAGACGACATCATCTTCAATGATCGCCGTTTCCCCAATCACGACCCCCATCCCATGATCGATAAAGACCCCTTGGCCGATCTGGGCACCAGGATGAATCTCGATCCCGGTCAAGAAACGCCAAAACTGGGCCGTCAGTTTTGCCAAAAAATACCAGCGATGCTGAAACAAAAAGTGCGCCCAACGATGCCAAAATAAGGCATGGAATCCCGGATACGTGATGATGATCTCCAACGTTGATCGCACCGACGGATCGTGTTTTTTTGTTGCCGCAATTGCTTTTTTGAACCAAGTCATCTTCTCACCTGCTTTATCCAAACTTCTTGATACGAAAAAAGCGTCTTTCAAATAAGTTTCCTTATTCAAAAGACGCTTTTTTGCGTGGTCCCACTTTTGTTCGCAGTTCGGCACTGCCTTCAAGCGGGTAACGTCCGCTGCTTCGTCTTTGACTTGCGCCAAAGCCACTCCTAGGTGCATTTCCTAGCCTTTTTTGACCACTCTCACCTTCCGTGGCCTCTCTGAAAAAAATCGGCTAGTACTTCGTCTATTCGCTGTGTTTATAACACGTTATTCAAATGATCAAGGGCTTTTTCTTTCCCTAATAATTCAACGGTATCCGGTAGTTCTGGTCCATGGGTTTGGCCTGAGACTGCCACTCGGATCGGCATGAATAAATTCTTGCCTTTGATGCCTGTTTCTTTTTGGATCTCCTTGATAGCTGCTTTGACTGCTGCAGCTTCAACGACTGGCATCGCCAGCAATTTTTCTTTAAAGGCTGTTAAAACCGTCGGTACGGTTTCCCCTGCCAAGACTTCTTTGGCTGCATCATCTAATTCAGGATGTTCTTCGAAGAACAATTCCGAAAGATCGACGATTTGAGCCGCAAAACTCATTTGTGGTTGATACAAGGATACGATTTTTTTCAACCAAGCAACTTTTTCTTCGGTCAATGTTTCTTCGATGCGGCCAGCTTTTACCAAGTAAGGAACGCACATTGCCGTCAATTCATCCAAATCCATTAGTTTCATGTATTGGTTATTGACCCATTCCAATTTCTTGGCATCGAAGGCAGCTGGTGATTTACTCAACCGTTCAGGATCAAAGATTTTGATCAATTCTTCTTGAGAGAAAATTTCTTCCTCCCCAACTGGTGACCAGCCTAAAAGTGCAATAAAGTTGAACATAGCATCTGGCAAATAGCCCAATTCACGGTATTGCTCGATGAATTGCAGAATCGATTCGTCCCGTTTGCTTAATTTTTTCCCAGTTTCGCTATTGATGATTAACGTCATGTGACCGAATTCCGGTGCTTGCCAGCCAAATGCTTCATAGATCATCAACTGTTTTGGTGTGTTGGCGATGTGGTCATCTCCACGCAACACATGGGTGATTTTCATATGATGGTCATCCACTGCTACTGCAAAGTTGTAGGTCGGCATGCCATCACGTTTTTGGATGACAAAATCGCCACCGACATTATCTGATTCAAAAACGATCTCGCCTTTGACCATGTCATGGAATTTGTATTCAGTATTGCGAGAGACACGGAAACGAATCACTGGTTTCAAGCCTTGTGCTTCTTTTTCGGCTTGCTCTTCCGGTGTTAAGTTGGCACATTTCCCTGCATAATGAGGCATTTCGCCACGCGTTCTTTGGCCTTCGCGTTCGGCTTCCAACTCTTCTTCCGTACAATAACACTTATACGCACGATTGCTTGCGAGCAATTGATCGATCAGTGGTTGGTAGATATCGCCGCGTTCTGATTGACGATACGGCCCATATTCCCCTGGATTTTCAGGTGATTCGTCCCAATCCATCCCTAACCATTGCAAGTTTTCAAGCTGGCTTTTTTCACCATCTTCAATGTTTCTTTTTTGATCGGTGTCTTCGATTCGGATAATAAATTCACCGTCATTGTGACGAGCAAACAAATAATTGAATAAAGCCGTCCGAGCATTCCCGATGTGTAAATGTCCTGTTGGACTTGGCGCGTAACGTACACGTACTTTTGTCATTGTTTTCCTCTTCCTTCATCTGATTTCCAAGCCAGCCAAGCTGCTTGGGGCTTATTGTTCAGTTTAGTGGGAAAGACCCGCGTAAAAAACAGAACCCTCAAGTTGAATTGTACAATCAATAACCCAATTAGTAAAGGCAGCTGGCATATTTTACGCCAGCTGCCGAGGATTATTTCTCTGATTTTGATCCTTCTTTGTTGTCGATGCCGCGACCAGAATGGGCTGGTTTGGCAAAAATCATCCGCCCAGCTGCCGTTTGCAAGGCGCTGGTGACGATCACTTCGATATGTTCGTTCATGTAATGCTGGCCATCTTCCACCACGACCATCGTCCCATCATCTAGATAAGCGACCCCTTGCTGCCGCTCCGTGCCAGCTTTCACTACTAAGACGTGCATGCTTTCTCCTGGAATCACCACTGGTTTGACCGCATTGGCCAACGCATTGATATTCAAGACCGGCACATTTTGAAATTCAGAAACTTTGTTTAAATTGTAGTCATTAGTCACAACGACACCATCCAGCAATTTCGCTAACTTGATCAGCTTGCTGTCGACTTCGGAAATGTCTTCAAAATCGCCTTCGTACATCTCAACTGCGATGCCTTCTTCTTTTTGCAAAGCATTCAAAATATCCAAGCCGCGACGGCCCCGGACCCGTTTCAAACTATCGCCAGAATCTGCGATGTATTGCAATTCATACAAAACGAAATTCGGGATTAGCAGGACGCCTTCCAAAAAGCCGGTTTTGGCAATATCATAGATCCGGCCATCAATGATCACGCTGGTATCCAAAATTTTGTATTTGTGGAAATGATCCGCGATTTTTCTTTCTAGCATCTGCTGTTCATCTTGCTCTTGAGGCTCTGCCTTTTTATTTTTCGGGGCAAAGACTTTTTTCCATTCATCGATCCGTGTCGTCCCGATCTGAAAACCGAGATACCCTAACAGGACCATCACTAAGATTGGGGCGATCCCGTTGATAAAAGGAATATCCCAATTGTAAAAAGGAATCGACACGATCACACCGATCATCAGACCGATGATCGAACCAATTGCGCCAAACAAGAGATAGGTTAAGCTCAATTCGCTTAGTTTTTCTTCAATTTTGCGAATACCGGCTGCAATATATTTCGCTAATAGTAAAGATAATAAAAAGAAAATAAGGGCTCCAAGCAAACTATTAGTGATGTTATTATTCAGCCATTCATTTTGGGTTTGCCCAATGGCTTGCCATGCGATAGGCATCAGTGAGATCCCCAGACTTGCTCCGGCAAGTACCATTAGTGCGGTAATGACTCGTTTCTGCATACATGTTCCTCCATACTCCAGTAGGTTTCTTTTGTTCAAAAATCCGTGCTGCCAGACAGGCTCCTTCCGCCAGTCAGCGGCTGTCGGTCGGTTGGTTCAAACGAATGAATCAGCAGCGTCAGGGCAAGAGGAGAGGCGATTGCCCCTTGCTCTTGCATTGACTCCACTTTAACGGAAGACTTTCCGCAAGGTTTCGGCTAAGGTAGACACGCCTTCGACTTCGATGCCTTTGGGCGGCTGCCAGCCAGTCAGATTATTTTTCGGCAAATAAACTTTCGTAAAACCTAGTTTTTGCACCTCTTTGACCCGTTGCTCGATCGCGTTGACTCGGCGAATCTCACCCGTCAAGCCAATTTCACCGATAAAACACTCCGTCGGGCTGGTGCCTTTTTCTTTGTAGCTAGACGCGATACTAACAGCGATCGCTAAATCGATCGCAGGTTCATTTAATTTGACCCCGCCGGCTGCTTTTAAGTAGGCATCTTGATTTTGCAGCAGCAAGCCTGCCCGTTTTTCTAAAACCGCCATGATCAGCGAGACGCGGTTGAAGTCTAGCCCCGTCGTCGTGCGTTTGGCATTGCCGAACATCGTTGGCGTGACCAGTGCTTGGATCTCCACCAAGATTGGCCGACTGCCTTCCATTGCCACTACGATCGCCGATCCGGTTGCGCCTTCTAAGCGTTCTTCCAAAAAGACTTGTGACGGATTGGCGACTTCTTTCAACCCGCCTTCTTCCATTTCAAAAATCCCGATCTCATTGGTGGACCCAAAGCGGTTTTTGACGGCCCGCAAAATTCGAAAACTATGGTGCTTTTCGCCTTCGAAATACAAGACGGTATCCACCATATGCTCCAGCATCCGCGGTCCTGCGATCGAGCCTTCCTTCGTCACGTGGCCAACGATAAAGATGGCGATGCCATTGGTTTTGGCGATTTTCAGCAATTCTGCGGTCGTTTCTCGCACTTGGCTGACACTGCCTGCCACGCTGGTGATATCCGGTTGGGTCATGGTTTGGATCGAATCGATGATCACATAATCTGGGCGGATGTTTTCGATCGCTTTACTGATCTCTGACATGTCCGTTTCCCCATAGAGATAAAATTCCGTGTCAATGGCGCCTAAGCGCTGCGCCCGCATTTTGATCTGCTCGGCACTTTCTTCTCCTGACACATACAAGACCGTCCCGCCGATCGCTGCTAATTGCTGGGAAACTTGCAAGAGCAGCGTCGATTTTCCGATCCCTGGATCCCCACCGATCAAAATCAAGGAGCCTGGGACCACGCCACCACCTAAGACGCGATTCAACTCAGCGAGTTTCGTTTGGACCCGCGGTTCTTTTTTCGGTACGACATCGGCGATTTTCGTCGGCTGCATCTTTTGCCCCGTCAATGTCGTACGTACTCGACGATCGGCGGTTTCTTGGATCACTTCTTCCACCATTGAATTCCAGCTGCCGCAATTGGGGCATTTCCCTAAATATTTAGGGGAACTATACCCGCAATTTTGACAGACAAATTGACTTTTTGCTTTTTTTGCCATTGATCTCCTCCACTACTTCTATCAAACAGACCCCCAGGCAGGATTTACTGATTCGAGGAGCCAAAGCCGCCGGTTCGGCTGGCAGTGGTTGTATCTTGATCAGCTTTTAAGAACGGCAAGAAAATTCCTTGGCCGATCCGTTCGCCTTTTTTAATGACGACATCTGTGGGGCCGAAATTGGTAAACTGAAACATGATATGCCCTTCATTATCTGGATTGTCATAGTAATCGCTGTCGATGACGCCGACACCATTCGTCAAGACTAAGAAACGTTTCAAAGGATTGCTGGAACGATTTGTCAGCTGCAAATACTCGTCTTCCCCCATATAGGCTTTGATCCCCGTGGGAACCAAGGTTGGCTTCAATTGTTTTGCGGTCTCTTTTGCAAAAAGCGCTTTGACCCCGTCGATCACGCCCGCTTTCCAAATGCTTGGCACCACGATTTCTTCCGCTGCTTCAAAGTCGTAACCAGCCGCATGATGGGTGGCACGTTGAGGCAAGGTGATGCTTTTTTCTCTATATGCTGTAATAATTTCAAATCCTCGTAATTTCATGGGTTCCTCCAATAATAAAACATATAGCTATTTTAGCATAGGAAGAACTATTTTCTTCATGGAAAACACAATTATCGAAAAGTCTTTACAATTTCTTCGTTTAAAAATAGACCAAAAAGAAAAAAGGACATGACGAAACGCCCGTTTGCGAGTACAATAGAAAAAATATCAAAAAATAGGCGGTGGCATATGCGCGCAGATCTTTCAAACAAAAACCGAATCGTTGTAAAAATCGGCACCAGCTCGTTGATTTATCCCAATGGTGCCATCAATCTAGCTGGCATCGATGAATTAGCCTTTGTCTTAGCAGCTTTGCAAAACCAAGGCAAAGAAATCATCTTAGTTTCTTCCGGGGCGATCGGTGTTGGCATGAACAAGTTGAATTTGAAAGAACGACCCGTGGAGATCCCGCAGCAGCAAGCCGTGGCCGCCGTTGGCCAATCGGAACTGATGACGATCTACAACCAGCGTTTTCAAAGCTATAGCCAGCAGACTGCACAGATCCTGCTGACCAGAGACATCATCGAATTTCCCCAAAGCCGTCAAAACGTTAGCAACACCTTAGAGCAATTACTTACGATGGGGATCATCCCGATCATTAATGAAAACGACACGGTGGCAGTAGATGAATTGGACCATCTCACCAAATTTGGCGACAATGACCAGTTGTCAGCGATCGTCGCTCAGTTGACGAAAGCCGAGCTTTTGATCATGCTTTCTGATATCGATGGCTTTTATTCCGCCAATCCGCTGAATGATCCTGATGCCGTTTTGTATTCCGAGATCAATGAAATCACCCCGGAACTTTTAGAACAAGCTACGGGAAAAGGCAGTCCTTATGGAACCGGCGGTATGACCAGTAAACTAAAAGCCGCCCAACGCATCTTAGACTTGAACAGTCACATGCTGCTGGCTAACGGCAAGCAGCCGAAAATTATTTTTGACTTGCTCGCAGGGGAACCTGTCGGCACCCACTTTTATCAACGAACGGAGGATGAGCAATGAGCAACTTGCAAACGATCGGTCAACAAGCTCAAGCAAGCGCCCAGACATTAAGCTTACTGAGTGCCAGTGAAAAAAACCACCTACTGGCAGCGATGGCCGATGCTTTAGAAAAAGCTACCGAGAAGATTTTAGCTGCTAATCAACAAGACCTAGCTGCCGCAAAAGCCAAAGGAACCAGCCAGACGATGCTGGATCGACTGTTGCTGACAGAACAACGGATCACCGAGATGGCTAACGGCATCCGAGAAGTCGCCCAATTGCCCGATCCAATCGGTGCCGTGGATAAAATGTGGCGCAATGCTGACGATCTTTTGATTGGTCAACAACGAGTGCCTTTAGGGGTCATCGGCATCATCTACGAAGCTCGTCCTAATGTCACCACTGACGCCGCTAGTCTGTGTTTCAAATCAGGAAATGCCGTGATTTTGCGTGGTGGAAAGGAAGCCTTCCACTCCAATCAAGTCCTCGTGACTATTTTACAAGAGGCTTTAGCTGCCAATGGACACTCCCGCCATGCGATCCAGTTTATCGAAGACACGAGCCACGAA
The DNA here is from genome assembly GCF_050543535.1 of Enterococcus sp. DIV0802b. Lineage (NCBI taxonomy): Bacteria > Bacillati > Bacillota > Bacilli > Lactobacillales > Enterococcaceae > Enterococcus > Enterococcus sp. DIV0802b. The sequence continues at coordinate 20,633 of NZ_CP172941.1, read as the reverse complement.
ACAGCGGCTGAGCTGATGCGGCTGACGGATTACTTGGATGTTTTGATCCCCCGTGGGGGCGCCGGCTTGATTCGTCGCGTCAAAGAGACCGCCACAGTACCAGTGATCGAAACCGGCACTGGCAACAATCATATCTACATCGATCAAGCCGCCCAGCTGCCGATGGCACTGGCGATCGTCACGAATGCAAAGACTCAACGCCCTTCTGTCTGCAATACCATCGAAACGATCCTCGTCCATGAAGCAGTGGCAGCGGAGTTTTTGCCTATGGTAGAAAAGCAGTTTGCCGATCAAGTCGAATTGCGAGGGGATCAAAAAGCATTGGCGTTTTTGAACAATGCACAGCTTGCCACTGAAGAGGACTGGGCAACCGAGTTTTTAGACTATATCTTAGCGATCAAAGTGGTGGCTTCGCTAGAAGAAGCCATTGCTCACATCAATCGCTACAATACGAAGCACTCCGAAGCGATCATCACCGATGATTATTTCGCTTCCCAACGCTTCTTGAAAGAAGTTGATGCGGCGGCGGTTTACGTCAATGCCTCGACCCGTTTCACGGATGGCTTTATGTTTGGCTTTGGTGCCGAGATCGGCATCTCGACGCAAAAACTCCATGCCCGTGGGCCAATGGGGTTAGAAGCACTGACTTCTACCAAATACATTATTTATGGCGAAGGCCAGATCCGTAAGTAACGATACGAAAAAAACAGCCACTTGCTGTCATGACTTCCAATAGTTAGACTAAAAAGCTAACTTTAAAAGGTCGGTACATGCGCAAGCGGCTTTTTTTCGTCCTCTTATGCTTGTGCAGCCCGCAGAACGAAGGAAATCGGTTCGATGCCAAACAATTCTGTCAGCACTCGATTGGTTGTGGCAAAGACGTCAGCTTCGCAACTCTTTTTCGGACAAGAAATCGTCTGTCCTTTGCTGGAAAACGTATCCTGACGGCTGCCCTCTACGAAAATTACTTCTTGCGTTCCTTTTTGATAGATCAATCCTTCGTCTTCTTCTAATAATAAGCGCGTCTGCCACTGATTGATCTGGGCAATTGGCATCACCAATGCAGCAACATCCAAGTTTTCTAACGAAAAACTACGACCATCCGGCAGCTGCAGCGTGAAGGTATTGAGTTCATAAGGCAAACAGGCATTGCACCCTCCTTCTGTGATGACTTGGCTCGTGAGAATTTCTGCATTCATTCTTTTTGACTCCTTTCATGATTCATTCATGTTTAGTTTATCACAAACCTATGGCGCACGGCGGAGCAATTATTCCGTCTTAAGTTGGATGTGTTTCTTTTTCTTTCTTGTTATGCTAGGGATAAGAAAAAAAGTCTAGGAGGAGTCACAATGAATACAGAAAGTTTATTAGGAAGAATCGTTACTGTCGTGGCAGTTTTAATCGCAGCATCCCTTGTTTTATCCGTTGTATTAGGCATTATTGGTGGGCTGATCGGATTGGTCTTCCGTTTCGGGATTCCTTTGCTGCTAGCCGTTTTGATCGTTCGCTGGTTAACATCGATTCGCCAAAAGCCAAGAAAATATTATCGTTAATTACAAGTAAATCAAAAACACCTGACGTTTGGAAAGTCAGGTGTTTTTTTATCGATCAGCCTAATGCTACATCTAAAACCATCATTAAGATAAAGCCTAGCATGACGCCAAAGACCGCAAAATGGCGGCGACTCGTCAAGGTTTGCTGCGCTTCTGGAATCAATTCTTCCACCACTACATAGATCATAGCACCCGCTGCAAAAGCCAACGCATACGGCAAGACAGCGGACATACTCGTTACTAGCAAAGCTCCGATCACACCGGCGATCGGTTCTACGATCCCTGACGCTTGCCCGTACATAAAGGCTTTGGTTCGGCTTAACCCTTCTTGGCGCAAGGGGATCGAAACGGCTGCGCCTTCTGGAAAATTTTGGATCCCGATCCCGATCGCTACCGAAAGCGCCGCTAAGATCGCTGCTCGCGGATCATCGGCACTAGCCGCCGCCCCAAACGCTACCCCTACCGCCAAGCCTTCCGGGATATTATGTAGTGTGATGGAAAAAACCAGCAAGATCGTTCGCTTCAAATGACTGGGCAAACCTTCTGTTTCATGATTCGGACCAAAATGCATATGCGGGAGCGTCTTATCTGCTGCATATAGAAACAAACCACCCAAACCAAACCCGATGCTGACCACAAGCCACGGAATGTCGCCATTTTCTTCGGCTCGTGCGATCGCAGGATCTAATAACGACCAGAAACTAGCAGCGATCATCACGCCAGAGGCAAACCCCAGCATCGTATTCAGGACATTTTTATTGATTTCTTTGAAGAAAAAGACTAGCGCTGCCCCAAGCGCCGTCATACCATACGTAAAGATTGTCCCCGCCAACGCTTGCTGCCATGGCGACAATCCAACCAACCAATCCACCATTCGTCTGCTCCTTTGTCTAACTATTCTACCAATACTCTAGCATAGGAAGCCGTCAGGTTCTACTAGGAAGGCAGCAGCAGCCAAAATTTTTCTTTCACCAGCCCTAAGCCTTTCCTGATGAAATCCTCGGCTTTACTTGAAAGTTTCAACATTCATCGCTATAATGCTAGGAGACTCCATGTCAATTTATATAAAGTGAGGAAAAGAATTGATTACAGTAAGTGATGTAAGTTTGCATTTTTCAGACCGCAAACTGTTTGATGATGTTAATATTAAGTTTACGCCTGGTAATTGTTATGGTTTGATTGGTGCAAATGGTGCTGGTAAATCAACTTTTTTAAAAATTTTATCTGGTGAGATCCAACCTTCAACCGGGAATGTGTCTTTAGGTCCTGATGAACGGATGGCTGTCTTGAAGCAGAACCACTATGATTACGAAGAGTTTCCAGTGATCGAAACGGTCATCATGGGCCATAAACGTCTCTACGAAGTGATGAAAGAAAAAGACGCGATCTACATGAAGGAAGACTTTTCTGATGAAGATGGGATTCGTGCCGCCGAACTAGAAGGCGAATTTGCGGAACTTGATGGCTGGGAAGCAGAGCCCGAAGCAGCTGTTCTTTTGCAAGGCCTGAACATTCCCGATGAATTGCATCATGTCTTGATGAAAGATCTAACTGCTGGTCAACGGGTGAAAGTCTTACTGGCACAAGCCCTTTTCGGTAAGCCAGACGTCTTGCTCCTAGATGAGCCTACCAACGGATTGGATATCCAATCTATCAACTGGTTAGAAGAGTTTCTGATCAACTTTGACAACACCGTCATCGTTGTTTCCCATGACCGCCACTTCTTAAATAAAGTTTGTACCCATATGGCCGATCTAGACTTCGGCAAAATCAAATTGTTTGTCGGCAACTATGATTTCTGGTTGGAATCAAGCCAATTAGCTGCGAAATTACAATCCCAATCAAATGCCAAAAAAGAAGAGCAGATCAAAGAACTGCAAGACTTTATCGCACGCTTTAGTGCCAATGCATCAAAATCCAAACAAGCAACTTCTCGGAAAAAAATGTTGGATAAAATCACTCTTGATGATATTCAACCTTCGTCTCGCCGCTACCCGTTTGTCGGTTTTAAACCAGAACGTGAAATCGGGAATGACTTGCTGCAAGTCGACAATGTCAGTGTGACGATCGACGGCAAAAAGATTTTAGACAATATCTCTTTCACCTTGAACAAAGACGACAAAGTCGCTTTTGTTGCCAATAGCGATATCACCACCACAACGCTATTCAAAGTCATCATGGGGGAAATCACTCCTGATACAGGTAGTGTTCGTTGGGGCGTGACCACGCAGCATGCCTACTTGCCAAAAGATACGACCAGCGAATTTGATACGGATACCCCGATCGTTGATTGGTTGCGTCAATACGCAAGCAAAGAAGAAGACGACAATACCTTCTTGCGCAGCTTCCTAGGTCGCATGTTATTCTCTGGTGACGAAGTATTAAAACCCGTCAATGTTCTTTCCGGGGGCGAAAAAGTTCGCTGCATGTTGTCGAAAATGATGCTTTCAAAAGCCAACGTATTGGTATTGGATGATCCAACCAATCACTTGGACTTAGAATCGATCACCGCATTAAACGATGGCTTGATGGCCTTCACCGGCTCATTGTTGTTTGCTTCTCATGACCACCAATTTATTCAAACCCTTGCGAACCGTATCATTGCGGTCTCTAGCAAAGGCGTGGTGGATCGTGCCGAAACGACCTACGATGAATTCTTAGAAAACAAAGATGTCCAAAAACGCGTAGCAGAAATGAATCAATAAGCTGCTTTTGAAAAAAAGAACGCTCCAGTTGCCCGCCACCAAGGCTGCAACTGGAGCGTTTCTTTTATTTTGTCTAGGTGCTTCGGGTATTTTTGGCAGGTTACGCTTGTTCTAAACGGGCTTTGCCGAATGAAAACAGCGCCAAGCAGCCGTAGCCGGTATGACTGGAGATCGTTGGACCTAATGGATAATGATGAATAATAATGTCAGGAACTTTTTCGGTCAAACGTTTGATGACTTTCTCCGCCGCTTCGGCATCGCCAGCATTGGCAAAATAAACCGTATTGGTTTTTGATTCGTGAAGATTGGCGATGGTTTGATCTACGATTTTTTGGATCGCTTTGTTGCGTCCCCGCACTCGATCAACGCTGCGTAATTTTCCCGCAGTATCGACGGTAATAATTGGTTTCACGTTCAGCAATCCGCCGATCGCTGCCGCCGTTTTAGAGATTCTGCCGCCGCGTTCCAATTGTTTTAAATCGTCGACGGTGACCCATGAATCTAAACGCAGTTTGTTTTCTTCTACCCATTGGCTGACTTCCAGCAACGAACGTCCTTGGGCTTTTTGTTGGGCTGCTTCAGCCACTAAGAAGCCTTCGCCTAAACTCGCAGAGCGCGTATCGATCAAGGTGATCGCAACTTCTTTGTATTCTTCTTTTAGTAAGGCTACGGCTTGGACGGCACTTTGGAATGAGCCGCTCATTCCTGAAGAAAAACCTAAATAAAGGACCGGTGTGCCCGCTTCGACATATGGCCGAAAATACTCCATATAACGTCCGACATTGATTTGAGAAGTTGTCGGCTGCGCATGCTCTTTTAGTTTTCCTAAAAACCATTCCGTATCAAATTCTTTGCCCATATCATCGATATATTCTTTGCCGTCTAATTCGATCAGCATCGGAATATACGCAACATCTAGCTCCGCTAATCTTGCTGCTGGTAAATCACAGCAGGAATCTGTCATGATTTGAAACATGGTTTCACCCCTCTCGTTACCCCCTATTATAGCAAAAAAAGAACAAGACAGAAGAAATTCTCATCAAAAGCAGCCAAACTTATCGTTGACTGCTTTTGACACAGGAGTTCTTCGTCTTGTTCTGAAGCTTTTGCGTCAGATTAGATTTGCGCCCAAACACTTTCTAAAATGTTGGTTTGGCTGCGGTCTGGTCCTACCGAGAAGGTCGAAATGCGGACACCGACTAATTCAGAGATGCGGTGAACGTAATTGCGTGCATTTTCTGGCAGATCTGCTAATGTTTTGCAGCCAGTAATGTCTTCAGACCAGCCAGGAAGTTCTTCGTAGACTGGTTTGCAGCGGTTCAACTCTTTCAAGCTTGCTGGGTAATGATAGATCAATTCACCATCTAGTTCATAAGCGGTACAGATCTTCACGGTTTCTAAACCGCTCAAAACATCGATCGAGTTAAGGGATAGGTTTGTAATCCCTGAGACCCGTTTTGAATGGCGCATCACGACGGTATCAAACCAGCCCACACGGCGAGGACGTCCTGTCGTTGTTCCGTATTCACGACCGATCTTACGAATTTGTTCACCTGTTTCATCAAACAGTTCCGTTGGGAAAGGACCATCTCCTACCCGAGAGGTGTAAGCTTTGCAGACACCAACGACTTTGTTGATTTTTGAAGGACCCACACCACTACCAATAGTGACTCCCCCAGCAACGGGGTTGGATGATGTCACGAAAGGATAGGTTCCTTGGTCGATATCCAGCATCACGCCTTGTGCCCCTTCAAATAAAACCCGTTTGCCTTCATCTAAGGCATCGTTAAGGATCACCGAAGTATCCGTCACATATTTTTTGATTTGTTGGCCATATTCGTAATACTCTTCAAAAATGTCTTCAAAAGCGATTGGCTCTGCGTCAAACATTTTCACGAATTGACGATTTTTTTCTTCTAAGTTGATACGCAGACGTTCTTCAAAAATTTCTTTGTCTAAAAGATCAGCGATCCGAATGCCGACTCTGGCAGCTTTATCCATATAGGCTGGTCCGATCCCTTTGATCGTGGTACCGATCTTGTTGTCACCTTTGGCATCTTCTTGCAGCTGATCCAAATGGATATGGTAAGGTAAAATAACATGTGCACGATCAGAAATCTTTAAGTTTTCTGTTATTATATTGTTTTCTTTTAAGTATGCTAATTCTTTAACTAATGATTTCGGGTTCACAACGACCCCGTTTCCAATGACACTGATTTTATCTGCATAAAAGATCCCAGAAGGAATCAAATGCAGTTTATAGGTCACACCGTCAAATTTAATCGTATGGCCGGCATTGTCTCCACCTTGATAACGTGCAATGACTTCCGCGTTTTCACTCAAAAAGTCCGTAATCTTTCCTTTACCTTCATCGCCCCATTGTGTACCTACTACTACTACAGATGACATATAATGACCTCTTTCTTTAATTAGTGCATTCCTTAAGTATTGTAACAAGATTCGCAAGCTCTTTCAATCTAAAATCGAATAATCGTTTTAAATTCTCATTTTTCAGGGGTAAAAAACGAACTATTTTCTTTGGAATAATTATTTATACACGTAAAAACGAATAAAGTCGGCACATAAAAAAAGCCCTACTACCATCAGCGCGATGCAGACGGCAGCAGGAGCCTTTGTTTCTCAAATCATTGGTGCCTTACCCGAACTCTTCTCGTGGCGAGACCGAGGAGAACTTATTGTATTCTTTGATGAATAGAAGTTCGACGGTCCCTCGAGCACCACTCCGGTTTTTCTCAATAATGACTTCGATCACATTGTTGTTTTGTTGTTCTTCTGGTTCATCGTCATCGTCGCCTTCACTGCGGTAGTAGTCATCCCGATACAAGAAAGCAACGATATCGGCATCCTGCTCGATCGACCCTGATTCCCGGATATCACTTAAAACAGGACGTTTGTCTTGTCGCTGTTCCACACCCCGAGAAAGCTGAGACAGTGCGATCACCGGCACTTTCAATTCCTTCGCCAGTTTCTTTAATTGGCGAGAGATCTCAGAGACTTCTTGTTGGCGGTTTTCGCGACCCGTTCCTTCAATCAACTGCAAATAGTCGATCAATATCAAGCCGAGATTGCCTTTTTCTTGCGCGAGTTTCCGACAACGTGCCCGAATCTCAGAGATCTTGATCCCGGGGGTATCATCGATATAGATATTGGCGTTAGAAAGACTGCCCATGGCAACGATCAAATTCCGCCACTCTTCTTCTGAGAGCTGCCCCGTCCGCAAGTGACTGGCCTCAATCGAGCCTTCCGCACAAAGCATCCGGTTAACCAATGATTCAGCCCCCATTTCCAGACTAAAGATCGCCACGGAACGATCGGTTTTCGTTCCGACATTTTGCGCGATATTCAAGGCAAACGCGGTTTTCCCTACCGCGGGGCGGGCAGCGAGAATAATCAGCTCTTCTTTTTGCAGCCCCGCCGTCATTTTGTCTAAAGCCGCATAACCCGTAGGTAATCCGGTGATTTCTTCATTGTTTTGCGCCAATTGATCGATCGTTTCGATCGTCCGATTCAAGACTTCCGCTATCGATTGGAAGCCATTACTGTTGCGCTTTTCGGATACTTCTAAAATACTTTTTTCTGCTTGATCAATGATCGACTGCACATCTTCATCTTGTTCAAAGCCTTTGGTTACGATACGGCTCGCTGTTTGGATTAGATTGCGCAGCGTGGCTTTGTCGTCAACGATCTTCGCATAATAAGCAATACTTGCTGCTGATGGTGAAGCTTGACTCAATTCAGTCAGATACGTCAGACCGCCAACATCTTCAAGACTGTTGCTTTTTTCAATTTCTGCTTTCAACGTAATCAAGTCGATCGATTCACTACGGTCGTTCAACTGGATCATTGCTTGAAAAATTATTTGATGGCTGCGGCGATAAAAATCTTCTGGGGCGATTACTTCCATTGCATCGATGATCGCATCGGCATCTAAAAAGACTGCCCCTAGGACCGCTTGTTCCGCTTCAATATCTTGTGGGGGAACTTGATTTTGCCAAACTTCATTCATGCCATTCGCTCCTTCGTCCATTCATTCTACAAGATTCCCATCCAAAGTACAAGATTGCTTGGACGTTTGCCGAAAAAAACCCCAACATGTGACTGTTGGGAGTAATGCTTATTCTTGAATGGTATGAACATTGATCGTTGCTGTTACTTGTGGGTGCAATTTTACAGGTACTTGCGTAAACCCTAATGCACGAATCGGCTGATCCAATTCGATTTTGCGTTTGTCGATCTTAATTTTGTATTGCTTGTTCAAGGCATCGGCAATTTGTTTTGATGGGATCGAACCGAACAAGCGGCCATCTTCCCCTGCTTTGGCATTGATCTTCACGACGGTTTCTTCTTTTTCAAGAAGTGCTTTTAGCTCTTTCGCTTCTGCTAAGACTTCCGCATCTTGTTTTTCTTTGGCTTTTTGTTTGCCTTTTAATTCTGCCATGCTTTCATTGTTGGCAGGTTTGGCTAAGTTGTTTTTGATCAGGAAGTTTTGTGCGTAGCCATTAGGGACTTCCTTGATATCGCCTTTTTTGCCTTTGCCTTTGACATCTTGTAAGAAAATAACTTTCATCTTGGTCACTCCTTGTTATTGTTCATTTTTCGTTAATTCCGCTCGCAACTGGTTTTCTACATCGCCAATGCTGCTGTTTTTTATTTGCGTGGCTGCGTTGGTAAAATGTCCGCCGCCGCCTAATGCCTCCATCAAGGTTTGTACATTGACTTTTCCGGTACTTCTAGCACTAATACCGATCAAATCTCCTGGCTGTTTCGTAATGACAAACGCGGCATGGATCCCATTGATCGATAGCAGAGTATCGGCCGCTTTTGCAACGGTGACACTATCGTACACCCGATCTTCATCCGCTGCAGCAATCACGATATCTTCGCGGAAATGCTGGCTGCGAGAAACCAGTTCACTGATCATCAAATAGGAATCTAAATCCGTACTCAACATGTATTGAACCAATGACGTATCTGCGCCTTGATTTTTCAAATAGCCAGCAATATCAAAGGTCCGACCAGTGGTTCGCACCGTGAAGTTCTTCGTATCCACGTAGATTCCCGCTAATAAAGAAGTCGTAATAAATTTAGGGACTTGCGATCTGCGAGAAGCGCGATACTGGATCAATTCTGCTACCAGTTCCGATGCTGAAGACGCGGAAGATTCAATATACGTCAATAATGGCTTATCGGGAAACTCATCCCCGCGACGATGGTGATCGATCACTGCGATTTTGTCAAATTCATCATAGACCGCTTGCGAGATCGACATCGACGGCTTATGGTAATCTACCATCACTAAGACACTTTCTTCATTTGATAAATTGACTGCTTCTTCCCCAGTGATCACAAATCGTTCCAGCTCGGGGTATTTTTTCAATTCTTCCAATGCCCGCTGAATGTCGGCGGTGATCTCTTTCGGATTTAAAATGATGTAGCATTCTTTGTCGCTCATCATCGCCATGTAAGCCACCCCAAAAGCCGAACCTAAAGCATCCATGTCCGGGTAACGATGACCCATGATAAAAATCCGCTGGTTTTCAGCAAAAATCTTTCTCAACGCCGTACTCATGGCACGAGAACGAACACGCGTTCTCTTCGGCGTACCATCCGTATTACCGCCAAAGAATTGCGGTTTTGCTTCTTCTTTGGCTTCTTTTAAAACGACTTGATCGCCGCCACGAACTAACGCAATGTCGAGATTGTTTTGTGCCACTTCACCAATCTCTTCAAAAGACTCTTCCCCATAGGAGATTCCCATACTGATCGTTAATGCCAGATCATTTTTTTCCGCAACTTGCCGTACTCTAGTCAAAAATTGGAATTTTTCTTCCTTCATCCGCTCAATATCTGAATACTTCGCGACGAAAAGAAACCGCTCGGAATTGATTCGTTTGTAAAAAACATGATTCTCACTTGCCCAATCAGAAATCAGTGTCGTGATCAGCGAGTTCAAATAAGAAACTTGTTTGTCGTCTTTTTTCTCAATCAAATCATCGTAATTATCAATTGAAATCAACCCAATTGCTGCCATCTTTTTTACCCCTCAATGTATCATCCCATTTTTTTGAAGCTTTGTTCCTTATTTTACCACAAAACAATCAAATAGGCGATTGATGCAAAAAGTTCCACGTGAAACTTTTTTGGTGAGATAATCATGGGAAAATTTCTGTCACTCGTTATTTTATCTGTATATAAAATAACAAGTATTTCTTCAGTAGATAAAAAAATTGACAAGCTTCAAAAGAAACTTGTCAATGAAAATCATTCGATTTATTCTTCGCCTACGAATGGAAGTAATCCCATAATACGCGCACGTTTGATTGCAATGGTAAGTTTGCGTTGGTTTTTCGCACCAGTACCAGTTACACGACGTGGTAAAATTTTACCGCGTTCTGAAATGAAACGTTTTAGTAATTCAATATCTTTATAATCGATATGTTCAATATGGTTTGCAGCAATGTAGTCTACTTTACGACGTTTGCGTCCGCCTCTTCTTTGTTGTGCCATCCTATTTCCCTCCTATCAATTTCTTAGAATGGTAAATCATCGTCTGAAATGTCGATTGATGAGTTTCCGAATGGATCGGAGTTGTCTCGATCAAAATTAGGCATTCCTGATGGTTGAGAGGATTGAGTTTGATTTGAGTTATTGTTACCAAATCCAGAAGAACTATTTGAGTTATACGTATTGCTGCTGCCAGATCCGCTATCAGTTGTGCGTCTTTGCTCGGAAGCATTTCGCGATTCTAATAATTGGAAGTTGTCAGCAACGACTTCTGTTACATAAACACGTTGGCCTTGTTGGTTGTCGTATGAACGGGTTTGAATACGTCCAGTAACCCCTAATAAAGTTCCTTTGCGTGCATAGTTTGCTAATGTTTCCGCTGGTTTTCTCCAAATAACACAGTTGATGAAATCAGCTTCGCGCTCTCCACTTTGGTTGGTAAAATTGCGATTTACCGCCAAGGTAAAGGTTGCGACACCAGTGCCATTAGAAGTGTAACGTAAATCAGGATCTTTGGTTAGTCTTCCTACTAGTACAACATTATTAATCAAAGTTCATCATCTCCTCATCGCTTTTGTTTCATGTGAAACAATATTATGCTTCTTCTTTGACAATCATGTGACGGATAATGTCATCATTGATTTTCGCAAGACGGTCAAACTCGTTGATTGCACTTGCAGTTGTTGAAGAAGAAACTTTAACGATGTGATAGATACCCTCACGGAATCCATCCATTTCATACGCTAGACGGCGTTTTTGCCAATCTTTTGATTCGATAACTTCAGCGCCGTTATCAGTTAAGATTGAGTCAAAACGAGCGATCAATGCGGCTTTTGCTTCTTCATCAATGTTTGGACGAATGATATATAAGATCTCATATTTCGTGTTTTCCATTGATTTTTCACCTCCCTGTGGACTTTGGCCCCTAGTTTTCTAGGAGCAGAGAGAGTGGTCTAATTAGACTACTCACAAATAATTATTATACACTTTTTTCGTCCCTACTGCAAGCTATTTTTTTGCGTCCCTGCATCTACCCATCACCGCAAACAATCGCTTACACTGATAAATACGTCAGCTGCTGCCGATTTTTTGAAAAAGAGTAAAAAGACAGCAAGCTGCAGGTTCGCAGGTTGCTGTCTTCCTAGAAAATGTATTGCTTATTCTTGTGTATCCGTGGTGTCTTCCGTTGTTTCTTCCACAACTGGCACGTCTTGTCCCGCTGTTTCTTCGGCAGTCGTTAGTTCTTCTTCGACTTCCGGTTCAACCGTTGCCATCGTCACTACTTTGGCATTGTTTTCCATCTTCATCAAACGAACCCCTAAGGTTGCCCGACCAGTTTGGGAAACAGTCGCTACATTGAAACGAATCAAGACGCCTTTATTGGTGATCACCATGATGTCTTCCTCACCGCTGACCGTCGTCAAGCCGGCTAATGGACCGTTTTTCGCCGTAATGTTGGCTGTTTTGATCCCTTTTCCGCCACGACCTTTGATTGGGTATTCAGAGCCTTTGGTGCGTTTGCCATAGCCGTTCTCAGTGATGACCAAGACTTCACTGTCTTCTGTGATCACAGCGGCACCTACGACGTAGTCTCCATCTCTTAGACGAATGCCTCGCACACCAGCAGCTGTTCGGCCCATATCCCGAACAAGGGCTTCTTTGAAAGTCACAGAGTAGCCATCGTGGGTGCCGATGATCACGACATCTTCGCCATGGGTTTCGATCACGTTAACCAACTCATCATTTTCCCGAAGACCGATCGCAATCAGACCATTGGCACGGATATTTGAAAAGGCCGTCACTGAGGTCCGTTTGACCACACCTAGACGCGTCGTGAAGAACAAGTAGCGTCCTTCTTGAGGCCCACCAGAAGCCGAAATGATCGCTTCGATCCGTTCGCTAGAATCGATCCCTAGCAGATTGATCACAGGGATACCTTTGGCTGCCCGACCATACTCAGGAATTTCATAGCCTTTGGCTTTGTAAACTTTCCCTTTATTGGTGAAGAACAGTAATGTGTCGTGAGTCGAACAAGAAATCAACGTCTTCACGAAGTCTTCATCGTGGATCCCCATTCCTTGAACGCCACGTCCGCCGCGACGTTGTGCACGGAATTCAGACTTAGCTACTCGTTTGATGTATCCATTGTTCGTCAAAGTAATGACGATTTCTTCTTCTTCGATCAAGTCTTCATCTTCAAGACTTAAGACTTCCCCAACCAATAATTCAGTCCGGCGATCATCGCCAAAGCGTTGGCCTAATTCTTGCAACTCCGTTTGGATGATCTCTAGGACTCGTTGTGGATTTGCTAAAATGTCTGTCAAATCAGCGATAAATTCTAACAAACCTTGGTACTCGTTTTCGATCTTGTCGCGTTCCAAACCAGTCAAGCGACGCAAACGCATATCTAAAATTGCTTGCGCTTGGCGATCGGACAATTTGAAGCGCTCCATCATGCTATTTTTTGCTTCATCATCAGAATTTGATGCCCGGATCAAAGCAATGATCTCATCGATATGATCCAATGCGATCCGTAACCCTTCTAAGATGTGGGCACGGGCTTCTGCTTTGTTTTTATCAAACTGTGTCCGACGAGTCACCACTTCTTGTTGATGCTCGATGTAGTTTTCTAAAATTCGTTTCAAACTCAAAATCTTCGGCACGCCTTTTTCAATGGCTAACATATTAAAGCCAAAAGAAGATTGCAGTGCAGTCATTTTGTAGAGATTGTTTAAGATCACCGACGCACTGACGTCGCGACGAACGTCGATAACGATCCGCATGCCTTCACGAGACGATTCATCCCGCAGATCGGTGATTCCTTCGATCCGTTTGTCACGGTGCAGCTCAGAGATCCGCTCGATCAACTTCGCTTTATTGACCATATACGGCAATTCAGTCACTAAGATCCGTTCTTTACCGTTGGGCATTTCAGTCACTTCGACTTTTCCGCGAACAGTGATCGAACCTTTCCCTGTTTCATAGGCACGGCGAATACCGGATTTTCCCATGACGATCCCGCCGGTTGGGAAATCTGGTCCCGGCAGGACTTCCATCAATTCACTTGTCGTGACTTCTGGATTTTCCATCAATAGATCGATGGCTGCAATAACTTCATTCAAGTTATGAGGCGGGATATTGGTCGCCATCCCAACAGCGATCCCCGTCGTCCCGTTGACCAAAAGGTTCGGGAAGCGTGCTGGTAATACCGCTGGTTCTCGTTCTGTATCATCATAATTGCTTTGGAAATCAACAGTATCTTTGTTGATGTCCCGCAGCATCTCCATCGCCAGTTTGCTCATGCGGGCTTCGGTATACCGCATCGCAGCGGCACCGTCACCATCGACTGAGCCAAAGTTTCCGTGGCCATCGACTAACATGTAGCGATAGCTGAAGGGCTGTGCCATCCGCACCATTGATTCATAGATCGCACTATCACCATGGGGATGGTATTTCCCCATGACATCGCCGACGATCCGGGCTGATTTTTTATGGGGCTTGTCTGGTGTGACCCCTAATTCATTCATTCCATATAAAATTCGGCGGTGAACCGGCTTTAAGCCATCCCGCACATCTGGTAAAGCCCTAGCAACAATTACACTCATTGCATAATCGATAAAGGACTCGCGCATTTCACTGGTCAGATTGACGTCATGAATATTTTGTTTTGCTTCTTCACTCAAGCTGTTTCCTCCTCTACGATTGGCTAGATGTCAAGATTTTTCACGTAGTGCGCGTTTTCTTCGATAAAGGCCCGTCTTGGTTCGACGCGATCCCCCATCAGCATTTCAAAAATTTGATCGGCTTCAATGGCATCATCTACGCTGACCCGCAGCATCATCCGATTGTCAGGATCCATCGTGGTTTCCCATAACTGGTGGTCATCCATTTCCCCTAGACCTTTGTATCGTTGAACTGTTGGTTTTGGTGTCGCAGGTAGTGATTCAATCGTATTTTTCAAATCTTGTTCGGCATTCTTGCCGGGTTGGATATAATGGATATTTTTCCCTTGTTTGACACCGTACAATGGCGGTTGTGCGATATAGACATAACCGGCTTCAACGATGGGACGCATATAACGATAGAACAGCGTCAAGAGTAGGGTCCGGATATGGGCACCATCGACATCGGCATCGGTCATGATGACTAGCTTGTGGTAACGGGCTTTTGCTACATCAAAATCAGCACCAAACCCGGTACCCATTGCCGTAAACAATGAACGGATCTCTTCGTTTGCTAGGATTTTGTCCATGCTGGCTTTTTCGACATTTAAAATCTTCCCACGGATCGGTAAGATCGCTTGGAATTCCCGACTGCGGCCTTGTTTTGCTGAACCGCCGGCAGAATCTCCTTCGACGATAAACAATTCGCATTTTTCTGGATCATTACTGGAACAGTCGGCTAATTTCCCAGGTAAGTTACTGATTTCTAACGCACCTTTTCGGCGAGTCATTTCCCGGGCACGTTTGGCTGCTTGACGGGCTTTTGATGCCAAAAGTCCTTTTTCCACGACTTGACGACCCACATTCGGGTTTTCCATCAAGAATTTCGTGAAATGTTCGGAAAAGAGACGATCGGTGACTGTCCGCACTTCGGAATTTCCTAATTTGGTTTTCGTTTGTCCCTCAAACTGAGGATCTGGATGCTTGATGGAGATAACCGCCGTCAAGCCTTCCCGAACATCTTCTCCGGTCAGGTTTTCGTCGTTTTCTTTCATCAATTTTGACTTGCGGGCGTAATCATTGATCACCCGGGTCAAGGCAGTCTTAAACCCGAATTCATGGGTTCCGCCTTCATAGGTATGGATGTTGTTGGCAAAACTTAGCAGGTTGCTATGGTAGCTATCGGTATATTGCATGGAGACTTCAACCGTGATTCCTTGTTGTTCTCCTTCTAAATAGATCGGATCTGGGAAAATCACTGTTTTACTCGCATTCAAATGCTCCACATAGCTCTTGATCCCGCCGTCGTAATGATATTCTTTCAAAACGGGTTTTTCTTCCCGTTTGTCTTCGATCGAGATTTTTAAACCACGGTTCAAGAAGGCTAATTCCCGAACCCGCGTCGCTAATTTATCAAAATTGAATTCCGTTGTTTCCGTAAAGATCTCTGGATCTGGAACAAAGTGGACGGTCGTTCCGTGGCGGTCGGTTTCATCGATCACTTTTAAGTCATCAACGACTGCTCCACGATGGTATTCTTGATAATACACTTTGCCTTCTTTATAGACTTTTACGTCTAAAGTCGTGGACAACGCATTAACGACGGAGGAACCTACCCCATGAAGTCCGCCGGAAACCTTGTAGCCGCCGCCGCCAAATTTCCCGCCGGCATGCAGGATCGTAAAGACGGTTTCTACCGCTGGACGGCCTGTCTTGGCTTGGATATCAACGGGGATCCCCCGACCGTCATCGACGACCGTAATACTATTATCTGGTTCAATGATCACTTGAATACTTGAGGCAAAGCCTGCTAGTGCTTCGTCGATCGAGTTATCGACGATTTCCCATACTAAGTGGTGCAAACCTTCTGAACTGGTAGAACCAATGTACATCCCAGGTCGTTTGCGGACGGCTTCTAGTCCTTCCAGCACTTGGATCTGACTGGCATCATAGGCTTTCGCACGTTCAACTAAGCTTTTTTCTTCTTCTGTCATTCAGTCTATTCTCCTTTAATATGTCCTTGCTCTACATAAAAAATCTCTGCTTCCACAGACATTTTGTCTTTTACATGTTCTAATGTCGTTGTTGTCAGAAAGGTCTGAACTTTTCCTTCAATGGTTTCCAATAAATGCAGTTGTCGGGAATCATCCAGCTCACTCATGACATCATCTAATAAAAGGACGGGATATTCCCCTGTTTCTTCTTTCATCAAATCGATTTCTGCCAATTTGACACTTAGGGCCGTTGTTCGCTGCTGTCCTTGCGAACCAAAGGTCTGAACATTTTTCTCATTGATCAAAAAATCCAGATCGTCTCGATGGGGGCCTGCCAACGTGACTTGCCGAAATCGTTCACGGTCTTTGACTTGTGCCAAGGCTTTGACAAATTGCTGTTGGATCTCCTCCAGCGAGGTCGCCTCACCGGGCACATTTGATAAATAGTCGATCTGCAAGGTTTCTTTTCCTTGGCTGATCTTTTGGTGCAGCTGATTTGCCCAATACGCCAAGCGCTGAACAAACCGTTGTCTGGCTAAAATGATTTTACTGCCGAAAGCCACCAGCTGTTCCGTCAAAACATCTAAATAGATCTCATCGGTCTGTTTTTTTTCATTCAGCTGTTTTAAGTATTGATTGCGCTGTTTCAAAACGGATTGGTATTGAACGAGATCATAGAGATAAATTGGATCGATCTGCCCAATTTCCATATCGAGAAATTTGCGGCGGACTTGGGGACTTCCTTTTACAAGGGAGAGGTCTTCTGGAGCAAATAAAATGACATTCAGCTGCCCTATGTAACTACTGAGCTTTTTTTGCTCAATGTGGTTTACTTTCGTTTTTCGTCCTTTTTTTGACAAAAACAGTTCTAACGGGATCGTTGAGCGTCCCCGACTGACACTGCCAGAGATCCGCGCACCTTCCGTGTCCCAACGGATAAGTTCTTGCTCGCTGGAGGTGCGGTGGCTTTTGGTCATCGCCAATACATAGATACTTTCTAAAATATTGGTTTTTCCTTGCGCATTTTCGCCTAAAAAAATGACCAGACCTTTCTCAAAAGTCAGTGTCAGCGAATCATAGTTCCGATAATTGCTTAAATGCAACTCATTCAGCCGCATCTGCGTCTTCCTTCTTCACCATAAAAAAAGTACCTTCATCAGGTAGCTCAACACGCATTCCCGCATACAATTTGCGCCCTCGTCGATTTTCCGGCTCGCCGTCGACAAAAACGGTGTGCTCTGCAAGGTACCATTTCGCTTGGCCGCCGCTGCTGATCACACTGACTTCTTTGAGCATTTGTCCAAGTGTCATATATTCCGTTTCTAACGGTATTTGCATTTTCATAATTCCCCTCAATTCTATCAAAGAGCGTTTAGCTCTATTATACTCTTTTTTTGCCAAGAAAACAAATTCATCGGCATATTTTTCATTCTCAGAAGACTTACTGCTTTTAGACAAAAAAGAAGCCAAAATAGAAAAAAGGGCTTAAAAACGATTTTAAGCCCTTTTAACTCATTTATTCATTTTCAGATGATTGTTTCAACTTTTTTCAAAAGACATGAAAAACTAGTTGGTGCGCACCGGTGTGATCAGCTGGATAAAGCTGCCTTTGCTCTCTGTTGGCTCCAATGTAAAGGGACGGATCGCTGAGATAAAGCGGATCACGATGCTGGTGTCACCAAATGCTCGTAGTGCAGCTTTCATATAATCAGGATTGAAAGAGATCTCTAATGGGTCGCCGGTCACTTTTTCAAAAGAAAGGTCTTCTTCCACTTTCCCGATTTCTGGTGAGTTTCCATATAAGACAACAGCTTCCTCGGAGATTGCCAAACGAACGATGTTGTTACGGCCTTCATGGGAAAGCAATGACGCCCGTTCGATAGCCTGTAACAATTCTGGCACAGAAAATTCAATTTCAGTATTGAAGCTTGAAGGGATCAGACGGTTGGTATCTGGGTAAGTTCCTTCCAATAAACGAGAATAGAATTTCATAGTTTTCGTTTGGAACAATACTTGGTTATCCATAATGCTGATTTGGATCGCTTCTTCTTCATCTGTTAAGGAACGAGAAAGTTCCGTTAGGCTTTTGCCGGGAATCACGATATTGAAGGCTGTTTCCCCGCTTTCCAAGGGAATCACCCGTTGGCTCAAACGGTGTGAGTCCGTTGCAACAGCTAATAATTTTTGATTTTCTAAGACAAAGTGGACCCCAGTTAAGATTGGACGGCTTTCGTGTTGCGAAACCGCAAAGACCGTTTCACTAACAACCTTATTCAACACGTGCGCTGGAATCTCGATCGAATCTTGACTTTCGACAACTGGTAAATGTGGATAACTATCGGCATCCAAGCCGTTGACGGTAAAGTTAGCTTTTCCAGAAGTGATCGCTACTTGATTATTGTCTAAAACTTCTAACGTTAAGGTACTTTCAGGCAAACGACGAACGATTTCGCTGAAGAAACGTGCTTGTAAAACGATTGCTCCTGTTTTTTCGATTTGCATTTGCGCTTTTTCGTTTTCCACACTTAAAAAAGTTTCAATGGAAATATCGGCATTGCTCCCAGTCATGGTCAATCCTTTTTCGGAAAGGGACAATTTTACTCCGGTTAAGATCGGGATGGTGGTTTTGGTTGAAATCGCCCGTTGGACAGTTTGTAATTCTTGCATGAACTCTGTTCGGTTTAAAGTTAGCTTCATAGCGATACTCCTTTAATTTATAGTTATTAAATAAAAGTAATAGTAGTAATAGGCTTGTTAGTAATGTGGATAACTCGAGAAAAGAGTGATTAGACTAACGAAAATGCCTGTGAATAACTTGTGGACAACTTTTTTGGTTCTTCTTTTCTTATCCACAGATCAGCTGAAGAGAATTTGTTTGATTTCAGCGATCTCATTTTTGATCGTGGGATCTGTTTCGACTAAATGCTGAATTTTTTCATGGGCATGAATGACCGTGGTATGGTCTTTGCCACCAAATTCGCCACCGATTTTTGGTAAAGAACTATCGGTCAATTCTCGAGAGAGATACATCGCGATCTGCCGTGGGACAACGATGCCTTTGACCCGTTTTTTCCCTTTTAGATCATTGACATGAATGTGATAGTATTTTGCGACTTCTTCTTGGATCTGCAAAATCGAAACTTGGGTCGAGCCATGGCTTGATTTCAAGGCTTTGATGGCTTCAGCTGCCAAGCTCGTTGTAATGTCTGAGTTTTGCATCGTAGCAAAAGCTTGCACCCGCACGAGTGCTCCTTCAAGTTCCCGGATATTTGAATCGATCTGTCCAGCGATATAACTTAGCGTATCGTCGGGGATCTCCAAGCGTTCGGCTTCGGCTTTTTTCCGCAAAATCGCAGTCCGCGTCTCTAGATCCGGCGGGGTGATATCAACGGACAAGCCCCAAGCAAAACGGGAAACCAAACGTTCTGGTAAAGTCGGGATCTCATTTGGCAAACGATCACTTGTGAGGACGATCTGTTTATTATTGCGATACAGTTCTTCGAAGGTATTAAAGAATTCTTCTTGGGTTCCTTCTTTATTGACTAAGAATTGAATATCATCCACTAGCAAAAGATCAACATTGCGGTATTCGTTTCGAAAATCTTCCATTTTGTTCTTTTGAATAGAAGTAATGAAATCATTGGTGAAATTTTCACTACTAACATACTTGATTTTGGCATTGGGACGTTTCAGCAACATTTGATGACCGATCGCATGCATCAAGTGGGTTTTCCCTAAACCAACGCCACCATAGAAGAACAGCGGATTATAAATAGACCCAGGATCTTCTGCAACAACTAAAGCAGCAGCGTGGGCCATCTGATTGCCTTTCCCGATGACAAAGGTATCAAATGTGTATTTTTCATTTAAGATCGATTTCGGCGGCCGCTCGTTTTCTTTTGCAGCTGTTTGAATAGTAGAAGGGGCTGTTTTTAAAGCTTCTGCTTCTTCGACAGTCACAAAACTAGGAATCAATTCTTCACCAGTTTTCATAAATCCCATTTCAACAATTTTGGCAGCTAGATTTTTTTCCCAATAAGATTTATGAAGATCGCTGGGTACTTCGATCAGCAGCTGATTTTTTTCAAACGACAAGACATTGGCAGTCTCGATCCAAGCACTATAACTGGCCGGATTCAGCTCTTCTTTAAAGGAACGTTGAAGATCTTGCCAAATAGAATCAGCAGATGGCAT